>NZ_JARZAJ010000008.1 GCF_029892105.1 Kitasatospora sp. GP82 | reverse complement strand
CCGGCGGGGGGGCCGTCAACCCCACAGATCTTCGGCCCTCCCGCGCCCGGCCCCGGGGGGGGCCCCCGCCCCGGGGAACAGCAGAGGCCGGGGTCGGCGGGAGCAAACTCCCGCCGACCCCGGCCCCAAGACTATTCACCCGACTCCGGGTCAGACGTTCACCCCGAAGTCCTGGGCGATACCGCGCAGACCGGAGGCGTAACCCTGGCCGATCGCACGGAACTTCCACTCCGCGCCATTGCGGTACAGCTCGCCGAAGACCATCGCCGTCTCGGTGGAGGCGTCCTCGGAGAGGTCGTAGCGGGCGATCTCGGCGCCGCCCGCCTGGTTCACCACGCGGATGTAGGCGTTGCGGACCTGGCCGAAGTTCTGCTGGCGGTTCTCGGCGTCGTAGATCGAGACCGGGAAGACGATCTTCGCCACATCGGCCGGCACACCGGCCAGGTTGACCTTGATGGCCTCGTCGTCGCCCTCGCCCTCACCGGTCAGGTTGTCGCCGGTGTGCTCGACCGAACCGTCCGGGCTCTTCAGGTTGTTGAAGAAGACGAAGTTGCCGTCCGAACCGACCTTGCCCCCCTCGTTGCAGAGCAGTGCGCTGGCATCGAGGTCGAAGTCGGCCCCGGTGGTGGTGCGGACGTCCCAGCCGAGGCCGACGACCACGGCGCTGAGGCCCGGAGCCTCCTTGGTGAGCGAGACATTGCCGCCCTTGCTCAGGCTGACACCCACTGGTCCTCCAAAAATCGTGCTTTCTCCGACAACGGCCCGATCGTAGGCCCGGTTCCCGTGCGGAACAGCGATCCGGCCCGGCGCGTCAGGGACGCAACGGGCCGGATCGCCACCGGCAGCCGCCGGACGCTCAGAGAGCGTCGATCGCGGCCAGGTACTCCTTCTCGTCCCGGGCGTCCGGAAGGCCGTTGACGATCGACCAGCGCACCACACCGGCCTTGTCGATCACGAAGGTGCCGCGCACCGCGCAGCCCTTCTCCTCGTCGAAGACGCCGTACGCCCTGGAGACCTCGCCGTGCGGCCAGAAGTCCGACAGCAGCGGGTACTCCAGGCCCTCCTGCTCGGCGAAGACGCGCAGGGTGAACGGCGAGTCGTTGGAGACCGCGAGGACCTGCACCGAGTCGTTCTGCAGACGGGGCAGCTCCTTCTGGATCGCGCACACCTCGCCGGTGCAGACTCCGGTGAAGGCGAACGGGTAGAAGACCAGGACGACGTTCTTCTCGCCCCGGAAGTCGGAGAGCTTGACCAGCTCGCCGTGCTGGTTCTTGAGCTCGAAGTCCGGAGCCAGGGTGGCGACCTCGATGGCCATGCTGAGACCTTCCTAACCGGATGCCGCGGCCCACACGGCCGCGCGACTAACGGCATCCTCGCATCCGCCGGGCGCGGTTCCGCCGTTCGGGTGAGCCCCGTCCCACCACGCGGGCCCGGTTTCGCCCTGGGTGAACACGGCGTCGGCCGTCGCCACAGTCCCGGCCGCCAAACGGCCGGGCCCCGCTGGAGAAAGCTCCAGCGGGGCCCGGGACAAGGCGAGGTGCCGAGATCAGCGCTTGCCGCCGGTCTTGGCCGACTTCGGCGAAGCCAGGCGGGTGCCCGACCAGTCCTTGGCCAGCGACACCGAGCTGGTGTGGGCCAGGCCGGCCGTCTTGGCGGCCTCGGCGATCTCGTGCGGCTCGACGTGGCCGTCGCGGCCCGTCTTCGGGGTCAGCAGCCAGATCAGGCCGCCCTCCGCCAGGTACTCCAGCGCATCGACGAGGACGTCGGTGAGATCGCCGTCCTCCTCGCGGTGCCACAGCAGGACGCCGTCGGCGACGTCGTCGTAGTCCTCGTCGACGAGTTCCTCGCCAGTGATCTCCTCGATGCCCTCGCGGAGCTCCTGGTCACAGTCTTCGTCGTACCCGAGCTCCTGGACGATCTGGCCTGCTTCGAAGCCGAGGCGGTGCGCCGGGTTGGACTTGTCCGCGGGGTCCGCGGTCGCGCTCACGGGAATAACCTCCAGTATTCGGCTCGGCATTCATGCCGAGGCTGTGGCCGTAGTCCACACGTGCGCGGCGGTTCGCGCAAGTACCCGACCCCCGATCCCACCCAAAGGTTGACGTGTCGGGGCGGGACACGCCGTGGAACGTGTCGGTAATCACACCGATTTGCCCTTTTCTGCACGCCCCGGGGATGCTGCGGGTCGGGCGGCCGCGCCCGCCCAGAGAGATGACCGAGATGCGAACGCATTTCGGGGTATCCACCCTGGCGGGCGTAGAGTCTCCTGTTGGCCCTCAACCCGATCGGCCGCCATCGGACGGTCGGGCATCAAGGTCGGACCACCTCTTCGTAACACCCGGTGGTGCGCGACGCAGGCAGCGATGCCCGCGCCACACACCATCCGACCTGACCGCCCTAGGGAAATCAACCCCTGGAACGGAATGGTTACCGATCGGTAGAGATGACGGATCTCCGAGTTGCGGTACACGATGGAGGCGGCGCGACACACCTCAGTTACGACCGACAGTGAAGGAACAGCGTGGCTTCCGGATCCGATCGCAACCCGATCATCATTGGCGGCCTTCCGAGTCAGGTCCCGGACTTCGATCCCGAGGAGACCGCGGAATGGCTCGAGTCGCTTGACGCGGCCATCGACGAGCGGGGGCGTGAGCGCGCCCGCTACCTGATGCTCCGCCTGATCGAGCGCGCCCGCGAGAAGCGTGTCGCCGTGCCCGAGATGCGCAGCACGGACTACGTCAACACCATCGCGACCAAGGACGAGCCCTTCTTCCCCGGCAACGAGGAGATCGAGCGCAAGATCCTCAACGCGACCCGCTGGAACGCGGCCGTGATGGTCTCGCGCGCGCAGCGCCCCGGCATCGGCGTCGGCGGCCACATCGCCACCTTCGCCTCCTCCGCGTCCCTGTACGACGTGGGCTTCAACTACTTCTTCCGCGGCAAGGACGCCGAGGGTGAGTCCGGCGACCAGATCTTCTTCCAGGGTCACGCCTCCCCCGGCATCTACGCCCGCGCCTTCCTCCTGGACCGACTGACCGAGCAGCAGCTCGACGCGTTCCGCCAGGAGAAGTCGAAGGCGCCGTACGGCCTGTCCAGCTACCCGCACCCGCGGCTGATGCCGGACTTCTGGGAGTTCCCGACCGTCTCGATGGGCCTCGGCCCGCTCGGTGCGATCTACCAGGCCCGGATGAACCGCTACCTGGAGCACCGCGGCATCAAGGACACCTCCGACTCGCACGTCTACGCCTTCCTCGGCGACGGCGAGATGGACGAGCCCGAGTCGCTCGGTCAGCTCTCGCTGGCCGCCCGTGAGGGCCTGGACAACCTGACCTTCGTGGTCAACTGCAACCTGCAGCGCCTCGACGGCCCGGTCCGCGGCAACGGCAAGATCATCCAGGAGCTGGAGTCGCAGTTCCGCGGCGCCGGCTGGAACGTCATCAAGCTGGTCTGGGACCGCAGCTGGGACCCGCTGCTCGCGCAGGACCGCGACGGCGTCCTGGTGAACAAGCTGAACACCACGGTGGACGGCCAGTTCCAGACCTACGCCACCGAGACCGGCGCGTACATCCGCGAGCACTTCTTCGGCGGCGACCTGCGCCTGCGGCAGATGGTCGAGTCCATGACCGACCAGCAGATCCAGCACCTGGGCCGTGGCGGCCACGACCACAAGAAGATCTACGCGGCGTTCAAGGCTGCCCGCGAGCACAAGGGCCAGCCGACCGTCATCCTGGCGCAGACCGTCAAGGGCTGGACGCTGGGCCCCAACTTCGAGGGCCGCAACGCCACCCACCAGATGAAGAAGCTGACGGTCGAGGACCTGAAGCGCTTCCGCGACCGTCTGCACCTGCCGATCACGGACAAGCAGCTCGACGAGGGCTACCCGCCCTACTACCACCCGGGCCGCAACTCCGAAGAGATCCAGTACATGCACGACCGCCGGAGCGAGCTCGGCGGTTACGTGCCGACCCGCAAGGTGCGGCCGCGCAAGCTGGAGCTGCCGGGCGACGACGCGTACAAGGCGGTCAAGAAGGGTTCCGGCAACCAGACCATCGCCACCACCATGGCGTTCGTCCGGGTACTCAAGGACCTGATGCGCGACAAGGGCATCGGCAACCGCTTCGTGCCGATCGCCCCGGACGAGTACCGCACCTTCGGTATGGACTCGCTCTTCCCGTCCGCCAAGATCTACAACCCGCTCGGCCAGACCTACGAGTCGGTCGACCGCGAGCTGCTGCTGGCGTACAAGGAGTCCCCGACCGGCCAGATGCTGCACGACGGCATCTCCGAGGCGGGCTGCACCGCCTCGCTGATCGCCGCCGGTTCGTCGTACGCGACGCACGGCGAGCCGCTGATCCCCGTCTACGTCTTCTACTCGATGTTCGGGTTCCAGCGCACCGGCGACCAGTTCTGGCAGATGGCGGACCAGCTGGCCCGCGGCTTCGTGATCGGCGCCACCGCCGGTCGCACCACGCTGACCGGCGAGGGCCTCCAGCACGCCGACGGCCACTCGCAGCTGCTCGCCTCGACCAACCCGGGCGTCGTCGCGTACGACCCGGCGTACGGCTTCGAGATCGCGCACATCATGCAGGACGGCATCCGCCGGATGTACGGCTCCAGCGCCGAGCACCCGCACGGCGAGGACGTCTTCTACTACATCACCGTGTACAACGAGCCGATCCAGATGCCGGCCGAGCCGGAGAACGTCGACGTCGACGGCATCCTCAAGGGTCTGTACAAGTACAAGGACGGCGAGGCGGGCCAGATCCCGGCGCAGATCCTCGCCTCGGGTGTGGCGGTGCCGTGGGCCCTGGAGGCCCAGCGCATCCTCGCCCAGGAGTGGAACGTCAAGGCCGATGTCTGGTCGGCGACCTCCTGGAACGAGCTGCGTCGCGACGCCGTCGAGGCCGAGGAGTTCAACCTGCTGCACCCGGAGGAGCCGCAGCGCGTCCCGTACGTGACGGCCAAGCTCCAGGGCGCCGAGGGCCCGTTCGTCGCCGTGTCCGACTGGATGCGTGCGGTGCCGGACCAGATCTCGCGCTGGGTGCCGGGTCAGTGGCAGTCGCTGGGCGCCGACGGCTTCGGCTTCGCCGACACCCGTGGTGCGGCCCGTCGCTTCTTCCACATCGACGCGCAGTCGGTCGTCCTCAGCGTGCTCACCGAGCTCGCCAAGCAGGGCAAGATCGAGCGTCACGTGCTGAAGGACGCGATCGACCGCTACCAGCTGCTCGACGTGACCGCGGCCGACCCGGGCGCGGCCGGCGGCGACGCCTGATCCGCCGACGGCAGACAGCCGTAAGCCCGAGGGCCGGACTCCTGCGAAGGGGTCCGGCCCTCGGGCGTTCCTGCACGAGGAACCGGGACGCACCGGGGTTGACCGGTCGAAGCCCTCATCGGGTTCAGGGGCAACGACGTTGCCGGTTCCCGGAGTTCGAGCCTGACGAGCGGGCCTCGGCCACACGGCCAGGGGCGCGGGGCTCTGTCGGTCGACAGAGCCCCGCGCCCCTTGGACCGACCGGTAATAGGGCACGCGGCGTCGCGCTCCCTATTGCCGGTCGGTCTTATTCCCTCGGGACCGCCGTCAGATGTGGACGGCGGGGCCCGCGTCCGTGGCGCCCCGCTTGGTCAGCAGACCGAGGACGGCGGCGGCGAAGGCGACCACGGCGGCCACCGCGAAGGCCATCGACATCCCGCTGACGAAGGAGGAGTGCACGGCGTTCGCCATCGCGTGCACCACCGGCTCCGGGGTGCCCTGCGGGGCCGGGGAGATGCCGAGCTGGGCAGCCTGCTTGAGCTGCTCGGCCTGGGCGCCCTCGACCGGCGGCAGACCGGCCTTGGCCCAGTTGCCCGGCAGCACACCGGTGACCTTGGAGGCCATCACAGCGCCGAGCACGGCGGTGCCCAGACTGCCGCCGACCTGCATCGCGGCCTGCTGAAGACCACCGGCCACACCGGACAGCTCCAGCGGGGCGTTGCCGACGATGACCTCGGTGGCACCGACCATGACCGGGCTGATGCCCAGGCCCATCAGGACGAACCAGAGCGACATGATGCCGGTGCCCGAGTCGGTGCCCAGGGTGGACATCCCGTACATCGCGACGGTGGTGAGCAGCATGCCCGTGACGATGGGGATGCGCGGGCCGACCTTGCCGATCGCGGCTCCGGCCGCCGGGGCACCGACGATCATCATCCCGGTCATCGGCAGCAGGTGGACACCGGCCTGGACCGGGGTCATCGCGTGCACGTTCTGCAGGTAGAAGGTCACGAAGAAGATCGCGCCGAAGAAGGCGAAGGCCATCAGGACCATCAGCAGGGTGCCCGCCGACAGCGGCACGGAGCGGAACAGGCCGAGCGGGATCAGCGGCTCCTCGGCCCGGTTCTGCCAGAACGCGAAGGCCACCATGGCGAGTACGGCGCCGCCGAGGAAGAGCAGTGTGGCGGGGTCGCCCCAGCCCCAGGTCGGGGCCTTGATGATGCCCCAGACCAGCGCGAACATCGCAGCCGAGAGCAGCAGGATGCCGGGGATGTCGAACGACTTGGCGGCGTTCTCCGCCCGTACGTCGCGCAGGATCCACAGGCCGAGTGCCAGTGCGACCGCGCCGACCGGCACATTGATGAAGAAGACCGACTGCCAGCTGACGTGCTCGACCAGCAGGCCGCCGACGATGGGCCCGGCGGCGGTGGAGGCACCGATCACGCCCGCCCAGATACCGATCGCCATGTTCAGCTTCTCCGCCGGGAAGGCGCCGCGCAGCAGGCCGAGCGCGGCGGGCTGGAGCAGTGCACCGAACAGGCCCTGGAGGACGCGGAAGGCGATCACCGTCTGGATGTTGGTGGCGAAGCCGATCGCGGCCGAGGTGGCGGCGAAGCCGGCCGCGCCGACCAGGAAGGTCGCCCTGTGGCCGAAGCGGTCACCGATCTTTCCCGCGGTGATCAGGAAGACCGCGAGCGCCAGCAGGTAGCCGCTGGTGACCCACTGGATGTCGGCGGGCGAGGCGCCGAGGTCGGTCTGGATGGCCGGGTTGGCGATGGCGACGACGGTGCCGTCGAGGGCCACCATCATCACGCCGACGGCGACGGTGAGCAGGGTCAGCCAGGGATGGCCCCGCAGGCCGCGCCGCTCCCCGGGCGGGCCGCTGCACTGCGGCGGCAGGTCCGCCTTCTCGGTGTTGACGACGGACTGACTCATAACCGGCCCTCCGGAGCCCAGGAGACATGGCAAGTGGCGCCCCGGCCCACCCGTCCCCACGAGTCGTCCGGCCCGACGGGCGCCACCGTCAGTGAGATTATGACAGTCACTGACATTCGGCAAACAGTGCCTTGTGCGCATACCTGACATTTGGCAGAACGCTATCGTGGTGATGCCGGCCACTCCCCTCCCGTCGAAAGGCACCCACGTATGCCCGCCCAGCTCACCGAAGCGACCACCGCCCCCGGTTGCCGGGTCCTCGGGCTGCGTGAACGCAAGAAGCAGCGCACCAGGGACTCGCTCGTCGACGCGGCCCACCGCCTCTTCAGCAGCCAGGGCTACGCCCGCACCACCGTGGACGAGATCGCCGCCGCCGTGGACGTCTCCCAGCGCACCTTCTTCCGCTACTTCGAGAACAAGGAGGAGGTCGCACTGGCCGTCATGGCCGATGCCGAGGACTTCTTCATCGACTGCCTGCGCCGGCGCCCCGCCGAGGAGAACCCGCTGCAGGCCATGCGCGCCTCCATCACCGAGGCCTGGCGCAGCCTCGGCGGCATGGAGCAGGTCGGCCCCGGCAGCGTCACCGCCGCCCTGGAGCTCTTCGAACTCATCGAGACCACCCCCACGCTGCTCGCCGCCCACCTGCGGCGCACCACCGAGCAGGAGCGCGTGGTGGCCGGCATCCTCGCCGAGCGCGAAGGGCTCGACCCCGCCACCGACCTGCGCCCGCGCGTGCTGGCCGCGGTCTTCGGCGCGGTGGTCCGGATCTCCCACCTCTCCTGGACCTCGGACGCCGCCGCCCACGAGGCCGGTCCCGACGGCATGATCGCCCTGATCGAGCGTCACTTCGACCAGCTCGGACCCGCCCTGGCCGGCTCCTGGCAGCGCTGAACCCGGCCTCGGCCAGGACCGGGTCATACCCAGGTACTACGAGCAGGACAGCTCTCCCGTACGACGCCCTCGCACCGCCGCGCCCCTACCCTGGGCCAGGATGAAAAGCCGACTGCCCGCCTCCGTTCCGACCACCGTGACCGCGGTGCGCTCCGCCCTGACCGCCGCCCTGCGCGCGCTCGGACTCGCTCTGGCCTCGCTCGGTCCCGACCTGGTCACCTCCAGCAGCGACCACGCCCCCCTGCTCGGCGGCTCGTCCCGCCGCTGGGTACGCATGGCGCCGTACGGCGTGGCGCTCGCGACCGTCGCGACCCTGATCCCGACCGGCATCGTGCACCTGCACACCGCGTACGGCGTCAGCGCGCCGATCGCGGCGGCGCTCGCCATCGCCCAGTGCGTACCACTGCTCGCGGCGGTCACCCGGCCACTGGCGGCATGGTGGGTGATGTTCCCCGCCGCCGTCGCCGGGGCCGTCATGACCGTGGACACCCCGTCGGGCGCCGGCCCCTGGCCGTGGCCGGTCACCACGCTGATCGGATACCTCTTCCTGATGCTGGCGCTGGCACTGCGCGAGAGCGGGCGCACCCTGCTGGCCGTCTGGCTGGTCACCATGCTGGCGACCGCAGGGACGGGCGCCGCCTTCACCCGGGTCGGCGGGGCCGGCGGGCCGCTGCCGGTCGTGCTCTGCGGCGCGGTACTGGTGCTCGGCTGGAGCCTGCGCGGACGCGGCGAGGCCCGGCGGCTGCTCGCCGAGCAGGAGCAGATCAGCGAGGCCGAGCGCGGTCGGCGCACGCTCCTGGAGGAGCGGGCCAGGATCGCCCGCGAGCTGCACGACGTGGTGGCGCACCACATGTCGGTGATCACCGTGCAGGCCGACAGCGCGCCGTACCGGATCACCGGGCTGCCGCCCGAGGCGGCCGAGGAGTTCGGCACCATCGCCGCCGCCGCCCGCAGTTCGCTCGCCGAGATGCGGCGCCTGCTCGGCGTACTGCGCAGCGAGGAGAGTACTCCCGACCGCACCCCGCAGCCCGGCCTGGACCGGATCCCCGAACTGGTAGACACCGTTGCCCGGGCCGGGGTGCAGGCCGAGCTGACCGTCGCCGAGGAGGTCGGCGCACTCGGCGAACTGCCGCAGGCCGTGGGCCTGTCCACCTACCGGATCGTGCAGGAGGCCCTGGCCAACGTGGTCCGGCACGCGCCCGGATCGACGGCCTGGGTCTCACTCGCCGCCGAGGACGACACCCTGCGGATCACCGTGGTCAACACCGCCCCGCCGCACGGCGCGACGGAGGGCGGCATCGAGGCCGCGGAGGGCACCGGGCACGGGCTGGTGGGGATGCGTGAACGCGTCCGCCTGCTGGGTGGCAGGCTGGACACCGGACCGCTGCCGGACGGCGGCTTCCGAGTGGCCGCCGTCCTGCCCGTCAACCAGCTTGAGGAGAGCCCCACATGACCATCCGCGTACTCATCGTCGACGACCAGGCGATGGTGCGGGCCGGGTTCGCGGCGCTGCTCAACGCGCAGAGTGACATCGACGTCGTCGGCGACGCGGCCGACGGGAAACAGGCCCTGGAGGTCAGTGGGCGCACCCACCCCGACGTGGTCCTGATGGACGTCAGGATGCCCGAGATGGACGGCCTGGAGGCTGCCCGCAGGCTCCTCGACCCCCCACGCGGAGTCGTCCACCGCCCCAGGGTCCTGATGCTGACCACCTTCGACGTCGACGACTACGTGTACGAGGCGCTGCGCGCCGGGGCCAGCGGCTTCCTGCTCAAGGACGCGCCACCCGCCGACCTGATCGCCGCCGTCCGCGTGGTCGCGGCCGGCGAGGCCCTGCTGGCGCCGTCCGTCACCCGCCGCCTGATCGAGGACTTCGCGCGCAACCGACCCGCGCCCCGCCGCGACCCCCGGCTGCGCCTGAGCGGACTCACCCCGCGCGAGACCGAGGTCCTCGAACTCATCGCCCGCGGCCTCTCCAACCAGGAGATCGCCGACCGCCTGGTCGTCGCCGAACAGACCGTCAAGACCCACATCGGCCGCATCCTCGCCAAACTCGACCTCCGCGACCGCGCCCAAGCCGTCGTCCTCGCCTACGAATCCGGCCTGGTAACCCCGGGTCAGTAACCCACCCCCGCCCAACCACCCCAGGTGCGCGAGGGGTCGCTTTCCAGGAGCGCGGGGAGCTGCGCCGCTACTCGTGAGGCGCGAGCAATGGTTTCCCGCGCCCCTGAGAAGCAAGCCCTCGCGCCCCGCAAGAGCCGCGCCCGCCGAAAAGCAACCCCACGGTATGACGCCGTAGTTGGCCCTGCGGTGTGATGCCTGACGAGGCGTCGCGTTCCTACCTTCCTCTCCGTCCGACCACAGGAGAGGGAGCGGAAGATGCTGGGGCGTTTCAGGCGGGGACTGGTGGCGGCTGCGGTGGCGGCCGCGGTGCTGGCAGGGGCAGGCGGGTGGGCGGCAGCGGACAGTCAGACGCCGGTGACCGGGCCGCCGGAGGGAAGTGCGGCCTGGATGGCCGACGGGGTGCTGGGGGTGCGGCTGCCGGACCCCGGGAGGGCCTCGGCCAGAGAGGTCGCGCGGTTCTTCGCGGACCTGACCGAGGCCCAGCGCCTGGCGCTGGCCGAGCGCCACCCGCTGGTCGTGGGCAATCTGGACGGCGCGCCGGTCGAACTGCGCTACCGGGCCAACACGCTCGCCCTGGCCGAGGAGCGGCGCCGTGAGCTGGCCCGGGCGGCCGACCCCGCACTCGGCCCCCAGGAGCAGCGGGCCGCCGCCGGACGGGCCCGGCGCTACGCCTCTCTCGCGGACCGTCGGATTCTGGCCTTCGACCCGCGCGGCCGGGGCCAGATCGCCGAGGTGTACGGGGATCTCACCAAGGCCACCCGTACGGCGGTGGTGGTCCCCGGCTCGGACGTCGACCTGATGTCCTTCGACCGCGCCGGCGACCCGTACGGCACCCCGGCCGGGATGGCCGGGGCCCTGCGGCAGGCCACCGGCGACCGGGTCGCGGTGGTCGCCTGGACCGGGTACACCACGCCGGTCGGGGTCGGGATCGACGCGGCGACCACCGGGCTGGCGCAGGCGGGCGCGTCCCGGCTGAGCAGCTTCCTGGACGGGCTGGCGCCGGTCACCGGACCGGTCTCGCTGTTCTGCCACAGCTACGGCTCGGCGGTCTGCGGGCTGGCCGGGCCGAGCCCGGCGCAGGTCTCGGACCTGGTGGTACTCGGATCGCCCGGGATGGACATCGCCGACGCCCGGGCCCTGCGGGTACCGCTCTGGGCCACCGAGCGCAACGGCTCGGACTGGATCGGCAACGTCCCCCATGTCTCGGTGCTCGGCCTCGGCCACGGCGCCGATCCGACTGCCGCGGACTTCGGCGCCCGCGTGGTCGGTTCGGCCGGCTCGCACGGCCACAGCGGCTACTTCGCCCCCGGGACCGCCTCACTCGCCAACTTCGCCGCCATCGCACTCGGCGAGCCCGCGCAGGTCCGCTGCGCCGACACCGGCCGGGAGTGCCGCGATGCCCGCTGACCGCGACCCCCACCGGCCCGAGAGCCACCGACCCGAGTACAGCAGGCCGACACCCGTCAGGAGCGTCCCCATGCTCGTCGTCCACCGCCTTCGCCGGACGGCCGCCCAGGTGGCGGCCGGGACCCCCGCCGACCGCGACCGTGCCCTGGACGGGCTGCGCGCGCTCGCCCTGCTCGCCGTCCCCCTCGGCCACTGGATGCTCGGCGGGCTCACCCCGGGCGGCGGTGTGCTGCACAACACCAGCCCGCTCGCGACGCTCGGCTTCTTCGCCCCGCTCAGCTGGGGGCTGCAACTGCTCGGCGTCTTCTTCCTGGTCGGCGGCTACTCCTCGGTGCGCTCGCTGGAGCGGGCCCGAGCACGCGGGGTGGGCACGCTCGGCTGGCTGCGCGGCCGCTCGGTACGGCTGCTGCGCCCGGTGCTCGGGGTGGCCGCAGTCTGGGCGGCCCTGATCCCGCTGCTGGGCGCGCTCGGCGTGCCGCAGGGCACGGTACGGACCGGAACGGTGCTGGTGGTGCAGCCGCTCTGGTACATCGGGGTGTATCTGGGGCTGACCGCCCTCACCCCGTACTGCGTGGCCGCCGGGCGGCGGCTGGGCGGCTGGGCGGCCGCGCCGCTTCTGGCCGTCGTCGCGGTGGTGGACCTGCTGCGGTACGGGTCCTGGGCCGAGGCGATGCCCTCCTGGCTGGCGCTGGTGAACCTGGTGCCGGGCTGGATGTTCGGCTACCAGTTGGGCGTGTGCTGGGCGCAGGGCCGGATCGGGCGGGCCGGGGCCCGGACGCTGCTGCTGGGCGGGGCGGCGCTGTTCGCCGTACTGCTGCTGCTCTTCCACTACCCGGCCAGCATGGTGGGCGTCCCCGGCCAGGAGCGGACCAACTCGCACCCGCCGTCCCTGCTGGTGCTCGCGCTGGCGGCACTCCAGTGCGGGGCCGCGATGCTGCTGCGCGAGCGGATCGCGCGGCTGCTGCGGCGGCCGCTGCTCTGGCTGCCCGTGGTGGTGGTCAACCTCTCCGCGATGACGATCTTCTGCTGGCACCAGACCGCGATGTACTCGGTCGCGCTGACCGGTTCGCTGCTGGGCGGCGTACCCGGGCTGACCACCGCGCCGGACTCCCTCGGCTGGGCGCTGGCCCGACTGGCCTGGCTGCCGGTCTTCGGCCTGGTGCTGGCCGTGATCGGACGGTACGCGCGGCGCTTCGACGGGCCGTGGGGGTGGCGAGGGCCGCTCAAGGCGGCCGCCGGCGCGGGGGCCGCGCTGTTCGCGGTGTACGCCCTGGGGGTGGTCTGAGGCGATGCCCTCGGCCGTTGTCAGTAGTCCCGCCTACGCTGGCGCAATGGTGACGTTCGATCAGTTCCTGAAGCTGGGCCTGGCCCTTCCGCACACCACCGAGCGGCTCACTTGGGAGACGGAGGTGACGCTGCGGGTCGGCGAGAAGATCTTCGCCATGGGCAACCCCGACAGTGGCTCGGTCTGCGTCAAGGCCCGCAAGGAGGACCAGGCCGAGCTGCTGGCCGCCGACCCCGGGACGTACTCGGTGGCGCCCTACGTCGGACGCCACGGCTGGGTGCTGGTCCGCCTCGCCACGGTGGACGCGGAGGAGCTGCGCGACCTGATGACGGACGCCTGGCGAAGCATCGCCCCGAAGCGACTGATCAAGGATTTCGAGGCGGAGAACGGGGCCATGTGATTCATCGCACAGTTTGGACTCTGCACACCCTTCGCTCCGAGCCCCTAACCTGGCTGCTGACGAGTAGTTGGCGGTCGTTCCACCATCGGGCCCGGCCCGCTGTGACGGTCACGGGTCCGAGGGAGTTGACGCCATGCGGCGCAGGCTGACAAAGCGCAGGCTCGCCCAGTACACGGCAGCGCGCCGTAGGCGTATCAAACGTGTGCTGATAGGAGCCTTCGCGGGCTGCGCCGTCCTGGTGGACGCCGGAGCGGCGGCGGCGCAGGCTGCCGCCGCCAACGAGCAGCTGGCCATCTCCACGCCACCGGCCGGCAGTGCCGAGTGGGTGGCCGACCACTCGCTGGGCCGGGCCCTGCCCGACCCGGCCACCGCCGACGCCCGTACGGTCTCGGCCTTCTTTGCCTCGCTCACACCCGAGCAGGCCACCCGGCTCGTGGTCCGCTACCCGCTGGTGATCGGCAACCTCGACGGTGCGCCGCTCAAGCTGCGCTACCAGGCCAACCGGCTGGCCATCACCGCCGAGATGGACAGGGCCCGCAACCGCGCCGACGACCCGAAGCTGAGCGAGAGCGACCGTGCCATCGCCAAGTCCCGGGCCGACAACAGTGCGGAGCTGCTGGCACCCGGCCGCCAGATCCTGGCCTTCGACCCCCGCGGCCGCGGCCTGGTCAGCGAGGTCTACGGCGACCTCGCCTCGGCCGACCGGATCGCCGTGCTGGTCCCGGGCTCGGACGCCGACCTCGCCCACTTCGACCAGCCCACCGATCCGCTGCGCTCCCCCTCCGGGATGGCCCGCGCCCTGCTCGACGAGGAGCACAAGCAGTCCCCCGACTCCCGGACGGCCGTGATCGCCTGGACGGGGTACGTCACCCCCTCCGGCCTCGGTCCGGACGCCGTCACCTCGCGTCTCGCCGAGGTTGCCGCCCCCCGGCTGGAGCGCCTGCTCGACGGCCTGGGCGCGACCAGCCACCCGGTTGCCCCGCCGGCGCTGTTCTGCCACTCGTACGGATCGGTGGTCTGCGGCATCGCCGCGCCGAAGATCCATACGGACCGGACGACCGACATGGTCGTCTTCGGCAGCCCCGGGATGGGCGTGCAGAAGGCCTCCGAGCTGGGCAGCGGCGTCCGGCTCTGGGCGGCCCGCAACCCCACCGACTGGATCGGCAACGTCCCGTACCTGGAGGTCGGTGGTCTCGGCCACGGGGCCGACCCGACCGGCGAGGACTTCGGCGCGATCCGGATCGCCTCCACCGGTGCGGCCGGCCACACCGGCTACTTCGCGCCGAACACCTCCAGCCTGCACAACTTCGGCGACATCGCCCTCGGCCTGTACGGCAGCGTCAGCCACCCGCCGACCACGGCCTGACGCTCGGTCACATACCGCCGGGGCGGGGGCCGTAGAGCTCGGCGATCTCTGCGGCCGCCCGGGCGAGTTCGGCCCGGGCCTCGGGCGGGGCGAGCACCTCGACCTCCGAGCCGAAGGCGAGCAGCGAGCGCGCCTCGGCCAGTGTGCGAAAGCCCAGCTCCAGCTCCGTCCACTCGCCGTCGGCCGTCGCCGGGGAGCCGATCAGCTCGGGATCCAGCAGCGCGGAGCCGATCAGCTGGGTGGGGACCACCTGGGCGCCGTGGATCTGCTGGAGCTGCTCCAGCCGTCGCCGGTGCACCCGCACGGCGACCCTGACCTCGATGGCCGGCCGCTCGACCTGCTCGCGCAACGCACTCCAGACCTCCGCCAGGGCGAGCTCGGGCCGCCGCCGCACCGGCTCCTCCAGGGTCTCCGCCGCCAGCACCCGGCAGACCCGGAAGAGCCTCGGCTCGGCGGCGAGATCGGCGATCAGATACCAGACCCCCGCCTTGTTCACCAGCCCGTACGGGTCGACGGTGTACTCGCTCGGCCCGTCCGCGCCGCTGTGCCCGTAGGCCAGTCGGAGCCGCCGGTCGGCGAAGACCGCGCGCTGCAGCTCGGCCAGGTCCACGGTTGCGGGCTCACCCCGCATCCAGTGGGTGGGGTCGACCAGGATCCGCTCGAAGGTCCGTTCCGCAGCCGGGCGGTGGACGGACGGCAGAGCAGCCATCACCTTGCGCAGCGCCGAGCCGAGCGCGGTGCCCAGACCGAGGGCGTCGTGCGCGTCCGGCGCGAGCAGCACGAAGAGCGCGCGGGCCTCCTCGGCGGTGAGCCCGGTGACATCGGTGCGGTAGCCCTGGATCAGATTGACCCCGCCGTGCCGCCCGCGCTCCGACCAGACCGGCACCCCGGCGGCCGACAGCGCCTCCACGTCCCGGTAGATGGTGCGGATGGACACCTCCATCCGCTCGGCCAGCTCGGCCGCCGGGATCCGGCCCCGGGTCTGGAGCAGCAGCAGTATCGAGAGCAGCCGGTCAGCCTTCACGGCGCCAGAGCCTATCCAGGCCGGACATAAATCCTGACAGTGGGTGTCAGGATTCCCCGGGAGAGTGCCCTCGATACGTATAACCTCCGACGAACGGATCCGCCCGCATGGACTCCACCGACGATCCCCGCCTGCTCTACCAACGCGCCCTGGACCAGCTGGAGAAGCTGTTCCCGGTGGTGACGGCGGAACTGCTCGCCTCGCCGACGCCGTGCAGCGAGTACGACCTGCGGGCGCTGCTGGGCCACACCGTCGGCGGCATCCACCGGATCGCGTACGTCGGTGAGGGCGGGCGCGCCGAGGAGGTGCCCTCCTCGGCGGAGGGGATCGAGGACGCCGAGTGGGCGGACGCCCTCATGCTGGCGCGGGCCCGGTTCACCGCCGCCTGGGCGGACGACTCGGCGCTCGACCGGATCGCGGTGGTGCCCTGGGACGAGCTGCCCGGCCGGGCAGCTCTGGACGGGTACATGGTGGAGGCCACCGCCCACTCCTGGGACATCGCCCAGGTCGTCGCACCCGGAATCGCCCTGGACGAGGGGCTCGCCCGCGCCGCCCTCCCCCTCGCCCGCCGCTTCGCCCCTGGCGAACGACGCGGCGGCAAGGCCCCGTTCGGCCCGGTCCAGGCCGTCCCGCCCGGCGCCGGGGCCTACACCCGCCTGGCCGCCTGGCTGGGTCGCCGGACCTGACGCCGCGACCCTGAAGCGGCGCCAAAGAGGACACATCCCCTGAATACCCACCAGAACCGATACAGCCAGGGAGCTTTGGCGACATATCGCTTATCAAATCGGGATCTGACGAGCCGAAATTATGTTGAACAGGCAAATCAAGTTCAGCTAAAGTGCGTTGCCGTGCCACGGTGGGACGATCGGATATCCGAAGTCAGTGGCCGCAGCACAAAGGGGGCTGGCATGCGACCGGGCGCCATCACGGCAGCAGTCGACATCGCCGTCCTCGCACTCGGTCGGGCCGCGCCTGCGCAGGCCCCGCCGACGGCGTACGCGCGGATGTGACGACGCTCCCATCCGCCCGACCCGCCACCGAGCCGACCTCGCCAAGTCCATCGGCGAGACCACCGCTTCCACCACGGCGGGCGGATCACCCGCCCCCTTCGACCGACACCTTGAGGGCAACCTGTCACTCTGACTGGTTGTCATACGCGGTGCCGGTGAAACGATTCGGCAAATATCGCGGCGCAGTCCATCCGACGTGCCGCACCTTTTCACCTATTACGGGAGAACTGCGTGGCCCTTTTTTCTGGTCGTATGAGCAGCCGTGTGCTGGCCGGGCTCGCGACCGCAGTGCTCGCCGCCACCGTGGCCGGTGCAGCTGATGGAACCGCCGTGGCAAGCACCCACTCGCCGGAGCAGGGTGCGGCGACGAAGGACTTCGCCTCCCGCCTGCACACGGCCCCGAAGGCCGCCGCCGCTCCGCGGGCCGCCGTGGCCGGAGACGTCAACACCCCGACGTTCGCCATGGGCGCCGTTGACTACGACGGAAGCCTGTTCGTCTACGCCCCGGACGGCAAGGGCGGGCTCCAGGCCCGCAAGAAGGTCTTCGACGGCGCCGACGTCCAGGCGTACAAGTACCTCACGACTGCGTCGGAGGTCGACAACAACAAGGACGGCCGGTCGGACGGGCTTTACACCTGGTGGCCCGACGGCAACATGGACTTCACCTCCACGCTGAGCGGGTCGGCGCAGACCATCACCGTCGGCAGCGGCTGGGAGATCTACGACATGGTCCTGTCGCCGGGCAACCTGGCCGGCGGCAAGGAGTCCGACATCATCGCCCGTGACAGCGACGGTGTGCTGTGGCTCTACCTGGCCTACCCCGACGGCCGGGTCACCCCGCGAATCAGGATCGGCAGCGGCTGGGACGCCTACACCCAGATCGCGGGCCAGGGCGACCTGACCGGTGACGGCAAGGCCGACATCGTCGCGCGCGACAAGTCGGGCGTGCTGTGGCTCTACAAGGGAACCGGCGACTACCGCGCTCCGTTCGAGCCGCGCCAGCGGATCGGCGCCGGCTGGAACATGTTCGACAAGCTGGTCTCCATCGGCGACATGGACGGCGACGGCAAGGCCGATCTGCTGGCCCGCACCCCCAGCGGCGACCTCTACTTCTACAAGGGCACCGGTAACGCGAGCGCTCCGTACGCCCCGGCTGTCAAGATCGGCTGGGGTTACGACACCTACCGTCTGCTGCTGCCCTGAGCCTGGGACCTGCCGAGCCGGTGGCTCGACCCGGTCGGCCGACCGGGTGACTGATACATCGGCTGTCGCCCAGCAGTGAGCGGGGGACGTCCAGGAGATCAGGCGGATGCGCGAGCGCATCCGATCCGATCGTCCCTGGACGTCCCCCGCTCGCCTGGGGGCTCCCGGAGGAGCCGTCCCTCACTCCCGTCCGGCGGAGGTGAAGGTCATGTCGGCATAGCGGTCACCCGTGACCCGTCCGGCGATCGGCTCCAGCTCGGCGAGCTCCTCGGAGGTGAGCCGCAGGGTCGCGGCGGCGGTGTTCTCGGCCAGCCGGGTGCGCTTGCGGGTGCCCGGGATCGGTACCACGGTCAGCCCGTGCACCTCGGCCCGCTGGTGCACCCAGGCGAGCGCCACCTGTGCCGCGCTGACACCGCGACCGGCAGCGATCTTCTGGATCGGCTCGACCAGGGCGGCGTTCCGGTCCGCGTTGGCCCCGCTGAACTGCGGGTGGGAGCGCCGGTAGTCGCCCTCCGCGAGCTGCTCGGCAGCCTTGAACGCCCCGGTGAGGAAGCCCCGGCCGAGCGGCGAGTACGGGACGAAGGCGACCCCGAGCTCGGCGGCGGCGGGCACGGCGGTCCGCTCGACGTCCCGGGAGAAGATCGACCACTCCGACTGCACGGCGGCGATCGGGTGTACCCCGTACGCCTCGCGCAGCTCGTCGCCGGTCACCTCGGAGAGCCCGAGGTGCCGTACCTTCCCGGCCTGGACCAGCTCGGCCATCGCACCGACCGACTCGGCCAGCGGGACGTTCGGGTCGCGGCGGTGCATGTAGTACAGGTCGATGACGTCCACACCGAGGCGGCGCAGCGAGGCGTCCACGGCGGCGCGGATGTACGCCGGGTCGTTGCGGACGCCCCGGTAGGCGGGGTCGTCGGCACGGCGCTCGATGGCGAACTTGGTGGCGAGCACCACCTTGTCGCGATTGGCCCTCACGAAGGGGCCGATGAGTTCCTCGTTCTGGCCGGCTCCGTAGATGTCGGCGGTGTCGAAGAGGGTGACCCCGAGGTCGAGGGCGGCGTCCAGGGTGGCCAGCGCCTCGGCGGTGTCGGTGGGTCCGTAGAACTCGCTCATGCCCATGCAGCCGAGGCCCTGGATGCCGACCACGGGGCCGTTGGTGCCGAGAACAGTGGTGGGGAGAGTCATGCGCTCTGCTTCTTCCTGTCGTTCTGGTCGGTCTGGTGGTTCTGCCTGCTCACGTCGCCCGGCTCGGGCGCGCCGCCGCGGTCACCGAGGTCACCGAGGTCGCTCTCGTAGAGCCGCGAGTAGAGGTCGATCTTGTGGTCGAGGACCGCGAGGGTCGCGTGCAGATCGGAGATCTTCTGCCGGACCTCCTCGCGGTGGTCGAGGAGGATGTCGCGCCGGTCCGCGCGGGTGTGCTCACCGGCCCGGACGAGCTCCACATAGCGGAGCATGTCGGCCACCGGCATCCCGGTCAGCCGCAGCCGGTTGAGGAAGCCCAGCCTGCTCAGGTCCGCGTCGCTGTACCTGCGCTGCCCGGAGTACGTGCGGTCGATCGGGTCCAGCAGGCCGATCCGCTCGTACCAGCGCAGCGTGTGGGCGGTCAGTCCGCTGGCGACGGCGACCTCGCTGATGGTGTGCCGTGGGGTGCGGTCGGGTTCCGCGCTCACCACTCGGTATGCGCCGCCACAGCTGCTCGGATCGGCTTTGATCGGTGCGAGCGTTGCCATTGGTTGCCCCCGGTGGTCGGCGATGACTACGAAGTTAGCGAGTTGGAGTGCACTCCAAGCAAGCCTCCCACGTCGCCTCCTGGCCCGGGTCGTTAGAGTCGGCGCATGCAGAGCTTGCGGATGATCGAGGACTGGCCGGTGCCGAACGCGGCAACCGCCGTGGTGCGCGGCGCGGACGGCGCCGTGCTGGGCGAACACGGGGCGCAGGAGCGGCTGTTCCCACTGGCCTCGGTGACGAAGCTGCTCACCTCGTACGCGGTGCTGGTCGCGGTCGAGGAGGGCGTCTTCGAGCTGGACGACCCGGCCGGGCCCGAGGGTTCGACGGTCCGGCACCTGCTGGCGCACACCTCCGGGCTGGCCTTCGACGAGCACCGCACCATGGCGGAGCCCGGCACCCGGCGGCTCTACTCCAATGCCGGGTTCGACGTCCTGGCGGACACCCTGACCAAGGCCGCCGGGATCAACTTCGCCCAGTACGCGGCCGAGGCCGTGTTCGAACCGCTGGGCATGCGGGAGACACTCATCAACACGGCGCACCGCTCCCCTGCCGGTGCCGGCGGCCTCTCCACGGCGGCCGATCTGGCCCGCTTCGCGGCCGAGTTGCAGGCGCCCACGCTGCTGGACCCGTCCACCGTCCGCGCGGCCACCCGCGAGGTCGCGTACCCGGGCCTGAGCGGTGTCCTGCCGGGCTTCGGCCATCGCCGCCCCAACGACTGGGGCCTCGGCTTCGAGATCCGTGGCGAGAAGTCCCCGCACTGGACGGGCACCGCCAACTCTCCTGGTACCTTCGGCCACTTCGGCCAGTCGGGCACTTTCCTCTGGGTCGACCCGGTCGCGGGCGTGGCCTGTGTCGCCTTGACGGACCGTGACTTCGGTCCGTGGGCCGCCGAGGTCTGGCCGCTGTTCAACGACGCCGTTCTGGCCGAGCTCCGGGGCTGAACCCACTCCTGTCAGCATCCCCGAGCAAACGGAATCCGGGTCGGCCGCGCCCCAACCAGCCCGGGCCGACCCGGATTCCACTCCTTCGAGCACGTCGGTCAGCGCCGGACCACAGCCAGGCGGTCGCCGAACGCCGCGCCGATGACTCCCGCCGAAGCGGACGCCGACGTTTCGGCGGACGTCGAGGCCGACACCGACGTCGAGGCGGACGCGGACGCGGAGGGGGACGCGGAGGAGGAGGCGGACGCCGACGGCGACGGCGACGGCGAGGACGGAGACGGAGACGGGGAGGACGACGACGGGGCCCCGGACGCGGAGGACGACGGCATCGCCGGGAGCGAGAAGACGTTGCCCGGCGTCACGATGCCGGTGATCGCCTGGCCGAAGAGCGTCGAGTTCTCCGAACCCTGGTAGCCGACATCGGTGTTGGTGAGGACCACCAGGCTGGCCTTCACGGAGGGCAGATAGAGAACCAGGCTCTGGTAGCCGGGCAGCGAGCCGTTGTGCCCGATCCAGCCGTGGTCGATGAACAGGCCGAGGCCGTAGCCGGTGTCCGGGTAACCGGTCGGCAGCGCGTTCAGCCGCTGCGCCTGGGTGGCGGGACTGAGCAGCGCGCCCGTGGCCAGCACTCCGGCCCAGTTCTGGAGATCCGCCAGATTGGAGATCATCGCCCCGGCCGCCCACCCCCAGGACGGGTTCCAGTCGGTCGCGTCCACGATCGCGCCGTTCGACGTCTGGTTGGTGTAGCCGCGCGCATGCGGGTCGGGGAAGGTCGCGTCGGTCGGAAGGACGGTGTGCCGAAGACCCGCCGGGGCGAACACCTGCTGCTGCAGGTAGTCCTGGAGGGCCTGGCCGCTGGCCTTCTCCACCACCAGGCCGAGCAGCACGGCGTTGGTGTTGGAGTACTGGAACTGCGCCCCCGGGTCGAACACGACGGGGTGCTTGAAGGCGTAGGCGAGCAGTTCCTGCGGTGTGAACGACCTCTTGGGGTCCGAGATCAGGGCCTGGGCGAAGTCCGGGTCGTTGGAGTACGAGTAGAGGCCGCTGCGCATCTCCGCCAGCTGCCGCAGGGTGATCCGGTCACCGTTGGGCACATTGGAGACGTACTTGCCGACGGGGTCGTCGAGCGCCACCTTGCCCGCGTCCACCAGACGCAGCAGCGCGGTGACCGTGAAGGTCTTGGTCTCGCTGCCGATACGCATGTTCAGGCCGGTGGACATCGCCGTGCCGGCGGTGCGGTCCGCGACTCCGAAGGCCCGTGTGTAGGTTCCGTTGCCCGGAATCGACAGGCCGACGATGACGCCGGGCACATTCGCCTGCTTGAGCACCCGGTTGATCGCGGTGTCGAGCTGCGCGGCCACGGCGGGCGTCAGCTGCACTGCGGAACCACTGCTGGAGCCGGACGCCGAAGCCGAGCCGGAGCCGTAGCCGGAGGTGGCAGCCTCAGGCGCGGCTTCCACCGTGTCCGTTGCGCTGCAGCCCGCGCTCGCCACGAGCGCTCCGACGGCGAGCGCTGCCGCGCATATCCTGCGCCGTGTTCCGTGTACACAGCGTCGCTGATAGGTGTCCGCCATGTCGAAGCGCCTCTCTGGGCGGGGGTGGGGGACGGCCCAGGACTCCGATCCCGACGGGGGACGGTTCGGACCAACGCCAACGTAAGCCACCACCACCCCACCCGCGACGCCATCGCCCCACCACTCCCCCGTTCGGATTCCCCGGGCGTGTGATCAGCCATGCGCCCCGGGGCGGCGGGTGGACGATCGGGGGCGCGGGGCCGGCGTCAGCCGTAGGTGAGCGGCGAGTGCATCTCCCAGAGCAGCAGCTCGACGCCGTCCGGCCCGGCGGTCGGGTCGGCGAAGGCGCCGCCGGTGGCCCGCACGCTGTCCCCGGGCTCCATCGAGCGGCCGCCGCCCTGCGGACCCGGGACGGTGCGGTAGCCGAGCGAACCGACCGTCAGATGTGCGTACCGGTAAGGGGCTTGAGGAAGTTCGGGCAACGGCTGCCAGGGCCCGGCGGTGACCAGGTAGAGGGCGGCGTCGCTGCGGCGCAGCCTGAGCGCGGGCGAATCGATGTCCCGCTCCAGGCCGGAGGCGAGCAGGGTCAGCCCGTCGGGGGCGGGATCGACCCGGCGCAGCCCGTACGCGGGCGGGGTGTCGAAGGTGTCCGGCTGGAGCCACATCTGGACGAAGCGCACCGGGACTTCGGCGCCGCCGACGTTGCGCTCGGTGTGGGTGACGCCCGAGCCCGCACTGAGGTGCTGGACCATCCCGGGGCGGACCACGCCCGCGTGGCCGTCGCTGTCGCGGTGGGCGAGGGCGCCCTCGACGACCCAGGTGAGGATCTCGGTGTCCCGGTGGCGGTGCTCGTCGAAGCCCGCGCCGGGGGCCAGGGTCTCCTCGTTGCAGGCCAGCAGAGCGCCGAAGTGGGTGTTCTTCGGGTCGTAGTGCCCGGCGAAGGAGAAGGCGTGCCGGGTCTCGATGCCTTCGGCCGGAGTTGAGCGGTAGCGCTCGGCGGCTCGGCGCTGGTCGGCACGGGGGCGGGTGGCGGCGTCGGTCACGGCTGACACCGTAGCGGGTGTGACGGGGGCCACCGTCGCAACCGGTGGGGGTGTGCACGAGCACCTTGCGGCGTGAGGCAGGCTTGTCCTGTGCCAGCCGCTTCAGCGAATTCCGACAAGAAGTCCGGGGCCACGAAGGCCGTACCCGCGAAGGCCGCGACCGGGGGGGCCGCCGCGCCCGCGACCGCGCCCGAGGACACCGGGCCCGCGAAAGCCCCTGCCAAGGCTGCCACCAGGGCCACCGCCAAGGGTGCCGAGCGTGCGCGGGCCGGCCGCAGCGGCCGACTGACCGCCCAGGAGCGCAAGCTGGCCGTCGAACGGGCCGAGTTGCGCGCCGCGACGCTCAAGCGCCTGGAGAAGTCCTCGGGCAAGCTGGCCAGCGCCGCGATCGCCCGGATGGACGACCAGCTCGGCTGGTACCGGCGGATGCCGCCGGAACACCGTTCCTGGATCGGCCTGGTCGCACAGGCGGGTATCGCCGCCTTCACCGAGTGGTACCGCCATCCCGAGGCTCCGCAGGCGATCAGCACGGACGTCTTCGGCACCGCGCCGCGCGAGCTGACCAGGGCGATCACCCTGCGCCAGACCGTGGAGCTGATCCGCACCACCATCGAGGTGATGGAGGAGGCCATCGAGGAGGTGGCCGCCCCCGGCGACGAGGCCGGGATGCGCGAGTCGGTGCTGGTGTACGCCCGGGAGATCGCCTTCGCCACCGCCCAGGTGTACGCGCAGGCCGCCGAGGCGCGGGGCGCCTGGGACGCCCGCCTGGAGGCGCTGGTCGTCAACTCGCTGCTCTCCGGCGACGCGGACGAGGGAGTGCTCTCCCGTGCGGCCGCGCTCGGCTGGGGTCAGCCGACCCAGGTCCGGGTGGTGATGGGCAGCGCCCCGGACGGGGACAGCGAGCTGGTGGTGGAGGCGATCCGCCGGGCTGCCAGATACGCCAAGCTGCATGTGCTGACCGGTGTGCTGGGCAAGCGTCTGGTCGTGGTGGTGGGCGGCGACAAGGAACCGGTGCACGCCGCCCGGGCGCTGATCGGGCAGTTCGCGCCCGGCCCGGTGGTGGTCGGCCCGACCGTCCCCGACCTGCTCTCGGCGACCAGGTCCGCGCATGCCGCGGCCGCCGGTCTGCGGGCCTGCGCGGCCTGGCCGGACGCCCCGCGCCCGGTGCTCGCGGACGATCTGCTGCCCGAACGGGCACTGGCCGGTGACCAGGCCGCCCGGCGGCAGCTGGTGGAGGAGATCTACACACCGCTGGACGAAGCGGGCTCGGCACTCCTGGAGACACTCAGTGTCTATCTGGAGCAGGCCTCCTCCTTGGAGGGAGCCGCCAGGATGCTCTTTGTCCACCCGAACACCGTGCGCTACCGGCTGCGACGTGTGACTGACGTCACCGGCTATGCTCCGTCCGACGTACGGTCGGCGTTCACCTTGCGCATCGCCCTTGCGCTGGGCCGTCTCGGATCGGTCGCCGAGCAGGGCTGACCGGCCTGTAGGGACTCCACAATCCCGCGTGCTTTTCTTCGTTACCGTCGCCTACCCGCCCCCGGGCGCCTGGCGAGAGAGGGTTGAACCGTGCTCGTAATCGTCGCCCCTGGACAGGGTGCCCAGACTCCCGGCTTCCTCAGCTCCTGGCTGGAGCTGGACGGCGCGGCCGACCAGCTCCAGCGCTGGTCCGCCGTGGCCGGGCTCGACCTGGTCAGATTCGGGACCGAGGCCGGCGAGGAGGAGATCAAGGACACCGCCGTCGCCCAGCCCCTGCTGGTCGCTGCCGGACTGCTCACCTCGCGCCGGCTGTTCGACGGCGCGGCCGAGACGCACAAGCTGATCGGCGCGATCGCCGGACACAGCGTCGGTGAGATCACCGCCGCCGCCCTCGCCGGGGTTCTCAGTGAGGACGAGGCGCTGGCCTTCGTCCGCGAGCGCAGCCTGGCCATGGCCGAGGCCGCCGCCACCACCGCGACCGGGATGGCCGCCCTGCTCGGCGGCGACCCCGAGCTGGTCGCCGCGAAGCTGGCCGAACACGGCCTGACGGCCGCCAACAACAACGGCGGCGGTCAGCTCGTCGCGGCCGGCACCCTGGAGCAGCTGGCCGCGCTCAAGGCCGACCCGCCGGCCGGTGCCCGGCTGATCCCGCTCAAGGTCGCCGGTGCCTTCCACACCGAGCACATGGCCCCCGGTGTGGAGCGCCTCGCCAAGCTGGCGCCCACCCTGACCGTGGCCGACCCGAAGATCGCGTACATCTCCAACAAGGACGGCGAGGTCGTGGACACCGGGGCCGAGGTACTGTCCCGCCTGGTGTCCCAGGTCTCCAACCCGGTCCGCTGGGACCTGTGCATGGAGACCCTGCAGCAGCTCGGCGCCACCGCCGTCATCGAGCTCTCCCCCGCCGGCACCCTCACCAACCTGGTCAAGCGCAACCTCAAGGGTGTGGCGACGCTGGCCCTCAAGACCCCCGCCGACCTCGACAAGGCCCGCGCGCTGGTCGCGGAGCACGGCGGTCAGGAGCTGAACGCATGAGTCTGCCGCAGATCCGGCCCACGACGGGCGCCGCGTACTCACGGATCCACGGTGTGGGCGGCTACCGCCCGGTCCGGGTGATCCCGAACGAAGAGGTGCTGCAGTGGATCGACTCCTCCGACGAGTGGATCCGCACCCGTAGCGGTATCGCCGAGCGCCGCTGGGCCGGCCCGGAGGAGACCGTCGCCGAGATGTCGGTGCAGGCGGCCGGCAAGGCGATCGCCCACGCCGGGATCTCCCCCGACCAGATCGGCGGTGTGATCGTCGCCACCGTCTCGCACCTCAAGCAGACCCCGGCCATCGCCACCGACATCGCCGAGCGGCTCGGCTGCGGCACCGCCCCGGCCTTCGACATCTCGGCGGCCTGCGCGGGCTTCGGCTACGGCCTGAACCTGGCGGACGGCATGGTGCGCGGCGGCAGCGCCGAGTACGTGCTGGTGATCGGGGTGGAGCGGCTCAGCGACCTGACCGACACCTCGGACCGCTCGACCGCCTTCATCTTCGGTGACGGCGCCGGCGCGGCCGTGGTCGGCCCGTCCGACACCCCTGGGATCGGCAAGGTCATCTGGGGCTCGGACGGTTCGCAGAAGGACGTCATCTCGCAGACCCAGGCGTGGGACACCGCCTTCGCCAAGGACGACGCCGTCAACGGTGTCGGCGACGAGGTGAAGTGGCCCGCGCTGCGGATGGAGGGCCAGACGGTCTTCCGCTGGGCCGTGTGGGAGATGGCCAAGGTCGCCCAGCAGGCGCTGGACGCCGCCGGGATCACCGCCGACCAGCTCGGTGCGTTCATCCCGCACCAGGCCAACATGCGGATCACCGATGCCATGATCAAGGCGCTCAAGCTGCCCGACTCGGTCCCGGTGGCCCGCGACATCGTCGAGACCGGAAACACCTCCGCCGCCTCCATCCCCCTGGCGATGGAGCGGATGCTGGAGGCCGGTGAGGCGAAGAGCGGGGACCTCGCACTGATCATCGGCTTCGGGGCGGGTCTGGTCTACGCGGCTGCAGTCGTTACTCTCCCCTAGGCAACATCACCGCCAGTTGCACCACCGTGACCCGCACCCGTGGGCACGGCAATGAAAACCTGCCGACTGTCCGCCGGGCAGTGGGTAATCCACAGTGAAGAGGAGCAGCCACTATGGCTACCAAGGACGAGGTCCTGGAAGGTCTCGCTGAGATCGTCAACGAGATCGCCGGTATCCCGGCCGAGGACGTCGAGCTCGACAAGTCCTTCACCGATGACCTGGACGTCGACTCGCTGTCCATGGTCGAGGTCGTTGTGGCCGCCGAGGAGAAGTTCGACGTGAAGATCCCGGACGACGAGGTCAAGAACCTCAAGACCGTCGGCGACGCGGTGAACTACATCCTTGAGCACCAGGAAGCCTGACCGTTCCTGGTCTCGTTGATTCGGTCCTGGTGACCGAACCGGTCGGCCGGGGCGCCCTGCGCGTCCCGGCCGGCCACCCCCTCCCCCTCCCGGCTGCCGCAGTGGCACCCCCCTCGGCCCGCCCCTCCCCCGCACAACGTGAGAGAAGAAGAAACCAGTGACCGCTGAAAATCGCACCGTGGTCGTCACAGGTATCGGCGCCTTCACGCCGCTGGGCGGCACCGCCGCCTCGTTCTGGGAGGGCCTGCTCGAGGGCCGTTCCGGTGTGGTCGAGCTGACCGAGGAGTGGGCCGCCGAGCTGCCCGTCCGGATCGCCGCCCGCACCGCCGTGGAGCCTGGCGAGGTCCTCCCCCGCCCGCTGGCCCGCAAGCTGGACCGCTCGGCGCAGTTCGCGCTGATCGCGGCCCGCGAGGCCTGGGCCGACGCCGGCTACGAGACCCCTGCCACCGACGAGTCGTCCAAGCTGGCGCCCGAGCGCCTGGGCACCGTGATCGCCTCCGGCATCGGCGGCGTGACCACCCTGCTCGACCAGTACGACGTCCTGAAGGACAAGGGCGTCCGCAAGGTCTCCCCGCACACCGTCCCGATGCTGATGCCCAACTCCCCGGCGGCCAACGTCGGTCTGGAGGTCGGCGCCCGCGCGGGTGTGCACACCCCTGTCTCCGCCTGTGCCTCCGGCGCCGAGGCGATCGGCTACGCGATCGAGATGATCCGCAGCGGCCGCGCCGACGTCGTGGTGGCCGGCGGCACCGAGGCGGCGATCCACCCGCTGCCGATCGTGGCGTTCGCCAACATGATGGCGATGTCCAAGAACAACGACGAGCCGCAGCGCGCCTCCCGCCCGTACGACAAGGCCCGTGACGGCTTTGTGCTGGGCGAGGGTGCGGGCGTGGTCGTACTGGAGTCGGCCGAGCACGCCGCCGCCCGTGGCGCCCGCGTGTACTGCGAGGCCGTCGGCCAGGGCCTGTCCTCGGACGCCCACCACATCGCCCAGCCGGAGCCGACCGGAGCCGGTATCGCCCAGGCGCTGGCCGGCCTGTTCGAGCACAACGACCTCGACAAGGCCGAGGTGGTGCACGTCAACGCGCACGCCACCTCGACCCCGCAGGGCGATGTCGCCGAGATCAAGGCGCTGCGCAAGGAACTCGGCGACCACGTCGACCACATCGCCGTCTCGGCCACCAAGTCGATGACCGGCCACCTGCTGGGCGGCGCCGGCGGCATCGAGACCGTCGCCACCGTGCTCGCCCTGCACAACCGCCTGGCCCCGCCGACCATCAACGTCGACGACCTGGACGACGACGTGGACGCGGACATCGTGCGCATCGAGCCCCGCAAGCTGCCCGAGGGCCGGATCGCCGCACTGAACAACTCCTTCGGCTTCGGCGGCCACAACGTGGTGCTGGCCTTCCGCACCATCTGACACACCATCAGCACCCAGGGGCCGTACCGGAATTACCCGGTGCGGCCCCTGGCCGTTCCACCAGCCGTCCAGGCCCACGACGGCTTGCGCCTGACCGCCCCAGTAGTCGCCCCGCACCTCCAACTCGCACCGATACGGGTGGAACACAAACCTGACGCACGGTCATTCCACAGTCTCAATACGTTAGGAGTCCTAAGAGCACCGCAAGCACCTCGCAGCGTCTAGACCACCTGGTGCAGCCAGCGGACCGGGGCGCCCTCGCCCGCGTAGCGGAAGGGTTCGAGCTCGTCGTCCCACGGCTTGCCGAGCAGCCGGGCCAGGTCGGCCTCCAGGTCGCTGCCCTCGGTCTTGGCCCGCAGCAGCACGGCCCGCAGCCGGTCCTCCGGAATCAGGATGTCGCCGTGGATTCCGGTGACGGCATGGAAGATGCCGAGCGTGGGCGTGCTGCTGTAACGCTCGCCCTCCGCGGTCGCACAGGGCTCGCTGGTCACCTCGTAGCGGAGCAACTGCCAGCCGCGCAGGGCGGATGCCAGCTTCGACGCGGTGCCGGGCTCACCCTGCCAGGAGAACTCGACGCGCCAGTGCCCGGGCGCGGCCGGCTGGCGGATCCAGTCGAGGCTGACCCGCACACCGAGCACGCCCGCGACCGCCCACTCGACGTGCGGGCACAGCGCGCGGGGCGCGGAGTGGACGTACAGGACTCCACGTGTCGTCACCGGGACCTCCAGGCTGTGGACGAGGGTCGCCTTCCCCAGCTGCCTCGTGCTCGTCGCCGGTCCTGCTCCGCCACCTGACCAGTTCCTGCCCCCATGGCACTCAACTTATTCGACATTAGGTCATCAAGTTGAGCAAAACGGACAAGCTCTCGCTCAATGCTAGCCAGATCCGCCACGAGGTCTACCCCTCCTTGGGATCTCTCCCCCGAACGGCCCCATCCAGGACGGATCCACCGTAGCCGCCCCGCCCCGAGCCCGGGTGACGGTCCGTCGAAAAGGCCGGATTCATACACAGAACGCCCCCATGGACGGGATCCATGGGGGCGCCGCGAACCGACGGGGCGTCAGGCGCCCAGCCGGACCACCATCTTGCCGGTGTTGTCACCGCGCAGCAGGCCAAGGAAGGCCTCGG
Organism: Kitasatospora sp. GP82; assembly: GCF_029892105.1. GTDB lineage: Bacteria > Actinomycetota > Actinomycetes > Streptomycetales > Streptomycetaceae > Kitasatospora. The sequence goes on along the minus strand of NZ_JARZAJ010000008.1, from coordinate 209,090 downwards.
CGGTGTTCTCCACGCCGTCCACCACGGTCTCGTCGTAGCGCAGGCCGTTGCCGTTCTTCAGCCAGCCGGCCACCTCGGCGACGAACTGCGGCTGGAGCGCGGCATGATCGGAGACGATCATGCCCTGCAGGCGCAGCCGCTTTCCGATGGCGAGCACGAGGTTGCGCGGGCCCTCCGGGAGGCCGGTGGCGTTGTACTGCGAGATCGCGCCGCAGAGGGTGGCCCGGCCGTGCACCTTGAGGGAGTAGATCGCGGCCTCCAGGTGGTCACCGCCGACATTGTCGAAGTAGACGTCGATACCCTCGGGCGCAGCCTTGGCCAGCTGCTCGCGGACCGGACCTTCCTTGTAGTTGAAGGCGGCGTCGAAGCCGTACTCGTCCACCAGCTTGGCGACCTTCTCGGCCGATCCGGCCGAGCCGATCACCCGGGCGGCACCCTTGAGCCTGGCGATCTGGCCGACCAGCGAGCCGACCGCACCGGCCGCTCCGGAGACGAAGACGGTGTCGCCCGGCTTGAAGCTCGCGACCTCCAGCAGTCCGGCGTAGGCGGTCAGGCCAGGCATGCCGAGGACGCCCAGGTAGTACGAGAGCGGGGCGAGCTCGGGGTCCACCTTGATCGCGTACTTGGCGTCGAGGGTGGCGTACTCGCGCCAGCCGAGGTCGTGCAGCACCGCATCGCCCGGCTCGAAGCCCTCGGCCTGCGAGGCCACGACATAGCCGACCGCGCCACCGGTCATCGGCCGGTCGAGCTGGAACGGCGGAACGTACGACTGGCTGTCGTTCATCCGCCCCCTCATATAGGGGTCGACCGACAGGTAGGCGTTGCGAACCAGGATCTGGCCCGGACCCGGCTGCCGGATCTCGGCCTCGACCAGCGCGAAGTCGCTGGGCTTGGGCCAGCCCTCCGGCCGGGCGACCAGGTGCCACTCGCGGCTGGTGGTGGGCATTGCCTGCTCTGACATGGTGCACTCCCTAGGACTGTCGCCCCCGTTGCCTGAACCGGCCCACCTGAAAGGTTGACCAGATAAAGCAATCGTGGACATGAAAGGTTCACGTTGTCAACTGTTCAGCTAGACTGGGAACCATGGAGAAGCAACCGCACCCGGTCGCCCCACCGCCCGCCGACGCGATCACCCGCGAGGTCGTGGACCTCATGGCAAGCCTGGTCGCGCTCTTCCACCGCGAGTACGAGGAGGCCGCCGCCGCCCGCTCGCTCACCGGCGCCCAGGCGAAGGTGCTCGCCCTGCTGCGCCGCGGCCCGATGCCGATGCGCCACATCGCCCAGACGCTGAGCTGTGAGCCATCCAACATCACCGGCATCGTGGATCGTCTGGAGAACCGCGGCTTCGTCACCCGCCAGGCGGATCCGCAGGACCGCCGGGTGAAGCTGGTGGCCGCGACCGACTCCGGCCAGGACGCCTCGGAGGAGCTGCGCGAGTCGCTCAACTTCGCCCGCGAGCCACTGGCCGCCCTCGACGAGGAAGAGCGGGCCCAACTGCGCGATCTGCTGCGCCGGATGCTCGAAGGCGCCGGTCCGGCAGGCCCCGCCGCGGAGGTCACCGCCCCCGAGGCCACCCAGCTCTGAGGCCCTCTCGCCCCCAGGGGGGTCGCGCGCATGCCGACCCCCCTTGCTAGGGTGCGCACTCGTGTAACCGGACGCCTCGCCGAACCGTCTATCTGGTGAGAGCCGCACCAGCCAGCCGGACTCCCCCGAGCGGCCGTACAGAGAGTGCTGACCATGACTGACGTCAAGAGCCGTCCCGCGAAGGGCACTCCCTCGCCCCTCCGGGTACGACTCGCCAGAGCCGCCGGCGCCTCAGCCGCCGTCCTCGTCCTGGCCACCGCCGGCGGTGGGGCCTGGTTCTACTGGCACCTCGACCACAACATCAGCACCTTCGACGCCGACGGTATCGCCCCCAGCCGCCCGCCGGCCGCCGCTCCGGCACCCGGTGGCGGACGTCCCGTCAACGTCCTCGTCCTCGGCTCCGACACCCGGGACAACGGCAACGACAGCCTCGCCGGCGGCGAGGGCGGCGTCGGCAACTCCGACACCGCGATGCTGCTGCACATCTACGGCGACCACCGGCACGCCGTCGGGGTCTCGATACCCCGCGACACCCTGGTCACCATCCCGCCCTGCAAGCTGTCCAACGGCAAGTGGACCACCCCGCACGCCAACCAGATGTTCAACTCTGCCTTCACCATCGGCGAGTACCCGCAGGGCAACCCCGCCTGCACCCAGAACACCGTCGAGGCGCTCACCGGCCTGCGCGTCGACCACACCGTCGTGGTGGACTTCAAGGGCTTCGCAGCGATGACCGAGGCGGTGCACGGGGTAGACGTGTGCGTCCCCAACGACGTGGACTCGTACGGGATAAAGCTCGCCAAGGGCCGGCAGACCGTCTCCGGGCAGCAGGCGCTGGACTACGTCCGCGCGCGGCACGGCTTCGGCGACGGTTCCGACATAGGCCGGATGAAGCGCCAGCAGGCCTTCCTCTCCTCCCTCATCAAGAAAGTCCAGGGCGAGGGCCTCAACCCCGCCACCCTGCTGCCGCTGGCCGACGCCGCGACCAAGTCGCTGACCGTCGACCCCGACCTCGGTACGGCCATGAAGCTCGCCGACTTCGCGCAGTCGCTGCAGAACATCAAGCTGAAGGACATCAGCTTCGTCACCGTGCCCTGGCGCTACTCGGGCGAGCGGGTCGCCCTGGTCCATCCGGATGCCGAGCAGCTCTGGAACCTGCTTCGGCAGGACGACACCCTCGACGGCCACAGCACCGGCCAGCTCGCCGCGAGCCCGTCGTCGGCCACCTCCGCGTCGGCCTCCCCAGCGGCCTCCCCGTCCTCCGCACCGACGGCCGACCTGCCGGTGACCGTCCTCAACGGCTCGCGGACCGGCGGACTCGGCAAGCAGGCCGCCGACGCGCTCCGGGCGAAGGGGTACCAGAACGTCACCCTCGGCCCCGACGCCACCGGCCGCCGCACCACCCTGATCGGTTACGCCGCCGACCAGCAGGGCGCCGCCGAGCAGCTCGCCCAGTACTTCCCCGGCGCCGAACTCCGGGCGGACGCCTCCGCCGACGGTGTCACCGTCACCCTCGGCCGGGACTACGCACCGGACGACACCGCATCCGCCGCCCCGAGCGCGCTGCCCACAGCCATCCCGACCACGATCGCCGAGAACACCCGCAGCGCCGACAGCGACCTCTGCTCCGACCTCTCCTTCGGCTAGTAGTGCTCTGTCAGGTCGGGGCTGGGGCGGGCTCGGCCACCTGTCGAGGATCCGCCGGCCGAACCTACGCCGCCACCGGATCCGGCAGCCCGGTGACCACCACGGTCACCCGGGTTCCGGGCGCCAACTCCCCTGCCGCGGCCAGGTCGTGGACGGCCAGCAGGGTCTTGGCCACATAACGGCGCTCCACCGGGACACCGTGCCGCTGCTCGAACTCGGCTGCGAACGTTTGGACTTCGGCCGGAACCCTGCCGTAGCCGCCGCCGTGGTGGCCGTGGTGGATCCGCCAGTTGTCGAACTCCCGCCCATAGGCGGCAAGCTGAAGATCTGTCACTTCACGTTCCAGATAGCCCTCACCGCGCAGCACGGCCACCCCGAGAGCCCTCGCACCGGGCGGCAGCCCGGCGGCGATCCCGGCCAGTGTGCCGCCGGTGCCGACCGGGCAGCAGAGCAGATCCCGTTCGCCGAGGCCGGGGATCTCCGCCGGGATCTCGGCCGCGCCCCGGACGGCCAGTGCGTTGGACCCGCCCTCGGGCAGCACCAGACAGCGCCCCCAGCGCCGCAGCAGCTCCCCGTGCTCCCCTGTCGCCAGCGCCCGGTACGCCGCCCGGGAGACGAACTCCAGCTCCATCCCGGCCGCCTCGGCCGCCCGCAGCGACCAGTTGCGCGGTGCCATCGCCAGTTCGTCGCCCCGGATCACCCCCGTGCTGGCCAGCCCAAGCGCCTGCGCGGCCGCCGCCACCGCCCGGACGTGCGTCGAGTACGCGCCGCCGAAGGTCAGCAGCCGGGTGTGCCCGTCGGCGACCGCCCCGTCCAGGTTCGGCGCCAGCTTGCGCCACTTGTTGCCGGGCACCGCAGGGTGCGCAAGGTCGTCCCGCTTCAGCCGAAGCTCGACCCCCGCCCGGGCTGCCACCGGGTCGGCGAGCACCTGGAGCGGGGTCGGCAGGACGGCGGGAGCGAGCATCCGGCCAGCATACGGAACGCTCGCGCCGAGGCGGCGGCTCAGGCTTTCCGGGAGGACTGGAGGTGGGCGAAGACCACGACGTTGTCCGTGTAGTCCTTCAGCTTGCGGTCGTAGGAGCCGCCGCAGGTGATCAGGCGCAGCTGGGCATCGGGGGTGTCGGCGTACACCTGGGCGTCCGGGAAGCCGTTCTTGGGGAAGCTCTGCACCGAGTCCACCGCGAAGACCGCCACGGTGCCGTCGGCCCTGATGATCTCCACGGTGTTGCCGGGGAGCAGGCGGTGCAGCATCAGGAAGACGGCGGGGCCCTTGGCGGTGTCCACGTGTCCGGCGACCACCGCGCTGCCGCGTTCGCCCGGTGTGGGGCCGCCCCGGTACCAGCCGACCAGATTGGGGTCGTCGGCGCGCGGGGCCTCCAGTGCGCCGGTCGCGTCCAGCCCCAGCTCGGTGAAGGGGGCTTCGATGACGATCTGCGGGATCGAGATCCTGGTCGGCTTGGAGCGGGGCATCGAGGGCGCGGCCCTGACCGGTGCGGCGGCTCCGGGGGTGGTCGCAGCGGGTGCCTTCCCGGCGACCCGTTGACCGGCGGCCCCGGCGACGGCGGCCGGCGGCGGGACGGGCGCCATCCGCTGGTCCACGGACTGGTAGATCATCAGCAGTCCAAGGGTTGCCGCGCCCGCCCCCCACCGGAGGGGCCGCAGGCCGCCCGAGCGCCGTGGCTCGGACTCCATCGGAGACATCCCATCGGCCATCGGGCCCCGCTCCTCTTCTCTCGTCCGGTCCGGTCTCGCCCCGGCAGGGCTCACCGGGACTGCCGTTCGCTGACAGGCTCGGCCGCCGGGCAGGCCCTGACGCGGCTGGACATGCCGACGCACCGTCGTGGCCGACACCGGGAGGGCATCGGCCACGACGGGCCCGGAATGTCGGGCAGTCCTCAGACCACGCCGCCCGCCACCTTGCGGCGGCGCAGGGTGTACGCACCGACGGCCAGGCCACCGCCGAGCAGGGCCACGCCGGATGCCAGACCACCGGAGGCGGACAGGCCGCCACCGCCGGTGTGCACGCCACCGCGCGGCTTGCGGCCCTCCTCGTGGGAGCCGTCCCCCCTCCGGCCGTCTTCCCTCCGGCCGTCCTCCCTGCCGTCGCCCTTGCGCCCGTCCTCCCGGCGGTCGTCCTTCCTGCCCCGCTCCTCCCAGACCTGCTGGTCGTCGGCGGCCCCGGGACCGCCCGGTGCCGCCTTCCGGTCGGACGGGGAGGCCAGGCCGGTCACCGCGTTGACGGCGGGGGAGCCGAAAACGAGAACGGTTGCGACGGCCGCCCCGGCGACAAGGGTGCGCTGCACACGCATGTGGCTGTTCCTTCCGGCACGTCCGGACGACCGCCGACTCTGCCGTCGGCTCGGGAAATCGCGGACTCACGCCTCCATTACCGTCGGTCACGACCCGGTCACTCGCCACCGGTCGCTCTCATCCGGGTGAGGGTCCAGCGCGGCGGACCCCGACAGCGCCCACGGATGGCCGATTCAAGCTGACGTCGATTCAGCTGTTGGGGTGGTACTCGGCCCCGGTGCGACCCTTCACAGCGTGGCGCCGCCGGGACCGAGGGAGACATTCGTCATGCTGTCACACCATCAGATGATGTCCCGCCGACTGCTCCTGAATGTCGCGGGAGTGACCCTGCTGTCGGCCGGATCCTGCCACGCACCGGTGGAGACCCCGAGCGGTGCCGGGCACCCCGGCGCCTCCTCACCACCGCTCCCGCCCGCCAGGAAGTCCGGCGGGCAATCCCCGTCCCCGGCGACGAACCCGCCGGGGCCGCCCCCGACCCCGGGGCGCCCCGCACCGCGCCCCGTCACGGCTCCGCTCTTCGAGCTCGACTCCTCGGAGAAGCTGATCGCACTCACCCTCGACGACGGCCCCCACCCCGCCCACACCCCGGTCGTCCTGGATCTGCTGCGCCGGCACGGAATCCGGGCCACGTTCTTCCTGATCGGCGAGAACGCGGTCAAGCATCCCGGACTGGTCCGGGCAATCGCCGACGAGGGCCACTACATCGCCAACCACACCTGGACCCACCCCGACCTGCGCCACCTGCCGGAGTCCCAGGTGCGCGACGAGCTGGAGCGCACCTCGGACCTGCTCCAGGCGACCTCCGGGAAACCCGTCACCTGGTTCCGCGCGCCAAGCGGCGACTGGTCGGACGTCTCGTTGCGGACCTGCGCGGAGCTCGGCATGCGCCCGATGGGCTGGTCGGTCGACCCGCGCGACTGGTCCCGGCCCGGCACCTCGAAGATCACCAGCTGCGTACTGGAGGCCGTCCGCCCCGGCTCGATCGTTCTCAACCACGACGGGGGCGGTGATCGCTCCCAGACCGTCGAGGCCCTCCGCACCTACCTGCCGGTACTGATCGGCGAGGGCTACCGCTTCACCGCACCGCGGTGAGTGCGACCGTGCATCCCAGGACCGGACGAACCGTCAAGTCGCCGTTCCCAAGGTGCTCCCGGACGAGTGAATCTCGGCCCGTCGGCTCTCGACCCGGCTCCGCCTGCTCTACAGTTCATCCAGGTGAGCTCTGATTTTGCGGTGGGGCGGGTGGGACTCGAACCCACGACCAAGGGATTATGAGTCCCCTGCTCTAACCGGCTGAGCTACCGCCCCGGCTTGCGTACAACCGGCAACGACCGGTGCAGCAGACGGCCCCTCAGGGCCGTCCACGGCAGCATAGCTGGTCGATCAGCCCCGGTGCGCGCCCGGGGGCTCATCCGAGTGCGCCGACGTGTGCGCCGCTCCGTCCGGGGGAACCTCTGTGGCGGCAATCCGCCCGATGGGTGAGGCTGGGGAGTCGGCACGGGGCGGTTCGAGTGACGCCCGTGACACGGACGGACCAGGGCGGTGTCGGGTGGCGGTTCGCAGGCGGAGCAGGTGGCGGGTGTGGGCGGCGGCCGCTGCCCTCGGGCTGGCGGCCACCGGCTGCGCAGCCCCCTCGGACACGGCGGGCAGCGCGGGTACGCCGAACAACTCCGCCGGCCGGACCTCTGCGCGCCCGAGCACCAGCGCCGGCGCGCACGGCTGGAGCAGGGACCGCCTGCGCGCCGCGATCGCCAAGCACGCCGGGACCGCCCACACCGCCAAGGCCACCCCGCTCAACGCCCAGGTCGGCGCCGTCTTCACGCACAACGCGGAGGGCGACCACTTCTGCACCGCCAGCGTGGTGGACAGCGCCGGGCAGAATCTGATCGTGACCGCCGCGCACTGCGTCTACGACCCCACAACCGGGCAGCGCAGTGATCTGGTCTTCGTCCCCGGCTACCGCACCGGAGAGTCACCCAACGGCGTCTGGCCGCTGGTCTCGATCACCGTGGACCAGAGCTGGAAGGACGACGGCAACGAGGACATGGATGTGGCCTTCGCCATCGTCCAGCCGCAGAACGGCCGGCAGATCCAGCAGGTGCTCGGCGCCAGCAGGCTGGGGATCAACAAGGGCTACCAGCTGCCGGTGAGGATCACCGGCTACCCCAGCAGCGTCGACGCGCCGATCACCTGCGCCAACAACACCACCGAGCAGAGCACCACCCAACTGCGCATCGACTGCTCCGACTACACCGGCGGGACCAGCGGCAGCCCCTGGGTCACCGACCTCGACCCGAAGACCCGGACGGGCACGGTGGTCGGCGTGATCGGCGGCTACCAGCAGGGCGGGGACACCCCGGACATCTCGTACAGCAGCTACTTCGGTGACCAGGTCCAGGCACTCTACGACCGGGCCACGGGCTAGCGCTCCGGGTCTCTCGCCTGGTAGATCTTGCTCCCGAGCCCGCCCGGCGGCGGGCCTTCGGGAGAGAGAGACCGGTTCATGGCACGCGTACGGCAGTCCGACGGCACCTCGGCACGGCGGGGGCCGACCGCGCCCGCTGCGCTGCTGGCCGTCCTGCTGACGGCCACCGGCTGTGCGTCGAACTCCGGCACCCCGGACAGCGCCAGCACCCCCTCCTCGCAGCCGGCCCCCGAGAACGGGCCCAGCAAGCGGATCGGCGCACTCTTCGTCGGCGACCTGAGCGGCCAGCGGGCCTGCACCGCCAGCATCGTGGACAGTCCGCACCGCAACCTGCTGGTGACCGCCGCGCACTGCGTCTACACCAGTGAGCTCGGCCGGCTGGACAATCTGGTATTCGCCCCCGGATACCGCAACGGCCAGGCTCCGTACGGGACTTGGCCGCTCGCCTCGATCACCATAGATCCGCACTGGACCACCGACGAGGACCCCGAGTACGACGTCGCCTTCCTCACCGTGGCCCCCGTGAACGGCAAGGAGATCGAGGACGCGTTCGGCGGCAACCCGATCGGCACCGACCAGGGCTTCGACCTGCCCGTCTCGATCACCGGCTACCCGAACGACCACGAGGACCCGATCACCTGCTCCGGGCGCACCAGGAAGTTCAGCGCCACCCAGGAGCGCTTCGACTGCTACGGATACACCAACGGCACCAGCGGCAGCCCCTGGCTGACCACCGCGGGCAAGGTGATCGGCGTGATCGGCGGCTACCAGCAGGGCGGGGACACCGATCAGACCTCCTACAGCATCACCTTCGACTCCCGGGTCGCCGAGCTGTACCGGAAGGCGACCGCCTGAGCTGTCCGGCCAGGAGCAGCAGCGGCAAGGTGCGGGGAACAAGAAGGCGCGGGAAACACGAAGGCCCTCCGGTCGACCGGAGGGCCTTCGCTCTGCGCTGCTCACCTCAACTAGCGGTGAAGCTCCCCCAATTGGACTCGAACCAATAACCTGCCGATTAACAGTCGGCTGCTCTGCCAATTGAGCTATGGGGGAATGCACACAGCCGGACGGCCTTTGGCGGGCTGTCCGAAGCTCCCCCAATTGGACTCGAACCAATAACCTGCCGATTAACAGTCGGCTGCTCTGCCAATTGAGCTATGGGGGAATGAGCTTCCGCCTCGATCTCCGGGATCTTCCCGGCCTCTCGGCGCTCGCTGCGGGACATACATTAGCGCACTCAGGGGGGTGGTCCGCCAATCCGTATCCCGCCGCCCGTCCCCGGAGCCCCGGCGCGCGGCCCGGCGACCGCGCCGGGGCCCTCCCGGCGCGCCCGGCGCGCGGCCGTACGTCCGGCCGGGGATGCTGGTGGACGGCGGGCGCAGCTGGCCCGGACCCGCCACTGTCCGCGTGGTTCACCATCGGGCAGGACGGGTAGGGCAACGCGGCAGGAACCGTGAGGAAGGGTGGAGGCCGAGCATGTGGAAGGTGACATTGGTCGTGGGGGTCGGGCTCGGGTACGTCCTGGGCGCGCGCGCCGGACGGCAGCGCTACGAGCAGATCGCCAAGACGGCCCGGCAGATCGCACAGAACCCCCGGGTGCAGGACGTCGCGGGCAAGGCCAGGCAGCAGGCGGGTGCGGTGGCCGGCAAAGCCGCGGGCGCGGTGGCCGACCGGGTCGGTGACCGGCTGCCGGACGCGCTCACCGACCGCGTCCCGTACCTGAACCGGCACCGCGTCGAGGACGACAGCTGGGGCACCGTCCGCCCGTAGACACACAGGCACGCGCCCCTGATGAGCCACCCGACCCCTCGGGACCGCCCCGCAGCCGTACCGAGTGGGCAACACTTGGGCGGCCCGGCTCCGTCATGGGCGTCGGCTGAGGCATGATCTCGGCATGGCCATCGTCGCGGGGATCGACAGCTCCACCACCCGAACCAGGATCGTCGCGTGCGACGCCGACACCGGCGCCGTGCTGCGGGACGGCCGGGCGCCCCATCCACTGCCCGAAGGCGCGGGCGCCAGGACCACCGAGACCGACCCGCAGTACTGGCTGCACTCGCTCGGCGAGGCGGCCACCGGCGGGCTGCTGGAGAGCGTCCGGGCGATCGGCGTGTCCGCCCAGCAGCACGGCCTGATCGGCCTGGACGCGGGTGGCGTCCTGGTCCGCCCCGCGCTGCTGTGGAACGACCCCCGCTCGGCCGGGGCCGCCGCCGCGCTGATCGACGCGCTCGGCGGCACCACCCCCTGGGTCGAGGCGATCGGCTCCGTCCCGCTGCCGACGTACACCATCGCCAAGCTGCGCTGGCTGGCCGAGTTCGAACCGGCCTCGGCGAAGCGGATCGCCGAGGTGCTGCTGCCGCACGACTGGCTGGTCTGGCAGCTGCTCGGCCACCCCAGGCGCCGCACCACCGACCGGGGCGACGCCTCCGGCACCGGCTACTGGTCGCCGCTCACCGGCGAGTACCGGCAGGACCTGGTGAAGCTGGCCCTGGGTCACGAACTGCGGCTGCCCGACGTGCTCGGCCCGGCCGAGCCGGCCGGGCACACCCCCGAGGGACTGCTGATCTCCGCCGGGACGGGCGACAACATGGCCGCCGCCCTCGGTCTCGGCCTCGTCCCCGGCGACGCCGTGGTCTCGCTCGGCGGCAACGGCACCATCTTCGCGGTGCACGAGCAGGCCGTGGTGGACACCTCGGGCGCCGTCTCCTCGTACGCCGATGCCACCGGCCGCCACCTGCCGATGGTCGGCACCCTCAACGCCGCCCAGGTGCTGCGCTCGACGGCCGCCATGCTGGGCTGCGACCTGGCCGGGCTGAGCGAGCTGGCCCTGCAGTCCTCCCCCGGCTCCTACGGTCTGGTGCTGCTGCCCTACCTGGACGGCGAGCGGACCCCCAGGCTGCCGCACGCGGCGGGCACCCTGACCGGTCTGCGCGCCGAGTCCATGGCCTCTCAGCACCTCGCCAGAGCCGCCGTCGAGGGCATGCTCTGCAACATCGCGGACGCCCTGGACGTGCTGCGCGCCAAGGGCGTCGCCGTCCGCCGGGTCTTCCTGCTCGGCACGGTCGGGCGGCTGCCCGCCGTACGCAGGATCGCACCGCTGCTCTTCGGCCTGCCGGTGGTGATACCGCCCGCCGGTGCCCATGCGGCGCGCGGCGCGGCCAGGCAGGCCGCCTGGGCCCTGGCGGGCACTCCCGAGCCGCCGCAGTGGGAGCTGCCCGAGGCGACCACGTACGCGCCCGACCAGGAGCACGACCTCGCCGTCGGGCGTGCGGTCCGCCAGCAGTACGGCACCGTACGGGAGCAGATGCACCCGGAGACGAAGTCCGAGGCAAACTGACCACTGCCGAGACGCGCGTCTTGCAGGTGGCCGACCCGGTCGCGATGGCAGCGTGGGACATTCCGGCACTCCAGTGAAGGGATGTCTGCGCATGGCGCTGCACAAGGGAAGCGGCAGGGATCGCCGACTGGCCGTCAGCCCGCTGTTCGGCACGGCGGACCCGCTCGGTGCGATGAAGCTCGCCCCGCCGCTGCACCGCCTCTCGGACGGCTCGATCCCCCCGCCCAGCGCCTACCAGCTCATCCACGACGAGCTGATGCTGGACGGCAACGCCAGGCTCAACCTGGCCACCTTCGTCACCACGTCGATGGACGAGCACGCGACCCGGCTGATGACGGAGTGCGTCGACAAGAACATGATCGACAAGGACGAGTACCCGCAGACCGCCGAGCTGGAACGGCGGTGCGTGGCCATCCTGGCCGACCTCTGGCACGCCCCCGACCCGGACCAGGCGGTCGGCTGCTCCACCACCGGCTCCAGCGAGGCCTGCATGCTGGCCGGACTGGCCCTCAAGCGCCGCTGGATGCAGCGCAATCGGGACCGGTACGCGGCAGGCGCCCGGCCCAACCTGGTGATGGGCATCAATGTGCAGGTCTGCTGGGAGAAGTTCTGCAACTTCTGGGAGGTGGAGGCACGGCTGGTGCCGATGAGCGGCGAGCGCTACCACCTCGACGCCGAGCAGGCGGTGGCCCACTGCGACCAGGACACCATCGGTGTGGTCGGCATTCTCGGCTCGACCTTCGACGGCTCCTACGAGCCGGTCGCCGAAATCTGCGCCGCCCTGGACGAGTTGCAGCAGCGCACCGGACTCGACGTACCCGTGCATGTGGACGGTGCCTCCGGCGGCATGGTGGCCCCCTTCCTCGACCCCGAACTGCTCTGGGACTTCCGGCTCCCCAGGGTCGCCTCGATCAACACCTCGGGCCACAAGTACGGTCTGGTGTACCCCGGTGTGGGCTGGGCGCTCTGGCGGGACCACGAGGCGCTGCCCGAGGAACTCGTCTTCAAGGTCAACTACTTGGGCGGCGAGATGCCGACCTTCGCCCTGAACTTCTCCCGCCCCGGCGCCGAAGTGGTCGCCCAGTACTACACCTTCCTGCGGCTCGGCTGGGAAGGCTTCCGGGCCGTCCAGCAGGCCTGTCGGGACGTCGCCACGTATCTGGCCACCGAGATCGAACAGTTGGGGTGCTTCCGCCTGCTCACCCGGGGGGACCAGCTGCCCGTCTTCGCGTTCACCACCACCGATGACGTCCCGTTCGACGTCTTCGACGTCTCCCGCCGGCTGCGCGAGCGCGGCTGGCAGGTCCCCGCGTACACCTTCCCGGACGACCGGAGCGACCTGTCCGTACTCCGGGTGGTCTGCCGCAACGGCTTCTCGCAGGACCTGGCCGACCTGCTGCTCGCCGACCTGACCCGGCTGCTGGACGAACTCAGGCTCCAGCCGAGGCCGTTGGCCGAGCTGGGAATGCCACCGAGGACCGGCTTCCACCACTGAGGCACGCCGCCCGGGGCCGCCGGTCCCGGAGGGCCTCAGTCGAGATAGCCGCGCAACTGGTCGGCGAAGGCGTGGCCGCGCAGTTTGGAGAGGGTCTTGGACTCGATCTGGCGGATCCGCTCGCGGGTGACGCCGAAGAGGTTGCCGATCTCCTCCAGGGTGCGCGGCCGCCCGTCGTCCAGGCCGTAGCGGAGCTGGACGACCTGGCGTTCGCGCTCGCCCAGGGTGGCCAGCACCGTCTCCAGGTGCTCGCGCAGCAGCAGGAAGGACGCGTTCTCCACCGGCGAGACCGCGTCCGCGTCCTCGATCAGGTCGCCGAGCGCGACATCGTCCTCCTCGCCGACCGGGGTGTGCAGCGAGACCGGCTCCTGGGCCAGGCGCAGCATCTCCCGCACCTTGCCCTCGGAGAGCTCCAGCACCGCGCCGACCTCTGCCGCGCTGGGCTTCGCCCCGTTCTCCTGCAGCATCGCCCGCTGCACCCGCAGCACCCGGTTGATCAGCTCCACCACATGCACCGGCACCCGGATCGTCCTGGCCTGGTCGGCGAGCGCCCGGCTCATCGACTGCCGGATCCACCAGGTCGCGTAGGTGGAGAACTTGTAGCCACGGGCGTAGTCGAACTTCTCCACCGCGCGGATCAGGCCGAGATTGCCCTCCTGGATCAGGTCGAGCAGGGTCAGGCCGCGGCCGACGTACCGCTTGGCGACGGAGACCACCAGCCGCAGGTTGGCCTCGATCAGGCGGCGCTTGGCGAGCCTGCCGAGCACCACCAGGCGGTCCAGCTCGCCGACGGGGCACCCGGCGGCTCCGTCGGCCCCCCGGAGGTCCAGGGCCTCCTCGGCGAACAGGCCCGCCTCGACCTGACGGGCCAGCTCCACCTCCTCGACCGCGGTGAGCAGCCGGATCCGGCCGATCTCGCGCAGGTACTGGCGCAGCAGGTCGGCGGCCGGGCCGCCGCCCTCCTCCGGGACGGGGGGCGCGTCCAGGGCGGGGGCCGCGTCCGGGCCGGGGACCGCGTCCGGCTCGGAGGTTTCGTCGAGCGCGCAGGTGAGGTCGGTGGCGGCCTCGGGCAGGTCCGGTGGCCCCGGCAGGTCGGGTACCTCCGGGAGGTCCGGCGGATCGGGCAGGTCCGAGGTGTCCGGCAGCTCTCGCAGGGCCTCGGGGTCCGGGGGTTCTGCGGTGTCGGGGCGGGCGTCCGTCGGGCCCTGCACGGGCACTCGGACGTCCTCGGGCGGCGGGGCGGTGTCCCGGCCGTGACGGATGCCGTCCTCGAACAGGACGGCCTGACGCGCAGTGGCAAGCTCCACGGGCATCCCCCTCTGGGCCGCGCGCGGCTCGTGCGGAGAACCGCGCCACACGGACTGGGATACCCACCAGTGTGGGGTACGCCACACCCGGGGGCCGAGAGGCGGGTGGCGACTTTCTTCGTCCCGTGTCGGCGCGCACGTGGCGTGCGGGCGACCCGGCAGAGCCTCGCGCCCCTGAAGGGTCGCCCCCTGCCGCCGAAGGGTCCGCCCGTGCCCCGGCCCTACAGCCCGGCCGCGCCCTTGCTCCGCAGTTGCTGTGCGTACTGCTGGAGCGCCCAGAGCTCGGCCTGGACCGGACCCGACTCCTCGGTGGTGGCCCGGTTGCCGAGTCGCTGAAGGTGGGTGCGGACCTCGGTGACCCGGCGGTCCACGGCCTGCAACCGCAGCTTGACCAGGAACTCGCCCGCGTAGATGGCGTCGGCCGCGCGCCGGGTGCGCAGCGGCTCGACCGTCAACTCGGTGACCAGGCCGCGGACTTGATCGTCCGGGCAGGCATCGCGTGCGACTGCGGTGAAGTCCGGCAGGCTTGCGCCGTATCCGGTGCCGCCGGCCTGGCGGATGGCACGGCGGACGGCGGTGTACGGCGGGGTCGGGAACTCTTCGTCGCCGAAGTTGTCGAAGGCCGGGCTGACCAGCTCGGGGTGCTGAAGGGCGAGTTTGAGCAGCTCGCGCTCGACGAACTGCGCGGGGTCGCGCGGATTCAACCGGTGGACGGGACGCGACGGTTCGACGGGCTGCTGGTTCTCGGCGCGCCGGAATGCCTGGCCGCGCGACTGCTGCTGGCTGTGCCGATCGGAGGCTTGGGCCCGCTGCCAGCGGGCGAGCTGGCCGATCCGACGGACCACGAACTGCTCGTCCAGGATGCCCAGCATTCCGGCGAGTTGGACGGCGTACTCGTGCTGGATCGAGCGGTCCTTGATCTTCACAATGATCGCCGCCGTCTCTTCGAGCGCGGCAGCGCGCCCTTCGGCGGTGTCGACACGGTGCCGGGCGACGGCCGAGCGGAGGGCGAACTCGAAGAGCGGGACGGGGTGTTCGATGAGTTCACGGACGGCGTCGTCGCCCTTGGCGAGGCGCAGTTCGCACGGGTCCATCCCGCCGGGGGTGATGGCGATGGAAGTCCGGGCGGCGAACTTCTGGTCGTCCTCGAAGGCACGCAGGGCGGCCTTCTGACCGGCGGCATCGCCGTCGAAGGTGAAGACGGTCTCGCCACGGTAGGTCGAGGTGTCCATCAGCAGCCGACGGATGATCTTGATGTGGTCCTCGCCGAAGGCGGTACCGCAGGTGGCCACCGCCGTGGTGACACCGGCGAGGTGGCAGGCCATCACATCCGTGTAGCCCTCGACCACGACGGCCCGACCGCTCTTGGCGATCTCCTTCTTGGCCAGGTCGATGCCGTACAGCACCTGGGACTTCTTGTAGAGCGGGGTCTCGGGGGTGTTGAGGTACTTGGGCCCGTTGTCGTCCTCGCGCAGGCGGCGGGCGCCGAAGCCGACCACCTCGCCCGCGGTGTCCCGGATCGGCCAGACCAGCCGGCCCCGGAAGCGGTCGATCAGACCGCCGCGCTGCCCCTGCGAGGCCAGGCCGCCGACCAGGATCTCCTTGTCCGTGAAGCCCTTGCCGCGCAGATAGCGGACCAGGTGCTCCCAGCCCGCCGGGGCGTAACCGACGCCGAAGTGCTGGGCCGCGGCCTCGTCGAAGCCCCGCTCGGCCAGGAATCGGCGGCCGATCTCGGCCTCCGGGGATGCGAGTTGCTCCTGGAACCAGGCCGCGGCCACCTTGTGGGCCTCGACCAGTCGGGTGCGCTCGCCCTGCTGGTGCCGCGGGCTGTAGCCGCCCTCCTCGTAGCGCAGGGTGATGCCCGCCTGCGCGGCCATCCGCTCGACCGCTTCGGCGAAGGAGAGGTGCTCGATCTTCATCAGGAAGGAGATCGTGTCGCCGCTCTCGCCGCAGCCGAAGCAGTGGTAGACGCCCTTGCCCGGGTGCACGTAGAAGGAGGCGGACTTCTCGTCGTGGAACGGGCAGACGCCCTTGAGCTGCGCACCGCCACCGTTGGCGAGCTGCACGTAGTCGCCGACGACCGCGTCGATGGGCAGTGCGTTGCGCACCGCCTGTACATCCTCGTCCCTGATCCTGCCTGCCACCCCGGAAGTCTACGGCCCTGGCGCTCGGAACCGGCCCTCGTTACCTCCCCTCCACCAGACGTGCGTGCAGCGCGAGGGCGGAGGCGTCGGTGAGGGTGGCGATCTGGTCGATCACCGCGCGCAGGGCGGCCCGGTCGTCCTCGGCGTTCTCGTAGAGCGCGGCGAAGACCGGATCAAGGCCGTACGGGGCGGCGCCGATCAGGCTGTCGGCCAGCTCGGCGATCACGATCCGCTGCCGGGTGCGCAGCTGGGCCTGCTCGTCCCGCTGCATCACGTACCGGACGGCGACGGCCTTCAGCACCGCGCATTCCAGGCGCACCCCGCGCGGGACGACCAGCTCGGCGGCGTACCGGGTGAGCGGCCCAGGGCCGTAGCGGGCCCGGGTGGCCTGCTCGGCGGCCAGACAGAAGCGGCCGATCAGCTGGCTGGTGAGGTCCTTCAGCCCGGCGCGGGCGCGGGCCGATCCGTCGTACCCGCGGGGCCACCACTCCTGCGCCTGGAGCCGGTCGAGGGCCTCGCCCAGCTCCTCGGCGCCCGCGTCGGCGGCGTACCGCTCAGCGATCTTGAAGAGCTCGGTGCGCTCCTCGCCGGAGTGCAGGGCCGCCGGGTCGATGTGACCGGCCTGCAGGCCGTCCTCGACGTCGTGGGTGGAGTACGCGACGTCGTCGGACCAGTCCATGACGGTGGCCTCGAAGCACTTGCGGTCGGCGGGCGCGCCGGTGCGCAGCCAGCGGAAGACCGGCAGGTCGTCGGCGTAGACCCCGTACTTGGTCGACGCCGGGTCGGTGGGGTGGCCACCGCGCGTCCACGGGTACTTGGTGGCGGCGTCCAGGGCGGCGCGGGAGAGGTTGAGGCCGACGCTGCGGCCCGGCCACGGCGCGAGCCGGGCAGGCTCCTCGTCCGAGGGAGCGAAGCGCTTGGGCTCCAGGCGGGTCAGGATGCGCAGCGACTGCGCGTTGCCCTCGAAGCCGCCGCAGGCGACGGCGGCCTGGTCGAGCGCCTCCTCACCGGTGTGACCGAACGGCGGGTGCCCCAGGTCGTGCGCCAGGCAGCCCGTCTCCACCAAGTCCGGGTCACAGCCGAGCGAGGCGCCGAGCTCGCGGCCGACCTGGGCGCATTCGAGCGAGTGCGTCAGCCGGGTGCGCGGGAAGTCGCTGCGCATTGGGGCGACGACCTGGGTCGTGCCCGCCAGCCGGCGCAGCGCGGCGGAGTGCAGCACGCGGGCGCGGTCACGCTGGAAGGCCGTCCGGCCCGGCCGCTTGTCCGGCTCCGGCACCCAACGGGCCTCGGCGGACGGGTCGTACCGGGACGGATCGCGCCGGGGGGCGCTGGGCTGCGGAAGATCGAACGGAGCGGAGCGGTGCGCGGTGTCGTCCATATAGCTGTCACCGTACGCCGTTGGGCCGACATTCCTCTGCCCCGCCGCGCTCGGATGCCCGTCCGCGCGCAGCCTGTCCCACGGCGTGCAACAGGCCGGGCGGGTGGCCTCCTCACCCGGCGGCGGGGTGACCGCCCACCACCTCGCCGGCCGAGCCGGGTCACGGTCTGCCGGAGGGGCAGCGCGAGGCTGCTCAGGCCCGGACCGCCTGGAGCACCGCCGCCGCCATGGCCTGCTGCCCGGCCGCGTTGGGGTGCACCGGGGCCAGCCCGGCGGCCGGGAGCGGCGGTTCGATCCAGCGGGTCGTCTCCCCCGCGCACATGTCGTGCCCGGCCGACGGGGCGTACGTGTCCACGAACCCGGCTCCGGCCGCCTCGGCCCGCTGTCGGAGCATGGCGTTGAGCTGCCGCTCCTTCTCGGCCAGGAAGCCGATGTCGCCGGCGGCCACGCTCCGGCCCAGCACCGCCGTACACGACGCCGGGTCGGTCGGCAGCAGCTCCGGGTAACCGACCACATAGACCCTGGCCTGCGGGGATCGGCGCTTCACCTCCTGCAACAGGTCGCCCAGCCGCTCGCCCGCCGCCTCGACCCTGCGCTGCACCTGGTCCTCGCCGCCACCTGCGCCACCTGCGCCACCTGCGGAGTAGTAGGAACGGCAGGGCGAGTCGGCGGCCGGGGCGCCGGTGAAACCCGCGAACAGGCTCTGTTTGACGCCCTCCTCGGCGCAGCGGCCGAGCACCTCCACAAACCCGGCGTCGTTTCCGCCGATCCCGAGCGTGACCAACCTGGTGGCCGGGGACAGCGCGTCCAGCTGCGGCGGATTGGTGCCGTCCTCGGTCTGCTGGGCTCCCGTCAGGTCGCGGGTGGTGGCCCCGCTGCAGCTCACGTCGGTGAAGGCCGTCCCGCTCAGCCCGAGTGCCTTCGCAACCAGCGACGGGTAGTTCACCCCCGACCGGGCGCACCCGGCCGGGGTACCGACCTGCGGTGTGATCCGCAGCCCGGCGGTGTACGAGTCGCCGAGCGCCACATACGGACCCACCGGGCGCGCGGCCGTGGCCGCTGCGGCGGACGGGGACCCGTCCGCCGCAGGCCGGGCGTCGCCCGCGCTGCAGCCGACCGTCAGCACCAGACCGGCCATACCCAGCAGCACTCCCGTACGCCTGACGTCCACACACACTCCCGGGGTCGGACCCACCATGTCTTCGACGGCCCGTCCCCCGGGCGCCTGTGACCCCCAACGAGCGGACACGGCCGATGTCTCCCGCAGACGCATGTGATCAGCCGAACACTGCTCAGGGGTGCGGGGCTCCGCCTGACCGACCGCGCGCACGAACAGCCGGCACCGACGTGCAACGCCCCTTGCGCAGGCCCGTTTCCGGCGCAGTCGCAGTCGCAGTTGCCGTCGCAGTCGTCGTTGCCGTCACCCCGGAGACCGCCTGCCCGGAATCCGGCGGGCGGCCCTACTCCGCGCCGCGCTCCTGCTCCGCCAGGAATTCCTCGAAGCGCCGCCCCAGCTCATCCGCCGAGGGGAGGTCGGCGGCCTCGGCCAGCAGGCTCTCGCGGCTCTCCGCGCCCGCCACCGCGTCGTACTGGCCCTCCATGCCCCGGATCGCCGAGCGCAGCTCACTGTCCCCCTGGGCCAGCTGCTCCTCGATGTCCGCGTACACCTCGCCGACCCGGTCGCGCAGCCCGGTACCCGGCAGCACCAGGCCGCTGGCCGACTGGACGGCCTCCAGGATCATCACGGCCGCCGCCGGGTACGCGGAGCGGGCGACGTAGTGCGGCACATGGGCCGCGAAGCCCAGCACGTCGTGCCCGGCCTGCGCCAGGCGGTACTCCAGCAGGGACTGGGCGCTGCCGGGCACCTGGGCCTGTTCGAACCAGCGGGGGTAGCCGGCAGCCAGGTCGACCCGGTTGCCGTGCGGGGTGAGCCCGACCGGGCGGGTGTGCGGGACGCCCATCGGGATGCCGTGGAAGTCGATGGTCAGCCGGACCGCGAAGCGCTCGACCAGCTCGCGCACGGCGGCCGCGAACAGCTCCCACTCGGTGTCCGGCTCCGGACCGGTGAGCAGCAGGAACGGCGTGCCGACCGAGTCCCGGACCAGCTGGAGCAGGATCTCCGGAGGCTCATAGGCCGTCCAGCGATCGCGGTCGAAGGTCATCGCCGGACGGCGGGCCCGGTAGTCGACCAGACGGTCGTGGTCGAAGCGCGCCACGATCTGCGGCGAACCGTGCTCCTGCAGATGGGCCACCACCTGGCCCCCGGCCTCGCCCGCGTCCATGAAGCCCTCGAAGTGATGCAGGAGCACCAGACCGGCGACACCGGCGGCGCCCTCGGCCTCCGGGCCGGCGGCGGCACAGGCTGCGGTCAACGCGTCCACGCCCTGCCGCTCCAGCTGATACAGCTCCTTGGGATCACGCACCGCGCACCCAACCCCGTTCCGTCTCGTCGCTCGTCGTCGGCCCGGCCGACCGGACCCTGCCCCCGTACCCAGATAGTGCACCCTGAGTCCGACGTACCGATGTCCGGTCTACTGCTGTCCTGTCCCGGCCGACCGGTTCCTGACCGGTCCAGCGTGCAACAGCCCTCGGACATTCCCGGACCGCCGAGCCTGTGTCAGCTCACCTGCCGGACCGTGCCCCGCGGGCAGCGGCCGGCAACAGGCCGGCGCGACCGGACGAGCATCATCGCACCCCAGCACGAATCCGCAGGTAGGAACCCTTCCCGCAGTCCCACACCCGCCCTTGGACGGCCTTTCCGACGCCCGCTGTCGATCTCCGCGGAGGGCCTCGGCAGCGGCCCCGGAACAGCTGTGTGCCGCCGATCGCGTGCCGCGAAGTGACGCACCGCCTTCTTGCAGGTATGGTCCTCTCGCTGCCTCGCATCGCCGCGTCGTCGCCACGCCGTCTGTCACGTCGTGCGCCCGTCCCGGCCCAGTGCGCGGACAGCCACTCCCAAGACACCTTGCCTTCACCTGGCCGCCTGCTTCCCTTCGCGCTCTCATTCCCCCCTCGGCCATTTCTCGGACGCACACTGTCCTTTCTCTCATCCGCCGGACGCGGCCGTAGACCCGTACCCGCCTGCCGACGCGCTGAGAGATACCGCCTTCGTGCCGCATCCTGGTTCGAAGGTCCCTCCGACCGCCGAAGGACCGAAGGATCCGTGCCCGTACCCGTAACCCTTGTCGGCCGTACCGTGCGGCTGGAGCCCCTCGCCGAACACCACGCCGAGGCACTGGCCGAGGCTGGCGCCGAGGACCGTACGACCTATGCCTTCACTCCCGTACCGCACGGCCTGGAAGCCGCCCGGGAGTACATCGGCCGTGCCCTCGCCGACCAGTCCGCAGGCAGGTCGCTGCCGTTCGCCACGGTGAACGTCGCGGACAACCGGGTGGTTGGGTCCACCCGCTTCCTCGAACTCGACTACTGGCAGGGACCGCTGGTCTGGCCGCCGGTGCCCGGCGTGCCGCACGGCGACCCGCTGCACGCGGTGCCGGACGCCGCCGAGATCGGCAACACCTGGCTCTCGCCGCGCGCCCAGGGCACCGGCATCAACACCGAGGCCAAACTGCTGATGCTCCGCTACGCCTTCGAGACCTGGCGGGTCCAGCGGATCTCGCTCCGTGCCGATGCCCGCAACCTGCGCTCGCGCTCCGCGATCGAACGGCTCGGCGCCACCAGCGAGGGTGTCCGCCGTGCCCACTCCCGCGGCCTGGACGGGGTCGTCCGCAGCACCGCCTTCTACTCCATCCTCGACGAGGAGTGGCCGGCCGTCCGCGACATCATCGAGATCCGGATCGCCGCCGCGACCTCCCCGAGTGCCCCGGATCCGGCGATCAACCAGGAGTGCCTTAGACACGGCGGCCCGCTGATCCACGTCTGACCGCCGACCGACCGGCGTGCCGGTGCCCGCCGCCTGTACCAGCGGTACGAGTTGTACGTGCTGTACGGGCGGAGAGCACCTGGGCATTCACGCCGGTCCGGGCACTCCGGCCGTCAACCGGTCCCAGGCGACCTGGCCGACCACTCCGTCGACCTCGATCTCCTGGTCGCCCTGGAAGGCCCGCACGGCCTCGGCGGTGGCGGGGCCGAAGGCGCCGTCGGCGCCCCACGGATCGAGCCGGTCGCCGTAGCCGTGGTCGACGAGCGCCTCCTGAACGGCCGTCACCGCACCACCCCGGGAGCCGGAGCCCGCGGCCGGGCAACTGCGGGAGGCGCGGCGGGACTTCCGCGACCAGGAGCAGCGCGACTGGGAGTCGCTCGCCCTGGCCCGGCTGGCCGAGTGCCACCTGGACCTGAGCGAGTTCTCCGAGGCCGTCGACTGCGCCGACCGGGCACTGTGCTTGGCCGCCGAGCTGGGCAAGGCGTACTGCCAGGGCCTGGCGCACTCCACCCTCGGCCGGTCGCTGCCCCTCCTCGGACGGGCGGAGCAGGGGGGTCCGGCACCTGCGCTCGGCGCTGACGACCTTCGAGGCTCTGCGCGTGCCCGAGGCCGAGGATGTCCGGGCCGCCCTGCTCGACGCCGACGTGGCGATCGGGCCGGCGATCGGGCCGGCGTGAGACCTGCGCGGCCGCCCGGGTGGGGGCTCGCCCACCCCGGAGGCGGGGAGGGCACGAGGCGGGGAGCCGTTCCCCGGGCCACCGGAGTGTCAGCAGCGGGAGTCGATCTCCTGGAATGTGCCGTAGTGGTCGTCCGTCCAGTACTGCTCGCCATCGGTGCCGGTGACGACCCGTCGGGTACCCCGGTCGCCGGAGCCCGGGGTGACAACGGTGTACTCGTGGTAGTAGCCATTGGAGTGCCTGGGCAGACGGCTCTCCCGGTTCTCGAAGACCACGCCGTCGGTGCGGTAGGGGTACGGGCCGCCCTTGGCGATCAGTCCGAGGGTGTCGCGGGCCTGGGTGGGCAGCTTGCTGCGGCAGACGTCGGCAATGGCCGAGTTGGTGGGCACCCAGGTGCTGGAGCCGGACGGCTTCGGCGGAGCGGACGGCTTCGGCCCGCCCGAGGATCCTCCGACGGCCGGGGCGCCACTGGTCGTACCGGCGCCGGCCTTCGGGGAGTGGCTGCTGGTGGTGGCCGTTTTACCGGTGCCGAGCAGGGCGTAGACGGCTGCGGCGACGACGGCGCAGCAGAGGACGGCGACGACGGCGATCAGACGGTTTCGGCTGGTCATGGGCTCCAGCTTGCCCGGTACGGGTCCACCCCCGACACACCGGGTACCTCGCTCACCCGAACGGCCCAGGAGCTGTCCGGCCGATACCGGGCCGCGGACAGCCGTGCGCCCCGACTGTGCGCCCGGCTGTGCGCCCTGTGGAGCGCCGGCCGCCGACCGTCGACATCGAGCATCGCGCGCAGGGCGAGAACGCCGCCGGGGCGGGAACGGACGCCATTGTCCGTTCCTGCCCCGGCTGCTACGTACGGCGGCTCTCCTGCGCCGAGCTCCGCCGTACGCCCCTCCGGGCGGAGGGGGTGCGGTCAGCGATCGACCGTGCTTCGGGGACGCCCCGTCAGCGCGAGTCGCTGCCCGCCGTCTCAAGGGCGGCGCGGCCTGCCTCCAGGCGCGCCACCGGGATCCGGAAAGGAGAGCAGGATACGTAGTCCAGGCCCACCTCGTGGAAGAAGTGGACGGACTCCGGGTCACCGCCGTGCTCGCCGCAGACGCCGAGCTTGAGGTCGGGCCGGGTGGCCCGCCCTGCCTCGACGGCGTGCTTGACCAGGGAGCCGACACCGTCGCGGTCGATGGTCTCGAAGGGCGAGACCCCGAAGATGCCCTTCTCCAGGTAGGCGGTGAAGAAGCTCGCCTCCACGTCGTCCCGGGAGAAGCCCCACACCGTCTGGGTCAGGTCGTTGGTGCCGAAGGAGAAGAACTCGGCGGCCTCCGCGATCTGACCGGCCGTCACGGCCGCCCGGGGCAGCTCGATCATGGTGCCGAGCTTGATGTCCAGCGTGACGCCGGTGGAGGAGGCGACCTCGGCCAGCACGCGCTCGCACTCGTCGCGGACCAGCTCCAGCTCCTGGACGGTGCCGACCAGCGGGATCATCACCTCGGGGCGCGGATCGCCACCGGCCAGCCTGCGCTCGGCCGCTGCCTCGGCGATCGCCCGGACCTGCATCCCGAACAGGCCGGGGATGACCAGGCCGAGGCGGACACCGCGCAGACCCAGCATCGGGTTCTGCTCGTGCAGCCGGTGCACGGCCTGGAGCAGTCGCAGGTCGTTCTCGTTCGGGTCCTTGCGGGCCTCGGCGAGGGCGACGCGCACCGAGAGCTCGGTGATGTCGGGCAGGAACTCGTGCAGCGGCGGGTCGAGCAGGCGGACGGTGACCGGGAGGCCGTCCATCGCCTGGAAGAGCTCGACGAAGTCGCCCTTCTGCAGCGGGAGGAGGGCCGACAGGGCGGTCTCGCGGTCCTTGTCGTTGTCCGCCAGGATCAGGTGCTCGACCTCCTTTCGGCGCTCCTCACCGAGGAACATGTGCTCGGTGCGGCACAGGCCGATGCCCTGGCCGCCGTAGCGGCGGGCGCGCCCGGCGTCCTCGGCGTTGTCGGCGTTGGCGCGCACCGCCAGCCGACGGCGCACGTCGGCGTGCGACATCAGCCGGTGCACGGCCTGGACCAGACCGCCCTGGACGTCGGCCCCGGCGTGCAGGGTGCCCTCGAAGTACTCGACCACCGGGGAGGGGACGACCGGGACCTCACCGAGGTAGACCTTGCCGGTCGAACCGTCGATGGAGACCAGGTCACCCTCCTCCACGACCTGCCCGTCGGCGGTGGTGAAGCGGCGGCGCTTGGTGTCGACCTCCAGCTCCTCGGCGCCGCAGACACAGGTCTTGCCCATGCCACGGGCGACCACGGCCGCGTGCGAGGTCTTGCCGCCGCGCGAGGTCAGGATGCCCTCGGCCGCGATCATGCCGTCCAGGTCGTCGGGGTTGGTCTCGCGGCGGACCAGGATGACCTTCTCGCCGGAGCGGGACCACTTGACGGCGGTGTAGGAGTCGAAGACCACCTTGCCGACGGCGGCGCCGGGCGAGGCGGCGATGCCCCAGGCGACGCGCTTGGCGGTCTCGTCGGCGGCGAAGCGCGGGAACATCAGCTGGGCCAGCTGGCCACCGGTGACCCGCTGCAGCGCCTCGTCCAGGTCGATCAGGCCCTGGTCGACCAGCTGGACGGCGATCCGGAACGCGGCGGCCGCGGTGCGCTTGCCGATCCGGGTCTGGAGCATCCAGAGCTTGCCGCGCTCGATGGTGAACTCGATGTCGCACAGATCGCGGTAGTGCAGTTCGAGCTTGTGCATGATCGCCATCAGCTCGTCGTACGACTTCTTGTCGAGCTTCTCGAGCTCGGCCAGCGGAAGGGTGTTCCGGATACCGGCGACGACGTCCTCGCCCTGGGCGTTGGACAGGTAGTCGCCGTAGACGCCGACGGCCCCGGTGGAGGGGTCGCGAGTGAAGGCGACGCCGGTGCCGGAGTCCTCGCCGAGGTTGCCGAAGACCATGCTGCAGATGTTCACCGCAGTGCCCAGGTCGTTCGGGATGCGCTCCTGCCGGCGGTAGAGACGGGCCCGGTCGCCGTTCCAGGAGTGGAAGACGGCGTGGATCGCCAGGTCCATCTGCTCGCGCGGCTCCTGCGGGAACTCCCGGCCGGTCTCGCGGAGCACGATCGCCTTGAAGGTCTCGACCAGCTTCCTGAGGTCCTCGGTGGTGAGGTCGAGGTCGTTGGCGGTGCCCTTGGCCTGCTTGGCCTCGTCCAGCGCCTCCTCGAAGAGCTCGCCCTCCACGCCCAGCACGGTCTTGCCGAACATCTGGACCAGACGGCGGTACGAGTCCCAGGCGAAGCGCTCGTTTCCGGACTGAGCGGCAAGACCGGTCACCGAAGCGTCGGAGAGGCCGATGTTCAGGACGGTGTCCATCATGCCCGGCATGGAGAACTTGGCGCCGGAACGGACCGAGACCAACAGCGGGTTGTCGGGCTGGCCGAGCTGCTTGCCCATCTGCTGCTCAAGGGAGTCCAGGTGCTCGCTGATCTCCTTGTGGAGCGAGGCCGGCTCGCTGCCGGTCTCCAGGAAGACCTTGCACGCCTCGGTGGTGATGGTGAACCCCGGGGGGACGGGAAGGCCCAGGTTAGTCATCTCAGCGAGGTTCGCACCCTTACCGCCGAGTAGATCCTTCAGGTCCTTGTTTCCTTCGGTGAAGGAGTAAACAAACTTCTGCTGCGCCGCCACGGGTCGGTCTCCTCGCACACGGTTGCCCTGACGCCGGAGAACATACCCATTTCGAAGGCTCTTCCGCGCCGCCAATAGGCCGTACGCATCTCGGAGCCGGTTGTGACCCAACAGATCGAATGCCCTTTGGGGCGTTCACCTCTGTTGGTGAAATCGTCCGGCTGACGCTAGCAACCGTTCAAGTAGTGAACGTATGGAAACCCGAAGATCACACGAACCGGACACAGGGTAGCGACTGATCGACCGCCGTGTTGCCCCGGTTTGATTTCCTGCAGCCAGCTGCGCCGATCCGCCTCTGAGCCCCTTCGGGAAGCGATTCACACCTCGACAGCCCTGCGGACCCACCCGACCGGCCGTCAATCGCCACGATATGTGGCAAGCGTCACGGGTGCATCTCAGCTGTCGGGCGTAGAAGGGGTGCGTCATTCGTTGCACTGCGTCGACACATGACGCCTCTCTGTTATCGAAATCTGCCTTAAAGGAGCCCTCTTGGCCAGATTGTCCAAGAGGGCTGGGCCGCTTCGGCGCGTCAAGCGAGAACGACTATGTCACCTGAACGTCTAAGTCAGCCGCCAGATGTGTCCAGTTCGGCCTCAGCGCTGGGCAGGGCGCAGTCGTACGGATCGTCCAACCAGCCCTCCGGCAGCACCACCCGGTTGTTTCCGCTGGTCCGGCCACGCGG
The DNA here is from genome assembly GCF_029892105.1 of Kitasatospora sp. GP82. Lineage (GTDB taxonomy): Bacteria > Actinomycetota > Actinomycetes > Streptomycetales > Streptomycetaceae > Kitasatospora. The sequence continues at coordinate 182,570 of NZ_JARZAJ010000008.1, read as the reverse complement.
GCCGTCGGCACCGGCCGGCCAGCGCTGGTCCTGCTCGACCTGGGTGAGCGTCTCCGCCAACTCGGCCAGCGAACTGGACATCGCCAGCCGCACCCGCAGCTCTGAACCCACCGAGAAGCCCTTGGTGTACCAGGCCACGTGCTTACGGAAGTCGATGACACCCCGTGCCTCGTCCCCCAGCCACTCGCCGAGCAGCTGGGCATGCCGGACCATCGCCTGCGCCACGTAGCCGAAGGTCGGCCGGGCGTAGTCCACATCGCCCTCGAAGATCGAGACCAGGTCCTTGAACAGCCACGGCCGCCCCAGGCAGCCTCGGCCGACCACCACGCCGTTGCAGCCGGTCTCGCGCATCATCCGCACCGCGTCGTCAGCAGACCAGATGTCGCCGTTGCCCAGCACCGGGATCTCCGCCGGGACGGCCTCGCGCAGACGCGCGATGGCCGACCAGTCGGCGGTGCCGCCGTAGTGCTGGGCGGCCGTCCGACCGTGCAGGGCGATCGCTGAGACGCCCTCCTCCGCACCGATCCTGCCCGCGTCCAGGTAGGTCAGGTGATCGTCGTCGATGCCCTTGCGCATCTTCATGGTCACCGGCAGACCGCCCGCGTTGCCGACCGCCTCGCGCAGGATCTCGCGCAGCAGGTTGCGCTTGTACGGCAGGGCGGAACCGCCGCCCTTGCGGGTGACCTTCGGGACGGGACAGCCGAAGTTGAGGTCAATGTGATCGGCGAGCTTCTCCTCCGCGATCATCCGGGCAGCCCGGCCGACCGTCACCGGGTCCACCCCGTACAGCTGGATCGACCGCGGCTTCTCGCTCGGGTCGAACTTGATCAACTGCATGGTCTTGGCATTGCGCTCGACCAATGCCCGGGTGGTGATCATCTCGGACACATACAGGCCCTTGCCGCCGCTCTGCTCCCGGCACAGCGTCCGGAACGGAGCGTTGGTGATACCAGCCATCGGCGCCAACACGACCGGCGGCCACACCTGAAGCGACCCGATGTCCAGCGGCGCGAACTCGGGGCTGGGCGCAGGGGTGGGGGGCGCGACGGCAGAGGACGTGGCAGCTGAAGGCGTGGCCGCGGAGGGGCCGGCCGCAGCGGTGGGAGCGGCCGGCGCGGGGGCTGGGCGGGAGGCCAGTGCTGGCGCGGGCGTCCTGGCGGTGGCCGTGTCTGGCTGGACGGTGTCGGGCGTGGCGGTCATACGGGCGGAGTCCTCAGGGGGTCGGCGAGGGCGACGGTGCTTCGGCGCGGGCGGCTGTCCGAGACTCTCCATTGTCCCCCAGGCGATCCCCCGCCCGGCTCTGTGGTCGGACCTGGCGGGACTCCGGCCGGGCTCGGACGGGGCGCGTGCCGCGTCGGGGCTGGCCTGAGCTGAGCTGGGTTCCGGCCGAGTGCGAGCTGCGCTCGGGTGAGTTCGGGCTGCGTTGGGGCTGCGTGGGCTGCGTTCGGGCTGAGCTCCCCTCGGGCTTCGGTCAGCCTGGCGGCCGGAGCCGGCCCGGAGCCGAGGACTGCTCCTGGGACGAGGAATGAGCCGGGGACGAGGGGGTGAGCGCACCGGGGGTGGGCGGGACCGGCAAGGCGGTGGAGACCGAAGTAGTGGGGGCGGATGGAGTGGTCGGGGCGGGGCCGGAGCCTGCACCCGCCGGGGTAGAGGTCACTGCCACCGCACCGGACATGGTTGTGATGTCGATGGTGCGACCGGAGCTGCTGTCGCTCACATCAGGGTCGACACTCCAGGAGCCGGAGAGCCTGTGCCCGGACACCTGGTAACGCGTGCTCTCCACCGGGACTGCTATCGACACCGGACCGGAGGTCGTGGTCGCCGTCACCGATGTCGGCGGCCGGGCGAACGCCAGGGACACCTCGCCGGAGCTGGCCGCAGCCTGAACCACCGAGGATCCCAGCTCCTTGGCGATGATCTGCCCCGAGGAAGCCTTGGCCCAGACCTGGCCGCTCACGTACTCCAGCTGCAGCAGGCCGGAGGAAGTCCTCGACCGGATCTCCCCGGAGATCCCGCGTATGAGAGTGCTGCCGGAACTGCTCTGCGTGCGGATCTCGGTCGCCGCAGGAACCTGGATGTCGAGTGCCGCACCGCACCCGATCACCGCGATCGGCCCTCTGCAGGAGACGGAGACCCGGAGTGTGTTCCCGTCCGCCTCGGCCGTGACGGACGGCCGGCGCAGCGACCAGTCCAGGCTCTCCTTCACCGTGACCCGGTCGGGTGCGCCTGCCTCGATCAGCACCTGTGCGCTGCCGGAATCCACTTCCACAGTCTTGATCGACTGCCAGAAGGTGTGGTGCTCGGAGTGGCCCTGGTGCGCCAATTGGGACCAGGCTGCCGAGGCACCGGCCAGCAGCGCGACTACCAGCACCACGACACCGAGCAGCCGCCACCTCCTGGCGCTGCTCCCGCTCCCCGTCCGCGCCGCTCCGCCCTCCGCCTGGCCCCCGTCCTGCACGGCTACCCCACCTCCAGGAAGCGGAGCACGGCCAGCACCCGGCGGTGCGATGCATCGGCCGGCGGCAGGTCCAGCTTCGTGAAGATGCTGTTGATGTGCTTGGCGACGGCACTGTCACTGACTACCAGTGACTCGGCGATCGCCGTGTTGGATCGGCCCTCGGCCATCAGCGCGAGGACGTCCCGTTCCCGAGGGGTCAGACGCTCCAGCGGATCGCGATGGCGTCGCAGCAGCAGCTGGGCCACCACCTCCGGATCCAGCGCGGTACCGCCCTCGGCCACGCGTTGGAGCGCCTCCACGAAGTCGTCCACGTTGGCGACCCGTTGCTTGAGCAGATACCCGACACCGTTGGTGTTTCCGGTGAGCAGGTCTGCGGCGTAGCGCTCCTCCACGTACTGGGAGAGCAGCAACACCGCTGTCTCCGGCCATTGGCGGCGGATCATCAGGGCAGCCCGGACGCCCTCGTCGGTGAAGCCGGGCGGCATCCGGACGTCGGCGACGACGACATCCGGCGCATGCTCCTCGACAGCCGCGAGCAGGGCCTCGGCATCACCGACTGCCGCTGCGACCTCGTACCCGACTGCCTCCAGGACCTTGACCAGGCCCACGCGCAGCAGGACCGAGTCCTCGGCGATCACAGCTCGCATGGCAACTCCACGGTGATATTGGTCGGGCCCCCAACGGGGCTGGTGATGGCCAGGGTTCCGTCCACCGAAGCGGCACGCTTTCGCAACCCGATGAGCCCCGTGCCCCTGCTCGGATCCGCTCCTCCGACTCCGTCGTCGGTGATCACGATGCGCAGGCGGCCGGACTGCTGACATACCGACAGATCGACTCGGGAGGCTCGGGCATGCTTGGCGACATTGGCCAGGGCCTCCGAGACAGTGAAGTAGGCAACGGCTTCAACGGTCGGGTCGATACGGTTGGGAAGGTCTACCGTCAGGCGGACCGGGACGGGGGCCCTGGCGGCGATACCGGAGAGTGCAGCGTCCAGACCCCGGTCCTCCAGGACCACGGGGTGGAGGCCACGGACCAGGTCGCGCAGCTCGGCTATGGCGGCCTGGGCTTCCTGGTGCGCTTCGACGATCACTTGCATGGCCTCGGGTGGTATGCCCTTGAGGGTGCGCCGGGCGAGGCCGAGATTCATGGCCAGCGAGACCAGACGCTGCTGCGCGCCATCGTGCAAGTCCCGCTCTATCCGGCGGCGTTCGGCATCGGCGGCGTCGACCACGCCGGCCCTGCTCTCGGCGAGATCCTCGACACGGCGCTCCAGCACCTCCGCCCGGTTGGGCCCGAGCAGGGAACGGGCCGCCCGCTCGTCCAGTCTGGCCAGCCAGGACACCAACCAGGGCAAGGCCAGCAGCAGGACGAGACCGACCGCGCTGACCCCGGCATCGGTCACCGACCAGCCGATACCGGAACGGAGTGAACTGCCCCTCGGCATCAGGGACGCCCAGGCGTAGACCGTGGCCATCACCAGGCCGACGCCCCAGGCGGACAGCACCAGCAGGGAACCGACGGCGAGTGCTGGTGCGGCCAGCAGGTGGTACGCGGCCTGACGCCAGGTGAGTCCGGAACGCAGGCGCACCAGCCAACGGGCATCAGGTGCCGCCCGGCCCGGGATCTCCAGACCGCGCAACTCCCGAAAGCGACTGCGCTGGGTGATGGTCAGCAGATCGAGGCAGAGAACGGCCAGTGGGAACAGCACGCCCAACTTCGGCGTGATCAGAGCGAGGACAAGCGGAAGACCCAGCGGCACCCCGGCCGCGATGAATACCGCATCCCGCCGGGTGGCCGCCGACCACGGAACGTGCTCGGCGCCCCAGGCAGGCACGCGGCGGAAGGCGGAGATCATGCCGCACAGCCTATGGCCGCCCGAACGAGCCAATCCATGAAGGAGGCATCCGAATTGATGCTGCAGCTAGGTACACCCCGAAGACGGATGCGTGCGCTACCGACAGGCTGTCAGTTCACCACGAACCTTGACGCCATGACAGGAACAGGCCGCCTGGCGGCAGCAGGAGATCCGGCCGACTGCGGCACGGAGTCCGGCGCCGAGGAAGTGCATCTCGAGCTCACCGAAGCGGAGTTCGACAGCCCCGAGACAAAGCTCCGGAGCCCCGAGGCAGAGTTCGCGAGCTCCGCGGAACGGCCCTGGAGGGACAGGATGCAACAGCCGCGGCAGGTACTCCCGGGAGCCGTGCCAGGGTCGGCCGAGCCGGTCGCCGAATGGCACGGCGGCGTGGCCGCTGAAGCAGCGGGAGACGTCGCACATGTGGGTCCATGGTCGGTCAGGACAGGCCCTGCCAATCGGGGGCGTGCCTCACTCGAGGTCTACGAGCACGGAGAGTTGCTGGACGTGATGGTCGCCACCGTCCTCGGCGCCGATCAGATCCTGCGCGGGGCTCGACGCAGTGCCGGCGAAGGCGGTCCGACGGGCTTCGCCTGGGGGCGACTGCCGGCTGACGGCTCGCTGCCCGAAGTGGCCTTCACCAGTGGCCTGCTGAGTCGAAGCCATCGACCGGTGTACGTGGTTCCACTCGCCGAAGCGTTCTGGCTGGCCTGGTCCGACGGGCCGCCCTGCACCTCGGTACGGGCGCAAGTCCATCGCAGCGACGTGCCGTCGATCCGGCTTCGGGCTGGTCGGGCGTCATGAGCCTGCACTGGCTGCTGATCACCTGCGGTGCGGTGCTGCTGCCATGGGCGGCTCTGCTTTGCCGCGTCGCCGGGCCCCGCGCCCAGCTGGCCTTCGACCGGTCGGCCCCCGGTGCACCAGTCAGCGGCGCACCACTAAGCCGAGCGATCGGCGACGCAACAGCCAAGGGCACGCCGCCAGTTGGCCGGGCAGTCGGTGGTAGCGGGGTGACGCCCGGCGCCCGGGTACGCCGGGTGCAGCTTGCGAGTCCGGCGTCCAGTCTCTCGGGCGCGCACTCACTCCATCACCGCGAGGCGCTCCAGGCGAGCTCGGCTCTCCTCGTCCTGCGGGGTGTAGGCCACGAGCCGAGTGCGCGGTCGAGGGCCCAGCCACAGGTTCGTGTACTCGAAGCGGAGCAGACCGACCTCGGGGAGCAGGAAGCGCTTGAGGCCGTTGCCGGGGCCGTCCACCTCGTGTCGGTCCCAGACCGCCTCGAAGTCGGGGAAGGTCCTGCGCAGTCGCTGGAGAAGGTTCTTCCAGGCGGGTTCCGAGGAGTGCTCAGCCATCGCGGCGCGGAATCGGGCCACCACCGACTCTCGGGCCGCCTGGATATCTACCAGCACCGAGGCGAAACGGGAGTCGGCGAAGACCAGCCACAGCACGTTCCGGTCCTCGAACGGCATCGAGTCGAGATCACCGGCGATCCAGGTGTACGCGCGGTTGTACGCAAGGATGTCGTATCGGCTGTTGAGCACGACGGCGGGCATCGGGGCGAGCTGCTCCAGTACCAGCCGGACGGACGGCGTAATGGTGGGGCAGTCCTGTATCGGGGTCGGATCCTCCGAGCCTGCCAGGACGAAGAGGTGGGCCCGCTCGTTCCGGTCGAGCTGCAGTGTCCGGGCCACCGAGTCCAGCACCTGGGCAGAGACCTGGATGTCCCTCCCCTGCTCAAGCCACGTGTACCAGGTGACCCCGACAGCAGCGAGGTGGGCGACTTCCTCACGGCGCAACCCCGGGGTCCGACGGCGTCCGGTCGGGGGCAGACCGACCTGCTCCGGCGAGATCCGCTCGCGACGGCTGCGCAGGAAGGTCGCGAGCTCATGGCGGCGGCTGTCAACGGGCGCGGTGGTGGGCGTCATAAGGCCAAGGATGCGCGAAATCGGATCCTGTTGCCAGGTACTTCTTATACCTGGATAAACGATGTCTGGTACCAGGGTGGGCCAGGCCCGATCGTAGTAGTCGTGACCCAGCAACTCGCGACCCCGCGGACGACTTCATCGGCCCCACAGACCGCTGCCTCGGCACAGGCCGCTTCCCCAGCACAGCCCGCCTCCCCCACCCTCGGGCTGGCAGGTCTCGTCACCGTGCTGCTCGGCGCCTTCCTGCCGATGCTCGACTTCTTCATCGTCAACGTCGCACTGCCCACTATCGACCACGATCTGGCCGCCGGGCCCGCCGTCCTGGAGCTCGTCGCCGCCGGGTACGGCATCGCCTTCGCCGTACTGCTGGTGCTCGGCGGTCGGCTGGGCGACACCTTCGGCCGCCGTCGGCTCTTCATCGTCGGCGCGGCTGCTTTTGCCGTCACCTCGCTGCTCTGCGGCCTCGCCCCGACCGCCTGGACGCTGGTCGCCGCCCGAGTAGCGCAGGGCGCCTCGGCCGCGTTGCTGCTGCCGCAGGTGCTGGCCACGATCACCGCCGCCAGCAGCGGCCCGCAACGTGCCCGGGCCCTGAGCATCTACGGAGCCGTCGGCGGCATCTCCGTGGTCATCGGCCAGGTGCTGGGCGGAATGCTGGTCTCCGCCGACCTCTTCGGCACCAGTTGGCGGGCCGTCTTCCTGCTCAACGTGCCTTTCGCACTGCTCACCGCCCTCCTCGCGTTCCCGTACGTGCCGGAGAGCCGCTCGTCACACGCGGCCGGTGTCGATCTGCCCGGCACCGTGTTGCTGACGGCGGCACTGCTCTCACTCTTCCTCCCGCTGATGGAGGGGCGTGCGGCAGGCTGGCCGGTCTGGTCCTGGGTGCTGCTCGGCGCCTTCCCGTTTCTGGCCACCGCGTTCCTCTATGTGGAGCGGCGGGCGGAGCGAGCGGGCCAGGTACCGCTCGTACCGCTGTCACTGATGCGGATACCCGAGATGCGTCGGGGTCTTGGCGTCGCGGTGCCGTACTTCACGGGTTTCGGCGGATTCATGTTCGTCGTGGCCGTGATGCTGCAACAGGGCCTGCAGCTCGGGCCGGTCGCAGCAGGCTGGGCGCTGGTCCCGATGGCCGTCGGGTACTTCTTCGCCTCGCTGAGCGGGCCGCGTCTGATCGGCCGGTTCGGCAGCCGAGTGATCACCGCCGGGGCGGTCGTCCAGGGCCTCGGGCTCGCCACCCTGGTCGTCACGGTGCTGGCGGACTGGGCAGACTTCTCACCGTGGCGGATGCTGCCCGGTGTGGCGCTGGCGGGCATCGGCCAGGGCCTGATCGGGACGCCGCTGTTCCGGGTCGTGCTGTCCAAGGTCCCGATCGAGCGGGCGGGCGTCGGCAGCGGCGTGCTGGCGACGACCCAGCAGTCCAGCCTCGCGTTGGGGGTCGCCACCCTGGGGACGCTCTTCCTCGCTCTCTCACCCACAATCGGCATCGGCCACGCACTTGCGCTGGTGCTGAGCCTTCAACTGACCGGCTCCGCCGTCATCTTCTTCCTGAGCATCCGGCTGCCCCGCTCGGTCGCCTGAGGCAGGGCTGCTCGGCCCCACTTGATCGGCCCCCGCCACGGCTGCATTCACCGCCTCTGCCGCATCCGCCACCATGACTGCATCTACCACCACGGCTGCATCTACCACCACGACTGCCACGGCCGCCTAGGTCGGCATCGCCGCACGCCCGCCCAAGGCCGGGCCGCCATCCGTCGGCCGGTTAAATCCAGCGGTTGCCGTCAGCACTTTATGTCAGGATGACGATATGACGACTCAGCCCCGAACCCCGGCCGACACCCGCTCCCACGAGGAGCTCGCCGCTCTCGTGGCAGCGGGCGCCCAGCCCAAGTACCTGCTCTTCTGGGGGCACCAGCCACAGCGAGATGGCCGGGCGGGGTCGAGCTCGCTCAGTCAGTGGTGGCCCGCCGAGTTCACCGTGGACGGGGTGACGTACGCGACGGCCGAGCACTGGATGATGGCAGGAAAGGCCCGGCTCTTCGGGGAGGAGCAGATGATCCCCCGGATTCTGTCCGCACGCACACCCGCCGAGGCGAAGAAGCTCGGGCGGCTGATCAAGGGCTTCAACGAGGAGCGCTGGGCCGCCGAGCGATTCGAGCTGGTGATTCAGGGCAATGTGGCCAAGTTCGGTCAGGACGAGGCCCTGCGGGAGTATCTGCTCGGCACTGCCCAGCGAGTACTGGTGGAAGCCAGCCCGCTGGATCGGCTCTGGGGCATCGGCCTGGCAGCCGACAACGAGAAGGCGACCAAGCCCGCCGAGTGGCGCGGCCTCAACCTGCTGGGCTTCGCCTTGATGGAGGCCCGCGCCCGCCTGGCGGGCTGACGCCCCGGCGCACCGGCCCCCCGACAGCAGACAGCAGACAGCAGACAGCAGACAGCAGACAGCAGCACCCTCCCCCACGCCCCCCGCACAAACCACAAGCCCCCACGCGGAGCGAGCCGCGCGGGGGCTTGTGGTCAAGAAGAGGGACTGTCGGACGCCGAGATCAGCAGCCGATCAGGCGGGCGGCCAGGTAGGACTTCACCTGGTCGAGGGAGACTCGCTCCTGCGCCATGGTGTCACGCTCACGGATGGTGACCGCGTTGTCCTCAAGCGTGTCGAAGTCGACCGTGACGCAGAACGGCGTGCCGATCTCGTCCTGGCGGCGGTAGCGCTTGCCGATGGCGCCGGCGTCGTCGAACTCGACGTTCCAGGCCGTCCGCAGGTCGGCGGCCAGACCGCGCGCCTTCGGCGACAGGTCGGCGTTGCGCGACAGCGGGAGGACGGCGACCTTGACCGGCGCGAGGCGCGGGTCGAGCCGCATGCCGACACGCTTCTCCATGACGCCCTTGGCGTTGGGAGCCTCGTCCTCGAAGTACGCGTCCAGCAGGAAGGCCAGCATGGCGCGGTTCAGACCGGCTGCGGGCTCGATGACGTACGGGAAGTACCGCTCGCCGGACTCCTGGTCGAAGTACTTCAGGTCCTGACCGGACGCCTCGCTGTGCACCGCGAGGTCGTAGTCGGTGCGGTTGGCGATGCCCTCAAGCTCGGAGAACTCGGTGCCACCGAAGTTGAAGCGGTACTCGATGTCCACCGTGCGCTTGGCGTAGTGGGAGAGCTTCTCCTTCGGGTGCTCGAAGAAGCGCATGTTCTCGGTCCGCAGACCCATGTCCACGTACCAGTTCCAGCGCTGCTCGAGCCAGTACTCGTGCCACTTCTCGTCCTCGCCCGGCTTGACGAAGAACTCCATCTCCATCTGCTCGAACTCACGGGTGCGGAAGATGAAGTTGCCGGGGGTGATCTCGTTGCGGAAGCTCTTGCCGACCTGGGCGATACCGAACGGCGGCTTCTTGCGCGAAGTGGTCTGCACAGCCTTGAAGTTGGTGAAGATGCCCTGCGCGGTCTCCGGGCGCAGGTAGGCCAGGCCACCCGCGTCCTCGGTGACGCCGAGGTGCGTCTTCAGCATGCCCGAGAACTCCTTGGGCTCCGTGAAGGCGCCCTTGGTGCCGCAGTGCGGGCAGTTGATGTCGGCGAGGCCGTTGGCCGGCAGCTTGCCGTGCTTGGCCTCGTACGCCTCCTCCAGGTGGTCCGCGCGGAACCGCTTGTGGCAGGAGAGGCACTCGGTCAGCGGGTCGTTGAAGGTGGCGACGTGGCCGGAGGCCTCCCAGACCTCACGGGCCAGGATCACCGACGAGTCGAGACCGACGACGTCCTCCCGAGCGGTGACCATCGCGCGCCACCACTGGCGCTTGATGTTCTCCTTGAGCTCGACGCCCAGTGGTCCGTAGTCCCAGGCGGCACGGGTACCGCCATAGATCTCGCTGCAGGGGTAGACGAAGCCACGACGCTTGCTCAGGCTGACAATCGTGTCGATCTTGTCGGCGGCCACAGTGCTCTCTTCAGTACGACGTCAGGTTCGACGGCACGGTCAAGGCGCGGCTGGTTGCGCGCACCCGAATACCTCAGGTTACCGGGCCCGTGGGCGGGGGGTTCAAATCGGTATTTCGATTTGATCTTGCCGCCCATGCGGTTCATACGCCAATCGGGTGAGTTGACAATCATTTCCAGTTAAGATGACAATGGTTGTCATGATGCTGCGACGCCTTCCGGCCACCTCGATAGCCCTGACTGCCACCGCCGTCGTCGGCACCCTCGTCCTCTCCGCCTGCGGCGGTTCGAGCAGCGCCGGCAGCAAGGGCAGCGACGGCAAGCTGAGCGTGGTGGCGTCGTTCTACCCCATGGAGTTCCTCGCCGAGCAGATCGGCGGCAGCCATGTGAAGGTCACCGATCTCACCGCGGCAGGCGTCGAGCCGCACGATCTCGAACTCAAGGCCAAGCAGGTCGCGACCGTGCAGGAGGCGGACCTCGTGGTCTACCTCAAGGGCCTGCAGCCCTCCGTGGACAAGGTCGTCGAGCAGAGCCCCGTCAAGCACGTCGTGGACGCCACCGCCGCCTCGCCCCTGGTCGACCACCACCTGGACGAGGGCACCGCGAGCCACGACGGACACGACCACACTGATGCCGCCGGCGACCCGCACATCTGGCTCGACCCGACCCGCTACGCCGCCGTCGCCAAGAGCGTCGGCGCCGAGCTGGCCAAGGCCGACCCGGACCACGCCGGCGACTACCAGAAGAACACCGACGAGCTGGTCACCAAGCTGTCCGCCCTGGACAAGGACTTCCAGACCGGGCTCAAGGGCGCCAAGAGCAAGACCTTCGTCACCAGCCACGCCGCCTTCGGCTACCTCGCCGACCACTACGGCCTGAACCAGATCGCCATCAACGGTGTGGACCCGGAGGCCGAGCCGACCCCGGCCCGCCTCGCCGCGATCCAGAAGGCTGCCAAGGACAACGGCGTCACCACGATCTTCTTCGAGGCACTGGTCAGCCCCGATCTGGCCAAGACGGTCGCCAAGGACCTCGGTCTGAAGACCGCCGTACTCGACCCGATCGAGGGTGTGAAGGACCCGTCCGGCAACGACTACTTCTCGATCATGCGTCAGAACCTGACCAATCTGCAGGCCGCGCTCGGCACGAGCAGTTGAGAGCCCGACCGGCCGGCAGCCGAGCCGGGCGAGAACGTGATCGGCCGAGGACGAGACACCAAGAGGACACCCCACCCATGAGCTCTGTCATACCCGACACGGCGCAGACGGGCTCCGGCCAGGCGCGGCATCCGCTCACTGCGGACACCGCGCCTGCGGCCGTCCGGCTCAGCGACGCCGTCGCCTCCATCGAAGGCCGCCCGGTCCTGCGCGGCATCGACCTCACGGTGCAGCCCGGCGAGGTGGTCGCACTGCTCGGTGCCAACGGCTCGGGCAAGTCCACCACCGTCAAGACGGTGATCGGTTCGGTCCCCTTGGAGCGCGGTGGGCTGGAGCTGTTCGGCAGCCCGTACGCCAAGTTCAAGGACTGGCACCGGATCGGCTACGTTCCGCAGCGCACCACCGCCGCAGGCGGAGTGCCCGCGACGGTCCGTGAGGTGGTCTCGACCGGACGGCTGCCGCAGCACCGGCTGCTGCCCTTCCGCCGCAAGGACCGGGAGGCCGTCGACCGGGCGCTGGACGCCGTCGGGATGCTGGACCGCGCCGAGGACGGAGTGGCCAACCTCTCCGGCGGCCAGCACCAGCGGGTGCTGATCGCCCGTGCGCTGGTCGGCACCCCGGACCTGTTGATCATGGACGAACCGATGGCCGGGGTGGACATGGCGAGCCAGCAGATCCTCGCCGGCACCCTGCGCCACGAGGTCGGGCGCGGCGCCGCCGTCCTTCTCGTCCTGCACGAACTGGGCCCGCTGGAGCCGCTGATCGACCGGGCCGTGGTGCTCCGCGACGGCCGCGTCACCCACGACGGCCCGCCCCCGAAGGGCGCAGGGCAGCACGCCGCGCCCGGACACGAACCCGATTCTCTGGCACACCAAGGCTGTCACCCGCACGCGGACGACGACCACCTGACGACCCCGAGGCTGCTGGCATGATCGAGATGCTCAACTACGACTTCATGCAGCGGGCACTGATCGCCGCTGTCCTGGTCGGCATCACCGCGCCCGCCGTCGGCGTCTACCTGGTGCAGCGGCGGCAGGCCCTGATGGGTGACGGCATCGGGCATGTCGCACTGACCGGTGTCGGCCTCGGCTTCCTGTTCCAGACCAGCCCGATCTGGATGGCCGTGCTGGTCTGCGTGCTCGGCGCGATCGTGATGGAACTGGTCCGCTCCCGCGGCAAGCAGCGCGGCGACATCGCACTCGCGATGCTCTTCTACGGCGGTATGGCCTGCGGAAAGCTGCTGGTCAGCATGAGCGCCCAGGCCGGCAGCGGCAGTCTGGAGAGCTACCTCTGGGGCTCCATCCTGACCGTCTCCCCCTCGGATCTGACCACCATCGCGGTGCTCGGCATCGCGGTGATCGCGATCACCATCGGGCTGCGCCGCCAGCTCTTCGCGATCTGCCAGGACGAGGAGTTCGCCCGGGTCACCGGCATCCCGGTACGCGTCCTCAACCTGCTGCTCGCCGTGACCGCAGCCGTCACCGTGACCGTGGCGATGCGCGTGGTCGGGCTGCTGCTGGTGAGCGCACTGATGGTGGTCCCGGTCGCGGCGGCCCAGCAGCTCACCCGGTCCTTCGCCGCCACCCAGGCAGCCGCGATCGCCCTGGGGATCACCGTCGCGGTGGCCGGGGTGGCCGGTTCGTACCAGGCCGACGTGCCGTCAGGACCGGCCATCGTGCTGCTCGCCATCGCCATCTTCGCCGTCTTCAGCGCGATCGCCGCACCTCTGGCCCGCCGCCGCCACCGCGCCGCCGCCGAGCACGAGGTCCACGAGGTCCACGAGGTCCACGAGGTCCACGAGGTGGCACTCCCCACCCAGAGCAGTCACAAGCAGAGCGGTCACAAGCAGGGCGATCACAGCCGGAGCGCGGACGCACGGAGCGGCCACAAGCACAGCGACCAGACGCAGGAAGGCAGTGAGCGGACGCCCGGCAGGGAACCGAGTGCGAACGGAGCGCGGAAGAGCGACCCGATCGCCAGTACGGGGCTGGCACAATGAGGTGCGAGATGAACCCACCCCCAGGAGGACCCACGGTGACCACCGCAGGCCCGTCGCCGCGCGCCCGATCCACTCGGCAGCGAGCCGCCGTCTCGGCGGCCCTGGACGAGATCGAGGACTTCCGCAGCGCGCAGGAGCTGCACGACATGCTCAAGCACCGGGGCGACTCGGTCGGGCTGACCACGGTGTACCGCACCTTGCAGTCGCTGGCCGACGCCGGTGAGGTGGACGTGCTGCGCACCGCCGACGGCGAGGCGGTCTACCGGCGTTGCAGCAGCGGGCACCACCACCACCTGGTCTGCCGCGAGTGCGGCGCCACCGTGGAGGTCGAGGGGCCGGCGGTCGAGCGCTGGGCCAACACGGTGGCCGCCGAGCACGGTTACACCGATATCGCCCACACGCTGGAGATCTTCGGCCTGTGCGGGGAGTGCTCCGCCAGGAAGGGCTGAACACTCCGTAGGCAAGGCATGCGCAAGGGGCTCGGGAGCAGCTGCTCCCGAGCCCCTTGCGCATGTCCGTACGACTGTCCCACCGGCGTCAGCGCTGGGCAGGGACCTCGGCGGCGACCTCGTTGGGGATGGCACCGCCGAAGCGGCGGTCGCGCATCGCGAACTGCTCGCAGGCCCGCCACAGGTCCCGGCGGTCGAAGTCCGGCCAGAGCACGTCCTGGAAGACGAACTCGGCGTAGGCGCTCTGCCAGAGCAGGAAGTTGGAGGTGCGCTGCTCACCGCTGGGGCGCAGCAGCAGGTCCACGTCCGGCATGTCCGGGTGGTAGAGGTACTTGGCGATGGTCTTCTCGGAGATCTTCGCCGGGTCCAGCCTTCCGGCCGCCACGTCCCGGCCGATGGCCGCCGCGGCGTCCGCGATCTCGGCCCGGCCACCGTAGTTGACACACATGTAGAGGGTGACGGCGTCGTTCTGCTTGGTCTGCTCCTGGGCGACCTGGAGCTCCTGGACCACGCTCTTCCAGAGCTTGGGCATCCGCCCGGCCCAGCGGATCCGGACGCCCATGGCGTCCAGCTCGTCGCGGCGGCGGCGGATGACGTCCCGGTTGAAGTTCATCAGGAACTTCACCTCCTCCGGGGAGCGCTTCCAGTTCTCGGTGGAGAAGGCGTACAGCGACACGTTCTTCACACCGAGCTCGATCGCGCCCTTGAGCACGTCGAGGACCACCGACTCGCCGACCTTGTGGCCCTCGGTGCGCGGCAGTCCGCGCTCCTTGGCCCAGCGGCCGTTGCCGTCCATCACGATCGCGACGTGATTGGGGACAAGCTCACCGGGAAGCTTCGGGGGCCGGGCGCCGCTCGGGTGCGGGGCCGGGGGAACGTACTCGCGCTGCTTACCGCCGAAGAGCCGTCGCGCTGCCATGCTGCTCACTTCTCCACGTATCTCATCGAGCGGATTCCCCGCTCCAGGTGCCACTGCAGATAGGCGGCCACCAGCCCGCTGCCCTCCCGCCAGTACCGAGGCTCGCAGTTGTCCGCCGTCTGCCAGTCCCCTGACAGCAGCGAGCCGAGCAGTACCAGTGTCTCAGGGGAGGGTACGGCACTTCCAGGCACTCGGCAGTCCGCGCAGAGCACTCCGCCCGCCTGGAGCGAGAAGAAGCGGTTCGGTCCCGGCAGACCGCATTTGGCGCAGTCGGTGAAACTCGCGCCGTATCCGTTGACCGCGAGCGACCTCAGCAGGAAGGCGTCCAGCACCAGGTGCGACTCGTGCAGCCCGGCGGCCAGCGTGCGCAGCCCGCCGACCAGCAGCAGGTACTGCTGGACGGCGGGCTCGCCCTCGTTCTCGGCGAATCGTTCAGCCGTTTCCAGCATGGCCGTACCGGCGGTGTAGCGGCCGTAGTCGGTGACGATCGAACCACCGTACGGAGCGATCGTCTCCACCTGGGTGCAGAGCGGGAGGGTGCGGCCGATCAGGTCGGCGCCCCGGCTGAAGAACTGCACATCGACGTGGGAGAAGGGTTCCAGGCGGGCGCCGAACTTGGACTTGGTCTTGCGGACGCCTCGGGCCACCGCGCGTACCCGGCCGTGCTGGCGCGTGAGCAGGGTGATGATGCGGTCGGCCTCGCCCAGTTTCTGGGTGCGCAGAACCACGCCGTCGTCGCGGAAGAGACTCATCGACGCACCCCGGTACGGGAGTCGAACAGTGTGGCCATCCGACCATTCTCCCGCACTCGGGAGCAGCTTCGGAGCCGCTTCGGAGCCGGTGGGCCCGACCGCCCGACGGCAGCCGCAAGCCCGCACCCTGGTCCGGCGTGGGGCTGCCCTGCGCCGTCCTGGGCTGTCCTGGGCTGTCCTGGGCTGTCCTAGTGCGGTGCGCCCGCTGCGGCCCGCAGCAGTTCGCCGACCCGGCCCTCGCCGAGCTTGAGGCAGCGGCCGACGGCCGCCAGCGCGGCGCGTTCCTGCGGCAGGTAGCGCCCGTCCGCCAGCGCGACCGAGGCACCCTGGAGCACCAGGCGCTCGCGGCCCTGCTGAGCGAGGTGCGGAGCCAACGGCTCCAGTGCGGCGTGCAGTTCGATGGTGAGGCCGCTGCCGTGGCCGTCGAGGTCGAGCGGTCCCTCGCCGCTGAGGCCGGTGAGCGCGGCCAGAGCGGCCAGCACCTGGGCCTCGCCGCAGTCCTCGAAGCCGGCCTCGCGGATCGCCGTACAGGCGGCCTCGCGGGCGGCCCGGCCGGTCGTACCACCGGCGGCCAGCACGGCGAGCGCGACGGTGTACTGGGCGTCGCGGAGCATCGAGCCGAGGCGGACGCAGGTGACCTGCTCCAGGGTCTCGACGCCGTACCGGCCGTGGCAGCTGGTGCACTGCACGCTGCCGATCACGGGACCGAGCGGAAGCACCGGGGTCCCGAGCAGTCGCAGCCACCGCCGACCGTGCTGCCGACGGTAGTTGCGGTCCCCACCGCAGCCAGGGCAGAAGAAATCACCGAGGACGTCCGTCCGCCAACGAGGGCGGACACCCCACAACCCTGTCACGGCGCCACTCCCCAGACACGGCAGGCGGCCTGCGCATCAATGGGCAGGTCACGCGACCGGACGCCATGAGCCGTCCCACCGACCCCGGTTCCGGTGGATAGATGCTGCCATGGTTACGAGGATGTGTCAGCACCCCGAACGGGTAAAAATGTGGCGTGGAACACATCGTACGGGGGGCCACCGTTTCCGGTGCCCCCCGTACGAACTAGCCGCGCTGGGCCCGGTTGACGGCGCTGATCATCGCCTTCAGGGAGGCCAGCACGGTGTTTCCGTCGATGCCGACGCCCCACAGCACCTTGCCGTCCACCGCGCACTCGACGTAGGCGGCCGCCTGGGCGTCGCCACCCTCGCTCAGCGCGTGCTCGGCGTAGTCCAGCACCCGTACGTCCACGCCGATTCCGGCCAGGGCGTTGACGAAGGCGGAGACCGGGCCGTTGCCGGTACCGGCCAGGGTGACCGGCTGTCCGTCGACCACGGCCTCGGCCGACAGCGCGTCGCGGCCGTCCTCGGTGGTCAGGCTGCGCGAACCGCTCAGCGCGATGCGGCCCCACGCGTTGGCCGGGGTCGGCAGATACTCGTCCTGGAAGACCTCCCAGATCGCACCCGGGGTGACCTCGCCGCCCTCGGCATCGGTCTTGGCCTGGATGATCTTCGAGAACTCGATCTGCATCCGGCGCGGCAGGTCCAGCTTGTGGTCGTTCTTCAGGACGTAGGCGATACCGCCCTTGCCCGACTGGCTGTTGACCCGGATGACCGCCTCGTAGGAGCGGCCGACGTCCTTCGGGTCGATCGGCAGGTACGGGACGCCCCAGGTGTACTCGCCGACCGGAACACCGGCGGCCGCGGCGTCGGCCTCCAGTGCGTCGAAGCCCTTCTTGATGGCGTCCTGGTGCGAGCCGGAGAAGGAGGTGTAGACCAGGTCACCGGCGTAGGGGTGGCGCTCCGGTACGACCATCTGGTTGCAGTACTCGTAGGTACGGCGGATCTCGTCGATGTCGGAGAAGTCGATCATCGGGTCGACACCCTGCGAGAACAGGTTCATCCCGACGTTGACCAGGTCCAGATTGCCGGTCCGCTCGCCCTGGCCGAACAGGCAGCCCTCGACCCGGTCGGCACCGGCCATGATGGCCAGCTCGGCCGAGGCGACCCCGGTGCCCCGGTCGTTGTGCGGGTGCGAGGACAGGCAGACGAACTCGCGGCGGGACAGGTTCCGCGACATCCACTCGATCTTGTCGGCGTAGACGTTCGGAGTGGAACGCTCCACCGTGGTCGGCAGGTTGAGGATGATCTCGCGGCCCTCGCCGGGCTGCCAGACGTCCATCACCGCCTCGCAGACCTCCAGCGCGAAGTCCAGCTCGGTGTCGATGAAGATCTCCGGCGAGTACTCGTAACCGAGGACCATCCCCTCGCCCAGCAGCTTCTCGGCGTACTCCATCACCAGGCGGGTGCCGTCCACGGCAATGCCCTTGATGTCGTCCTTGCTGCCCTTGAAGACCACCCGGCGGAACAGCGGCGAGGTCGCGTTGTACAGGTGGACGGTCGCGCGGGGCGCACCGACCAGGGACTCCACGGTGCGCTCGATCAGGTCCTCGCGAGCCTGGGTCAGCACCGAGATGGTGACGTCCTCGGGGATGGCGTTCTCGTTGATCAGCGAGCGGACGAACTCGAAGTCGGTGGCCCCGGAGGAGGGGAAGCCGACCTCGATCTCCTTGTAGCCCAGCTTCACCAGCAGATCGAACATCTTGCGCTTGCGGGTCGGCGACATCGGGTCGATCAGCGCCTGGTTGCCGTCGCGCAGGTCGGTGGACAGCCAGCGCGGAGCCGCGTCGATGACCCGGCTCGGCCAGGTGCGGTCCGGCAGGTCGACGGCGCCGAACGGCACATAGCGGTGGAACGGCATCCCGGAGGACTTCTGCTGCACCGTGGCGGCGGTGATCGGGGTGGGGCGGTCGTTGAACGCGCGAGCGACGGCGGACTGCTCAGTCATGGAGGAGAGTCTCAGCTTTCCCGAATCGGTGGCGGGCTGGCCGGGGCGATCGACACCCGGTCTGGCCGACTACTGCGCCGCATCGGAGAACGGGCGCAACACAGCTCCCCGCGGCAAGGGAGCCGGCCTTCGTGGACTACAGGCCCTCGCCGCGGCAGCTAAGAAGAAGCAGCCCGTAACGCATGATGTTGCCCAATGTAGCCCAGGCGACCCCGTGCGGGCAGTGAAGCAGGCCACGATTCCATCCCTTGAGACGGACCGATCCCCGACAACCCCGTGACAACCAGTCATCGATGCCTCACCCTTGGTGACATGAGACCGGTAGCCCACTACTGCACGATCATCCCGCCCTACGTCCTCGACCAGCTCGCCGAGCAGGGCCACGAACCCGCCCAGCGCTCGCTGGCCCTGGACCTCGCGCACCGCGCCGCCCGGCTCCAGGCCATCGCGCCCACTCCCCCGGCCCACCACCTGACCCGCACCATCAGAGACGCCCACCACCTCCAGCAGGCCCCCGGCAAGCCGGTCCGCCTGGAGGGCCGGCCGCCGGCCAGGGACGGTTCCGTCAACCGCGCGTACGACGGCCTGGGCGCCACCTTCGCGCTCTACGAGAACATCTACTCCCGCAACTCCATCGACGGCAACTGGCTGCCGCTGGACGCCACCATCCACTACGGACAGCACTACGACAACGCCTTCTGGGACGGCTCCCAGATGGTGTTCGGCGACGGCGACAACGTGATCTTCACCGACTTCACCGCCTCCGTGGACGTGATCGGCCACGAACTCACCCACGGCGTCACCCAGTACACCGCCGCTCTCGACTACCACGACCAGCCCGGAGCCCTCAACGAGTCGGTCTCGGACGTCTTCGGCTCGCTGGTCAAGCAGTACGCCCTGGGCCAGAGCGCTGCCGCCGCGGACTGGTTGATCGGCGCCGGGCTGCTCGCCCACGGTGTCCAGGGCGTCGCACTGCGCTCGATGAAGGCCCCCGGCACGGCCTACGACGACCCCCGGCTCGGCAAGGACCCACAGCCCGCCCACCTGAACGACTACGTGGACACGAGCGACGACCAGGGCGGGGTGCACATCAACTCCGGCATCCCCAACCACGCCTTCTACCTGCTCGCCACCGCGCTCGGCGGCAACGCCTGGGAGCGGGCCGGGCAGATCTGGTACGACACCCTGACCGGCGGCCGGCTCACCCACGACGCCGACTTCACCGCCTTCGCCAAGGCCACCGTGGCCGCCGCCAAGGCCCGCTACCAGGACGAGTCGGTGGCCAACACCGTGACCGCCGCCTGGTCCCAGGTCGGCATCAGCACCACCTGACCCCTCCCCGCCGATCCCGCCGGGCAGCGGCCGCACCGAGTCGGCCAAAATGCAGCACATCCCACCGGCGCGTAGCAGACTGGCGCCATGCGTATCCAGGTGACCAGGACCGGCGGCCTGGCGGGCCGAACCCAGCGCGCAGGGTTGGACACCGCCGACCGCTCCGACGCGCCGCATGTCCACGCTCTCGCCCGCGAGGCCGTGGCCGGCGGCCTGCGCGCCCCCTCCTACGGGGTGCCGGACGGCTTCCAC
Organism: Kitasatospora sp. GP82; assembly: GCF_029892105.1. Classification (GTDB taxonomy): domain Bacteria; phylum Actinomycetota; class Actinomycetes; order Streptomycetales; family Streptomycetaceae; genus Kitasatospora. The sequence continues at coordinate 162,715 of NZ_JARZAJ010000008.1, read as the reverse complement.
TACGAGATCACCGTGGACGGGCGCACCGTCTACTGCGCCGACCCCAAACTGACCGACTCCCAGCATGAACTGGTCTCACTGGTCCTGCGCGAGGGCACCGCACAGCCCGTCCAGCGCGGCCTGGCCGGCGGGAACTAGTGCCGTTCCCAACAGCCTTGGGCACGACGTCGGCCATGCGGCCCCTCAGGGAATTCCCGCGCCCGCGGACATCGCATGGCTGCGCTGGGGCGGCACGACCGGCGACTTGATGAGCTCGGCAGCCACCGCCTTGTTGACCGCGTCGATCCGCGAGACCGCACCCAGCTTCTCGAAGATGTTCCGCAGGTGCCGCTTGACCGTGCCCTCGGTGATGCCCAGCAGCACGGCGATCTGACGGTTGCTCAGCGCGGCGGCCACATGCTCCAGCACGCCGAGCTCACGCGAGGAGAGCCGGGCCACGGGCGGGGTGGGCTCGGCGGCCGGCGAGAAGCTGGTGCGGGAGACCGAGACCGTCACCTGGTGCTCGTCGGCCGCCGCCGTGCGGATGGTGGAGACCAGCGACTCCCGCGAGACGCTCTTGTGCAGATAGCCCCGGACCCCCAGGGCGAGCAACTCCTGTACCAGCGGCTGCCCGTCGTACATGCTGAGGATGATCAGACGCAGCCCGGGGAACCGGCTGAGCAGCGTCCGGGCCATGGTCTGCGGGTGGCTGCCCGGCATCTCCACGTCGAGCAGGACGACGTTCGGCCGGTACGCGGCCACCAGCTCGGGCAGCGCCACGCCGCTGCCGGTCTGCGCCACCACCTGCATGTCCTCCTCGGCATCGAGGAGTTGGCAGAGCGCGGTGCGCAGCAGCGTGTGGTCGTCGGCTGCCAGGATACGGATCGGCGACGTCCGGTTAGGCGGCATCGGCCCACCCCGGCAGCGGAATCGACATGGCGACCCTGGTCCCCACCAGCGGGATGCCGCAGATGGCGGCCATCCCACCGAGCAGCTCGATACGTTCGGTGATGGACGTCAGCCCGTTGGCACCGGCCTTGAGCGCGGCGGGGACGTCGAAGCCGACGCCGTCGTCCACCACGCTGACGGCGATCGAGTGCGCCGTGATGGCGATGTCCACCCAGATCCACTCCGCATGCGCATGCGCCAGGGCGTTGCGCAGGCACTCCCGTACGGCGAGGAACACCTCGTCCAGAACGTGCTGCGGCGCCCACGACTCGTCGCCGGTGATGTGCAGCTCGAACTCGGGGCGTGCGATCCCGGCCGAGGCGAGGAAGAGCTTGAGCGCCTGCTCCAGCGAGCCGGCCCGCTCCTCGCGCCGCAGAAAGGTGACGATGTCCCGGATCCGCTGCAGGGACTCGACCAACGATTCCTTGGCGGCGGCGAGTTGGGTGTCCGCGGGCCGGCTCTCGGCCGACCGGTCGGTGGCCGGACGCAGATGCTCGAACAGCTCCAGGTGGCGCATCGCCAGTGAGACGGTGTTGCCCAGCTCGTCGTGGATGACCCTGGCCAGCGAGCGCTGGGCGGTCTCCTGGGCCCGGTTGATCCGTTCCAGCAGCACCTGGTCGTGGCCGACCACCGCCGTCTCCAGTCGGGTGGCGATGCTCTGCTGCAAGGACCCGGTGGCGAGGGCCAGTTGGTCGATGCCGCCGGGCCGGCCGTCGGCGACGGCGGCCAGCTGCTCCAGCACGAGCCGGAAGAGTACGGACCCCGCCGCGACCGCGTACCGGGGGGAGATCCCGGCCGTGGCGCGACGGCGGTCCAGCTCGGTCGGCTGCGCGCCGCCCGCCCACTCCCGGGCCCGGCCCGACTCCAGGCTCAATTCGCAGTCGGCGATGACTTCCCGGGCCTGCTGCGCCGTCTCCTGCCAGACCTGCTCGTCGGCCACCAGCGGATTCCCGTTCCGGAACAGCTCGTCCCGGAAGCGGGTGAGAATGTGCGGTGCGCTCGCATCCAGTACGGACGCCATGGCCGAACCGACTTCTGTGCCTGTGTCACACCCCATGTCGAACCACCCCCAAGGCTCCACAGAATATCCCCGTTGTTCACCTGAGTACTGGTCGGCCAGACACCAATTCCCGGCACTGACCGCTGACTTCGCTGCCTCGGCAGCACAGTCCGGTTCTTCGCGCAGCTCCTCGGACGCGGGGGGAGATCCGAGAAGCGAATTGACACGGCCTGGCGACGAGAACAGCCGTACCGGTTTTCTACAGCCCCGTAGCATACCGTCGTATTGCTGTATCCCTGTAGTATTTGCGCGCTCAGGAGGACGGCGTGATGGGTAATCAGCGCATTCCACCCCTCCGCTCCCCATCATGTGGATAGCGGCAATTACCAAAACCCAGAATCACTATCCATCACTTCCGGGCAAGATCGCAACCCTGGTCCTACCCTGACCTGCCCCGGACGAACCCGCTCCCAACCTGCGCGGCGACGGCTGCGCGACTGCAGTCCACCGGTGCAGTCTGCCGCCCCGGGGCGGCCCGCCCCAGCGCTCATGACTGGAGAGGATCTCGTACTGGAGCTGCCGGATCTCCGGTGAGGGCTCGAGCCCGAGTTCGCGGTCGAGCAGCAGGCGGAGCTCGTCCACTGCCGCAAGCGCGTCGGCACGTCGGCCGGAGCGGTGAAGGGCGTCGATCAGGCGGGCGTGGTACCACTCGTTCAGCGGGTGGGCGGCGACCAGGTCGCGGAGTTCGGCGACCAACTCCCGGTGCCGGCCGAGGCGGAGGTCCACGTCGATACGCAACTCCAGGGCCTCGGTGTGGAGTTCGGCGAGCCTGGAGACATGTCCGGCCAGCTGCTGGCCGGACAGTACGTCGGCGAGCGGTCGGCCGCGCCAGAGCGCGAGCGCCTGGGCGAGCCGCGCACGCGCTTCGGCCAGACGGCGCTCCTCGATCAGTGCCCTGCCCTGGGCGACCAGCCGGCCGAAGTGCTGGAGATCCAGCTGGTTGTCTCCGAGCCGGAGCAGATAGCCGGGCGGGCGGGTGACGATCAGCTCGTCGGCCGGTCCGGCCCCCGCCGGATCGGCCTCGGCGAGCAGCCGCCGCAGGTGGTAGAGGTGCGTACGGACGGTGGACAGCGCCGCATTCGGCGGCTCACCGTCCCAGAGCTCCTCGGTGAGGGCGTCGACACTCACCAGCCGGTTGGCATTGAGCAGCAGTAGGGCCAGCACCTTGCGGACCTTGGGCCCCCGGGGCGTGCAGTCCGCCCCATCGGCCGTCAGTTCCAGGGCGCCGAGAACGCCGAAGTGAATCATCTCTCCCCCGTTGCAGTCGATCGACCGCGGTCGGCGCCGCCTGGCGCCGGACCCAGGCTAGGCAGCCCGAGGGCCGCACTGGCAAGGCCGGTTGAACGCAAGAGGGAGCACGCCATACCCCTTTGGAGACATGACCGGCCGGTAGGGGAACCTCCGGCGCCTACCCTGCGTAAGACTGTACGGATCCTGGTAATGTCCACTATCCGATAGTCGAGGTATCTATCTTTCGTCTCGGGTGGGGGCCATGATTGATCTGATGTTCGCCAAGGAGTTCTTCCGGACCCATCGGGAGACCGGTGCCATCGCGCCCAGCAGCAACGGCCTGGGGCGGGCCCTGGCGCGGTACGTCGACAGGAGCCGGGAACCGGGGAGGGCCTGGGGCGGCGGGAAGGGGCTCGGATTCGAAGCGGGCCGCGGGATCCTGGAGGTCGGGCCCGGCACCGGCACCGTGACCAGGCACATCGTCCGGGCGCTCGGCCCGGCGGACACCCTCGACCTGATCGAGGCAAACCCGCGCTTCGCCCGGCGGATGGCCGACGGCCTCAGCCGTGACCCGGTGCTGAGCCGTGCGGCCGACCGGGTGCGACTGCACTCCGGCTTCGTCCAGGACCTGACGCTCGGACAGTACGACGCGATCGTCTGCGGGCTGCCGTTCGCCAACTTCGACGCGGAGACCGCCGGCACCATCTTCGACCGGTTACTGGGGGCGCTGGCTCCGGGCGGGACGCTCTCGTTCTTCGCCTACGCGGGCGTGCCCGCACTGCGGCGATCCCTCACCACCGGGCCCAGCAGGATCCGCACACTCGGCGTCCAGTCGGTGCTGGACCGAGTGCTGACTGAGCATCGATTCGCGCAGGACTTCGTACTCGGCAATCTGCCGCCCGCACGGGTGCACCACCTCCGCGTCAGCACGGCACTCCTCCCCGCCGCGATCTGACGGTCGGCCGTCCGTACATCCGGGGGCGCTGAGGCGTTGCTTGACCGACTGCGGGCAGGCCCCGCGCCCCCGGGTTCGGTACGGGAAGGGATCAGCCGGCCGCCTCGGCCCCCTCGGTCGGGGCAGCCTCCGTGAACGAGCGGTGCGAGGCGTCCTCCTGGGTCAGCCGCCGCAGCGCGGCCATCAGCGCATCGCCGAGCACTGTCCCGAGCACCGCCCCCTCGACCTGGCTGTCCGGCTCGGAGCGGCCCGCGACCACCGCGACCTCGGCGGCCGAGAGGCGCTCGGCGGCCGACGCGTACTCGTCGAGGATGTCGAGCAGGTCCTCCTGGCCGAGGTCCTTGAAGGTCGCCACGATCTGGGTGAGCGTCAGCCAGGCCGGGTTGCTCGGCTTGACCCGCCAGCCCCGGTGCTCGATCAGCTCGGCCACCAGCTGGTCGGCCTCCTTCCAGGCCGTGTCCTCGCCGGCCGGGACCTTGGCCGTGACGGCGGACTGGGCGACCCCGAGCATCCCGTGCAGGGTGTTGCCCGGTGCGTCGATCGCGTTCAGCACCTCCCGGGTGGAGGCGATGGAGAGCTTCCCGACGTCGAGCATCGCCCGCACCAGCTTCAGCCGCCGCACATGCGCATCACCGTACTGGGCCTGATTGGGACTTGTCCGCTCACCGACCGGAAGCAGCCCCTCCCGCAGGTAGTACTTGATCGTGGGCACCGGCACACCGGTTCGGCTGCTCAACTCCCCGATTCGCATCGTCTCTCCTGTCCGGACTGTCCCGCTCCACCCGCCTGCCGGTACACCCGCTACAGGCCAGGCCATTATGGATAGCATATGTCTCCATACTGCGCCCGCTCCAGCCGTCTGCACCGGCGCCCACCGGACCCCGAGGTGGGCGCCGCTGCACGTCCCGGGCCGGTGCGACTGCTTTGATCCGGCTTGGACAGCGGGTTGACCCCCTTCGGCCAAGGTGGAGTCCGTAGCGAAGGGGCCCACTCCCGGAGGGAGCAGCAACCCATGCCCACAGAGCTCGAACCTGTTGTCCAGCCCACCGGGCTCAGCTTCGGCCGTACGGTCGAGCGCGCCCTGGTGCACCGCACGGCAGTGTCGGAGGTGTTCGTCACCGACGTCCAGCAGCTGGGTGAGTCGACCGTCCGGTCCGGAGCGCAACTTCCGCTCAACCACGGGTACTTCAGCGATCACCTGGCGCGTCCCGCGCTCTTCGACCCGCTGCTGCTGCTGGAGGCCGGCCGGCAGGCCGGGATCGCCGGCTCGCATGCGCACATGGGACTGAGGCCCGGTACGGCGATGATCGTCGACAACTTCACCCTTGCGCTGGACGAGCCTGCGGCCCTGCTGATCGGACGCGTCCCGGCCGAACTGCGGATCGACACCGAGTACTCGGGCAAGCGCTCGCGCACCGGTCGGGTCCGGCGTGGCCGGGTGGAGCAGCAGTTCTTCATCGACGACACCCGGGTGGGCGAGCATGCGATGGACGTGCTCTTCGTCAACCAGCACGAGCACGAGATACTGCGCCACTCCCAGCGCGGCACCCCCGCGCCGTACACCTCGGACTATCCCGACCTCGCCCCGCAGGGCCAGGTCGCGGCCGAGGCGGTCGGCCGGGCCAACCCGCTGAATGTGGTGCTGGCCCGGCCCCGGGTGGCGGGCGGCGTGCTGCACGCCCTGGTCACCCCGAGGTTCGGCAACCGCTCGCTCTTCGACCACGACTACGACCACCTGCCGGCCGCCGTGCTGGTGGAGGCCGCCCGACAGCTGGCACTGCTCGCGTTCGGCGAGTCCACGGGTCCGGCGGCGGTTCGCGAGACCCAGGTCGTCCGCCTGGACGCCTCGTTCGGCCGCTTCGCCGAGCTGGACACCCCGGTGACCGCCTCGGTGCGGCTCCCTTGCGGCGGCCCGCCCTCGGGCACCGGGCGCCGGGACTTCGCCGTCGGCTTCAGCCAGGCCGAAGAGCCGATCGCCTCGGTGACCATCACCCTGCTCGACTCCGCCCGGCTCGTCCAGGGCCCCGGCGGCGAACCCATGTCCCTGCCCGACACCCAGTGAGGAGGCGGCCGTGAGCAGCCAGGTTTCTTCTACGGCCCATGCCGTCTGGACCGACTTCGGCGGCGTGCTGACCCCGCCGCTGGGCCACACCTTCGGCAAGTTCTGCACCACCATGAAGCTCGATCCGGAAGCCTTGATGGCAGCCCTCGGCAAGGTCACCGCCCGGTACGGGACCGAGGACTTCATGCTCCCGATCGACACTCCGCTGGTCAGCGAGGCCGAGTGGCTGCGGGAGATCGGCGAGGTGCTCGCCGCCGAGCACGGCTACACCGCCGAGCTCACCACGCTGGCCGACATCTGGTTCGACGGCCGGGAGACCAACCACGAGTGGCTGGACCGGCTGGACGGGCTGCGTGCCGCCGGGACCTTCGTCGGAATGCTGTCCAACATGCCGCCCGCCTGGGACGCGCACTGGCGGCGGATGGTTGATCCGGACGAGCACTTCGACGCGGTGCTGCTCTCCTTCGAGGTCGGCCACCGCAAGCCGTCCGCCGGGATGTTCGAGCTGGCCGCCGCGCGGGCCGGGGTACCCGCCGAGCGCTGCGTGCTCATCGACGATCTGGCGCACAACATCGCCGGCGCGCGTGAAGCCGGTTGGCAGGCCGTGCAGTTCACCGATGCGGCGGCTGCCGGGGACGAGCTGGAGAAGCTCCTCGCGGGCTGAACCGCACCTACCCGGCGGAGGGCCGCCATCGCTTGGAGAGGAACAGAGTTGAGCCGTTCCGTACTGATCACCGGCGGGAACCGGGGTATCGGCCTGGCCGTGGCCCGCGCCTTCGCCGCACAGGGCGACAAGGTCGCCGTCACCTACCGCTCGGGAGAGCCTCCCGAGGGCCTGTTCGGGGTGCGCTGCGACGTGACGGACGCGGCGGCCGTCCGGGCGGCGGTCGAGGAAGTCCGGGTCCAGCAGGGGCCGGTGGAGGTGCTGGTGTCCAACGCCGGTATCACCAGGGACCAGCTGCTGGTGGCCATGGCGGACGAGGACTTCCGGGCGGTGATCGAGACCAACCTGATCGGCGCGGTCAACGTCGCCAAGGAGGTCACCACCGACATGGTCAAGGCCCGGTGGGGACGGATGGTCTTCGTCTCCTCGATGAGCGGCTTCACCGGAGCTCCGGGCCAGACCAACTACGCGGCGTCCAAGGCCGCGTTGATCGGATTCGCCCGGTCGCTCGCCCGCGAGGTGGGAAGGCGCCGGATCACCGTCAACGTGGTCACCCCCGGCCTGATCGAGACCGACATGGTCAGGGAGGTCACCGACGCCCGGCGCTCGTACGTAATCGGCCAGACCGCGCTGGGCCGTACGGGGACGCCCGAGGAGGTGGCCGCCGTGGTCCGCTTCCTTGCCAGCGAGGAGGCCGCCTACATCACCGCCGGGGCGATCCCGGTCACCGGCGGCGCCGGGGTCGGCCAGTGACGACAGGTCAATTCAGCAGCAAGTCAACGGAGAAGAGGAGGAGCGACATGCCCGAGAGCGTCCTTGAGATCGCCCACGAGATGGGGCGGATCTTCAACGACCTGGACGAGGAGGTCGCGTACAAGCTGGTCGCCCCGGAGTTCGTCGACTACGAGGCCCCGCCCGGAACCCCCGGCGGCCCCGGCGGCTACCTGGGCACCGCACGCTGGATGAACAGCGTCTTCGAGGGGGCCAACTGGGAGCACCTGGACAGCTTCGCGGACGGCGACAAGGCGGTGATCCGGGTCCGGTTCACCGGCAAGCACGTCGGCAACTTCCTGGGCGTGGAGGCCACCGGACGCCAGGTCAACATCGAGCACATCCACATCTACCGGGTCGAGAACGGCCTGGTCGTGGAGCACTGGGCCTGCCGGCAGGACCTCTTCCTGCTCGCCCAGCTCGGCGCGTTCGAGATCCAGCTGCCGCCCACCGCCGCCCCGGCCGCCTAGGCGGCACCCACCCCCGGCCGCACAAGCGGCGCCCGAGCCGGTCGGGTCGGCGGTACGCGCCGCCGCCGACCCGACCGATCACCCTCCGGCGTCCTCCGCTTGTCCACCCAATTTAGATAGCAGTAGTATCCGGTACCCGATAGCGGAGAGTCCTGGTGGCCGCTTCGGTACCCGCTTTGCTGGGCCGACAAAGGAGAGCAGGAGAGATGGCGAGCAACCGACCGGGGGCGCTGTGGGCCCTGGTGGCGACGTCCGTCCCGATGTTCATGGTGTCCCTCGACAACCTGGTTGTGACCAACGCCCTGGTGGACATGAGCAAGGACTTCCAGGTCCGGCAGTCCGAACTCCAGTGGGTGGTGAACGGCTATGTCCTGGCCTTCGCCGGGCTGCTGCTTGCCGGTGCCGCCCTCGGTGACCGCTTCGGCCGCCGCCGGGTCTTCAACTGGGGCATCGTGCTGTTCACCCTCGGCTCGGCCGCCTGCGGTCTGTCCGGTTCGGTCGGCCAACTGGTCGCCGCCCGGGTGGTGCAGGGTGCCGGGGCCGCGATGATCCTCCCGGTCTCGCTGACGCTGGCCGTGGCCGCCGTCCCGGCGGCGCGGCGGGCACTGGCGGTCGGCGTCTGGGGCGGCGTCAACGGCCTCGGTATCGCGGTCGGTCCGCTGGCCGGCGGTCTGGTCACCGAGGGCCTGGACTGGCACTGGATCTTCTGGATCAACGTCCCGGTCGGCCTGATCGCCGTACCGCTGGCGCTCTGGGCGATCCAGGAGAGCAGGGGCCGCGACCGCTCCCTCGACCTTGTCGGCATCGCCCTGATCACCGGCTCGGTGGTCGGCGCGGTCTGGGGCATCGTCGGAGCCGCCGACCAGGGTTGGGGCGCCACCCGTACGGTCGCCGGCCTCGGCGGCGCCGTCGTCCTGCTGATCGCCTTCATCGCGTACGAGCGGCGCTCCCCCCAGCCGCTGGTTCCGCTGACGATGTACCGGATCCGCTCGTTCATGCTGAGCAACGCCGTCTCGCTCACCATGTACTTCGGGGTGTTCGGCTCGATCTTCTTCCTGGCCCAGTTCATGCAGGGCCCGATGGGCTACTCCCCGTTCGCCGCCGGTCTGCGCACCCTGCCGTGGACCGCGGCGCCGATGGTCGTCGTTCCGATCGCGAGCATGCTGGTGGACCGGGTCGGCGGCGGCATCCTGCAGGCCGCCGGCTCCGCCCTCCAGGCGCTGGCGCTCGGCTGGATCGCCGTGATCGCCAAGCCCGACATCTCGTACGGCGCGCTGGTGCCCGCCCTGGTGCTGGCCGGGGTGGGAATGGGCCTGGTCTTCGCGGCCAACCCCGCCACCGTGATCAGCAGCGTGGCCGAGCACGAGCACAACAAGGCGTCCGGCGTGAACAACACCATCCGCGAGTTCGGCGGCGCGCTCGGCATCGCCGTGCTGACCACCGTCTTCACCCACGGCGTCGACTCCGAGACAGGCAGGGGCGGCAACGCCGGCCAGGCGTTCGTCCACGGTCTGCAACAGGCCATCTGGCTCGGGGTGGCGGTCGTGGTGGTCGGTGCACTCGGCGCCCTGTTCATCCGCAGGCCACAGCCCGCCACCGGGCAGCCGATCGCGGCCGAGCCGCAGCCGGCCCTGGTGGACTGACACCAGACCCACCTCTCCCCCACAGGGCCTGTGGGCCGCCGGGGCGACCCCGGCGGCCCTGCCACCCGTTCCCGAACATCCCTTCACTTCAGAGGAGTTCACCGTGCCTCGCACCCCATCCGGAGCGGCCGCGAGCGGTCGGCCGGCGCTCGGACTCTCGGCCGCCGTGGTCGCGACCGCCGCCGTCCTCGCGCTGACCTCCGCCGTACCCGCGTTCGCCGCACCGACCGCCGCCCCCGGATCGACCGCGGCGGCCGGGCACTGGCGGCTGCCCGGCTCGACGATCACCGCGCGCGGCGCCGACCTCTACCCGGAGAGCGTCGCCTGGGATCCGACCCGGCGGGCCTTCGTGGTCGGCTCGGTCCGCTACGGGACGCTCTCCACCGTCGCACCGGACGGCACCGTCAAGGAACTCGCCCCCGCCTTCGGCATGGTCTCGACACTTGGCGTCAAGGTGGACGTGCCCAGGGGCCGGATCCTGGTCGCCTACACCGACTTCTGGATCCGCCAGGCCACGCCGGTCGAGCAGCCACCCACCTCGGGGGTCGCCGAGTACGACCTCGCCACCGGTCGGCTGCTGCGCCGCACACCGCTGTTCGAGGGCGAGCCGGTCAGCTTCGCCAACGATCTCGCGGTGGACGACTCCGGGAACGTCTACGTCACCAACTCGGGCTCCGCGACCATCGTCAGGATCGACCCGGACGGCCATGCCGCGCCGCTGATCACCGATCCGCGCCTCACCCCCAGGGTGGTCGGCGACAACGGCATCGTCTGGCACCACGGCGGCTACCTGGTGGTGGGCCACTACGAGAGCGGCCGCCTGTTCCGGGTGACCACCAGGGGCACCCCGAAGCTGACCGAGGTCGCGCTGCCGAAGCCGCTCGTCGGCGCCGACGGCCTCACCCTGCGGCCGGACGGCAGCCTGGTGGTGACCCGCAACGCCAACGGCCGGATCTCGGGCATCCCGAACGGAGCCGACGCGGTCACGGTGCTCCGCTCCCACGACGGCTGGCGCAGCGCCCGACCGGTCCGCTCGACGGACCCGTGGCCGGTCGAGGGACCGACGGCCGCGGCCGCCACCCCGTTCGGCACCTACGTGCTGAGCGGGCACATCCCCGACCTTCAGACCGGTCACGGCCCGACGCCGACCTTCACCCTGCGCAGGCTCTGACCGCTGCCCCCCGCAGACGGACAGCAACCGTGCAATGCCCTTGAGGGCATTGCACGGTTGCTGTCCGCGGAGAACGTCCACTCAGACGCGGACGACCACCCTGGTCCTCGCCAGCACCTTCTCGCCACCGCAGCGGACCGTCAGCTCCAACCGCACCCGGGCCTCGTCCAGTACGGCGACCACCGAGCCGTCGACCGTCAGCTCCACACCCTCGTCGCTGTCCGGCACCACCACGGGACGGGTGAACCTGGTGCTGTAGTCGAGCACCGAACCGGGGTTCCCCGTCCACTCGTTGACCGCACGCAGCGAGGCACCCATGGTCAGCATCCCGTGCGCGATCACCCCGGGCAGCCCGACCCCGGCGGCCACCCGGTCACTGTGGTGGATCGGGTTGAAGTCCCCCGAAGCCCCGGCGTAGCGGACCAGACCGGCCCGGGTCAGCCGGAAGGAGAGCGGCGGCAGCGGGGTACCGACCGCGACAGAAGCCTTCCCGTTCACACGACCACCGCCCGTGACACCAGAGTCGACGTCGTCGTGCACACATGCTCCTGCCGCGCGTCGCGGATCTCGGCGCGCAGGGTCACCACGTCGTTGCCGTCCACGGAGGCCACCGCCGCAACCTCGACGGCCACCGTCAACCGGTCGCCGGCCCGAACCGGCCGGGAGTACTCGAAGCGCTGGTCCCGGTGGATCACCCGGCTGAAGTCGAAGCCGAACTCCGGGTCCAGGGTGACCTGTTCCTCCGCGTGCATGGACAGCACGATGGCGAAGGTCGGCGGTGCGATCACCTCCGGGTGGCCCGATTCCGCCGCTGCCGCCGCGTCCCGGTACACCGGGTGCGGCTCGCCGATCGCCCGCGCGAACTCCCAGATCTTCTCCCGGCCGACCTCGTACGGCTCCGTCCTCGGATACCGTCGGCCGACGTACGACGCACTCACAGCCATCACTCACCATCCGTTCCGATGCACTCGTCCGGGGCACCCGCGTCCGCAGAACAGCAGCGGCGCCCACGGGAAGGGGACTCCCGGGACGCCGCCGCTCACGGCCGGCCCCTCACCACTCGGGGAAGTTCGGCTCAAGGCCGCCGTACCACCAGGGCTCCGACGTTTCCGTCGTGCCCGATCGAGGTGACCAGACCGGTACGGGGTCCGGCCGGCTCCTGCGCCCAGAGCGCCAGCAGCGCCGCCAACTGCAGTGCTCCGGAGGCGCTGTACGTCTCGCCGAGCACCTCACCGACCCGCACCGGCGCAGGGAGGCCGCCGAGGGCGCTGCGCACCCCGCGCTCCTCCAGCCGGTTCAGGCCGATGTGCTGGGTGGCGCCGAGTGAGACGGTGTCCACCTCCTCGGGCCGTACCCCGCTGCGCTCCAGCGCCCGCTCGATCACCAGCGCCAGCCCACCGGCCAGCCCGTGCCGGCGGCCGGACGGTTCGGCGGACGGACCGAAGTAGGCGACCTCGCAGCCCAGCAGCAGAGCCAGCGGCGCACGTTCGCCCGGCTCCTCGACCACGAAGACCGCGCAGCCCTCGCCGAGCGCAGCCCGCTCGGCGAGCACACCGGTACGGTGCCAGGCCCAGGCCGCAGGTCCGCTCAACTCCTCGACGCCGCCGACCAGCAGGCGGTCGGCACGGCCGAGGGTCATGGCGATCCTGGCGTGCCGGAAGGCGAAGAGCCCGGCGCTCTGGCCGCCCGCCACGGTCGCGTTGAGGCCCTTGAGCCCGTTGCGGATGGCCACCTGCCCGGCGGCGCAGTTCATCACCGTGTTGGGGAACTGCGCCGGGTTGAGCTGGTACGGCTTCTCCTGCGCCAGTGTGTCGTGCAGCAGCGCGCTGTGGCTGGACACACTGCCGGTGTTGGTGGCCATGACCACGCCCGTCCTGGCCCGCTCCTCGTCCGTCTGCGGCGCGCCGGTCTCCTCCAACACCTGCTTGCAGGCGACCAGTCCGAAGGAGGTGAGGCGGTCCAGGTACCGGGTGCCCTTCTTGCCCAGGTGGTCGGCGACCCTGAAGTCCGCAACCGTCCTGACCGCCCGCGGCGGATAGTCCCCGGCCTCGGGAGCGACCGCGTCGACGGCCCCGCCGCGCAGCAGCTCGCCCAGCGGCGCCAGACCGTACCCGGCCGCCGAGACCACCCCGGCCCCGACCACCGCAAGCGGCTTGACCGCTACCGCCGTTGCCACTGCACCCTCCGCTGTGCCGGCCGTAGGGCGGCCCGTCATCCGAGCCTCCCCAGGATAGTGATCACGTTGTTGCCGCCGAAGGCGAAGCCGTGGTTCTGCAGGATGTTCAGCTCCGCGTCCCGTCCCCGTCCCGGTACGCAGTCCACCCCGGGGCCGAACGCCGGATCGACCTGCACCACATTGGCCGTCGGCGGCAGGAAGCCCTGCTCAAGTGCCTTGCAGCAGGCGATCGCCCCGAAGCCGCTGGCCGCGCCCATGGTGTGCCCTAGCATCGACTTGATCGAGCTGATCGGCGGGATCCTCTCGCCGAATGCCGCCCGTACCGCCTGCACCTCGGTGGCGTCGTTGGTCGGTGTGCCGGTGCCGTGGGCACAGATGTAGTCGATCTGGTCGGGCGTCACCCCGGCGTTGCGGTGGGCCGTGCGGATGCACTCCGCGATACTCGCCGCGTCCGGGTGCACCATGTGCTCGGCGTCGCAGTTGGCCGCGTAGCCCAGCACCTCGGCGTAGATCCTGGCCCCTCGGGCCCGCGCGTGCTCCAGCGGTTCCAGCAGCAGCGCGGCGCCGCCCTCACCGGTCAGGATGCCGGTGCGGTTGGCGTCGAACGGTCGGGGCAGATCCTCCGCCATCGCCCCGAGCGCGTAGAACCCGGCATGGGTCAGCCGGTTCACCGCATCCGCTCCCCCGGCCACCATGAACTCGGCCTCGCCGCTGCGCACCATGTCGTACGCGTACCCGAGCGCGTAGTTGCTCGCCGAACAGGCGGTCGGAATGGTCTGGGCATCGCCGGTGAGGCCCAGTTCACTGTTGACCGCGTTGGCGATCTGGCTGGCCGGCGCCTGTCTGACCAGCCGGGGCTCGATGCTCTTCAGGCCCTCGCCGATCCACTGGCCGGCCAGTTCCTGGAGCACCGCCGACTCACCGCTGGTGGTGCCCATAATGGATCCTGCCCGGCTGCGCGAGAGCAACTCCGGGTCCAGATCGGAGTCCTGGAGTGCGAGCCGGGCCGCCGCCGCGGCCAGCAAGCCACTGCGGCCCCAGTGCCGCAGGTCCAGATTGTGCAGGAGCTCGGACGGCTCGAAGTCGTGCACCTCGCCGGCCCGGCGGCTCGGGAACGCGCTCGCGTCGAAGCTGCGGATCTCCGAGGTGCCGTTGCGCCCCTCCCGGACGGCCGAGGCGAAGACGTCCGCCCCGATACCGACCGGACTGACCGCGCCGAGTCCTGTGATGACGACCCGACGGTGCGGCTGCTCAGCCATCCGTACGCTCCCCCGCGTACTTGGCGACGGCCTCGACCAGCAGCTTCAGGTTGACCAGCTCGCCGAGGTCGGTCTTGGGGATGGTCACCTTGAGCTCGCGCTCGATGCGGGCGACGACGGTGATGAGCGAGAGCGAGTCGCTGTCGTAGTCCTCGATGAAGTGGCCGGTGTCGGTCAACTCGTCGGGCTCCAGCTCAAGTTCCTCGATGACGATCGCGCCGACCTGCTCGCGGTAGTCGATGTCCTGCTCGACGGTCTGCTGGGTCATTCTCATTCCCTCTCGCGATTCGATGATTTCGATGATTTCGGCGACGGAACACAACGAAACGTACGAGTGGCATTACCGGCCCGACAAGGACGTCTGCACCAAAGAGGCACCGGGGGGACCGAAAGTGACATGCTTTTATCGGGATTCGATCCGGCTTTCAATAAGGTCTCGCACAATTTCTCGGAGGTTGTGCGTCGGACATCGAACGGGGAGACAGTGGGATGAGCAGCACACCGACGAGCAGTGCACCGAGACTGGCCCTGATGTTCCCCGGCCAGGGCTCCCAGCGACCCGGTATGGGACGCCCCTGGGCCGACCGTCCCGGCTGGGCGGCGGTGGAGCGGGCGAGCGAGATCAGCGGGCAGGACGTCGCCGCGCTGCTCCTGGACGCGGACGAGGAGACCCTGCGCCGCACCGACAACGCCCAGTTGGCCACCTTCGTCCTGGAGTGGGTGATCCTCGGCGAGCTGCGCGAGGAGATCCCCGCCGTGCTCACCCCGACCGCCTGCGCCGGGCACAGCCTGGGCGAGTACACCGCGCTGGCCGCCGCAGGGGTGATCGGCTTCGACGACGCGGTCCGCCTGGTCGCCGCGCGCGGCCGGGCGATGCGCGGCGCCTGCGCCGGCACACCCGGCACCATGAGTGCCGTACTCGGCCTGGACCTGGGCCGATTGGAGCAGGCCGCCGCCGAACTGCGCGCCGAGGGCGCCAGGGTGTGGGTGGCCAACCTCAACTCTCCGCAGCAGGCGGTACTCTCCGGCGACCCGGAGGGCGTGGCCCGCTGTGCCGAGGCCGCCGAACGGCTCGGCGCCCTGCGCGTCCAGCCGCTCACCGTGGACGGCGCCTTCCACACCCCGCTGATGCTCACCGCACTGCCCGCCTTCGGCCGGGTGGTGGACTCCGTACGCTTCGGCTCGGGCCGCGTCCCGGTGGTGGCCAATGTGGACGGCCGCCCGTACTGGAACCTGGCGCCCTGGCCCGAGCTGCTGAAGCAGCAGATGGTGAGCCCGGTGCGGTGGACCGACTCGGTGCGCACGCTGGTCGGCGAACTCGGCTGCGACCTGCTGGTCGAGATCGGCCCCGGCCGAGCGCTCGGCGGGATGGCCAAGGCGATCGCCCCCGCAGTCCCCAGGCTCTCCATCAGCGAGCCCTCGAAACTCGCATTGCTGCCGGCCTGACCGCGATTCGTCCCATTGAATTCCGAATTGAGCAGGGGGAAATCGTCGATGGCGGGAGAAGACCGCTGGGATGCCGTGGTCATCGGCTCCGGCGTGGGCGGACTGGTGTGCGCGGCCTATCTGGCCGTTGCCGGGCGGCGGGTCCTGGTGCTCGAACAGGCCCCGGTGGCCGGCGGCAACTCCCATGTCTTCCGGCGGCGGCGCGCCTACGAGTTCGACGTGGGCCTGCACTACCTCGGCGACTGCGGACCCGACGGGCTGCTCCCGGCCGTCCTCGGCGGCCTGGGCCTGCGCGAACGGCTGGACTTCCTGCCGATGGACCAGGACGGCTTCGACCGGATCGCGCTGCCCGGCGTCACCGTGGACGTACCCGCCGACCCGGAGGAATACCGCAGGCGGCTCGTCGCCGCGCTGCCCCGGGACGCGGCGGGCATCACCGGGGCCCTGGAGGTCATCACCGGCCTCGGCCGGGAGCGCCGGGACGCGATCACCGCCGCCGCCGACATCCCGATGGCCGAACTGCCCGAACGCTCCCCGCACACCGTCTCCTGGGGCCAGCGGCTCCTGGGCGAACTCTTCGACCACTTCGGCCTCTCCGCCCCCGCCCGCACCGCGCTCGCCGCGCTCTCGCCCAACTACGGCCTCGGCCCCGAGCAGGCCCCCGTCGCCACGCACGCCACCATGACCGACCACTACCTCAGGGGCGCCTACTACCTCAAGGGCGGCGGCCAGCAGCTGGCCGGCTCACTGCTGGAGGTGATCCGGGCGTACGGCGGCGAACTGCGCACCCGCAGCCGGGTGGAGCGCATCCTGGTGGACGGCCGACGGGTCACCGGGGTCGGACTCGCGGACGGCTCGACGGTCCCGAGCGAACTGGTGGTCTCCAACGCCGACTACCGCCGCACCGTCCTCGAACTGGTGGGCGCCGAACACTTTCCGCGCAAGCTGGTCGCCAAGACCCGGGACTCGGTGATGGCCCTGCCCTTCGCCACCGTGTACGTCGCGCTGGACACCGGCCTGTCCGACCGCCCCAACGCCAACCTCTGGTGGTACCGGGGCGACGACATCACCTCGTACTACCGGCAGTTGGCCGCGGACGAGCTCTACCCCGTCCCGTTCGTCTTCGCCTCGTACGCCTCGCTCAAGGACCCGCACTCGCGCCAGGTCTGCCCACCCGGCCACAGCAACTTCCAGCTGATGACGCTCTGCCCGCCCGGCACCGCCCGCTGGGGCGTGGCGGACGGTCCTTCCCGGGAGGGAAGCTACCGCCGCCAGGAGGCGTACCTGGCCGAGAAGAAGCGGTTCACCGAAGCCGTACTGGATGCCGCCGAGGAGGCGATGGGGCCGTTCCGCAGCCGGATCACCCACCTGGAGACGGCGACCCCGCTGACCCAGAAGCGCTACACCCGCTCGACCGGCGGCACACCCTTCGGACTCGCCGAGTGGGGCGGGCCCGGCAGCAGACCCCCCACCCGCACCTTCATCGAGGGCCTGCACGTGGTGGGCACCAACACCCGCTACGGGACCGGGATCACCGGCGCCGCGGTGAGCGGTATCGCCTGCGCGGCGCAGATCAACGGGGAGCGGCTGGTGCACCAGGTGCACTCCGGCCGGGTCCTCGGCGACCCCGCGCGACTGCCGGACCGGCCGGCCGACTGGGACGCACTCGCCTTCTCCCGCTGAACGGCGCCCCTCGGCGAATCCGGGCCCTGCCTCCGCACCCAGCGGGCGGCAGGGCCAGCGCATTTTTCCCCTCCCTCCAACGAGAAGGAATTGCAGGATAGTTGCTACTCGAATGTTCCAACTCCTAGAATTAGAGAGTCCCTTCTGTCGCGAGTGCGAGGAAGTCTCCATGCGCATCACTGTGCTCGGCGCCGGGGGAGCCACCGGCATCCGGATCGTCAACCTCCTGGTCGTGCAGGGAATCCGCCCCTGCGGAGCTGCCCGCACGGCCGGCCCCTGCGCCCGGCTGAAGGCTGCGGGAGCCGAACCGGCGGTGATCGACGTGACCGCCCCCGCCGACCTCCTGGAGCGGGCCTTCACCGGCACCGACGTGGTGGTGAACGCGGCGGCCGCCCGCAACGTCCTGCACGCCAAGGCCATCGACCGGGACGGCGTCATCGCCGCGATCGACGCCGCCCAGCGGGCCGGGGTCCGCCGCTGGATCCAGGTCTCCATGGCCGGAGTGGACGACATCGGCCAACTCCCCGGCGCATTGCGCGAGGTGGGCCTCGCCAAGCGGGACGCCGACGCCCACCTGGCCCGCTCCGCGCTCACCTGGACGGTGATCCGGCCGCCCTGGCTGACGGACACCGCGGGAACGGGCCGGGTCGAGATCGGAAGCATCGGCGAGGGCACCCTCCCCCGGGCCGACCTGGCCGCCGTCGTGGTCGACACGATCGGCCAACCCGCCACCCACCACCGGACCTTCGTGGTCAGCACCGGGCCCACTCCCATCCCCACAGCCCTGGCCACCCTGCCCCACTGAGCAGGAGGACCCGCGGGCGCAACCATGCAACCACCTCGGGGGTGCAACATTCGGGTTCCTTGCAACCGTCAGGCAGTGGGTGGTTGTTCGCGCACGCAGTTGATCAAGCAGAGCCCCGCGCCCCTAAAAAATACGCAGCGCCCCGCGCCCCCGGGGCAGTCACATGGCCGAGAACCTGCCGGAAGGCGCCGCCTCAGCCCTCCGCCAGCCCCTGCTGGATCGCGAGCACCGCCAGCCGTACCCGGTTCGGGCTGTCCGTCTTCGTCATCAGGTTCGACACATGCGTCTTCACCGTCGTCACCCCCACATGCATCCGCTCGGCGATCTCGGTGTTGGACAGCCCGGCCGCCACCAGCCGCAGCACCTCCTGCTCACGCCCGGTGAAGTGCACCGTCTCCCGCCGCCGGTCCCCCTCCCCCGTCCACGCGGACGAGGCCCTCGCCACCACCCGGTGCAGCACGCTCGGGCTGTACGGGCTCTCTCCGGCCGCCGCCCGCCGGATCGCATCGAGCACCGAGGCCGGTGACACGTCCTTGGCGAGGAAGCCGCACGCGCCCGCACTCAGCGCGGGGTACAGCCGATCGTCGTCGTCGAACGTCGTGAGCACCACCACCCGGGCGGAGGGCCGGATCGCGAGGATCTGCCGGGTCGCCGCCGTACCGTCCATCCCGGGCATATGAAGGTCCATCAGGATGACGTCGGGCTGCAGGCGCTCGGCCAGCCGCAGTGCCTCCGCGCCGTTGACCGCCTCCCCGGCCACCGTGATGTCGTCCGTCGATTCGCAGAGCATCCGTACGCCCGCCCTGACCAGCTGCTGGTCGTCGGCGATGAGCACACTGATCACGGTCAACTCCTGTCCGGTCCACTACCGTTGCCGCTGCCGTCTCCGCTGGCGTAGGCGTCGGCGGCCGGCAGGTCCGCCGTGAGCCGCCAGCCCTCGGGGGTCTTCCCCGCGTCGATGGTGCCACCGACCAGGGCGACCCGTTCTCTCATCCCGAGCAGCCCGTAGCCGCTCCCTTCGCCCTCCGGCAGGCCGAATCCGCGCAACCCGCCCGGCCCGCGCGGCAGATCGTTCGCCAGATCCAGGTGCAGAGCCCCGTCCTCCATGCCCACCCGCAGCCTTACCCTGGCGTACTGCCCGGCGTGCTTGGTCACATTGGCCAGGCCCTCCTGGACCAGCCGCAGCACGGTCAGGCTGCGGATCGCGTCCAGCTCCGCGATCTCGGGGCCGATCTCGGCGTCGACGCTCAGTCCGGCCTGCCGGGACTGCTCGACCACGCCCTGGACGGCGGCGGGCAGTGCCGTGGTCTCGGCGAGCAGCGGTGCCAGGTGCTGCGGCAACGAGTCCGGGGCGACGGGGTCGCGCAGCGCGGCCAGCAGCCGCCGCAGGTCGGTGAGCGCGGTGGTCGCGCTGGCGTGGACGTCGTCCAGCACCTCGGCCAGCCGCTGGTCGGTGCGGGGCAGCACATGCCGGGCCACGCCGACCCGCAGCACGGTGGAGGCGAGATGGTGCGCCACCATGTCGTGCAGCTCCCGGGCGATCGCCGCGCGTTCCCCCATCCTGGCCCCCCACTCGGCCAGATCGCGGCTGTGCTCGGCCTCCCTGGCCCGCTCGTGGGCCGTCCGCGCGGCCAGCTCGGCCGAGCGGATGTACCCGGCGAGCAGGACGGGTACGCAGACGATCACCGCCGCCCGGTAGAGCGCGGGCCCGACCTCCGCCGGTACGAAGCGCGAGCCCACCAGCTGAGCGGCCATCACCGCGCATCCCACCACCAGCGTGGGCCGCCCCCACCGTCGTACCGCGAGTTCGAACAGCGCAGCACTCGCCCCGACCTTGACCTCGACCATCACCGCGGGCGCGTACAGCTCCGCCAGCGCGAGCATCACGGCCTGGCCGAGCGCCACGGGTAACGGCCGGAAGCCGCCCAGCGAGGAGAGTCCCAGAACTCCGAGGCCGACGAACCAGTCCATCGCACCGAGCTGGGCGGGTTGCCGCAGCAGCAGCAGATAGCCAAGCCCGAAGGCCACCAGGGCGAGCCGCATCGGCCCGAACCGGCGGCCGAAGAGGCGTCTCGTCCACTCCCGCACCACACCTGCGACTGTACGGCGAACGCTGCTCGGCATGATCCTCCCCCGGTGGGAGGAGTGATCTCCTCCTTCAGGCCGCCGGATCCGGTCCTTCGGGCCACCAGGTCCGGCCGGTCGCCCGAGGCCCGCGGCCCATCCTGCCGGAACGCTGTACTCATGACCAAGGTTCAAGCCGGTGGCGTCCCGGCCAATGTGGCGCTGCTCCCCGTGCCGACCGGTGACGGGCCGGCGGGAGCCGGTTCCGCCGGAGGCCGGTTTCGCCGTCCGATGGCCGGCTATGTCTTCGCGGCCTCCGCCTCGGTGGTCGCGATCTGGACGGTGATGGTCGGCTTCTACGCGGAGCCCGACCGGCGGGTGCTCTGGGTCGGGTTCAACACCCTGCTGACCGCCACGATGGTGCTGGCCGCCCGGCTCGCCCTGCGCGCCGACTCGCGGGTGGCGCTGGCCGCCGCCGGACTGGCCGTCTTCATGGTCGCCGACGCCTGGTTCGACATCACCACCGCACCCTCGGACTACCTGCCGATGTCCCTGCTCACCGCCGTGTTCCTGGAGGCGCCGTTCGCGGTGGGCTGCATGCTCTACGCCCTGCGGGTGCACCGCCGTGCCACCGGCTGACTCCGTCCCCCAACCCCCTACTCTGAAGGAGCGTCAGACGTGATCGCGTCCATCGGGAGATTCTCCGCCGCACATCGGCGGTGGGTCGTCATCGGTGCGGTCCTGTTCACCCTGCTGGCCGGCGGCTGGGGCACCACGGTGTTCGGCGCCATCACGGGCGGGGCCGGGTTCGACGACCCGCACAGCCAGTCCACCAAGGCCGACACGGTGCTCGCCGGACCACTGGGCCGTCAGGCCGACGATGTCGTGGTGCTATACCGCAGCGCCGACCGTCCGGTGACGGACCCGGCGGTGGCCGGACCGATCCAGGCGGCGGTGGCCGCCGTGCCGCGTACCGACCTCGACCGGGTGGACACCTACTGGTCCACCGGCAACAACCCGGAGTTCCTCAGCAAGGACGGGCACTCCACCTATGTCGCCCTGCAGTTCAAGTCCTCGGACGACCAGGAGCGGGTGAAGGCGCTCCAGGCCGTCGAGAAGAACTTCGAGGTGCCGGGCACCGAGGTCCACTTCGGCGGCATCACCGCGATGACCGAACAGGTCAACGGGCTGACCGGCCAGGACATCGGACGCGCCGAGATGCTCTCGGTGCCGCTGCTGCTGATCCTGCTGGTGTTCATCTTCCGCAGCGCGGTCGCCGCCTCGCTGCCGTTGGCGACCGGCGCGGTGGTCGCGCTCGGCTCCTTCGCGGTGCTGCGGCTGCTCACCTTCTTCGTGCACATCTCCAGCAGCGTGATCAATGTGATCACCATCCTGGGGCTCGGACTGGCCATCGACTACGCCCTGTTCATGGTGAACCGGTTCCGCGAGGAACTCGCCGCCGGGACCTCGCTGGACGAGGCGGTCGCCCGTACCAGCGCCACCGCAGGCCGTACGGTCGCGTTCTCCGGACTCGCGGTGGCGATCTCCTTCGCCGGCCTGATCCTCTTTCCGTCCCGCTTCCTCAGCTCGATGGGGTACGCGGCGGTCTCGGTGGTGGCCTTCGCGGTGGTCGGTTCACTGACCCTGCTGCCCGCGCTGCTGCGGATGACCGGGCACCGCATCAACTCCCTGCGCGTACCCATGCCCTGGGACCGGCGCGGCGAGGGGCCGAAGCCGGAGAACCAGGGCCGCTGGTACCGGACGGCCAAGCTGGTGATGCGGCGCCCGCTGGTGGTCACGCTTGCCGTGGTCGCCCTGCTGGTCGGCCTCGGCTCGCCCTTCCTGGGCGTCAACTGGGCCCGTCCCGGCGACTGGGTGCTGCCAAGCAGCTCGGACGCCCGGGTGGTCACCCAGCACCTGGCGGCCGATTTCACCCAGGACCCGACCAAGACCGTCACCGCCGTGGTCACGCTGCCCGGTCCCGCGGACGGCGCGAGGGGCGCGCTCGACGAGTTCGCCAACCGGCTGGACTCCGTCTCCGGCGTGACGGGCGCGGCGGTCACCAACACCACCGGCAACCTCGCCCGGATCACCGCGCACTACTCGATGGACCCGATGTCGCGCGAGGCCCGCACGATGGTGGACGGCCTGCGTTCGCTCAGGGCGCCGGACGGCGGCACCGCCGCCTTCACCGGTATGCCGGCCTCCCGGGTGGACATCGTCCACATGATCGGCTCCCGGGCGGTCTGGATGGCGATCTTCGTGGCGGTGGTCTCCTCGCTGGTGCTCTTCCTGGCCTTCGGGTCGGTCACCATCCCGCTCAAGTCGGTGGTGCTGAACCTGCTCTCGCTCTCCGCCGCGTTCGGCGCGATCAAGCTGATCTTCCAGGACGGACACCTGCACAACCTGCTCGGCTTCACCCCGATCGGCGCGATCGACGCCAACTTCCCGGTGCTGATCGTCGCCATCGCCTTCGGCCTGGCCATGGACTACGAGGTCTTCCTGCTCTCCCGGATCAAGGAGAGCCACGACCTGGGCCACGACCCCGCCGAGTCCATCGCGATCGGCCTCCAGCGCACCGGGAAGATCATCACCAGTGCCGCCCTGCTGCTGGTGGTCGTCGTCTGCGGCTTCCTGACCTCCTCGATCGCCTTCATGCAGATGATCGGGGTCGGGCTGGTGATCGCCATCGTCGTGGACGCCACCCTGGTCCGGGCGATCCTCGTCCCGGCCACCATGAAGCTGCTCGGCCACCGCGCCTGGTGGGCCCCGGCCCCGCTCCGGCGGATCTGGCAGCGTGTCAATCTCGCCCACGGCGAGGCTGATTCGTCCCCCGCCTCCTCGCGGGTGGAGCAGCCGGCCAACGGCTGAGCCGGCCGCTCGGCGGCGACCGAGGCGCCCTCGCGCCCTCGCGCCCTCGCGCCCTCGCGCCCTCGCGCCCTCGCGCCCTCGCGCCCTCGCGCCTTCGCCCGGCCCGCGCCTGCCCTCACGCCCCGACCGCCCTGCCGGGGTAGTCTTCTGACCCGGTGGCTCAGGAGGTGTGATGGAGCAGCGCGGGCAGGCGGACGTGCGGGGGCGCCGTGCGATGCGCGCCGACTCCGAGCGTACGGTCAAGGCGATTCTGGCCGCGGCGGAGCGGGTCCTGCGCAGGGACCCGTCGGCCACCATCGAGCAGATAGCCGCCGAGGCCGGGGTCGCCAGGACCACCGTCCACCGCCGCTTCGCCACCCGCGAAGCCCTGATCGAGGCCCTCGGCGCGTGGGCCACCCGCGAACTCGCCCACGCCGTCGACCGCAGCCACCCCGAGCACCTGCCCCCGCTGGTCGCCCTCCACCAGGTGACGGCCAACGTCCTCGAGGCCAAGATCAGTTGGTCCTACGGCATGGGCCGCCCCACCGACCCCGAGAGCGACCGCATCCGCGCCGAGGTGCTGGCCCGCTGCGACGCCCTCTTCCACCGCGCCCGACAGTCCGGCCTCCTCAGACCCGACACCGACCTGGACTGGCTGCGCCGTGTCTACTACGTCCTGATCAGCGAGGCCGTCGAGGGCGACCCCACCAACCGCCCCCCGGCCGCGCTGGCCACCCTCGTCGTCAACACCCTCCTCCACGGCGCCGGCACCAACTCCACTGCCCTATAAGCAGATTACCGATCGGCCCAGCAACGATCCGCCCCTCCCGAGCACCCTCCGCCGACCGGCAGAAGCGCCCCCTGCGCGCCCTTTCACCCCCATCGCCGGACCAGGTCCGACACATGGCTGCGCGATCTTGTCGGATCAGCGCGCGGCGTTCGGCGCCCGGCTGGGCTTGCGACCGGCAGGAGCGACCGGACACGGCCTAGCGTCGGGGAAGCCGGCAGGAGCGGCCGGAGCCGCTCCTGCCGGGTGATCCTGTCGGACCCTCAGAAGCCCAGCTTGCGGAGCTGCTTGGGGTCGCGCTGCCAGTCCTTGGCGACCTTGACGTGGAGGTCCAGGTAGACCGGGGTGCCGAGGAGGGCCTCGATGTGCTTGCGGGCGGTGGTGCCGACGTGCTTGAGGCGGGAGCCCTTGGCGCCGATCACGATGGCCTTCTGGCTCTGGCGCTCGATGTAGACGTTGGCGTGGATGTCCAGCAGCGGGCGGTCCGCCGGGCGGCCCTCGCGCGGCAGCATCTCCTCGACCACCACGGCGAGCGAGTGCGGCAGCTCGTCCCGGACGCCCTCCAGGGCGGCCTCGCGGATCAGCTCGGCGACCATGATCTGCTCGGGCTCGTCGGTGAGGTCGCCGTCCGGGTAGAGCGGCTGGCCCTCGGGGAGCAGCTTGGTGATCAGATCGGCGGCCAGCTCGACCTGCTTGTCGCCGACGGCGGAGACCGGGATGATCTCGGCCCACTCGATGCCGAGTTCGATGCCGAGCTGGTGGACGGCGATCAGCTGCTCGGCCAGCCGCTTGGAGTCGACCAGGTCGGTCTTGGTGACGATGGCGACCTTGGGGGTCTTCTTGATCTCGGCGAGTTCCTTGGCGATGAACTTGTCGCCGGGGCCGAGCTTCTGGTCGGCGGGCAGGCAGAAGCCGATCACGTCGACCTCGGCCCAGGTGGAGCGGACGAGGTCGTTGAGGCGCTCGCCGAGCAGGGTACGGGGCTTGTGTAGACCGGGGGTGTCCACCAGGACGAGCTGCGAGTCGGGGCGGTGCACGATGCCGCGAACGGTGTGCCGGGTGGTCTGCGGACGGTCGGAGGTGATCGCGACCTTCGTCCCGACCAGCGCGTTGGTCAGGGTCGACTTGCCCGCGTTAGGACGTCCGACGAAGCACGCGAACCCGGAGCGGTACGGGGATGAAGGGGCACTCATGCCCACCATTCTCCCTGATCGCGTAAGCGCAGGCGGACACAGCATCCGAGCGCAGGCGGACAGGCCACCGTCAACGGGACTTACGGCCTCCGGTGAGCGCTCCGACGACCGTCAGCAGGAAGAGCGCGATCGAGCCGGCCAGCCACCACGGCGAGCCGGTCTCCTTCCAGCGGCCCATCCCCATCACGCTGAGCAGCAGCCCGGCGAAGAACGCCAGTGCCCCCATCGCACACCCCCTCGATCAGGGCCACCCTACCCGCGCCGGGGGGCCGGGGGAGGTACGGGCGCCCCGTCTCCCGGAGCACCCGTACCCACCCCGCCACAAGCCTCGGAGGGCCTTATCGCGCCTCGGCGGCGACCTTCAGAACACCGTCCGGACCGGCCAGCAGCACCGGCGTCCCGGCACCGCCCAGATCGCGCACGGCCGCCAGGTCGCCCTCGGCCGGCTCGGCCGCCTCGGAGACCACGGCGGCTGCCTCCAGGCCCTTCGCCCCGCTGGCCACGGCCATCGCGACGGCCGTCTGCAGGGCGCTCAGCCTCAGCGAGTCCAGGGCGACCGTTCCGGCCACGTACGTCCGGCCGGTCTCGTCGCGTACGGCGGCCCCCTCCGCCACGCCGTTGCGGGCCCGCGCGGAACGGGCCAGCGTGATGATCTTCTTGTCCTCAGGATCCAGTTCGGTCAGCTCACTCATGCCGCTGAGCATAGGCGGCGCCCCGGCCACGACTCGCTACCGTCCGCCCTGCCGCTCACCGGCCACCGCCCTCGGCCAGGATGGCGCCCCGGCCGACAGGCGTGAAGCCGTCCAGCGCCGCCGCGATCCGGCCCAGCGTCTGCGGGCTCAGCGCCACCTCCGCCGCCGCCAGGTTCTCGACGATGTGCGCGGGGGTACGGCTGCCGGGGATCGGCACCACATGCTCGTCCTGGTTCAGCAGCCAGGCCAGCGCCAGCTGCCCCGGCGTCAGTCCGAGCTCGGCCGCGATGGCGCGCAACGGGGCGTAGCGGTCGTTGTTGGCCCGCAGGTTCGCCTCGTCGTAGCGCTCCAGGTTGCGACGGAAGTCGCCCTCGGCGACCTGCTGCACGGTGCCGGTCAGGAAGCCGCCGCCGAGCGGGCTCCAGGCCACCAGGCCGACGCCGAGCTCCCGGGCGGTCGCCAACAGCGCGGGGTCGACCGGCTGCCACATCGACCACTGCACCTGTACCGCCGCCACGGGGTGCACGGCGTACGCCGCCCGCAGCTGCTCCGCCGTGACATTGGACAGGCCCAGCTGCCGCACCAGCCCGGCCCCGATCAGCTCGGCGACCGCACCGACCGTCTCCTCGAAGGGCACCTGCGGGTCGGGGAAGTGCGGGTAGTACAGGTCGATCGCCTCGATGCCGAGGTTGCGCAGCGACTGCTCGGCGTATCCCCGGACGTACTTCGGGTCGAGGTTGACGGCCAGCTCGCCGAACGCGGCCGCAACCGGGAAGCGGTGCGCCTCGGCACCCTCCGGGATCCGGAAGCCGAACTTGGTGGCGATCACCAGCTCGTCCCGGCGCCCGGCGATCGCCCGGCCGACCAGGCGCTCGTTGTGGCCCTCCGCGCCGTAGCCGTCGGCGGTGTCGATCAGGGTGGCCCCGGCATCGAGCGCCGCCCGCAGCGCGGTGGCACCGCGCTCGTCGTCGATCTCGCCGTACACGCCGGGCGAGAGCACCATCGCCCCGAAGCCGATCGGTGCGGTGCTCAGGCCACCCAGGGTGCGTACGCTCATCGTGGATTCCCTCCGTAGCATTGCGGACGCGACCCACACTCCCGTGCGACCTGACGTGGAGTCAAAAATGTCCCGCTGTCCGGCCGGTCGCACCGTCCCCGGCCGCCCTCAGGCCTGGCCACGACATGCGACAGCGGCCCGCAGGGAGAGATCCCTGCGGGCCGCTGTCGCATTGGGTCCCGCGAGACGGTTGCCCCTCTTCGGGGCGATCCGCTCAGTGGCCGATCGGGTTGGGCGGTCCCGGCTTGAGGATCTTCACCAGGGTCGACGGCCCGGACGGCTGCTGCTCGCCCCCGCCGTGGCGCTTGCGCCAGTACGGGTTGTCCTGCGGCAGATGGCTGCTCACCCGGCCGTACATGCCGAAGGTGAGCACCATGAGGCCCCAGATGAACGCGAACAGCACGTTGGCGATCCCGAAGTTGAGGATGTTGGCGTCCGGCCGGCCGAGCACGCACAGGCCGTAGAAGCCGGACAGCACGAACAGCAGGCCCGCGATCATGTTGAGGTTGGAGGCGAAGTTGCCGCCGATCACCATGCCGGCGATCAGCACCACGCCCATGATCACGGAGAGGATGCTCAGCGCGCCGTTGGTGGACATCCCGGCGACGCTCGGGCCGTGGGTGGACAGGATGCCCGGGTGGTCCAGCAGCCCCAGGATGCCGAAGACCAGCAGGAAGATCCCGCCCAGTCCGGCGCCGATCCGGTAGACCAGCGCAAGCCGATGATCCACGGGCAGTTCGTCTTTCAGTTTCATGGTGACCTCCACCGCCCCCGGCGAAAGTAGCTTCACGCTACTCCTGATCCCGCTATCTGGGTGATCTCTCCCAGTCGGCCGGGTGGAACGGAACCTCGTGGATGTAGAGCGAGCCGCACTGCTGGCAGCCCCGCAGCCCGGTCCCCCACTCCTCCTCCGGTTTGGTATCGGCGTCCTCGCCCATCCTGCGGCCGCACAGCGCGGTGGTCAGGTCGGTGTCCCGGACGACGTGCCACATCCGGATGCCACCGGACCGACCCTCAGCGCCGTACTCCGCGCGCAATTGGTGCGTCATGCCTCACATGGTCGGAGCCAACTCAGGGCCCGGCAACTCCTGCGGGGCCCTGAGCGGCCTCGGACGACCGGACGGCACCCGGTGGGCGGCCGGTCTCACTCGCTCTCGACGGCGGCCGTCTCCCCGGGCCGTACGGGCGCGGCGACCACGGTGCCGATCCGGTTGCGGCGGCCCGCCGAGCTCTCGGCGGTCAGCCGGATCGCCACCAGCTCGCGCGGGGCATCCTCCGGTATCGGCACCTCGCAGGAGGAACCGGGGATGGGCACCCGGCCGAGGTTCTTGGCCAGCAGCCCGCCGACGGTCTCGACGTCCTCGTCCTCCAGCTCGATCCCGAACAGTTCGCCCAGGTCCTCGACCAGCAGCCGGGCGGTGATCCGGTACGAGCCGTCGCCGAGGTCCTCCACCGGGGCGATCTCCCGGTCGTACTCGTCGGTGATCTCGCCGACGATCTCCTCCAGGATGTCCTCGATGGTGACCAGCCCCGCGGTGCCGCCGTACTCGTCGATCACGATCGCCACGTGCGAGCGCATCTGCTGCATCTCGCGCAGCAGGTCGGTGGCGGGCTTGGAGTCCGGGACGAAGACCGCCGGGCGCATCACCGAGGAGACCGGCTCCAGCTCCGCGTCCCGGTTGATGTGGGTGCGACGGACCAGGTCCTTGAGGTAGACGATGCCGACCACGTCGTCCTCGTTGTCCCCGACCACCGGGATCCGGGAGAAGCCGGAGCGCAGTGCCAGGGTGAGCGCCTGACGGACCGTCTTGTGCCGCTCGATCATCACCAGATCGGTACGCGGCACCATCACCTCGCGGACGATGGTGTCGCCGAGTTCGAAGACCGAGTGCACCATCCGGCGCTCCTCGTCCTCGATCAGGTCGTCCTTCTCGGCCAGGTCGACCAGGGCCCGCAGCTCTGCCTCGGAGGCGAACGGGCCCTCCTTGTACCCCTTGCCGGGGGTCAGCGCATTGCCGAGCAGGATCAGCAGCTTGGGGATCGGGCCGAGGATCCTGGCCAGCGGCAGCAGCACGAAGGAGGACGCCGTGGCCGTGGTCAGCGGGTGCTGGCGGCCGATCGTACGGGGCGAGACGCCGACCGCCACGAAGGAGACCAGCACCATCACACCGAAGGCCAGCAGCACCGCCTGCCAGGTCTCGTGCAGATTCCGCACGCAGACCACGGTGACCAGGACGGCCGCCGCCATCTCGCTGGCCACCCTGATCAGGGTGGCCAGGTTGAGATAGCGGATCGGGTCCTTGGCCAGGGTCAGCAGCCTGGAGGCGCCGCGCCGCCCGGCCCTGACGGCCTCCTCGGCGCGGAACCGGGAGATCCGGGAGATGCCGGCCTCGGCACAGGCGGCGAGCCAGCCGAGGACCACCAGTGCAAGAGCCCCGATCAGGAAGCTCGTACTCTCACCACTCACAGGGGGCCGACCCTCAGTGGGTGGTCGGCGCCGGGGAGATCCCCGCCAGACCGCGGCCGGACCGCCAGTCGTCCAGGATCCGCTTCTGCAGCGCGAACATCTCGCGCTCCTCGTCCGGCTCCTCGTGGTCGTAGCCGAGCACATGCAGCACACCGTGGACGGTGAGCAGCTGGAGCTCCTCGTCCGTGGAGTGCTTGGAGGGCGCCGCCTGGCCCTGCTTCTGGGCGACCTCCGGGCAGAGCACGATGTCACCGAGCAGGCCCTGCGGCAGCTCCTCGCCCTCCTTCCCCGGGCGCAGCTCGTCCATCGGGAAGGACATCACATCGGTGGGACCTGGCAGGTCCATCCACTGGATGTGCAGCTCCTCCATGGCGGCACTGTCCACCAGGATCACGGACAGCTCGGCCTGCGGGTGGATCCGCATCTTGTCGAGGGCGAATCGGGCGACGTCGAGGATGGAATCCTCATCGACGTCCCAGCCGGACTCGTTGGCGATGTCGATCGACATGGAAGGCTTGGTACTCAGCTTTCGGTGCGATGGGACTGTCGGGGTGCGCGGGCCGCGCCGGTCTTTCCGGTGCGCCGCTGGGTGGGCTTACGGCTCGGAGCGCCGCTCCCGGCCTCCTGCTGGGCGTCCCAGCGCTCGTACGCGTCCACGATCCGGCCGACCAGCTTGTGGCGGACCACATCGGTGCTGGTCAGAACGGAGAAGTGGATGTCGGGTACATCCTCCAGGATCTCCTGGACGACCTTGAGGCCGCTCCTGGTGCCACCCGGGAGGTCGATCTGGCTGGTGTCGCCGGTGACGACCACGCGGGAGTTGAAGCCCAGCCGGGTGAGGAACATCTTCATCTGCTCGGGCGAGGTGTTCTGGGCCTCGTCCAGGATGATGAAGGCGTCGTTGAGGGTGCGGCCGCGCATGTACGCGAGCGGTGCGACCTCGATGGTCCCGGCGGCCATCAGGCGCGGGATGGAATCCGGGTCCATCATGTCGTGCAGCGCGTCGTAGAGCGGGCGCAGATAGGGGTCGATCTTCTCGTAGAGGGTGCCGGGCAGGAAGCCGAGCCGCTCGCCGGCCTCGACGGCCGGGCGGGTCAGGATGATCCGGTTGACTTCCTTGTCCTGCAGGGCCTTCACGGCCTTGGCCATCGCGAGGTAGGTCTTGCCGGTACCGGCGGGACCGAGCGCGAAGACGATGGTGTGCTTGTCGATCGCATCGACGAAGCGCTGCTGGTTGAGGGTCTTGGGGCGGATGGTGCGGCCCCGGTTGGACAGGATGTTCGCCGTGAACACCTCGGACGGGGCCGGGTGGGCCGGGTTCTCGGCGGCGCTCCTGAGCATGGCGATGGAGCGCTCCACAGCGTCCTCCGTCAGGGGTTGGCCGGTGCGCAGCACCAGCATCATCTCGTTGAACAACTGCTGGACGAGGGCGACCTCGGCGCGGTCGCCGGTCGCGGTCACCTCGTTGCCGCGCACGTGGATGTCGGCGGCGGGAAAGCCCTGCTCGATCACCCGCAGGAGGGAGTCGGAGGCGCCGAGGAGGGTGACCATCGGGTGCCGCTCAGGGATGACGATCCGGGCGCTTGCCGTGCCGGGGCGCTGCTGTCCGTTGGTGGGGTTCTGCGAAGTCTCACTCATGGGTCGGCGCTGCGGCCTGCCTCATCCCATCCGTCGTCTCGTGGGGTGCCACTCGGGCTCTCCGGGTCACCAGGGTACGCCGCGCAGGTGTTCGCCGTGGCGGCGCGGCACCGTGGTCGGCGGTATTCGATGCTGGGGCAGATCGCCCGCCGATGCGAGCGCTTTTTCGAATCCGCCGGCCGGTCATCCGCGCGGCGGCACTGGCACTCTCATCAGGTCCTCGGCGATCACCAGCTCGCCGTCGAAGTGCTCGCGGGCCTCGGCGAGGTGCCCGTCCAGGTCGGGGTAGCGCTGGGAGAAGTGGGTCAGTACGAGGGTCCGTACGCCCGACTCGGCGGCGACCCTGGCGGCCTGGGCGGCGGTGAGGTGGCCGTGCTCCTCGGCGAGGTGGGCGTCGGCCTCCAGGAAGGTCGCCTCGATCACCAGCAGGTCGGCCGTCTCGGCCAGCTCGTACACCCCGTCGCACAGGCGGGTGTCCATCACGAAGGCGAAGTGCTGGCCCGGCCTCGGCTCGCTGACCTCGGGCAGGGTGATCCTGCGGCCGTCCAGTTCGATCGACCCCTCGCGCTGGAGCCGGCCGACGTCCGGGCCGCGTACGCCGAGGGCGGCCAGGCGTTCGGGCAGCATCCGGCTGCTGTCGGGTTCGGTGAGCCGGTAGCCGAAGGAGTCCACCGGGTGCGAGAGCCGGCGGGCCGCAAGCGCGAAGGGCGCGCCCGGGGCCTCGAGCGGCCCGGGACCGCTGATCGGGCGGGGGCGCAGCTCGGCAGTCTCGTAGTAGGCGGTGGAGTGCCGCAGCCGCTCGAAGTAGACCTCGCCGCTGGCCGGGTAGTAGGCGTCCACCGGGTGCGGGACGCGGTCCAGGTTGATCCGCTGGATCACCCCCGCCAGGCCCAGGCAGTGGTCGCCGTGGAAGTGGGTCACCCCGATCCGGGTGATCTGGGTGGCCGAGACCCCGGCGTGCAGCATCTGCCGCTGGGTGCCCTCGCCGGGGTCGAACAGCAGGCCCTCGCCGTCCCAGCGGAGCAGGTAGCCGTTGTGGTTGCGGTGCCTGGTGGGCACCTGGCTCGCAGTGCCGAGGACGACGAGTTCGCGCTGTGACACGGGTCAGACCATGTTCTCGTTCATCGGCTTTCCGCCCAGCACGTGGACATGGGCGTGGAAGATGGTCTGGCCCGCGCCCGCACCGTTGTTGAAGATCAGCCGGTAGCCGGACTCGACGATCTTCTCGTCCGCCGCGACCTCACCGGCCTCGGCGAGCAGTTCGGCCGCGATCCGGGGCTCGGCGACGGCCAGGGCGGCGGCGTTCGGGTAGTGCACCTTGGGGATGACCAGGACGTGCGTGGGGGCCTTCGGGCTGATGTCCCTGAAGGCGACGGTACGTTCGGTCTCCCGGACCACGGTCGCCGGGATCTCGCCCGCCACGATCTTGCAGAACAGGCAGTCGGGCTGCGGCTCGCCGGCCATCTCGCTCTCCTCGTACTGAACGGTTGCTGAACGGTCATCACTACGGCCCGCAGCCTAGCCCAGGCGGGCGACCCCTCAGGGGCGCGGGGAACCCGACCGACCATGCAGCCCGACCGACCATGCAGCCCGGTCGACCGGGCGGAGCCCCGCGCCCCCGTGGCCGCCTCTACAGCTCCGGGATCGGCGGAGCCGTGCGGGCCGGGTTCCCGGCGAGGGTGGCGAGGGCGATCCGGACGCCTTCGGCGAGCTGCGGGTCCTCGTCGGCGGCCCAGTGGTGCGGGGCCATCGGCACCTCGACGTCCGGGTCCACCCCGTGGTTCTCCAGTCCCCAGCCGTAACCCTCCATCCAGGTGGCGTACTTGGGCTGGGTGACCAGGGTGCCGTCCACCAGGTGGTACTTGCCGTCGATGCCGATCACACCGCCCCAGGTGCGGGTGCCGACCACGGGGCCGATCCCCAGGGCCTGGATGGCGGCGTTGACGATGTCCCCGTCCGAGCCCGACATCTCGTTCGCCAGGGCCACCACAGGACCGCGCGGGGCATTGTCCGGGTATGAGCCCGCTGTGGCGATGTCCCGGGCGACGTCCCAACCGATGATCTTCCGGTTGAGCTTCTCGATGATCAGCTGGGAGGTGTGGCCGCCCCGGTTCTCCCGGATGTCGACGATCACGCCCTCCTTGGCCATCTCCACCCGCAGGTCCCGGTGGAACTGCGCCCAGCCGAGGCTCTGCATGTCCGGGAGGTGCAGATAGCCGAGCCGGCCCTGCGACAGCTCCCGGACGGCCGCGCGGCGCCCGGCCACCCAGTCGTGGTAGCGCAGCGGCTCCTCCTCGGCCAGCGGGACGACCACCGGATAGCGCTCGGCGCCGTCCTTCCCGGCCACGGTCAGCTCCACCGGCTGACCGGCGGTGCCCGCGAGCAGCGGCGCCGGTCCGGTGACCGGGTCGACCGGACGGCCGTTGACGGCGAGGATCGCATCCCCGACCCGGACGGCAGCGCCGGGTGCGGTCAGCGGCGAGCGGGCGCGCGGGTCCGAGGACTCACCGGGCAGGATCCGGCCCACCCGCCACAGCTCGCCGTCCTTGACCAGGTCCGCGCCGAGCAGGCCTTGGCGGCGGGCCGCGTGGGCGCCCCTCCCGGGCGGCAGCACATACGCGTGCGAGGTGCCCAACTCGCCGATGGTCTCCCAGAGCAGGTCCACCAGGTCGTCGTGGGAGCCGCAGCGGTCCACCAGCGGGCGGTAGCGCTCCAGCGTCCCGGCCCAGTCGTGGCCGCCCAGGTCCGCACGCCAGAAGTTGTCGCGCATCAGGCGGCCGTTCTCGTCGAACATCTGGCGCCACTCGGCAGCCGGGTCCACGGTGACCCGGATCCGGTCGAGGTCCACGTCGAGATCCTCGTCATCACCCGCCTTGTGGTCGGCCGGAACGGTCCGCAGCCCGCCCTGGTCCAGCACGGCGACCCGGTTGCCGTCGCCGCTCACCGCGAAGCCGTCCAGCTCGGCGACCAGTTGCTCGGTGCGCAGCTTCTTGAAGTCGAAGCGCTCCAGCACCGCGCGCGGCTGCTCGTCCTCCAACGAGGCTGCGGTGTCGCCGAGTTGACCGAGCAGCGGCAGCCTGGTCCAGAGCACGCCGTCCTTCGCCGCCTGCAGGCTGCCGAAGCTGCCGCCCTCGACCGGGAAGGGGATGATCCGCCCGGCGATGCCCTCCAGGTCGACCCGGGTGACGGGCACGGAGTCCTCGCCGTCCTTCGCACCGTCCTGCTTGGACTCCTCCTCCCCGCCGACCGCCCGCCCGGCGCGCTGCGGGCCGAAGGGCGACGGGGTGTCGGCGGCAAGGGTGATCAGGTAGGGGCGGCAGCCGGTCGGGAAGGACAGGTCGAAGACGTGCGCGTCGTAGACCGGGTCGAAGTTGCGCACGGAGAGGAAGGCCAGGTGCCTGCCGTCCGCCGTGAAGGCCGGCGAGTAGTCCGTGAAGCGCTGCGGGGTGGCCTCGCTGACGGTACGGTCCGCCAGGTCGGCGAGCATGATCTGCCGCAGCCCCATGGGACCGAGAGCCGGCTGGGACCAGGCCAGCCAGCGAGAGTCCGGGGCGAAGACCAGACCGGTGGCCTCGCCGTCCACGCTGCGGGACAGCTCGTGCACCGCGCCGTCGGCCAGGGTCACCAGCAGCACCCGTCCGTCGTGCGAGGCGACCGCGGCCCGACTGCCGTCCGGGGAGACGGCGAGGTCGTCGACCCGGCCGAGCTGCCCGGCGGCCAGCCGGCGGCGTTCGGCGCCGAGCACGTCGGGGGTGTACTCCAGCACGTCGTCGCCCTCGGCGTCGGTGGCCCAGAGCGCACCCTGCGCACCGTCCGCCCCCGGCACCACCCGGACCAGGCGGGCTCGGACGCCCGGGACCTCGGCCAACACGCGGGAAGGCCCCTGACGGTGGGTCAGCCAGTGTGCGCTGCCGCGCACCACCACGGCGCTGGCCCGTCCGGTGCGGTCGGGAGCGACGGTCTCCAGCTGCCCGACGGCCGGGGTGGGCTGCGGGGCGCGGCCGGGGCGCGGCCCGGCGAGCCGGATGTCGAGTCGGCGCGGCACGGCGCCTTCCAGGTCGTCCAGCAGCCACAGGTCACCTGCGCTGTGCCAGATGACCCGGGTGCCGTCCGTGGTGGCATTGCGTGCGTAGAAGCCCTGATCACCAGGGGCGACCTCGCTGTGACGGCGCAGGTCGCCGCCGTCCGGGAGGCTGGAGTACAGCTGCGCGACACCCTCGTGGTCGGAGAGGAAGGCGATCCGCCCACCCACCCAGAGCGGGGAGTCGATACTGCCGTCCAGCTCGGTGTGCACCCGCGAGAACTCCTGCTCGCCGATCCACAACTTGCCTGCCCGGCCGCCCCGGTAGCGCTTCCACCAGGCGGGCTCACGGTTGGAGGAGGTGGCGATCAGCGTCCGCTCGCCGTCCGGCTCGAAGGCGAGCGCGCCGATCGGGCCGTACGGGAGGCGGGTCGCCTCGCCCCCGTCCAGCGGGATCGCGAACGCCCAGGTCCGGCGGAGGGTCGCCTGGCCCGCACTGCTGACGGCCACCGGGCGGCCGTCCTCGGTCCAGCCGCGCAGCAGGGTCTGGCTGCTGCCCCAGTACGTCAGCCGACGGGCCTGGCCGCCCTCGGCGGGGGCGACATGGATCTCGGGCGCGCCGTCCCGGGCGGACGTCCAGGCGATGTGCTGCCCGTCCGGCGAGAACCGGGGGTGGCTGACGGGAGAGTGGTCGGCCGTCAGCCGCCAGGCCCGGCCACCGTCGATCGGAGCGAGCCAGACGTCGTCCTCGGCCACGAAGGTGACGAGGTCGCCGTGGAGGTGGGGATGGCGCAGATAGGCGCCTGCAGAGGTGCTCTGAGCATCGGTCACGGGCGCCACCCTATGCAGGGGGCCCCTCCCCGTGCGACGGGTTTCTTCCGAAGCGAACCCGGCAACTTCGAAGCGCGGCAAGCCCCTTCGGACGGACTCCCGGGCAATTGCCTCATGGCGGAAAGGAACTGCACAGACCGAAAGGGCACCAGCGCCGCACCCGCCTTCGGACGGCAACCTGGCAACGCCCCGGGGGCGCGGGGCTGATCGGGTGCACAAACTTCCCGGCGGGGCGCCCTCAGGACCAGCGGCCGGTGCGCCCCAGCAGCAGGGCACCCGCCGCCACCCCTGCGGTGGAGGTGCGCAGCACGGACGGGCCCAGCCGGTACGGCTTCGCCCCGGCCTCGGCGAAGGCCGCCAGCTCGTCCGGCGAGACCCCGCCCTCGGGGCCGACGATCAGGACGATGTCCCCGCTGTCGGGCAGCGGCGCGCTCGCCAGCGGTTCGGCGCCCTCCTCGTGCAGGACGGCGGCCAGCGCCGCCCGGCCGAGCAGTGGCGCCAGCTGACGCGTCGTCATGAGCTCGCGGACCTCGGGAAAGCGCAGCCGCCGGGACTGCTTCCCGGCCTCCCTGGCGGTGGCCCGCCACTTGGCGAGGGCCTTGGCACCGCGGTCGCCCTTCCACTGGGTGATGCAGCGGGCGGCGGCCCAGGGGATCACCACGTCCACGCCGACCTCGGTCATGGTCTCGACGGCGAGTTCACCCCGGTCGCCCTTGGGCAGCGCCTGGACGACCACGATCCTGGGCGCGGGCTCGGGCTCGCGCCGGACGGCCTCGACCGTCACCTCCAGTGCGTCCTTGCCGTGCACCGCCGTGACCGTGCCGTCCACGCCGAGCCCGAGCCCGTCCGCGAGCGTCACCGTCTCGCCGGTCTCCAGCCGCTTCACGGCGACGGCGTGCCGCCCCTCGGGCCCGTCGAGGCGGACTACCGCGCCGGGCGCGGCACCGGCCAGCAGGTCGGTCTCGACGACGAAGACGGGCGCGGTCATGGCAGATTCCCTGGGAGTAGTGCGGTGGTACGGCAGCGCCCGGTGCACCCCGTGACGGGGTGCACCGGGCGATCACGGCTCAGCGGCCGTTGAAAGCGTCCTTCAGGCGGGAGAACAGCCCCTGCTGGCCCGGCGCGAACTGGCCGGAGGGCCGCTCCTCGCCGCGCAGCGCCGAGAGGCGCCGCAGCAGATCCTCCTGCTCGGGGTCGAGCTTGGTGGGCGTCTGCACCTCGACGTGCACTATCAGGTCGCCCCGCCCGCCACCGCGCAGATGCGTCACACCCCGGCCGTGCAGCGGAATGGACTGGCCGGACTGCGTACCGGGCCGGATGTCCACGTCCTCCAGGCCGTCCAGGGTCTGCAGCGGCACCTGGGTGCCGAGCGCGGCGGCCGTCATCGGGATGGTGACGGTGCAGTGCAGGTCGTCCCCGCGCCGCTGGAAGGTCGGGTGGCTGGTCTCGGCGATCTCGACGTAGAGGTCGCCGGCGGGGCCGCCGCCGGGGCCGACCTCGCCCTCGCCGGCCAGCTGGATCCGGGTGCCGTTGTCGACACCGGCCGGGATCTTGACGGTGAGCGTACGGCGGGCGCGGACCCGGCCGTCACCGGCGCACTCGGGGCACGGGGTCGGGACGACCGTGCCGAAGCCCTGGCACTGCGGGCAGGGGCGGGAGGTCATGACCTGGCCCAGGAAGGACCGGGTGACCTGGGAGACCTCGCCCTTGCCGCGACACATGTCACAGGTCTGGGCGGAGGTTCCGGGGGCTGCGCCCTCGCCGCTGCAGGTGGTGCAGGTGACGGCGGTGTCGACCTGGAGTTCCTTGGTGGTGCCGAAAGCGGCCTCCTCCAGGGTGATCTCCAGCCGGATCATGGCGTCCTGGCCGCGCCGTGTCCGCGAGCGCGGGCCGCGCTGGCCGGAGGCCGCACCGAAGAAGGCGTCCATGATGTCGGAGAAGCCGAAACCCGCCGCGCCCGCGCCGAAGCCGCCCGCGCCACCGCCGCCGCCGTTTGGCGAGAGCGGGTCGCCACCGAGGTCGTAGACCTGCCGCTTGGCGGGGTCGGAGAGCACCTCGTAGGCGGCGTTGATCTCCTTGAACCGCTCCTGAGTCTTCGGGTCCGGGTTGACGTCCGGGTGCAGTTCGCGTGCCAGGCGCCGGAACGCCTTCTTGATCTCGTCCTGCCCCGCATCCCGTCGGACGCCGAGTACCGCGTAGTAGTCCGTGGCCACCAAATGCTCCGCTTGTTCCGCCTCTTAGAAGTGCTTGCGACTGCTCACCGCTGGTCCGACCAGCGGGCTCTGCTACGACTCGGCCAGGATCTGACCCACGTACCGTGCCACCGCTCGCACCGCCCCCATTGTGCCCGGGTAGTCCATCCGGGTCGGGCCGATCACTCCGAGCTTTGCCACACTCTGGTCGCCGGAACCGTAACCGACCGAGACGACGGAGGTGGAATTGAGCCCCTCGTACTCGTTCTCGTGGCCGATCCGGACCGTCATCCCCGCATCCGCCGTCTCACCCAACAGACGGAGCAGGACGACCTGCTCCTCCAGCGCCTCCAGCACCGGCTGGATGGTGAGCGGGAAGTCGTGCCCGAAGCGCGTCAGGTTGGCCGTGCCGGCCAGCATGATCCGCTCCTCGTTCTGCTCGGCCAGAGTCTCGAACAGCGTGGCGAGCACCACACTGACCGTCGGGCGGTCGGACGGCTCGAAAGCCGCCGGGAGCTCCTCCAGCGCACCCGGCACCTCGGGCAGCGGTCGGCCGACCGCGCCTGTGAGGAGCCGGGACCGAAGATCGGCCAGAACGCTCTCGCCGACCGTGCCCGGGCAGTCCACCAACCGTTGCTCGACCCGGCCGGTGTTGGTGATCAGTACCAGCATCACCTTCGCCGGGGCGAGGGCCACCAGCTCGATGTGCCGCACCGTGGACCGGGACAGCGAAGGGTACTGGACCACCGCGACCTGTCTGGTCAGCTGCGCCAGCAGCCGGACCGTACGGGCCACCACGTCGTCCAAGTCCACCGCGCCGTCCAGGAAGTGCCGGATCGCCCGGCGCTCCGGCGCGCTCATCGGCTTGACCTCGGCCAGCCGGTCGACGAACAGGCGGTAGCCCTTGTCCGTCGGGATCCGGCCGGCGCTGGTGTGCGGCTGGTGGATGAAGCCGTCGTCCTCCAGGGCCGCCATGTCGTTGCGTACGGTGGCCGGGGAGACGCCCAGATTGTGCCGCTCCACCAGGGCCTTGGAGCCGACCGGCTCCTCCGTCCCGACGTAGTCCTGCACGATCGCGCGCAGCACGGCCAGCCTGCGCTCGTCCAGCGGACGGATCTCGCGACGGTCGAGGCGGCGCGCGTCTGCTTTGCGCTCGTCAGCACTGCGCTCGCTGTACACGGCACGCACCTCCGTCTTCGTCCGTTGAACCGATAGCCGCCCGGCCCCTTGGCACTCTGGAAGGCAGAGTGCCAGAACCGTACCTGCCAGTGTACGGCCAGGGTCCGACGGCAGGAACGGGCCGCCCCGGTGATCCTTGGCGGATCGCGGGTCCGCGGTCGGTGCTCAAGGGCGCAGCGAGTGGCAGCATCGAAGGCGAGCGAGGTTACTTAAGGAGCAGCGATGTCGGCTTCATCCCAGCACTCCCGTTTCGCGCCCGACCGCGGCTTGACCGGGCGGATGGTCACCACGATGTTCTTCATCGGGTTGCTCTATGTCGGGTTCACGGGAGTACTGATCGTCCTGCTGCGCGGAGCGTGGCCGCTGATCATCCTGATCTCCGGCGGACTCTTCGTGGCCCAGTTCTGGTTCAGCGACAAGATCACCGAACGGGCCATGGGCGCCCGGGCGGTGACCCCCGAGCAGTACCCGCAGCTGCACGGCACCATCGACCGGCTCTGCGCCCTGGCCGACATGCCCAAGCCCCGGGTCGCCGTCGCCGACAACGACATGCCCAATGCCTTCGCCACCGGCCGGAACCCGCAGAACGCGGTGGTCTGCGTCACGACCGGGCTGCTGCGGCGACTGGAGCCGGAGGAGCTGGAGGGCGTGCTCGCACACGAACTCTCGCATGTCGCCCACCGGGACGTCGCCGTGATGACGATCGCCGGGTTCCTCGGCGTGCTGGCGGGCATGATGACCAGGATCGCCCTGTACGGCGGCTTCCTCGGCGGCAACAACCGCAACAACAACGACAGCAACGCCGCCATCGCCATGCTGATCATCCCGCTGGTGAGCATGGTGGTGTACGCGATCAGCTTCCTGCTCACCCGGCTGCTCTCCCGCTACCGCGAGCTGGCGGCAGACCGGGCCGCCGCCCAGCTCACCGGCCGGCCAAGCGCGCTGGCCTCGGCCCTGACCAAGGTGACCGGACAGATCGCGGCGATCCCCAGCAAGGACCTGCGCCAGGCGCAGCCGTACAACGCCTTCTACTTCGCGCCCGCGCTGAGCGCCCGGGAGGCCGCGAGCCAGCTGATGTCCACCCACCCGTCGCTGGAACAGCGCCTCGCCCAGCTTACCAAGATCTCCGCCCAGCTCGGCCACTGACCCGCTTTCCGAGAGGACCACCGTGGGATTCCTGGACACCCTGTTCGGCCGGACCAAGCCCGTCAAGCCCGATCTCGACCAGCTGTTCGCCGTGCCCTCGGCGGCGCTCACCCTGGAGGCGGCGGCGGACTTCCGGCCGACCGGTCTCGGCTCGGTCTGCTTCGCGGCGGTGGAGGGCGGCGCGTTCGGCGAGGTGGAGCGGCAGGTCCGGGCCCTGCTGGACGCCGACACCGACCGCGGCGGCGCCCCCGTCGAGGCCAGTCAGGACTCCTACGGCTACTCCTGGCTGCTCGCCCGCCACACCCCGGAGGAACTGCCGGACCTGGTCAACGACCTGCACGCCGTCAACAGCGAGCTGGAGGCCAACGGCTTCGGCCCCCAGCTCCTCTGCTCGATCGTGGCCTTCCGCAACCGGGCCGGTCAGTCCCTCGGCCTGGTCTACCTCTACAAGCGCGGCACCTTCTACCCCTTCGCGCCCCTCCCCGGCGAGAAGCGCAACAACCCGCTCGAACTCCAGGTCAAGGCGATGCTCGCCAACGACCTGCGCATCGAACCCGACCTCTCCCGCTGGTTCCCCGTGTGGGGCGCGCCGGGGCTGTGACCGCCCTGCTGACGCCGCCTCGGATTTCATATAGTCGCGGCATGCGCAGCAGGCAGTACGGACCAGACCTGACCCCGCCGTGGAAGCGGCAGCAGCCCGCGCCCGAAGTGGCCGCCGAGCGCGACCTGGTGGTGGAGGAGGTGGGTACGGGGTTCTGTGGGGCCGTGGTGCGGTGCGAGAAGACCGCCGAGGGGCCGACCGTCACCCTGGAGGACCGTTTCGGCAAGCACCGGGTGTTTCCGCTGACACCGCGTGGTTTCCTGCTGGAGGGCAAGGTGGTGACGCTGGTTCGCCCCAGCGCGCCCGCCCCCGCGCGGACACCCGGGCGGACGGCCTCCGGTTCGGTCGCCGTGCCCGGGGCGCGGGCCCGGGTGGCCCGTGAGTCGCGGATCTATGTCGAGGGACGGCACGACGCGGAGCTGGTCGAGCGGGCCTGGGGCGACGACCTGCGGATCGAGGGCGTGGTCGTGGAGTACCTGGAGGGCATCGACGACCTTCCCGCGATCGTCGCCGACTTCGCCCCCGGCTCGGGCCGCCGCCTGGGCGTGCTGGTCGACCATCTGCTGCCCGGCACCAAGGAGCACCGCATCGCGGCCCAGGTCACCGACGAGTCGGTCCTGGTCGTCGGCCACCCCTACATCGACATCTGGCAGGCCGTGAAGCCCGGCAGCGTCGGCATCCCGGCCTGGCCCGCAGTCCCGCGCGGCGAGGTGTGGAAGGAGGGCATCTGCCGCCGCCTCGGCTGGCCCGTCGACACCCCCGCCGCCTGGAAGCGCATCCTTGCCTCGGTCGACTCCTACAAGGACCTCGAACCCCAACTCCTCGGCAAGGTCGAAGAATTGATCGACTTCGTCACAGCAACCTCTTAGGCAAGCGGTAGCTCCTCAGGGGGCGCGGGGCTCCGTGTGGTTGCCCCTTGCCCGTCGGGGGGTCTGCCTGGCTAGTCGACCAGGTCGCGGACCACCGCGTCTGCCAACAGCCGTCCCTGGAGGGTGAGTACCGCGCGGCCGGACGCGTATGCCGCCCGGTCGAGCAGGCCGTCGGCCAGGGCGCGTTCGGCGGCGCGCAGGCCTGCGGGGGCGAGCAGCGAGAGCGGGCAGCCCTCGCGCAGGCGCAGTTCCAGCAGGATGCGCTCGACCCGGCGGTCCTCGGTGGGGAGGACTTCGCGGCCCTGGGCGGGGGTGCGCTGCTCGGCGAGGGCCTGGGCGTAGGCGGCGGGGTGCTTGGCGTTCCACCAGCGGACGCCGCCGACATGGCTGTGGGCGCCGGGGCCCGCGCCCCACCAGTCGGCACCGGTCCAGTAGAGCTCGTTGTGGCGGCAGCGGCCCTCGGGGGTGGTGGCCCAGTTGGAGACCTCGTACCAGGCGTACCCGGCGGCGGCGAGTGCCTCCTCGGCGATCAGGTAGCGGTCGGCGTGGACGTCGTCGTCCACCATCGGCAGCTCGCCGCGCTTGATCCGGGCGGCCAGCTTGGTGCCGTCCTCGACGATCAGCGAGTACGCGGAGACGTGGTCGGGCCCGGCGCCGATCGCGGCGTCCAGGGAGGCCCGCCAGTCGTCGTCGGACTCACCGGGGGTGCCGTAGATCAGGTCGAGGTTGACGTGCTCGAAGCCCTCCGCCCGCGCCTCGGTGACACAGGCCTCGGGGCGGCCCGGCGTGTGGTGCCGGTCGAGCAGCGTCAGGACGTGCGGGCGGGCGCTCTGCATGCCGAAGGAGATCCGGTTGTAGCCGCCCTCGCGCAGTTCGCTCAGATAGGCGGGGTCGACCGACTCGGGGTTGGCCTCCGTGGTCACCTCGGCGTCGGCGGCCAGCCCGAACTCGTCCCGGATCGCCGCCAGCATCCGCACCAGGTCCCGCGCGGGCAGCAGGGTCGGCGTACCGCCGCCGAGGAAGACGGTCTGCACCGGCAGCTCGACGTCCCCCAGCACCCGCCGGGCGAGCCGGATCTCGGCGATCAGGTTGTCGGCGTACGTCTCCTGCGAGGCGACGGTTCCCGACGATCGGAGCTCGGTGGCGGTGTAGGTGTTGAAGTCGCAGTACCCGCAGCGGGTGGCGCAGTAGGGGACGTGCACATAGAAGCCGAAGGGACGCTCACCCAGACCGGCAAGGGCGTGGTCGGGCAGGGAACCGTCGGACGGCACGGGTTCACCGTCGGGAAGTGCGGAGGGCATGACCCCATTGTCCCGTACGGCCCGAGTGATCCACCCGGGCCGTACGGGACGGCGGCATCACGCCTCGTTGGCGCCCGCGTACATCTCGGCGACCGCGTCCGCGTACGTCCGCTCGACCACCGGGCGCTTGATCTTGAGGCTCGGGGTCAGCTCGCCGTGCTCGATGTCCAGGTCGCGCGGGAGCAGCGTGAACTTCTTGATCGTCTGCCAGCGCTGCAGCTCGGCGTTGACCTTGCGGACGTAGCCGTCCACCAGCTCCTTGGCCTCCGGGCTGGCGACCACCTCGGCGTACGACCTGTCGGCCAGGCCGTGGTCGCTCGCCCAGGGCATGAGCACCGCCTCGTCCAGGCCGATCAGCGCGGTGCAGTAGTTGCGTCCGTTGCCGATCACCAGGATGTTGCTGACGAAGGGGCAGATCGCCTTGAACTTGCCCTCGACCTCGCTGGGTGCGACGTACTTGCCGCCGGAGGTCTTGAAGACGTCCTTCTTGCGGTCGGTGATCCGCAGATAGCCGTCCTCGACCAGCTCGCCGATGTCGCCGGTGTGGAACCAGCCGTCCGACTCCAGCACCTCGGCGGTCTGCTCGGGCAGGTCGTGGTAGCCGCGCATGACGCCGGGGCCGCGCAGCAGGATCTCGCCGTCCTCGGCGATCCGCACCTCGGTGCCCGGCAGCGGCAGGCCCACGGTGCCGACCCGGAAGTCCTCGGCGCGGTTGACGGTGGAGCCGGCGCTGGTCTCGGTCAGGCCGTAGCCCTCCAGGACCGGCACGCCCGCGCCCTTGAAGAAGAACCCGATCTCGGGGGCGAGCGCAGCGCTGCCGGAGACCGAGCCGCGCAGCCGCCCGCCGAAGGCGGCACGGATCTTGGCGTAGACCAGCTTGTCGGCCACGGTGTGCTGCAGGCTCAGCGCGAAGGGGGCGCTCTCCCGCCCGGTGGCGACCTGGTTGGCCTGGGTGGTCCTGGCGTAGTCACGCGCGACCTTGGCCGCCCAGAGGAAGATCTTGTACTTGGCGCCGCCCTCGGCTCTGGCCTTCCCGGCGATGCCGTTGTAGACCTTCTCGAAGATGCGCGGCGCGGAGGCCATCAGGGTCGGCCTGATGACCGGCAGGTTGTGGACGATCCGGTCCACCCGGCCGTCCACGGCCATCACATGGCCGGTGGCGATCTGGCCGGAGATCAGGGTCTTGCCGAAGACGTGCGAGAGCGGCAGCCACATGAACTGCACATCGTCGGCGCGCAGCAGCCCGCTCTCCTGCTGGGCCACCCCCTCGTACGACCAGCAGTCGTGCACCAGCCGCACGCCCTTGGGGCGTCCCGTGGTTCCGGAGGTGTAGATCAGGGTGGCCAGCTGCTCCTTGTCGAGCGCCTCGACCGCCTTGGTGACGGCATCAGGGTGCTCGGCCAGGTACTCGGCGCCGCGCTCCTCCAGTTCGGCCAGGGTGAGGACCTCCAGGCCCTCGGCCTCGGGGCGCTCGGCGGTGTCGTCGAACAGGACGACGGTCCGCAGGGCGGGCAGCTGGGCCCGCTCGGCAACGGCCTTGGCGAGCTGGCCCGCGTTCTCGGCGAACA
The DNA here is from genome assembly GCF_029892105.1 of Kitasatospora sp. GP82. Classification (GTDB taxonomy): domain Bacteria; phylum Actinomycetota; class Actinomycetes; order Streptomycetales; family Streptomycetaceae; genus Kitasatospora. The sequence continues at coordinate 117,937 of NZ_JARZAJ010000008.1, read as the reverse complement.
GGGCCTTGCTGGCGGAGTTCGCGAGGATGAACGCCGTCTCGTCGGCGTTGGTGCTGGGGTAGACCGTGGTGGTCGCGGCACCGGCACACATGTTGCCCAGGTCGGCAATGATCCACTCGACCCTGGTGGAAGAGGCGATCGCCACCCGGTCCTCGGCCTCGATGCCGAGCGCCATCAGCCCGGCCGCCACCGCCTTGACCCGCTCGGCCGTCTGCGCCCAGGTCAGCGAGCGCCACTGCTCGGCACCGGGCGCGCCGTCCGCCGCGTGCTCGTCCACAGGCGCCGGGAAGCGGTACGCCTCGGCGTGGGGGGTGGCCTCCACCCGGTTCAGGAAAAGGTGGGCCACAGAGGGCGGACGGCTCTCGATCATGGACTGCGCGGTGCTCAACGAGGACCTCCGGGGGCGGGTGGTCGAGGGTGAGGTCGGTTGGCCGTGGGGGCAGCCGACCGGCCCGCCTTATTAACCAGCGAGTAACAAGAGGGCAATACGCAGCCTAGGGGCTACCGGGCCGTTCCGTAAGGGGGTACCGGCAGCTGGCACACTGGTGAACCCGCAGTGCAGACCCGCAGCAGACCGACGGTGCGGGACCCACACGAAATCCGCCCGCCCCGGCAGCGTCAAAGCCCCGCACTCGTCTGTGGGAGAGCTGAAAATAGGGTGCGAACACCCAAGCCGAGAACGAGAGTGTCCAGGTGCTGCTCAAACTCCTGCGTGCCCATCTGGGCCGCTACTCCAAACCGATTTCACTGCTCGTCCTGCTCCAACTCGTGGCGACCATCGGGGCGCTGTACCTGCCGACGCTGAACGCCGACATCATCGACAGCGGGGTAGTGAAGGGCGACACCGGATACATCCTGCGGATCGGCGGGGTGATGATCGCCGTCACCATCGCCCAGGCCGCCTGCTCGATCGGCGCCGTGTACTACGGGGCGCGCACCGCGATGGCGGTCGGACGGGACATCCGCGCGGCCGTCTTCGACCGGGTGCAGAGCTTCTCCGCCCGGGAGATGGGCAGCTTCGGAGCCCCCTCACTGATCACCCGCACCACCAATGACGTCCAGCAGGTCCAGATGGTGACCCTGATGGCCTTCACGCTGATGGTCGCCGCCCCGATCATGTGCATCGGCGGCATCGTCATGGCGCTCAACCAGGACGTGCCGCTCTCCGGCCTGCTGCTGGTCGTGGTGCCCGTCCTGGGCGTCGTGGTGACTCTGCTGGTCCGGCGGATGCGGCCGCAGTTCCGCACCATGCAGACCCGGATCGACACCGTCAACCGGGTCCTGCGCGAGCAGATCACCGGTATCCGGGTCATCCGGGCCTTCGTCAAGGACGGTCACGAGCAGGACCGATTCGCCGGTGCCAACACCGAGCTGACCGCGGTCTCGCTGCGGGTCGGCCGGCTGATGTCCTTCATGTTCCCCACCGTGATGATGGTGGTGAACGTGTCCAGCGTCGGCGTGATGTGGTTCGGCGCGCACCGCATCGACAGCGGCGGGATGCAGGTCGGCGGGCTGACGGCCTTCCTCTCCTACCTGATGCAGATCCTGATGAGCGTCATGATGGCCACCTTCATGTTCATGATGGTGCCGCGCGCCGAGGTCTGCGCCGAGCGCATCGGCGAGGTCATGGCGACCGAGTCCAGCGTCGTACCGCCCGCCAGCCCGGTCACCGAGCTGCTCCACCGGGGCCACCTGGAGCTGCGCAACGTCGAGTTCTGCTACCCGGGTGCCGAGGCCTCCGTGCTGCGCGGCATCGACATCCTGGCCCGGCCCGGCGAGACCACCGCCGTGATCGGGTCCACCGGCAGCGGCAAGTCCACCCTGCTCGGTCTGGTTCCCCGGCTCTTCGACGCGACCGGCGGGCAGGTGCTGGTGGACGGCGTCGACGTCCGCGAGCTCTCCCCCGCCCTGCTCGCCGAGACGGTCGGGCTGGTCCCGCAGAAGCCGTACCTGTTTTCCGGGACGGTCGCCAGCAACCTCCGCTACGGCCGCCCCGACGCCACCGACGAGGAGCTCTGGCAGGCCCTGGAGATCGCGCAGGCCAAGGACTTCGTCGAGAAACTCACCGAGGGCCTCGACGCCCCGATCGCCCAGGGCGGCAGCAATGTCTCCGGCGGTCAGCGCCAGCGCCTGGCCATCGCCCGCGCCCTGGTCCGCCGTCCGGAGATCTACCTCTTCGACGACTCCTTCTCGGCCCTCGACTACGCCACCGACGCCAGGCTGCGCAAGGCGCTCGCCCGGGAGACCGCCGAGGCGACAGTGGTGATCGTCGCCCAGCGGGTCAGCACCATCCGGGACGCCGACCGGATCATCGTGCTGGACGAGGGCGCCGTGGTCGGCAGCGGCACCCATCAGGAACTGATGGCCGACAACCCGACATACCGGGAGATCGTGCTCTCCCAGCTCACCGAGCAGGAGGCGGCGTGACCACCGCTGAGACACCACAGAAGGACGGCCACAACTCCACCTCCCAGGAGGCCGCCGCCCGACGCGGACCGGCCGGACCAGGCCGGTTCATGGGCGGCCAGGGGCAGGAGAAGTCGCTGGACTTCAAGGGCTCCGGCAAGCGTGTCCTGCACCTGCTGCGCCCCGAGCGGGCCACCCTCACCGCCGTTCTCGCCCTCGGCGTGCTCAGCATCAGCTGCGCCGTGGTCGGGCCCAGGGTGCTCGGCCACGCCACCGACCTGATCTTCGCCGGGGTGATCGGCCGCCAGTCCCCCGCCGGGGTCTCCAAGGACCAGGTGATCGAGGGCCTGCGGCACGAGGGCAAGGGCCGCATCGCCGACATGCTCGCCTCGGTGGACTTCACTCCCGGCCACGGCATGGACTTCGGCGCGATCGGCACCGTGCTGCTCTGGGTGCTGGCGATCTACCTGGCGTCCGCCTGTTTCGGCATCGTCCAGGGCCGGCTCGCCGCCAGCGCGATCAACAAGACCGTCTACCGGCTGCGTGAGTCCGTCGACGCCAAGATCTCCCGGCTGCCGCTGAGCTACTTCGACAAGCAGCCACGCGGCGAGGTGCTCAGCCGGGTCACCAACGACATCGACAACATCGGCCAGTCCATGCAGCAGACCATGGGCCAGGTGGTGAACTCGCTGCTCACCATCGTCGGTGTGCTGGCGATGATGTTCTGGATCTCGCCGCTGCTCGCCCTGGTCGCCCTGATCTCGGTACCGGTGTCGGTGATGGTCGCCGCCAAGGTCGGCAAGCGGGCCCAGCCGCAGTTCATCACCCAGTGGAAGACCACCGGCGCACTGAACGCGCACATCGAGGAGATGTACACCGGCCACTCGCTGGTGAAGGTCTTCGGCCGCCAGAAGGAGGCCGCCGAGACCTTCCGTCAGGAGAACGAGGCGCTCTACGCCTCCAGCTTCAAGGCCCAGTTCATCTCCGGCATCATCCAGCCCTCGATGATGCTGATCGGCAACCTCAACTACGTGCTGGTCGCGGTCATCGGCGGTCTGCGGGTGGCCAGCGGTGCACTGACGATCGGCGATGTGCAGGCGTTCATCCAGTACTCCCGGCAGTTCAGCCAGCCGCTCACCCAGGTCGCCTCGATGGCCAACCTGGTGCAGTCCGGGGTCGCCTCCGCCGAGCGGGTCTTCGAGCTGCTGGACGCCCCCGAGCAGACGCCCGAGCCCGCGATGCCCGAGCGTCCGGCCGAGCTGCGCGGGCGGGTCGCCTTCGAGGAGGTGTCCTTCCGGTACGACCCGGAGAAGCCGCTGATCGACGGCCTCTCGCTCAAGGTCGAACCCGGCCACACCGTGGCCATCGTCGGTCCGACCGGCGCGGGCAAGACCACCATGGTCAACCTCCTGATGCGCTTCTACGAGGTCAGCGGCGGCCGGATCACCCTGGACGGGGTGGACATCGCCGCGATGTCCCGCGAGGAACTGCGTTCCGGCATCGGCATGGTGCTCCAGGACACCTGGCTGTTCGGCGGCACCATCGCGGACAACATCGCGTACGGCGCCCAGGACACCACCCGCGAGCAGGTCGTCGCCGCCGCCAAGGCGGCCCATGTGGACCGCTTCGTGCGCACCCTGCCCGACGGATACGACACCGTCATCGACGACGAGGGCACCGGCGTCAGCGCGGGCGAGAAGCAGCTGATCACCATCGCCCGGGCCTTCCTCGCCCAGCCCAGCATCCTGGTCCTGGACGAGGCGACCAGCTCGGTGGACACCCGTACCGAGGTCCTCATCCAGCGGGCCATGGCCCGGCTGCGCAGTGGACGGACCAGCTTTGTGATCGCCCACCGCCTCTCCACCATCCGGGACGCCGACGTGATCCTGGTGATGGAGAACGGCTCGATCGTCGAGCAGGGCTCCCACGACGACCTGATCGTCGCCGAGGGAGCCTACGCCCGCCTCTACCAGGCCCAGTTCGCTCAGGCGGTCGCCGAGGTGGACTGACGGTCCCGCTCGGGCGCGGTGAGGGGGAGCTCCGGCTCCCCCTCACCGCTTTTCCGGGCCGTGGCACGCTTCTGACCGAGCACCGTGCTGCCCAGTGCGATCGCCATACCGAGCAGCTGGATCACCGTCAGGGACTGGCCGAGGGCGACCCAGCCGATCACGGCGGCGGAGACCGGGCTCAGCAGGCCGAGGAAGGCGACCGAGGTGGCGGGCAGTCGGCCGATGCCACGGAACCAGAGCCAGTACGCGAGGGCCGTGTTGAGCACCGCGAGGTAGCCGTAGCCGAGCAGGTTGGCGCCGGTCAGCGCGGGCGGTGCGCCCTCCGCAAGCAGCGCGACCGGGAGCAGCAGCAGACCGCCGGCCGTCAGCTGCCAGCCCGTCAGAACGAGCGGACCGACACCCTCGGGACGGCCCCAGCGCTTGGTCAGCACGGTGCCGGCCGCCATGCAGGCCGCCCCGCCGAGCCCGGCCAGGACGCCGATGGTGTCCAGCTCCGCGGTGGCCCGCAGCACCACCAGGGCGACTCCGAACACCCCGGCCAGCCCGGCGGTCACCGCCCGGCGACCGGCCCGCTCCCCCAGCAGCGGCACCGCGAGCCCGGCCGCCAGCAGCGGCTGCACGGCCCCGAGCACGGCCGCTACCCCGCCCGGCAGGCGGTAGGCGGCGACGAACAGCAGGGCGAAGAACACCCCGATGTTGAGCGCCCCGAGCAGCGCCGCCCGCCACCACCAGACGCCCTGCGGCAGCCGTCTGCCCACCGCCAGCAGCACCAGCCCGGCCGGCAGCGCCCGCAGGGTGGCGGCGAGCAGCGGCCGCTCGGCGGGGAGGTACTCGGAGGTCACGAAGTAGGTGGAGCCCCAGGCCAGCGGGGCGAGGGCGGTGAGCACGACGGTGCGCGTCGACACGGATAGCATGTAAATAACTTAGCGCTAAGCAACTTACTGTCAATTAACTTTCTGTCGGCCGATGCCGTGCGAGACTGGCCCCATGGACCGAAAGACCACCGCCGCCCCCGATGCCGTCGATGCCATCACCGCCCAGTGGGCCCGGGTCCGGCCCGATCTGCAGACCGAGGCGATGGCCGCGTTCGGCCGGATCTTCCGGATCTCACGGCTGATGGGCGACCGGATGGAGGCCGCTTTCGCCGCCTTCGGCATCGGCCGCGGCGAGTTCGACGTGCTGGCCACCCTCCGCCGGTCCGATGCGCCGTACACCCTCTCGCCCCGCGAGCTCACCGCCACCCTGATGCTCACCACCGGCGGGATGACCGGCCGCCTGGACAAGCTGGAGCGGGCCGGCCTGGTCACCCGCTCCCCCGACCCGAGCGACCGGCGCGGCCTGCGGATCACCCTCACCGACACCGGCCTCGACCTGGTCGACCGCGCCGTCGGCGTCGGCCTCGGCCTCCAGCAGGAGGCCCTCGCCACCCTCACCCCCGAGGAGGCGCAGACCCTCAATCAGCTGCTGCGCCGAGTCATGACCACGGCCAGCCACCCATAGGCCCTTGACCTCAGGGGCCGAAACGAACCCGATCAGCCACGTCCCGCGCCTCCGGGCAGTGCAAGTTACGCGAACAGTTCACACCTGAGGCGGTGCATGGTTGGCCGCGCACGAGGTTGAGCGAGCAGAGCCCGCACCCATGAGGAGCCGCTCTGACGCGCTACGGTGTTCGGGTGAGTGACGAAGGCTCAGCCACTGGCGCGGACGCATACCAGGCCAACCGGCGCTACCTGGGCTCGGTCGCGTACCGGCTGCTCGGCTCGGTCACGGACGCCGAGGACGTACTGCAGGAGACCTGGCTGCGCTGGCGTGCGGTGGACCAGTCCCAGGTGGCCGACCCGCGCGCCTACCTGACCACCATCGTCACCCGGCTCTGCTACGACCAGCTGGGCTCGGCCCGGGTCCGCCGCGAGTCGTACTACGGCGAGTGGCTCCCCGAACCGCTGCTCACCGACGAGCACACCCCCGACCGGCTCGCCGAGCTCGGCGAGGAGGTCTCGCTCGCACTGCTCGCCGTGATGGAGCAGCTCACCCCGGCCGAGCGCACCGCCTTCGTCCTGCACGACGTCTTCTCCATCGGCTTCGACGAGATCGCCGCCACCCTCGACCGCACCCCCGACGCCACCCGCCAGCTGGCCTCCCGGGCCCGACGGCGGGTCAAGGCCGGGAACGGGCGCGGCGGCCGGGTGAAACCGGCCGAGCACCGGCAGGCGGTGCACGCCTTCGCCGCCGCCACCGCGAGCGGCGACATCCAGGCGCTGCTCGCCGTCCTCGACCCCGACGTGGTCTGGCACTCCGACGGCGGCGGCGTCGTCTCGGCCGCGGTCCGTCCCATCCTCGGCGCGGACAAGGTCTCCCGCCTGGTGCTGGGTCTGGCCGGAAAGTGGCTCGGCGCGGCCAAGGCCGGCGTACTGGACTTCGTCCTGGTCAACGGCGAGCCCGGTCTGGCGCTTGCCACCGAGTCGGGCCAGGTCACCGGCGTGGTGGCCTTCACCGTGGCGGGCGGACGGATCACCGAGGCGTACGTCGTGGTCAACCCGGAGAAGCTCGCCCATCTGGCGTGACACAGGTCATGGTCACACTCGGGCGGGCTGCTCCGTCCTCCTCGCGAATGCGCGGCATCCGCGCACAGGGCAACCGCATCGCGGGAGGATGCCATGACCGGCAAGCAGATCGTCGTACTGGGCGCGGGCTACGCAGGCCTCGCCACCGCCACCGAGGTGGGCCGGCAGCACCGGGCCATGCTGGTCGCCCCCGAGGGCCGCTTCGCCCACCGGATCCGCCAGCACGAGACGGCCGCAGGCCACGGCGCACCGTGGCCCACCATCGCCCAGCTGCTGCGCGGCCGCCAGGTGGAACACCGTCAGGCTCGCGCCACCGAGATCGACCTGACGGGTCGAAAGGTCTGCCTGGACTCCGGCGAGACCGTTCCGTACGACACCCTGGTCTACGCGCTCGGCAGCCGGACCGCCTGGCACGGTGTCCCCGGCGCCGCAGAGCACGCCTACTCGGCCGAACGCGCCGCCGAACTGCACCGGCGGCTGACGGCGGCCGGACGGCCCGGCACCGTGGCCGTGGTCGGGGGCGGCGCCACCGGTATCGAGCTGGCGGCCGAACTCGCCGAGGCGTACCCGCGGTGGCAGGTGCGGATCGCCGCGGCCGGCCAGGTCGGCGGCTGGTTCTCGCCCAAGGGCCGTGCGCACATCCTGCGGGTCTTCGGGCGGCTCGGCGTCCATGTGGACGAGCACCAGCCGGTGACCGCCGTGACCGAGCGAGGGCTGCGCACCGATCGGGGAACGATCGACGCCGAGATCACCGCCTGGGCCGCCTCGCTGGAACCGCTCCCACTGGCGGCCGACGCCGGGCTCGCCGTCGACGCCCAAGGGCGCGCGGTGGTGGACGAGTACCTGCGTTCCACCTCGCACCCGGACGTCCATGTGATCGGCGACGCCGCCTCGGCCACCGTGCCGGGCATCGGCACCCTGCGGATGGGCTGCGCCACCGCCCTGCCGATGGGCCGGTACCTCGGCAGGCTGCTCACCGGCCGGACCACCGAGCCCTTCGACTTCCGCTACGTCGTGCAGTGCCTGAGCCTCGGGCGCCGGGACGGCCTGCTCCAGCTCGTCCACCCGGACGACTCGATGCGGCCGACCGTCCTCACCAGGGCGGCAGGGCGGCTGGCCAAGGCGGCGATCGTCGGCGGGGTGCTCGGCGCCCTGCGGTGAGCGCACGCGAACGGGCCCGGAGCTGCTGCTCCGGGCCCGTCTGCCGTGGCGCTACTTCTTCTCGCTCTTCGGGGCGTCCGCGTCGGTGGACAGAGCGGCGATGAAGGCCTCCTGCGGGACCTCCACGCGGCCGACCATCTTCATCCGCTTCTTGCCCTCCTTCTGCTTCTCCAGCAGCTTCCGCTTACGCGAGATGTCACCGCCGTAGCACTTGGCGAGGACGTCCTTGCGGATGGCGCGCACCGTCTCACGGGCGATCACCCGGGAGCCGATGGCCGCCTGGATCGGCACCTCGAACTGCTGGCGCGGGATCAGCTTCTGCAGCTTCCCGGCCATCATCACGCCGTAGTTGTACGCCTTGTCCTTGTGCACGATCGCGGAGAAGGCGTCCACCGCGTCACCGTGCAGCAGGATGTCCACCTTGACCAGGTTGGCGCTCTGCTCGCCGATGGGCTCGTAGTCGAAGGAACCGTAGCCGCGGGTCTTGGACTTCAGCTGGTCGAAGAAGTCGAAGACGATCTCGGCGAGCGGCAGGGTGTAGCGCAGCTCGACCCGGTCCTCGGACAGGTAGTCCATGCCCTGGAGGTTGCCGCGGCGGGCCTGGCAGAGCTCCATGATCGCGCCGACGAACTCGTTCGGGGCGAGGATGGTGCCGCGCACGACCGGCTCGTACACCTCGGCGATCTTGCCGGTCGGGAACTCGCTCGGGTTGGTGACGGTGTGCTCGGTGCCGTCCTCCATCACCACCCGGTAGATCACGTTGGGGGCGGTGGAGATCAGGTCGAGGTTGAACTCGCGCTCCAGGCGCTCCCGGATGATCTCCAGGTGCAGCAGGCCGAGGAAGCCACAGCGGTAGCCGAAGCCGAGCGCGACCGAGGTCTCCGGCTCGTAGACGAGGGCGGCGTCGTTGAGACGCAGCTTGTCCAAGGCGTCGCGCAGCAGCGGGTAGTCGGAGCCGTCCAGCGGGTAGAGGCCGGAGAACACCATCGGACGCGGGTCCTTGTAGCCGCCCAGCGCCTCGGTCGCACCCTTGTGCATCGAGGTGATGGTGTCACCGACCTTGGACTGCCGGACGTCCTTCACACCGGTGATGATGTAGCCGACCTCGCCGACGCCGAGGCCCTCGGCGACCTTGGGCTCGGGCGAGATGACGCCGATCTCCAGCAGCTCGTGGGTCGCGCCGGTGGACATCATCGCGATCCGCTCACGCTTGGTGAGCTGGCCGTCGACCACACGGACGTAGGTGACCACGCCACGGTAGGAGTCGTACACCGAGTCGAAGATCATCGCGCGGGCCGGGGCGTCCTTGACGCCGACCGGGGCGGGGATCTTGTCGACCACGTGGTCGAGCAGATCCTCGACGCCGAGGCCGGTCTTGGCGCTGACCTTGAGGACGTCCTCCGGGTCGCAGCCGATGATGTGCGCGAGCTCGGCCGCGTACTTCTCGGGTTGGGCGGCAGGCAGGTCGATCTTGTTGAGGACCGGGATGATCGTGAGGTCGTTCTCCAGCGCCAGGTACAGGTTGGCGAGGGTCTGCGCCTCGATGCCCTGCGCGGCGTCCACGACCAGGATGGTGCCCTCGCAGGCGGCGAGGGAGCGGGACACCTCGTACGTGAAGTCCACGTGGCCCGGGGTGTCGATCATGTTGAGGATGTGGGTCGTACCCACGTTCTCACCGGTCTTCGGGGCCCACGGGAGGCGGACCGCCTGCGACTTGATGGTGATGCCGCGCTCGCGCTCGATGTCCATCCGGTCGAGGTACTGAGCGCGCATCTGGCGCGGGTCCACCACACCGGTGATCTGCAGCATCCGGTCGGCGAGCGTGGACTTGCCGTGGTCGATGTGGGCGATGATGCAGAAGTTGCGGATCACCGCCGGGTCGGTACGGCTGGGCTCTGGCACATTGCTGGGGGTCGCGGGCACCTTGGTCCGATTCTCCGTTGGTCCGGGGGCCGGGGTGTCCGGGTCATCGCTGACCGGCTTCCCGGGGACCGGACGGTCTCGTCCGATCGAAATGGTTCCATCCATCTTCCCACGAGCCCGGACCTGCGCGCCGTCCAGCTCTTCCCTGCAAGCCCCGGACGCGGAAGAGGATCGATGCCCATGATCCTGGAGAATGGGCCGCTGGATGTCCCGCCCGGCCGGGCGGAGGAGTTCCTCGCCGCGTTCACCCAGGCCAGGTCGCTGCTCAGTGCCCGCTCAGTGCCCGCTCGGCACCTGCTCGGCGCCCGAGCGGGCTGCCGGTTTGGGCCGATCCCGGAGCCCCTGGTAGCGTGGGGCGCTGCATCTGCCCTCGGCATGCCCTCTCAGCAGACCTTAGGCACTCCAGGTGCACACTCAAGACCGATCCATCACAGACTGAGGCTCCTTCGTGGCGAACATCAAGTCCCAGATCAAGCGCAACAAGACCAACGAGAAGGCGCGCCTGCGCAACAAGGCCGTCAAGTCCTCGCTGAAGACCGCCCTGCGCAAGGCCCGCGAGGCCGCCGCCGCCGGTGAGACCGAGAAGGCCGTCGAGCTCGCTCGCGCCGCCTCCAAGGCTCTCGACAAGGCCGCGAGCAAGGGCATCATCCACAAGAACCAGGCCGCCAACAAGAAGTCCGCGATCACCAAGCGCGTCGCTGCCTGATTCGACTCCGGGCCCCGCCCGGACCGGTCGGCGCGAACCGGCGGCCCTCTACCCGCCTCCCGCACGACCAATCTCCTCAGCTCGCGAACCGGCCCTCTACCCGGTGCGCTGAGGCGACAAGACTCCGTACCGCACGCGGCCTGCGTTCGCCACGCGGGTGCGGTACACAGCAGGACCGACAGGCGTCACAGCCGAGCCCTTCCCCGGGCAGCTGTGGCGCCTGTCGGCGTTTTCGGCCCGCTGCCGTCCGTGCGGTCCACCGCCACCCCGCCCGCAACTCACCGCCCCCGGCCGCGTTCTCACTCTTTGCAATCGCTTGTTCACCGATATCGTTCGGTGGACCGACCACGCAGCACACCCTCTGGGGGCGCATCAGATGTCCACGCCGACAGACGCCGGGCCCGGATACGGATACGGATACCCAGGACCGGTGGCCGCCTACGGACCGCCACCGTCCACGCTGCCCCAGCAGCCGCCCCCGCCCGGGCTGCCGCCCGCGCCGGTCCCCGGGCCTGCGGCCGCACCCACGGGCAGGGGTTCACGCAGGGGGCTGTGGTGGGGCGTGGCCGGAGCCCTGGTGGCCTCGGCGGTGTGGGCGGCTGCGGTGATCACCGTCCCCGGCCTGGTGAGCAGTGGCGCCAAGGCGCCGAGCCTGAGCGGCTACCACCTGGTCGACGACCTCTGCGCCACGGCCCGGCTGAACCGCTTCACCCAGCTCTACCCCGCGCAGTCCGGCACGCCGTACCACTACTCGACCCGGCACTCCGCGCTCGACGACATGTACTGCAGCGAGTACCTGAAGAAGAGCAGCGGCGAGAGCGAGTACTCCTCGCTCTATCTGGAGGCTCAGCTGCACAAAGTGACCGACCCGCGCCCGGAGTTCGCGGCTCAGCGGTCGAGCCTCCAGCAGCGCCGGTACACCATCACCGAGGTGCCCAACCTGGGCGACGAGGCGTACATCGGCTATCTGGACGACCCCAGCAGCACGGACCGGACCTGGCACTACCTCACCCAGGTGCTGTACGTCCGCGACGGCGGGTTGACGTACTACCTGAGCTGGTCGGGCTCGTACCAGGCGGGCAAGACCAACCCGCCGGACCAGGACACCATCCGGCAGGCTCTGCTGATGGACAGCCGGGACGTGCTCAAGTCGATCGGCGGGACCTGATCCTCGGTCCCGGCAGGGGAGTTGCCCAGGGACCGATCGCGCCGCCCGCCGCGTAGGCGTTGCCCCGAACGGCGACCGCTCAGGGCGACCGCTCAGTAAGGGCGGCCGCCGGAGCGGGCGGCCCGCGCCACGGCGACCACGGCCCGCTCCAGCGCATACGCCGGGTCGTCCGAACCGCCCTTGACCGCGGCGTCCGCCTTCGCGATCGCGGTCAATGCGGTGGCCACGGCATCGCCCGTCCAGCCACGCATCTGCTGGCGGACCCGCTCGACCTTCCACGGTGGCATGCCCAACTCGCGGGCCAGATCGGCCGGACGCATGTTCCGGCCGGTCGTGGCCAGCCGGCCGATGCTGCGGACCCCGGAGGCGAGGGCGTAGGTGATGCCGGTGGGCGGCTGGCCGACCGCCAGCGCCCAGCGCAGCCGCTCCAGCGCCTCCGCGGCCCGGCCGGTGACCGCCAGGTCGGCGACCTCGAAGCCCGTCGCCTCGGCCCGGCCGCTGTAGTAACGCGCCACAACCGTCTCGTCGATGGTGCCTTCGACATCGGCGGTGAGCTGACTGCACGCGGCGGCCAGCTCGCGCAGGTCACTGCCCAGTGAGTCCAGCAGGGCCTGGCACGCCTCGGGCGTCGCCGAGCGGCCGAGAGTGCGGAACTCACCCCGGATGAAGGCCAACTTGTCACCGGCCTTGGCCAGCTTGGCGCACTGCACCTCGCGGCCACCGGCCTTGCGACCGGCGTCCAGCAGGCCCTTGCCCTTGGCGCCACCGGCATGCACCAGCACCATGATCACCTCATCGGCCGGTGCCTCGATGTACGCCTTGACCTCCTTCACCGAATCTGCGGAGAGATCCTGCGCGGCCCGGACCACGATGACCTTCCGCTCGGCGAAGAGCGAGGGTGTGGTCAACTCGGCCAGACTGCCGGGCTGGAGAGCACCGGGGGGGAGATCGCGCACATCGGTGTCCGGATCCGCTGCCTTGGCGGCGGCCACCACTTGGGCGACCGCGCGGTCCAACAGCAGCTCCTCCTGGCCGACCACAAGGGTCAGCGGGGCGAGCAGGTCGTCGGGTGCACTCTTCCTGGCCATCGCCTACCAGGATCGCACGGGGCGCCGACAACGACGGCCGGACCCGCTCTCCACAGCGGCCCCGGCAATCTGCACAATGGTGCGGTGACCACGAATTTCACCCGTCAACTCCTCGTTCTTCCCGATCGCGACGCCGCCGACGAGGTGGCCGAGGAGCTCTCCGCCCGCTGGCCCGACCTGGGCGAACTCGAAGTCGTCCGGGACTCGCTGGCCGGCGAGGACGACGCCGAGGACGCCCAGTGGCTGGTCGTCGTGGATCCGCCGGAGGAGACCGGCTGGACTCCCGAGCTGCTCTCCGCACTCGACACCCTCGCCGCCGACCAGGACGGCTGGCGGGAGGAGGGCTGAGGCCCAGGGGCAACCCCAGCGCCGGGGAGGCGCGAGGCCGCGAGGGCCACGAGGGCCATGGGGCGCAAGGGGATTGGCCTTCCGTGGCTCCGTGCTCTCACTCCAGCACTCCCTTCCACTTGAACAGACCGCCTGTCCGGATCCGCTACGCGCTGTGCCGGGGAAGCCCCCTGGCACAGCGCCCCCAGGGATCTCGACTACTGCGAGCCCTCCGGGCGATCAGCACCGCACGGTTCAGCCCCGATGAGCAGTTCGTCCCCAGGAGGGCGGAGCACGGGCCGACCGGGCGAGGGCTGCGGGGCCGTGGGGGTGCGTTGCCGCTCGGAGAGTGGCAGGGGTGCCGAGAACGGCGATGTCTCCAACCTGGTCGGTACGGAGGACGGTTGTGCCCAGAGACCGCAGGTGGGCGACGGTCTGGGCGGCGGGATGCCCGTACGGGTTGTCGGTCCCGCAGGAGATGAGGGCCAGGTGCGGGTGCAGCGCGTCGGTGAGATCCCCGTCCTGATGACCCGAGCCGTGGTGGGCCACCTTGAGGACGTCCACCCGCGGTGGTGTCATCCGGGCCCGGAGGGCGGCCTGGGCCGGAGGTTCGAGATCGCCCAGCAGCGCGATGCTCAGCGGGTCCGAGCGCGGGCCGGCCGAGGCCAGCAGGGCGATGCTGGCGTTGTTCGCGCCCGGGGTACCGGGGCCGAGGGTGTCGTCGGGCCATAGGACGTCCCAGGAGAGCTCGGCCCCGGCGAAGCGGTGTTCGCCGCGCTGGGCCCGCAGAATGGGAACGCGGGCGGCTGCGGCCCAGGCGAGTACCCGGGCGTACTCCCCCACCGGCGTTTCCAGAGTGGTGACTTGGAGCGCCCCCACCCGACGGCCGCGAAGAACGCCGGGCAGACCCTCGGCGTGGTCCGCGTGGAAGTGACTCAGGATCAGCAATGGCACCCGTGTGATACCGAGTTCACGCAGGCAGGTGTCGGCGGCGTGCGGGTCGGGTCCGGTATCCACCACGATCGCACTGTCCGGCGTGTCCTCGCCCGTGGAACGGATGGGCAGCACGGTCATATCCCCCTGACCGATGTCGCACATGACCAGCTGCCAGCCCTTCGGCGGCCAGCCGGTGGCGAGTCGGGTGAGCAGGGGCGGACGCAGTAGGACGGCCAGGATCGTCAGGCCGAGGACCGCCGCCAGAGCGGCCCTGAACCGGTGGGCGGCGGGCCTGGCCCGGCGGGCGGCGGCGGGTGACAGCAGAAAGGGGCGGACCGCCCAGGCCAGTGCGAGCGTCGCGACGGCGAGCAGGGCGGCACCGAACGGGCCTTCGGGCCAGGCCAGTTGCGCACCCGGGAGCGCAGCTCCGTACCGGGCGACACCCGCCAGCCAGGCGACGGGAAGTGCGGCCAGGCCGACCAGGAAGCCGGCAGCGGTATGGGAGAGGGGGTCAACCACCAGGGCGGCGAACCCGAGGAGGGTGGTCGGTGCGACGGCGGGCTCGGCCAGCAGATTGCAGGGGACGGCGACCAGGCTCACCCGGGGCGCCAGCAGGATGGTGACCGGGGCACAGAGCGCCTGGGCGGCGGCGGTGGCGGCGACCGCCGTGGCGAGGTGGTGCGGCCAGCGCCGTTCCGTCAGGGCGGCCGTCCAGCGCGGACCGAGGGTGAGCAGCCCGGTGGTGGCCAGGACGGAGAGTACGAATCCGTAGGAACGGGCGAGGTACGGGTCGAGGAGGACCAGACCGAGGACGGCTGCGGCCAGCGCCGGGAGCGCCTGCCGTGGTCGCCCGGTGCCGAGGGCCAGGAGCCCGACCAGCCCGGTGGCGGCCGCCCGGAGCACGCTGGGGTCGGGCCGGCAGACGGTCACGAACGCCAGGGTGAGCACGGTGCCAAGTACCGCCGTGGTGCGCAGCGGCAGGCCGAGGCGCCCGGCCAGCCCACCGCGTCCCGGCGTGCCGGCCTGTCCGGGCATTCCGATCAGGACGGTCAGCACGATCATGAGGTTCGCGCCGCTGACGGCGGTCAGATGCCCGAGGTCCGTGGCACGGAAGGCCTCGTCCAGGTCGTCCGGGAGCCGGGAGGTGTCACCGACGACGAGGCCGGGAAGCAAGCCCCGGGTATCGGCGGGCAGGTGGTCACAGGCAGCGCGAAGGCCCGATCGCAGTCGGCTGGCCAGCCGCTGCGGCAGGCTCGGCGGGGCGAGCAGCTCCGGACTTCCGCGTGCCAGCAGGACGGCGGCGGCGGTCTGCACACCCTCGTGGGTCGGGGTCACCCGCACGTCGGCGCGCAGTCGGGTGGAGGGGATCAGATCGCGCCAGCCGTCGGCATCCTGGGCACGGACCATGACGGTGACGGGAGTCCGGGTCCGGACGGTACGGAGAGCGGGCGGCTCCGGGGGCGCGTTCGGGGAGGTCCCCGGGGAGGCGTTCAGGGGCTGCGGGAGGGTGACGCTGTCGACGACGGCGCTCACGGTGAGCAGGGACTGGCCCGGGGCCGTACCGCGAGAGTGGGAGGTGTGGGCCTTGGGGTCGCCCGCGATGGTGAGGCTGACGGTGAGTTCGGGAGAGCTCTCGGTGGGGGCGGGCGCATGAGCGAGGGCGGGCAGCGGGCCTCGGTGGAGGTCGGCCGTGTGCAGCAGGGTGGTGACTGTCGCGGCGGCGCCGGTGAGCAGGGTGGCGGCGAGCAGGAGGGCGGTGCGGCGGCGGCGCTGGGCGGGGACGGCAAGGAGCAGCAGGGCGAGGGCAGCCGCCAGCCCCGCCAGGGGTGGGAGCAGCGGACGGTGATCCGGTGCCAGGCCGAGGACGGTGAAGGCGGCCGCCCAGGCGGAGACGGCCGGGAGAACGAGACGCAGATCGGCAGGTTCACGGCTGCCGGAGACTCGGGACAGCACGGCGGCTTCGGACAGGGCCATCGTGGCGCACCTCCCTCGGTCGGCGACAACAGGACGGCAAGTCCGTGGACGGCGGTGTGTCAGAGGGTGAGCAGAGCTCGGAGGTCCCCGAACTTGCGCGCGCCGATGCCGCTGACCTGACGGAGCTGGTCGAGGGAGCGGAAACCGCCGTGCTCCTGGCGGAAGTGGACGATCCGCTGGGCCAGCGTGGGGCCGACGCCGGGCAGTGCGTCGAGCTGCTCGACGGTGGCCTGGTTCAGGCTGAGCGGCGCCTTCGGCCCGGCGGCGGCGACCGGGGGCGGCTGCCCGGCCGGTGCGCCGACCACGACCTGCTCGCCGTCGGCCAGTAGTCGAGCCAGGTTGAGACCGGCGGTGTCGGTGTCGGGCAGCGGGCCGCCCGCTGCGCTCAGGGCATCGGCGACCCGGGCGCCGCTGGGCAGCGTTCGCAGCCCGGGATGCTGGACCTTTCCCGCTACCTCCACCACCACAACCGCCCCTGGCGGCCCCGCAGAGGGCGAGAGCGGGGGATCGCTTCCCCCGTGCACCGCCGCCGCAGGACTGGCAGTGCCGGCCGTCACGGTCGGAATCGTGACCGGCTGCGGACGGCCGAGCCAGAAGTGCTGCACGGCATAACCAACGGCGAGCACGAGCAGCACCGCCAGCCCGAGGATCGCCCGTCGGTCGAGCACCAGGCCTGGGTGGAGGGCCGGCAGCACCGCACGCCGTCGCCGCAACCGCGACGGGTGGACGGCCACCTCGGACGGACGGCGCGCAGCGGCCGACGCCCTGCCCGGGGTGTCCTGCTCGACCGACAACGGCTCTTCGGCGGCTTCGGCCGCCTCCACCTCCTCGTCGTCGAGCTCCTCGGCCGCAGCCGGGGCATGGGCATGGGCACCGAACGGGGCCTCAGGCGGCCTGGCGGCGGCCCGTTCGTACAGCCGCAGCAGCTCGCGGTTACGCCCCGGCGGGACGGCTTCGGCCCCAGGCCCGGATCCGGCGTCGGCGTCGTACTCGGACTCGGCGTCGTACTCGGACTCGGACTCGGACTCGGACTCGGGCTCCCCCGGCGGCCCCTTCGGGAGAGAGTCGGGCCGAGGCGGTGAGACCACCCGCCGGGTGGCCCGGGGCGCCGCCTCGGCTTCAGGGCGGCTCCTGCCCGAAGCGGGCGGCGGCCGATGGTCGGTCAGGAACAGGTTGGCCATCCGGTCCCGGACGGCGTCGGTGGTCTCTCGGCGTCGGGCTGCGCCCGGTGTCATCGTCCTCATGCCGAGGACGGTAGGAGCAGATCGGCAAGCCACCCACGAGCAACCGAAATCCTGTGGACAACCCGGGGTTGTGGATAACTCTTGTCCCTCGAACGAGCGAGTTTCAGCCGACGAAGCATCAGCGACGGCCGCCGGTGCGGCCCTCAGCGCGGCCCTCAACGCGGCCCTCAGCGCGGCGAGACGACCACCGCGAGCAGCCCGGGGCCGACATGTGCACCGATCACCGCGCCGACCTCGCCGACGTAGAGGTCCTTGAGACCGGGTACCCGCTCCCTCAGGCGTTCGGCCAGCGGTTCGGCCCGCTCCTCCGCCGCCAGGTGGTGCACGGCGATGTCGACGTCCGCCTCCCCTGCCCGCTCGACCGCGATCTCCTCAAGTCTGGCGATCGCCCGGGAAGCCGTCCTGACCTTCTCCAGCGGCTCGATCCGGCCGCCGGAGAGGTAGAGCAGGGGCTTCACCGCAAGTGCCGAGCCGAGCAGCGCCCGTGCGGCGCCGATCCGGCCGCCGCGCCTGAGGTGTTCCAGGGTGTCCACGTAGAAGAAGCCGCTGGTCCCAGCCGCGCGGGCGATGGCGGCGGCCACCGTCTCGTCCAGGCCGAGACCCGCCTCGACGGCCTGGGCGGCCGTCAGCACGGCGTGTCCGAGGGCCATGCCGACCAGTCGGCTGTCCACCACCCGGACCGGGATCCCTACCTCGGTGGCGGCGAGGCGCGCGGCCTCGTACGTACCGGAGAGCTCGCCCGAGATGTGCACCGAGACGATCCCGGTGGCACCCGCCTCGGCGGCGGCGCGGTAGGCCGCGGCGAAGGTCTCGGGGCTGGGGCGGGAGGTGGTGACCCTGCGCTTGGCCCGCAGGGCCTCGGCGACGTCCTTGGGAGAGATCTCCACGCCTTCGGCCAACACCTCGTCGCCCACGGCGACGCTGAGCGGGACCACCGCGATCCGGTGCCGGTCGATGGCTTCCTGCGGCAGATAGGCCGTCGAGTCGGTGACGAGTGCGAGGCGGTCGGGCATGAGCCGGAGGTTACTCCCCGTCCGGCTCATAAGACAGCGCCCCACCTGCGGACAGTCCGCGGACGGCGACCACGGCACCTCAACAGCAAGGGGCGAGGCAACCGACGGCCTCTGCGGGGTCAGCCGGCCGACGAGCTCCCGGCAGAGGGCTTGCGGAGACGCTGAGCGAGCCTGGCCAGCGGTTCGGCGGCGAGCCCGAGCACCTCCTCGGCGCTCGGCTGACGCCCCGCGCCCAGGCCCTTGCGGTCCGCATCGGACGCCGCCTGCCCCGAAGCGGAGTACACCGTACCGGCAGACCGCTCCGCTGAACCGGCCGACGCCGACTCCCAGTGCCGCAGCGAGCCCGCCTCCGTCTCGCACGCCTCGCTCAGCCGCGCGAGCTCGTCGTCGGCGAATCGGTGCATCCGGTCCTGCGCGGCCCAGCGCATCGATTCCGCGGAGTGGGTGATCCGCTCGGCCCGCTCGGTGAGCTCGGGCAGCTTGGCGGCGACCCTGGCCTGATCGGGCTCCCGCTCCAGGATCCGCAACTCGCCGTCCAGCTCGGCCGCATGTGCGTCGAGCCTGGTCAGCAGCTGGAGCGCCTCGGCGAGCTGGCTGTCCTCCGGCAGCCCGGCCTCCAGCACCTTCCTGGTGCTCTCCAGCGAGGTCCGCAGCGAGAGGCGGACGGCGGAGATCCTGCCCACGGGACCGGGCTTGGTGAAGGTCTTCGCCTTCAGTGCGGCGTTCTCGACAGCGCGGCGTGCGTTCGCCTCGTGCTCGCCGACCTTCGCCGCCACCCGTCTGGTGGCCTTCACCGCCGCGACCACCAGCATGGCCAGTGCGGCCACCACGAAGAGCAGAACCAAGCCGAACACCACACCGACCGCGTCCATCGCCAGCCACCTTCCCATGTCCGCCGAGAGCTCCACCGTATCCGTACCCGCCACCGCGCGGATCCCCGAAACGGCCGATCCCACCCGAGATCAGGGAAGCCTCAGGGATATCCCCCAATGCCCCAGCAGAGCGGAGAGAGCAGAAAAGCAGGGTGGCCCTTCCCGGAAGCCGAACACCCCGGGAAGGGCCACCCGTCACAAGCGGGAACAGCGAGCCGAAGCCGCCGTCAGCCGTCAGCCGTCAGCCGTCAGCCGGTAACGATGTTCACCAGCTTCGGTGCCCGCGCGATGACCTTGCGCACTGGCGCGTCGCCGATCGCCGCGACGACGGCCGGGTCGGCCAGTGCCAGGGCCTCCAGCTCGGCGTCGGAGATCGACGGCGCGACCTCGAGCCGGGCCTTGACCTTGCCCTTGATCTGGACGACACAGGTGACCGTCTCGTCCACCACGTACGCGGGGTCGGCGACGGGGTAGTCGGTGTAGGCGAGCGAGCCGCTGTGGCCCAGCCTGCGCCACAGCTCCTCGGCGATGTGCGGGGCCAGCGGGGCGACCAGCAGGACGACCTGCTCGGCCACGGAGCGAGGCGTGGAACCGCGCTTCACCAGGAAGTTGTTCAGCTCGATCGCCTTGGCGACGGCGGTGTTGAAGCGCAGCCCGGCCATGTCGCCGCGGATGCCGTCGATCGCCTTGTGCAGCGCGCGCAGGGTCGCCTCGTCGGGCTCCTCCTCGGTGACCACCAGCTCGCCGGTGCTCTCGGAGACGATGTTGCGCCACAGCCGCTGCAGGAAGCGGTACGAGCCGACCACGGCACGGGTGTCCCACGGGCGGGAGACGTCCAGCGGGCCCATCGACATCTCGTACAGGCGCAGCGTGTCGGCGCCGTACTCGTCGGCGATCTCGTCGGGGGCGACGGCGTTCTTCAGGGACTTGCCCATCTTGCCGGCCTCGCGCTTGACCGGCTCGCCCTGCCAGAAGTACTTGCCGTCCCGCTCCTCGACCTCGGCGGCCGGGACGGGGAAGCCGCGCTCGTCCCGGTAGACGTCGGCGGTGATCATGCCCTGGTTGAACAGCTTGTGGAACGGCTCGATCGAGGAGACGTGCCCCAGGTCGTGCAGCACCTTGTGCCAGAAGCGGGCGTACAGCAGGTGCAGCACCGCGTGCTCGGCACCGCCGACGTACAGGTCGGCGCCACCGGCGGGCTTCTGCTCCGTCGCGCCCAGCCAGTACTTCTCGTTGGCCGGGTCGACCGCCCGCTCACCGTTGACCGGGTCGACGTAGCGCAGCTCGTACCAGCAGGAACCGGCCCAGTTGGGCATGGTGTTGGTCTCGCGGCGGTAGGTCTTGACGCCCTCGCCCAGGTCCAGCTGGACGGTGACCCAGTCCTCGTTGCGGGACAGCGGGGTCTTCGGCGAGGAGGTGGAGTCGAACGGGTCGTAGGTGTGCGGCGAGTAGTCGTCGACCTCGGGGACCTCGACCGGCAGCATCGACTCGGGCAGCGCGTGCATCACGCCGTCCTCGTCGTAGACGATCGGGAAGGGCTCGCCCCAGTACCGCTGACGGCTGAACAGCCAGTCACGCAGGCGGTAGTTGACGGTTCCCTCGCCGATGCCCTGCTCGGTCAGCCAGGCGGTCGCCGCGGCCTTGGCCCCGACGACGCTCATGCCGTTCAGGGACAGGCCGTCGTGCGCCGAGTTGACGATGACGGAGTCGTAGGTGTCGAAGGCGTCGTCCCACTCGTGCGGGTCCTCGCCGCGGCCGTCGGTCGGCTGGACGACGCAGGTCATCGGCAGCGAGAAGGCGCGGGCGAAGGCGAAGTCCCGGTGGTCGTGGGCGGGCACGGCCATGATCGCGCCGGTGCCGTAGCCCATCAGCACGTAGTCGGCGATGAAGACCGGCACGGGCTTTCCGGTGACCGGGTTGGTCGCGTACGCGCCGGTGAAGACACCCGTCTTGACCTTGGCGTCCATCTGGCGCTCGACGTCCGACTTGGCGGCGGCCGCCGCCCGGTAGGCGGCGACGGCCTCGGCCGGGCTGTGGGCGCCGTTCTTCCAGTCGTTGTGGGTGTCCGACGGCCAGGCGGCCGGGACGATCGAGTCGACCAGCTCGTGCTCGGGCGCCAGCACCATGTAGGTGGCGCCGAACAGGGTGTCAGGACGGGTGGTGAAGACGGTGATCGCCTGGCCGTCGCCGGCGGCGAAGTCCACGCGGGCACCCTCGCTGCGCCCGATCCAGTTGCGCTGCTGCAGCTTGATGGCCTCGGGCCAGTCCAGCAGGTCCAGGTCCTTGATCAGGCGGTCGGAGTACGCGGTGATCCGCATCATCCACTGGCGCAGGTTCGACTTGAAGACCGGGAAGTTGCCGCGCTCGGAGCGGCCGTCCGCGGTGACCTCCTCGTTGGCCAGTACGGTGCCCAGACCGGGGCACCAGTTGACCGGCACCTCCTTGGCGTACGCCAGGCGGTACTCGCCCAGCACCTCGTCGCGCTCGGCGCCCGACAGCGACGCCCAGTCACGGCCTCCGGGCACGGCACGCGAGCCGTCCTCGAACCGGGCGATCAGCTCGGCGATCGGGCGGGCCTTGGCCGCGTCCTCGTCGTACCAGGAGTTGAAGATCTGCAGGAAGATCCACTGCGTCCAGCGGTAGTACTCGGGGTCGATCGTGGAGATCGACCGGCGCGAGTCGTGGCCCAGGCCCAGACGGCGCAGCTGCTGGCGCATGTTGGCGATGTTCGCCTCGGTGGACACCCGGGGGTGGGTTCCGGTCTGTACCGCGTACTGCTCGGCGGGCAGGCCGAAGGCGTCGTAGCCCAGGGTGTGCAGCACGTTGTGGCCGGTCATCCGCTGGTAGCGGGCGTACACGTCGGTGGCGATGTAGCCCAGCGGGTGGCCGACGTGCAGACCGGCGCCCGAGGGGTACGGGAACATGTCCATGATGAAGCTGTGCGGCTTCGCGGCGACGTCACCGGCGGTAGGGTCGGCCAGCGCACCCACCGGGTTGGGGGCGTTGAACGTCCCCTCCTTCTCCCAGACGTCCTGCCAGCGGGACTCGATCTCCGCGGCCAGGGCCGCGCTGTACCGGAAGGGCTCGCCGGCAGCCTCGACGGCGGCGGAAGCAGGTGTCGTCTCGCTCATGGTCCTTCAAGCTCCATCGGATGTCAGTTAGCGAATCGTCAGCCGGGCCGGGCCCGGCGAAGCGGGCAGCGCCGCAAAACAAAAAAGCCCCTCGCAGGAGGGGACGCCACGCCGACTCCGGCACCGCCCGAGGGCTCAGCCGGTCCTGGTCAGCGCGGCCGGCTAAGGAGCAGGCGCACGGTTCGCATGGGCTCAGGGTACCGCACCGTCAAGCGGCACCCGGCGGTTATCCGGCCTTGACCGCCGCGTCGAACTCGCGCAGCGCGGCGGCCACTCGCACCGACTGCATCCCGGCCGCCAGCAGCCGGGCCTCGTCGGCCGTCCCGGCGGCCGAATCGTGCTCGCCGGTCCTGCGGTAGGAGTCGGCGAGCCGGACCATCAGCAGCGCCTTCGTTCTGGCCCGCTCCGGCGCGAGGGCGGTGATCGCCGAGGAGAGCAGGACGCGGGCCCGCTCGTGGTCGCCGAGGAAGAGGTAGCCCTCCCCCACCATTCCCTCCAGGTCGGCCCGTTCCTGGGTGTGGTTCTCGTCCCCCGCCACCTCGTCCAGTGCCTCGAAGGCCCGGTCTGCGACCGCCTCGGCGCTGATCTGCTCACCCTTCTTGCCGTGTGCACGGGCGATCCGGCCGAGCTGGAGCGCCCGCTCGGCCGGGGCCAGCACCTCGTCGGCGGCGCGCAGCGCGGTGGAGAGCATCGCGACCGGGTCCAGGCCCCGACCGCCCGCGTTGTGGGTGGCCTGCGCGGCCAGGCAGCCGACCACGCTCACGCCGAGCCGGGGGTCGCCGGAGACATGGGCCGCCCGCAGCGCGGCGACGAAGGCCCGCTGGGCGGCGGCGTCGTTGCCCATGTCGTAGTTGGCCCAGCCGACCAGCCGGGCCAGACGACCGGCCACGCCGTACAGCTCCCGCCCCAACTGCTCACCGTACGAGCCGAGTTCCAGCAGCTTTCCGGCCATCTCCAGCTCGGCCTTGGCCAGACCGAGGATCAGCCCGCCGCCGTAGGTGCGTTCCAGGCGCTGCTTGCTGTCGTAGGAGATCCGCAGATCGGCGATCTGCTCGGGGGCGATCCGCAGGGCGCCTTCGCCGCCGGTGACCTCGGGCGGCGGGGAGGCCCAGTGCCGGGCGGCCTGTTCGAGTTCGGCGCCCCGGAAGAGATCGGTGAGCCGGACGGGCACGGCGTCGGCGCCCGCCTCGCGCAGCGCGGTCTGGGCGGTGTCGGCGGTCCACGGGTCGGTGAGCAGCCGGGGCGAGAGGATCTTGGCCCCCCGGCCGCTGCCCATCCGGCCCCAGAGCTGTTCGTACGTCACCGCGATGCCGACGGCCCGGCTGAGCACCTCGCAGACCGTCTGGTCGTGCGGCGACCTGGGGACCATGCCCCGGTCGCGCCACTTGTAGGGGGCTGTCGAGCTGATCGCCAGCTGGGCGGGGAGGCCGGTGTTGACCTCGCGGGCGAGGCGTTCGGGGCTCCAGCCGAGCTGGTGGAGTATCCGGGCCAGTTCTTCGTTCCGCTTGCGCGCCAGATCCGCCATGGCACGACCGTAACCGCCGGGCCGGGCAACCGGGTAGGGCAGCGGCCGGCTGAACGCCGGGGTGCGATACGGGACTTCAGCGGGGTTCAGGACGGCACGGCGCCACCGGACACGCAGAAGACCGCCTCCCGATACGGGAGGCGGTCTTCTTTCCTGTGGAGCTACGGGGAATTGAACCCCGGACCTCTTGCATGCCATGCAAGCGCTCTACCAACTGAGCTACAGCCCCGTGTCCTTCTCGCGTCACCTGCGGTTTCCCTTGCGGTCTCCCTCGGCGACATGGACAACTGTACATGCTCTGGCGGGCAGTCCCCTAATCCGCTCTTCGGCCCGCTTTCCGCCGACGCCGGCGCCGGAGCACCGCCCGGACCAGGCCGGCTTCGATCGCCAGGAGCATCGCGTTGACGAACCACGCGGCCGGGTCGCCCACCGACTGCTTGTCCATGGTGAGCAGCACCAGCAGCGTGATGCCGCCCCACAGCCAGGCCAGGACGGTGAACACCGCCAGCAGGACGCGCTGCCCGCGGCCGAACACGGGTGCCGGCTCGGCCGGTGCGGCGGCAGGCTTGGGCGCGGGCGCCGACGGACGCGGCGGCCTGGGCGCCCGGGGCGGCATCCGTACCACCGCCTGCGGCGGCACCGCGGAGTCCACCGTGGCCAGGGTGTGCGCGTCGACCTCGAAGTCCTCCGGCTCCAGCGCCACGGTGATGCCGTCGGCACCGATCAGCCGCCGCCCGCCGTCCGGCCAGCTGAGCATGGCCGCGCACTCCCGGTAGCGGACGGTCGCCAGCTCGTCGCCGCACACCAGGCTGACACCCTCGGCGCCGACGACCAGCTCGGGGCCGCCCTCCTCCCGGGCGCTGTGGCCGGTGCCGTGCACGGCCGACTCGGACCCGAGCGGCGCGGCCGCGTACCCGGCCCAGTCGGCCCGGCGCCCGGCCGGGACGCGCAGCAGGCCGCTCGCCTGCGCCTGCCTGGCGGCCTCGTGGACCTCGCCTGGGGTCACCGCCCACAGCTCGGCGCGCAGTTCCTCGGCGCTGCGCAGCGGCAGCCCGCCGAGCAGGTCGGCGGCGTACCCGGGCAGGCGGCCCGCGTCGGCCTCCGGCGAGGTGTACGCCTCGTCGGCCCGGCCGCGCACCGTGTCGAGCTCGTTCTGCGGGATGCCGACGGCGGCCAGCCTGGCCAGGACGTCCACAAAGCCGCCGAGCACCGCGTCCTGCTGCTCGCCGAGGGCGTCGGCGAGTCCGGTGACCACGCTCCAGCCGTCGCCCCGGTGCGCACAGGCGGCGGTGGCGGTGTAGGAGTGACCGCCCTCCTGGCGCAGCTCGCGGAAGAGCTCGCGCTCCAGGCACAGGGCGTACAGCGAGGTGGCGGCGGAGCGGGGCAGGACGGCGTTGAAGAGCACCTGGCCCTGGCCCTCGGCGAAGTACGCGGGCGTCTGCGGCAGAGCGGAGGTCGCGGCCGGTACGGGCATCCGGCGGCCCGGGTGGAGCGGCAGCCGCAGGCCGGCGGGAAGGTACTCGCCCGAGACCCAGAGCGCGGCGTTGCCCTGGGTGAACCAGGTGTCGGCCCACTGCTGGACGGTCTGCGGATCGAGTCCCGGCACGCCCCACTCGGGGTAGCTGACCAGGCCGTGACCCTGCGCCCCGTACCGCCAGACGCCGAAAGCCTCGGCGGGGCCCGGGCCGCGTCCGGACTCCTCGGTCCGCAGAATCGACTTCTCGGTCTCCAGCCGTTCCATCGGCAGGGCGGTGAGGGACTGACAGACGCTCAGCAGGAAGGAGCTGACGTCCTGTTCGGTGCCTTCCAGATGGAAGTGGGTGTACAGGGCGCCGGTCGCGCCGTTGAAGTGGTGGTCGGCGACGCCGCTGCGGTGCAGGGCGAGGTGCTCGACGAGATGGGTGATGCCCGCCCTGGCCAGGGGCTCGTCGGCCTGGCCGACCCGGAAGACCAGCCCGGCCGCGAGCCGTCCGGGGCGCTGGGCGAAGACGCCGGGGACGCCGTCGACCTCGAAGTGGTGGATCACGGGTCAGCCCTTCGCCAGTGCGCGATCGCGGTGTTCGGCGAGGGTCTCGGCCGAGTCGCCGAGGTACCCCCAGGGGTAGGTGCTGCCGTACGGGCCCATGGCGCGGAAGTGCACGGCGGCGGTCGCATGGTCCTCGGCGAGCGACGCGAGCATGGCGAAGGTGCCGTGCGCGGTGATCAGCCCGTAGCGGGCCCGGCAGTCGGGGTGCAGTACGGAACCGGCAGCCGCCTGGGCGAGCTCCTGGCGGACCTGCGGGCGGTGGACGTACTCGCGCCGGGCCGCGGCGTTCAGCTCCAGCCACTGCTCCACGTGGTACTCGGCGAGCAGAGCGCCGCTCAGACTGCCGGGCGGGCCGGCCTGGAAGCTGTCCCTGGCGAAGCTGTACGCCTCTTCCCAGCTGCCGCCCCACTTGGGGAGCAGTTGCTGGAGCAGCCGGCTCTGGCCGACGAAGTGGTGCGGGGCCACCTGGTCGAGCCTGCGCCGACGGCGTCGGGCCTCACTGAGGCCGAGCGAGAGGCCGCGGGCGGTGTCCAGTCGCATCACCCAGGCCAGGGCGTACTCGGGGAGGTGCGCGGTGACCTTGATCAGCAGCCGTTCGGCCTGGTTGAGCCGGTCCCGGAAGACCGCCCACTGCGCGGGGGTGACCTTCGAGGCCCGGGCGCCGGTGCGGGCCTCCCAGCCGAGGTGGATGTGACAACCCGCCAGCAGGACGGCGGCCAGCGGGTCGCCGGGGTACTGCTCGACCGCCTGGAGCAGCAGCAGCTCGGCGCCGGGCGCCTCGGCGAGAATCCGGGCCGCCACCACCCGGCCGTGCTCGTCGCCGATCGGAGCGAAGGCGGCGTGCACGGCCCGCCAGTCGGCACTCGCTGCGGCCTGCCGTATCGCGGCCAGCTCGGGGAGGCCGGCCACCGGATCGAAATCCGGGGCGGGCAACTGCTGGGTGGGGAGCATGGCGGCGATCCTAGGCAGCCCCTCCGACAGGAGAACCGGGGCGGATCAGGACAAGTCGCCCATCATGATCAAAGATTTACGGAGGCTTGCCTTCCGCATATCCGCAGACACCCCCCGGTGCCTCGGCACTTCAGGACCGCTCATGCGGCAGCGCCGGGGCGCGGGGGAACTGCAGGGCCGGCCGCGCGCCTCGGTTCCCGTCAGGCGACGACCCGCCGGGTGCGCAGCGAGAAGGTGGTGGCCAGCGCGAAGGCGACCGCGATCACCGCCGAGGTCACCAGCAGCGCGTGTCCCGAAGTACGGGCCACGGCCGGGTAGTCGACCTCTCCCAGGAAGACCGTGCCGAGCAGGGCCACCCCGACCACCTGGCCGAGCTGGATCAGCGTCACCATCACGCCGCTGCCGTCGGCCGCGTCCGCCGGGTCGACCCGGCTGAGCGCCCGGGCGAACAGCGGGCTGTACGCGCACCCGGCCGCCAGGCCCACCGCCGTCAGCACCAGCTCGGTACCCACACCGATCTCGCCGCCGCCGCGCAGCAGCAGCCCGAAGACCAGGTAGCCGGGCGCCACCACGGCCAGCGCGAGCGTCGGCAGCGGACGGTGCAGCCGCTGCGGCAGCCGCTGCCAGTGCAGGCTGGAGAGGCCGAAACCGACCGCGACCGGACCGGAGAGCAGCCCGGCGCGCAGCGCACTGTGGCCGAGCCCGGCCTGCTGGTGCAGGGCGAAGGCGAACATGAAGCCGGAGAAGCCCGCCATGATCAGGAAGATCGCCCCGGCGGCCGGGAGCAGTCCGGGGGCGCGCAGCACCCTGGCGGGTATCAGCGGCTGGCCTCCCCGCGCGGAGATCCGCCACTCGACCAGGCCGAACAGCCCGAACATCAGCACGCTGCCTGCCAGCATCACCCAGCTCCAGACCGGCCAGCCCAGCTCGTGCCCGAGCACCAGCGGCACCACCAGCAGCCCGAGCGCCGCCGCTAGCACCACCAGACCCGCCACATCGAAGCGCCGGCCGGCATCTCCCTGCAGCACCGGCAGCAGCCTGCGGCTGAGGACCAGCAGCACCAGACCGATCGGCACGTTCACGAGGAAGACCGGCCGCCAGCCGGTGCCGAACAGGTCAGCGCTGACCAGCACCCCGCCGAGTACCTGCCCGATCGCCATGCCACCGGCCAGCACCGCCGAGTACAGGCCGAGCGCCCGGGTGCGGGCCGCGCCGGTGAACGTCCGCTGGATCAGGCTCATCACCTGGGGCACCATCAACGCGGCCCCGATCCCCTGGAGCAGCCGGAAGCCGATCAGCGCACCGGTGTCCGGGGCGAGACCGCAGGCCAGCGAAGCGGCGGTGAAGCCCACCAGGCCGTACTGGAACAGCTTGCTGTAGCCGAAGCGCGCGCCCAGCCTGGCACCGGTGATCAGCAGCACCGCGTACGCGATGGTGTATCCGGCGATCACCAGTTGAAGGGCCGCGCCGGAGGCGTGCAGGTCCGTGCGGATGGTCGGCACGGCTACGTTGACGATGGAGACGTCGAGCAGGGCCATGAACTGCCCGGTGAGGACGAGGGCCAGCAGCAGGCCCGGACGGGCCGTGCCTCTCGGGGCCGCGGTCGCGGCGATGGTGTCTCTGGTCTGGAGGTCCGTCATGGATACCAGCGTGGGGGCCCTCGGATACTGGTGGTTAGAGCCTGCTGATCCTGGTACTGGCAGCACCCGGCAACCAGGCTGCCGCCGGCCCCGGGGATCCGTCACGATGGGGGAATGACCGTGCTGGACACACGTACCGAAACCGCCTCGGCCGCCAGCGGCCGGGACCGACGCCGCTCCGAGCTGGCCAACTTCCTCAAGGCGTGCCGGGCCCGGGTCACCCCCGAGGCCGTCGGCCTGCCGCCCGGGGTGCGCCGCCGCACGCCGGGCCTGCGCCGCGAGGAGGTGGCGCAGCTCGCCGGGGTCGGGGTGACCTGGTACACGTGGCTTGAGCAGGGGCGGCCGATCAACGCGAGTGAGCAGGTGCTGGAGGCGGTGGCCCGTACACTGCGGCTGGACAGCACCGAGCGCGAGCATCTGTTCCGGCTGGCCGGCCTCACCCCGAGCCGACCCGACGAGCTGCCCTGCCCCCTCGTGGACCCGGTCAGCCAGGTGATCCTGGATCAGCTGGACCCGCTGCCCGCGGCGATCTGCAACAGCCGCTACGACCTGCTGCGCTTCAACGGCGCGTACGACGCCCTGTTCCCCGGCGCGACCCGCCCGACGGCGCCGAACCGCCGCCGCAACAGCATGTGGTGCGCCTTCACCGTCCCCGCCTGCTGCAACCCCTTCCTGAACCGGGACGAGGAGCTGCCCCGGATGGTCGGCGTGCTGCGCGGCGCGTACGGGCGGCACATCGGGGAGCCGGCCTGGGAGGAGTACATCCGGGACCTGGCGGCGGCCAGCACCGAGTTCCGCGAGCTGTGGGCCCGCCAGGAGGTCGCTCCGCCCCGGACCTCGCGCAAGGTCTTCCGGCATGCCGCGGTGGGCGAGATGCGCTTCCAGGCCTCCTACCTGACCATCCCGGCGACGCCCGAGGCCTACATGGTGGTCTACACCCCCGAGCGCCCGCTCGACCGGGAACGGATGGAACGTCTCGCCGCGGACCCGGGCGCCCCGAGCGTCGATCAGGGCCACGTCCACACCCCCTGAGCAGGCCCGGCAGCCGACCGGGCCCGGCAACGCCGAAGGGCGCCTTCCGGATTCGGAAGGCGCCCTTCGACGTCTGTTGTGGAGCTACGGGGAATTGAACCCCGGACCTCTTGCATGCCATGCAAGCGCTCTACCAACTGAGCTACAGCCCCGCGGACCGAGCGGCCCTTGCGGACCGCCGATGCGGAGTGGAGCTACGGGGAATTGAACCCCGGACCTCTTGCATGCCATGCAAGCGCTCTACCAACTGAGCTACAGCCCCTCGGAGGACTCTCCCGCCTCCCTCCCGGGCGGCGTTCTTTCCTGCGAACGAGGAAGACTCTAGCTGGTCAGGCCCGGAACTGCGAAATCCCGCCCTACGGACACCTTCGTCAGGTCTCGTCCCCGATCACCGGCTGCGGCAGGGTGCCCGCGTTGTGCTCCAGCAGACGCCAGCCGCGTGCACCCCGGCCCAGGACCGACCAGCAGCAGTTGGAGAGGCCGCCGAAGCGCTCCCACTGCTCCGCCTCCATACCGAGCAGTCGGCCGATCATGGTGCGGATGGTGCCGCCGTGGCTGACCACGACCAGCGTGCCGTCCTCCGGCAGCTTCTCGACCGCAGACAGCACCACCGGAACGGAACGGTCCGCCACCTCGGTCGCCAGTTCGCCACCGCCGCGCCGGACCGGCTCGCCCTGCGCCCACGCCTCGAACTGCTCCGGGAAGCGTGCCCGGATCTCGGCGTTGGTCAGCCCCTGCCACTCGCCCGCATACGTCTCCCGCAGGCCCTCGTGGTGGTGCACGTCCAGGCCGGTGACCTTGGCGAGCTCGGCGGCGGTGCGCCGGGCCCGCTTGAGGTCCGAGGACACCAGCAGATCGGGACGGAGGCCGGCGAGCAGCTTGGCCGCCCGCCGGGCCTGGAAGATGCCCTGATCGGTCAGGTCGATGTCGGTCGTGCCCTGGAACCTGGACTCCAGGTTCCACGAGGTCTGGCCGTGCCGCCAGAAGACGATGCGCGGGCCCCGCGCGGCGCCGCTCAGTGCTCGTCCTCGGCGACGGCGTTGCCCTGGGCGTCGGTCACCGCGTTCTCCGGGCGGTTGCGGGTGGCCAGCGCGTCGGCGGGCAGCGGCAGCTCGGGGCAGTCCTTCCAGAGCCGGTCGAGGGAGTAGAAGGAGCGCTCCTCGGAGTGCTGGACGTGCACCACGATGTCCAGGTAGTCGAGCAGGATCCAGCGGCCCTCGCGCTCGCCCTCACGGCGCACCGGCTTGATGTCCAGCTTCTCGCGCAGCTGGTCCTCGATCTCCTCGGCGATGGCCTTGACCTGGCGGTCGTTGGCGGCCGAGGCGATCAGGAAGGCGTCGGTGATCGACAGCACCTCGCTGACGTCGAAGGCGATGATGTCGTGGGCCAGTTTGTCGGCCGCCGCCTGGGCGGCGACGGTGATCAGTTCCTGGCTCCGGTCAGTGGCAGTCACGGTGTTCTTCCCGCTAGATGTACACAGATACGGTTTCCAGGATCTCATGAACGCGAGGAGGCCCCGGAGGGATTCTCCGGGGCCTCCTCGCGACGCGGGGCTACTGAGCCTTGGACGGCTGGTAGTCCTTGCCCAGGACCACCACCAGGTCGGCGTTCTGCGAGTCGGTGGTCTTCTTCACCGCCGTCTCCTTCAGACCGAGCGAGATCGCCAGCGACTTCGCCACGGCCAGCCTGGCGTCGTCGGTGTAGCGGATCTCGCTGAGCGCCTGGGTGCCGCTCACCTTGCTGCCGCTCGGGACGGGATCCAGACCGGAGTTGGTGACCTGCACCAGCGCCGAGCTCGCCAGCTGGTCGTTGCCCGAGGCGTTCACGATGCTGACCCGGGCCGTCTTGTTGGTGCCCTGGGCCTTGTGCACCGCACCGCCGAGCACCTCCTTGACCTGCGCGCCCGCGGTGGCGTCGTCCAGGGTGCCGTCGGGCTGCACCTTGAGGGTACCGACAGCGAAGTTCCCGTCCTTGGCCAGCTGGGCGAGCTGGGCCAGCACCCCGGCCAGGGCCTGCTCGGGCAGCGAGGGGTCGAGCACCGCGTTCATCCGGTGCACATCGTCCTGCGCCTCGGGCAGATCGGTCGGCATGGTCCGCACCAGCGCCTCCAACACCTGTCCGAACCGGGCCAGTTGGGCATCCCGGCCCTCCCCCGGCGCCTGGTAGGTGGCGTACGCGACGGCCGCCTCACCGGTCAGCGAGATGCCCTTGCCCGCCGGGGCGAGCACCTTGCCGTCCGAGGCCTTCACCTCGGCGTTGGTGTCCACCTTCACACCGCCGAGCTGGGCGACCAGCAGCCGCAGGTAGGGCGTGTCCAGTCGCCAGGTGCCCGCCACGGTGGCGCCGAGCACGGTGCTGAGGCCGTCCCGGGTGCTGGACGGGCCGATCGCCTCCATCGCCTGGCCGAGCGGTGCGGTCGAGGAGTCCCCGCTGCTGGGCAGCTTCAGGGTCTCGGGCAGCAGCAGGATCGAACCCTTGTGCCCTGCCGCGTCGTTGACCAGGAGCGCACTGCTGACCTTGCCGTCCAGCTCCCGCAGGTGCACCACGTTCACCTGCCGGGCCCCGGCCGCCGCCGCAGCGGTCCTGGGACCGGACGCGCCGCTCCACCACAGATAGCCGGCACCGCCGCCCGCGAGCACGACGAGCGCCACCACGACGGCGATCAGCCTGTTCCGCAGCCTGCGCTTGCGCTCGTCCCGGCGCTCGGTGCGCGACTCGGCGAACTTCAGCCAGTCGATGACGTCCTCGGTCTCCTCCGCCGGTTCGTCGACGAAGGTGAACTCGCCCGTCGCGTAGTCGTCCAGGGCCGGCTCGGAGTGCTCCGGCTGCGGCTTCGCCGACGGCCGGGCGGGCTGCCTGACCTGCTGCGGGATCTGCTGCTGGGCCTGCTGCTGCAGCGGCTCGGCCGAGCGGGGAGGCGGCGGAGCGACCGGCTGGGCAACGGCCTGGACGACCGGCTGCTGCTGGTAGTAGTACTCCTGGAGCTGCTGGGGCTGCTGCGCCTGCCCGTACGGGTCGTAGCCCGACTGCTGCGGCTGCGGCTGCTGCGGCTGCTGCGGCTGCTGCTGGTAGTAGCCCTGCTGCTCATAGGGCTCGTACGGCTGCTGCTGATAGCCCTGCTGGTACTGGTCCTGGACGTACGCCTGCTGCTGCCCGTACTGGTACTGGCCCTCGGGCTGCCCCTGGGCCTGGCCGTGCTCCGGCCGACCGTACGCGTCGTAGCCCGGCTGCGGATACCAGCCGTCGCCCGTGGGCCCCCTGCGGTCTGACGTTCCGGTCACGCCGTCCCTCCCGGGATCAAGGCTGCTGGGCCGGCGCGTACAGCGCCCGCTTGTGGATGTAACGGACCACGCCGTCCGGGACGAGGTACCAGACCGGCTCGCCCTTGGCGACCCGTATCCGGCAGTCCGTGGAGGAGATGGCCAGCGCGGGCACCTCCACCAGGGAGACCCCGCCCACCGGGAGCCCGGCATCCGACAGGGTGTGCCCGGGGCGGGTGCATCCGATGAAGTGGGCGAGCTCGAAGAGCTCCTCCGAATCGCGCCAGGACAGGATCTGGGCGAGTGCGTCGGCGCCGGTGATGAAGAACAGCTCGGCGTCCGGGTGCAGGGCCCGCAGATCGCGAAGGGTGTCCACGGTGTAGGTGGGGCCCTTGCGGTCGATGTCGATCCGGCTGACCGAGAACTGCGGGTTCTCCGCGGTGGCGATGACCGTCATCAGATAACGGTCCTCGGCGGACGTCACATCGCGGTGGCTCTTCTGCCACGGCTGCCCGGTCGGTACGAAGATCACCTCATCGAGGTGGAATGCACTCGCCACCTCGCTGGCGGCTACCAGGTGCCCGTGGTGGATCGGGTCGAAGGTGCCACCCATCACGCCGAGGCGCTTCTTCACCGGTCCGCCGGGGGTCTCGGCCTGCTGTCCCATGCCGCCACACCTTACGCGACGTCCCTTACGGGCGGACAAACCCGGATATCGGCAGGGAGCGCCCGGCAGTTGGCCGAGCGCTCCCCGTCACCGATCAGTGGTACCGCGCTGCTCAGCGGTCGCGGTTGAAGCGCGTGGTCACGTAGAGCAGCAGCAGGAGGATGAGGAACGCACAACCGCCGGTCACGAGCGGGTTGAGGCTCTCGTGGTTGCCACCGCCCTCGGCGATCCGGGCAACGGTGGGCAGAACGTTATTGCTCATGGTCGGCGGGACCTTCTCGGCTCGGTGAGGGACCAGGATGCGGGCCGGTGACGGCCTGCGTTCCTATCGTACGGGTGGCCCAGTGGCAACCGCGCGGCGGCCCACCGCGTCTGACCCCCCGTAGGCGCCCGCCGGATCCCGGGCCGGACGGCGGACGGCGGACGGTCTCAGTCGTTGCGGAAAGCCCGCGCCATGATCCAGACCAGCAGGCCGACGCCCACGAACGAGGCGACCAGGACGATCCGCAGGAACAGCCCAGGACCCGGCTCGGTGGAGATGGGACCGGCCAGCTGCGTCAGACCGTCGACAGGGGACATGGTGGGCTCCTTGGGACTGGGTCCGGCCCCGCAGGACCGCCTTGTGGAACCAGCCTAGACCGCGGTCTTCGGGCGGGCGGACAGCACCCCCGGCGTACTGTGGGCGCCGGGGACGAGTACGGACGAACAGGCGTTGTAGCCAGTAGCAGCGGGGGCCGGGCGGGAACCGGTGCCGGCATCGACCAGGAGGTACTCACCAATGACCGACATGACCAAGCCGAACACCCCGAGCCGCCGCCGCGAGCGCTTCCCCGGCATCTCCACCCGCGCCTGGGAGCACCCGGCCGACCGCTCCGCGCTGGTCGCCCTGCGCAAACTCTCCGGCTTCGACGAGATCCTCAGGAAACTGGCCGGCCTGGTCTCCGAGCGCAGCGTCCGGCTGATGTTCCTGGCCACCGCGGTACGGACCGGTGAACGGCAGTTCCCCGAGCTGCACGCCATGGTCCAAGACGCCGCCCGCGTACTGGACCTGGAGCGGGTGCCCGAGCTGTACGTGACCCAGGACCCGGCGGTCAACGCCATGTGCATCGGCATGGACACCCCGATCATCGTGGTCACCAGCGGACTGGTCGAGCTGCTCGACGAGGAGGAGCTGCGGGCGGTGATCGGACACGAGGTCGGACATGCGATGTCCGGCCACGCGGTCTACCGGACGATGCTGCTCGTCCTCACCAACATCGCCACCCGGGTCGCCTGGATTCCGCTCGGCAACCTGGCCATCACCGCCGTGATCACCGCGCTCAAGGAGTGGTTCCGCAAGGCCGAGCTCTCCTGCGACCGGGCCGGACTGCTGGCCGGACAGGACCTCCAGGCATCCATGCGCGGCCTGATGAAGCTGGCCGGCGGGCACAACCTCGCCGAGATGAACGTGGACGCCTTCCTGGAGCAGGCCGAGGAGTACGACAAGGCCGGTGACCTGCGCGACGGTGTGCTGAAGCTGCTCCAGGTGCTGCCGCAGACCCACCCGTTCGCGGTGGTGAGGGTGGCCAAGCTGAAGCAGTGGGCCGAGAGCGAGGAGTACCGCTCGATCCTGGCCGGTGCCTACCCGCGCCGGGCCGACGACCAGGACACCTCGGTCGGCGAGCAGTGGAGGGCCGCCGCCGACTCGTACTCCAGGAGCGTCAAGGAGAGCAAGGACCCGCTGATGGGCCTGCTGCGCGATGTGGCGGGCGGGGTCGGCACGGTCGGCGGCAAGCTGCGCGACACCTTCACCGGCGCCCGCGGTACGGGCGGCCCCGAGCAGCAGCCGCACGACAAGGACTGACCCGGCGCCGCTCTGCGGGGTGACTCACTGGCTGGTGGTGATCGGTCCGAGCACCCCGCAGAGCTGCCAGGCGGGTACGGAGTGGTCGGCCGGGTTCACCACGGGCGGCGTGCCGGCCGCCTGCCCGGGCAGCAGCGGCTGCAGGTGGTCGGCCTGCTGCACACCGCAGCCGGCGGGGCCGTCCTGCAGGACGGAGTCGACCAGCCGCACCCGGGCGGCACCGATGTCCGTGTGGTCGAACTCGAAGCGCAGTTCGCGGCGGACGCTGAACAGGCTGACCGGGGCGGAGGTGTCCGTACCCGCGGGCCGCAGCGCATAGACGAAGGTGTGGTCGGTGGCGATCTCCAGCGTCGCACTGTCCGCTTCGGTGACCCGCATGGAGCCGCTCACCTTGACCGTGTCGGCGGCCAGCTCCACCTTGCCCGGGTCGAAGCGGACCAGCCAGCCGACGGCGACGTGGTGCTGGTCGTCGCTCGGAGAGTTGAGGCTCTGGTCGTACTGGGCCTGCTCACCGGGTGTCACCAGACTGCGGACATCTCCCGTCTGCCCCTGCACCAGGGCCGCCTGGGAGAGCGAGGAGGCGATCAGGTAGCGCTGGACGGTGTCCAGCGCCCGGGTGACCTCGACCCTGCTGAAGTGGGCCGTGGCCGCGGCCGCCGGAGTGGCCAGCCCGGCCGCTCCGTCGCTGTACCCCGGGGGCAGCGCGGCGAAGGGGCTCTTCGGATCGGCCACCGCGAGCACCGGCGAACTCGGGCCGAGTGCCACCACACTGACGGTCAGTTGGTTTCCGGTCGGCTGGACGCCCAGTCGGCGCGGTGAGCTCACACCGAAGTAGACGGCCGCCGCGAAGGCCATCGCGACGAGCAGCAGCAGCGCCACCGCCTGCCGGGGCAGCGAACCGAAGTGACCGAACCCGAGCCGCGGCCGCACTCCGCGCGAGTAGCCGCCGAGCCGCTCACTGGCCGACAGCTCCTGGATCCGGGCAGCCCGGACGAACGACTCGTCGAATACGACGGATCGGTACTCGTCGTCGTTTCCGGAACCGCCATCGGGCGTACCCTCCGGAGGTTCACGCGGGTCACCCATAACACCAGGGTAAGACCGGGATACGGCCTGCTTCGAGGGCTTGGGCAGAACTTCTGCCTGGCGGGCGGTGACCGCCCCGAGCGATATGCGTCACCCGGTCTGCAACGCCATCGGTGGGGAGCCGGCCGGGACACTCGGAGGCAGGCCCGGGCTGCTCGTGCCGGTCTCCGGACGGCGGGGCGACTCGGCCGCCCCGGTGCCCCGGTAGATCGCGGCTACCGCCACGGCCGCCACTCCGACCACCATCACCACCGCGAGCACCCAGGCCACCGGACGGTGCCAGCGCTGCTGCGCAACGTACCGGCCGCGGGCCGCCCGCCCGGGGTCGTACCCGAAGGAGCGGGTCTGGCGCCGCCACCGCGCGACACGCCCGGCCCGGCCGGGGGCCGACCACGGGTCGGGGTACAGGCCCTCGTCGTCCAGACCGCCCGGGTGCGGGCGCAGCTCGAGCGGGAGCCCCTCACCACTGACGGTCAGCTCGTAGCCACGGCCGAGCGTCCCGGTGTCCGGTTCGAACCTCGCCTCGGCCGCGGCCAGCTGGCGTTCGCTGGCGCTCGGCTCGTGCACGGCGGCGGACCGGACGAATGCCTCGTCGAGCACCACGGTGGCGAACTCGTCGTCCGCACCACCGTGGTCGGCGCCGTCGGGGTACGGCGAGCCCCCCACATCCTCAGCCACGCACTCAATGTATTACCGGGCGCGCCGTTTGTCTGTGGCTCCGGTCAGTTGGCCCCGAACGATCCGGCGGGGCTCAGCCTTCGGTCGCGCCGACGGTCTGCGTCGCCTCGCCACGGACATGGCCGTCACCAGTGACGATGTACTTGGTGGAGGTCAGCTCGGGCAGGCCCATCGGGCCCCGGGCGTGCAGCTTCTGAGTGGAGATGCCGATCTCGGCGCCGAACCCGAACTCACCCCCGTCGGTGAACCGGGTCGAGGCGTTGACGGCCACCGTGGTGGAGTCGACCAGCTGGGTGAAACGGCGGGCGGCAGCCTGCGAGGTGGTCACGATCGCCTCGGTGTGGCCCGAGGACCAGCGGCGGATGTGCTCCACCGCCGCCTCCAGCGAGGGAACGACCGCGGCGGCGAGGTCCAGGGAGAGGTACTCCGTCTCCCAGTCCTCCTCGGTGGCCGGAACGACGGTGGCACTACCGCCCTCGGCCGCCTTCAGCACCGCCTCGTCACCGTGCACGGTGACCCCGGCCGCGGCGAGGGCTTCGAGCGCGAGCGGCAGGAAGGCGTCCGCGACGTCCTGGTGGACCAGCAGCGTCTCGGCGGAGTTGCAGACGCTGACCCGCTGGGCCTTGGAGTTGAGCAGGATGCCGACGGCCATCGCCAGATCCGCCCGGGCGTCCACGTAGACATGGCAGTTGCCGGTGCCCGTCTCGATCACCGGCACGGTGGAACCCTCCACGACCGTACGGATCAGCGAGGCGCCACCGCGCGGGATCAGTACGTCGACCAGCCCGCGCGCCCGCATCAGCTCCTGCACCGAGTCCCGGCTCTCCCCGGGGACCAGCTGGATCACATCGGCGGGCAGCCCTGCGGCGGCCACCGCGTCCCGCAGCACGGCGACCAGCGCGGTGTTGGAGCGGTAGGCGGAGGCCGAGCCACGCAGCAGGACGGCGTTGCCGGACTTCAGGCAGAGTGCGGCGGCATCCACGGTGACATTGGGCCGGGCCTCGTAGATGATGCCGACCACGCCGAGCGGGACCCGGACCTGCCGTACGTCCAGGCCGTTGGGCAGGGTGTACCCGCGCACGACCTCGCCGACCGGGTCGGGCAGCCCGACCACGTCCCGGACGTCCGAGGCGATCGCGGCGATCCGCTCCTCGGTCAGAGTGAGCCGGTCGATCACCGACTCGGCCGTACCGGCCTCACGGGCCCGGGCCACGTCCTCGGCGTTGGCCGCGGTGATCTCGGCACTGCGGGCCACCAACGCATCGGCGATCGCCAGCAGCCCCGCGTCCTTCGCCCTGCGCGGCAGCGGAGCGAGCACGGCGGCCGCGGCACGGGCGCGGCGCGCAACGGCGAGAACAGGGCTGTCGGCGATGGCGTGGTTGCTGCTCATGCGCCCAAGGTTAGCGACTGCCGACCCCCCAAACGCCCGCAATTCCACCCGCTGAGACACCGAACCTCGGCAACCGGGCAACCACCGGACTCCGAGGCAATCGGGCAACCTCCAGAGGCGCTGGGCAATCGGGTAACCCCAGGGCCCTGGGCAAGCGGGCAACCTTCAGGGGCCGCGGGGCTCTGCTGGAAAAGGGCCCTCAGTACGGGTGCACGCCACCCAGGTGCGGGGGCGGGTCCCCGAAGCCCTCGGCGACTCGTTTGTGGTAGGTCGGCCGGTCCACGACCTCCAGGCCGACGATCTCCCATGGCGGCAGCTTCGCCGAGACCTTGTGCTCGCCCCACAGCCGCAGCGCGATCGCCGCCGCATCGTGCAGGTCGCGCGCCTGTTCCCAGTAGCGGATCTCGGCATGGCCGGCGGCGTAGCGGGCCGTCAGAAAGAAGGAGTGGTCGTGTGCCAGGCGTTCGAGCGCGGCGCGCAGTTCGGTCAACGGGGTCACCTGACCGGCCACGCTGAGCACCACGTGCCAGAGCCTGGCCTGCTCCGCCTCGGGGCCGTCGTCGACGTCCGAATACCTCGTCAAGTCCGGTTCGGTGTCGGATCGTTCCTCCACCGAGGTGCCCTCGGACCGGCCGCCCGCGATGCTGGTCAGCCTCCGCTGGGGCGTGTCTTCGGGCAGCGCTCCGCGCCTGCGTCCCACCGGCGGCCTCCTGTTCGGCATCGTGTCCGGGCCGAACAGGCCCGGTCCTCCCCCTGGCGGGAGCCGCCCGTGGACGGCGCGCAGGCCCACTCGGAGCGGTCAGCCGCGCAGGATGACCAGGTCGTCGCGGTGGATGACCTCACGCTCGTAGGCGGCACCGAGCTCCTGGGCCAGTTCCCGGGTGGACCGGCCGAGCAGACGGGGCAACTCCCTTGCATCAAAGTTGACCAGCCCACGGGCGACGATGTGGCCGTTTTCGCCAAGAAGGTCCACCGGATCACCGGCGGTGAAGTCGCCGTCCACCCGGGTGACCCCGGCGGGCAGCAGCGATTTCCCGCCCGAGACCACGGCCTCGACCGCCCCGGAGTCCAGTTGCAGGGCGCCTCGGGGGGTGCTGGCGTGCTCCAGCCAGAGCAGCCGGTCGGCGGAGCGGCTGCCGGTGCGCAGGAAGAGCGTGCCGGTGGGGCGTCCGGCCAGAGCGTCGGCGGCCTGGCTGGCGGCGGTAAGCACCACGGGGATGCCCGCGCCGGTGGCGATCCGGGCGGCCTCCACCTTGGTGACCATGCCACCGGTACCGACTCCGGCCTTGCCCGCGCTGCCGATCTCCACACCGTCGAGGTCGTGCGGGCCGCCGACCTCGGCGATCCGGCTGGTGCCGGGCCTGCTGGGGTCGCCGTCATAGAGCCCGTCCACGTCGGAGAGCAGGATCAGCAGGTCGGCCCGGACGAGATGGGCGACCAGCGCGGCCAGCCGGTCGTTGTCGCCGAACCTGATTTCGGCGGTGGCGACGGTGTCGTTCTCGTTGACGATCGGCATCGCGCCCATCGCCAGCAGCTGATCGAGCGTCCGGTACGCGTTGCGGTAGTGCGCGCGGCGGCTGGCGTCCTCGGCGGTCAGCAGCACCTGGCCGACGCGTACGCCGTACCGGGCGAAGGAAGCGGTGTAACGGGCCACCAGCAGGCCCTGGCCGACGCTGGCGGCGGCCTGCTGGCGGGCCAGGTCGTGGGGGCGCCGGTCCAGGCCGAGCGGGGCGAGGCCGGCCGCGATGGCGCCGGAGGAGACGAGCACGATCTCGGGCCCGTCGGGACCCTTGCGGGCCTTGGCGAGGGCGTCCACCAGTGCGTCCACCCGGTCGGCGTCCAGGCCTCCGGCGGCGGTGGTGAGCGAGGAGGAGCCGACCTTGACCACGATCCGCCGGGCGGTCAGGACTTCCTGCCGCAGTGTCTGATCGGTCATCACTGTCCTCCACTGGTGCATGCGGCGGGCCCGCCGCCGGATCGTAATCTACGCGATCCGGACAGCGGGCCCGTACTGACTTCCAGCCCGTGGACCAGGCTCGGGACTCATTGCCCTCGGGGCTCAGCGCCCTGGGGACTCAGTAGTCCTCGTCGTCTCCCTCGACCGCGGGGCGGTTGCTGGAGAGCGCCTCGAAGGCCAGGAACTGCTCCTCGGCGGCGTCCTTGCCCTTCTGCTTCTCGCGGCGGCGGTCGACGGCCGGACGCTGGGTCTCGAAGCGGTGGTCCTCGCCACGGCGGCCGAGCATCTCCGCACCGGCAGCCATGGTCGGCTCCCAGTCGAAGACCACGGCGTTCTCGTCGGGGCCGATGATGACGGTGTCGCCCTCCTTGGCACCGGCCTTCCACAGCTGGTCCTCGACACCGAGCCGGGCGAGCCGGTCGGCGAGGTAGCCGACGGCCTCGTCGTTGGAGAAGTCGGTCTGGCGGACCCAGCGCTCGGGCTTGATGCCGCGCACGCGGTAGTCGCCGTCCTCCTCGGTGACGGTGAAGCCGGCGTCGTCCACGGCCTGCGGCCGCAGCACGATCCGGGTCGCCTCCTGGATCGGCTTGGCAGCGCGGGCCTCGGCAACGATCTGCGCCATCGCGAAGCTCAGCTCGCGCAGGCCCTTGCGGGAGGCGGCCGAGACCTCGAAGACGCGGTAGCCGCGCTCCTCCAGGGAGGCGCGGGTGAGGTCGGCGATGTCCTGGCCGTCCGGCACGTCGATCTTGTTGAGAGCGACCAGGCGCGGCCGGTCCTCCAGACCGCCGTACTGGGCCACCTCCTCCTCGATGGTCTCCAGGTCGGTGAGCGGGTCGCGGCCCGGCTCCAGGGTGGCGCAGTCGAGGACGTGCACCAGCACCGAGCAGCGCTCCACGTGCCGCAGGAACTCCAGGCCCAGGCCCCTGCCCTGGCTGGCGCCCGGGATCAGACCCGGCACGTCGGCGACGGTGTAGACCGTCTCACCGGCGGTGACCACGCCGAGGTTGGGGATCAGGGTGGTGAAGGGGTAGTCCGCGATCTTCGGCTTGGCAGCGGAGAGCACCGAGATCAGCGAGGACTTGCCCGCGCTCGGGTAACCGACCAGGGCGACGTCGGCGACGGACTTGAGCTCCATCACGATGTCGCGGGCCTCGCCGGGCTCGCCGAGCAGCGCGAAGCCGGGGGCCTTGCGGCGGGCGGAGGCCAGCGCCGAGTTGCCGAGGCCCCCACGGCCGCCGGCGGCGGCGACGAAGCTGGTGCCGTGGCCGACCAGGTCGGCGAGCACATTGCCCTGCTTGTCCAGCACGACGGTGCCGTCCGGCACGGGAAGGACCAGGTCCTCGCCGGTGGCGCCGGTACGGTGACCGCCCGCGCCCGGCTTCCCGTTGGTGGCCTTGCGCTTGGGCGAGTGGTGGTACTCGAGGAGGGTGGTGATGTTGGCGTCGACGGTGAGGATGACGCTGCCGCCCTCGCCGCCGTTGCCGCCGTCGGGTCCACCCAGCGGCTTGAACTTCTCCCGGTGCACGGAGGCGCAGCCGTGGCCCCCGTTACCCGCGGCGACGTACAGCTCGACGCGGTCCACGAAGGTGGTCATTGGTGTGCCTCCAGAGCAAAGAAAGAATTGTTGACCTGCGGTAAAGCATGAAGGGTGGACCGGAACATTCCGGTCCACCCCTCACAGAGAGTCTTGACGCTGCGTCAGAGAACTCAGGCCTCGACAGCCACGATGTTCACAACGCGACGGCCGCGACGGTTGCCGAACTGCACGGCGCCGTCGGTCAGCGCGAACAGGGTGTCGTCGCCACCGCGACCGACGCCCGCACCCGGGTGGAAGTGGGTGCCACGCTGGCGGACGATGATCTCGCCGGCGCTGACGACCTGACCGCCGAAGCGCTTCACGCCGAGGCGCTGGGCGTTCGAGTCACGGCCGTTACGGGTAGAGCTTGCGCCCTTCTTGTGTGCCATCTCGCTATCCCCTTACTTGCTGACGGAGTCGATGCTCGTGATGCGCACAGCGGTGTGCTGCTGGCGGTGACCCTGACGACGGCGGTAGCCGGTCTTGTTCTTGTAGCGCAGGATGACGATCTTGTCGCCCTTGGTCTGGTCGACAACCTCGGCGTGCGCCTTCACGCCGCCGAGCACCCACGGGTCGGAGGTGACAGCGTCACCGTCGACGACCAGGATGGTCGAGAGCTCCACCGAGTCACCCGGCTTGGCGTCGATGCGGTCAATCTCCAGCACGTCGCCGACGGCGACCTTGTGCTGGCGGCCGCCGGCGCGAACGATCGCGTACATGCGGTACCTGCTTTCCATACTCGGTTCGGAACTCTCGATGCCAGCCACCTGGGTACGGACACAGGGGCCTCCCCCGATCCTTCTTGCGAAGATCCGGGAGGTGATGTGCTCGGGAGCATGGCGTAGACACGCCGAAGGTCAAGAATACGGACCGGCCGCCGCAGGGGCAAACCGGACCCGTACGCGCCCGGGGGGACGGGCCGCAACCCGCCCCCCGGACAGTGGGCTTCACTCAGCCGCGCCATCACTTTCGGCGGCTGCTGCCTTCTTGGCCGCCGCGCTGGTCCGCTTGGTCGCGGTCTTGCGGGCGGTGGTCTTCTTTGCCGCTGCCGTGGTCTTCTTGGCGGCGGTCTTCTTCGCGGCCGTCTTGCGAGCGGCCCGCTTCTTCGGCGCAGGTGCCTCGGCCTCAACCTCGGCCTCGGCCACCGGCTCGACAGCCTCGGCCTCGACGGCCGGGGTCTCGACGGCCGGAGCCTCGACAGCAGGCGCCTCCTCGGCCGCAGGGGCCTCGACGACAGCCTCCGGCGCTTCGGCGGCCCGGGGGGCCTCCTCGGCGGCGGCCTCTTCCTTGGTGCCCACCTCGGCGGCGGCCAGGGCGGCCTCCACCACGGCCTCGGCACGGGCCTGGAGCACCACGATCTCGGCCTCGCCCGGCGTGCCGGCCGGAGCCGTTGCCTTGCGCACCGCGCGGCGGCGGGGACGGCCCGCCGGAGCCGCGGCAGGGGCGGCCGGGATCTCGACCAGGCTCGGCTGCGCCTCGGGCTCGGCAGCGGCCACCGGCTCGGCGACCTGCTCCGGAACGGCGATCTCCAGCTGCTCGGCACCCTCGACCGCTGCCTCGGCCTCGATCGGCTCGACAGCCTCGGCGGCCTCGGCCGGCTGAACCGCCTGCGGCTCCTCGTGCCCGGCGCCACCCTTGCCCCGGCGACGGCGCTTGCCGCCGGCCGCGACGGCCTCACCGGTCACGGCCACCGCCGCGCCGCCACCACCGTGGACGTGCGGCTGGTCCATGTGGACGATCACGCCACGGCCGTTGCAGTGCACGCACGGCTCGGAGAAGGACTCCAGCAGGCCCTGGCCGACCCGCTTGCGGGTCATCTGCACCAGGCCCAGCGAGGTGACCTCGGCCACCTGGTGCTTGGTCCGGTCCCGGCCCAGGCATTCGAGCAGACGCCGCAGCACCAGGTCGCGGTTGGACTCCAGCACCATGTCGATGAAGTCGATCACGATGATGCCGCCGAGGTCGCGCAGCCGCAGCTGCCGGACGATCTCCTCGGCCGCCTCGATGTTGTTCCGGGTGACGGTCTCTTCCAGGTTTCCGCCCTGGCCGACGAACTTCCCGGTGTTGACGTCGATGACGACCATCGCCTCGGTCCGGTCGATCACCAGCGAGCCGCCGCTGGGCAGCCAGACCTTGCGGTCCAGCGCCTTCATCAGCTGCTCGTCGATCCGGTACGTGGCGAACACGTCCACATCCGACGTCCACCGCTGCAGCCGCTCGGTCAGGTCCGGGGCCACGTTGGAGACGTACTCGTGGATGGTGTTCCAGGCGTCGTTGCCGCTGACGATGACCTTGGTGAAGTCCTCGTTGAAGATGTCGCGGACGACCCGGACGGTCATGTCCGGCTCGCCGTAGAGCAGCGCCGGGGCGTTGCCGGTGGCGGC
This sequence comes from Kitasatospora sp. GP82, assembly GCF_029892105.1. Taxonomy (GTDB): domain Bacteria; phylum Actinomycetota; class Actinomycetes; order Streptomycetales; family Streptomycetaceae; genus Kitasatospora. The sequence goes on along the minus strand of NZ_JARZAJ010000008.1, from coordinate 73,400 downwards.
CTTCTTCTGGATCTCCTCCCACTGTGCCTGGAGGCGCTGCACATCACGCGTCAGCTCGTCCTCGCTGGCGCCCTCGGCGGCGGTGCGCACGATGACACCGGCGTCGTCCGGGACGATCTTCTTGAGGATCTGCTTCAGGCGGGCGCGCTCGTTCTCCGGCAGCTTGCGGCTGATACCGGTCATCGAGCCCTCGGGCACGTACACCAGGTAGCGGCCAGGCAGGGAGATCTGGCTGGTCAGGCGGGCGCCCTTGTGGCCGATCGGGTCCTTGGAGACCTGCACCAGCACGGACTGGCCGGACTTCAGCACGGACTCGATCCGGCGCGGGCCGCCGTGGCCGCCCAGCGCGCCGAAGTTGACCTCACCGGCGTAGAGCACCGCGTTGCGGCCCTTGCCGATGTCGACGAAGGCGGCCTCCATCGACGGCAGCACGTTCTGGACCTTGCCCAGGTAGACGTTGCCGACGTAGGAGGTGGCCTGCTCCTTGTTGACGTAGTGCTCGACGAGCACGCCGTCCTCAAGGACGCCGATCTGGGTCCGCAGGCCGTTCTGGCGCACCACCATCACGCGCTCGACCGACTCCCGGCGGGCCAGGAACTCGGCCTCGGTGATGATCGGCACCCGGCGGCGGCCCAGCTCGCGGCCCTCACGGCGGCGCTGCTTCTTGGCCTCCAGACGGGTGGAGCCCTTGATGGACTGCACCTCGTCCGGGTCGAAGGACGGCTCGGTGGAACGGCGGCGCGGCTCGCGCACCTTGACCACCGTACGGACACCGTCTTCGGTGGTCTCGGCAGCGACCTCGACGCCCGCCTCACCGGTGCGGCGACGACGGCGGCGACGACGGCGGGAGGAGCTCAGGCCCGCGGCCAGCTCGTCCTCCTCGTCCTCCTCCGCCTCGGCGACGGGCTCCTCCTCGGCGGGCTGGTCGGCCTCGGCCTGCGTCGGCTCCGCCTCGAACTCCTCGGCCTCGCCACGGCGGCGACGACGGCCACCCCGACGGCGGCGGCGGGACGGACGGTCGTCCTCCCACTCGGTCTCGGCCTCGGCCTCGACCTCGGGAGCTGTGGCGGCGACGGCAGCGGCTTCCTCGGCCGGCTCCTCGACCGCGACCGGCTCGGGCCGGGCGGCGGGACGGGCCGCAGCACGGCCGGCCCCACGGGTCGGGGTGCTCACCCGGACGGGCGTACGGACGCGGCGACGGCGGCCGACGCCGCTGTACTCGAACTCGTCCTCGCGCTCCCCCGCCTCGACCGCCGGCGCGGCCGGGGCCGGGGCCGGGGCCTGAGCCGGGGCCGGGGCCTGCGCGGGGGCCGGTGCCTTGGCCGGTGCGGGGGCCGGTGCCTTGGCCGGTGCCGGGGCGACATACGGGGCCGGCTCCTGGAAGACCGGGGCCTGGAAGATCGCGGTGGACGGGCGCACGGCACGGCGGCGGGCCCGAGGGGCGGACGGCTCCTCCGCCACCGGCTCGGGCTTCGGCGCCTCGGCCGGGGCCGTCTCGACAGCCGCAGGGGCCTCCTCGGCCTCCTCCTCCGGCTGCTCGGGAGTCTCCTCGACGGCGACCGGCGCGGGCTCGACCACCCGGCGGGCGCGGCGACGGCGCGCGGGCGCGGCGGGCGCTTCCTCGACAGCGGGCGTCTCGACCGGCGCGGGGGCCTCGACGGCCACCACGGTCTCGGCGGCGGCCTGCTCGGCGGCCTCGGGCGCACCGGCCGGGGACTCGACGCGCTTACGGGTACGGCGGGCGCGCACCGGCTTCTCGGCCTTCTCGGCCACCGGCTCGGCGGGCGTCTCGACCGGCGCGGGGGCCTCGACGGCCTCCGGGGCGCTCACGACGACCTCGGCGGCCTCGGGCGCACCGGCCGGGGACTCGACGCGCTTACGGGTACGGCGGGCCCGTACCGGCTTCTCGGGCTTCTCCGCCACCGGCTCGGCGGCGGGGGCCTCGGAGGTGTGGTTCTCGGCGGGCAGTACGGTCTCGGCCGACTCGGCGGCCGCGCCCTGCGGCGCACCGGCCGGGCGGGACACCGCCCGGCGACGGCGGCGCCCAGGCGCGGCGGAGCCGTCGGCCTCGGAACTTGCCGCTGCGGCGGACTGCTGCGGTTCGGTGTTATCGAGCATGCGGGTGGATCTCCCGTCAGGCCCCCGGGCTCCGCATCCGGGCACGGCGCGGCACCGCTGTTCCGGTCGGCCTCGGTAATGGCGGGCCGACTTCCACGATGCCGCCGTGCGGACACAGAGCCGCACAGGGGCTCGTAGTCTCGCTCGGCGCCCCGCACGCTGCGGGGTGTCGAAAGTCTTCTGGTCTGACCAGTGTTCTCAGGTTGTCCCAGGCCGGGCCGGTCCCCCCGACCCGGTTGGCTGCCGGGCGGGCGGCTCCCACCCGTTGCCGGGGGAGGAACGGGCCCCTCCTGCCCGCTGGCGGGCAGGGAGTGGGCGGGTCCTCTGGGCCGCCGGCCATCGGGGCCGGCGGGCCGCAAAGGGCTGGCCTGTGTGCGACGGCGCTCGCTCCCCTGGGGAGCCGCGGGGGCCAGGAGAACCTCGGCCCGGAATCCTCCGGGCCCGTTCCCCTCCCGCTAGGCGGACGCAGGTGCGCGCGGCCCGGCAGCCGCTACAGGCCGGCCGGGGCCGCTGCGCGGTCGAGCGCCAGCGGGTCGGTCACCGTGCCGGTCTCCTCGTCGAGCGGCCCCTGCGCCAGCCTGGTCACCTCAGCGGGGACCGGCGGCGCCAGGTCGGCCGTCGCACGGAGACCGGACAAAACGTCGTCGGGTCGTACGGCGGGTGTGGCGTGTCGTACTACCAGCCGCAGTATCGCACAGGGATTGCCCGTACGAACATCGCCGGTCTCCTCCGTGGCAGTGTCGTTACCGTCACCGACCCGCGGTGGGAGAAGTTCCATCGCGGCGACGGCGCCGCGCGCGTCGAAGACGCGGACTCCGTTCTTGGTGAGCCGCTGCACTTCGACCTGTTCGGCGGCCAGGAAGGCCTCGATCGCGCGGGCCGCGTCCTCGGCGGTGACCCCGGCCAGCCGGAGCTGCCACTCGGAGGCCTCGAGGCGCTCCACGAAGTTCGGGGTGCGGACCTCGACGGCGTCGATGATGTCCAGACCGGTGGGCAGCGACTCGTCCAGCTGGGCGCGCAGCGCCTCCGGGTCGCGGGCCTCGGCCAGGCCGATCTCCAGGTACTCGGCCTCGCTGGCCACCCCGGTCGGGGCGGCATTCGCGTACGAGACCTTCGGGTGAGGGGTGAAGCCGGCCGAGTAGGCCATCGGAACCGCCGAGCGGCGCAGTGCCCGCTCGAACGCCCGCTGGAAGTCGCGGTGGCTGGTGAAGCGCAGACGGCCGCGCTTGGTGTAGCGGAGACGGATGCGCTGCACCGTCGGCGCAGGCGGCGGACCGTCGGGCGTACGGCGTGCCAGGGTCGCTCAGTCCTTAGTCAGTATTTCCATCCGGCGGTGTACCTGGCCGGACTCTGTCAGGACAAGGGTACGCGCCCGTTCAGCCCAACAGTGCCTGCCGGACCTCCCACAGCACCCGTCGGACCTCCGCCTTCACCGGCCACCAGACCTCACGCCGCACCCAACGGCACGGCCGCACCACCAGAAACCCCCAGACCCGCCCGGCCACACGCCAGGCCCAGACCACCGCCCGCCCCAGCTCGCGCAGCACCGGACACAGCAGCACCCGCCACAGCCACACCGCCGGGATCGCCACCAGATACCGAAACAGCCAGAGCACCGCCAGCCCGGCCGGCGTCAGCACATACCGCCACAGCGCCCGCAACGGCACCACCACCAGGTAGCGCCAGAGCCCCTGCAGCGGCACCACCACCAGGTACTGCACCACCCAGACGAAGCCCCGCAGCAGCGGGACCAGCACCCACTCGCCCAGCCACCGCCCGACCGGGGCGAGCACATTCCGCCACAGCCACACCACGGGTGCGACGATCAGCACCCGCCCGACCGGCGCCAGCACGTACCGCCACACCATCTCCAGCGGCCACACGAACACGGCGTACAGCACCATGCCCACAGCCCGCCCCACGGCAGCGAGGATCTCCCACAGGAACCGCAGCGGCACCACGACCACCAGGGCGACCGCCCGCGCAACCCCCGTCAGACAGCCCGTCGGCCGGTCCCCCACTTGCTCCCCCGCATGTCGTGCCGTCAGTCGATCGACCCGGCCCCGCCGGCCAACGGGCCTTCAGGTCCGTGTGTCCAGCGGTGGTTTCGAAGTCGTGATCGTAGTGCAGCACCGCCGGCCCGTGATGCACGGCCGTGACGGTCACCGGAAGGAACGCACTCCGGACACACGGATGCCCCTGCCGGATATCTCCGGCAGGGGCATCCCGATGTATCGAACTACTGGTTGACCACCGTCAGCGGCAGCAGCTTCTTGCCGGTCGGGCCGATCTGGATCTCGGTCTGCATCTGCGGACAGACACCGCAGTCGAAGCACGGGGTCCAGCGGCAGTCGTCGACCTCGACCTCTTCGAGGGCGTCCTGCCAGTCCTCCCAGAGCCAGTCCTTGTCGAGGCCGCTGTCCAGGTGGTCCCAGGGCAGCACCTCCTCGTAGGTGCGCTCGCGGGTGGTGTACCAGTCGACGTCGACGCCGGTGTCCGCGAGGGCCTTCTCGGCGCTGGTGATCCAGCGGTCGTACGAGAAGTGCTCGCGCCAGCCGTCGAAGCGGCCGCCGTCCTCGTACACCGCGCGGATGACCGCGCCGACGCGGCGGTCGCCGCGGGAGAGCAGGCCCTCGATGATGCCGGGCTTGCCGTCGTGGTAGCGGAAGCCGATGTTCTTGCCGTACTTGCGGTCGCCGCGGATGGAGTCGCGCAGCTTGGCCAGCCGGGCGTCGGTCGCCTCCGCGGAGAGCTGCGGGGCCCACTGGAAGGGCGTGTGCGGCTTGGGGACGAAGCCGCCGATCGACACCGTGCAGCGGATGTCGTTCTGACCGGTGACCTCGCGGCCCTTCTGGATGACGTTCTTGGCCATCACGCCGATCTGGAGCACGTCGTCGTCGGTCTCGGTGGGCAGGCCGCACATGAAGTACAGCTTCACCTGGCGCCAGCCGTTGCCGTACGCGGTGGAGACCGTGCGGATCAGGTCCTCCTCCGACACCATCTTGTTGATGACCTTGCGGATGCGCTCACTGCCGCCCTCGGGGGCGAAGGTGAGGCCGGAGCGGCGACCGTTGCGGGTCAGCTCGTTGGCGAGGTCGATGTTGAAGGCGTCGACTCGGGTCGAGGGCAGCGAGAGGCCGATCTTGTCCTCGGTGTAGCGGTCGGCCAGGCCCTTGGCGATCTCGCCGATCTCGGTGTGGTCGGCGCTGGAGAGCGAGAGCAGGCCGACCTCCTCGAAGCCGGTGGCCTTCAGGCCGCGCTCGACCATCTCGCCGATGCCGGTGATGCTTCGCTCCCGCACGGGGCGCGTGATCATGCCGGCCTGGCAGAAGCGGCACCCTCGGGTGCAGCCTCGGAAGATCTCGACGGACATCCGCTCGTGCACCGTCTCGGCGAGCGGGACCAGCGGCTGCTTGGGGTACGGCCACTCGTCCAGGTCCATGACGGTGTGCTTGGAGACCCGCCACGGCACGCCCGGGGCGTTCGGCACGACGCGGCCGATCCGGCCGTCGGCCAGGTACTCGACGTCGTAGAAACGCGGGACGTAGACGCCACCGGTCTTGGCCAGGCGCAGCAGCAGCTCGTCGCGGCCGCCCGGCTGCCCCTCGGCCTTCCAGGCGCGGATGATCTCGGTGATGTCGAGCACGGCCTGCTCGCCGTCACCGATCACCGCGCAGTCGACGAAGTCCGCGATCGGCTCGGGGTTGAAGGCCGCGTGGCCGCCCGCGAGGACGATCGGGTCGTCGACGGTCCGGTCCTTGGCCAGCAGCGGGATACCCGCCAGGTCGAGCGCGGCCAGCATGTTGGTGTAGCCGAGCTCGGTGGAGAAGGACAGGCCGAAGACGTCGAAGGCCCGGACCGGGCGGTGGGCGTCCACGGTGAACTGGGGGACGCCGTGCTCGCGCATCAGCGCTTCCAGGTCCGGCCAGACGCTGTAGGTGCGCTCCGCGAGCACGCCCTCCCGCTCGTTGAGCACCTCGTAGAGGATCATGACGCCCTGGTTGGGCAGGCCGACCTCGTACGCGTCGGGGTACATCAGAGCCCAGCGGACGTCACAGGAGTCCCAGTCCTTGACGGTCGAGTTGAGCTCGCCACCGACGTACTGGATCGGCTTCTGGACGTGCGGGAGGAGGGCTTCCAGCTGAGGGAAGACCGACTCGACAGTCATGCACTAGGACCTTTACGGAGAAAACAAGGTGACCCTCAAGAGTAGCCGAACGCTGCGGTCGCCAGCAGCGCCGCCCGCGAAGGGGCCGCCGACGGCCGCTGCGGGTACGAGCCGCCCGGCGGCCCCCGCAAAGGGGCCGGTCAGATCCCTATCGGACGCTGGGAGCGGACGGACTGGAGCAGGCCGATCGCGATCCACACGGCGAACATCGAGGAGCCGCCGTAGGAGACGAAGGGCAGCGGGATGCCCGCGACCGGCATAATGCCGAGGTTCATACCGATGTTCTCGAAGGCCTGGAAGGCGAACCAGCTGATCACCCCGGCGCAGACCACCGTGCCGAACAGGTCGGTGGCCTGGCGGGCGATCCTGCAGGCTCGCCAGAGCACCACCCCGAGCAGCCCGATCAGGGCGAGGCCGCCGACGAAGCCGAGTTCCTCGCCCGCGACCGAGAAGACGAAGTCGGTCTGCTGCTCGGGGACGAACTGCCCTATGGTCTGGGTGCCGTGGAACAGGCCCATACCGGTCAGCCCGCCGGAGCCGATGGCGATCCGGGCCTGGGCGGTGTTGTAGCCGACACCGGCCGGGTCGAGGGCGGGGTTGGCGAAGGCGGCGAAGCGGTCGATCTGGTACTTGCTGAGGATGCCGAGCTGCCAGACCGCGATGGATCCCGCCGTACCGGCGACGATCAGGCCGAAGACCCAGCGGTTGGCCGCGCCGGAGGCCAGCAGGATGCCCAGGATGATGACGGCCATGACCATCACCGAGCCGACGTCGGGCATCAGCAGCACGAGCCCTATCGGAACACCGGCCACCGCCAGCGTCTGGAGCACGCTGCGGTCGGAGGGGATCTCCCGCTCGCCCGCGTCCACCTGGGCGGAGAGCAGCAGCGCCATCCCGAGCACGATGCCGAGCTTGGCGAACTCGGCGGGCTGGATGGAGAATCCGCCGCCGAACTGGATCCAGGAGTGCGCGCCGTTGATGGTGGAGCCCAGTGGACTGAGCACCGCCATCAGCATCAGCAGCACGGCGACGTAGACGACCGGGACGGCGGTGCGGACCCGGCGGTTCCCTATCGCGATCACCGTGCCGCAGAGCACCAGGCCGATCAGCAGATTGGTGAGGTGCCGGTACAGGAAGTACTGCGGGTCGCCGTGGGTGAGCGAGTCCCGTCCCCGGGTCGCCGACCAGACCAGCAGCGAACTGCCCAGCGAGAGCGCCAGCGCGGCCAGGATCATTATCCAGTCGAGCCGCCGCAGCGGAGAGTCCTTGGCCAGTACCCGGGCCAGCGAGCCGCGCCGCGGCGAGAGCCGGATCGGGCGGTACGAGCCGTAGGAGGTCATGCCCGGCCCCTTCCGGTGGAGCGGGTGGGTTCGAGCGCGGCCAGCGCCACGGTGAGCGGCGCCTGGGCACCGGTCGGCGGGGTCGGGTCCAGGAAGGAGGATCCGGCCGGGTAGGAGGCCGGCTTGATGATGGCGGTGCCGTCCGGGTTGAACGAGGGCAGCTCGGCCTGCGGCTTGGGCAGCAGGGCCTTGGAGTTGTCGATGTCGCCCTTGTCGTCCACGCCGTACAGCGCCTGGTAGATCCGTCGCACCGAGTCACCGGAACCGCCGGAGCCGGTACCGCCCTGGCTGATCGTCATCACGACCGCGTAGTCGTGGCTGTACGTGGTCAGCCAGGAGGTGGTCTGCTTGCCGTTGACCTCGGCGGTGCCGGTCTTGGCGTGCAGCTCGATCTTGCCCTGCGGCCAGCCCGCGCCGACGAACTTCCAGGCCGCGGTACCGCTGGTGATGACGCCCGCGGTGGCCTGGTCGATGTAGCTGAGCAGCTTGTCGTCGGCGGGCAGCTTGCCGTCCACGTGCGGGGCGATCTCGCGCACCGGCTTGCCGTCCGGGCTGACCACGGCCTTGCCGATGGTCGGCCGGTAGAGCGTGCCGCCGTTGGCGAGGGCGGAGTAGATCCGGGCCATCTGGAGCGGGGTGACCAGGGTGTCGCCCTGACCGATGGCGTAGTTGACCATGTCACCGGCGCGCATCACGTTGCCGTCGACGCAGTTCTCGCGGGCGATCTCGTCGGCGTACTCGTGACCGCCCTTGGCGGCCTGGGCGCACCAGGCGTCCTTGTTGGCGTCGTAGAAGGACTGCTTCCACTGCCGGTCGGGCACCCGGCCGGTGACCTCGCCGGGCAGGTCGACGCCGGTCTTGGCGCCGAGGCCGAACTGGTGGGCGGTCTTGAAGAACCAGTCGGCCGGGTCCTTCTTGGGCTTGATGCCGCCGTCCTTCAGCCACTGGTCGTACCCGAGCCCGTAGAAGACGGTGTCGCAGGACTTCTCCAGGGCCATCTCCAGCGAGATGTCGCCGAAGCTCTCGCTCTCGAAGTTCTTGAACTCGCGGCCGCCGATGGTGAGGCTCTTCGGGCACGGGTAGTGACCGTCGAGCGAGTAGCCGGCCTGGACGGCCGCGGTGGTGGAGATGACCTTGAAGGTGGACCCCGGCGCGGACTGACCCTGTATGGCCCGGTTCAGCAGCGGGTAGTTGGAGTCCTTGCCGGTCAGGTTCTGGTAGTCCTTGGCCGAGATGCCGCCGACCCAGAGGTTGGGGTCGAAGGTCGGGGCGCTGGCCATCGCGACGATCCGGCCGGTGTGCACGTCCATCACCACGGCGGCACCGGAGTCGGCCTCGAAGTTCTTCTGGGTTTCCTTGTCGTAGGTCTTGCGGGCGTCGGACATGGCCTGCGCCAGCTGGTCCTCGACCACCTTCTGGACCCTGGCGTCGATACTGGTGACCAGGTTGTTGCCGGGCTGGGCCGGGGTGCGGCCCGCGCTGCCGATGACCCGGCCGAGGTTGTCGACCTCCAGCTTGTCGACACCGGTGGTGCCGCGCAGGTCGTTGTCGTAGACCGACTCAAGACCGGCCCGGCCGACCTGGTCGGAGGGCTGGCGGCGCTCCCGGCCCGACTTGTCGGCGCTCTTGGCGACCTCCTCGTCCGTCACCGGGGAGAGGTAGCCGAGCACCTGGGCGGCGTTGGCGCCCTCGGTGCCGGTGTAGCGGCGGAGGGCGGTGGACTGCGCGGTGACGCCGGGGAAGTCCTCGCGGCGCTCCATTATCTGCATCGCCTGCTGGGTGGTGGCCTGCTGGGTGACCGGGATCGGCTGGTACGGCGAACCGTTCCAACAGGGCTGCGGCGTCTTGGAGTCGCAGAGCCGCACCTTGTCCTGGACGTCCTTGACCGGCGTGCCGAGCACCTCGGCGAGGCGGCCGAGCACGGCCTTGCCGTGGTCCTTCTGCTGGAGCAGAGCGGTACGGCTGACCGAGACGACCAGCTTGGTCTCGTTCCCGGCGAGGATCCGCCCGGAGGCGTCCAGGATCTCCCCGCGCACCGCGGGTTCCACCACCTCGCGGATGTGGTTGCCCTGGGCCTTGGCGGCGTACTCGCTGCCGTTACGGATCTGCAGGTACCACAGGCGCCCGCCGAGGGTGGCGAGCAGCGACAGCACCAGGATCTGCAGGACGACCAGACGGATCGTCACCCGGCGGGTGCGTCCGGTGTCCGGAATGTTGCTCACGTGCGGTCGCTCCTCACGGGCGCTTGGCGAGGCCGGGCAGGCGCTTCTTCTTGTACGAGGGCACTGGCGAGGACTCGCGGGTGGTCCGGTAGCGGGTCAGGCTGCCGAGTCCGGAGCTGCGTCCGTCCTCGGACTCGACCGGGCTGCGCTCGCCGTCGAAGCGGCGGGCCAGCAGCATCACGGCGGGGACCACGAAGGGCGCCAGCAGCAGGTCGTAGAGCAGAGCGCTGAACACCAGGCCAGTCAGGCCGACATGGCGGGCGGCGCTGTCACCGACCAGGGCGCCGACCACCGCGTACAGCAGGGTGGAGAGCACGGCGGCGCCCGCGACCACGAGCAGCGCGCTGACCGCCGAGCGCTGGCGGCCGCCGTCGGGGCGGAGCAGCCCGGCGGCGTAGCCCATCAGGCAGAGCACCAGGGCGTAGCGGCCGATGGCATGGTCGGAGGGCGGTGCGACATCGGCGAGCAGGCCGGCGGCGAAGCCGACCAGGCAGCCGCCGGTCGGGCCGTAGACCAGAGCCAGGCCGACCACCATCAGCAGCAGCAGATCGGGGGTGGCGCCGGGGAGTTGGAGTCGGCCGAGCACGCTGACCTGGATGACCAGGCCGATCATCAGCAGGACGGCGGCGAGTGGGATGCGACTGAAGCGCATGGGTCAGTTCCCCCCTGTGGGACTGGGGTTCGCCCCCGCGGGGCTGGAGCCGGCCCCGCCGGGGGTGGGGCTCGCTCCGGCGGCGCCGGGTGCGGCGGAGGCTGCGGCGGTGGTCGAGGGGGCCGCCGGGGCCGCCGGGGCCGCGGGCTGGGTGGGCGCCGGGGACGGCGGCAGTACGGCGTCCCGCGGGTCGGCGCGCGGCGGGACGACCACGACGCCGACCAGATCGAGCCGGGTGAACTGGACGTACGGCTCGACCAGGATGGTCTTGGTGAGCTGACCGGGCGTCGCCTCGACCTCGACCACGGTGCCGACCGGCACGCCGGGGACGAACGGGCGGCCGCTCTGCGATCCGAAGGTCACCACCCGGTCACCCGCCTTGACCTGGGCCCGGCCGTTCAGCAGCGAGATGCGCATCGGGCCGTTGCCCTGGCCGTTGGCGAAGCCGATCTCGTTGCTGCCCTCCAGCCGGGTCCCGGCGGTGAAGCCCGGGTCGGAGGCGAGCAGCACGGTGGCGGTGGTCGGGCCGACGGTGGTGACCCGGCCGACCAGGCCCTGGCCGTTGATCACCGTCATGTCGCGGGAGAGGCCGTCCTCGCTGCCCGCGTCGATGGTGATGGTCCAGGAGAAGCCCTGGGCGGCGCCGATCGCAATCACCTGGGCGGCCTTGATGGTGTAGCCGCCCGCCCCGGCGGTGCGGAGCATGTCGTCGAGCTGCTTGGTGCGGCCTGTGGCGGTGTCGGAGGACGCCAGGCGCTGGCGCAGTTCGGTGTTCTCGCGGGTGATCTGGTCGAGCCGCTGCTGGTGGGTACCGGCGTCACGGATCGCCCTGACCGTGCCGGCCACCGGGTCGACGGCGCCGGAGGCGGCTCGCTCGACCGGTCCGAGGACGCTCGCGGCGACCCGCCGGGCACCGCCAAGCGGAGAGCTCTCACCGCCCCTGATGTCCACGGTGATCAGTGCGAAGGCGACGGCGACCAGCAGGATGAGCAGTAGCCGGCTCTCTCGGGTGTCCCTCACGGTGCTGGAGCTGCCCCTTCAGTTCCTGACCTCGCCTCGTGCCGTGGGGCACGAGGCGAGGACCGTTCAGTTGAAAGACTGTCAGAAATAGGTGTGTCAGCGACGCGGCTGGGCGTCGAGCACCTGCTGGAGCGCCTCGAACTCCTCGACGCACTTACCGGAGCCGAGGGCCACGGAGTCCAGCGGGTTCTCCGCGATGTGGATCGGCATGCCGGTCTCCCGGCGCAGCCGCTCGTCGAGACCGCGCAGCAGGGCGCCGCCGCCGGTGAGCACGATCCCACGGTCCATCACATCGCCGGCCAGCTCGGGCGGGCACTGGTCGAGGGTGGTCTTGACGGCGTCGATGATGGAGTTCACCGGCTCGTCGATGGCCTCGCGGACCTCGGCGGCCGAGATGACCACCGTCTTCGGCAGGCCGCTGACCAGGTCCCGGCCGCGGATCTCGGCATGCTCATCCTTCTCTCCCTCCAGGGCGAAGGCGGAGCCGATGCTCATCTTGATCTGCTCGGCACTGCGCTCGCCCAGGAGCAGCGAGTACTCCTTCTTGATGTGCTGAACGATCGCGTTGTCCAGTTCGTCACCCGCCACTCGGATGGACTGCGCGGTGACGATGCCGCCGAGCGAGATCACGGCGACCTCGGTGGTGCCGCCGCCGATGTCCACCACCATGTTGCCGGTGGGCTCGTGGACCGGCAGTCCGGCGCCGATCGCCGCCGCCATCGGCTCCTCGATGATGTGCACCTGGCGCGCGCCCGCCTGCGAGCTGGCCTCGATCACGGCACGGCGCTCGACCCCGGTGATACCGGAGGGCACGCAGACCACGACCCGGGGCCGGGCCAGGTAGCGGCGCCGGTGGATCTTGAGGATGAAGTAGCGGAGCATCCGCTCGGTGATCTCGAAGTCGGCGATCACGCCGTCCTTCAGCGGGCGGATGGCGACGATGTTGCCGGGGGTCCGGCCGATCATCCGCTTGGCCTCGGAGCCCACCGCCAGGATCCCACCGGTGTTGGTGTTGACCGCCACGACCGACGGCTCGTTGAGAACGATCCCCTTGCCCCTGACGTACACCAGCGTGTTGGCAGTACCAAGGTCGATCGCCATGTCACGGCCGATGAACGACAGATTGTTGGCCATGGGGTGTGGAGTGCCTTCCCGAACTCGGAATCAGATGGCGGGGAGTGGGCCGGTCACGCTCGCCCACTGCAGGGCGGAGATCAGCTGAGCAGCCGTACCGGGCCCATGAGTTGTGTCCATCGTAGCCACGCCGGTCAGCACGAGCGGCGAGCAAGGTATGCCGCCCATTCTCCGGGGACTCGATGGCTTCTTCCTGGATTGGGACGCCGTGTCGAGGTCCGGAGTTCCGTTATTTGAGGATCAAAAGCTGAGATTCACCTGGTCGGGCCAGATCGGTCGACAACCGGCCCGACCAGGGCGGATCGCACTGCGGCGAATCGAGTCTCAGGCGTGGGCCGGGAAGAAGATCTTGATCTCGCGCTCGGCGGACTCCGGGGAGTCCGAGGCGTGGATCAGGTTCTCGCGGGTGATGGTCGCGAAGTCGCCGCGGATGGTGCCGGGGCCGGCCTGCAGCGGGTCGGTCGCACCGGCCAGCGCGCGGATGCCCGGGATGACGTTCTCGCCCTCGACGATCAGCGCGATCGACGGGCCCGAGGTCATGAACTCCAGCAGCGGCTCGTAGAACGGGCGGCCGACGTGCTCCGCGTAGTGCTGCTCCAGCGTCGCCCGGTCGAAAGTGCGCAGCTCGACAGCGGAAAGCTGCCAACCGGCCTTGCGCTCGATACGGCTGATGATCTCGCCGGCCAGGCCGCGCTTGACGGCGTCGGGCTTGAGCAGGACGAGAGTGCGCTGGGACACGGTGCGGCTCCAGGGGATTCGGTAGGGCATGGTGTATGCGGCCTTGCCCAGAGATTACCTTGGGTGAGCAGCCCGCCCGTGCGCGCGGGGCTGCTCACCGCAGGTCAGGCAGTGGCAGCCGCGCGGGCGGCCTTGATCTCGTCGATCTTGCGGCCGTAGTGCACCGAGCACCACCACAGGCCCGCGAAGACCGCGCCCAGGCCGAACATGGTCGGCAGGACGAAGCCGCTGGCGATCAGGCCGAGCTGGAGCGCCCAGCCGACGGCGACCGCGCCGGGGCGGGTGATCGCGCCGCAGAGCAGGACGCACAGCAGCATCGCGATGCCGCTGACCGTCCAGATGGTCGCGGCGGAGACGTGGCTGAGCTGCATGGCCACCAACGCGGCGAAGAGCAGCAGCAAGGCCTCGCCGATCAGCGTCGAGGAGCACAGGGTCCGCATGACTACTTCCTCCCGAGCAGCAGGCGGGCCTCGCCCACCGTGATGACCGAGCCGGTGACCAGGACGCCGACACCGCCGAGGTCCTCCTCCTCGGCGAGGGTGACGGCCGCGTCGATGGCGTCGTCCAGGCGCGGCTCCACCTGAACCCGGTCCTCGCCGAAGATCTCCACGGCCAGCGCGGCCAGTTCGTCCACCGGCATCGCGCGGTGGGTGGAGTTCTGGGTGACGACCACCTCGGCCAGGACCGGCTCGAAGACCTCCAGCAGCCCGGCGACGTCCTTGTCGCCGCTGGTGGCGATCACGCCGACCAGCTTGCTGAAGCCGAAGGACTCGCCGATCGCGGCGACGGTGGCCTCGGCGCCGTGCGGGTTGTGCGCGGCGTCCAGGATCACGGTGGGGCTGCGGCGGACGACCTCGAGTCGGCCCGGCGAGCGGACACCGGAGAACGCCTGGCGCACCTTGTCCGCGTCCAGGTTCCCGCCGCGCGCGCCGCCGACACCGAAGAACGCCTCCACGGCCGCCAGCGCGAGGGCCGCGTTGTGCGCCTGGTGGGCGCCGTGCAGCGGGAGGAAGATCTCCTCGTACTCGAAGCCACCGAGCCCCCGCAGCGTCACCATCTGCCCGCCGACCGCGACCTCACGGTGGATCACGCCGAACTCCATGCCCTCGCGGGCCACGGTGGCGTCCACCTCGACGGCCCGCTTGAGGATCGTCTGGGCGGCGTCCAGCGGCTGCTGGGCGACCACGGCGAGCGCGCCCTGCTTGATGATCCCGGACTTCTCGACCGCGATCTCGCCCGGCGTCTCGCCCAGCTTGTCGGTGTGGTCGAGGCTGATCGGGGTGATCACCGACACGGCGGCGTCGATCACGTTGGTGGCGTCCCAGGAGCCGCCCATGCCGACCTCGACGACGGCCACGTCCACCGGGGCGTCGGCGAAGGCCGCGTACGCCATGCCGGTCAGCACCTCGAAGAAGGACATCGCGACCGACTGCTGGGCATCGACCATCTGCAGGTACGGCTCGATGTCGCGGTAGGTCTCGACGAACTTCTCCACCGAGATCGGGACGCCGTCCAGGCTGATCCGCTCGGTGACGGACTCCACGTGCGGGCTGGTGTAGCGGCCGGTGCGCAGCTCGAAGCCGTTCAGCAGCTGCTCGATCATCCGGGCCGTCGAGGTCTTGCCGTTGGTGCCGGTGATGTGGATCGAGGGGTAGGAGCGCTGGGGCTGGCCGAGGATGTCCATCAGCGCCTCGATCCGGTCGAGCGAGGGCTCCAGCTTGTTCTCCGGCCAGCGCTTGGCCAGCTCGGCCTCCACCTCGCGCAGTCCGGTCGCCGGATCGGCGGGGTCGTTGGTGGTGGGGCGGATCGTGTACGGGTTCTGCTCGGCCTTGTCGCTCACGTCCTCAGTCTACGGAGGGCGCGTCGGCCGATGTGCGCAGGCAGGTCCGAGCCCGCACCGAACGCCGCCCGGGGCAGGCCAAGCGAGAGTCGCCACTTTGCAAAGACAGGATAAATACGGTCATTTACCATCGAATCATGCCATCTATGCACATAGATGCCCTCGAATCAAAGCCGTCAGGAGCGCTTGGTGCGCAACTTCTTCGTCGCCCACGAGGCGATCGACGCCGGGTTCGCCGCGCTGGTCGCGCCGGGCCCCGAGCCCGGCACCCTCGCCGAGGAGTGGCTCGCGGACACCCGGAGTCGCCTGGCCCGCCTCGCCCGGACCCCAGCCCCTACGGCGACGGCCTCGCCTCGACCCGCATCGCCCACCTGACCACCATCCTGCCGACATCGGCCGCGCCGGCCGCCTGAACCTCAGGGCAAGGGGTGAGCCACTCAGGGGCGCGAGGCCTTGACAGCGGGAATGGTCTACTCCACCTTGTGAATCAAGTCCCGTTCAGAACACGGGACTTGACCCTGCACCGCACCCATCGACATCCCCCACTGGAGATGGCATGCGCGCAAGACCCCGTCGTACCGTCAGTGCCCTGGCCGTTCTGGTGGCGGCCGCCCTCGTCCTGGTCGGGCTGTTGCTGGCCACCCCCGGCGCCCAAGCCGCCGATGTCGACCTGATTGCCAACGGCGGCTTCGAGAACGGTCTCACCGGCTGGTCCTGCACGGCCTCCTCCGGCCAGGTGACCGGTACTCAGGCCCGCTCGGGCAGCTCCGCCCTCCAGGCCACGCCCAGCGGCAGTGACAACGCCCAGTGCAGCCAGAGTGTCACCGTCACCCCGTCCTCGACGTACACGCTGAGCGCCTGGGTACAGGGCCCGTACGTCTACCTCGGCGCCACCGGGACGGGCGGCGCCGACCCCAGCACCTGGTCCAGCGGCACCAGTTGGAACCAGCTGACCACCACCTTCACCACCGGCCCCTCGACCACCACGGTCACGGTGTACCTGCACGGCTGGTACGACCAGGGCCCCTACCTCGCCGACGACGTCTCGCTGACCGGCCCCGGCACCCCGCCGCCGAGCCAGTCCCCCACCGGATCCCCCACGCAGTCCCCGTCCCCGTCCCCGTCCCCGTCCCCCACGGTGACGCCGCCCAGCACCGGACTGCCCAAGCACATCCTCACCGGCTACTGGCAGAACTTCGACAACGGCGCCACGGTGCAGCGGATCAGCGACGTCCCGGCCGCGTACGACATCATCGCGGTCTCCTTCGCCGACGCCACCACCACGCCCGGCGCGATCAGCTTCACCCTGGACAGCGCACTGGCGAGCAAGCTCGGCGGCTACACCGACGCCCAGTTCAAGGCCGACATCGCCGCCAAGCACCAGGCCGGCAAGCGGGTGGTGCTCTCCATCGGCGGCCAGAACGGCACCATCTCGGTCGCCGACGCCACCTCCGCCGCAAACTTCGCCAACAGCGCCTACGCCCTGATCCAGAGCTACGGGTTCGACGGCGTGGACATCGACCTGGAGAACGGAGTCAACGCCGCCTACCTGGGCCAGGCCCTGCACTCGCTGGCCGGCAAGGTGGGCAGCGGCTTCGTCCTCACCATGGCACCGCAGACCATCGACATGCAGTCCACCGGCATGGAGTACTTCAAGCTGGCGCTGAATGTGAAGGACATCCTCACCATCGTCAATATGCAGTACTACAACTCGGGTTCGATGAACGGCTGCGACGGCAACGTCTACTCGCAGGGCACCGAGGACTTCCTCACCGCCCTCGCCTGCATCCAGCTGAAGGGCGGACTCGCCCCGAGCCAGGTCGGCCTCGGCGTTCCCGCCTCCACCAGCGCGGCCGGCAGCGGCTACGTCAGCCCGAGCGTGGTCGACGCGGCACTGGACTGCCTTGCCTCCGGCACCGGCTGCGGCTCCTTCAGGCCCGGCCAGACCTGGCCGGGGATCGGTGGCGCGATGACCTGGTCCACCAACTGGGACGCCAAGAACGGCGGTGGCATCGCCGGGACCATCGGCAGCCATCTGCACGCCATGCCGTGATTTTCGAGCGGGCGTGACCCCGAACAGGCCTGTTGAGCCGTCAGTACTGCCGGGCCTCCGGAATACCGGGGGTCCGGCTGCCCGTCCGACTGCTGTGCCGCAGCCGCAACTCGGCCGCCACCTCCTCGGCCTCCCCCTCCGGCAGCAGCGGCAGCATCATCGCCACCGCCTGCAACAGGCCGCCCAGCAGGTAGGTGGTGTCGGCCGTGGAGGCCACCACCGCCCGCACCGCTGCGACATCGCCGGCCCCGACCGCCTCGATGAGCCGGGCCGCGTCCGCCCCCTCCTCGTCCACCGCGACCGCCCCGGTGTCCGTCGGCGCCCGCCTGGCCAGCGCCCGCAGCACCCGGTCGCCCACCTCGGGCGCGTACGCCTTGCGCACCGCCTCGGCGGCGATCCACGCCAGCAGGGTGGTCACCTCACGCTCGGCCCGTTCCTCCAGCAGGCAGTCCAGTTCGTGGTCGAAAGCCAGCTGATTGCCGTGCCGGAAGGCGAGCAGCAGAGTCGCCACACGGGCTTTGGCCGCCTCGACCTCCTCCACAGGCAGCTCGTCGGCCAACTCCTTGGTCACCGCCACGCCATGCCCTCCCGTCAGTCGCAACACCCGCTGCCGAACTTCTGCTCACCGTACACAGTGAAACTGCAAAATTCAGTGACCCGCGCGTACAACAGGCGCGGACGACAACGGGACTTTGACCGGTGGCAATACCCGGGAATGGGCACAGTATCCCGGGTATCGCCGCCAATTCGCTTCAGCAGTTCAGGTGCTGACCGCGAACACCCGCCGCAGCGACTCGATTTCCCCGACGCACATACCGGTACCGACCGCGACGCAGCGCACCACCGCCGGTGGACCGGCCCTGCTCCGGCGAGTGATCGCGACCGGGATCGGCCCTCTGGTGACGATGCTGCCGAGCGAGACCCCGGCCACACCGGTGGTGCCGCCGCCGATGTCGACCGCCATGCCGCCGGTGGGCTCCCATTGGCCCGTCCTTCTGCCGTTTCCATCTCTTCGTGCACATCTGCCTTCGGCAGGGGGTACGTGATGGAATTCGGCCGAACGGGCTATCAGGAACTGTCGCAGCGACTCCGAATGGCGCCCCCGGACCAAATGTCCGCAGTGTTCGGGGCTTTAAGTCCCCGACATCGCCGGCCACCCTGCTATTTCTTCAACTCCCTTTGCCCACAAGCAGTCGAGGGCCGTACCGGCCCGCTCGGTGAGCGGGTGGTACGGCCCTCGGGGAGTGCCGGGTCGGGGATCAGCCCTGCGGCAGCGCCGCCAGCTGGGCGGTGATCCGGACGATGTCGGCCTCGGCCGCGGCCTGGCGGGTGCGGATCTTGGCGACCACGTCGTCCGGGGCCTTGGCCAGGAAGGCCTCGTTGCCGAGCTTGCCGGAGGTCTGCGCCTTCTCCTTCTCGGCCGCCGCAAGGTCCTTGGCCAGGCGCTTGCGCTCGGCCGCGACATCAATGGTGCCGGAGAGGTCGAGTGCGACGGTGGCACCGGCCACCGGCAGCGAGGCGGTGGCGTGGAAGCCGGCCTCCGGCTCGGTCAGGCGCAGCAGCGAGCGGATCGCGTCCTCGTGCGGGACGAGCACGGTACCGGTCAGCTCCAGCTGGGCCGGGACTCGCTGGCCGGGCTTCAGACCCTGGTCCGAGCGGAACCGGCGGACCTCGGTGACCACCTGCTGGAGAATGGCGATCTCCGACTCGGCCGCGGCGTCACGGAAGCCACTGTCCTTGGGCCACTCGGTGACCACCAGCGACTCGGCGCCGGTGAGCGTGGTCCACAGGGTGTCGGTGACGAACGGGACGATCGGGTGGAGCAGTCGCAGGGTGACGTCCAGGACCTCGCCGAGGACGCGGCGGGAGGCGTCGGCCTGCGCGCCGCCCTTGGCCAGCGTGGTCTTGGAGAGCTCGACGTACCAGTCGAAGACCTCGTCCCAGGCGAAGTGGAACAGCAGGTCGGCCAGCTTGGCGAACTGGTAGTCCTCGTAGAGCGCGTCGGCCTCGGCGACCGTCGCGTTCAGCCGGGACAGGATCCAGCGGTCGGCGGCGTTGAGGTCCTCGGCTGCGGGGAGCTCGCCGGAGACCGTCGCTCCGTTCATCAGGGCGAACCGGGTGGCGTTCCAGATCTTGTTGCAGAAGTTGCGCGAGCCCTGGACCCAGTCCTCACCGATCGGCACGTCCGCGCCGGGGTTGGCGCCACGGGCCAGGGTGAAGCGGACGGCGTCCGCGCCGTAGGCGTCCATCCAGTCGAGCGGGTCGACGGCGGTGCCGGAGGACTTGGACATCTTCTTGCCGAACTGGTCGCGGACCAGGCCGGTCAGCGCGATGGTGTGGAACGGCGCCTGGCCGTCCATCGCGTACAGGCCGAACATCATCATCCGGGCGACCCAGAAGAAGATGATGTCGTGGCCGGTGAGCAGGACGTCGGTGGCGTAGAACTTCTCCAGGTCCGGGGTCTGCTCCGGCCAGCCGAGGGTGGAGAACGGCCACAGGCCGCTGGAGAACCAGGTGTCCAGGACGTCCGGGTCCTGGTGCCAGCCCTCGCCGGCGGGCGGCTCCTCGTTCGGGCCGACACAGACGACCTGGCCCTCGGGGCCGTACCAGACCGGGATCCGGTGGCCCCACCAGAGCTGGCGCGAGATGCACCAGTCGTGCATGTTGTCGACCCAGGCGAAGTAGCGGCCCTCCAGCTCCTTCGGGTGGATCTGCACCCGGCCGTCGCGGACGGCGTTGCCGGCTTCCAGGGCCAGCGGCTCGACCTTGACCCACCACTGGAGCGACAGGCGCGGCTCGACGACGGTGTGGCAGCGCGAGCAGTGGCCGACGGCGTGCATGTAGGGGCGCTTCTCGGCGACGATGCGCCCCTGCTCGCGCAGGGCACCGACGACGGCCGAGCGCGCCTCCAGGCGGTCCAGGCCGAGGAACGGGCCGTGGACGGTGATCACGCCGTGCTCGTCCATGACCGTCATGGACGGCAGGCCGTGGCGCTGGCCGATGGCGAAGTCGTTGGGGTCGTGCGCCGGGGTCACCTTGACGGCGCCGGTGCCGAACTCCGGGTCCACGTGGGTGTCGGCCACGACCGGGATCTCCCGGTCGGTGAGCGGCAGCTTGACGGTGCGCCCGACCAGGTGTGCATAGCGCTCGTCGTCCGGGTGGACGGCGATCGCGGTGTCGCCCAGCATCGTCTCGGCGCGGGTGGTGGCGACGACGATGGAGTCCTCGCCCTCGCCGTAGCGGATGGAGACCAGCTCGCCGGGGCTGTCCTCGTGCTCGACCTCGATGTCGGAGAGCGCGGTGAGGCAGCGCGGGCACCAGTTGATGATGCGCTCGGCGCGGTAGATCAGGCCGTCGTCGAAGAGCTTCTTGAAGATGGTCTGGACGGCCTGCGAGAGGCCCTCGTCCATGGTGAAGCGCTCACGCGACCAGTCGACGCCGTCGCCGAGCCGGCGCATCTGGCCGAGGATCCTGCCGCCGTACTGCTCCTTCCACTCCCAGACCTTCTCGACGAAGGCCTCCCGGCCCAGGTCGTGACGGGAGAGGTTGGACTCGGCGAGCTGCTGCTCCACCTTGTTCTGGGTGGCGATACCGGCGTGGTCCATACCGGGCAGCCAGAGCGTCTCGTAGCCCTGCATGCGCTTACGGCGGGTGAGCGCGTCCATCAGCGTGTGCTGGAAGGCGTGGCCCAGGTGCAGGGCACCGGTGACGTTCGGCGGCGGGATGACGATGGTGTACGCGGGCTTGTCGCTCTTGGCGTCGGCGGTGAAGTAACCGCGGTCCACCCAGCGCTCGTACAGCTCGCCCTCTACCTCGGCCGGAGTGTAGGTCGTCGGGAGGGTGGCTGCGTTGTCCCCGGGGTAGGAGGCGTCGGGGCGCTGGTTCGTCGTGTCGGTCACGACGCACAGTTTACGTACGCCGGGGCGCGCCTTACTAACGCGATTCGAGTAGGCCACCCGGACGGGCCGACAGTCCGGTACGGTACCGTGCCCCGATACTCGTGCACCCATTCGTACGAGTGCTGACGATATGTACACAGAGACAGGCCGCGGACGCGGCGGGGGAGATCGAAGCCGATGTACGGCCAGGGTCAGCAGTATCCGCAGGGTCAGCCGCAGCAGCCGCCGCAGTACGGCCAGCCGCCGGCACCGCCCCAGTACGGCGCGCCGCAGCAGCCGCCGCAGTACGGCTACCCGCAGCAGCCGCCCGCCGCGCAGCCGTACGGCGCGCCGCAGCAGCCGCAGTACGGGCAGGCGCAGCCCCAGTTCGGTTACCAGCAGCAGCCCACGCCGCCGCAGAAGAGCAACACCGGGGTGATCGTCGGTGTGGTGGTCGGTGTGCTGGTGCTGGCCGGCGGCGGTCTCGGCGCCTACGCGCTGATGGGCGGCAAGAGCGGCGGCGGCGGCCTCGGGGGCGGTGGCGGTGGCGGCGGCTCCACGGCGGGCCAGTACAAGCTCTCGGCCCCGGCCAGCCTGCCCGGCGGCTACATCCAGAAGTCGGCCAAGGACGCTCCCGGCGACCCCTCCAAGACGGGCCACGGCTTCACCAAGGTCGACGGCGCCCTGTTCGCCATGTACAGCAAGGGCGCGGACAGCACCGACATGATCAGCGTCGGTGGCTCGTACGGGACGATCCCCGACCCGGCGTCGGTCATCGCCGAGACCAGCACCGAGATGACCTCCAACGGCAAGCTGACCTGGAAGACACCGCTGGCCGCCGTGGACGCCAAGGACAGCAAGGACGCGGGCGGCAAGCTCTCCTGCGGTGTCGCCACCAGCAGCGGCATCGACATCCCGGTCTGCGTCTGGGCCAACCACTCGACCCTCGGCTCGGTCACCTTCACCCATATGTCGCTGACCGGCGCGACCCGGCCGCTCGCACCGTCCCAGGCGGCCGAGGAGACCCGCGCCGTCCGTGACGCCTCGGTCGTCTCGAAGTAGCCCGGCCCGCTCCACAGCCCATCTCACCGACTCGAAGGCAACCGTGTCCGAGCAGAACCCTTTCGGCGCGCCCCCGCCGCCGGCCCAGCCCTTCGGCGCCCCGCCCCCGCCGCCTCCGTACGGTGCACCGCAGCAGCAGCAGCCCGGCGGGTACGGCCAACCGCCGCAGTTCGGCGCGCCCCAGCCTCAGGGTGCGCCGCAGCCTCAGTACGGAGCGCCGCAGTACGGAGCACCCCAGTACGGCGCTCCGGCCTACGGGGCACCCCAGTTCGGTGCGCCGCAGCCGCCGAAGTCCCGCAGGACGCTGTGGATCGTGCTGGGCTCGCTGGCCGCCGTACTGCTGATCGGCGGTGGCACGCTGGTGTACTTCATCGCCGACGTGGCGTCAAAGACCGGTAACTACAAGCTTGTTCTGCCCGAGGACTTCCACGGGCTGAAGCGGGACGACAACGACCCGACCGCCAAGCAGCTGGGTACCGAGCTGGCCGCGGACTTCTCCAAGGGCTCCAACGCCTGGACGCCCACTCCCGTGAGCACGATCTACCACAACGGGGACCGCACCAAGGCCCTGATCGTGGCCGGTGGCTGGGGCAATGTGCTGTTCCCCGACAAGCAGGTGGACGCCGCGTTCAGGGGGGCGGCCGGCAGCGACGCCCCGATCAACGACCGCCGCAGCTTCGACCCGGGACCGCTGGGCGGCAAGCTGGACTGCGCCCAGTCCGACACCAGCGGCACCAAGTTCGGCTTCTGCGCCTGGGCCGACGGCAGCACCGTGGTCATGGTGCTGGAGATCGAGGCCAATGCCAGCTCGGTGAACCTGGACCAGCTCGCCGCCGACGCCCGCGAGTTGCGCCAGCTCTCCGAGGTCAAGAAGTAACCACCGCACAGCCGCAGACGCGAAGGGGCCCCGCCGATCAACTCGGCGGGGCCCCTTCGCTGTTGAGCACTGTTGCACCCGGGTTTGCCCGGTTGCGCCTCAGGCGCTCTTCTCGCGGCGCTCACGCTTGATCATGTCGCGCGGGACCAGGGTCGGGATGGCGTGCTTGGAGACCACGTCCCCGGTGACCACCACGCGGGCGACGTCCTGACGCGAGGGCACCTCGTACATCACGGACATCAGCACCTCCTCCATGATGGCCCGAAGCCCTCGGGCACCGGTGCCGCGCAGGATCGCCTGGTCCGCGATGGCCTCCAGCGCGTCCCGGGTGAACTCCAGCTCCACGCCGTCCAGCTCGAAGAGCTTGCGGTACTGCTTGACCAGCGCGTTCTTCGGCTCGGTGAGGATCTGCAGCAGGGCCTCGCGGTCCAGGTTGTGCACGCTGGTGATCACGGGCAGACGACCGATGAACTCGGGGATCATCCCGAACTTCACCAAGTCCTCCGGCATCACCTGGCGGAAGTGGTCGCTGGCGTCCAGCTCCCGCTTGGAGCGGATGTTGGCGCCGAAGCCGATGCCCTTGGCGCCCGCCCGGCCCTCGATGATCCGCTCCAGACCGGCGAAGGCACCGCCCACGATGAACAGCACGTTGGTGGTGTCGATCTGGATGAACTCCTGGTGCGGGTGCTTACGGCCGCCCTGCGGGGGCACCGAGGCCGTCGTACCCTCCAGGATCTTCAGCAGCGCCTGCTGCACACCCTCGCCGGAGACGTCGCGGGTGATCGACGGGTTCTCGCTCTTTCGCGCGACCTTGTCGATCTCGTCGATGTAGATGATCCCCGTCTCGGCCTTCTTGACGTCGTAGTCGGCCGCCTGGATCAGCTTCAGCAGGATGTTCTCGACGTCCTCACCGACGTAACCCGCCTCGGTGAGCGCGGTGGCGTCGGCGATCGCGAACGGCACGTTGAGCATCCGGGCCAGGGTCTGCGCGAGCAGCGTCTTGCCGGAGCCGGTCGGGCCGAGCAGCAGGATGTTGGACTTGGCCAGCTCGATCGCGTCCTCGCGGCCGTTCCCGCCGCTGCGGCCCGCCTCGCCGGCCTGCACCCGCTTGTAGTGGTTGTAGACCGCGACGGACAGTGCCTTCTTCGCCAAGTCCTGGCCGACCACGTACTGGTCGAGGAACTCGTAGATCTCCCGCGGCTTCGGGAGCTCCTCGAAGCGCACCTCGGAGCTCTCCGCGAGCTCCTCCTCGATGATCTCGTTGCACAGGTCGATGCACTCGTCGCAGATGTACACGCCTGGCCCGGCGATCAGCTTCTTCACCTGCTTCTGCGACTTGCCGCAGAACGAGCACTTGAGCAGGTCGCCACCGTCTCCGATGCGTGCCACGAGGTGCTTCCCCTTCGCCAGGGGCCCCGCGAGGGTCCGGGGCCTGGTGCTGTGGACCGGCTGCGCCGTCGGCGGTCGGTCTCGCTATCCGACGGTACTCTGCTGAGCCGGTGAATCCGCCGACTTCGGCAGCTCTGCCCTACGCCGTGGGCGAATTGATACCGAACAGATGCCGTCTGGCGGGCATGAGGCCCGCACTAGATTGTGCCGGGCCAGGGGCCCGTCCGGAACAGAACGAAGGCGGGGCGTACATCACGTGAGTCATGTACGCCCCGCCCGGGGCCGCCGAGGTCAGTCGGTCAGCGAGGTCTTGCGGGTCGAGATGATCTGGTCGATCAGCCCGTACTCCAGGGCCTCCTCGGCCGTCAGGATCTTGTCTCGCTCGATGTCGTCGCGGACCTGCTCGACCGGCTTGTTGGAGTGCTTGGAGAGCATCTCCTCCAGCTGCTCGCGCATCCGGAAGATCTCCTTGGCCTGGATCTCCAGGTCGGACACCTGGCCGCGGCCGGTCTCGGTGTACGGCTGGTGGATCAGGATCCGCGCGTTCGGCAGCGCCATCCGCTTGCCGGGCGTACCGGCGGCCAGCAGCACCGCGGCGGCGGAGGCCGCCTGGCCCATGCAGACCGTGGTGATGTCCGGCTTGACGTACTGCATCGTGTCGTAGATGGCCGTCAGCGCCGTGAAGGAGCCGCCGGGCGAGTTGATGTACATCTGGATCTCGCGGTCCGGGTCCATCGACTCCAGGCACAGCAGCTGGGCCATGATGTCGTTCGCCGAGACGTCGTCCACCTGCGAGCCGAGGAAGATGATGCGCTCCTCGAACAGCTTGGCGTACGGGTCGTACTCGCGGATGCCCTGCGAGGTGCGCTCGACGAAGCGCGGGACGATGTACCGGCCCTCAGCGCGGGCTCCGTAGAACTCGGCGCGGGGCGTCTGGGGGGTGTTCATGGGTGTTCCGGCCTCCGGATGCGTACCGACGGGTGTGGTGGGGTGCTGGCGGGCGCTCAGGCGCCGGTGCCGCCGCCGCCGGGGACATCCGCGGCGCTGTGCATGATCTCGTCGATCAGGCCGTACGCCTTGGCCTCCTCCGGCGTGAACCAGCGGTCGCGGTCGGAGTCCGCGGTGATCTGCTCGAAGGTCTGGCCGCTGTGCTGGGCGATCAGCTCGGACATCCGCTTCTTGGTGCGCAGCAGCTGCTCCGCCTGGATCCGGATGTCGGTGGCCGAACCACCGAGGCCCGCGGAGGGCTGGTGCATCAGGATGTTGGCGTTCGGCAGCGAGAAGCGCTTGCCCGGGGCGCCGGCGGTCAGCAGGAACTGGCCCATCGAGGCCGCCATGCCCATCGCAATGGTGACCACGTCGTTCTTGATGTACTGCATGGTGTCGTAGATCGCCATGCCGGCCGAGATCGAGCCACCCGGAGAGTTGATGTAGAGGAAGATGTCCTTGTCCGGGTCAGCGGCCAGGAGCAGCAGCTGGGCGGTGATCTTGTTGGCGATGTCGTCGTCGACCTGCTGGCCGAGGAAGATGATGCGCTCGTTGAGCAGCCGGTTGTAGACCTGGTCCCCCAGGCCGCCGAGCACGTCACCAGCGGCGGCGTGCGGCGCCATCAGGCCAGGCATCTGCATCTGCGGGAACGTCACTTAGCCACCTGCTCAGTCGAATTGGACGGCCGCCGAGCAGCCGTCGCTTGTCGCACAGCTCTGGAAAATCACTGCGCCCCGCCCGCGAAGCAAGACCGCAGTGTCGCTGTCTAAGGACCCTAACGCGCAGGCCGGGCCTCAGAATCCCCCACGCAGAACTGTTCGCTGTGAGCGCAGGGTCAGCGGGGGAAACCGTGAGCCCGGGTACCAGTTCGGTACCCGGGCTCACGGTCGGAAACTACTGAGGACTACTGAGGACTCAGGCCTCGGTCGTCTCGGCGGCGGCCGCGGCCGACTCCTCGGTCTCGTCCTCGTCCTCGTCGAAGGAGACGACCTCACCGTTGGTGTCCGTGACCTTGGCGGCCTCGACCACGGCGGCCAGCGCCTTGCCGCGGGCGACCTCGCCGACCAGCAGCGGCACCTGGCCACCCTGGACGACCTGCTGGGCGAACTGGTCCGGGGTCAGGCCCGAACCGGCGGCACGGCGGATCAGGTGCTCGGTGAGCTCTTCCTGGTTGACGCCGAGCTCCTCCTTGGCGACGATCTCGTCGAGGACGAACTGGGTCTTGATGCCCTTCTTCGCCTGCTCCTCGGTCTCCGCCTGGAACTCCTCCAGGGTCTTGCCCTGGGTCTCCAGGTAGGTCTCCAGGGTCAGGCCCATGGGCTCCAGCTGGTGGTGCTCGAGGTTGTGGCGACGGGTCTCGATCTCGTCCTTGAGAAGCTTCTCCGGGTACTCCATCTCGACCAGCTTCAGCAGCTCGTCCAGGACGCGCTCCTGAGCCTGGGTGGCCTGGTCGAACTCGCGCATGCGCTCGAGGCGCTTGCGGGAGTCCTCCTTCAGCTCCTCCAGGGTGTCGAACTCGCTCGCCAGCTGGGCGAACTCGTCGTCCAGCTCGGGGAGCTCCTTCTCCTGGACCGCGGTCACGGTGACGGTGACCTCGGAGCTCTTGCCGGCCTGGGTGCCGCCCTTGAGCTCGGTGGTGAAGGTCTTGGTCTCACCGGCGGACAGGCCGACGACGGCCTCGTCGATGCCGTCCAGCAGGCGGCCGGAGCCGATCTCGTAGCTCACACCGGTGGCGGTGCCGTCCTCCGGCACCTCACCGTCGACCTTGGCCTCCAGGTCGACGACGACGACGTCGCCCTCGGCGGCGGCGCGCTCGACGTCCTTGACCGAGGAGAAGCGCTCACGCAGCTGCTCCAGGGACTTCTCGACATCGGCGTCCTCGACCACGATCGGGTCGACGGTCACCTCGATGGTGGAGAAGTCGGGGAGGGTGATCTCCGGGCGGACGTCGACCTCGGCGGTGAACTTCAGGTCGCCACCATCGGCGATCTTCTCGACACCCTCGATGTCGGTGATCTCGGGCTGGCCGAGGACCTCGATCTTGCCCTCGTCGACGGCCTGCGTGTAGAAGCGCGGCAGGGCGTCGTTGACGGCCTCCTCCAGCACGGCCGCACGGCCGAAGCGCTGGTCGATCACCTTGGCCGGGATCTTGCCCTTACGGAAGCCCGGGACCGTGACCTGCTGGTTGATCTTCTTGTACGCCGCGTCGAGGCTGGGCTTGAGCTCCTCGAAGGGCACCTCGACGGTGAGTCGAACCCGGGTCGGGTTCAGAGTCTCGACGGCGCTCTTCACGGTTAGGTCTCCTAGGGGCTTGCGGTCAGGTTGTCTCCGCCCGGCCGGATGGTCCAGCGCGGGCGAGACGGGCGATGGGCGGTTGGAGCTGCATCTCCCGTGCGTGGTGGACGGTGAGCGTGACTCCTCGCCCTCGGGCGGTGGAGCTGTGCATGGCACAGGCACTACCGCCAGCGGCCCATCCTACCGGTACCACGAAAGGCGGACGCCAGGCCCGCCCGCGATCAGTGTGCCGCGGCCTGCGCCCGCTCGACCTGCGGCTCGCCCGCGGGGGCCGGTCGCATGGTGGCCACAGCGTCCGAATCCCGGACGAACAGCGCCGTCACGGCCGCCGCCAGGGCCAGAGCGGCTGCCACCAGGAAGGCGGCGTGATAGGCGGCGAGGTTCGCCGTGGGCGTACCTCCGGACGTGGTCGTGACGGTGCCGATGGCCGCCAGCACGGTGCCGAGCACGGCCACCCCGAGCGCCGAGCCGAGCTGGCGCTGGGCGTTGTAGAGGGTCGAGGCGCCGCCGGTGGAACGGGCGGGGACGGTCGCGAAGGCGGCGGTCTGCGAGGGCATGAAGACGTGCGCCATGGCGAAGCCGGTGGCGAAGAGCAGCACCCGGACCGCCCAGAGGTTGCTGTCCTGACCGATGGTCGCCATCAGTGCCAGGCAGAGGGCGACGGCACCGGCCCCGGTCACCAGCAGCCTGCGCGGGCCGACCCTGGGGTAGAGCCGCCCGGCCACCTGGGAGGCCACCATCACACCGATCGCCTCGGGGAAGACCATCAGTCCGCTGTGCAGGGCGTCCATACCGAGCGCGTCCTGCATCAGCAGCGGGAAGAGGTAGAGCATGCCGAGGAAGGCGGCACCGGAGAAGAGCGAGAGCAGGTTGGCGGTACGGAAGATCCGGTCGTGGAACAGCCGCAGGTCCAACATCGGCTGCGGGAGCCGGAGTTCGACCACCACCAGGGCCGCCAGGGCGAGTGGGCCGAGGACGGCGGAGAGCAGGATGCCGGTACTGCCCCAGCCCTTGCCGGCACCCTCGGAGAGCGCGTACATCAGCAGGCCGAGACCGAGCGCGGCGAGCAGGAACCCGGCCGCGTCGAAGCGGTGGGCGGCGTCCGAGCGGTAGTCGGGGAGAAAGAGCAGACCGAAGACCAGTGCCAGGACGCCGATCGGGACGTTGACGATGAAGACCCAGTGCCAGGACCAGCTGTCCACCAGCCAGCCGCCCAGTACCGGACCGAGCGCGGGCGCGACGGCAGTCGGCAGCATCAGCACCCGGGTGGCCCGCATCCGCTCCTCCTGCGGGAAGGCCCGGAAGAGCATGGTCATCCCGACCGGGGTGAGCAGGCCGCCTGCCGCGCCCTGGAAGATCCGGTAGACGGTCAGCTGGTCGAGGCTGCCAGCGGCGCCGCAGAGCAGCGAGGCGATCGTGAAGAGGGTGAGGGCGGTCAGGAAGACCCGGCGGGTGCCGAAGCGGTCGCCGAGCCAGCCGGAGAGCGGGACGAAGACGGCAAGGCTCACCAGATAGCCGACGTTGACCACGCCGACCGAGGCCGGGTCCACGGAGAACTGCCGTCCGATGGACGGCAGGGCCACATTGACGATCGTGGTGTCCATGATCGACATGAAGAGTGCTGCGACGAAGACGACACCTACGGCGACCTTCGGATCGAGTCCCCTCCGACGGGTGCTGGCGGGCTGGTCGGCGGCAGTCATGGTGTGCGGTCTCGCTGTTCTCGCGACGGGTGCTCTCTGACCGCAACACTTGGTGATCGATCAACATTCCAGGTTGCCCGAAACGCCCCGAAAACGCCAACAGGGCCCCGTCCTTCGACGAGACCCTGCCGCACTGTCGGGGTGACCGGATTCGAACCGACGGCCTTCCGCTCCCAAAGCGGACGCGCTACCAAACTGCGCCACACCCCGTGGTGCCGAGAGGAAGCGTACACGTCGGCCGGACCCCGCTCGCCGCTATATCGACAGCCCGCCGGACATGCCCGAAACCGAAAGCAGTGTGCAAGCAACCGACCGAACCAGGTAGGCTGACCCCGTCCTCGTGACCGACAGAGTCCCGGGGGCGTCGTGTGCGCAGTACCGGCATGCGGGTGTAGCTCAATGGTAGAGCCCCAGTCTTCCAAACTGGTCACGCGAGTTCGATTCTCGTCACCCGCTCCAGCACTTCGGCCCCGGGCCGACGGATCATCCGTCGGCCCGGGGCCGAAGTCGTCTGAGGTGCGGTCAGGGCGGCGGGATTCCGCACCCCGCCCTCGACTCGCCCAGCCACCCCTCCCCCGCCGCAGCGGGGAGTGCTGCGGCGGGGGGATCGGGCTGAACGAGCGTCAGACGCTGACGCCGTGGGCGGCCAGGTAGGCCACCGGGTTGATGTCGGAGCCGTAGGCCGGGCCGGTGCGGACCTCGAAGTGGAGGTGCGGTCCGGTGACGTTGCCGGTGGCGCCCGAGCGGCCGATCTGCTGGCCGGTTGCCACGGACTGGCCGGCCTTGACGGTGATGGCCGAGAGGTGGGCGTACTCGGAGTACTTGCCGTCGGCGTGCTTGATGACGACCTGGTTGCCGTACGAGCCGCCCCAGCCGGTGGTGACCACGGTGCCGGTGGTGACCGCCTTGACGGTGGTGCCGGTGGAGACCAGGAAGTCCACGCCGGTGTGGTAGCCGCTGGCCCAGTTGGAACCGGTGGCGTGGTACGGCGTGCCGAGGTGGGGGTTGACCACCGGGGAGGTGTAGGCGGGGGCCGCCTGGGCGGTCACCGTGGTCGCAGGGATCGCGAGGGAGGCTCCGGCGATACCCGCGACAAGCGCGAGGCGGGCGAATCGGGGCATGCGCGAACGACGGCTGTCCTGTGCGGACATGAGGGAGTCCTCTCCGACGCCTGCGAGGTGAGCTGTCGGGTTCGGGCAGGGAGTAGCCCGGCCGCATGGAAGCGGCTTCACCCCGAGCCGTCCCGGTCATCCGGGCTCGGCGACTTACCTGTGGGTCCCCCGCTCCTGCCGTGCACTGCTGAAGTGCGGCCCCGGGCGGCGGCAGGACTTGGCGTTCCACCCGATGGACCGACCCGGACGGTGGCCGGGCTGGATGAGAACAAAAGCCGATCCGACGTGCACAGAGCAAGTCCGCCCACCTGGTGGGATAAGGAACGCATAAGGACGACAGGGCCTGAGGTCACTCTCCGGTCGGGTCGGACTGCCCAGCGCAGCGCCGACCGTCACACTCGGGCGGACAGATCGGTACACATCGTCATTAATTGCACGCTTTGCGCCCGTCCGACCACGCTCCGGCGCACGCTGGAGAATCTCCGGTGACCTCCGTCACCCCCTCCGTCACAGTGTCCGCACCCCGCGTAACTGACGGTCCGTTTCCCGCCTGGGCCCGGGGCCGATAATCTCGCTCGCGTCCCACGTACCGATCATTTATTCGAGCTAGGAGCCCGCCCGTGCGTCCGCAGGACCGAATGGCCGTGATCCACCGCAGTGTGGTCCGCGAAATGGCGCAGTTCGGCGCGGAGTTCACGGTGGACGGCGAGGTGGTACGCGGTCCGGGCACGACGGCGGTGGCCGTCCGCGAACACCCGGGCGACGGCGGGAACGGCCATGTGGACCTCGGCTTCGTCCTCGATCTCGGGCGCGCGGACTCCCCGGTGGTCTGGGACTGCGCGGCCGGCCTCGGCAAGACCGAGGAGGAGAAGCTCGACAACGCCGTGAAGATGTGGGCCACCACCACGGCCTCGACCATGGTGGAGCTGCTGGAGCACCGGGGTGAGCACGGTGACCACTACCGGCCCGCCGAGCTGGCCGGCTGGCACGCGATCCAGGGCCCGGCGGCCGTCTTCGGCTTCGGCAACGAGCAGCTCGCCGGCTGGCTCGCCGACCACCAGCCGCTGCCGGCGCTCGCCGAGGCGCTCCGCCCCGAGCTCACCGCCCCGCGGCTGAACGGCGTGAAGCTGTTCCTGGGCGGGCGGGCCGGGGACGACATCGCCGAGGTCCGGGTGAACGGGCAGGTCTCGGAGGCCGCTTCGGCCGCGCTGCACGCACTGGACTGGCCGCGCGGCGAACGGCTGTGCTGGGCACGCCTGTTCGTCCTGCTGGTCGCCGAGGGCGGCGTCCAGCCCGAACCGGTACGCCCCGTACCGGCCCTGGTGCCCATGCCCGCCGCGGCGCCCCGGCGCAGACTGCTGGGCCGCGTCCGGCGGGCTCTCCGGGCAGCGGGCAGGCGGTAGTCCGACGAGTCGTCAGCCGGAGAACGACTGAAGGCTCTTGGCCACCGAGGAGAGGAAGTTCTTGATCGGCTCCGCCGCTGTGGACGCACTGAGCATGAATCCGAAGAGGGCCGAGATGACCGCGTGACTGGTCTTCAACTGCTTGTTGCGGATGAAGATGAAGACGATGGCACCGAACAGCACCAGCGCGGAGACGGAGAGCACCACCCGGACTCACTTCCTTATTTCGTTGCGGGATTTCACCTGGAAACCCTGTGGCGACGCCGGAGCCCGGCCTGTCAGGCGGGGCACAGCCGCCGTACGTCGCTGACCGAGCGCCGCATGCAACGCCCCCATCCCCCGAGTACCGACCAGTCCCGCCCCGACTCAGTGTGGTCGGTCGTGCCGACTGCGTAAAGGCATAGCCGGAAGGCCGGCACGAACTTCCTGGGATGTGAGACGAATTTCCGCCGACCGAGACGATAGCCGAGACCCTCTGACGGCACGTCGGCAGGGGCGGGCCTACCAGCCCCGCTGACGGTGATCGACCCGCCACGGGCCTCCCGCCACGCTCCGCCCACGACCCGTCAGGATTGGCCGAAGATCGGCTGCCGGACTTGACACACCACGGCGGCCGCCCGGTTCACTGCTTCCACCCCAGTGCCTCACTGCCGCCAGAGCAGCAGCACCGCCCGGTCGTCGTTGACGTCCTTGGCCACCGTCTCGATGAGCCGGACCGCCGCACCCCGGCTGCCGCCCTGCAGCAGCGACCCGGCGACCAACCGGTCGGCCTCCCCCATCAACCGGTCCATCCCCTCGGCGAGATCGCGCCCCGGCACCTCGACCATTCCGTCGGTGCAGAGCATCAGCAGATCGCCCCGGTTCAACCGGCCGCGTACGCCCTCGAACTTGGCGCCGTCGTAGATCCCGAGCAGCGGCCCCTCGGCGGCCTCCATGACCTCCCACCGCCCGGCACCCGACAGCCGCTGCATACCCGGCAGATGCCCGGCCGAGAGCAGTTCGTACTCTCCGGTGTCCAGGTCGAGCACCAGATGGACGGCGGTGGCGAAGCCCTCCTCCCAGTCCTGCCGGAGCAGATAGCCGTTGGCGGCGGGCAGGAACTCGTGCGCGGGCAGCGAGCCGAGCAGCCCGCCGAAGGCCCCGGAGAGCAGCAGTGCGCGCGAGCCCGCGTCCATGCCCTTGCCGGAGACGTCCGCCAGCACGGCCTCCAGCACCCTGCGGCCGGGGCCCGTCCTGGCCGCCACCACGAAGTCGCCGGAGAAGGACTGGCCGCCGGCCGGGCGCAGCGCCATGTCGGCGTACCAGCCCTCGGGGAGCACGGGCACCTGGCTCTGCACCCGCAGCCGTTCGCGCAGGTCGAAGAGCATGGTGCCGCCGCCACGCCACGGCACGCCGACCCGGCTGCGGAACTGGGCGAGCAGCAGTCCGGCCACCCCGACCGCGCCGACCACCAGGGCCGCACCCGGGGTGACGCCGAAGACGTACGCCTCGGGGTGGTCGCTGGCCACCCGCTCGCCGGTGTGGATCACCGACTCGGTGGAGAGGCCGAGCGCGGCCGCCGCGTACAGCAGGACCAGGGTGCCGGGGCGCAGCAGCAGGGCTCCGGCGAGGATCGGCAGGACCAGGGCGCTGGGCGGTACCCAGGCGGGGATCCAGATGTTGAGCAGGACGAGCAGCGGGATCATCGCCAGAAAGGCGCCGAAGGCGAGCCAGTCGGAGGCATCGCCCCTGAAGTAGTCCACCCCGGTTCGGCGCAGCCTTCGCCGGGCCCGGTACAGCCTGGTGCGCAGCCGGGCCGTCCAGGGGTCCGCAGCCGCTGTCGCGGCGGGCCCCTTCGCAGTCGTCTGGGGCGGTGCGCCCGGCGTGCTGCCAGCCATGGGCTCTGACCTTATCCACCGGTCCGGGGCGGCGTCGATGGGTACGCGGTGTCGGGCGGGTTGCCGGGTGGCCTTCCAACGGGTTTCGGCCGCCTGCCGAGCGGGCCACCGCGCCTGTGTCGGACAGGAGTTGGGCAACATTGCGAAAATCGGTCGCGCCCGGCGAAACCCGGTGATAGCTCTGGCCGTATGGCTCCCGACCTTAGTCCTCTCTGCGGATCGAAAGCCGTCGGATCACGCTGCCCGCGCCGCCCGAGGACGGCGTCCGGCTGCGGCTGACCGACCCTGGGGAGAGCAGCCTTGCCTGCGAGGAGGTGTACGCGGCCGGGGTGCCGCTGCGCCCGGCGATGATGGAGCGCCGTCCTGGCTGGGAGCGGCTGCCGCTGCTGGACGGGCCCGGCATGCGCCAGGGCGCCTCACCGCTCCAGGTGGTGCTGGCCGAGGACGCGCAGAGCGGTCGGCCGCTCGGCTATGCCCGGTACCGGGTCAAGAACGAGTCGACCGGCCAGTCCGCGGCCGGGGTGGTCGTGGTGCGCGACGTCGAGGCACTCTCACCGCAGGTGTACGCCAGGCTCTGGTCGTACCTGCTGGAGATCGACCTGACCGACACCGTCCAGGTCCGCAACCGGCCGGTGGACGACCCACTGCTGCACCTGGTCTCGGACACCCGTCGGCTCTCGCCGACGCTCGGCGACGCGCTCTACGTGCGGTTGGTGGACGTCGGTGCGGCGCTTCGGCTGCGCCGGTACGCGGCACCCCTCGACATGGTGCTCGAAGTGACGGACGGGTTCTGTCCGTGGAACACCGGGCGCTGGAAGCTGCGGGCGGGCGGGCCCGACGAGGACGCCGCCTGCGCACCCACCGCCGAGGCTGCCGACCTGGCCCTGACGGTGCGTGAGCTGGGCTCGGCGTATCTCGGCGGGGTGACGCTGGCGTCGCTCGGCGCGGCCGGGCGGGTCACCGAGCTTCGCGAGGGCGCGCTGGGGGAGGCGTCACGGGCCTTCGCCTCCCAGGTTGCGCCCTGGCTGCCGCACGGGTTCTGACGACCCGTACGGCAGCCGCCGTCTCGGGGCTGTCAGCCCTGCGGGTGGTGGGCCGGGATCGGGGGGAGCTCGCCCGTGGTCTCGTACTCGCTGAGCATGGCGATCCGGCGGGTGTGGCGCGGCTCGCCGCTGTACGGGGTGTTGAGGAAGATCTCGACGAAGCGGGTCGACTCCTCCACGGTGTGCATCCGGCCGCCGATGCTGATCACGTTGGCGTTGTTGTGCTCGCGCCCGAGCTCGGCGGTCTGCTCGCTCCAGGCGAGCGCGGCACGCACGCCCTTCACCTTGTTGGCGGCGATCGCCTCACCGTTGCCCGAGCCACCGATCACGATGCCCAGCGCCTCGGGGTCGGCGGCGGTGCGCTCGGCGGCGCGCAGACAGAACGGCGGGTAGTCGTCCTCGGCGTCGTAGATGTGCGGACCGCAGTCGATCGGCTCGTGGCCGTTCTCCTTCAGCCACTGGACGAGGTGGTTCTTGAGGTCGTATCCGGCATGGTCGGAACCCAGGTACACGCGCATGCGTATGAGTGTGGCATGCGGGCAACCCCGTACCTCCGCAGGGGCGCGGGAAGAACTGCACGTGCAACCGCGCACTCCGCCGAACCTCCGGGAGCGAGGGGCAACCCTTCAGGGGCGCGGGGCTCTGAAGGGTTGCCCCTCGCTCCCGGGATGCGCAGCTCAGCCCCCGGGATGCGCGGCTCAGCCGCGGCGACCGAGCAGCTTCCAGGCGAGCGGGAGGGCGCCCATGGCGAACAGGACCTTGAGGCCGTCCCCGACCAGGTAGGGGTAGAGACCGAGGTCGGCGGCCTTGGCCAGCGGGATGTGCAGCGAGGCGGCCAGGTAAGGGACACCCACCGCATAGATCGTCAGGTTGCCGAGCACCATCGCCAGCGCCGTCCGCAGCGGGCTGCGGTCGGCGCCGCGCCGCGCGAGCGCACCGGTGAGGGCGGCGGCGAGCACGAAGCCGAGGACGTAGCCGAGGCTCGGCATCGCCCAGCCCGAGGTGCCCTCGGCGAACCACGGCATCCCGGCCATGCCTGCCAGCAGGTAGAGGCCGAGCGAGGCGACGCCCCGGCGGGTGCCGAGGGCGGTGCCGACCAGCAGGGCGGCGAAGGTCTGGCCGGTCACCGGTACCGGCGAGCCGGGGACGGACACGGAGAGCTGGGCGGCGAGGCCGGTCAGCGCGGCGCCCCCGGCGACCAGGGCCAGCTCGCGCACCTGGCCGCCGAGGCGGGTGGTCGCGCGCGGGACGAGGTCGGCGAGGACCGTGGCGGACGGTGCGGGCGTGGCGGCAGTGGCCATGGGGCAGGTCTCCAGTTCTGGCACGGCGTGATCCGTCGTGAATGCTTGTGAACAGTTGTGAACCTATGTCCTGCGGCGGACCTCGGGGGCATCAAATCCGACAAGCGTCGACCCCTCGGCTTGTCGGATTCCCTCGCGCTCGGGGCCATCCCATGGTCATTCGAGTAGGAGACAGATCACTTTCGGTCACTCTGGTGTCCGGAATCCGGTCCTTAAGCGCCAGTTCTTGGCATGACCAGCCGCTGTACCGAATAGTGGACGGACTGCTCCATCATCCGCACATGTCTGGACCTGTCTATGCCGACCCCCACCGCCCAGCCGACGCTGGACCCCGCCTCGCAGGCGTCCGGCTCCGGCGACGAGGGCCAGCACCTCTCCCACGGCCTCAAGCAGCGCCATCTGTCGATGATCGCGCTCGGCGGCGTGATCGGCGCCGGGCTGTTCGTCGGCTCGGGCTCCGGTATCGCCGCCGCCGGTCCGTCCATCGTGCTGGCCTTCGCCGGCTCCGGGCTGCTGGTCATGCTGGTGATGCGGATGCTCGGCGAGATGTCGGCGGCCCGCCCCGCCAGCGGTTCCTTCTCCGTGCACGCCGAGCGGGAGATCGGCCCCTGGGCCGGCATGGCCGTCGGCTGGATCTTCTGGACGCTGCTCTGCGTCGGCGTGGGCGCGGAGGCGATAGGCGCCTCGCACGTGATGAGCGGCTGGTTCCCCGGCATACCGCTCTGGGTCTGGGTCGCCGTCTTCATGGGCTTCTTCTGCGCGACCAACCTGGCCGCCGTGAAGAACTTCGGCGAGTTCGAGTTCTGGTTCGCCGCGGTCAAGGTCACCGCCATCGCCGCCTTCCTGGTGATCGGCGTCCTGGCCATCTGCGGCGTACTGCCCGGCACTCCGGCCCCCGGCACCGCCAACCTCACCGGCCACGGCGGCTTCTTCCCCAACGGCTCGACCGGCCTGATCACCGGCCTGCTGGCCTCGGTCTTCGCCTACGGAGGCCTGGAGACCGTGACCATCGCGGCCGCGGAGTCCAAGGACCCCCGGCGCAGCGTGGCCACCGCCGTGCGCACCTCGATGTGGCGGATCGCCCTGTTCTACGTCGGCTCGATGGCCGTGATCGTCACCCTGGTGCCGTGGAACGACCCCTCCGTGAAGGGCTCGGGCCCGTACGTCTCGGTGCTGAACACCCTGGGCATTCCGGGCGCCGGCCAGCTGATGAACGTGGTGGTGCTGATCGCGCTGCTCTCCGCGATGAACGCCAACATCTACGGCGCCTCCCGGATGGCGCACTCGCTGGTCGAGCGCGGCCAGGGCCCGAAGCTGCTGGCCCGGGTGCAGGGCGGGGTGCCGCGGCTCGCGGTGCTGGCCTCCTCGGCCTTCGGCTTCCTCGCCGTGCTGCTCAGCTACTGGTGGCCGACCACCGTCTTCACCTGGCTGCTCAACATGGTCGGCGCGGCCGTGCTGGTGGTCTGGGCGTTCATCGCCGTGGCCCAGCTGCGGATGCGCCGCCGCCTGGAGCGCGAGGCACCCGAGCAGCTCACCGTGCGGATGTGGCTCTTCCCGTACCTGACCTGGGTGGCACTGGCCGCGATCGTGGCGGTGCTGGCCCTGATGACGGCGGACGCCGACAACCGGATCCAGCTGTACTTCACGGCCGGTCTGACCGTGGCACTCTCCGCCCTCGGCTGGCTGAAGCAGCGCCGCAGCGCCTGACCCACGAACACGACGAGAGGCCCGGCACCCAGGTGCCGGGCCTCTCGTCGTCGCCGCTACTCGAAGGACGGCGCGGCCGTACGAGTGCGCTTGATCTCGTAGAAGCCGGGGGTGGAGGCGACCAGGATGGTGCCGTCCCAGAGCCGGGCGGCGGCCTCACCGCGCGGGGCCGGGGTGACCACCGGGCCGAAGAAGGCGACCCGGTCGCCGCCGTCCGGGCCGTCCACCGCGATCACCGGGGTACCGACGTCCTCGCCGACCAGCGAGATGCCCGCCTCGTGCGAGGCGCGCACCTGCTCGTCGTACGCATCGGAGTCGGCCGCGTCGGCCAGGCCGACCGGGAGGCCGGCCGCCTTCAGCGCCGCCTCGATGGTCGAACGCTCGTTGGGCAGGCCCTGGTTGTGGAAGCGGGTGCCGAGCTCGGTGTAGAGCGGGCCGAGCACGTCCTCGCCGTGCGCCTGGGCAGCGGCGATCAGCACCCGGACCGGACGCCACGCGTTGGCCAGGTTCTGCTTGTACTTCTCCGGCAGGTCCTCGCGGTTCTCGTTGAGGACGGCCAGGCTCATCACATGCCAACGGGTCTCCACCGGGCGGAGCTTCTCGACCTCCAGCATCCAGCGTGAGGTCATCCAGGCCCAGGGGCAGATCGGGTCGAACCAGAAGTCGGCGATCTTGCGGTCTGCGGTCGTCACTGGCGGCGTCCTTCGCTCGGCGTAGAAGTGCGGTGGGCACATGGGTGCTTGTGCGGATCACAACGCCGCCGCCCCGGACCTGATTCCGTGTGACCTGTGCAATGGCACGGCGGGGACTGCGTGAAAGGATGCCCCCAAGGAAGACCTCCGAGCACCCCGTGTGCGAGCAGCCGGACAAAGGAGTACCGCCAGTGCCGGGCAAGAACCTGAGCCGCGAGGAAGCCCAGCAGCGGGCCGGCATCCTCAGCGTGGACAGCTACCGGGTCCACCTCGACGTGACCTCCGCCGTGGATCCGACGGCCGCCACGTTCCGCTCCACCACCACGATCTCCTTCCGCAGTTCCGCCCCGGGCGCCGCCACCTTCGTGGACCTGCTGGCCCCCGCGGTACGGTCCGTCACCCTCAACGGCCGTGCCCTGGACCCGGCCACGGCCTTCGACGGCGCCCGGGTCGCCGTGGACGGACTCGCCGAGCAGAACGTCCTGGTGATCGAGGCGGACTGCGCGTACAGCCGGACCGGCGAGGGCCTGCACCGCTTCGTGGACCCGGTGGACGGGGAGACCTACCTCTACACACACTTCGAACCGGCCGACGCCCGGCGGGTGTTCGCGAACTTCGAACAGCCGGACCTGAAGGCGCCGTTCAGCTTCACCGTGACCGCACCGGCCGCCTGGGACGTCTACAACAACGCGGTGCACGAGGACGTCACCGCCGAAGGGGGCGCCCGCGTCTGGCGGTTCGCGCCCACCAAGCCGATCTCCACCTACCTCACCGCCGTGGTGGCCGGCCCCTACCACGTCGAGCGCGACCACTACAGCCGCAAGCTCGCCGACGGCAGCACTCTGGAGATCCCGCTCGCCGCGACCTGCCGCAAGTCGCTGGCCCGCTACTTCGACGCGGACGAGATCTTCACCGTCACCAAGCAGGGCCTGGACTTCTTCCACCAGGAGTTCGACTTCCCCTACCCGTTCGGGAAGTACGACCAGTGCTTCGTGCCCGAGTACAACATCGGCGCCATGGAGAACCCGGGCTGCGTCACCTTCCGCGAGGAGTTCGTCTTCCGCTCGAAGGTCACCGAGGCCGCCTACGAGGGCCGGGCCAACGTCATCCTGCACGAGATGGCGCATATGTGGTTCGGCGACCTGGTCACCATGAGGTGGTGGGACGACCTCTGGCTGAAGGAGTCCTTCGCCGACTTCATGGGGTCGTTCTCGCAGGTCGAAGCCACCAGGTACCGGTCCGCCTGGACCACCTTCGCCAACCGGCGCAAGGCGTGGGCCTACCGGCAGGACCAGTTCCCCACCACCCATCCGATCACCGCGGACATCCGCGACCTCGAAGACGCCAAGCTGAACTTCGACGGCATCACCTACGCCAAGGGCGCCTCGGTGCTCAAGCAGCTGGTCGCCTATGTCGGCCGGGACGCCTTCTTCGAGGGCGCCCGCCAGTACTTCAAGCGGCACGCCTACGGCAACACCGTGCTCGGCGACCTGCTCGGCGTACTGGAGCGGACCAGCGGGCGCGACCTGACCGCCTGGTCCGCCGCCTGGCTGCAGACCGCCGGGGTCAACTCGCTCACCCCGCAGCTCACCACCGATGCCGAGGGGCGGATCACCGAGTTCGCCGTCGCCCAGGACGGCGCGACGCCGCGCCCGCACCGGGTCGCGATCGGCCTCTACGACCGCGACCCGGCCGGTGCGCTCACCCGCACCCACCGGGTCGAGCTGGACGTCCACGGCGCCCGCACCGTCGTCTCCGAGCTCGCCGGACTGCCCCGGCCCGCGCTGGTGCTGCTCAACGACGACGACCTGACGTACTGCAAGATCCGCTTCGACGACCGCTCGCTGGAGACCCTGCGCTCCGGACTCGGCGAGATCACCGACGACCTGTCCCGGGCGCTCGCCTGGTCGGCGGTCTGGAACCTCACCCGGGACGCGCTGATGCCGACCCGCGACTACCTCGCCCTGGTGCTGCGCTTCGCCGGGCAGGAGTCGGACATCGGTGTGCTGCAGTCGCTGCACCAGCAGGCCAAGACCGCGCTCGACGTGTACGCCGACCCGTCCTGGCGCGCCGAGGGCGCACGGCTGCTGGCCGAGGGCGCGCTGCGCGAACTGCGCGCCGCCGCACCGGGCAGCGACCACCAGCTGGCCTGGGCCCGCTTCCTGGCGCAGACCGCCGGCACGGACGAGCACCTCCAGCTGCTGCGCGGCCTGCTGAACGGGAGCGCCAGGATCGACGGCCTGGAGGTGGACCAGGACCTGCGCTGGTCGCTCTGGCTGGCGCTGGCCTCCAACGGCGCCGCGAATGCCGACGAGCTGAACGCCGAGCTGACGGCGGACAACACCGCCAGCGGCAAGCAGCACCTGACGGCGTGCCTGGCCGCACTGCCGACCGCCGAGGCCAAGGCCGCCGCCTGGTCGGCGGTGATCGACTCCGACGAGCTGCCCAACGCCCTGGTGGAGGCCCAGATCTCGGGCTTCAACCAGCCGGGGCAGCGCGAGCTGACGGCCGGCTACACCGACCGCTACTTCGGCCTGCTGGAGGACATCTGGGCCCAGCGCAGCATCGAGATCGCGATGCGCATCGTGGGCGGCTTCTTCCCGCGGTACCAGACCGACGAGCAGACGCTGGCCGACGCCGACGCCTGGCTGACCGGGCACCCCTCGGCGGCACCCGCCCTGCGCCGACTGGTCCTGGAGTGCCGCGACGACCTGGCCCGCGCCCTGCGCGCGCAGGCCTGCGACCGGGGCTGACGCCGGCAGCCGGGCAGCGCCCCCGGGTGGCTGCCCGGCTGAGCTCCTACTTGAGCGTGGCGGACGTGAGTCCGGACTGCACCTGGCGCTGGAAGGACAGGTACACCACCAGTACCGGCAGCATCGCCATCGTCATACCGGCGAACAGTGCCGGTGCGTCGCTCTTGTACCCCGACTGCAGAGCCAGGTTGACCAGGCCCTGGGCGAGCATCGAGTGGTCGGCCTCGCCCGCCGAGGTCGGCTGCATCAGGGTGACCGGCAGGATGTACTGGTTCCACTGGCCGAGCACATTGAAGATGCCGACGCTGATCAGGCCGGGCTTGGCCAATGGCACCATCACCTGGAAGAACGCCCGGGTGTGCGAGCAGCCGTCCAGCATCGCGGCCTCGTGGACGGCGGTCGGCAGCGACCGGAAGAAGGAGTGCAGGAAGAACACGGTGAACGGCAGCGAGTACGCCACGTACACCAGGATCAGGCCCAGATAGCTGTTCAGGCCGAGCAGCGGGGAGATCTCACCGAGGTTCCTGACCATGAAGAACAGCGGGACCAGGGCCAGGTAGACCGGGAACATCGCACCGGCCACGAAGAAGAAGTAGATCAGCCGGTTGCCCTTGAACTCGTACCGGGCGAGCACATAGGCCGCCATCGCACCGAGCAGCATGGTGAGGGTGAGCGAACCGGCCAGCACGATCAGGGTGTTGGCGAAGAATCCGCCGATGTGGCCCTTGGTCCAGGCACTGCCGAAGGCCTTGAAGCTCCAGTGGCTCGGCCAGCTCCAGGCACTGCCGTTGATCTGGGCGTCGGTCTTGAAGGAACCGAGCACGACCCAGAGCAGCGGGAAGACGATCAGCACGGCCCAGAGGGCGAGGAAGCCGTGCGAGAAGACGTTCAGCACTCCCCCGCTGTCGGCGAAGCGCTCCGCCCGGCCGGCCGGCCTGCTGCCGCTGGCCCGTTCGGGGGCCGTGACGGGGGCGGTCTTTTCGATGCTGGTACTCATGCCATGG
This sequence comes from Kitasatospora sp. GP82, assembly GCF_029892105.1. Taxonomy (GTDB): domain Bacteria; phylum Actinomycetota; class Actinomycetes; order Streptomycetales; family Streptomycetaceae; genus Kitasatospora. The sequence continues at coordinate 31,032 of NZ_JARZAJ010000008.1, read as the reverse complement.
CCCCGCTCAGTACTCGATCCGCTCGCGCCGGGTGACCCGCAGCGAGACGACGGACAGGATGAGGGTGAAGAAGAAGATCACGACACCCATCGCGCAGGCGTAGCCGGCCTCACCGAAGGCGAGGAAGTTGCGCATCAGATAGGTGGACATCAGCTCGCTGTGGTGGTCGGGGCCACCGCCGTAGGTACGGCCCGGCGTCATACTGGCCACCAGCGCGAAGGCGTCCATCGCCACGATCGCCAGGTAGACCCAGGCGGTCTGCACGGTCTCCCAGAGCAGCGGCAGGGTGATCCTGAAGAAGGTCTGCCCGCGCCCCGCACCGTCCAGCAGGGCGGCCTCGTAGATGTCCCTGGGGACCGACTGCATCGCCGCCGAGAAGAGCACCAGGTAGAAGCCGACACCGCTCCAGACCAGCACCCCGAGGATGCACCAGAGCACCAGGTCGGGGTCGGAGAGCCAGGCCACCGGGTGCTGGGCGTCCGCCAGGCCGAGCTTGATCAGGACGCCGTTGGCCAGTCCGCTGCCGTCCGTGCGGTAGACCGCCTGCCAGAGCACGGCGAGGATGGCGATCGAGAGCACCTGGGGGAAGAAGAAGACCACCTTGTAGAACCCGGCCCCGCGCACACCCTGCACGCCCCCCGTGCCGCCCCTGCCGCCGACGTTGAGCATGAAGGCGAAGAAGAGCGCGATCAGGATGGTCACGATCGGCAGGACGGCGAGCAGGAAGACGTTGTGCCACAGCGCGCCGAGGAAGACGTCGTCATCGAGGAGCTTGCTGTAGTTGTCCAGCCCGACGAAGTCCATCTGCTGGCTCTGCCCCGACCAGTCGGTCAGGGAGTATCCGAAGGTCTGCAGGTAGGGCCAGAGCACCAGGCCCACGTACAGCACGATCGGAAGAATGAGAAACCCCACGATGAAGGGGTACTTGCCGTGACGCATCGCCACATCTCCTGTCCGTCAGGCGCAGACACGCCGGGGGCCGCCATCGGCCGGCCCCCGGGTGCCACCGGTTCCCCCTCCTGCCCGCCGACGGGCGGGAGGGGCCCTTCGCCGGTCTGAGACCGACCGGCCTAGGCGGTCTTGTTCTTGGTCGCCGACTCCTTGGCACGCTTGATCCACTCGTCCGGACCGATGCGCTTGGCCATCAGCTCGCCCGAGGCGTTCTGCAGGTCCTCGTCGAACTTGCTGGCGGTGTTCGGGTACTGGTAGTTGAAGGTGTTGGCACCGGCCGCCTTCAGGGCCACCACGGTGGACTGGGTTCCGGGGCGCAGCTTGACCTCCGGGCCGACGCCGTCCTTGAGGCAGGTGAGGCTGTTGGCGACCTCGGCGAACTTGCCGGAGGCCTCCTTGGTCAGCATCATCCTCAGGAACTCCAGCCCGCCGGACACGTTCTTGGCCTGCCTCGGCACGATGAACGGCTCGCCCGCGCCCGCCCGGATCGCTTCGAACGGCAGCTTGTCGCCGGGCAGCGACGGCATCGGCAGGAAGGTCATGCCGAAGTCGGCCGGGGTGGAGGGCAGTTGCTCGTTCTCCAGCCAGGATCCACTGGGGATGAAGGCGGCCTTGTACTGGTTCCAGGCGGTCTGCGCCTCGATGTGGGTCATGCCGTTGGTGCCGGGGAGCAGGAAGTCCTTGTCGACGACCTGGTAGAACGCGTCGATGGCCGTCTTGACGGCCGGGTCGTCCCAGGCCGACGCGTCGAGGCTGTCGATCCGCTTCATCAGGTCGAGACCGCCCTGCTTGGCGATCATGTCCAGCATGGCGACGTTGATGTAGTACGGGTACTTGCCCTGGTGGGCCAGCGGTGCGATGCCGGCCGCCTTGATCTGACCGCAGAGCGTGATGAAGTCGGGCCAGGTCTTCGGCGCCGTCCAACCGTGGTCCTTGAAGAGCTTGTCGGAGTACCAGAGGCCGAAGACGGTGTAGACGTAGGAGAGGTTGTACACCTTGCCCTTGATGGTGCCCGAGTCGATGGTGCCGGGCATCAGCACGTCGCGGACCTTCTTGGACGGGTCGTCGAGGTACGGGGCGTCCAGCAGCGGCTGGAGATCGGTCAGCTGGTTGGACTCGACCAGCACGTCCAGCTTGATCTGCTTGTTGCCGGAGTCGTCGATGACATCCGGCGGGCTGCCGGCGTTGAAACGCGGCTGGAGCTTGCCGGTGACGTCCTTGTCGGCCTGCTGGTTGATCTTCGCGTCGGGATAGGTCTTGGCGTAGATGGCCGCGAACGCCTTGAGGTACTCGCTGCCGAAGCCGCCGTCGAAGATGAAGGCCTCGAGACCCGCCTTGCTGTCCACGTTGAACGGGTTCTTGGTGTCGGCCAGGTCGTAACCGCCGCTCTTCGCCCCCTTGGTGCCACTGCCGCCGGTGCCACCGGCACAGGCGGCGAGCACGGAGCCGCCACCGGCCACGAGCACGGCGATACCGGCGGCGCGCTTGAAGATGTCACGGCGGTTGTACTCGGTTGCAGAGCCCATAAGTGCCCTAACCCCTCGCTGTCCGGAGATGCAGTCAGGTTATGACGGTTCGTCAATTCCCGCTGTTGGGGCGCGCCCAGCGGCGAAAGTGCCGGTCAGGGGCGGTTGCTTTGATGCGCAAAGGTATAGTCCAGCGTTCACCTGGCGGCAATAGCCCGACCGCCCGATGTGACCTGTGACGGTCAAAGCGTTGTCGGCGGTGCAGCATGTGCAATCCGCAGGGAGCCTGCATATTTGCCCCGGCGCCCCGCCGACACCCGAGAAGTTAGCGCGTTTATGCGCAGTTGACCATAGAAACGAACAGTTTCGCGCAGCAAGCGTCAAATCGTGATGCCTGGGGCCGGAAAGCACAAGAGGCCGGTACCCGCTCGAGTCGAGCGGGTACCGGCCTCCTGGCCTGGCTAGAGCATGCTCAGCCGATGAGGCTGCGCAGCACGTACTGCAGGATGCCGCCGTTGCGGTAGTAGTCCGCCTCGCCGGGGGTGTCGATGCGCACGACCGCGTCGAACTCGATCTCGCCCGCCTTGACCTTGACGGTCGCCGGGGTGCGGCCCTCGTTGAGCTCGGTCACGCCGGTGATGGAGAAGGTCTCCTCGCCGGTCAGGCCGAGGGAGTCGGCGGTCTGGCCCTCGGGGAACTGCAGCGGCAGGACGCCCATGCCGATCAGGTTCGAGCGGTGGATGCGCTCGTACGACTCGGCGATGACGGCCTTGACACCCAGCAGCGCGGTGCCCTTGGCGGCCCAGTCGCGGGACGAGCCGGAGCCGTACTCCTTGCCCGCCAGAACGACCAGCGGGATGCCGGCGCCCTGGTAGTTCTGCGAGGCGTCGTAGATGAACGACACCGGCGCGTCGGCCTGGGTGAAGTCGCGGGTGTAGCCGCCCTCGGTACCCGGCGCGATCTGGTTGCGCAGACGGATGTTGGCGAAGGTGCCGCGGATCATCACCTCGTGGTTGCCACGGCGGGAACCGTACGAGTTGAAGTCGCGCTTCTCCACACCGTGCTCGGTGAGGTACTGCGCCGCCGGGGTGCCCGGCTTGATGTTGCCGGCCGGGGAGATGTGGTCGGTGGTGACCGAGTCGCCCAGCTTGGCGAGGACGCGGGCGCCGGCGATGTCGGTCACCGGGCTCGGGTCCTTGGCCATGCCCTCGAAGTACGGGGGCTTGCGGACGTAGGTGGACTCGGCGTCCCACTCGAAGGTGTTGCCGGTCGGGATCGGGAGCGACTGCCAGCGGTGGTCACCGGCGAAGACATCCGCGTAGTCCTTGGCGAACATCTCCTGGTCGATCGAGCCGGCGACGGTCTCGGCGACCTCCTGCTCGGTCGGCCAGATGTCGGCGAGGAAGACGTCGTTGCCGTCGGCGTCCTGCCCCAGGGCGTCGCGGGTGATGTCGACGTTCATGTTGCCGGCGAGGGCGTAGGCGACCACCAGCGGCGGGGAGGCCAGGTAGTTCATCTTGACGTCGGGGTTGATCCGGCCCTCGAAGTTGCGGTTGCCGGAGAGCACCGAGACGACGGCCAGGTCGGCGTCGTTGACGGCCTTGGAGACCTCCTCGGGCAGCGGGCCCGAGTTGCCGATGCAGGTGACGCAGCCGTAGCCGACCAGGTTGAAGCCCAGCTTCTCCATGTAGGGGAGCAGGCCGGCCTTCTCGTAGTAGTCCATGACGACCTTGGAACCGGGCGCCAGGGTGGTCTTGACCCAGGGCTTGACGTGCAGGCCCTTCTCCACGGCCTTCTTCGCCAGCAGGGCGGCACCCAGCATGACGGAGGGGTTGGAGGTGTTGGTGCAGGAGGTGATCGAGGCGATCACGACCGCGCCGTTGTCGATCTCGTACGAGGTGCCGTTCTCGGCGGTGACCGCGGTCGGCTTGCTGGCCTCGGCCGAGTAGGTCGGCAGCGCCTCGGCGAACCTGTCAGCGGCCTCGGCCAGGACCACGCGGTCCTGCGGGCGCTTCGGGCCGGCGATCGACGGGACGACGGTGGAGACGTCCAGCTCCAGGTACTCGGAGTAGACCGGCTCGACCGACGGGTCGTGCCACAGGCCCTGCTCCTTGGCGTACGCCTCGACCAGGGCGAGCTGCTGCTCGCTGCGGCCGGTGAGCTTGAGGTAGTTCAGGGTCTCGGCATCGATCGGGAAGATCGCGCAGGTCGAGCCGAACTCCGGCGACATGTTGCCGATGGTGGCGCGGTTCGCCAGCGGGATGGAGGTGACACCCTCGCCGTAGAACTCGACGAACTTGCCGACCACACCGTGCTTGCGCAGCATCTCGGTGATGGTGAGCACCAGGTCGGTGGCGGTGGCACCGGCCGGCAGCTGGCCGTTGAGCTTGAAGCCGACCACGCGCGGGATCAGCATGGAGACCGGCTGGCCGAGCATCGCGGCCTCGGCCTCGATGCCGCCGACGCCCCAGCCCAGCACGCCCAGGCCGTTGACCATGGTGGTGTGCGAGTCGGTGCCGACGCAGGTGTCGGGGTACGCCTGGCCGCCACGGACCATGATGGTGCGGGCCAGGTGCTCGATGTTCACCTGGTGCACGATGCCGGTGCCGGGCGGGACGACCTTGAACTCGTCGAAGGCGGTCTGGCCCCAGCGCAGGAACTGGTAGCGCTCCTTGTTGCGGCCGTATTCGATCTCGACGTTCTGGACGAAGGCGTCCGGGGTACCGAACTTGTCGGCGATGACGGAGTGGTCGATGACCAGCTCGGCCGGGGCCAACGGGTTGATCTTGGCCGGGTCGCCGCCCAGCTCCTTGACGGCCTCACGCATGGTGGCGAGGTCGACCACACACGGCACACCGGTGAAGTCCTGCATGATCACGCGGGCCGGGGTGAACTGGATCTCCTGGCTCGGCTGGGCACCGGCGTCCCAGTTGCCGAGCGCGCGGATGTGGTCGGCGGTGATGTTCGCGCCGTCCTCGGTGCGGAGCAGGTTCTCCAGCAGCACCTTGAGGCTGTACGGCAGCCGCTCGGAACCCTCGACGGCGGAGAGCTTGAAGATCTCGTACGACTCGTCGCCCACCTGCAGCGAGCTGCGGGCGTCGAAGCTGTTCGCGGACACGACTGACTCCTTCTAGGTGCTTCGTGCGGTGCGTGGGGTTGGTGTGGACCACACGATCCGAACCGAACGGCCCGTCAATCCCACCCATCGAGCGATACAGTGAGATAAGGTAAGCCTTAGCTAACTCACCCTCGCAAGGATGGGAGGCCTGTGCCTCTCGGCAAGTATCTTGACGTCAAGATAAATCATAGTGCGGAGTTATCTCGATGTCGAGATAAACCATAGTGCATGCCCACGCGAGTCTGACGTACAGGCATGCCCTTGAAGCCGATCCGACGGCGCCACCGCGATACGTCTCCAAAACTTCCCTCGCCGGTCCCGTCGCGCAAGTCCTGAGCGCGCGGGCCCCGGCCCGCCCGACCTGCGACCGGTCCGGTTACGGTGGGCCGAGTCCGCCGATCGCCGCCGCCCAGGGAGCCCGCCCGTGATTGTTGTCGATGCCTCCGCGCTGGTGCTGGCGCTTGCCGACGAAGGCGAGCGGGGCGACGCCGCGCGGGCCGAACTCGCGGCGGACGGCGAGTGGGCGGCCCCGGAGCATGTGGTGATCGAGGTGATGCAGTCGCTGCGCGGGCTGTACCTCGCCCGGGAACTCGACGCGGCGCGGGTGGCCGAACTGGCGGCCGAGCTGCCCGGCCTGGCGATCCGCAAGGTGGAGGTCGCACCGCTGCTCGGGCGGATCTGGGAGCTGAAGGACAACCTGACGCCCGACGACGCGGCCTATGTCGCCGTCGCCGAGCAGCTCGGGGCACCGCTGGTGACGGCCGATCTACGGCTGATGCGAGCGAGCGGTCCGCGCTGCGAGATCCGGGGCATCGCTCCGGCCCGGTGACGCGGCTCGGCGCACTCCGGGCGGTGCGGGGCCGACCCGGCCTCCCCGGGTCCGCGCTACCAGAACATGGCGGACCCGGTGCGACCCTCCGCCGCTCCGGCCCGTCCGGACGACCGCAACGAAGTACGGATCACGGTCCGCACCGACCAGCAGGGCGGCGGAGCGGCGAGCGCCGCCGTCGGGTGGGCCTTTCGGCCGGGGCGAGGCGAAGTCGCTCGTGTTCCACGCCGGCACCCCGGTCGGCCCGCGTACTGCGAGCGACCGGGCAGCCTGCGTGAACGTGGACTTCTGACCGCCCGAAGGCGTCGGTCAGGAGCCCAGAGTGGCGACCAGGACGGCCTTGATGGTGTGCAGCCGGTTCTCCGCCTGGTCGAAGACGATGGAGTGCTCGGACTCGAACACCTCGTCGGTGACCTCCAGTTCGGTCATGCCGGTGACCTCGTGCAGCTGCCGACCGACCTCGGTGCCGAGGTCGTGGAAGGCCGGGAGGCAGTGCAGGAACTTCACGGCCGCGTTGCCCGTCGCCCGGACCGTCTCCATGGACACCTGGTACGGCTTCAGCAGCGCGATCCGCTCGGCCCAGACCTCCTTGGGCTCGCCCATCGAGACCCAGACGTCGGTGTAGAGGAAGTCGGCACCGGCCACCCCGGCGGCGATGTCCTCGGTCAGGGTGATCCGGGCACCCGTGGACTCGGCGAGCGAGCGGGCCGCCTTCTGCACGTCCTCGGCGGGCCACAGCTGCCTGGGCGCGACGATCCGGATGTCCATACCCAGCAGGGCGCCGGTGACCAGCAGCGAGTTGCCCATATTGGAGCGTGCGTCGCCGAGGTAGGCCAGGGCGACCTCCCCGAGCTGCTTGGTGGTGTGCTCCTGGATGGTCAGCACGTCGGCCAGCATCTGGGTGGGGTGCCACTCGTCGGTGAGCCCGTTCCACACCGGGACGCCCGCGTACTCGGCCAGCTCCTCGACGATCTCCTGACCGTGGCCCCGGTATTCGATTCCGTCGAACATCCGGCCGAGAACCCGGGCGGTGTCCCTGACCGACTCCTTGTGGCCGATCTGCGAGCCCGCCGGGTCCAGGTAGGTCGTGCAGGCACCCTGGTCGTGGGCGGCCACCTCGAAGGCGCAGCGGGTGCGGGTCGAGGTCTTCTCGAAGATCAGCGCCAGGTTCTTGCCGCGTAGCCGCTGCTGCTCCGTCCCGGCGTACTTGGCGGCCTTGAGCTGCGCGGAGAGATCGAGCAGGTGGTGGAACTCCTTCGGGGAGAAGTCGAGCTCCTTGAGGAAGTGCCGGTTCCGGAGGTTGAAGGCCATGCCGGGCTCCTGAAGTGACGGGGACACTGAGACGGGAAGTGTATACGACACTATGAATTTCTATGCAGAATAGGTCAGGAGCCCGGCCGGGTCGTCACAGACGCGGGTCCACCGGCTCCGACTCCAGGGCCAGGACGGCGAACACCGGCTCGTGCACCCGCCACAGCGGCTCACCCGCCGCCAGCCGGTCCAGCGCCTCCAGACCGAGGGCGTACTCGCGCAGGGCGAGCGAACGCTTGTGGCCGAGCGAACGCTGCCGCAGCTGATCCAGGTGCTGGGTGTAGTCCGGGCCGTAGATGATCCGCAGATACTCCCGGCCGCGGACCTTGACACCCGGCTGGACCAGCCCGCCGGGCCTGCCCTCGCCGGCTCCGCGCCGGACCAAGGAGGCCAGCGGCTTGACCACCATGCCCTCACCTCCGGCGGCGGTCAGTTCCTCCCACCAGGCGATGCCGGCCGCTGTCGACGCCTCGTCCGAGGTGTCGACCACCAGGCGGCCGGTGCGCTGCAGGATCGGCGCCTTCGGGTCGTCCGCCGCGACCAGCCGGTCGATCCGGGCAAGGTGCTCGTCGTGCGGGCGCACGGCGAGGTTCGCCCCCTCGGCGGCCAGGACCTGGAACGGCGCGAGCCGGATGCCCGCCAGGCCGTCGGTCGGCCAGCAGTAGCGGCGGTACGCCGCGGTGAACGCCTCTGCGTCCACCGCCCGCTGCCGCTGCCGGTCCGTCAGCTCGCCGAGCTCCAGGCCACGGCCGGACGCCTGCTCCAGCGCGGCCAGTACCTTCGGCAGCGTCGCACCCGCCGCCGCGCCGACGGCCGCGTACTGGCGGCGCAGCAGCTCGGCGGCCTTGAGCGACCATGGCATCAACTCGGCGTCCAGCAGCAGCCAGTCACTGGCCAGTTCCTCGAACAGACCAGCCCGCTCGGCGGCGGCGCGGACCCGGTCCAGCACCGCACCGGTCAGCTCCTCGTCGCTGAGGAAGGCCCGCCCCGTCCGGGTCCAGATCGCGCCGGGCCCCTCGACACCGAACCGCTTCTCCAGCGCGGCACCGTCCCTGGCGACCAGGACGACCGCGCGGGAGCCCATGTGCTTCTCCTCGCAGATCACCTGCTGCACCCCGTCGTGGCGGTAGGCGAAGAACGCCTCCTCCGGGTGCTCCAGGTAGCCCTCGCGGCGTGAGGTGGAGCTGGGCGCCATGGTCGGCGGCAGATAGGCGAGCAGCCTGGGGTCGAGCGCGAAGCGGCTCATCACCTCCAGTGCCGCCGCGGCGTTCTCCTCCCGTACGGCGACCCGCCCGTGGTGGGCCGTCTCCACCGCCCGGCGCCCGGCCACGTCGGCCAGGTCCAGCGGGCGGCCCTCCCGCGCGCCGGGGGCATCGCTGTGCATCGGGCGGACGGGGGCGTACCACTGCTGCTCGGCCGGCACGCCGACCAGCTCGCGCTCCGGGTAGCGCAGCGCGGTGAGACTGCCGCCGAAGACGCAGCCGGTGTCCAGGCAGATGGTGTTGTTGAGGAAGCCCGCCGACGGGACCGGGGTGTGTCCGTAGACCACCAGGGCCCGCCCCCGGTACTCCTCGGCCCACGGATAGCGGACCGGCAGACCGTACTCGTCGGTCTCACCGGTGGTGTCGCCGTAGAGGGCGTGCGAGCGCACCCGGCCGGAGTTGCGGCCGTGGTACTTCTCCGGGAGCCCGGCGTGGCATACCACCAGGTTGCCGCCGTCCAGCAGGTAGTGGCTGACCAGGCCGCGCATGAAGGCGCGCACCCGGGTGCGGAACTCCTCGCTCTCCCCCGCCAACTGGTCCAGCGACTCCTGGAGGCCGTGCGAGACGGTGACCTTGCGGCCGTCCATCCAGCGGCCCAGCTTGTTCTCGTGGTTGCCCGGCACGCAGATGGCGTGACCGGCGGCGACCATGCCCATCACCAGACGCAGCACACCCGGGGTGTCCGGGCCGCGGTCCACCAGGTCGCCGACGAAGACCGCCGTCCGTCCTTCGGGGTGCACGGCATCGACCGAGCGCCCCTGCTCGTCCCGGTCGAGGGTGTAGCCGAGGCGCACGAGCAGCGTCTCCAGCTCGGACCGGCAGCCGTGGATGTCTCCGATGATGTCGAACGGACCGGTGAGGTGGCGCAGATCGTTGTAGCGCTTCTCGATGACGATCTCGGCGGCGTCCACCTCGGCCTCACCACGCAGGATGTGGACCTTGCGGAAGCCCTCTCGCTCCAATCCCTTGAGCGAGCGGCGCAGTTCACGCTGCTGGCGGGTGATCACATGCGCGGGCAACCGGCGGTCCGGGCGGCTGCTGTTGCGCTCGGCGCAGACGCCCGGCGGGACGTCGAGGACGATCGCGATCGGGAGCACATCGTGCTCCCTGGCGATCTGGACCAGCCGACGGCGGGACCCCGGCTGGACGTTGGTGGCGTCCACCACGGTCAGCCGTCCGGCGGCCAGCCGCTTGCCGAGGATGTAGTTCAGCACGTCGAAGGCGTCGCCGGAGGCCGACTGGTCGTTCTCGTCATCGGCGACCAGACCGCGGCAGAAGTCGGAGGACACCACCTGGGTCGGCCGGAAGTGCTTACGGGCGAAACTGGACTTGCCCGAACCGGTGGTGCCGACCAGCACGACCATCGAGACATCGGTGACGGGCAGGCGGCGGCTGTGGGCCCCGGTCGTGGCGGGTGCCGCGGTCGTGGCGGTCATCGGGTCACGCTCCCTTCGGTGGTGGCCACGCGCTCGGTTTCCAAGGACCGGCTCTCGGAGACTCCGAGCCGGAAGAGGGCGAGCTGGGTCGGCGCACCGACCTCCTCGTCGTACGGGCCGACGGGACGGACGGTGACGCTGTAGCCGTACGTACGCGCCACCCGCTCCACCCAGGCCAGGAACTGAGCCCTGTCCCACTCGAAGCGGTGGTCCGCGTGCCGGACGTGTCCGGCCGGGAGGGTCTCCCAGCGGACGTTGTACTCGGCGTTGGGCGTGGTCACCACGACCGCACCGGGGCGGGCCGCACCGAACACCGCGTACTCCAGAGCGGGCAGTCTGGGCAGATCGAGGTGCTCGACGACCTCGGAGAGCACCGCCGCGTCGTACCCCTTGAGGCGCGCATCGGTATAGGTGAGCGCCCCCTGGACCAGCCTGACGCGGGACGACTGACGCTCCGGCATGCGCTCGATCCGCAGTTTGCGGGCCGCCGCCGAGAGCGCCCGCGAGGACACGTCCACGCCGAGCACCTCGGTCACCCGGGTGTCCTTGAGCAACTCGCCCACCAACTCGCCCTGTCCGCAGCCGAGATCGAGCACTCGGGCTGCACCTGTCTCGCCCAGGGCGGCCAGGATCGCCGCCCTGCGCCGGACCGCGAGCGGGACGTGCTTCTCGCCCTCCTCGTCCGCTGCCCCCTCGCTGATCGGCCTCTTCCCGCTCTCCGCTCCCTCCTCGGTCTCCGCGCCCTCCTCGGTGCTGTCCTCCACCGCGTTGTCGAGTTCCTCGGCCTCACGGTCGTCGGCCTCGGCGAGCCGGGCGAGTTCCAGTCGTTCCAGCGCCGTCCGGGCCAGCGACCAGCGGCGTGCCAGGTAGCGACGGATGATCAGGTTGAGCTCCGGGTGCTCGGCGAGCCAGCCCTCCCCGGCATCGAGCAGCTTGTCGACCTCGTCCGGCGCGACCCAGTAGTGCTTCGAGCCGTCCAGCACCGGCAGCAGCACATAGAGCTGCTGAAGCGCGTCGGCCAGCCGCACGGTGGCGGTCAACTCGACCCTGACGTAGCGGGACTCGCCCCACTCCGGGAAGGTCTCGTCCAAGGGGATCGCCTCGGCCTCGACCTGCCAGCCGAGCGGCTCGAAGAGCCGACCGACCAGCGCCGCACCGCCCGTCTCGCCCGCACCCGCCGCACCCGCCGCGCCTCGTGCGCCGCTCGCCGGCACGGCCGGCACGGCCGGCAGCGAGATGCGCAGCGGCAACGGTTGATCGGCCAGCCCCGGCCTGGTCTCGCAGACGCCCTTCATCGCCGTACGGAATACCGTCCGCAGGGCCACCGCGAGCAGCGAGGAGGCAGCATAGGGGCGGTCGTTGACGTACTGGGCGAGCGCGCCCGCACCCGAGGCTGCCGTCGGCGAGCCGCCGCGCCCCTTGCCGCGGCCCTTGCGCACCAGCGCGATCGGGTCGACGTCCAGGAGCAGCACCGCCGTGCAGGCTTCCTCGGTCGCCTCGGGGTAGAAGACGTGGGCCTCACCGTGGGAGGTCGAGAACCGCTGCACCTTGTCGGGGTGTTTGTGCAGCAGAAATCCCAGGTCACTGGCGGGGCGCTCGGCCGTTCCTGTGGTGGAGATCGAGATGAACACCCGTGCGAGTATCGCCGACCTCCGGCCGCCTCAGCACGCGGTTTTACCCGTGTCTTCCTTGCAAGTCCCGTCCCAGCCGCTGCCGCGCCACTTTCTGCTCCTCCTTCACTTCCTCCCTTGCTCGGCGATCTCCCGGACGGTCTCCCCGATTCCGTCCGGCCCAGCGCTGTCCGCTCGGTGAGCGCATTCGGCAGCCGGGGCCGGGATTCGTTAACGTGCACGATGTGACTGCTGAAACCTCCACCCTCGCAAGCGGTGCCGTCGCCGTCGGTCTGGCCACCATCGCCACCGACGGGACCGTCCTCGACACCTGGTACCCCGCTCCCGAACTCGTCGCCGAGGCCGGCCCGGCCGGCACCGTCCGGCTGTCCGCCGAGGAGGCCGAGGCGGCTCTCGGCGCAGGCGCCTCGGACGCGCTGCGCAGTGACGCCCGCCGGGGTGTCGAGGTGGTCGCGGTGCGCACCACCATCTCCTCGCTCGACGAAAAGCCGCTGGACGCCCACGACGCGTACCTGCGCCTGCACCTGCTGAGCCACCGCCTGGTCAAGCCGCACGGCCAGAACCTGGACGGGATCTTCGGCCTGCTCGCCAACGTCGCCTGGACCAGCATCGGCCCGGTGCCGGTCGAGAACGTCGAGCAGGCCCGGCTCGCCGTCCGCGTCCAAGGCGGCCAGCTGGCCGTGTACGGGATCGACAAGTTCCCGCGGATGACCGACTACGTCGCCCCGTCGGGTGTCCGGATCGCGCACGCGGACCGAGTCCGCCTCGGCGCGCACCTGGCCGTCGGCACCACCGTGATGCACGAGGGCTTCGTCAACTTCAACGCCGGCACCCTGGGCACCTCCATGGTCGAGGGCCGGATCAGCGCGGGCGTCGTGGTCGGCGACCACAGCGACATCGGCGGCGGCGCCTCGATCATGGGCACCCTCTCCGGCGGCGGCAAGCAGGTCGTCGCGGTCGGCGAGCGTTGCCTGCTCGGTGCCAACGCCGGCATCGGCATCTCGCTGGGCAGCGACTGCGTGGTCGAGGCCGGTCTGTACGTGACCGCCGGCACCCGGGTCACCACCCCCGACGGCAAGATTGCCAAGGCGGTCGAGCTCTCCGGCCAGGACAACCTGCTGTTCCGCCGCAACTCGCAGAGCGGCGCGGTCGAGGTGATCGCCCGGTCCGGCTCGTGGGGCGGTCTCAACGCGGAACTGCACGCGCACAACTGATCTCCTCCTCCTGCCGGGCCCTCGGCGCCGTCTCCGCGACGGCACCGGGGGCCCGGTGTCATTTCCTGGACGGGGCTCTCACCGCAGCCACAACCGCAGGCCCAGCCCCAGCCCCTGTGCACACCCGTGCTCCCGGCGGCCACGCCACGCGCATGCCCTAGCCGAGCCCGCCGCCGTGCCGCAAACCGCTCTCACCCCTGCGGCTTACGGGAGGCGGGGGTTGGACCTCATCGAGTGGTCGGGGGTGACCGTGCACCACAGCCGCTCGTTCAACCGACGGCGTCGACATCCGCCGCCTCACACCGCACTACCGAGCTGGAGGGGTCCCCTCATGTCCGAGATCTGGTCCGAGGCGCCCGTCGCACCGCAGACAGCAGCCGACACAGGCGTGCCCGCCGCCACCGCCGCTTCCGCCCCCACGCCCAAGAGCCTGCTGGAGCAGATGCAGGAGCTGCTGGCCTCCGTCAACGACTCCCTGGCCGGGCTCGGCGCCGATCTGCGTTCCTCCGGGACGCAGTCGGCCGGTGACCGGCCCTCCGGCTCCCAGCCGATCGGTGCCCAGCCCGTCGATGCCCAGTTCTCCGGCGGCCGGGCCGTGGACAGCGTCGGGGCCGCCGAGGAACCGGCCTCGGCCGACAGCTCCACCGATTCGTCCGGCCCGGGCCGGTAGCCGCACGCCGCTCCCGGCGGGGCCAGCGGGATGACCAGGGTCGGCAGGCTCCCTTCCGAGTACCGGTCGATGACCGGCCCGGTCCCCGCAGCACCCGGCTCCGCAACCAGGCCCAGTCCCCCGCCCGCTGCGGCACCGTGCCGGTGCCTGTCACGGCGCTCGTGGTCCTGCCGCTGTCGGCGGTGGTCCCAGTCCTCGCCGTCGTCGTCCTCGTACCAGTCCTGCCCTTCGTCCGGGGACTCCGCTCCGCCGTCCTCCGACTGCTTGCGCACCGTCCTGAGCAGCTCGGCCACCAAGTCCTTGCACTCGGCCCCGGCGTCCACCCCGTCGATGCACCGCCAGTAGAGGCTTTCGGCGTCCGCGCCGCAGGCCAGCACCACCAGCGTCTCGGCGACCTCGTGCAGGAGCCGGCCGAGCTCGTCGAGCACCGGTTCCAACTCGCCCAGCTCATCCAGCCGGGCCGCCCGCCCGGTGCCGCCCCACTCGCCCCGGCTCCACTCCTGGTCGGCACCGTCGTCGGCAGCTGCCTCCGTGGTCGGCTGCTCCAGGCAGCCGACCGTATGGGCCCCGGCATCGCAGAGCAGCTGGCCCAGCGCGCCGGTCTCCCCGGACTCGCGTTCGGCGATCCGCGCCCCGACGGCCTCGGTGAGCAGCCCCGCCTGCCAGGCTTCGGCGAGTGCGTCCGGCACACTTCTGGCCTCCGCCAGCGCATGTCGAGCCGTCTTGATCAATCGCAGCGCGTCCATAACCCGGCCGCTCCCCTCGCTTGCGTCGAACCGCCATTCCGACGGTGGGTCACGGCGCAAGCGTGCTGCGGGCATCGGCTCCGCGCAGCACTCCCTCAGAACCTGTGGACAACTCGGCCCTGTGGAAAACTCATGTCACCCACGGGAGTGAAAATCACTGCGCTCCAGCAGGTCATTCCGATGATCCGACAACTATCCGACCCGATCGTCGCCCGCCCGCGGACCCCGTTCCGCCACCGGAAAACGCACTTCGTTCCGCTCGATCTTCGCCGCCAGCGCATCCAGCGGATCCACTCCCACCGCCGTGCAGAACTGCAACAGGTACGCCATCACATCGGCGACCTCGTCCCTGACCCGGTGCGCACGATCGGGCTCGGCCATGACCGTCGACGCCTCCTCGGTCGTCAACCACTGGAAGATCTCCAGCAGTTCGCCCGCCTCCACGCTCAGCGCGGCCGCGAGGTTCTTCGGTGTGTGGAACGGCTGCCAGCCACGGGCAGCCGCGAAATCCGTGAGCCGCTGCTGCAGCTCTCCCAAGGTCGGGCCCGCCGGGCCCGTCGTCTGATCACTCACGCACTCAGGTCTACCCCATCGCCGAAGCCTCGGCGGCACCGTCCGCTGCGGTCCCGTCGGCCACCGCCTTCGCAGCACCCGACGCACCCGACGCAGCACACCCGTCGGCCCCGTCCCCACGCGCCGACTGCACCGGCACCCTGGACGGTTCGGGCCGCAGCACGCTGTGCCCGGTGGCCGGATCCCGGCGGCACTCGACCAGCTCAGCACCGCCGACCTCCCGCGCGGCCGCGGGATCATGCAGGGCGGCGAGCAGTCGGACATCCCCCTTCTCGCACACCTCGCGCGCCACCCGCAGCAGGGCGGCGATCTGATCGTTCGCCAGCCCGGCACCCAGGTCCTCTGCCAGTACGGTGAGTTGGCGGTGTGCCAGTGGAACCTCGGCGGCCGGTTCCACATCCAGCACCCCCGCCCCGGTGAGCAGCACGGCGGCGAAAGCGAGCAGCCGCAGCATGCCGTCCGAGGCCTGGTCCGCGCCCGTCCGCCCGAGCACGCCCTCGTCGAAGACGGCGAGCAGCCGCTCCTGCGCCTCGGGACCGCGACGGGCCACGTCGAGGCCGAGCAGCGGGTGTGGAGCCGCCGCCTGGACGGCCTTGAGCAGCCTTCCGTAGCGGCGGGTGCAGTCGCTCTTGACCCTGGCCAGGACGGGGGAGATGTTGGCGGCCGAACCGAGCAGTCTGGCGTCCGGATCCGGCTGGGCCCAGTCGCGCATCAGGGCCGGTACGGGGTGCAGCGGGAAGACCTCGCGCAGGGCGGTGAGAAGTTGCTCGGCGGCCGCGAGCACCTTGCACTCCCCCGCGGAGGAACCGGCCACCCGGAGCGGAATCTGGGTGACGATCAGACTGTCGCTGGGGAACGGCGCCCGGATGTCGCCCTGCCGAGTGTCGTTGTGCCACGTGACGTTGACCTTTCCGTGGGCCACGTCCTGCTCGCCGGTCTCGACCAGCGTCTGCCCGGCGCAGGTGAGCCACTCCCGGGCGACCCTGACCCGGCCGTCGGTGCGCACCACCAGCTCCAGCCTGATCGGCCCAGCGCAGGAGCGGACCGTGCAGCCGAGGATGATCGCGTTGCGGCCGTGCGGCACACAGCCGAGCAGCCCGCCCCTCACGGGCAGGGCCAGCGGTCCCGCAGTGCCGCCGAGACCGTCCAGCGACGGTCCGACCGGCTCCCCCAGCGCCAGCCGGGAGAGCACGGCCAGCGCGTCCAGCGCATTCGACTTGCCGACCCCCGATGGCCCGTACAGAACGGTGAACGGGGAGAGCGCGAGCGTCGTCCGGCGGTACGACTTGAAGGAGGTGAGCCGGAGCTCCTCGACGGCGGGGCGGGCCGAGGGCTTCCCTGCCGGGATTCCGACCCCCTGAACGGCTTTTCCGACCGGCTGGACGGCGGACTTGACGGCATCGCTGGTCACCCGGGGCACCTTAGCCCGCAGCGGGAGAGGCGAAACGTCCCTGCGCGCACCATTCATCCCAATGGGGTGTCAGGTCAGTCCGTCGCGACCAGCCGGACGGCCTCACCGGCACGTCCGGCCTCACCGATACGTCGTCACCTGGACCGAGCCGGTGACCTCGACCGGCTCCGGCAACTCGGCCAGGGCGGCGGTGAGGGCATCGGGGTCGGTGTGCCAGGCGTTGGGGCCCATCGCCACGACGGCTGCCGCGTCGGCCCGGGACAGGCTGAGCCGGAACTCGACCTCGACGCGATCGGTCCTGTCCAGCCAGGGGCTCAGCTTCTCGTCGATCCGGCGTTCCTTCTCCTCGTCCACCGACAGCAGGCCCAGGGCTGCGACCAGTTCGCGCAGGTGCCGGGAGGTCGGCGAGACGAGCAGCAGCCGGCCGCCCGGGCGCAGCACCCGCCGGATCTCCGGCCCGTTACGGGGCGCGAAGACGTTGAGTACCAGATCGGCGCAGGCGTCCTGGAGCGGAAGCGGCCGCCAGGCGTCGCAGACCACCGCACCGATCCTGAGGTGCGCCTTGGCGGCCCGGCGCAGTGCGTACTTGGAGATGTCGAGGGCGGCGCCCACGCCCTGGACCTGCTCCAGGACGTGCGCGAGGTAGTAGCCCGTACCTGCTCCGAGGTCCACCACAAGGCCGTCGGTGGGGCCTGCCGCCGTGGCGAGGGCCTCCGCGATCGGACGGTAGTGGCCGGCGGTCAGGAAGTCGCCGCGGGCCGCGACCATGGCGGCGGTGTCCCCGGTGCCGGTGTGCGCGTCACCTGCCAGCAGGCTGACGTATCCCTGCTTGGCCTGGTCGAAGCTGTGACCTGCGGGGCAGCGCAGGGTGCGCCCGTCGAGAGCCAGCTGCTGTGCGCAGTGCGGGCAGGCCAGATAGCGCTCGATGTCCTGCAGCAACGTCCGTGGTTCCTCGCCGTGTGGGGTGAAACCCCCAGCCTAGTCGGCTGCCGTCGCCACCCCGCGCGCGGAGCGAGCGCGGGGTTGGCTCAGTCGGCGTCGCCCTCGTCGCCGTCGTCGTCCCCCCGGACCTCTTCCCCCTCGGCCTCGTCCACCACCCAGGCGGCCAGCCGCTCGGACACCCCGCCGACGCCGAGCTTGCCCTCCCGGATCGCCCGCGCGAGGCTGCGCACCTCGCGCGCCGTGGTGGCGACGCTGCAACCGCTGGCCACCAGGTACGCATAGGCGACGGCGGTGGCGAAGAGCTCATTGCTCCGCTCCAGCGCCGGGACGCGGATCAGCTGGTGCATCAGCGCGGCCGCCCGGTCCTGCGGCTCGGGATAGACGGCGATGTCGAAGATCTGGGCCTGGTGGCGGGCTACCGCCGCGAGCAACGATCCGTAGTCGGTGACCTGCGGATCGCCGGGGGTGTACTGCTCGGCCGTCATGAGCAGCCACGAGAGGTCCACCTCCAGGTTCAACGGTGCACATCCTGAAGGTCGCCGCCGGACCCGAATTCGGCGAGGAAGGCCGACTCGTACTCCTTCATGAACTGCGCGGCGGCGTCGACGAACGTGCGCCCGCTCTCGCCCATGTCCTGCCTGACGAGCCGTTCGATGTACTGGTTCATGCTGATCCCCTGCTGCTCGGCGCGCTCACGCGCGATCTCGGCGGTGGCCGCATCCACCCGAACGTTCAGCTGCTTCTTCGCCATGGACTCAAGCTAGCGCTCAGGTGCTAGCACAACAAGGGCGCATTCCAGCCTCCCCGCGCCCCCCAGCGCCGGACGGCGCGAAGGAACCTCCCCTCCGAATCACCTGCCGAGACCGGATTCCGGCCAACGCCGGACGCACTCGGGAGGTCTCATACCCATGGCCACCGAAGATCAGCCGCCCGACCGCGAGGGCCCGCCCCACCGGAACGACGGCCGACGCCCCGTCGGACACACAGGGCCGCAGCCGAGCCGACAACGCGCTTCCGGCCGATGGACTTTGCATGTCTTCGACAGATTGATGACCCGTCAGTAACATCGCCTCAGCGGCCGTCCCACGCCGCCTGCCTCTACTGATCTCGCGCGGTCGTGTCCTGGTCCGCCGCGCCGGAGGGCTCTTGTTGAACAGTTCCGCACGTACCGTCGTCCTGCCTGCCCTCGCGGCCATGGTCCTGCTCGGAAGCGCCGCCTGCGCGGCTCCGGCCACCGCTCCGGGGGCGACGGGCCCGGCCGGGGTTTCGGCCTCCGCCCCGGTCTCCGCCCCGGCCACCGCCGCGCTCCGCACCAGCACGGATGCCCTGGTGGTGGCCGCAGCCCAACCGGGCGACCAGCAGATAGCCGTCGGCACCCCGGGGGCCGCCAAGCCCGCGCCCTCGTCGGCGGCGCACAGCCTCCGCCTCACCGCCTATGATCCCGCCACCGGGACGGCCGTCCTCACCGCCACCGGAACGGCACCGGCGAGCAAGTCGCCCAGCCCGACAGCCTCCAGCCCCGCAGCACCCACCTCGACGCCGCCGAGCCCGACACCGTCCAGCCCGACACCGTCCAGCCCGGCACCGGCCGCCACCGCCGACCTGGTCCAGCCCGGCCAGCTCATCGCCAGCCCGCCGACCCCTGCGGCCCCCCAGGGCGCGCTCATCGCCGTCACCTCGGCGCACCAGGCCGCCGACGGCACGGTCAGGGCCACCACCCGCCCGGCCAGCCTGGCCGAGCTGCTCGGCGGTGCCGACGCGGACGGAAAGGTCGCCGTCGATCCGCACGCGATCACCGTCAAACCGCTGGTCAAGGACCTGAAGCTGTCCTTCGGCCAGGACAGCGGCACCACCAGGGCCGAGGCGTCGGGCACCCTCCAGCTGGACCTGCAAACCCCGATCCCACTGCCGGGCGGCGCCACGGCGGACGCCTCGGGCTCGCTCCAGCTGCACCCCACCGTGCACTTCGCCTACCACGGCGCGGCCCAGGGCAGCCCGCGCACCGCGGCCATCGGTTTCGACCTGGGTGCCCACGCCCAGTGGCGGATCAGCGGCGAGCTCGCACGCACCACGGACGGCCCGGTGCGCATCCCCGTCGCCGAACTGCACGCCAACCCCGTGCTCACCGTCGCCGGTCTGCCGGTCGTCGTCAACCTCGGCCTGACCTGCTTCCTCGACATCAGCGCCGACGGCAAGGTGTCGATGGACACCGAGCAGGAGTACACCGGCGCCTGGACCGTGCACGCCGACTACGCCGGCGGCCACGGCTGGAGCCCGGTCACCGACACGGCCGACACCAAGGTCTCTCCGCTCCGGGCGCACCTGTCCGGCAAGGCTTCGGTCCGCGCGGGGTTCGGCGCCGATGTGAGCGTCGGACTGTACGACGCGGTGGGCGTGGACGTGACGCTGGAGCCCTACCTCCGCGCCCAGGTCGACGGCTCGGTCGTGCTCGACACCTCGGCGGGCGCCCCGAAGGTCCACGGCACCTGGGCGCTGTACGGCGGCATCGACCTCACCGGCGCACTGCTCGCCCACCTCAAGATCTTCGGAACCCCGGTTCTGGACAAGCGGCTGCCGCTGCCGGGCCTGCACCGCGAGTGGCCGCTCAAGACGACCGCGGATCGCTAGAGCAGCAGCCCGAACGGGCCGCCGTCCCCCGGGATACGCGCGGGACGGGGCCGCCCCGGCTGAAGCCGACCCGCCGACCGGCCACGACGCCGCCGCAGCCGGCGAACACGGGAGACGACGCAGGGGCGCGGGGAACTGCGCGACCCACCTCCGTGGAGGTGGTTCTCGCGCGGTTCCCCGCGCCCCTGCTGATTGCCGAGAAGGCCGCCGCCGAGCGGCGGCCCCGATTACTCCGCGACCGGCTCCAGGATGGCCACGCACTCGAAGTGGTGGGTCATCGGGAAGAGGTCGAAGGCCCGCAGCGAGACCGGGCGGTAGCCGCCCTCGCGGAAGAAGGCCAGGTCACGGGCGAGTGCAGCCGGGTCGCAGGCGACGTAGGCGATCCGGCGGGCCTCCAGGCCGACCAGGTGCGCCACCGTCTCGCGACCCGCCCCCGCGCGCGGCGGGTCGAGGACGATCAGGTCGGTCGAGGTGATCCCGGTGCGCGGGAGCAGCGACTCCACCTTGTCGCACTCGATCCGGACGTTGTCCACGGCGGCCAGGTTGTGCCGGGCGTCGTCGACGGCCTGCTTGCTGGACTCGATGCCGAGCACCGCGCCGTCGTCCCCGACCCGGTCGGCCAGCGCCCCGGCGAAGAGGCCGACGCCGCAGTACAGGTCCAGGGCCATCTCGCCCCACTGCGGGTCGAGGCCCTCGAGAACGGCGTCCACCAGGGTCTCGGGCGCCTCGGGGTGGATCTGCCAGAAGCCGCCGTTGCTCACCCGCCAGGTGCGGCCGGCGGCCCGCTCGCGGACGAAGGTACGGCCGTGCACCCGGTGGAAGAGCCCCTGCTCGTCGACCCGGGAGATGGAGACCGGCTGGTCCAGCTCGACGAGCGGCAGCTGGGAGCCCGGCGTCGGCCTCAGGACGACCTGGCGGTCCGAGGAGCCGCTGGAGGCGATCGCGTCGATCGAGTCGACACCCGGCCAGTCACGCGCCTCGATGCCCAGCTCGCTCACCCCGGAGGAGGCGATCAGGCAGCGGTCGATCGGCTGGATGTCGTGCGACCGGTGGCGGCGCAGCCCGGCCTTGCCGGTCGCCGGGTCCACCGCGTACTGGATCCGGGTGCGCCAGGCGGGCACCTCGCCGGCCGGGAGCTTGCCGCCGACCGGCTCGACGCTGCCGTCCCAGCCCGCCTCGGCAGGGGTCAGCCCGGCGAGCTTGGCCAGCTGCTCGGTGAGCACCTGCCCCTTGAGCTTGCGCTGGCCGCCGGGGGTGACGTGCTGCCAGTCGCAGCCGCCGCACTTGCCGGGGCCCGAGAACGGACACGGCGCGGGGATGCGCTCCTTGGCGGCCTCCAGGATCTCCACCGCGTCCGCGCGCAGGAAGCGGGAGGTGGTGGTGCCCTCGGTGACCTGGGCGATCACCCGCTCACCCGGGAGCGTGTGCCGGACGAAGAGCACCCGGCCCTCGTGCCGGGCCACGCAGTGGCCGCCACCGTGCGCGACCGGGCCGACCTCGACCTCGTAGCGCTCACCGACCAGCGGGTCACCGGTCGGGGCCTTGGGCGTGCGCTCCGTCCTGACCGGCTTGGCGGTGCGCAGCGCCTTGGGCGGCCGAACGGCCTGCTTGCGCGGGCGCTCGCCCTGTGCACTCTTCTTCGCGGCGGCCGGCCTGGCCTGCGCGGGCTTGGCCGGAGCGGCCTCGGGGGCCGGTTCGGCTGGGACGATCGGGGCGGTCTGGGCCGTGAAGCCCTCGCGGTCGGTGGCGGCCGGGCGAACCGGCTTGGCCCCCCAGCGCGGACGGGCGACCTGCCCCGGCTTGGAGGACTTCCCGGCCTTGCCGGACTTCCCCGAGGAGCGGGACGGGTTGTTGCGGGTCACGAAGGCGAGTCCTTGCTGGCGTCGGTGAGGGCGGTGCTTGAGCTACCCGACTCTACGCGCTCGTGCCGGGGCTCGCCGCGACGGACGGCGCCCGGCGCGGACCACGCGCGCTGCGGCCTGCGCCGCTCGGAGGATTCCAGCTGCCAGGGCACGGAGGTCACCATCACGCCCGGCTTGAAGAGCAGGCGGCCCTTGAGCCGCAGCGCGCTCTGGTTGTGCAGCAGGTGCTCGTACCAGTGGCCGACCACGTACTCCGGGATGTACACCGAGACGACATCGCGCGGGCTGCTGCGCCGCAGGTTCTTGACGTAGTCCAGGACCGGCCCGGTGATCTCGCGGTACGGCGAGTCCAGGACCTTGAGCGGCACCTCGATGCCGCGCTCGTCCCACTCCTTGCGCAGTGCCTCGGTGTCGGCCGGGTCCACGTTGACGGTGACGGCCTCCAGGGAGTGCGCGCGGGCCAGGCGGGCGTAGGCGAGGGCGCGCAGGGCGGGCTTGTGCAGCTTGGAGACCAGCACGATGCCGTGCACCCGGGTGGGCAGCACGACGTCGTCCGCCTCCTCCGCGGCCTTCAGCTCCTGGGAGACCCGGTCGTAGTGGCGGCGGATCGCCTTCATCATCACGAACAGCACCACCATGGTGGCGATCGCGATCCAGGCGTGGCCGATCTTGGTGACCAGGACCACGATCAGCACCGCCGCGGTCATCACCAGACCGAAGGTGTTGATCGCCCGGCTGCGCTGCATGTGGCGTCGCCTGGCCGGGTCGGTCTCGGTTCGCAGCAGACGGGTCCAGTGCCGGATCATCCCGGACTGGCTCATGTTGAAGGAGACGAAGACGCCGACGATGTAGAGCTGGATCAGCCGGTTGGGGTCCGCGCCGAAGGCGACTATGAAGATGATCGCGGCGGTGGCCAGCAGGATGATGCCGTTGGAGAAGGCCAGCCGGTCACCGCGGGTGTGCAGCTGACGGGGCAGGTAGCGGTCCTGGGCGAGGATCGAGCCGAGTACCGGGAACCCGTTGAAGGCCGTGTTGGCGGCCAGCACGAGGATGAGTCCGGTGACACCCGCGATGAAGTAGAAGCCCGGGGTGAAGTTGGAGAACACGGCCTCGCTGATCTGGGCCAGTGCCGTCTTCTGGTGGTAGTCCGCGGGGACACCGGCCAGCTGGGTCGCCGGGTCCTCCGCCATCTGGGTGCCGGTCAGGTGGGCGAGGTAGATGATGCCCATGAACATCGTCACGGCGACGGTGGCCATCATCAGCAGCGTGGTCGCGGCGTTCTTGCTCTTGGGCTTGCGGAAGGCCGGCACACCGTTGGAGATGGCCTCGACACCGGTCAGCGCGGCACAGCCGGAGGAGAACGCCTTGAGCAGCAGGAAGACCATCGCGAAGCCGGCCAGTGAGGCGTTGCCCGGAGTCGGCTCCAGATGGAAGCCCGCACTCTCGGCAGGCATCTGCGCCCCGAAGGCGAAGTGGCGCACCATCCCGTAGATCACCATGCCCAGCACGCCGATCATGAAGGCGTACGTGGGTATGGCGAAGGCGGTGCCCGACTCTCGGACACCGCGCAGGTTCATGCCCATCAGGACGATCACCAGGATGACCGAGAGCGCCATCTCGTGCCCGCGCAGCGCGGGTACCGCCGAGACCACGTTGGCCACGCCCGAGGTGGTGGAGACCGCCACCGTGAGGATGTAGTCCACCAGCAGCGCGCTGGCCACCACCAGACCCGACTTCGGCCCGTGGTTGACCGTGGCGACCTCGTAGTCGCCACCGCCGCTGGGGTAGGCGTGCACGTTCTGCCGGTACGAGGCGACCACCGCGAGCATCACGATGGCGACCACGACGCCGATCTGCCACGAGAAGTGGATCGCAGACGCCCCGGCCAGCGAGAGGGTGAGGAGGATCTCCTCAGGGGCGTAGGCGACGGAGGAGAGCGCGTCCGAGGCGAAGACCGGCAGCGCGATCCGCTTGGGGAGGAGGGTCTCCCCCAGCTTGTCGCTTCGCAGGGCGCGTCCGATCAGGATGCGTTTCGGGAGATCAGCAGGCATAGGCACGTTAAGGAATCGTAAGGGCTCTTGACGCGGGGGCTCCCGCCTGGTGGCCACCTCCGTCGAGACTGCATTCGGTGGACCGGATAGCGTGTCGGATGATGAGCTTGGGAGCAGCAAGCACGCTGCCCCGCCGCGCCGTACCGAAGGCACGGCCCGAAGATCTCCCCCAACCGTCGGGGGCGAAAGGATGATGAGCGGTGTTTGCGCAGGTCATGACCCCAACGGACTGGGTGAGGTAGTCCCGTGCACATCGTCATCATGGGCTGCGGGCGCGTGGGCTCGGCCCTCGCGAGAGCGCTGGAGAAACAGGGTCACTCGGTGGCCGTCGTCGATCAGGACCCGACCGCGTTCCGGCGCCTGGGCGCCGGGTTCAACGGACGCCGGGTGACCGGGGTCGGCTTCGACCAGGACACCCTCAAGGAGGCCGGCATCGAGGAGGCGGGTGCCTTCGCCGCCGTCTCCAGCGGTGACAACTCCAACATCATCGCGGCCCGCGTGGCCCGGGAGAACTTCGGCGTCGAGCACGTCGCGGCCCGGATCTACGACCCCCGCCGCGCCGAGGTCTACCAGCGCCTGGGGATCCCGACGGTCGCCACCGTGCGCTGGACCGCCGACCAGATGCTGCGCCGACTGCTGCCGAGCGGCGCCGAGCCGCTGTGGCAGGACCCGAGCGGCAGCATCCAGCTGGCCGAGGTGGCCTACGCCCCGTCCTGGGTCGGCCAGCGGTTCGCCGCCCTCGAGAAGGCCGCCGGAGTGCGCGTCGCCTTCATCACCCGCTTGGGCGAGGGAATGCTGCCCACGCCTCAGATGGTGGTCCAGGAGGGCGACCTGGTGCACGTCACGCTGCACCGGGCGGATCTGCCCGCCGTCGAGGCCGCGTTCGCGCAGGGTCCGCAGGAGGGTGAGCACTGATGCGAGTCGCCATTGCCGGGGCCGGTGCAGTCGGCCGCTCGATCGCGGGCGAGCTGCTGGAGAACGGCCACGAGGTCCTGCTGGTAGACAAGAACCCCGGCTCCATCTCGGTGGAGCGGGTGCCCATGGCGGAGTGGCTGCTGGCCGATGCCTGCGAGATCACCTCGCTGGACGAGGCCGCCCTTCAGCGCTGCCACGTGGTGATCGCCGCGACCGGTGACGACAAGGTCAACCTCGTCGTGTCGCTGCTCGCCAAGACCGAGTACGGCGTGCCGCGCGTGGTCGCCCGGGTGAACAACCCGAGGAACGAATGGCTGTTCAACGAGTCCTGGGGCGTCGATGTCGCGGTCTCCACGCCGCGCCTGATGTCGGCCCTGGTCGAGGAGGCGGTCAGCGTCGGTGACCTGGTCCGGCTGATGCGCTTCAGCCAGGGCAACGCCAACCTGGTCGAGCTGACCCTGGCCCCCGACACCGACCTGGTCGGCACCCGGGTCGGGGACGTGCACTGGCCCGTCGACACCGCGCTGGTCGCCATCATCCGCGAGGGCCGAGTACTGGCACCGGGCAAGGACGACACCCTGGAGGCCGGCGACGAACTGCTGTTCGTGGCGGCCCAGGAGCGCGAGGAGGAGCTGGAGGACCTGCTCTCCGCCGGATCCGGCGCGCAGTAGCCCCCAGCACGAAGAGGGCCGTACCCGGTGTCGGGTACGGCCCTCTCGGTCTTCGCCTACTCCTCCTCGACCTGCGCCTTGATCGGCGGCGGGGCCTTGAGCAGGATCTGCCAGGTCACATACATCGCCAGCAGCATCGGCGGGATGCCGAGGGCCACCTTGAGCCAGCCGAGCAGGTTGACGTTGCCGGTGAAGTACAGCGGGAAGAGGATCACCGGCTTGACGCCCATGATCACCACCCAGGCCCAGGTCGCCTTGGTGTACGCGGCCAGTCGGCCCGGGTTCTGCCTGCGCCAGGTGAACATCTCGCCCGTGATCGGGCCGAGCATCACCCCGATCAACGGCCAGCGGACCAACGCGGAGACGGCGAGCGCGATGCAGTAGCCGACGCTGTAGAGCAGGCCGGGAAGGTAGAAGTTCTCCGCCTTTCCGGTCTTCATCGAGATCCAGGCACCGATCGCGACACCGAAGACACCGCTGAACGCATGCTGGATGGTCTCCCGCTTGAACAGCCGGACCACCACGAAGAGCGCGCTGAGACCGAGCGCCGCCCAGGCCGCCGGGGCAACCTGGTGGGTGAGGTTGAAGGTGATGATGAAGAGCAGACCCGGGAGGGTCATGTCGATCATGCCCCGGACACCGCCGAAGGCCTGCATGACCGTCTCGGCAGCCTCCTTGGACGCAGCGGCCTCACGGGCCGCCGCCTCCTCCCGCGTCTCTCCCCGGGGCTCCTCGTTCTCCGCGGCCTCGGCGGCGCCGTTACGAGCCGTCTCGTAGGCGGCGAACTCCTTGGCGCCTGACTCCACCAGCGCCTCGGTCAGCGTGTGATCGACGTAGCCCTCGAAGCCGTCGGGCGCAGCGGTGCGGGCGGCGGGGTCGCCGCCTGGCAGGTTGGTCACGCTCACTCGCTCCCGTGTCCGGCCGGACGCAGTTCGTAGCGGGGGTTGAAGAGGACACGGCGTCCCCGGGCATGGCTGATCCGGCCGGTGGCGATGAGCCGCCGACCCGGCTCTATCCCGACGATCGACCGCCGCCCCAGCCACACCACGTCCAGGGCGTCACTGCCGTCGAAGAGCTCGGCCTCCAAGGCGGGCACACCGGCCCGGGGGCGGAGGGTAACAGTGCGCAGGGTGCCTGCCACGGTGACCACCTCGCGGTCCCCGCAGCTGGCGATCGGAGTGCAGCCCGACTCCGCCGTGTCCTGGCGCAGCTCCTGCGCCTCCAGCTCCTCGGAGGAGGAGGTCAGACGGCTGAGCATGCGCCGGAAACGGCCCTGCGGCTGCGCGCTGCTGTTGTCACCACTCATGCCCGAAGGGTACCGGTTTCAAGTGTTCGAACGGCAGGGTCGACGGACCCCACCCTGCCCCGAACGGCCCGGTCAGGCTTCGAAGCGGTAGCCCATGCCCGGCTCGGTGATGAAGTGGCGCGGGTGCGAGGGGTCGGTCTCCAGCTTGCGGCGGAGCTGGGCGAGGTAGACCCGCAGGTAGTTGGTCTCGGTGCGGTAGGCGGGGCCCCAGACCTCCTGGAGCAGCTGGGTCTGGCTGACCAGCCGCCCGGCGTTGCGGACCAGGACCTCCAGCAGATGCCACTCGGTCGGGGTGAGGCGGATGTCCTGACCGTCCCGGTTGACCTTCTTGGCGGCCAGGTCGACGGTGAAGCTGTCGGTGGCCACCACCGAGTCGTCCTCGCCCGCGACCGGCTCGGCGCGGCGCACGGCGGCCCGCATCCGGGCCAGCAGTTCGTCCATGCCGAACGGCTTGGTGACGTAGTCGTCGGCACCGGCGTCCAGCGCCTCGACCTTCTCGTCGGATGCGTGCCGCGCGGAGAGCACGATGATCGGGACACGGGTCCAGCCGCGCAGGCCCTTGATCACCTCGACGCCGTCCATATCGGGCAGGCCGAGGTCGAGTACGACCACATCGGGGTGGCGGGCAGCGGCGAGCTCCAGGGCACTCGCCCCGTCGTGGGCCGCATCGACTTCGTACTTACGGGCCTTGAGGTTGATCACCAGGGCGCGGACGATCTGCGGTTCGTCGTCCACGACAAGAACCCGGGTCATACGGGCTCCGCCTTTCGGTTCGGTGGCTGCTGTGGCTTTTCGGGGAAGTTGGCGTCCGGCAGGTCGACGGCGGGCAGGGTGACCACCATGGTCAGCCCACCGCCGGGGGTGTCCTCGGCGGCGACGGTGCCGCCCATCGCCTCGACGAAGCCGCGGGCGACGGCCAGGCCCAGGCCGACGCCCGCGCCGCGCGGGGCGTCGCCGTAGCGCTGGAAGGGCGCGAAGATCCGTTCCTTGGCCTCCTCGGGCACACCGGGGCCACGGTCCACCACCCTCAGCTCGACCCGTCCCGGGGAGTCGGGTGGATACAGCGCACCCGCCTTGACCAGCACCTTCACCCCGTCGGGGCTGTACTTGACGGCATTCTCGATCAGGTTTGCCAATGAGCGCTCCAGCAGCCCGGCATCGGCGTGGATCATCGGCAGGGACTCCGGTACGTCCAGTTTGACGGCGTTCAGCGGGACGCCGCCCAGCGCGAACGGCACCACCTCGTCCAGGTCCGTCTCCTGGATCAGCGGGGTGACCGTTCCGGTCTGCAGCCGGCTCATGTCGAGCAGGTTGTTGATCAGGTGGTCCAGGCGGTCGGCTCCGGCCTCGATCCCTGCCAGCAGCTCGGCCTCATCGGCCTCGTCCCACTCCACGTCGTCCGCACGCAGCGAGGTGACCGCGGCCTTGATACCCGCGAGCGGAGTGCGCAGGTCGTGCGAGACGGCCGCCAGCAGAGCGGTGCGGATCCGGTTGCCCTCGGCCTCGCGGCGGGCAGCGGCAGCCTCCCCGGCCAGACGGCGGCGCTCCAGCAGGACGGCGGCCTGAGCGGCGAAAGCACCGAGCAGGCGCCGGTCCTCGGCAGGGAGCACCCGGCCGCGCAGCACCAGCGCGAGCTCGCCGCCGACCGGGACGTCCACATCGCTGACCTCCGGCCGCTCCGGCGGGTACGGCCCGGCGCAGGCGGCCGTACGCCACGGCGAGTGCTCGTCGGCCCGCTCCAGCAGCGCGGCGGAGTCCTGCTGGAAGGTCTCCCTGACCTGGTCGAGCAGGACGGTGAGCAGACTGTCACCGGTGGGTGCGCCGCGCAGCACCGTGCCGGCGAGGGCGCTGAGCGTCTGGGCCTCGGCCTGACTGCGGGCGGCCTGATGGGTGCGACGGGCGGCAAGATCGACGACCGAGGCCACGGCTATACCGACGGCGGTGAAGATACCCACCGCCAGGATGTTCTCCGGCTGGGAGATGGTGAACGTGTGCACCGGGGGCGTGAAGTAGTAGTTCAGCGCCGTGGAGCCGACCAGAGCGGAGGCGATCGCCGGGAACAGCCC
The DNA here is from genome assembly GCF_029892105.1 of Kitasatospora sp. GP82. Lineage (GTDB taxonomy): Bacteria > Actinomycetota > Actinomycetes > Streptomycetales > Streptomycetaceae > Kitasatospora. The sequence goes on along the minus strand of NZ_JARZAJ010000008.1, from coordinate 1,973 downwards.
GCCGATCAGAGCTGCGCAGACCGTCAACGACAGGAAGAGCAGCATGTCGGTGGAGAGACCGAGCCCGTGGACGGCCGTGAGGAGCACGGCCAGCAGCGGCGGCCCGGCCACACCGATCAGCCAGCCTGCCACGGTGCGTGTCCGCCCGAGGTCGGTGACCTTGCGGATCGGGATCCGGCCCCGGCCCTTGGCGGCGTGCTCATGGGTGACGATGTGTACGTCGATGTCGCCCGAGTCGCGGGTCACGGTGGCGCTGACGCCCGGGCCGTAGATGTACTGCCAGGCACGGCGACGGCTGGAGCCGAGCACGATCTGGGTCGCGTTGACGCCCCGGGCGAAGTCCAGCAGCGCGGCGGCGGGATCATCGCCGAGCACCGTGTGGAAGCTGCCGCCGAGGCTCTCCACCAGTGCCCGCTGCTCGATCAGCGCCTGCGGGGAGCCACTGCCGGTCAGACCGTCCGAGCGGGAGATGTGCACGGCCAGGATCTCGCCGCCGGAGCCCTTGGCGGCGATTCTGGCCGCGCGGCGGATCAGGGTGGCGCCCTCCGGTCCACCGGTGAGCCCGACCACGATCCGTTCGCGGGCCTGCCAGGTGCCCTTGATCCCCTGTTCCTCGCGGTAGCGCTGCAGGTACTCGTCGACCCGGTCGGCCGTCCAGAGCAGGGCGAGCTCGCGCAGGGCGGTCAGGTTGCCGAGGCGGAAGTAGTTGGCACGTGCGGCGTCGATCTTCTCCGGCGCGTACACATTGCCGTGCGCCAGGCGGCGTCGCAGTGCCTGCGGAGACATGTCGACCAGCTCGATCTGGTCGGCCCGGCGGACCACCGCGTCCGGCACCGTCTCGCGCTGCCGGACACCCGTGATCCCCTCGACCACGTCCCCCAGCGACTCCAGGTGCTGGATGTTCACCGTGGAGACCACGTCGATGCCCGCCGAGAGCAGCTCCTCGACGTCCTGCCAACGCTTGGCATTGCGGCTGCCGGGGACATTGGTGTGCGCGAGTTCGTCGACCAGGGCGACGGCCGGCCTGCGGGCGAGGACCGCGTCCAGGTCCATCTCGGTGAAGACGGCGCCCCGGTGGGTCAGCTCGCGCCGAGGCACGGACTCCAGCCCCGCGATCAGGTCGGCGGTCAACTGCCGGTTGTGGTGCTCGACGAACCCGACCACCACGTCGGTGCCCCGGACCTGGCGCCGGTGAGCCTCCGCGAGCATGGCATACGTCTTACCCACCCCGGGCGCCGCCCCGAGGTAGATCCGCAGCCTGCCGCGTGCCATACATCCCATTTTCGTGCCGCCCGAGGGCTAGGCCCCCGGACACCTGTTCGCCGGTTTCGAGACTACGGGTTTTCGGCTGGATTTCCGCTGATCATCCCGGTGAATCGGCAGATTTAGCAGCTTTTTGACGGCATCAGGGGGCGCAGCAGCGACCAGCACGGAGTAGCGCACCGTACGGCGCGGGACCAGCGTGGGGTCGACGCGGGGCTCGACGCGGGGCTCGACGCAGTCGGCGTCGGACGGCCTCTGCCGGGCCCTCGGGCGCAAGCTCGCCTCGACCGATCCTCGTCGTGGTCGGCCGTGCCGGCTACCCACATGTGGTCCCTGCGGGCGGGCGGAGCTCCACAATGCCCGGAAATGCGAGAAGCCCCTCCCGGTATCCCCGGGAGGGGCTTCTCTGAAAAATTGTTCGGCGGCGTCCTACTCTCCCACAGGGTCCCCCCTGCAGTACCATCGGCGCTACGAGGCTTAGCTTCCGGGTTCGGAATGTAACCGGGCGTTTCCCTCACGCTATGACCACCGAAACACTATGAAACTATCGGCCGCACCACACCATGGCCACGGTGTGGGGTCGTTGTTTCAGAACAACACAGTGGACGCGAGCAACTGAGGACAAGCCCTCGGCCTATTAGTACCGGTCAACTCCACCCCTCACGAGGCTTCCATATCCGGCCTATCAACCCAGTCGTCTACTGGGAGCC
>NZ_JARZAJ010000007.1 GCF_029892105.1 Kitasatospora sp. GP82 | reverse complement strand
TAAGCCTCGTAGCGCCGATGGTACTGCAGGGGGGACCCTGTGGGAGAGTAGGACGCCGCCGAACAAATTTTGACAGTAGAAAGCCCCCTCCCGGGTTCGGGAGGGGGCTTCTCTGTTGTAGGGTCAATGCCGCACAGTTGTCGTACCGTCAGGAGGCCCCCGGGTGGAGGTCCAGGAGACGCGCGTTCAGACCGACCGCGTCCTCACCATTCCCAACCTGCTCAGCATGGGTCGGCTGGTGGGGGTACCGATCTTCCTGTGGCTGATTCTGTGGCCGGTCTTCGGGGGGCCGAAGAACGACGGTTGGGCCATCGTCGTGCTGATGCTGAGTGGGATCAGCGACTACCTCGACGGGAAGCTGGCTCGGCGGTGGGGGCAGATCAGCCGGCTCGGGCAGATCCTGGATCCGGCTGCTGACCGGCTGTATGTGCTCTCCACGCTGGTCGGTTTGACCTGGCGGGAGATTCTGCCGTGGTGGGTGACGGCGATTCTGCTCACGCGGGAGCTGTTCATCGCATCGCTTCTGCCGATTCTGAACCGGCACGGATACGGTCCGCTGCAGGTGAGTTTCCTCGGCAAGGCGGCGACCTTCAATCTGATGTACGCCTTTCCGCTCCTCCTCCTGGGCGATGGGACAAGTTGGATCGCCACCCCGGCCGAGATCGTCAGCTGGGCGTTCATCTGGTGGGGGACGACGCTCTACTGGTGGGCCGCCATCCTGTATGCGGTGCAGGCCCGGCAGATCGTGAAGGCGGATGCTGCTTCCGCGAGCTGAGGCGGCTCCGGCGGCGCATACTGACGGTGTGGTGGACGTACTCGGCCGGGACGTATGCGCGTCGCGACATACGTCTGAGACGCGTCGTGTGTTTGGGACGGTCTGAGACATGGCACACGACGTTACGGTGAGTCGGACGTAATCATCCGGGTAGAGATGCTCTGGAACGGTTTGATGGATCCCAGGGTCCACCACCGCGAAGGAGGACGCACCCGTAATGAAAGCCGTTGTGATGGCAGGGGGCGAGGGCACCCGCCTCCGGCCGATGACGTCGAGCATGCCCAAGCCGCTGCTGCCGGTCGCCAACAGGCCGATCATGGAGCACGTGTTGCGGCTGCTGAAGCGGCATGGCCTCACCGACACCGTTGTCACCGTGCAGTTCTTGGCCTCTCTGGTGAAGAACTATTTTGGTGACGGTGAAGAGTTGGGTATGCATCTCACATATGCCAACGAGGAGGTCCCGCTCGGTACGGCAGGAAGCGTGAAGAACGCCGAGGACGCGCTCAGGGACGACTCGTTCCTGGTGATCTCGGGGGATGCGCTCACCGACTTCGATCTCTCCGAACTGATCGCCTTCCACCGGCGCAAGGGCGCGCTGGTCACGGTGTGTCTGACCAGGGTGCCGAACCCCCTGGAATTCGGAATCACCATCACCGATGAGAGCGGGCGGGTCGAACGCTTCCTGGAGAAGCCGACCTGGGGGCAGGTCTTCTCGGACACCGTGAACACCGGCATCTACGTGATGGAGCCGGAGGTCTTCGACTATGTCGCGGCCGGCGAGGTGGTGGACTGGTCCAGCGATGTCTTCCCCCAGCTGCTCAAGGAGGGGAAGCCGGTCTACGGCTACGTCGCCGAGGGCTACTGGGAGGACGTCGGCACCCACGAGAGCTACGGCAAGGCGCAGGCGGACGTCCTGGACGGCAAGGTCGACGTCGAGCTGGACGGCTTCGAGATCTCGCCCGGTGTGTGGGTGGCCGAGGGCGCCGAGGTCGACCCGGAGGCCGTACTGCGCGGGCCGCTGTACATCGGTGACTACGCCAAGGTGGAGGCCGGGGTCGAGCTGCGTGAGCACACCGTGCTGGGCAGCAACGTGGTCGTCAAGCGCGGTGCCTTCCTGCACAAGGCGGTCATCCATGACAACGTCTACATCGGCCCGCAGAGCAACCTGCGCGGCTGCGTGGTGGGCAAGAACACCGACGTGATGCGGGCGGCCCGGATCGAGGACGGGGCCGTGATCGGCGACGAGTGCCTGATCGGCGAGGAGTCGATCATCTCGGGCAACGTCCGGGTCTACCCGTTCAAGACCGTCGAGGCCGGCGCCTTCGTCAACACCTCGGTGATCTGGGAGTCGCGCGGCCAGGAGCACCTGTTCGGCGTGCGCGGCGTCTCCGGCATCCTCAATGTCGAGATCACCCCGGAGCTGGCGGTGCGGCTGGCCGGGGCGTATGCCACGACGCTCAAGAAGGGTGCCACCGTCACCATTGCGCGTGACCACTCGCGTGGTGCCCGTGCGCTCAAACGGGCGATGATCTCGGCTCTGCAGACCAGCGCGATCGACGTCCGGGACCTTGAGAACGTACCCATGCCGGTCGCCCGGCAGCACACCGCGCGTGGCAGTGCCGGTGGGATCTTCCTGCGGACCACACCGGGGGTGCCGGACTCGCTCGACATCCTCTTCTTCGACGAGCGCGGTGCCGATCTCTCGCAGGCCGGGCAGCGCAAGCTGGACCGGGTGTACGCGCGGCAGGAGTACCGCCGGGCTTTCCCCGGGGAGATCGGGGATCTGACCTTCCCGTCCAGCGTCTTCGACTCCTACGCGGGCAATCTGCTGCGGGCCGTGGACATCACGGGCGTCCGGGAGGCCGGTCTGAAGGTGGTGGTCGATGCCGCGCACGGCAGTGCGGGACTCGTTCTGCCCAGCATCCTCGGGCGGCTCGGAGTCGAGGCGCTGACGGTCAGCACCGGCCTGGACGAGGGCAGGCCGACCGAGGACGCGGAGGAGCGGCGAGCCGGGCTGGCCAGGCTCGGGGAGCTGGTGTCCTCCTCGAAGGCGGCCTTCGGGGTCCGGTTCGATCCGGTCGGCGAGCGGGTGTCCTTCGTGGACGAGCTCGGCCGGGTGATCGAGGACGACCGGGCGCTGCTGGTGCTGCTCGACCTGGTCGCGGCGGAGCGGCGCAGCGGCCAGGTGGCGCTGCCGGTCACCACGACCAGGATCGCCGAGCAGGTTGCGGCCTACCACGGCACCCAGGTCTGCTGGACGACCACCTCACCTGACGATCTCGCCAAGGCGGCCGCCGCCGAGGGCACGATCTTCGGCGGGGACGGCCGGGGCGGGTTCGTGGTGCCGGAGTTCAGCGGGGTGCTGGACGGCGCGGCGGCCTTCGTACGGCTGGTGGGCCTGGTGGCCCGTACTCAGCTGACGCTCAGTCAGATTGATGCGCGGATTCCCCAGGCGCACATCCAGCGGAGGGACATTGCCACGCCGTGGGCGGCGAAGGGCATGGTGATGCGTTCCGTGGTGGAGGCGGCGGGCAACCGCCAGCTGGACACGACGGACGGCGTCCGGGTGGTGGAGCCCGACGGCCGCTGGACGCTGGTGCTGCCCGACCCGGCCGAGGCGGTGACCCACCTCTGGGCGGAGGGCCCGGACGACGCGGCCACCGAGCAGTTGCTGGATGAGTGGGCCGCGGTGGTGGACAGCGCCGGACGGTAGTCGAGCGGCTGGCTGTCGGGGTCGCGGGGCCGGAAGGTTCCGTCGGCCCCGACAGCTCGTTCCAGGGGCGCTTGAGAGCGCTGGTGGTCGTTCGTCGGCCCACGGCCGGGTACTGGGCGGACGCCGGGGCCTGTGCATTCATCGGATCCGCGACGTGGGACGATGTACTGCATGCCAGCACCCCCGACGCCGAGTGACCGGGCCGCGCGCTATGCGCGTCCTGATGCCTCGATGTCCCTGCTGACCAACGTCATGGACCACAGCCTGGACGAGGGCTACGCCGAGGCGGCGAGGGCCAGGGGCGACGAGGGGTCCAGTCGACTGCCCGCCTCCACGCGGGGGCGGCTGACGCTGGCGCTGGGTCTTGCCCTCGCGGCGACCGTGGTCACCGTCGGCGCAGTCAACAGCCAGGAGGCCGCCCCGACTCTGGCGAAGGAGCGGGACGCGCTGGTCCACCGTGTGAACGACGCCACCGGGGCCGCCGACAAGCTGCAGAAGCAGATCGAGGACCTGCGCGACAAGGTCGAGCAGGCACAGCAGCATGCGCTGAGTACCGAGGACGACGGCGGGCTCTCCGTGATAGCCGGGCAGGCGGGGACGGGCGAGGTGTCCGGCCCGGGCGTGAAGTTGGTGATCGAGGACGCCTCGGGGACCGGCGTCGGCGGCTCGGCGAACAATCCGCGCCAGACCGAGGGTTTCCAGAACAGCGGACGCCTGAAGGACCGTGACCTCCAGCTGGTGGTGAACGGGCTCTGGCTGGCCGGCGCGGAGGGCGTCGCGATCAACGGGCAGCGGCTGACCGTGCTCTCGGCGATCCGGGCGGCGGGCGATGCGGTGCTGGTGGACAACCGGCCGCTGGTGCCGCCGTACACCGTGCTGTCCATCGGGGACGGGCCGAGGCTGGCGAAGGCCTTCCAGGACGGCGAGGCCGGTCACTATCTGCGGTTGATACAGGAGGGCTACGGCATCAAGTCCAGCCTCTCCACGCAGAAGAAGGTGAGCCTGCCGGGTGCTCTCGGCATCACGCTGCGGTACGCGCAGCCGGTCACCGCTGCCTCCCCGCCGGCGCCGGCGTCGTCGCCAACGGCTTCGCCCCCGCCGTCGGCTCCGCCGAAGTCCACCGGTTCGCCGAAGGCCGGGGGCTCGTCCAAGTCCAGCAAGAGTACGTCCACCCCCACAGCGACAGGAGCATCAACACCGTGATTGCCGTACTGGGTCTCGTGATCGGGGTGGTCGTCGGCCTCTTCGTGCAGCCCGAGGTGCCGGACGCCGTCGTGCCCTATCTGCCGATCGCGATCGTGGCGGCCCTGGACGCGGTGTTCGGGGGCGTGCGGGCGATGCTGGACGGGATCTTCGACGACAAGGTGTTCGTGGTCTCCTTCCTCTCGAACGTGGTGGTCGCGGCCCTGATCGTCTTCCTCGGCGACAAGCTCGGGGTCGGCTCGCAGCTCTCCACGGGCGTGGTGGTCGTGCTCGGCATCCGGATCTTCTCCAACGCTGCCGCGATCCGGCGGCATGTGTTCCGGGCCTGAGAGGGGGAGCGATGAGCGAGGACGGAAAGAAGCCTCAGGAGGGCTCGGAGGAGCAGCCGCAGGAACCGGAGGATCGGCCGAGGCCGGAACATGACCGGACGGCGGAGTCGACCCCCGAGCCGGACGACACGCCGTCGGCTGCTGACACTCCGCCGGATCCCGAGCCGGACCCGGCAGTTGGTCGTCCTGCCACGCCGCCTGCCGATGCCCGGCGGCGGCTGAAGGCGGCGCTGTGGCCGCCGCGTCTCTCGCGGGGCCAGGTGGTGGTGGCCGGGCTGCTGTGCGCGCTCGGCCTGGCGCTGGCCATCCAGGTGCGGTCCACCAGCGACCACAATCAGCTGCGCGGTGCCCGCCAGGAGGATCTGGTTCGTATCCTCGACGAACTGGACAGCCGTCAGCAGCGTCTCCAGCAGGAGAAGACACAGCTTGAGCAGTCCCTCACCCAGTTGGAGAACAGCTCCAACCAGGCGAAGGAGGCTCAGGAGCAGACCAGGAAAAAGGCGACGGAGCTCGGAGTGCTCGCCGGCACCGTCAAAGCCACAGGTCCGGGCATCGTACTGACGGTCGATGATCCCCAAGGGCAGGTGAAGGCGGATATGCTGCTGGACACCCTGCAGGAACTTCGAGCGGCGGGGGCGGAGGCGATTCAGATCAACGATGTGCGAGTGGTGGCCGGCACCTACTTCACCGATTCGTCGGCGGGTGGTGTGCAGATCGACGGTAGGAAGGTGTCGCAGCCGTTCCGATTCACCGTGATCGGCAACCCGCAGGATCTGACGCCCGCTCTCAACATCCCGGGTGGTGTGGTGCGCACCCTGGAGAAGCAGCAGGCGCAGGCCACGATCTCCGAGCAGCAGTCGGTGACCGTGGACGCGCTCGCCACCCCGAAGACCTCCCAGTACGCCACGCCGGCGGCGAAGTGACGGCGCGACTGCCGTACGGTCCGTCAGTCGGCCTGCGCCCCCGGCGGCGGGTGCACGGCGGCTGTCGGCGACACTGGGACGTGCCTCTCGATCAGCCCCGGCCAGGTGCCGGGCCAGCCGCCTGTCCGAGCCTCTCACCCTGCCCCGCGGGCGGGTCTGTCACACGCAAGGAGATTCGCCCGTGAGTCTGTTCTCGAAGCTGTTCGGTCGTAACAAGCGCCGGGCCGCGGCCGTTGAAGCGCCCACGGCGCGTCACCGCCTGTCCGACGACGAGGTTGCCGTTCCCGGGATGCGGCCGGCGCCGGAGCACGACCAGTACGCCGAGCGGCCGCTGTACCGCGACGGTGTCGGCAATCAGGCGGGCTACGGCGCGTCGGTTGATTCTTCGGGTTCCCCGCGCATAGGTTTCCAGTCAGGACCCTCAACCTCTGGTGGAGGGTTTGCCCCGGATCCCTACGCCGGGCACGCTCCGTCGGGTGTGCCGAGCCAGGAGGCTGTGAACATGACCGGCGCCACCCGCTGTCCCCGATGCGGGAACCAGAACCCCGCGGTGGCCCGCTTCTGCTCCAACTGCGGCACGGCGCTGCGCGGCGGGCTGCTGGCCGAGGGCGCGGCGGAGACCACCTCGACCATCTCGATCGCCGGTCTGGAGTCCTACGACCCCACCGCCACCGGGACGGGCGCCACGCCGGCGCTCTCGGCCGAGGTGCTGTCCGCGATCGACGCGCTGCCTCCGGGCTCGGCCCTGCTGATCGTGCAGCGCGGCCCGAACTCGGGCAGCCGCTTCCTGCTCGACTCGGACGTCACCACGGCGGGTCGCCACCCGGAGGGTGACATCTTCCTTGACGACGTCACCGTCTCCCGTCGCCACGTGGAGTTCCGCCGGACGCCCGGTGGCTTCTCGGTGGCCGACGTGGGCAGCCTCAACGGCACGTACGTCAACCGGGAGCGGATCGACCAGGTGTCGCTGAACAACGGCGACGAGGTGCAGATCGGGAAGTACCGGCTGGTCTTCTTCGCCAGTCCGCACCGGGGGTACTGAACACATCGGGGGTACTGAACAACACGTCGGCAGGAGCCCCGAGTGACCGTGCATCCCCCTTCATCCGTCGAGGCCGTCGTCGTGCCCGGTTCGCGTCGAGCGGCCGAGGCGCGGCGCCGGCGCGGTGACGAGCTGCTGAGCATCGGCGCCGTGCTGACGTTCCTTCGGGACGACTTCCCGGAGGTCACCATCTCCAAGATCCGCTTCCTGGAGGCGGAGGGGCTGGTGGAGCCGCAGCGGACGCCCTCGGGTTACCGCAAGTTCAGTTCGTCCGACGTCGAGCGGCTTGCGTATGTGCTGCGGATGCAGCGCGACCACTATCTGCCACTGCGGGTGATCCGGGAGCACCTCGACGCGATGGAACGCGGCGAGGCTCCCCCGGCGCTGCCGGCTCCGGAGGCGCGGCCCGGCCCGCTGGAGGAGGCGGACCGGGAGCTGGTGGCGGCCTCCGGCGCGGTGCCGGGTGTCCGGCTCGGCCGGGCCGAGCTGCTGGCGGCGGCGGAGGCGGGCGAGCCGGAGTTGACGGAGTGGGAGTCGTACGGGCTGGTCGCCCCCGGGACGGACGGCGGTTTCGACGGCGAGGCCCTGCAGGTCGCCAGACTCGTCGCGGAGCTCGGCCGATACGGCCTGGAACCACGCCATCTGCGGGCGATGAAGGCGGCGGCGGACCGTGAGGTCGCCCTGGTCGAGCAGGTGGTCGCGCCGCTTCGGCGGCATCGGAACCCGCAGACCAGGGCCCATGCCGAGGCCACCGCACGCGAGCTGGCCACGCTGTCGGTGCGGCTGCATGCCGCGATGGTGCAGGCGGGACTGAAGGCCCGGCCGGGTCAGTGACATGTCCGGTGTCTGCCGAGTGCGCTGTTCTGCGGCCGAAACCCGCTGCTCGGGGGCGCGCGGGCGCGTGCGGAGGGGCGCCGCGACCGGTTGCGCTTTCATATCCGGGGCAGGGGTCATAGGGTTGCCACTGTGAATGAGCTCGACGTCGTGGGTGTCCGGGTGGAGATGCCTTCCAACCAGCCGATCGTGCTGCTGCGGGAGGTAGGGGGCGATCGGTACCTGCCGATCTGGATCGGTCCTGGCGAGGCGACCGCGATCGCCTTCGCCCAGCAGGGCATGACACCGGTGCGGCCGTTGACTCACGACCTGTTCAAGGACGTGCTCGACGCGCTCGGCCAGCAACTCACCGAGGTGCGGATCAGCGACCTCAGGGAGGGCGTGTTCTACGCCGAGCTGGTGTTCGCCGGTGGTGTCGAGGTCAGCGCGCGTCCCTCGGACGCGATAGCCCTCGCCCTGCGCACCGGCACTCCGATCTACGGGAGTGAGGAGGTGCTCGCCGAGGCGGGCATCGCGATCCCGGACGAGCAGGAGGACGAGGTGGAGAAGTTCCGCGAGTTCCTCGACCAGGTCTCCCCGGAGGACTTCGGCGGCGGCCAGCAGTAGCGGCCGCCTCCCGGTGGGCCGACGGAGCCTCGCCGACGGAGCCTCGCCGACGGAGCCTCGCCGACGGAGCCTCGCCGACGGAGCCTCCGGGGCTGATAGGTCCGCGGCGTGTCACCTGCAAGTCGCGTTTTGCCAAAGGGCGTCCAGGTACCCACACTTAGGGCACGAAAAACCACTCCACCGAGTGACATTTGTGGTGAGCCTCGGCGTGGCGATCGTTGACGGGTCACTGGCGACTGCCTACCGTCAGGAGTGGCTCCGGTGAGTTACGCCACTCGGGGCCAGACGGCCCACAGGACGAGCGGACGGAGGTAGGCATGAGCGGCATGGGCGATGAAGCAGCCGTTGGAGGCCCGTGCTCCGTGCACGTCCCGCGCCCCGGGCGGAAGCCGCTGCTGGAGCGGGCCTGGGAGGTCTCGGGGGCCGATCAGCAGGAGCGCGACCTGCCGAGGGTCGGTCGATTCCCGGCCGTGCAGCCGGGGCAGCCCGCGATCGAACGGCTGGCGCCGACGTCCGAGCTGCTGGGCTACCGGGGGCCGACGGCCTGTGCCGCCGCCGGAATCACCTACCGCCAGCTGGACTACTGGGCCCGTACCGGGCTGCTGGAGCCCAGCGTGCGCAGTACGTACTCGGCGAGTGCACAGCGGCTGTACAGCTTCCGCGACATCCTGCTTCTCAAGATCGTCAAGCGGCTGCTCGATGCCGGCGTCTCACTGCAGAACATCCGGGTCGCCATCACCCACCTGCAGACCGCCGAGGTCGCGGATCTGGGCGGTCTGACCCTGATGTGCGACGGTGCCACGGTGTACGAGTGCACCTCCCCGCAGCAGGTGGTGGATCTGCTGAAGGGCGGTCACGGCGTCTTCGGCATCGCCGTCGGTGCGGTCCGGCAGGACCTGGAGGTCCTGCTCGGGCGGCTGCACGCGGAGCGGACGGACACCGGCGAGACCCTGATCGGGCATGACCCGGGCGACGAGCTGGCCCAGCGCCGCAACCGCGCCGGCTGAACAGCCGATCGGCGCACTGAGCAGGCGCTCGGTGCGCCCGGCGGACGGTCGGCGCAGCGAGCGGCCAACGGATTCGAACGAGGGCCCGGACGGGGAACCGTCCGGGCCCTCGATGCCGTCCGGGCAGATGAATCGTGATCAAGAGGGGGACCCGATGGGATGGATATTGCGGCCTTGGCTGCCCCGGCTACGGTTGCCCCGGACGAGACGGGCACAGCGCCGGGCCTTCCAGGCGGCCGCTCTGCTGAGCGCGCTGGCGCTGGCCCCGAGCACCTGGCTCTGGCTGAGCGAGGGCGATCACGTCGGTACCGTCGAGAGCGCGCCGAGTGCTCCGGTCGCCGTGGTCTTCGGCGCCGGTCTGTTCGACGGTGAGCCCTCCCCGTACCTTGCACACCGGCTGGACGCGGCGCTGACGCTCTATCAGCAGCGCAAGGTGCAGGCGATTTTGGTGACCGGCGACAACAGCCGCAGCAGCTACAACGAGCCCGACGCCATGCGCCGGTACCTGGTCGGCCATGGCGTGCCGGACATCCGGGTGGTGGAGGACTACGCGGGTTTCGACACCTGGGACTCCTGCGCGCGGGCGCGGCGGATCTTCGGGGTGGACCGGGCGGTGCTGGTCAGCCAGAGCTTCCATGTGCGCCGGGCGCTGGCGCTCTGCCGCGCGGCGGGTATCGACTCGTACGCCGTCGGAGTGCCGGAGCCGGCCGATGCGACCTGGTACTACGGCGGTCTGCGGGAGGTCCCGGGTGCGGGCAAGGCCGCGCTGAACGCCTGGCTGCGACCCGATCCGCACTTCCTCGGGGTTCCTGAACCCGGAATTGCCCGGGCGCTGGCGGACGCGGCCCGGCACTGACCCCCGGAGCCGATGGGCGACCGGCGGGCCACTGACCGGGGATTGTCAGACCCCTGCGGGATGATCAGCAGGTGCGGACAGTGCCGAGCATCATCCATCTCGACATGGACGCCTTCTTCGCCGCGGTGGAGCAGGCGGCCAAGCCGAGTCTGCGCGGCAAACCGGTGGTGGTCGGCGGTCTGGGCGGCCGTGGGGTGGTGTCCACCGCCTCGTACGAGGCTCGGCGCTTTGGAGTGCACTCGGCGATGCCGATGGCGCAGGCCCGGCGGCTCTGTCCCAATGCCGCCTTCCTGTCCGGCCGCTTTCCCGCCTACCGGCAGGTGAGCGAGATCGTGATGGAGCTGCTGCGCGAGCTGTCGCCACTGGTCGAACCGCTGAGTCTGGACGAGGCGTTCGTTGATCTGGAGGCAGGACCGTACGGTCCCGCGCTGGCCGCCGCGGGCCCGCAGGAGGGCGCCCAGATGGTGCTGGCGATCGCCGAGGATCTCCGTGCGGACATCGAGGCGCGGACGGCGCTGACCGGATCGGTCGGTGCGGCCGGGTCGAAGCTGATGGCGAAGATCGCCTCTGAGCAGGCCAAGCCGGACGGTCTGGTGCTGGTGGAGATCGGATCCGAGCGGGCGGTGCTGAGCCCGATGCCGGTCCGGGCGCTGCCCGGCGTCGGTCCGGCCACCGAGCAGGTGCTGCGGCGGGCCGGCCTGGCCACGGTGGCCGATCTGGCGGAGGCGGGGGAGGGCGAGTTGGTCCAACTGCTCGGCCGGGCGCACGGGGCGGGCGTCTACGCGATGTCCATAGGTCTGGACGAGCGCCCGGTGGTGCCGGATCGCGACGCCAAGTCGGTCTCGGTGGAGGACACCTTCGAGGTGGACCTGGCCGATCGGGACCGCATCCTGCACGAGGTCGACGTTCTGGCGGCGCGCTGTGTCGGACGTCTGCGGGCTGCGGGCCGCTCCGGCCGTACGGTGGTGCTCAAGGTGCGCCGCTTCGACTTCTCCACCCTTACGAGGTCCGAGACTCTGCGTGCGCCGACCGACGACGAGGCGGTGATCACCGAGACGGCCCGGCGGCTGGCGACGCAGGTGGACACCACGGGAGGGGTGCGACTGCTGGGTGTCGGGGTCTCCCAGCTGGCGGACTTCACGCAGGAGGACCTCTTCGCCCAGGCGGCCGCCGAGGCACAGGCAGTTGCGGAGGCCGAGGTGGCGGCTCAGGCAGAGCAGCAGGGGGAGCAGCAGGCAGAGCAGCAGGGGGAGGGCCGGGCGGAGCCCGAGGCGGCCCCCGTGCGCTCGGAGGAGCCGGAGCCTGCGGCCGTCCGGCGCTGGATGCCGGGGCAGGACGTGAGCCATGCGCGGTACGGACCGGGCTGGGTGCAGGGAAGCGGCGTCGGCCGGGTCACCGTACGGTTCGAGACGCCCTACAGCGTGCCCGGCCGGGTGCGGACTTTCCTGATCGAGGATCCGGAGCTGGAGCCCGCCGATCCGCTCCCGTTGCGGCCGCAGTGAGGGCTCCGGGGGCGGCAGAAATGTTGCGGCCCCGTGCCCGGAACTTGTCCGGGCACGGGGCCGCTTGTCGAGCTGGGCCTCGGGCGGGTCGTGATGCCCTCACCGACCGCCGGGGCCCAGTCCCCTCGCTCCCTGTCCCTGAGAGCGAGGGCGGGCGCCTCGTCAGGCGCCGGTCTTGACCAGCTCCGAGTCGGAGCTGTCCGCCACCGGAACGGCGGTGGCAGGCTTCATGCGACGGATCGCGAACGGCACCACGGCGGCCACCAGACACATCACGGCGGCGACCCAGTAGGCGTGCTTGTAGGCGTCCAGGGTGGGCAGCTGGATCGGCATCGGGACCGGGAACTTGATGGTGTCGCCGGTCAGGATCGCGCCCATCACGGCGGTGCCGATGGCGCCACCGACGGTGCGCAGCACGGCGTTCATGCCGTTGGCGATACCGCTCTGCTCGGGCGGTACGGCACCGTTGATGTAGGCGGGCATCGCCGCGTAGGCGAGGCCGACGCCGAGACCGAAGACGGCGGAGGCGAGGTAGATGTCACCCTCGGCGCTGTGCCGGACGGCCAGGTAGGCCATGGAGACCGCGCCGAGCAGGCCACCGAGGACCAGCGGCAGTCGCGGACCGCTGCGGGAGATCAGCAGCGCGCCGACCGGTGCGGCCACCATCGAGCCGATGGCGGACGGCAGCAGCATCACACCGGCGTGCAGCACGGTGGCGGTGAAGCCGTAGTGGGCGAACTTCGCGGGGGTCTGTGCGAAGTTGCTGATCACCATGAAGGAGCCGTACATCCCGAAGCCGATGAGCAGGCCGGAGATGTTGGTGAAGGCGACGGCCGGGCGGGACATCATCTTCATGTCCACCAGCGGGTGGCTGACCTTGGTCTCGATGGCGATCCAGATCAGGGCGACCACGGCGGCGACGGCGAACAGGCCGAGCGTCTTGGTGGAGGTCCAGCCCCAGTGGTTGCCCTGGCTGACGGCGATCAGCAGGGCGGAGAGCCAGCCGGCCAGGGTGAGCGCGCCGAGCGGGTCGGCACCGCCGTCCTTGTCCACGACCGGGTCCTTCGGGACGCGCAGCGCGACCAGGGCGACCGCGATCAGGCCGAAGATCAGACCCATCCAGAAGATGGACTTGTAGCTCCAGTGCTCCAGCAGCAGACCGGTGGCAACCAGGCCAAGGCCCGAGCCGACACCCATCGAGGCACTGATCGCGGCGACGCCGCCGGTGACCTTCTCCTTGGGGAGCTCGTCACGGACGATGCTGATCGCCAGCGGGAGCACGCCACCGCCGGCGCCCTGCAGGACGCGGGCGACGACCAGCCAGCCGAAGGAGTGGGTGCCGACCGCGAGGGCGGAACCGGCGATCAGGCCGGCAAGGGAGATCAGCAGCATCGGCTTGCGGCCGCGCAGGTCGCCGAAGCGGCCCAGCAGCGGGGTCAGCACGGCGGCGGAGAGCAGGTTGGCCGTCATCAGCCAGGTGATGTTGGAGCCTGCGACGTGCAGCTCCTTGGCCAGCGAGGGCAGGATCGGGACGACCGCGGTCTGCACCACGCTGAACGCCAGCATCGCCAGGATCAGAGCGGGTAGCACCCGTGCGCTGCTCGGCTTCTCGGCCGCGGAGCTGGGCTGTGGTGCCTCACTCACGGTTCTTCCTCCAGTTCAGGGCCCCTGGAAGCGAACTGTTTCCAAGGGAGAAAGTCAACGAACTGAAGTAACGATGCCCCGAGATACTTCACTATGTCAAATATCTATCGGTGAAAATTAGGCAAAGCGGAGCCCCCGGCTCCGCTGGGGGCGGGACCGGGGGCTCGGGGCGCCCGGACTGCAAGGCCGCGAAGGCCATCGGGCTCAGGCGTGGCGCAGGGGCTCGGGCCGGGCGGGCGGCGGGGCCGACGGCGGAGCGGTGGGCGCGGCGGGGATGTCCGCGCCGGTGCTGTCCTGGACCTCGACGTGTTCCCGGCGCAGTTCCTCGCGGATCACCTCCTCCTCGGTGTAGCGCTCGACCACCAGGCGGACCCGCTCGATCGGGACCGGGGTCTTGCGCACCACCGGCCGTTCCCCGCGCAGCGTGACCTCCTCCACGGCCTCGGCGATCTCACGGTCGCTCAGCACGGCCCGCTCGGCCTCGGTGACCGGGATCCGCTCCACCCGCACCCGCTCCCGGACCACCGGCACCCGGCGCTCCACGGGCTCGGTCGTCACGTACTTGCGCAGCCGTGCGGTGCCCAGCACATGCCACTCGGTGCTGATGTCGAGGCGCTCCTCGCGGCAGGTGATCTCGATGGGCCCGCTCGGGGCACTGCTCGGCGCGGCCGCTGCGGGGGTGCGCTCCACGGCGGGGGTGTTGACGGCCCGCCTGTTGGCCTCGGTGGCGCGGGGCGCGGGCTTGTCCAGCGTGGTGGGGCTCTTCGCGGCTTCGGTGAGCGGCGAGGCCGGTGGTGCGGGCGGCGCGGTGAACGCGGTCGGCCTGTGCTCCGCCGTGCTCTCTGCAGCGGCGGGCCTGTGCTCCGGGGCGGGGGTGGCGATCGGTCTGTGCTCCGCGATCGGGGCGGCGACCGGCCTGTCCTCCGTGGCCGGGGTTGGGGCCGGCGCGGTCTGCGTGCGCGGCGGGGCCGCCGGGACCGTGCCGAAGTCCAGGTCGGCGGGCTTGGAGGCGCCGTTGGTTGCGGGTGGCGGGGGAGCACCGTCCGCGTCCAGGCCGTAGTAGCGGTAGAGCTGGAGCTCCTGTGCGGGCGAGAGGTGCTGCCCCACGCCGAAGTCGGGGGAGTCCTTGATCAGCGACTTGTCGTACGGGACCCTGAGTTCCTCGCCCGAGAACTCGCTGGTGGTGAGCGGGACGAAGGCGTCCCGGCCGAAGATCCCGGTCCGCACCGCGGCCCACTCGGGCTCACCGGTCGCGTCGTCGAGATAGACCTCGTCGACCGTGCCGATCTTGTCACCGTTCCGGTCGACCGCCTTGTGCCCGATCAGGTCTCGCGGATCGATATCGGTCTGCACACTGTCCTCCATGCGCATGCTCCTTGGAGAGTCCGTCGGGGGCGGTTGAAGGAGCTGCCCATCCGCCACTTCACACCAAAAGCCATCAATTGGGCGGTCGCGAGCCGAGGGCGCCCGTACGGGAGCGGACTGGGCTTTCCGAGGTCGTTCGTGCCCTGCCCAATGGCCCCTGCCCGACCGGTGATCCGAAGGGCTTCCGCTGGTACCCTGGGCGCGACCGCCGAGCCCGCGCGGGAGAGTCCCCGACCCCGTGAACTGGGGCAAAGGGGCGCCGAAGGAGCAAACCCTCCCCGGAATCTCTCAGGCATCCGTACCGTGTGGGATAGGTCACTCTGGAAAGCAGGGCAGGGCTGTTGGCGCGGGAGCCGGCGGTACCACCCTCACCGACGGTGCAAGCCGATGGGCGCCCCCGGGCCTCCTGCGCGGCGAAGCTCTCAGGTCCCGATGACAGAGGGGGAGGCCTGTCGGGTCCGCGCGCACAAGGTCCCCCGCTTCCACAGCGGCGAAGCCCTGCGGCGTGTGTACCCCCGCCGGTCCGTGACCAGGAGGCCTCGACCCCCATGAACGCCCAGCCGACGCTCGCCGAGCTTGAGCAGGCCAGCCCCTTCGAGACCCGCCACATCGGCCCCGACGCGGCCGCCCAGGACAAGATGCTCGCCCAGGTCGGGTACGGCTCGCTGGACGAGCTGTCCGACGCAGCCGTACCGGACGCCATCCGCAGCCTCACCGCCCTCGGCCTGCCGGCCGGCCGCAGCGAGGCCCAGGTCCTCGCCGAACTCCGTGAGCTGGCCTCGCGGAACCAGGTTCTGCAGCCGATGATCGGCCTCGGTTACTACGGCACCTTCACCCCGCCGGTGATCCTGCGCAACGTGCTGGAGAACCCGGCCTGGTACACCGCCTACACCCCGTACCAGCCGGAGATCTCGCAGGGCCGCCTGGAGGCGCTGCTCAACTTCCAGACCCTGGTCTCCGACCTGACCGGGCTGGCCACCTCCGGCTCCTCCCTGCTGGACGAGGGCACCGCCGCCGCCGAGGCGATGGCGCTGGCCCGCCGGGTCACCAAGGTCAAGGGCGGCGTCTTCCTGGTCGACGCCGACACCCTGCCGCAGACCATCGCGGTGATAAACACCCGCGCGGTGCCCACCGGCGTCGAGGTGGTCGTCGCCGACCTCGCCGAGGGCATCCCGGCCGAGATCGCCGAGCGCGGCGTCTTCGGTGTGCTGCTCCAGTACCCGGGTGCCTCGGGCGCGGTGCGCGACCTCACCCCGGTGATCGAGCAGGCCCACGGCCTGGGCGCGATCGTCGCCGTCGCCGCCGACCTGCTGGCCCTCACCCTGCTGAAGTCCCCGGGCTCGCTCGGCGCCGACATCGCCTGCGGCACCTCGCAGCGCTTCGGTGTGCCGATGGGCTTCGGTGGCCCGCACGCCGGCTACCTGGCCGTGCGTGCCGAGTACGCCCGCAACCTGCCGGGCCGCCTGGTCGGCGTCTCGGTGGACGCCGACGGCAACCGCGCGTACCGCCTGGCGCTGCAGACCCGCGAGCAGCACATCCGCCGGGAGAAGGCGACCAGCAACATCTGCACCGCCCAGGTGCTGCTGGCCGTGATGGCCTCCATGTACGCCGTCTACCACGGCCCCGACGGCCTGGCCGAGATCGCCCGGCGCACCCACCGCTACGCCGCCGCGCTCGCCGAGGGCCTGAAGGCCGGCGGCGTGGAGCTGCTGCACGGCGAGTTCTTCGACACCGTCACCGCCCGCGTCCCCGGCCGGGCCGCCGAGGTGGTCGACGCCGCCCGGGTCAACGGCATCAACCTGTACCTGGCCGACGCGGACACCGTTTCGATCTCCTGCGACGAGACCACCACCCGCGAGCACCTGGCCGCCGTCTGGGCCGCCTTCGGTGTTGCCGCGGAGGTGGACGAGAGCGCCGAGACGCTGCCCGCCGCCCTGCTGCGCGCGGACGAGTACCTGACCCACCCGGTCTTCCACAGCCACCGCTCGGAGACCGCGATGCTGCGCTACCTGCGCCGCCTCTCGGACCGGGACTACGCGCTGGACCGCGGCATGATCCCGCTGGGCTCCTGCACCATGAAGCTCAACGCGACCACCGAGATGGAGCCGGTGACCTGGCCGGAGTTCGGCCAGCTGCACCCCTTCGCGCCGATCGACCAGGCGGAAGGCTTCCTCACCCTGATCCGCCAGCTGGAGCAGCAGCTGGTCGAGGTGACCGGCTACGACGCCGTCTCCATCCAGCCGAACGCCGGGTCGCAGGGCGAGCTGGCCGGTCTGCTGGCGGTGCGCGCCTACCACCTGTCCAACGGCGACGCCCAGCGCAACGTCTGCCTGATCCCCTCCTCCGCGCACGGCACCAACGCGGCCTCGGCCGTGATGGCCGGGATGCGGGTGGTCGTGGTCAAGACTCTGGTCGACGGCGACGTGGACGTCGAGGACCTCAAGGCCAAGATCGAGCAGCACCGCGACGAGCTCTCGGTGCTGATGGTCACCTACCCGTCCACCCACGGTGTGTACGAGACCCAGATCACCGACATCTGCGCCCTGGTGCACGAGGCCGGTGGCCAGGTCTACGTGGACGGTGCCAACCTGAACGCCCTGGTCGGCCTCGCCAAGCCGGGCAAGTTCGGCGCGGACGTCTCGCACCTGAACCTGCACAAGACCTTCTGCATCCCGCACGGCGGCGGCGGCCCGGGCGTGGGCCCGGTCGCGGTGCGCGCGCACCTCGCGCCGTATCTGCCGAACCACCCGATGCAGGCGGAGGCGGGCCCGGCCACCGGTGTCGGCCCGATCTCGGCCGCGCCCTGGGGTTCGGCGGCCATCCTGCCGATCTCCTGGTCGTACGTGCGCCTGATGGGCGGCGAGGGCCTCAAGCGCGCCACCCAGGTCGCGGTGCTCAACGCCAACTACGTCGCCAAGCGGCTGGCGCCGCACTTCCCGGTGCTCTACACCGGCCCCGGCGGCCTGGTCGCGCACGAGTGCATCATCGACCTGCGTCCGCTCACCAAGGAGACGGGCGTGACGGTGGACGACGTCGCCAAGCGCCTGATCGACTACGGCTTCCACGCGCCGACCATGTCCTTCCCGGTGGCCGGCACGCTGATGATCGAGCCCACCGAGTCCGAGGACCTGTACGAGATCGACCGCTTCTGCGAGGCGATGATCGAGATCCGTGCGGAGATCGACAAGGTCGGTTCGGGCGAGTGGTCGGTCGAGGACAACCCGCTGCGTCATGCCCCGCACACCGCCGCCAACCTGGCCGGTGAGTGGGCGCACCCGTACTCCCGTCAGGAGGCGGTCTTCCCCGCGGGCGTGAACCCGGCCGACAAGTACTGGCCCCCGGTGAGCCGGATCGACGGCGCCTACGGTGACCGCAACCTGGTCTGCTCCTGCCCGCCGCTGGACGAGTACGGCGTCTGACCCCAGTGATGGCGAGGGCCCCTCGGAGGAGTGATCCTCCGAGGGGCCCTCGGTCTCTCCCGGGCCTGTCCGGAGGAGGTGTCAGGCTGCGGTGGCCAGCGCTCGGCGCGGCGCGATCACCTGCCCGTCGGGCAGCAGTTCGCCGGTGTCCTCGAAGACCAGGACGCCGTTGCAGAGCAGGCTCCACCCCTGCTCGGGGTGGCAGGCCACCGGGACGGCTGCCTCACGGTCGGCGGACTCCGCAGACGGGCACTCAGGACGGTGCTGGCACATGACGCGTACCCTCGCTTCGCTCACGACGATCCGGGCCCGCCGCACGGCCACCCCCCTTGGGCGTCCGCCCTGCCGGTCGGATCCTGCCGGCCGGCCCAGGTGTGAACCGGCACTTCGGTGGGTAGGACTGACGCCCTTTCCACGCTGGTTCCCAGTGTCGGCATCCTGGGGCCGTCGCGCAGCGTTTTCGTGACATGCGCCACAACTGGCCGCTCTACATCACCCGTTCAGGCGGCGAAGCCCGGTCCGGACAGCCGGAAGGGTCATCCGGAGACCGACCTGGTCGAGTCAGTCCCGGATGACCCGTTCGGGTGATGCCGGTCAGGAGATCCCGGCTGTCAGCCGCGCGGGGACGGCCGCGCGCTCCAGCATCGCCAGCAGCTCGGCCGCCGGGTAGACCCGGTGTGCGGTCACCCCGCAGGGCGCGGGCGCCAGTGGAATCAGCAGATCGGTGGCAGGGCCCGGCTCCGGGTGGTGTAGCCAGAGTGCGGCGGCGTAGTGCTCGGGCATCGACAGCAGCCTCGGCTGGTGCCGGGAGCGCGAGGACTGGGCGAGCTGCCAGGCCTGGCGCAGCGCCCGGACCGTGGAGTCCAGGTACGGCCCCGCGGTGAAGTGGGAGAAGCTGTGACCGTCCGCCGTCTCGACCACCTCGGCCGCCGCCGCCACCTCCGCGGTTGCCGCCGGTTCCGCCGAGACCGTCGCCGAGCCGCGCTTGATCAGGAAGCGCCACCCGGTGCGCCTGGCCGTGGCCAGCTGACTGCCGGGTCCCTCCAGGATGTGCACCGCGAGCGGATGGGAGGGCAGCAGCGGGCCGACGGCGCCGCGCAGGGCGGCGGCGGCCGGCTGGCACAGGGCGGCCTCGGAGTCGAGCGCGGCAAGAACCGCGCGCAGGGCGCTGGGCGGGGGCTGGGGCGTCTGCATAGTCATGGCGGGTCGCCTCTCCGTGCTAGATCGGCGTGCGAGTGCGGCATACCGGCGTGGCGTTGGTGTGACGGGACCTGGGCCGTGTCCGGTTGGGCATGATCGCGGTGCGGCCGCGGAACCTGCCGACGATGAGGATTCGGAGCGGCATGGCACCGGGCAGGAGCGCAGTGCGAATTCTACTCGAACAGGTGCGCAGGGTGACCTTCTTATCACGTTCAGTTCCCCATGGCAAGCCGGAAAGTGTCTGACGGATCGTCAGAACGACTGTGTCGTCAACGTGTTCGGGTTGGAGGCTATTGATCTTCCAGCGGGGCATGATGCAGGGACGATCGACCAAAGGTGAAGGGGCACCCATGGGCGAGAAGGTCGTGGCGACTCGGGCGGAGCTGGCCGACCGGCAGCTGTACCGCCGGAAGCTGCAGTCCTGTCAGGACGCGCTGGAGCGGATGCTGCGGGAGGAGCGCTTCGACCGGCCCAAGGCCATGATGGGCCTGGAGATCGAGCTCAACCTGGCCGACGAGCAGGGCCAGCCGCTGCTGTACAACGAGCAGGTGCTCGGATCAATCGCCTCCAGCGACTTCCAGACCGAGCTGGGCCGGTTCAACATCGAGGTCAATATCGCGCCGCACCGGCTGAGCGGCCATGTCCTGGAGGACCTCCGTGAGGAGCTCGACACCTGTCTGCGGTACGCCGACCGCAAGGCCACCGAGGTCGGTGCCCGGATCGTGATGGTCGGCATCCTGCCGACCCTCGACCTCGACCACACCGGCCTGGAGGCCATGTCCCACAACGACCGCTACACCCTGCTCAGCGACCAGATCCTGGCCGCAAGGGGCGAGGACATCGCTCTCGACATCGAGGGCGTCGAGCATCTGGCGATCGAGTCGGTCTCCATGGTCGCCGAGGCCGCCGCGACCTCGCTCCAGCTGCACCTCCAGGTCACCCCCGAGCGTTTCGCCTCGGTGTGGAACGCCGCCCAGGCCTTCTCCGCCGTCCAGGTCGCCCTCGGCGCCAACTCGCCCTTCCTGTTCGGCCGGGAGCTGTGGCGCGAGACCAGGCCGGTGCTCTTCCAGCAGGCGTGCGACACCCGTTCGGCCGAGCTCAAGGCCCAGGGCGTACGCCCGATCACCTGGTTCGGGGAGCGCTGGGTCGACTCCGCGCTGGACCTCTTCGCCGAGAACCTGCGCTACTTCCCCGCGCTGCTCCCGATCTGCGACGGCGAGGACCCGGTCAAGACGCTCGCCTCCGGCGGCATCCCGAGGCTCGCCGAGATGCGCCTGCACAACGGCACCATCTACCGCTGGAACCGGCCGGTGTACGACGTCGCCGACGGCGTACCGCACCTGCGGGTGGAGAACCGCTGCCTGCCGGCCGGTCCGACGGTCGCCGACACCCTGGCCAACGCGGCCTTCTTCTACGGCCTGGTCCGGGTGCTCGCCGAGCAGCCCAGGCCGATCTGGACCCGCCTCGCCTTCGCCCAGGCCGACGAGAACTTCCACAACGCCGCCAGGTACGGCATCGAGACGGTGCTCCAGTGGCCGAAGAGCGGTCGGGGCGCGCGAGGAACGGTGCCGGTCGCGGTCACCGAACTGGTGCTGAGCGAACTGCTCCCGCTGGCGTACCAGGGGCTCAACGAGTGGGGCGTGGCGGCGGGCGACCGCGACCGCTACCTCGGCATCATCGAGCAGCGCTGCCTGCGCCGTACCAACGGCGCCGCCTGGCAGAGTGCCACCGTGCACCGTTTGCGCGAGCAGTTCGGCATGGACCGCGCGGCGGCGCTGGCGGCCATGACGCGGCGGTACATGGAGTACTCGCGCACGGGGGAGCCCGTCCACAGCTGGCCGGTGGGCTAGCTCTCCGTGCAGTGGCCTGCCGGGCAGTACGCCGGGCAGGTCCGGGGCGCGTGTCCGTACAGCGCTGCTCGGTTGCACGAGCGGTTCCTTGCATGGCCGACCGGGTGTTCAAAGCTTGGTATGGAAGGATGATCGGCCCGGCGGCAGGACCGGTCGCCGGACCGAAGCTGCGTGCTGGAGACCTGGTGACCACCGTTTCGACCGAGCCCGAACCCGAGACCGCAGCGCCGTCCCGCCGCCTGCTCGCGGTGGAAGTCCTGATCGTGCTCGGTCTCTCGCTCGGTGCCAGCGGCGTCAGCGCACTGATCAGCTTCGTCGGTTCACTCACCCAGCCGATCGCCCTCGGCCAGCAGGTCGCGACGCTCAACGGCTCGCGGGCCCCCGGCCGGCCGTGGCTCGACCTCGCCTGGCAGGTGTACTACATCCTGCGTGGCCTGATGCCGGTCGCGCTGGTCGGCTACCTGCTGGTCCGCGAGGGCAGTTCGCTGCGGCGCCTGGGCTTCGACCTGCGCCGCAAGCTCGGTGACCTGGGTCGGGGAGCGGTGCTCGCGGCCGCGATCGGCGGCTGTGGACTGCTGCTCTACCTCGGCTCGCAGGCGGTCGGCGCCAACCTGACCGTCGCGCCCTCGGGGCTGCCGGACGTCTGGTGGCGCATCCCCGTTCTGGTTGCCTCCGCCTGGCAGAACGCCATCCTGGAGGAGGTGATCGTCGTCGGGTACCTGCTGCGCCGGCTCGGCCGGCTCGGTTGGGGGGTGCCCGCGATGATCGTCACCAGTTCGGTCCTGCGCGGTTCGTACCACCTGTACCAGGGCGTCGGCGGACTGGTCGGCAATATGGTGATGGGCGTGGTCTTCTGCCTGCTGTACCGCCGTTGGGGCCGGGTGATGCCGCTGGTGGTGGCGCATGCGTTGATCGACACCGTCGCCTTCGTCGGGTACGCGCTGCTGGCCGGTCACGTCAGCTGGCTGCCGGCCGCCTAGGCGGGTCGGTCCGGCCGGAATGGCTTTACCGGTTATTGACAATGTGTCATGCTCACGCCAGCGTGGTGGGGCCCGACCGGGACTGTGTGATCCCTCCGACGACCCACCAGGCATGGAGAGTTGATGCGCAATCTGCTCCGGGGGCTGCTGACGGCAGCCCTGCTCATACCGGCACTGGGCCTGGGGTCGGTCCTGCCGGCCACCGCGCAGACCCGTACGGCCGTCACGGCCGTCGCGACCGGCACCGCAGCCACCGCCGACATCCGGGACCGGCTGGCCGCGATCCCCGGTATGACGATCACCGAGGAGAAGCCCACCACCACCGGGCACCGCTACTTCCTGCTGACGTACACCCAGCCGATCGACCACTTCAGGCCGTGGCTCGGCACCTTCCAGCAGCGGCTCAGCGTGCTGCACCGGGGTGAGGACCGGCCGACGGTCTTCTACACCAACGGCTACACCCTGGGGACCAATCCGTCCCGGACCGAACCGACCCGGCTCCTGGACGGCAACCAGGTCTCCATCGAGTACCGCTTCTTCACCCCCTCCCGTCCCGAGCCCGCCGACTGGACCAAGGCCGGTATCCGGCAGGGGGCGGCCGACGCCCATGCGGTCATCACCACCCTCAAGCGGATCTACGCTCAGAAGTGGATCTCTACCGGGGCCAGCAAGGGCGGTATGTCCTCCGTCTACCACCGTCGCTTCTACCCGAACGACGTGGACGGAACCGTCGCCTACGTCGCACCCGATGAGGTGAACGACCGTGACGACTCTGCCTACACCGCCTTCTTCGAGCGGGTCGGCACCTCCGAGTGCCGTGCGGCGCTGAGGACGGCCCAGCGCGAACTGCTCGTCCGGCGAGGGACCCTGGAGCCGCGCTACGCCGCCGACAACGCCGCCCGCGGCAACACCTTCGAGGTGATGGCCAGCGCCGACCGGGGTTACGAGGCCGGTGTCCTGGACGTCGTCTGGGGCTTCTGGCAGTACGCCACCGAGGCCGACTGCGCCACGGTGCCCGCGGCGAGCGCCACCGATGACCAGCTCTACGCCTGGTTCGACACCCACTCCGGCATCGCCGCGAACTCCGACGGCTCGCTCGCCCGGTACACCCCGTACTACTACCAGGCCGGCACCGAACTGGGTGCGCCGAGCTTCGACGTCTCCTACCTCAAGGACCTGCTGCACTACGACTTCAAGGAGCTGTACTCGCCGCGCAGTTATGTGCCGCGCTCGATCCCGATGCGCTTCGACCCGCGAGCGATGCGGGACATCGACCACTGGGTGCGGCACTCCGCCGAGCGGATCCTCTTCGTCTACGGGGAGAACGACCCGTGGGGCGCCGAGCGCTTCGCCCTGGGCCGAGGGAGCCGGGACAGCTACGTCTACACCGTGCCCGGCGGAAACCACGGTGCGAAGATCGACTCGCTGCGGGCGGACGAGTCCGCTGCGGCGACGGCCAGGCTGCTCCAGTGGGCCGGGGCCTCCTCGGGCACCTCGCTCACCCGTGGCCACCAGGTGCCGCCGTTCGGCGAACTGGACGCTGAGGGACTGCGGTTGGAGCACCAGCGGTTCTGACGCCGATCCGGCCGGAGAGCGACTGGCTCCCGGCCGGATTCACTCTGACCACGAGTCAATCCGACCGCGATCGGCTCCGGCACGGACCGGTGCGGAACCGGATCCACTCGGGAGCCGAAGCTGAATCCGAAGCCGGAGTCCGGGGGTGGGCAGGCCGGGTCGAGTACTCCGTCGACATCCAGGAACAGCAGCGGCTTTGACACTGGATTCCCCCCGAGGTGTGGCACTGGTGTCACCTGGTCGGACGACCGGGCTCGGGGTTCGGTTGCCGTGGTGGTCGGTCAGCCGGTGGTGACCGTCTCGCGGATGGGGGCCACGGGTGCGGCGGCGCGGGTGAGTTGACGGATCTCGGGGACCACCATGGCGGTAGCGGCGAGCAGCAGGGTGGTGATGCCGCAGGTCCACAGCGCGCCGCCGAGGCCCAGCGCGTCGGCTGCCGGTCCGGCGAGCGCGGTGCCGATCGGGGTGAGGGCGATCGAGCCGAGGTGGTCGTACGCGGCGACCCGGGAGAACAGCTCGGCGGATATCTCCTGTTGAAGGGCGATCATCCAGTTCACGCCGAAGACGGTGACCCCGGCGCCGGAGACGAACATCGCGACCGCGATCAGGGGCAGCGGGGCGTTGAGTGCCAGGGAGAGGCCGGGGGCCGCGAGCAGGAAGACCATGTAGTTGCCGACCAGCAGGATCCGCCTCGGCTGCCAACGGGCCATCAGCACCCCGGTGGAGACCAGGCCGACGCCGAATGCCGCCATCGCGAGGCCCCAGCTGCGTGCCCCGCCGAGCCGCTGCTGGGCGACCACCGGACCGTACACCGCCTCGACCGCGCTGATGCAGGTCATCACCACCGAGAACTGGAGCACCACGGCCCACAGCCAGCGGCGACCGACGAACTCCCGCCACCCTTCGCGCAGTTCGTGCACCATGCTGGGGTGCTCGGACCGGACCGGGGCCGCCTCGGCCGCCAGGAAGACGCGCAGCCCGGCGGCGACCGTGTAGGCGAGCGCGTCGATGGCCAGGACCCAGCCGGGACCGACGGTGGCGACCAGGGTGCCGCCGAGGGCGGCTCCGCCGATCTGGGCGCCGTTCATCGCCATCCGGAAGATCGAGAACGCCTTTGCGGCGTGCTCCTTGGACACGCTCTGCATGATCACGCCCTTGGAGGCGGGCGCGTAGAACGCCTGCCCGGCACCGCCGGCCGCCGCGAGCAGCAGCAGCTGCCAGAGCCGGACGCCGCCGCTGAGCACCAGCGCGGCCAGCGCGGCCTGGGAGAGTGCGTTGAAGAGGTTGGCGCCGACCATGACGTGGTGCCGGGGCAGTCGGTCGGCGAGGGTGCCGCCGATGAGCAGCAGGAGCACCAGTGGCACCAGCCGGGCCGCCGTGACGTACCCGACCTCGGTGGCACTGCCGCCGGTCTCCAGTACCGCGAAGGCGGTGGCGATCGGGGCCGCCGCGTTGCCAAGACCGCTGACCACCGTGGCGGCGGTCTGGATCCGGTAGTTGCGCCCGGCCCAGGCGAATCGGCGGTGGGATTCCTGATGACTGCTCACCGTCGCGACTATGGTGGCCGTCACCGCCGCATGTCCATCCGATTATCGGTACCGCACTACCCCAGGTCGGACCGTGTGGGTGAGTACGCACCGTTCGGGCCCCGCGCTCCGGAACCGTGCATGGGTCACGGTCTGCGAGAGGACCGGCGGACAGGCGCTAGCCCAGGTGACCCCAGAGGAAGCTGAGGGTCCGCCGCCAGGCGATCCGGGCCTGGAGGGCGTCGTACGTGCCCAGCAGGTTCTCCTCGTTCATGAAGGCGTGCCCGGCGGGGTAGAAGTGGATCTCCGGGCGGCGGTCGGTGGCCTCGCCGATCCGGATCGCCGCCTCGTCCACGGCGGTGACCGGGATCGAGCGGTCGTGCTCGCCGTAGTGCCCGAGGACATGGGCCGTCAGCCCCCGGTAGTCGAAGTCCGGATCCCTCGGCAGGCCGTAGAACGGCACCACTGCCGCGATCCGGTCACCCTCCTGTGCGGCCAGCGCCAGCGCGAAGCCGCCGCCCATGCAGAAGCCGACCGCGCCCAGCGAGTCGCCGATCACCTGGGGGTGGCCGAGCAGGAAGTCGACCGCGCCGCGCAGATCCTGTGCCGCCTGTTCGACCGGCAGCTCCTGGATCAGCCGGGCGGCCTCGGCCTTGTCGTGGGTGGTCGTGCCGCCGAACAGGTCCGGCGCGAGGGCGACGAAGCCCTCGGCGGCGAACCGGTCGACCGTGTCCGCCAGTTGCGAGGTGAGCCCCCACCACTCCTGGACGACCACCAGCCCCGGGCCGACCCCCTGGTGCGGCAGGGCGAGATACCCGTGTGCCGTCCGCCCGTTGCTGGGGAAGGTGACGTTCTGGCGGGAACCGCCCATGGCCTCTCCGTCGGGGTGAGCCGCGTATGCGGCGGGCAGCGGGCGCGGGTTGGGCCCGAGGGGCATGATGCTATGCGGGGCTCGGCTGCGCCAGGCACCGGCGCCGGGCCGATCGGGTGAGCGGTGACCGGCCGGTCGGGCGGGCACCTGCGCAGGGCTGTGTCAGCCCATCTCCTCCAGGGCCCGGCCCTTGGTCTCCCTGATGCAGTACGCCACGAAGGGGATGGAGAGCAGCGCGAAGCAGGCGTAGATCACGTACGTCGCCGAGAGGTTCCAGTCGGAGAGGCTGGGGAACGACACCGTGATGGCCCAGTTGGCGATCCACTGGGCCGAGGCGGCGACCGACAGTGCCAGCGCCCGGATCCGGTTGGGGAACATCTCGCCGAGCAGGACCCAGACCACCACGCCCCAGGAGAAGGCGAAGCAGAGCACGAAGACGTGCGCGGCGATCAGCGCCGTCGTGGCGTAGGAGCTGCCGAGGGTCGCGGTGGCACCCGTACCGACCCGGTGCGAGAAGGCCCACGCCGCCGTGCCGAGCGCCAGCGCCATGCCCGTCGAACCCGCCAAGGCCAGCGGCTTGCGGCCGATCCGGTCCACCAGCACCATCGCGATCACGGTGCCGATCACATTGATGATCGAGGTGGAGAGGCTGATCAGCAGCGAGTTGCTCTCGTTGATGCCGACCGACTGCCACAGCAGCGACGAGTAGTAGAAGATCACGTTGATACCGACGAACTGCTGGAACACCGAGGCGCCGATGCCGACCCAGACGATCGGCAGCAGGCCGAAGCGGCCGCCCATCAGGTCCTTCGCCCGCGGCTTGTGGGCGGACGCCAGCACCGAGCGGATCTCCGCGACCCGGGCGTCCAGGTCGCCGCCGCCGCCCTCCACCTCGGCCAGCACCTCCCGGGCCTTCTCCTCCCGGCCGTCGGCGATCAGGTAGCGCGGGGACTCCGGGATGGCCAGCGCCATCAGCCCGTAGACGACTGCGGGGATGGCCTCCACCCCGAGCATCCACTGCCAGGCCTGGATCCCGCCGAGGTGTCCGGTGGACTCGCCGCCGGCCGCCTGGTTCAGGGCCCAGTTGGCCAGTTGGGAGACGGTGATGCCGAGCACGATGGCCAGTTGCTGGAAGGAGGCGAGGCGCCCGCGGTAGGCGGTCGGCGAGACCTCGGCGATGTAGGTGGGGGCGATCACCGAGGCGATGCCGATGGCGATGCCGCCGACCACGCGCCAGAAGGCCAGCAGCTCGATCGAGGGCGGGAACATCGAGCCGACCCCGCTGACCGCGAACAGGACGGCGGCCAGCAGCATCGTCCTGACCCGGCCGAAGTGGTCGGCGAGGCGGCCGGCGATCACCGCGCCCGCCGCCGAGCCGAGCAGTGCGATCGCGACCACGAAGGCGGTCTCGCCGTGGCCGACCCCGAAGTGCTTCTGAATGCCCGTCACCGCACCGTTGATCACGGCGCTGTCGTAGCCGAACAGGAAGCCGCCCATCGCGGCGGCGGCCGAGATGAAGATGACATGGCCGAGATGGGCCTGGTCGGCCTGCTGGGTGGGAGAGGTGCTGGACAGGACGGGCTCCCGGGGTTCGACGGCCCGCCCGCTCGGCCGGATGGAAGAGATCCATCTCTCATTTCATCAGCCGAGCGCAGCGACTGCGCGCTGTGCGGCCTTCCGGGTGAGCTGCGGATCCGGGGCCGTCCGGCCGGAGCCGGTGTCAGCCCTCTACCGGGCAGCCCGTCCGCAGGGCGTTGCGCCGCAGCAGCTGCGTCCGCACGCTCGCGTCCAGCCCCTGGGCCCGCTCGGCCAGCCGCTCGGCGAGGGAGGCCTGCAACTCGACCGGCTTCCTGTCGTCGTACTTGAACTTGGCCCTGACCTCCCGCACCGCCAGCCGCAGGCCGCGCAGCCCGGACAGCAGCGGTCCGTACGGCGCCTGGCCGGGTGTCACCCGGAGGCCGGGGGACTCCGGCTGGAAGTGCGCGAGCTGGCGGTCCAGAATCTCCGCCTTGCCGGCCGCGTCCTCGACGATCTCGGCCGTGCAGGCGAACTGGACCGAGGCGTAGAAGCTGGTCGGTACGCCGCCGCGCCAGTGGCCGGGGGCGAAGGCGTAGTCGTCGGTGACCGAGAGGGTCACGTGCGGATCCGCCCTGACGGCGGCCCAGAGCGGGTTGGGCGTGGCGAGATGCAGCAGGATCTCGCCACGCTCGGCGTCCAGGAGGAAGTGCGTGGGCACCAGTACCGGGCCGCTGTCCGCAGGGCCGTTGGCGGCCAGCGTGCCGAAGTCGCGTCCGGCCGCGAGCCATTCGCGCCACTCGTCCTCGGTGCCCCGGTCCCAGGATCTGATCAGCATGGGAGCCCCCGTCAGCGGAAGTCGTGCAGGTAGTCGGGCAGCGGCGCGGTGTTGGAGGTCTCCGGCACCGGGGCGCCGTACACCGTCGTCACCGGGACGACACCGGACCAGTGCGGCAGGTCCCGGTCGTCCTCGTCGTCGTGCGCACTGTCGTCGCGGCTCTTGGCCGAGACCTCGTCCAGGACCAGGCGGACCACCGCTGTCGCGGCCAGTTCCTTGGAGTTCGGCTTGCGGACGTCGCCGGAGCGGCCCGGCACCGCGTGGTCCACCAGCGCGTCCAGGGCGACCGCCAGCTCCTCGGGGTCCGTCACCTGCTGGGCGATGCCGTGGGCCACCACCGAACGGAAGTTGACGGAGTGGTTGAAGGCCGACTTGGTCAGCACCAGGCCGTCCACCAGCGTCACCGTGACGCAGACCGGCAGGCCCTCCTCGGCCGCGGCGCCGCGGATCGGCCGGCTGCCCGTCGAACCGTGCACATAGAGGCGGTCGCCGACCCGGGCGTAGATGGTCGGCAGTACCACCGGGGCGCCGTCCGCGACAAAGCCCAGGTGACAGACGTAGGCGCTGTCCAGGATCGCGTGGATGGCCTCGCGCTCCCAGGTGGCGCGGTCGCGGTAGCGGGTCGGCGTGGTGCGGGTGTTACGGGTGTAAGCGGTGTGCCCCGTGACGTCCCCAGCGGCGTCCGACATGACAACCCCCTATGTACTAGTGCATAATCATGTTTGTGCTAGGAGACTATCGGATCAAGGGTCGTCGTGCCAGTGACATCGCGGCCGATATCGAACACGCCGTCGGCATCGGGAAGCTGGCGCCGGGTGCGGCGCTCCCGCCGCTGCGCGACCTGGCGGGGGAGCTGGGCGTCAACCCGAACACCGTCGCCGCCGCCTACCGGCTGCTGCGCGACCGGGGTGTGATCGAGACCGCCGGACGCAAGGGCAGCCGCATCCGGCCCCGGCCCGCCACCACCCCGCGCGACCAGATCCGCATCCCCGTCCCACCCGGTGCCCGCGATCTGTCCGCCGGGAATCCCGACCCCGAGCTGCTCCCCGCCCTGGCCCCGGCCCTCGCCGTCGCCGCAGCCGAGGCCGACCGCGACCCCGTCCTCTACGGGCACGCCACCGCCGACCCCGAGCTGCTCCGGCTCGCCCGCGCAGCCTTCCTCGCCGACGGCGTCCCCGACGGCCGACTCGCCGTCTGCTCCGGCTCGTTGGACGCCATCGAGCGCATCCTCACCACCCAGCTGCGCCCGGGCGACCTGGTCGCCGCCGAGGACCCGGGATGGGGCAGCCTGCTCGACCTGCTGCCCGCACTCGGGCTGCGTCCCATCCCCGTCCGGCTGGACGACGAGGGACCGCTGCCCGACTCGCTCGCCGAGGCGCTGGCGGCAGGGGCCCGTGCGGTCATCGTCACCGTCCGGGCGCAGAATCCCACCGGTGCCGCTCTCACCCCGGCACGGGCGGCCGCGCTCCGTGCCGTCCTGGCCGGACACCCCGGCACGGTGCTGATCGAGGACGACCACGGCCACGGCATGGTCGACCAGCCCTATCTGCCGCTCGTCAGCGGTGCCGATTCCCGGTGGGCCGTGGTGCGTTCGGCCGCCAAGGCGTACGGGCCCGACCTTCGGATCTCGCTGGCGATCGGCGACGAGGAGACCATCGGGCGGATCCTGGGCCGTCAGCGGCTGGACACCGGCTGGGTCAGTCTGCTGCTCCAGCGCACCGTGGCCGAGCTGTGGCGCACCGATGCGGCGCCCGTCCGGGAGGTGGCCGCCACGTACCGGGCGCGCCGGGATGCGCTGTTGGCGGCCCTGGCCGCGTACGGGATCGAGGCGCACGGTGCCAGCGGGCTGAACGTCTGGGTGCCCGTGCCGGACGAGCCCGGGGTCGTCGCGGCCCTGGTGCAGCTGGGCTGGGTGGTGGCACCCGGTGCGCGCTACCGCCTGCAGTCGCCGCCCGCCGTCCGGATCACCACCGCCGCTCTCATGCCAGGTGAGGCCGCCCGGCTGGCGGCCGATCTCGCGGGCGTTCTGCGCTCCTCGGGCGGGGGCTCGCGGCTGATCTGATTGCTCGTCGGTATTCGGCGCGATCCGTCCGATAGATGCCGACGTCTGCCAGTCGGAAGAAATCCACTTCCGATACCTAGCGGTAACTACCGTGGGCATGCCACATTTTGGGCGCCCCCGGCCGGCGGCACACACCCTCACCCGAGCCTTCCGCCCCCACACGCGGGAGGCCGTCAGCAGGAGTTTCGCCGTGCCCGAAAACCCTCGCACGACCCACAGACTTGCCAGGCTGCTGACTGCGGCGGCCCTGGCCGTGCCGCTGCTGTCCCTGGCTGCCCCCGCCGAGGCCGCCACCGGACCCACCGCGAGCGTCTCGATGGGAGACAGCTACATCTCCGGCGAAGCCGGCCGCTGGCAGGGCAACAGTGACACCACCGGCGGCAGCCGGGACGGCACCGACCGGGCCTGGACCGGCAGCGGCTACGACGCCACCCGCGTCTACGGCAGCACCTTCGCCAGCGGCTGCGACCGCTCCGGCAGTGCCGAGGTGAACAGCGCCGGGATCGCCCAGACACAGATCAACCTCGCCTGCTCGGGGGCGACCACCGCCAACATCTTCCGGGCCGTCAGCGGCGGGCAGTCGCTGAAGGGCGAGGCGCCGCAGGCCGATCAGCTCGCCACCGTCGCCGCACAGAACAACGTCAAGCTGATCACGCTCTCGATCGGCGGCAACGATCTGGGCTTCGCCGACGTGATCAAGACCTGTGCCGAGGACTACCTGATCTGGGGTTCGTCCTGCCGCGACGACGAGCAGGCGTCCATCGACGGCCAGATGCCGGCCGCGATGGACGGCGTCGGCAAGTCGATCGACGAGATCCGCGCGGTGATGTCGGAGGCGGGCTACGCCGACGGTGACTACCGGGTGGTGCTCCAGTCGTACCCCTCGCCGATCCCGCGCAGCAGCGAGATGCGCTACCCCGAGAGCGGCTGGACCCGTGCGAACACCGGCGGCTGCCCGTTCTGGGACACCGACGCCGACTGGGCCAGGGACTCGATGACCTCCCAGGTCTCCGGCGCGCTGGCCCAGGTCGCCGCCGCCAAGGGCGTGCAGTTCCTGGACCTGCGCGACACCCTGCAGGGCCGTGAGGTCTGCTCCTCGGCCACCAGCATGGCCACGCCCGGCGCCAGGCCGTCGGCGACCACCAGCGAGTGGGCCCGCTTCGTGGACGCCGGACTCAGCACGCCGCAGGGCGCCACCCAGGAGTCCATGCACCCGAACTACTACGGTCAACTCGCCCTCGGCCGCTGCCTCTCCCTGCTCTACGCCCAGTCGAACGGCAACTTCGCCTGTCGCAACACCACGGGCCAGGACACCTCCGGGATGTACCTGACGGCCGAGTAGCGCCGCCGTCAGGGGCGGACGGCGCCGCGCAGCAGTTTGCCCTCGGTCGACAGCAGACCGGTGCGGTAGTCGAAGCGCGGCGCCGCCGCGAACATCAGATAGAGGTACTTGAGGTTCTCCGCGAACCAGTAGGCCGGTGTCAGATCCCCCAGCCGGATCGGGGAGGAGGTGACGTCCTCGGCGACGGTGTACCCGCCGGACACCCGCTGTCTTGCCTTCAGCGCCTGGAAGTAGCGGTACGCGCTCTGCCGGTACTCGTCCGCACCCGTCAGCCGCCACAGGTCGAAGGCGGAGTTGGCGTACTCGGGCCGCAGGTCGTTGCGGGCGCTGCGGACCTGGCCGCTCGCGTAGTCCACCAGCTCCGGCAGGACCTGGTAGCGGTCCAGCAGGGTGGTCCAGGAGCGGAAGTAGTCGCGGCCGATGTCCAGGTCACCGCCCTTGCCCAGCAGTCCCGCGTAGAACGAGCCGAGCTCGGACTGCTGGTGGCCGGTGACCTTTCCGCTGCTGAAGTCCACTTGGCGGAACCAGAGCCGGCCGCCCGGGCGCTCGGCCTGGTACCTGAGCACGGCATTCGTCAGCAGCCGGTACCAGTCGCGCAGGTCCGCGTCGCCGAAGAGCTCGCTGCCCGCCCAGAGGTACTCGTAGAAGGAGTCCACCGGAGGGTTGGGCGCGGCGGAGGCGGTGTCCGTCCAGCGGCCAGACTCGATGTCCAGTGAGGTGCCGAGCAGATTGAGCGAGGAGCGCTTGGCGACCACCGCGCGGACGGCCTTCTTGGCCGCGCTCCAGTAGCGGTCGTCATTGGTGAGCCGGGTGAGCAGGCCGAACTCCAGCAGGTTGGTGCCGATCTCGGCCAGTGGGCTGGTGGATCCGGAGACCGCGCCGGTGCGCAGATTGACGTAGCGGTAGGGGAGTTCGGTGGGTGAGCGGGTGAAGGCGGGCAGCAACCGGTCGGCCAACTCCCGGCAGCGGTCGAGCAGTTTGGGGCGGCCGGTGCACAGATAGCCGGCGAGCAGGCCGCCGACCAGGCGGATCACCGTCTCGAAGACCTGCACCTCGGCGTCGACGGTCGGGTCGAAGTGCGCCTCGATCCAGTCGACCGCCAGCTGCACCTCCTGGTCCTGCTCCATCAGCCACAGGGTGTCCAGCGCCTCGACGATGGACAGGCCGAAGGTGTGCCCCCTGGCGAAGAAGTCGTTGTGCCCGCCCGAGACCGGCCGCACCTCGTCATAGCCCCAGGCCGAACGCTTGTAGCCCTCCCAGCTGTGCAGGTACTCGCTGCGGATCTCCTGGGTGATGTCGGCGTCCGTGGGCAGCGAAGCCGCCTGGGCGGGGCGGGGGAGGGTGACGGTCGCGGTGGCCATGGCGGCGGCGCCGAGCATCGTACGACGGCGGGGCAGAGGGGCAGCTCGCATGCCGCAGGACGCTAGCGGCCCGGTGGCTCGCGGCCGCCCAGGCGCCGCGCCCGCGTGTCGGCGCTCCCGCCCAGGTCAGGACGGGAGCGCCGGTGTCAGGGCGGGTGCCGCTTTTCCACTCGTTCGGGTGGCGGGTCGAGTTGACGGGTGCGCAGTGGGCGGATCAGTTCTTGGCCAGCAGCGACTGGGCGTGCTCGCGGACCTGGTCCCTGGTCAGATAGTGGTCCGTGTACTCGAAGTCGCGCAGCCGGGCGGGCTGGCGGGCCAGGAATCCGGTACGGACGAAGTCGTCGCCGGCGGTGGCGTTGAGCAGCCAGTTGGCGCCGACCCGGAACTTCGAGGCATTGGTGCGCATTGCCATGATGTGGTAGCCGCGGGCGACCAACTGGGCCGGTACACCCTTGAGTTCGATGCCCAGTGGTTTGGAGACCGCGTCCTTGCCACCGAGGTCCACGACCAGACCGAGATCCTTGTGGTAGTAGGGCTGCAACGGCTGGTTGCGCAGCGCGGCGACGAGGTTGTCGGCCGCGGCCCGGCCCTGGCGGGCCGCGTGCTGGGCGGTGGGCGGGCAGACCGCCCCGTCGCCCTCGGCGAGGTCGGGTACGGCGGCCGCGTCGCCCAGCGCGAAGACGCTCTCGAACTGCGGTACGCGCATCTCGGCGGTGACCGCCGCCCGGCCGCGTACCGTCTCGATGTCCAGCGTCCCGATCAGCGGGCTGGCCGCGACGCCGGCGGTCCAGATCAGGGTGCGGCACGGCAGTACCCGGCCGTCGGTGAACTTCACCGTCTCCGCACCGACTTCGGCCACCGAGACGCCCAGCGAGACCTCGATGCCACGAGCGCGCAGAATCTGAAGGGCGGTGGTGCCCAGTTTGTCGCCGAGCTCGGGCATCAGCTTCGGGGCGATGTCGATCAGGTGCCACTTGACCAGGCCCGGGTCCAGGCGGGGGTAGCGCCTGGTCGCGGCGGTCGTCAGACGCTGGAGGCAGGCCGCGGTCTCGGTGCCCGCGTAACCGCCGCCGACCACAACGAACTGCAGCCGGGACTCGCGCTCGCGCTGGTCCAGCGTGGTCGAGGCCAGGTCGAGCTGGGCGATCACATGATCGCGGATATAGGCCGCCTCGGCGAGGGTCTTCATCCCGCGTGCGTAGTCCATCAGGCCCGGGATGTCGAAGGACCGGGTGATGCTGCCGGGCGCCAGGACCAGGTAGTCGTACCGCTCGGCCGTCACCTCGTCGGTGATCTTGCGGACCACGCAGACCTTCGAGGCCGGATCAACACCGATCGCCCCGCCGGGGATGATGTGGGTGCGGTGCAGCGTGCGGCGCAGTGAGACGGCCACCGACTGCGGGGTGAGGACCCCGGCCGCGACATGCGGCAGCAGCGGCAGGTACAGCTGGTAACTGAACGGCGTGACCAGGGAGATCTCCGCCTCCGAGGCCGCCAGCTTGCGTTCCAGGCGGCGTGCGCACTCCAGCCCGGCGAAGCCGCCGCCGACTATCAGGATCCGAGGTCGCTCCATCGTTCATCCCTTACCTGCTGGTCCGTGCGATACCGGGACATGCGATACCGGGACAACTGTGACAACTGTTCGCCACGGTCGCACGGTCCCCTGGCGTCTGCCACCGCAGCGGACCCGGGGGAGGGATCCTCGGCAGGCGGACGAGGAGCGGGCTGACGGGTCGGTAGGCTGACGGGATGCTCCCCGAGGTGACGGCGGTCCGCTATGTGACGCCACTGCGAGAAGGCGGCTCGATGCCGGGCCTGGTCGAGGCCGACGATCATCGGCTCTATGTGCTCAAGTGGTCCGGCGCGGCCCAGGGGCGCAAGGCGTTGATCGCCGAGGTACTGGCCGGTGAACTGGGCCGTCGGCTCGGGCTGCCGGTGCCGGAGCTGGTCAGGCTCGACCTCGACCCGGTGCTGGCCCGCAGTGAACCCGAACAGCAGATCCAGGAGCAGATGCGCGCCAGCGGCGGCATCAACCTCGGGATGGCCTTTGTCAGCGGCGCGCTCAACTTCGACCCGCTCTGCTTCGAGGTTGATCCCGAACTGGCCGGTCGGGTGCTCTGGTTCGACGCCCTGATCGGCAATGTGGACCGCTCCTGGCGCAACCCCAACCTCCTGATCGCCACCGGCGGCCTGAGGCTGATCGACCACGGCGCCAGCCTGATCTTCCACCACCACTGGGCGGGCTCGGCCGGCTGGCCGCGCAAGCCGTACGACGCGGCGGACCACGCGCTGCTGCGTTCCGTCGCAGACCTCAAGGCTGCCGACGACGAGCTGGCCCCGCTGGCCGCGGCGGCGCTGCCGCAGGCCGTCGCGGCGATCCCGGAGGAGTGGCTGACCGACGAGCCGGGCTTCGAGAACGCCGAGGCCGTCCGTGAGGCGTACGTCCAGCGGCTCACGGCCCGGCTGGCGGGCCCGCGCGACTGGCTGCCCGAGGTCGCGGCATGACCGGCCAGACCGGCACCAGCGGGGCAGCGAACCGGACCGCGACAGCGCACGAGACGACGGCACAGGATGGGACCGTGGGACTGCACGAGAGCGGCGGACGGCGCGAGGCCGTGGAACTGCACGACTACGAGTACGCGGTGATCCGCGCCGTCCCGAGGGTCGAGCGGGGCGAGTGCGTCAACATCGGTGTGCTGCTCTACTGCCGCCACACCGCTCACCTGGGCGCCCGGACCCACCTCGACCAGGGGCGGCTGCTCGCACTGGACCCGGTGGCCGACGTGGCGGGCGTGCGGCGTGCGCTGCACGGGATCGAGGCGGTCTGCGAGGGCGGCCCCGAGGCAGGTCCGGCCGCCGCGGACAATCCCGGACAGCGCTTCCGCTGGCTGACCGCACCGCGCAGCGCGATCGTCCAGCCGGGGCCCGTCCACACCGGGCTGACGGCCGACCCGGAGGCCGAGCTGCGCCGCCTCTTCGAGCAGCTGGTGCTCTAGGGCTGCGCATGCCCAAACCATGCGCCCCGAGGCGGCGCATGGTTGCACGGAGTCCTTTGTGGTGGTCAAAGCTGGAGTAACTGAAGCAAATATGCGTACTCTGGCCACTATGGGCTCCACAGTGACCAGCACCGCACCGACCACCGCCGACCTGATGGAGGCCGTGGCCGCCGTCGGCGCCGCGTACTTCCAGGACTTCGCGGCCGCCGCCGCCCGGCACGGTCTCAACTCCTCGCAGGCCAAGGCGCTCAAGGCGGTGCAGGAGCCGGTACCGATGCGGGCACTGGCCGGGCGGCTGGGCTGTGACGCCTCCAACGTCACCGGGATCGTGGACCGTCTGGAGGCGCTGGGCCTGGCGCACCGGGAGGCGGCCGCGGCCGACCGCCGGGTGAAGATCGTCGCGATCACCGAGCAGGGGCGCACGGTGCTGGGCCGGATCCGTGACGACATGACCCGGGCTCAGGACGCCTTCGCCAGCCTGGACGACGAGCAGCGGGTCACCCTGGACTCGCTCTGCCGTCAGGTCCTCCCGCTGCTCCTGGGCCAGTAGGCCCTGTCCTGGCAGTCCCGGGCACGACGTCAGCCGCGCCTCCCTGGAACGGTGCACGGCGATGTTTTCCAGTGCTGTGGTATCCTGGCGGCGAGAAGTCTTTAAGGGTGAATCGACTCCCTGCTCAACCGGCTCAGCATACCCGATGCGCTGCCGATCCGGCTGACCTCGGCTGTTAGGCTTGCGAAGCGTGAGCGCGAAGCCCCAGATCCCCAATGTCCTGGCCTCTCGGTACGCCTCGGCGACCCTGGCCCAGCTGTGGTCCCCCGAGCACAAGGTGGTCCTCGAGCGCCACCTGTGGCTCGCTGTCCTGAAGGCCCAGCAGGATCTGGGCATCGAGGTGCCGGCCAACGCCGTCGCCGACTACGAGCGAGTGATCGACCAGGTCGACCTCGACTCCATCGCCGCCCGCGAGCGGATCACCCGGCACGACGTCAAGGCCCGGATCGAGGAGTTCAGCGAGCTCGCCGGGCACGAGCAGATCCACAAGGGCATGACCTCTCGGGACCTCACCGAGAACGTCGAGCAGCTGCAGATCCGCCAGTCCCTGGAGCACGTCCGCGACCGCACGGTGGCCGTACTGGTCCGCCTCGGCAGCCTGGCCGCGCAGCACGGCGAGCTGGTCATGGCCGGTCGCTCGCACAATGTGGCCGCCCAGGCCACCACCCTCGGCAAGCGCTTCGCCACCGTCGCGGACGAGCTGCTGGTCGCCTTCCACCGCCTGGAGGAGCTGATCGCCCGTTACCCGCTGCGCGGGATCAAGGGCCCGGTCGGCACCGCGCAGGACATGCTCGACCTGCTCGGTGGCGACGCCGAGAAGCTCGCTGAGCTGGAGCGCCGGGTCGCCGGTCACCTCGGCTTCGAGAACGTGTTCACCAGCGTCGGCCAGGTCTACCCGCGCTCGCTGGACTTCGAGGTGGTCACCGCCCTCGTCCAGCTCGCCGCCGCCCCCTCCAGCCTTGCCAAGACGATCCGGCTGATGGCCGGCCACGAGCTGGTCACCGAGGGCTTCAAGGCCGGTCAGGTCGGCTCCTCGGCCATGCCGCACAAGATGAACACCCGCTCCTGCGAGCGCGTCAACGGCCTTGCCGTCATCCTGCGCGGCTACGCCTCGATGACCGCCGAGCTGGGCGGCGACCAGTGGAACGAGGGCGACGTCTCCTGCTCCGTGGTCCGCCGGGTCGCGCTGCCGGACGCCTTCTTCGCCTTCGACGGCCTGCTGGAGACCTTCCTGACCGTCCTGGACGAGTTCGGTGCCTTCCCAGCCG
Organism: Kitasatospora sp. GP82; assembly: GCF_029892105.1. GTDB lineage: Bacteria > Actinomycetota > Actinomycetes > Streptomycetales > Streptomycetaceae > Kitasatospora. Next base: position 210,966 of record NZ_JARZAJ010000007.1, on the reverse strand, counting down.
TGGTCCAGGCCGAGCTGGACCGCTACCTGCCGTTCCTGGCCACCACCAAGGTGCTGATGGGCGCGGTGCGCGCCGGTGTCGGCCGGGAGACCGCGCACGAGGTCATCAAGGAGCACGCCGTCGCCTCCGCGCTGGCCATGCGCGAGGGCGCCCGCGAGAACGCGCTGCTCGACAAGCTGGCCGCGGACGGGCGAATCCCGCTGGACCGGGCCGCGCTGGACGCGCTGCTCGCCGACCGGCTCTCCTTCACCGGTGCCGCCGGCGCCCAGGTCGCCGAGATCGTGCGCCGTATCGAGGCCGTCGCGGCCCAGTACCCGGCGGCTGCGAAGTACGCGCCGGGCGACATTCTCTGACGGACCGTCGGCTTGATGAGGGCCCCGCTTCGGCGGGGCCCTCATCGCTCTCAGGACAGTCGCCCGGCGTGGTGGTCCCGCTCCGTATAAGGACGCTTACGATACCTGTGATCACAGAAGCGGAGGCCATCGTGCGGGAGCAGCGAATGAGCAGGTACCAGGGCCTGGGCCCGGTGCGACCCGAGCGGCACCGGACGACGCGGGTGGCGCGGGCATCGGCCGTGCTGGCGGTGGCCGCGCTGCTCACCACCGGGTGCTCCGGGGGCGACTCGTCCAAGCCGGTGCCCGCGCGGGCTGTGAGCCAGTCCGCCACCCCGGGAGAGCTGTCCGTGAAGGTCGGCAGTACCGAGGACCTGCCGGCTGTCACGATCACCGGCGCCACCGTCCGCGCCGGCTCCGACGGCGAGGGCGAGCTGGCGATGGTGGTGCGCAACGACAGCTCCATCCCCGAGCACCTCGTCATGGTGTCCACGAGCGCGGCCACCGGTTCGACGCTCAAGGTGCCCGGCAGCGGCGGCAACGTACCGCCGGTCGGTGTTCTGCTGCCGCCGAAGAGTCCCGTCACCTTCGGTACCCAGGACGGCTACCACGTGGTGCTGCACCATCTGAACGTCCCGAGCGGTGCCACCGAGGTGCCGGTGGCGGTGCTGTTCGCGCGGCTTGGCCTGGTTCATCTGCAGGCCGTCACCGGCCGGAGCTAGGCCGGAAGCTCAGGCGCCCTCCGGGGGGCATTCGTGGCCGGGGCCGAGCGGGGGAGTGGTCGGGCCGCAGTACCAGTCGCAGTCCGGCTCGGCGGTCGGCCGGTCCGGGGCCAGGGCGTCGCCGCGTACGGTGGCCAGGGCCAGCAGGCCGCCCGAAGTGAGCAGCCCGGCGCAGATCAGCATCGCCGTACGGAAGGCGCTGTCCACCTGGCTCGGCACCCGGTACGCCTCGCCGCTCAGGCCCGAGAGCGCGGGCAGGGCGGCGACCGCGATCAGCCCGGCCGCGCGGGCGGCGGCGTTGTTCACGCCGCTGGCGATGCCCGCGCGGCGGACCTCCACGGCGGCCAGCACGGTCGCGGTCAGCGGCGCCACCAGGGTGGTCATCCCGGCGCCCAGCACCACGACGGCGGGCAGGACGTCCGTCCAGTAGGAGGCGCCGGGGCCGATCCGCAGCATCAGCAGCACCCCGGCCGCGCAGAGCACCGGACCGATGAAGAGCGGCAGCCGGGGGCCGATCCTGCGGCCCAGTTTCCCCGCCTGGCCGGAGAACGCCAGCATCAGCAACGTGGTCGGCAGCAGTGCGATCCCCGCCAGCAGCGGCGCGAAGCCGGCGACCGTCTGCAACTGCACCATCAGCAGCAGGAAGATCCCGCTGAACGCCCCGTACACGCAGAGCGTCACCAGGTTCACCGCGGTGAACAGGCGGGAGGAGAAGAGTTCCAGCGGCAGCATCGGGTCGGGGTGGCGGCGCTCCGCCACGACGAAGGCCGCGCCGAGCAGCAGACCGAGCACCCCGGCGATCGCGGACAGGCCGCGACCGCCCTCGGTGAGCGCGTAGGTGACCCCGCCGAGGGCGAGTGCGGCGAGGACGGCGCCCCGGACGTCGAAGCGGCCGGAGGCGCTCTCGTCGCGGCTCTCGGGGACATGACGGAGCGTCACCAGGGTCACGATCACGGCGAGCGGCACGTTCAGCAGGAAGATCCAGCGCCAGCCGGGCCCGTCCACCAGCCAGCCGCCCAGGAAGGGACCGACGGCGGCCGACACCCCGCCCAGACCCGCCCAGACGCCCACCGCGCCCGAGCGGTCGTCCGGGCGGAAGGATGCCTGGAGCATCGCGAGCGATCCGGGGGTCAGCAGCGCACCGCCGATGCCCTGTAGGGCGCGGGCCACGATCAGCACCTCGATCCCCGGTGAGGCGGCGCAGGCCGCCGAGGCAACGGCGAACCAGCAGACGCCGATCAGGAAGACCCGGCGCCTGCCGTAGCGGTCGCCGAGCGAGCCGCCGAGCAGGATCAGGCCCGCCAGGGTCAGCAGATAGGCGTTGACCGTCCACTGCAACGCCGCCATCGAGGCACCGAGGTCGACGCCGATCCGGGGCAGGGCGACGTTCACCACTGTGCCGTCGAGCAGCGCCATGCCGGAGCCGAGCGCCGTTGCGAGCAGTACCCAGCGGCCCTGCGGGGTGCCCAGGCGCAGGGTGCCGGTGGTGTCATCCATGGTCACGCCCCGATCTTCCGCCCGTGCGGTGGCGGGCGCACCCCCGCGTCCTGCACTGCTCCGGCCGGAACGACGAACATCTCGCCGGGGGGGGCACGGGACCTCCAGTGGGGTGGACGGACCGTCGGGAGCCTCGCAGTGGCTTGTCATGGAGAGGTATCCCCGGGATGTCGAGGCGGTCAAACCGCCTTCCCGAGGCGGGCGTTGGCAATGGCGCCCCCATCCGGGCGAGCGGACGGGGCCGTCCCGGAGCCGCACCTGTGCCCGACGCGGCGGCCTCCGGCGTCGGGTACGGGCGCGGGGCGGTGGCGGGCGCTTCGGTGAGGCGACGGGCGCCGAGACGGTCAGACCGTGAGCCGCAGGCGCAGTGCGTCGAGGGTCTCGTCCTTCAGGCCGAGACCGGCGCGGGCATAGCTCTCGACGTCGCCCCACTGGTCGGCGATCGCGTCGACGGCCGCTGCCAGGTAGGACGGGTGGACGCCGAGGATGGCCTCCGCGACCTCGGGATCGCCACCCGCACCGGTGAACGCCGCGACCTGCGGCGCGAAGGCGGCGCGCACCGCCGGTGCGACGGCCAGGTACTCATCCCGGACGGTCGGCTCGTCCGCGCCGAGCAGCAGCAGGAGCAGACTGGCGCCCCACCCGGTGCGGTCCTTGCCCGCGGTGCAGTGGAAGAGCACCGGGCCGCCCTCCGGGCGGGCCAGCGCCGTCACCAGCTGCTTGTAGGCGGCGCGGGCGGAGGCGGAGGTGACGAAGGAGCGGTAGTCCTGCTCCAGCGCCCGCCGGGCCCGGCCGCCGCCGAGAGTGCGGTTGGCGGTGGCGGGGTCGGCCATGGCGGCGCCGAGGCGGTTGGCGGCGCCAGCGCCCGAGGTGTCGGCCATCACGTCCGCCACCAGCAGGTGGGCGCCGGCCGGGACGCGGTCGGGCCGGGAGACCCGTTCGAAGTCCGTCCGAAGGTCCACGACGGTGCGGATGCCGAGCGCCGCGACCACCGGGTCGCTCCGCAGGTCCAGCCTGTCCAGCTGGCCGGAGCGGAAGGCGGTGCCGGGGCGCACCCGGGTGCCGTCGGGGAGCGGGACACCGCCAAGGTCGCGCAGGTTGGCTATGGTGGCGGACTCGACTATCTGAGAGTGCGGCATGACTACCTCCTGTGCGCGATGACCTCGCTGCACGCGATGGGTGTGGGGGAGGGGTTGGGTGGTCCTCTTCAGCACCGTAGGCGGCCGCTGTCGCGGGCGCTCGCGGAGCGCGTCCGGTCGGCGGGGTCGGCGTACGGCCGGTCGGCGGGAGAGGGAGCACACCGGCGCACGGGGGTACGGGAGGGGCGCACGAGCGGCGCAGCGGCGGTGGCGGATTGCCCTACGGGCCGTCAGGCGGCAGGGTGTGCCTGGGCCCACACCCGGGTGGGCGGATGGAGGGGATTCAACGCGTATGGCACCCAAGATCCTGATCGTCACCGGCGACGCGGCGGAGTCGCTCGAGGTCCTCTACCCGTACCAGCGTCTGGTCGAGGAGGGCTACGAAGTCCATATCGCGGCGCCGACGCGCAAGAAGCTGCAGTTCGTCGTACACGACTTCGTGGAGGGCTTCGACACCTACACCGAGAAGCCCGGTTACACCTGGCCCGCCGACCTCGCGTTCGCGGACGTCGACCCGGCGCAGTACGTCGCCCTGGTGCTGCCCGGCGGTCGGGCGCCCGAGTATCTGCGCAACGACGCCGAGGTCAAGCGGATCGTCGCCCACTTCTTCGAGGCCGACAAGCCGGTCGCGCAGATCTGCCACGGGCCGCTGATCACCCTGGCTGCAGGGTCGCTGGCGGGCCGCCGCAGCTCCGCGTACCCCGCGCTGGAGCCGGATGTGAAGGCGGGTGGGGCCGACTTCGAGGGCGGGGAGGCCGTCGTGGACGGTGTGCTGGTCTCCGCCCGCGCCTGGCCGGACCACCCGGGCTGGATGCGCGCCTTCGTCGCGGTGCTGCGGGACAAGGCCCCGGTGGACTGACGCGCTCTCGCCGTCGGCCCCGCCGGATGGCGCGGCTGACGGCGTACCGGACGGTGTCGGTCAGCGGCTCTCCGGGTGCGCGGCGGTAGCGTCGGTGGTATGCGCGTCGTCATCGCCGGTGGACACGGTCAGATCGCCCTACGCCTGGAACGGCTGCTCGCCGAGCGCGGGGACACCGCCGTCGGGCTGATCCGCAAGCCGGAGCAGGCCCACGACCTCGAAGCGCTCGGCGCCGAGCCGGTCGTCTGCGACCTGGAGTGGACCCCGGCGGCCGAGCTCGCCGACCATCTGCGCGGCGCCGACGCGGTGGTCTTCGCGGCGGGTGCGGGTCCGGCCAGCGGCAGCGCGCGCAAGGAGAGCGTCGACCGGGCCGCCGCCGTCCTGCTCGCCGACGCGGCCGGACTGGCCGGGGTCGGCCGCTATGTGCTGATCAGCTCGATGGGGCTCGAGCGTGCGGACGACCCGGGCGTGCACCCGGAGTTCGCCGCCTACCTCAGGGCCAAGGCCCTCGCCGAGGACGAACTGCGGCGCCGTGAGCTGGCCTGGACGGTGCTGCGCCCTGGACGGCTGACGGACGACCAGGGCGCCGGCCTGGTACGCCTGGCCGCGCCGCCGCTGCCGATGGGATCCGTACCGCGTGACGACGTCGCCCAGGTACTGCTCGCCCTCCTCGACACCCCGGCCTCCACCGGACGCACCCTCGAACTCGTCTCGGGCACCGAGTCGGTGGCCGATGCGCTGCATCGGGCGCTGGCCGCCGGCTGAGCGGCCACGGAGCTCCGGGTCTGCCGAAGCGGCCCGCGCAGCAGTGGAGCCGGGAGCGTTCAGGGAGCTCGGCTGCCCGCTGGGCAGCGCCTGGCCGACGCCGCCCCCGGTTGCCGGAGGGTCTCAGGCCCCGGCCCGGTCGGAGGCGGTGCGCGGCGGGGCACTTCGCGCGATGGGGTGGGGGCTCTCCCCGGTGGGCGATGGGCTTCGGCGGGCGGTGACGACGGCGAGCACGAGTGAGAGCGTGACCAGGGCGGTACAGGCGAGTAGGGCGTGCCAGTACGCCGTCCGCGAGTCCGAGCCTGCGGCACCGGCGCCGTTCAGGTAGATGCCGGAGATCGCCGAGACCGCGACGGCGCCCGCGATCCGCTGCGACATCTGGAGGATCCCGCCCGCGACCCCGGCAGCCTGGGCCGGTGCGTGCCGCAGCACCGCCGCCTGGTTGGGGGAGACCGAGAGACCGGAGGCCGCGCCCGAGCAGAACTGACCGGCCGCCAGCAGCAGCGGCAGCCAGCCCGCCGGAGCGTACCGCCCCGCCAGGCCGCTGAGCAGGAGTGCGAGGACGCCAAGTGCCAGGCCGAGCGCCGCCACATGGCGGCCGAACCGCTGCACCATCCGCCAGGCCACCGCCGAGGCTCCGGCCATCGCCAGCGCGGAGGGCAGGGTGACGGCGGCCGCCGCCAGCGGCGACAGTCCGAGGCCGTCCTGCAGGAACATCACCAGCACCAGCCCCGAGGCCAGCGAGGCGCCGAACTGACCCATCATCACCAGCGTCCCGAGCGCGTACGGTGCCGAGCGGGCCAGCGCCGGGTGCAGCAGCGGGCGCCGACCGGCCGAGGCGTACCGGCGCTGCCAGAGCAGGAACAGTCCGGCGAGGACGCAGGCGGCCAGTGCCCACAGCAGTTTGGCGGTGCCGCTGGACGGCTGGATGAACGGCAGCATCACCGTCAGCGTCATCGCCCCCACCAGCAGCAGTCCGACCGGATCGAGATCGGTGCGGCCCGTCGAACGCCTCGGCGGCGGCAGATGGCGCACCGCCAGGAGCAGCGTCGCCAGACCAGAGGGCGCACTCACCAGGAAGGCCAGCCGCCAGCCCCAGTCGGGACCGGCGGTGGCGATCAGTGCGCCGCCGAGCGGCGGGCCGAGGGCGATCCCCACCGCGCAGGTCACCTGGTACAGGCCGAGCGCCCGGGTGCGCTCCGGGCCGGTGAAGACGTCCTGGATGGTCCCGATCATCTGAGAGTTGACCAGGCCCGCCCCCGCGCCCTGCAACAGCCGCAACAGCACGAGAAGTTGGGGCATCCAGGCCGTGCTCGCCAGCAGGCCTGCGGTGAAGAACACCGCGATACCCGCGATGAAGAAGGGCTTGCGGCCGCGCTCGTCCCCGAGCCGGCCGCCGGGTATCAGCGCCAGCCCGAAGGCCAGCGAGTAGCCCGCGACGAGCCACTGCACCTCGGTCGCATCGGCGTGCAGCGAGCTCCGCAGGGCGGGAACCGCGATGTTGAGCACCGAGTTGTCCAGCATGGTGGTGAGACCGCCCGCCAGGCAGACCGCCAACACCCGCCTCTGCGCGGCGGTCACGGCAGCACCGCCATCGTCGTGCAGCGGGCGTCGACGTTCTCGGAATCTCTCACATTCGGGAGGATATCCCCGATTCGAGAGCCTGTTCAGGGGCGGTTCCCGACGTTGTCAGGGGCGGTTCTTGAAGCGCTCGATCGCGGCGAGAACGGCTTCGGAGGTGCTGGGGTACCCGAAGCCGTGGCCCGCGTCGTCGACCAGGACCAACTCGGCGTCGGACCAGACCCGGGAGAGCTGCCAGGCGATGTCCGGCGGGCTGCTCAGGTCGAGGCGGCCATGGATCAGCGCGCCGGGGATGCCGGCCAACTTCCGGGCACCGTCAAGTAGTTCGCGCTCCCCGAGCCAGGCCGCGTGCCGCCAGTAGTGGGTGACCAGGCGGGCGAAGAGCATCCGGAACGCCGGGTCCTGGTAGCGGGGGTCGGGCTTGTGGCCGGGGCCGGTGGCGACATGGGAGTCCTCCCAGGCGCACCACTCGACGGCGGCCCGCTCCCGAACGGCGGGGTCGGGATCGTGCAGCAGGCGGCTGTAAGCGTCCACCAGGCTGCCGTCGCGCTCGGCCGCGGGGACGGCGTCCCGGAAGCGGGTCCACTGCTCGGGGAAGTACCGGCCCATGTCACGGGTGATCCACTCGACCTCGCGTCGGGTGGTGGTGGCCACGCTGAACAGGACCAGCTCCGAGACCCGCTCCGGGTGCGCCTGCGCGTACGCCAGGCCGAGGGTGGAGCCCCAGGAGCCGCCCAGCACCAACCAGCGGTCGATGCCGAGGTGTTCCCGCAGGCGCTCGGCGTCGGCGATCAGTTGCCGGGTGGTGTTGCTGCCCAGATCGGTGCCCGGGTCGCTCGCGGACGGTGTACTGCGGCCGCAGTTGCGCTGGTCGAAGAGCACGATGCGGTATGCCGCCGGGTCGAAGAACCGCCGCCAGCCAGGACCCGCCCCCGACCCCGGCCCGCCGTGCACCACCACGGCGGGCTTGCCGTCGGGGTTTCCGCAGGTCTCCCAGTGGACGAGGTTGGCGTCACCGACGTCCAGCATGCCCTGCTCGTACGGTTCGATCTCCGGGTAGCGGTCCATGAGTTCCTCGGTTCTCCAGAGTCTCGGTTCGTTTGGCGGGGCGGTCAGCCGCCGGTGACGCCGTCGATCTGTTCACGCAGCAGGTCGGCGTGCCCGAGGTGGCGGGCGTACTCGGTGATCATGTGGAGGTAGATCAGCCGGAGCGAGTAGACCTCGCCGCCATGCGTACAGGTGTCGTCGAGCGAGGCACTCGCGACGGCGGCGTCCGCGAGACGGCACTCCTCGACCAGGCGCTGGTAGTCCTCGGCGGCGCGGGTCGGGTCCAGGGCGGCGAAGTCGGCGCTCTTGGAGTGCTCGGTGTCGTGCAGCCGCTCCACCTGCTCACCGGCGAACCGCTCCCGGAACCAGATCCGTTCGACCTTGGCCAGGTGGCGGAGCAGGCCGAGCAGCGAGAGGCCGGACGGCGGTACCGTCCGCTCGGCCAGCTGATCGCCCGTCAGGCCGGCGCACTTGTGCAGCAGGGTGCTTCGCTGCCAGGCGAGATAGCCCTCCAGCATCTCACGCTCACCTGCGACGAGTGAGCCGCCGACGCGGTCGATTTCCGGTGCTGTCCAGGTCATCCGGGGATCATCCCGTCCGCAGGGCCCGTAGCGCGAGCGGTTTTCCGCTCCGGCGCCTCCCGGCCGGGTCCGGCCGTCCTCCTCCTCGTCACCGCACGACGTCGGAGAGCCGTACGAAGCGGTGTCCCGATGCGAGCAGCTGCGGCACTGCGGCGGCGATCCCGGCAGACGTCCCGTGGCCGGGATGGTTCATATGGCCGATGACGATCGACCCCGGTGGCACGGCCGCCACCTCGTGTTCGACCTGACCCGCGGTGAAGGTGGCTCCCGCGTCACCGTTGACGGTGAAGCCGACGAGCCGTTCGCCCAGATCGGTCACGATCCGTGCGGCGATGTCGTCGCAGTAGGCGGTGCCCGGCCGGAAGAAGCGCGGCGGGCGGCCGAGCAGGCCGGTCAGCTTCTCCCGGTTCCCCGCGATCTCGTCGAAGACCTCCCCGGCGTCCCTGGTGCCCGGGATGCCGTAGGCGGAGCGCCCGGAGACCGACAGGGGAACGTGTCGGGTTCCGTGGTTGCCGATCTCGAACAGCGGGTCCGCGGCCAACTGCCCGAAGGCCGCCTGGTTGGCGTCGATCCAGCGCGAGTTCAGAAACAGCGTCGCCGGTACGGCGTGCTCCCTGAGGAAGCCGACCAGCGCCTCGTCGTAGCCGTCGCCGCCCGGTCCACCGCAGGCGTCGAAGGTCAGCGCGATCACCCGCTCGGCGGAGGGCAGCCGACCGAGGACTCCGGGCGCGTCGAAGCCCCAACTGCTCGGCGTGGCCCGCCCGTACCGGGCGACCACCTCCGCGCGGGTCGGTGCGACCCGTCCCGGTGCCCGCGAGGCCGGGGCGGCTGTTGCGCCGCCCGTCCCCGAGGGTGCTGTCCCCGTCCCGGGCTGGGCCGATGGGCTCCTAACGGCCCCCGTCCTCGGTGGTGCGGAGCACCCCGACAGCACGCCGCCCGCCACGGCTGCCAGGATCTGTCGGCGACCAACGGACATCCCGCACTCCACCTCCATCCGTGTCCCAGCGGCCACGACCGACGCGGTGGGCCGGTCGCTGGGTTCACCATAGGTGTGGTCGGCAGGCAGAGCCGTCGCCGGCGGCAGGGGCTCGCGCCCCGGGCACGTGAGCGGCCTGCCTGCCTGCAGCACGCCCGGGGAGGAACAGGTCCGTTCGGCCGCCCGGAGTGCCTCCATCGGCCTAACGACACGTCACCGTGGGCCGGATGAGCGTGCGTGGCGGCTGACGGCCCGGCAGCATGGACCACCAGTGCCGTGCCCGAAAACCGGTCCGCGACGTCCGCCTCCGTGGAGGGCGTGCAGTGCCCGGTCGCGTCGACGTCCGGCGCCGAGGAGTACCGCCCACGGTCCCCGCAATCGCCCAGCCCGGCGGTCGTCGGCCGCCGTCCACCACGATCCGGCCGCCGAGCCAGTCGGTTCACTCTCGCCGGCCCCTGCGCCCCTGACCGCCCAACACCGAGAGAGCCCCGATGACCCCTGTGCCAGTCCTCCGCCGCGTCACCCGAGCCCACACGCCGCCGTCGGCCGTAGCGGCCACGGCCTTCCGGGGGTGCCGGGTATGAGTGCCGACACAAGTGCCTCGTTGAGCACCGACACGCCGAGCAGTTCGCGGACCGTGCCCGCCGACAAGGCGGAGACCGTCGCCGACTGGGCCGACGGCCGCCTTGGCATCTATTCGCTCGCGAAGTCGAATCTGCGCAAGATCTTTCCGGACCACTGGTCCTTCATGCTCGGTGAGATCGCGCTCTACACCTTCGTGATCATCATCATCACGGGTGTCTGGCTGACCCTGTTCTTCGTCCCGAGCATGGGCGAGATCGTCTACCACGGTAAGTGGGTCCCGCTGAACGGCATCCGGATGTCGGAGGCGTACGCCTCCACCCTGGGCATCAGCTTCGACATCCGCGGGGGTCTGCTGATCCGCCAGATCCACCACTGGGCGGCGATCCTCTTCGTCGCGTCGATGCTCGTCCATATGATGCGGGTCTTCTTCACCGGGGCGTTCCGCAAGCCGCGCGAGCTCAACTGGCTCGTCGGCGCCATGCTGCTGATCCTCGGCATGTTCGACGGCTTCATGGGCTACTCGCTCCCCGACGACCTGCTCTCCGGCACGGGCATCCGCTTCATGGAGGGCGCGATCCTCGCCGTGCCGATCGTCGGCACCTACCTGATGTTCTTCCTCTTCGGCGGCCAGTTCCCGGGCACCGTCATCATCCCGAGGCTGTTCACCGTCCATGTGCTGCTCATCCCCGGCATCATGGCCGGGCTGCTGGTGGCGCACCTGATCCTGGTCTTCTACCACAAGCACACCCAGTGGGCGGGCCCCGGCCGCACGGAGAAGAACGTCGTCGGCATGCCGCTGATGCCGGTCTACATGGCCAAGGCTGGTGGCTTCTTCTTCCTGGTGTTCGGCATCGTCTCGGCCATGGCGGCGGTCGCCACGGTCAACCCGATCTGGGCGTACGGCCCGTACCGGCCCGACCAGGTGTCCACGGACGCGCAGCCGGACTGGTACATGGGCTACTCCGAGGGCCTGATCCGGATCATGCCGGGCTGGGAGATCCGGTTCCTGGGTCACACCCTGAACCTCGGGGTGTTCGTTCCGCTGGTGGTCTTCCCGCTGGTCCTGCTGGCGATCTGGTGCTACCCGTTCGTCGAGGCCTGGATCACCGGCGACAAGCGCGAGCACCACATCCTGGACCGCCCGCGCAACGCCCCGGTCCGTACCGGCCTGGGCGCCGCCTGGATCGGGCTGTACGTCGTCCTGCTGGTGGGTGGTGGCAACGACCTGTTCGCCACGCACTTCCACCTGTCGCTCAACTCGATCACCTGGTTCTGCCGGATCGGCTTCTTCGTGGTGCCGGTGGTGGTCTACTTCATCACCAAGCGCTGGTGCCTGGGCCTTCAGCGGCGGGACTGGGAGAAGGTGCTGCACGGCCGCGAGAGCGGCATCATCGTGCGTAAGCCGCACGGCGAGTTCATCGAGGTCCACGAGCCGCTGTCGCCGGCCCAGCTGCACTCGTACACCGCGCACGAGCAGTACCAGCCGGTCGAGCTGCCGCCGGCCGTGGACGAGAACGGCGTCGCCCTCAAGGTGAGCCGGCTGGCCCGCTGGCGCGCCAAGCTCTCGAAGCACTACTTCGGCCAGTACAGCCAGATCGCCAAGCCGACCGCGGAGGAGTACGAGGAGATCAGCAGCGGCCACGGCCACCACTGACCGTCACCCCGCTCACTCGTGAGGGCCCGTCGACTCCGGCGGGCCCTCAGGCGTCCGGGCGGTGGCCCGGGCCGGGGGGACGCCGTTGCGGATCGTGCCGTCAGGCCGGCGTCGGGGTGTGGCGGGGCCAGACGCGGTCGAGGAAGTCGGCGATCAGCGGGGCGATTTCGGGGAGGTTCTCCTCCAGGGCGAAGTGGCCGGTGTCGAAGAGGTGGACTTCGGCGTCCGGGAGGTCGCGGAGGTAGGCGCGGGCGCCGGGCTCGGGGAAGAACGGGTCGTTGCGGCCCCAGGTGATCAGGGTGGGCGGGGTGTGCTTGCGCAGCCACTCCTGCCACTCGGGGTAGCGGGCCAGGTTGGAGTGGTAGTCGAAGGCCAGATCCAACTGCGGCCGGGTGCGGCCGGGTTGGTCGAGGAAGTGCTGGTCGAGGGTCCAGCCGTCGGGGGCGACGAGACGGGGGTCGGTGGTGCCGCCCTCGTACTGGCCGCGGGTGGCGGGGAGTGTGAGCAGCTCGCGGATGCTCTGCTCGGCACCCTCGGTCTCGGGGCGCAGCGCGATGAACGACCGGGCCGCCTCGGAGAGCCCCTCCTCGTAGGCGTTGCCGTTCTGCACCACCAGGCCGGTGATCCACTCGGGGTGGCGGGTGGCCAGCCGGAAACCGACGGGTGCGCCGAAGTCGAAGACGTACAGCACGAATCGGGTGAGGCCGAGCTGCTGGACGAACCGCTCGGTGATGTCGGCGAGGTGGTCGAAGGTGTAGGAGAAGGTCCCGCCGGTGCTTGCCGGGGCGGGAACGTCGCTGTGGCCGAAGCCCGGGTAGTCGGGGGCGATCAGGCGGTAGTGCGCCCCGAGGGAGTCCATCAGGCGGCGGTACTGGTGCGATGCGGACGGGAAGCCGTGCAGCAGCAGCATCACCGGGACCTCGTCGCCGGCGGCCCGGGATGGGATCGACTCGCGGTAGAAGACACGCACGCCGTCGACGTCGAGGTGGCGGTGGAGTACCTGGGGGAGGGGTGAGACTGCCATGCGGGATGCCTCCGTGGTCTTGGTGATGAGGCTGTTCTACCGAAGCTTCAGATAATGTGTCAATACTTATCTATCCATTAGTTGAGCCGGGCTGGTTCGGCGGTGGATTGATCCATGCCGTTGGTGCCTCGTAGGTTGGTCCCTCGACAGGAGCGGGATCCGAGGGCGGACGGGAAGAGGCGGCAGGAATGCACAGCGACACGGACCGCAGGGGAGACGGCCCGCTGGCGGTGGCTGCGGCCAGCGCGGAGGTGCTGCGGCACCCCGAGGCCCATGAAGACCTGCTCACCGAGATCGAACGCGTCCGCGCGGCACGCTTCCGGCACGAGACCACCCGCCAGGACTTCGTCGCGGCCCACATCCTGGTGCGGCTGTGCGCGGCGCAGTTGCTCGGTGTGACCGCCGCGGAGGTGACGCTCGCCCAGAGCTGTCCCGGCTGCGGCAAGGGCGACCACGGCAAGCCGTACCTGCCGGGCCACCCCGACGTTCACGTCAGCCTCTCGCACACCAAGGGTGTGGTCGCGGCGGCCGCCGGCTTCGGGCCGGTCGGCGTGGACGTGGAGCGGGCGGAGCGGGACGGCCCTGGCCAGGACGTGCTGGAACGGGTGCTCACCGAGGCCGAGTTGCGGCTGGTCAGGGAGCACGCGGAACCGGGATGGGCGTTCCTGCGGCAGTGGGTGCGCAAGGAGGCGATGGTCAAGATCGGCCGCGCCACCCTGGACAGCATGGGCGCGCTGGACCTCTCCGCGCTGCCGCTGGAGACCGTCGGCGGTGCGCCGCTGAGCAGTCGCTTCGAGGACCTCCACCTGCTCGACTGGGATGCGCCGCAGTACGGGGCGACGGCTTCCGTGGTCAGCCCGCAGGCCCCACGGCTGGCCGGACTGGTCGGTCTGACCGGACTCGGCGGCTAGCGCCGGTCCGCGGCGCGCACGGATCCCGCGCGGCCCTGACGGCGCAACTGCACCGTCTCGCAGCCGAGACGGGCATCGACGCCTGCGCCGAGGTGTCCGAGGCGCAGCACGGACGGCCCTGTCGCCGGTGCGCGATTCCGCGTCGGTGCCGACCTGGCAGGGCTGCGGATGATTGCATCGGAACGCGGCCGTCTCCATGCGCAGGCGTGCAGCGGGGAGAGACGAGGAGACACGGTGACGGAAAGCGCGGATGTCCTTCCTGCGGCCCCGGTGTCGGCCTCACCGCTCCGGCAGGGCTCCGCCGTGCTCCGCTGGCTGACGACGACCGACCACAAGGTGATCGGCAATCTCTACCTGGTCACCTCGTTCGGCTTCTTCCTCTTCGCCGGGGTGCTGGCGATGCTGATGCGCGCCGAGCTCGCCCGGCCTGGGCTGCAGTTCTTCACCCGGGACCAGTACAACCAGCTCTTCACGATCCACGGCACCATCATGATGCTGCTGTTCGCGACGCCCACCTTCGCGGGTTTCGCCAACGCGGTGATGCCGCTTCAGATCGGTGCGCCCGATGTGGCGTTCCCCCGGCTGAACGCGTTCACCTACTGGGTGTACCTCCTGGGCGGCCTGATGGTGGTCAGCGGGTTCCTCACGAGCAACGGCGCCGCGTCCTTCGGCTGGTTCGCCTACGCCCCGCTGAACGGCCCGGTCCGCAGCCCGGGCACCGGTGCGGACCTGTGGACGATGGGCCTGCTCGTGGCCGGACTGAGCACCATCCTGGGCTCGGTCAACTTCATCACCACGATCGCCTGCCTGCGCGCCCCGGGAATGACGCTGTTCCGGATGCCGATCTTCACCTGGAACGTGCTGTTCACCTCGATCCTGGCGCTGCTCTCCTTCCCGGTCCTGACCGCCGCGCTGGCAGCCCTGGAGGCGGACCGGAAGTTCGGGGCGCATGTCTTCGACGCGGCCAACGGCGGGGCGATCCTGTGGCAGCACCTGTTCTGGTTCTTCGGGCATCCCGAGGTCTACATCGTGGCGCTGCCCTTCTTCGGGATCATCTCCGAGATCATCCCGGTGTTCTCCCGCAAGCCGATCTTCGGCTACCACGGGCTGATCGGCGCCACCATCGCCATCACCGGACTTTCCGCGATCGTCTGGGCGCACCACATGTTCGCCACCGGGCAGGTCCTACTGCCGTTCTTCTCCCTCGCATCCCTGCTGATCGCCGTGCCGACCGGCGTGAAGTTCTTCAACTGGGTCGGCACCATGTGGAACGGCTCGATCTCCCTGGACACCCCGATGCTGTGGGCCATCGGCTTCCTGGTGACCTTCCTGCTCGGCGGACTGACGGGTGTACTGCTAGCCGCCCCGCCGATCGACTTCCATGTGACCGACAGCTACTTCGTCGTGGCCCACCTCCACTACGTGCTCTTCGGCACCGTGGTCTTCGCGATGTTCGGCGGGTTCTACTTCTGGTGGCCCAAGATGACGGGCCGGATGCTGGACGAGCGGTTGGGAAAGCTGCACTTCTGGCTGCTGCTGCCCGGCTTCCAGCTCACCTTCCTGGTCCAGCACTGGCTCGGCGCCCAGGGCATGCCGCGCCGCTACGCCGACTACCTGCCCGACGACGGCTTCACGACCCTCAACACCGTCTCCTCGGCCGGCGCCTTCCTCCTCGGCCTGTCCACCCTGCCGTTCCTCTACAACGTCTGGAAGACCACCAGGTACGGGGAGAAGGTCACCGTGGACGACCCCTGGGGCTACGGACGCTCGCTGGAATGGGCGACCTCCTGTCCGCCGCCGCGGCACAACTTCCACGCGCTGCCGCGGATCCGGTCCGAGGGACCCGCGTTCGACCTCAACCATCCCGAGTACTCCCGCGAGGCCGTCGAGGCCGCGGAAAGGGCTATTTGATGCGGGCCGAGGCCTGTCTGTTCAGCGGTGTCGCGGTGTTCTTCGCGCTCACCGCCTCCACCTACGGCTGGTTCGCCCTGGAACCGGCCGGCACCGTCGCCCTGACCGTCTCCTTCCTGATGTCGGCCCTGGTCGCGGCCTTCCTGTGGGTCCAGCACGCCCGCCGGGGCGAGCGGTTGCAGGACCGCACCGATGTGGCGGTCGTCGAAGGCACCGGGCCGCTCGACTTCTTCGCCCCGCGCAGCGCCTACCCCGTCCTGACCGCGACGGGTGTCGCGGTCTTCGCCCTCGGGGTCGTCTACGGCCTGTGGCTCGCGCTGATCGGCATCGGGGTGCTGATCCCCGGCGTGGGCGGCTTCGTCTTCGAGTACGGCCAACGAGAGCCCTGACCCGGTCCGCTCACTCCTCCCCGGGCGGCATCCGTGCGGTGACGGCCTTCCGTTCGGGTCCCTCCCCGTCGGGGTGCTCCGGCACGGAGAGTTCGACCCGGTCACGGTAGTACCACCGGCTCAACGCCGATCTGAGGCGTGCTCGCCGCGATGCGCCCCGCTGCAGTGCGGGCAGCGGCCTCGGCATGTTCCGAACCGCCAGCGTGTACCGGCGACCCGCCGGAAGGGCGTGGGAGTCGCTCACATAGGCGCCCTCCACGGTCTCCCGCACGAAACCGCTCTTCCGGCCCTTGGCCAACAACTCGTTGTCCCTGGCCTGCAGGGCCAGGCAGAGCCGTTTGGTCAGCCAGAAGGCCAGTGGCGGCCCAACCAGTACCGCAGCGCGCAGCGTCACAACGAGACCGACCAACGAGACGTCCAGGGTGCGGGCCACCACGTCCTGACCACCCGCCAGTAGCAGCACCGCGTAGAAGACCACCCCTGCCACCCCGAGACCGGTACGGGTCGGCCTGTTGCGCGGCCGGTCGCACAGATGCTGTTCGCCGCCGTCACCGGTCACCCAGCTCTCCAGGAACGGGTAGGCGTACAGCGCGACGAAGAACGCCGCGGGGAACACCACCGCGGGCAGCAGAGGGTTCCACGAGACGCTGTGACCCCACAACCGGGTCTCGACGCCGGGCATCAGGCGCAGCGCGCCTTCGATGAAGCCCATGTACCAGTCGGGCTGCGCGTCGGTCGACGCCTGATCGGGCCGGTAGGGGCCGTAGCGCCAGATCGGGTTGATCTGCCCGACCGCGCCGAGCAGTGTCAGCAGACCGAAGGCCATCATGGTCAGCCCCCCGGTCTGGATGGCGAAGGCCGGGAACATCGGTTTGCCCACGACGTTGCGGTTGTGCCGGCCGGGGCCGTTCCACTGCGTGTGCGTCAGCCGGAAGACCAGCAGCAGATGCAGGCTGAGAAGACCCAGGAGAACACCGGGCAGCAGCAGGATGTGCGTGGCGTACAGCCGCGGAACGATGCGCTCGCCGGGGAACTCCCCGCCGAAGAGGAAGAACGCGAGGTAGCTTCCCACCAGCGGCAGGGAGAGCACGAAACCCTGGGCGGTGCGCAGACCGGTGCCTGACAGCAGGTCGTCCGGCAGCGAGTAGCCGGCGAAGCCCTCCAACAGCGCCAGTTGGAAGAGGGTGAGCCCCACCATCCAGTTGATCTCCCGGGGGCGTCGGAACGCCCCGGTGAAGAAGACCCGCAGCAGATGGACCCCGATGGAGGCGGTGAAGACCAGCGCGGCCCAGTGGTGCACCTGCCGGATCAGCAGTCCGCCCCGCACCTCGAAGCTGATGTCCAGCGTCGAGGCGTAGGCCTGGCTCATCCGCACCCCGCGCAGCGGCTGGTAGCTGCCGTGGTAGACGACTTCCGCCATATCGGGGTCGAAGAAGAAGGTCAGAAACGTCCCGGTGAGCAGCAGCAGGACGAAGCTGTAGAGGGCGAACTCGCCCAGCAGAAAGGACCAGTGGTCGGGAAAGATCTTCCGGACGAGCCCTCTGAGGCCGTCGAACAGCGGCAGCCGCGCGTCCGCGGCGAGCACGGCGCCGGTGGCGGCACGCGCAACCTGCCGCCGCGGCCTGGCTCTTCTTCGTGACAGGAGCATTCGACCCCACCTCTCGTTCCCTGGACTGCTCTCTGTGACAGCCATATCGGCAGCGGGAGGCCGGCGGACCGGGGAGGACACGTGGATCGGGCCCGCATTCACCCGTTCGCCCCCTCGTCGTCGCCGGCTCGCGGCAGCGGGGCGCTCAGGCCGTCGACAGCCGGACGCGGCGATGGCACCACCGTTCTGCGCAGCGCTTCGTGGCCGTGCGCGGACGGGTGCCGGGTGCCGGGTGCCGGGAGGTTCACCGCTGGAGCCCGTGCCGGTGCAGCGGGCTCACGGGAAGGACGAGCCGGCACAGCCGGTGGTAGGAGACCGGGGCGATCAGGCGACTGCTTCGACCGTGACCAGTGGGAGCATGCGGCGGTGGGCGGCGGCGTCGAAGCCGCCCGCGAGCGGGGCGAGGACGGTGGCGGCCGAGAGCGCGACGGCCTGGGCCAGCCGCTCGGGCCAGGATGCCTCGGCGACCAGGCCCGCGGTGAGGGCGGCGACTGCGGCATCCCCGGCTCCGGTGGGGTTGCCGCTCACCGTCTCGGGCGGGCGGGCATGCCAACTGCCCTGCGGTGTCACGGCGATGAGGCCGTCCGGCCCGAGTGAGGCGACCACGGACCGGGCCCCGGCGGTGCGAAGTGCCTCGGCGGCGGTGTGCGGGTCCACGATGCCGGTGGCGGAGGCGAGCTCGTCGGCATTCGGTTTGATCAGCGCCGGGCGGGCCGGGAGGGCGGTGAGCAGCGCGGGGCCGTCGGCGTCAAGAACGGCGGGTACGCGACGTGCGGTTGCGAGGTCGACGAGGGTCGCGTACGCGTCCCGGGGCAGCCCGGCGGGGAGGCTGCCGGAGAGTACGACGGCTGCCGCATCGGAGAGCAACTGCTCGTAGCCGGTGAGGAATTGGGACCATTCGGCCGGGGTGATCACAGGGCCGGGCTCCAGGAGCATCGTGGTCCTGCCGTTGCGCTCCTCGACGATCGCCACGGTGCGTCTGGTCTCTCCGGCGACCGGTACCAGCTGGTCGTTCAGCCCGGCCGTCGAGAGGTCCGCGCGGAGCCGACGCCCGTTGGCGCCGCCCACCAGCCCCGTGACAACGGTCTCGTGCCCCAGGGCTGCGAGCACCCGTGCCACGTTCACCCCCTTGCCGCCGGCGCGCTGGGCCACCTCGCGGACGCGGTTGCTGCTGTTGGGTCGCACGGTGGGCAGGCGGTAGGTGACATCGACGGCGGTGTTGAGCGTGACGGTGAGGATCACGGGCGCTGCTCCGCTTTCGATACGAGAGTAGTGATGCTTGATGATGCTCATTACTAGACCTGGTGAGCATGTTCGCGCAATATCCTCGCCCGTGGTGTGAGGCGTCAGGCGTCGTGGCGGCGGAGGGAGCGCCAGCCGCCGAAGGCCGCAGGGCACCCGGGTGAAGGTCACCATGACCCTCGACCAGGGCGTCCCCGTCCCGGGGCCGCAGCAGAAGCCGGTGCTGACCACAACGGTCACCGACGCCGGGGTGGCAGTGATCGACGGGGACCGGGCCCGCCTGCTGATCTTCGCGGACCAGC
This sequence comes from Kitasatospora sp. GP82, assembly GCF_029892105.1. Lineage (GTDB taxonomy): Bacteria > Actinomycetota > Actinomycetes > Streptomycetales > Streptomycetaceae > Kitasatospora. Next base: position 191,801 of record NZ_JARZAJ010000007.1, on the reverse strand, counting down.
GCAACACCGGTACGGCTGACAACGGCAAGCCGGCCGCCGACGGCACCGGTCAGGCGAAGACCGGTACCGACCAGTCGAAGGCCGACACCGCCTACCCGCCCGCGATGTTCGCGGTGGACGCGATCCGCCAGGACGGCGCCTGGAAGATCGCCGACATCGACACCTTCGGGCGCTGACCCCACTGGCCCCGCTGATCTCGCCTGCGGTGCGCTGCTTCGCCGACGCCGGGTCAGCGTACGTATCTTGCGAGCAGTGTGGCCCGGTGCAGTACCGCCTCCAGCGGGCCGCGCCGGAAAAGGCGCGTCCACAGCCGGGCCAGCGCCATGGCCAGCACGGCGAACAGCATCAGCATCACCAGGGGGGACCCCTGCATGTCGTCGCCGCCCAGTGCCCCGATCAGTGCGACATGGCCGACGTACACGGAGAGCGAGACCGTGCCGACGGCCAGCACCGGTGCGACCAGCGGTGCCGCCGCCTGCCGGAGACCGGAGGACGGTTGCGCCAGCAGCGCGGTGCACGCGACCAGGGTGAAGACGGCGATGCCCAGGCTGCCGAGTACCTCGAAGGTGGTGCCGCTGTGGGGGGAGGCGGTCAGCAGTCCGGCGGGGTGGGTGGTGGCGACGGTTCCTTCCTCCGGGCCGTGCCACCAGTCCAACTGCTCCTCGGTGGGGGCGAGTTGGCAGGCCAGCCAGGAGCCGCCGTAACCCACGGCCGCCAGCGCCGCGCCCGCCACTGCCAGCCTGGCGCGCACGGCCGCGCTGCTCAGGTCGATCCGCCCGAGCGCCATGCCCGCGAGGACGAAGGGCATCCAGGTGAGGGCGGGGTAGTTGCCGGTGAGCAGCAGGTTCAGCAGGCCCTCACCGCTGTAGTGGGCGATCGGGTCGTGGGCGGTGAGCAGTTCCGTCCAGTCGAGGCTCTGCAGTCCGGCCCGGAGGACGAAGGAGAGCTGGGGGCCGATCAGCGCCCAGGCCAGTGCGGCGGCCGCCAGCGGTCCGGCCTTCAGACGGGTCAGCGGCAGGGCCAGCAGGAAGTAGACGCCGTAGTAGGCGAGGATGACCGCCACCGAGGTGCCGATCTCCGTCATCACGGTGCCGAGCGCCAGCAGGACCAGGGCGCGGATCACGATCCTGGCCAGGGCCTGCCTGCCGTCCCGGCCGACTCTCGGGGTGCGACCGGCGATCAGGACCAGTGAGACTCCGGCCAGCATCGCGAAGAGCGCCGAGGCGCGCCCGTGGGTGAACTGCATGGCCCCCGCGACCGGCCCGCCGTCGGCCGGGTCGGGGCCGACATGGGCGGCGAACATACCGAGGACGGCGAGCCCTCGGGCCAGGTCGAGGCCGAGGAGGCGTCCCGAGGCGGCCGGGGCGGGTGCCGAGGCCCGGTGGTCGGTGAAGGTGTCAGCGGACATGACCCCAGTCTTGGGCCTTTCGTGCGCGGAACATACCTCTCCGGTCGGGGAGTTGGCCCCGCTGATCGGCGGGGGCGTGCCGAGATGCGTCCGGCCGCCGTGACGGAGCACGCATGTGCAACTAGTTGCATAACCGGGCTCGTCCGTCCTACCTTGAGGTGACGACTTCGCGCGAGGAGGCGCTGGATGACCGCGTACCCCCACCTGCTGAGCCCGCTCGACCTGGGGTTCACCACACTGCCCAACCGGGTGCTGATGGGTTCGATGCACGTCGGCCTCGAGGAGGCGCCCGGCGGTTTCGAGCGGATGGGCGAGTTCTACGCGGCCCGGGTGCGCGGCGGCGTGGGGCTGATCGTCACCGGGGGGATCGCCCCGAACGAGGAGGGTCGCCCCTGGGGTGGTGGCGCCAAGTTGACCACCGAGGAGGAGGCGGCGCAGCACGCCGTCGTCACGGCTGCCGTCCACCGCGAGGGCGGCCGGATCGCCATGCAGATCCTGCACTTCGGCCGCTACGCCCACCATCCCGAACTGGTGGCGCCCAGCGCGATCCAGGCGCCGATCAGCCCGTTCACCCCGCGCGCGCTCACCGACGAGGAGGTGGAGCGGACGATAGAGGACTTCGTCCGTGCCGCTGAACTCGCCAAACTCGCCGGTTACGACGGCGTCGAGATCATGGGCTCCGAGGGTTATCTGATCAACGAGTTCATCGCCTCCGCCACCAACCACCGCGAGGACCGCTGGGGCGGGGACTACCGCAACCGGATGCGTTTCCCGGTCGAGATCGTCCGCCGGGTGCGCGAGCGGCTCGGGTCGGACTTCATCGTCGTCTACCGGCTCTCCATGCTCGACCTGGTGCCCGGTGGCTCCAGCCTGGACGAGGTGATCACCCTCGCCAAGGCGATCGAGGCGGCCGGTGCCACGATCATCAACACCGGTATCGGCTGGCACGAGGCCCGTATCCCGACCATCGCGACCTCCGTTCCGCGCGGCTCGTTCGCCTGGGTCACCAAGAAGGTGATGGGCGCCGTCCAGGTGCCGCTGGTCACCAGCAACCGCATCAACACCCCCGAGGTGGCAGAGCAGTTGCTCGCCGAGGGCCATGCCGACATGGTCGCCCTCGCCCGCCCGCTGCTCGCCGACCCGGACTTCGTGGCCAAGACCGAGCGCGGCCGCGCCGAGACCATCAACACCTGCATCGGCTGCAACCAGGCCTGCCTCGACCACACTTTCAGCGGGAAGATCACCTCCTGCCTGGTCAACCCCCGGGCCTGCCACGAGACCGAGCTGGTCCTCAGTCCGACCCGCCGCCGCAAGCGGATCGGCGTGGTCGGCGCGGGACCCGCCGGGCTCGCGTTCGCGGTCTCCGCCGCCGAACGCGGCCATGCCGTCACCCTCCACGACGCGGCCGGCGAGATCGGCGGACAGCTCAACATCGCCCGCCAGGTGCCCGGCAAGGAGGAGTTCGACGAGACCCTGCGGTACTTCCGCCACCGCCTGGAAGCGGAGCAGGTCGAACTCCGGCTCGGCACCGCCGCCTCCGCCGAGGACCTGGTGGCCGAAGGCTACGACGAGATCGTCCTCGCCACCGGAGTCACCCCGCGCACCCCCGAGATCCCCGGTCTCGACCACCCCAGCGTGATCGGCTACCTGGACGTGCTGCGGGACAAGGCCGAGGTGGGGGAGCGGGTCGTGATCCTCGGTGCCGGCGGCATCGGCTTCGACGTCGCCGCCTACCTCACCGACCCGGGCGACGGCGCCTCCCTCGACCGGGAAGCCTTCCACCGGCAGTGGGGCATCGACGCCGACTACCGCGCCCCCGGCGGACTCCGCCCGCCGGCCCGGGCCGCCGCGCCGCGCACCGTCCACCTGCTCCAGCGCAAGACCAGCAAGGTCGGCGCCGGACTCGGCAGGACCACCGGCTGGATCCACCGCACGGAACTCCGCCACCGGGGTGTCACCATGCTCTCCGGCGTCACCTACCGGCGGATCGACGACGCCGGGCTGCACATCACCGTGGACGGACGCGAGGAGCTCATCCCCGCCGACACCGTGGTGATCTGCACCGGCCAGGAGCCCCGGCGCGAGCTCTACGAGGCACTGACCGCCCTCGGACAGCAGCCGCACCTGATCGGCGGCGCCGACCTCGCGGCCGAACTCGACGCCAAGCGTGCCATCGACCAGGGCACCCGCCTCGCGGCCGCGCTCTGACTCCGGCGCTCGGGCTCCTGTGTCCTGCTGCCTGCTGCCTGCTGCCTGCTGCCTGCTGCCCGGACGCGGATGCCCGAGCTCCGACGCCTGAGCCCTAGGATGCTCGGTACCCAGTAGTTCGTATTCGTTGGAGGCTTCACCGGCCATGTCGCTGCCGCACGCCATCCTCACCGCCCTGCTGGAGAAGCCGTCCTCGGGGCTGGAGTTGACGCGCCGGTTCGACAAGTCGATCGGCTTCTTCTGGCCTGCCACCCACCAGCAGATCTACCGAGAGCTGGGCAGGCTGGAGGAGTCCGGTCTGATCCGAGAGCTGCCCCAGCAGCAGCCGGCCCGAGGCGGACGCAAGGAGTACGAGGTCCTCCCCGACGGCCGCGCCGCCCTGACCGCCTGGATCACCGAGAGCCAGGACCCCAAACCCGTCCGTGACGCCCTCGTCCTGCGCCTGCGCGCGGCGGCGGTGGTCGGCACGGACGGGCTGGCCGTCGAACTGCGTCGCCACCGCGACCTGCACCGCCGCCAACTGACCAAGTACCAGTCCATCGAGGAACGCGACTTCGCGTCCGCCGACGACGAGAAGGCCCGCCTCCAGCACCTGGTGCTTCAGGCGGGCATCGGCCTGGAGTCCTTCTGGCTCGACTGGCTCGACCACGCCCTCGCCCAACTCCCCGAGGACAACTGAGCGAACGGCCTCCCAGGCCGGCCTTCGCACGCTCGTGCTGGAGCGCGGCCGCAGCTACCCGCCCGGCTCCTTCCCACGCAGCCCGCGCGAGCCAGCCGGGGTACGTGCGGATGAACCCACCGGACGCCTTCGTGTTGTCCACGTGCACATCCAGCGGTGAGCCGGACGCGCGAGCGGAAAACGTGCACCACACCGGCTTCGGCCACCCGACGATTGTCGCCCAGTGCGAGCTGGTGCCGCAGCGGGATCCTCCAGCTCGGCAAGGCAATTCCGGGTTTCGCGCGCGATCCGCCGGGACCGGATTCATGGTCCCATTCCTTCCTGTGCCTCCAAAGGATCTGACAATACCTGCGCAGCTGTGCAGTCTTGTGGACCGGACGGCCGACCCCCTACGGTGTTCTCCGCCGTGGTGTTCGGGAAGACCGGTGTGCTGTGCTCGTCACATAGTCCGGAGCGGCCCTCGCCACTGTGATCGGGAAGTCCTCGCACCACCCCCGCGCGAGAGTGCGGGCGGTCACTGGGCGTCGAATACGCGCCTGGGAAGGCCGGGTGCAGGATGTTCGACCCGTCAGCCAGGAGACCGGCCACGGCACCGCACGATGACCATCCACGAGGTGCTGGAGAGGCTGCCCCGAAATGACCCTGCCCGAAAACGCTTCACTGACCGCGCCCGCACCCGCTCCCAGACCCATGGCGGTGACGCCGCTCCGCTGGGAGCGAAAGGACTGGATCCGCACCGGTGGCCTGATGACCGTGATCACGGTCATGCACGTGGCGGCCTTCACCATCCTGATCGCGATGGTCGCCCCGCACCACTACTCGGTCGGCAACCAGGTCTTCGGCCTCGGACTCGGCATCACCGCCTACACCCTGGGAATGCGCCACGCCTTCGACGCCGACCACATCGCGGCCATCGACAACACCACCCGCAAGCTGATGGCCGACGGCAAGCGTCCCATCTCGGTCGGCTTCTGGTTCGCGCTCGGCCACTCCAGCATCGTCGTCGTCCTGGCCGGTCTGGTCGCCACCGGCGCCAAGGTCGTCGGCACCCTCACCAACGACGACTCCAGCGCCCACAAGGCCCTGGGCGTCGTCAGCACCAGCGTCTCCGGCGGCTTCCTCTACCTCATCGCCGCCCTCAACCTGGTCTCCCTGGCCGGGATCCACCGGGTGTTCAAGGCCATGCGCGCCGGCCAGTTCGACGAGCACGAGCTGGAGAAGCACCTCGACAACCGCGGCTTCATGAACCGCATCCTCGGGCGGCTCACCAAGTCCATCACCCGCCCCGGCCAGATGTTTCCCATCGGCCTGCTCTTCGGCATCGGCTTCGACACCGCCACCGAGGTCACCCTGATGGTCATGGCCGGTTCCGGCGCCGCCGCCGGCCTGCCCTGGTACGGGATCCTCTGCCTGCCGCTGCTCTTCGCGGCCGGCATGAGCCTGTTCGACACGCTCGACGGCACCTTCATGAACTTCGCCTACCACTGGGCGTTCTCCAACCCCGCCCGCAAGGTCTACTACAACCTCACCATCACCGGCCTGTCCATCGCCGTCGCCTTCCTCATCGGCACCATCGAACTGGTCGGCGTCCTGCACGACCAGCTCAACCTGACCGACCCCGTGAGCACCTGGATCTCCGGCATCGACCTCAACAACGTGGGATTCATCATCGTCGGACTGTTCGTCGTGGTGTGGGCCGCAGCCCTGGCCTACTGGCGTCTCGCCAAGGTCGAACACCGCTGGGGCGCCAAGGCCACCCGGACCGGTTGACCCACCCGCGTACGGCAGGCGCGCCGCCCGCCCGGCCTGACGGACAACTGCCTGTCGGGCCGGCAGGCCGCCGCCGGCGCCAACCAGGCCGGGTTGACGCGCTCGTACGCACCGCGGCATAGCGGCATGCCCCGCGCGGGAAGCGGGGCGAGCGGATCACCGCCTGCCAGCGCTTGTTCGCCTCCCGCATGTCGGCCCGGGACGAGCCGCCGCTGTCCCCGCGGGCGGAAGGGTCTACGCGTCGACGCCGGACGGCGACGAGATCACCGTGCAGTCGCACCGGCTTGAGCGCGAACACTGTGCCCGTCTCGGGGCGTTCGCCCGCAACACGGCCACGGGCAGGACCGTGCTGCACCGCGCGGACGAACGCTTCCCGATGTGCTCGGCGTGGAAGCCGCTCGCTGCCGCTGCCGTCCTGAGGGATCTCGACCGGGACGGCGAGTTTGGCCCGCACGGCCGCCCTGCCGGCTCGACCGGCGGTCCTGCCCGGTGTCACGCACTGATCGGCAGCGGGGGTGACACGGTGTCCCGCCCGTGGCGATGACGGGCCGTCACGAGGGGCCGGGACTAGGGGATGATGGAAAGCGCCTCGCCCTGGTAGCGGGCACCTGCGTTCCACAGGAGGAACGACGGCATACCGTCGTGGGCTGCGGCCTGGATCTGGTCCGCGACCTCCCTGGGCCCGTAGTGGACGCCCAGCGAGAAGTCCTGCAGCCACGGGATCACCTGGGCCTGGGTGCCGTCGGTCTTGCGGGCGAAGTCGGCCAGGGAGCGCTGAACGATGTCGTACGGGTGGGAGTTGGGGTCGGGAACGTTGTACTCACCGGGTCCCCAGTGCGACGGGTAGACCATGGGGGCGATGTAGTCGACCTCCTTGGCCAGGGCGCCGATCTCCTGGGCGATTTCGTTCGGGCGAGTCGCCGCGATACCGAAGACCGACACGCCCAGGAAGGTGCCCTTGTCGCTGATCCTGCTCCGGGTCTCGGCCACGAAGTCCGCAATGCTCTGCTCCGGGGTGGTACTGCCCAGGGTGGGGAACACCATGGTCGGCAACGGGCCGTCGGGGCGGCGCACGTAGTCGTAGAGGATGTCGTCGAATCCCAGCCCGGCCGCCTCGGCGGCGAGGTCCTGGTTGTAGTCGCGGACGGTGCGGTCGGCGAAGTTGGTGAAGGCGAGCTGGCCGTAGTTGCCCCCGTGGTACGCCTCGCCGCCGGGTGTCTGGACCACGCGCTCGTGGTGGCCCTGCTGCCACGAGGCGGTGGCAAGGATCGGGTCGCGGAAGGCGACGATGCGTCCGACCACCTGGGCCCCCGCCTTGTGCAGCGCGTCGATGGTCGCGCGGGCGTCGTAGTAGCCCTTGACGGCGCCGATCTCCTTGGCCAGCGGCACCTGCGACGCGTAGCCGATCTCCCCGTTCTCGTCCTTGATGTCCAGTTCCACCGCGTTGAGCTTCTTCTGCTGGATCAGGTCGAGGATTCCGTTGCGCAGCACGTCCGACGTCCACCCGATGGCGGTGAGGTGTGCCGCGCGGAGCAGCGGGTGGACTCTCGCGAGGTGGACTTCGTCGGTGGCGGTGTTGCCCGCGCGGTCGGAGGCGATGACCTTGACCAGCGGCGGGGGGTCGGCCACGGTCACCGAGAACGTGCCGTGGGGGCCCACCGGCGCCGTGATGCCGTTGACCTCGACCCGGGCGGCATCCTTGGCGGTGCCGTGGACGGTGACGGGCGTATGGGGCCGCGTGGCCGTGACCTTGTCCAGCTGCAGGACGGGCGAGGTGGTGGCGATGGTGAAGGTCCGTGAGACGGTCGTTCCGGTGAACGGCAACGGGCCCTCGCTCCGGAGGGAGAGCCGGTGCTGTCCATCGGCCAGGGCGGGTGGCTGCACATGGAGCTTGCCGTCCTGTCTGTGCGCGGGTACGGGTCTGCCGTCGAGCGTGACCTTGAGCGTGTCCAGCGCGGAATCGTCGTCGGCGGTGACAACCAGGTCGAGGGACTTGGCGGTGGCCGCGTTCAGCCACTCGTTGTCGCGGACTCCTTGCAGGTGGATCCCGGCGGAGGGGGTGCCCAGCGCGAATGCGCCCAGGGCCGCGCAGGCCACGGCGATCCCTGTGGCCAGCGCCAGCCGGCTCTTGCGCGACCGGAGGAGAGCGCGCTTCCCCCGTAGACAGATCCTGCGGATCCGCCGAAAGGACCGCCTTCCCGGAGAGGTACCGCTGGCGAACGAGGGGCACATGGAGGTACCGCCTGTCACTTGATGGAGGGATTTCTCCTATATGTCCCTCAATATGCTTGCCTCCGCAACGCGACAACGCGCCAGCTGACTGCTTTTCACCCAGTCCGGGCGGGCCTCGATCGGCTGCCCGTGCCTCCGGTGCCTGCGGGGAGCCCGCCGTCCCTCGTTCAGGTCAGCCGTTGGGCTGCTTGGACCGCCGAGGGTGCGTACCCGTTCCACCGCGGTGACGCTGATGGCAGCCACCGTGACCTGGAGGTCCCATGCGCCGCTCCACCGTGCTCCTGTCCGCCGTGGGTCTCCTCCTGGCAGCCACCTCGTGCGCGGAGCAGGCTCACGACGGTTCCGCGTCCGTACCCGCCTCGTCGGCAGCGGCGGTCGGCACCGCGCCGCCCGCACCACAGCAGCCTGCGTCCGTGCAGGCCAACGAGCTGGGCAGCGTTCCGGTCCTGATGTACCACCAATTCAGTGACCACCCGGCGAGCGTCTACGACCGCACCCCGGCGGACTTCCGCGCCGAGCTGGAGCGGCTCGCCCGGGAGAACTACGTGCCCATCACCGCGGGGGAGTTCACCAGCGGCCGGATCGACATCCCAGCGGGTACCCACCCTGTCGTACTGACCTTTGACGATTCCACCAACAGCCAGGTCCAGCTGGATCCGAAGGGTGATCCCACGCCCGACAGCGCGCTGGGGATCCTGCTGGACGTGTCGAAGGCGCACCCCTCCTTCCGTGCCACCGCCACCTTCTTCGTCAACGGATCGCCTTTCTCCGTCACCGGCGCCACCAAGGCTCTCACCTGGTTGACGCAGCACGGCTTCGAGGTCGGAAACCACACGCTCCACCACTCCAACCTGGCCACCCTCGACCCGGCCGGTGTGCAGGAGGCGATCGCGAGCGAACAGACGGAGATCACCAAGGCCGTCCCGGGTATGTCCGTGCACTCCCTGGCCCTGCCCTACGGGGTGATGCCCAAGCCCGGCTCACTCGCCGTGCAGGGCGGTGCCGGCGGAGTGGCCTACCAGCATCGCGGCGTGTACCTCGTGGGGGCCAACCCGTCCCGCTCGCCGTTCGACGGCGCCTTCGACCCGGCCGCGATCCCGCGCATCCGCTCCGAGGCGGCCACCGGTCCGGAGGCCCAGTTCGGATCCACCGTATGGCTCGACAGACTGGCGGAGAATCCCGCCGGCCGCTACACGTCCGCAGGCGATCCGGACCACGTGACGTTCCCCAAGTCCCAGGCGTCGCAACTCGCGGAGCCCCTGCGCTCTCGCGCCCGCCCCTACTGACCCGCGTGATGCTCCACCCCCGGGTACGAAGTGGGTAACGGCGGCCGCGAGCCTGCGAGATGCTCGTGTCATGAGCGGAATCGTCATGAGCGGTTCGGCCGGTGCGAGGACGGTGCCCGGAGGTGGGGATGCCCCGAAGCGAACCGATCGACGGGTTCCGGCTCGGCCATGACCGTTCCGGCTCCGGGGACCCGGTGATCCTGCTCCACGGCTGGCCCGGTGATCGAACGGACTACCGCGAGTCGTCCCGCTGCTGGCCGACACCTGTGAGCCGCGGCTACACCCGGCGCGACCCCTCGTCCGCCGCAGCCTACTTCGCGCGGGTGGGACGGCACGGACCCTTCTGGGAGCTGCCGGAGGCGTGACTTCCCCTCCCGGGGAACCGCCGCGCGGCTGACGTGCCGTAAGGCCCGACCGGGCTGGGGATGCAGCAGCTGCACCGCCGGTCGGCGGGCACGCGGGATGCCCGGGGTCAGGACGCCTGGCGTTCCCGGCCTCGGTGGGGCCGGGCGAGGACGTGCAGCTCGGCCGACGGTGACGGGGCAGCGGGCCGGGCGGGGAGGGGCGGGGCCGTTGGAATCACCGCGGCTGCTGTGGCGGTCTGGGCTTCGCGGATCCAGCGGGTGAAGGCGTGGACGAAGTCGGGGCCGAGGTGGGCGGCGTGCTGCAGCTGGTCGAGGTCACCACTGCGGATGGGGACGCCGGCCTGGCTGAGCGCGGTGAGCAGCGGGTGCACGAGGGCCCAGTCGGTGCGGCTGCTGGAAGGGCGGCAGGCTTGTTCAGGATCGTTCACACCTTGACCCAACCACTCGTCCTGCCGAAGGGCACGACATGAGGCGGCTTTGATACGGAGGCGGGACAATGTCCGGCTGCCCGGATGCCCAGGTCAGTCGTGTGGCGCAGCCATACGGGTCCGAAGTTGGACGGCGCGGCATGCGGTAGGGACCGCCACGGCACATCGCCTCGGAGCCCCCGGCGGCATGGGCCAAGCTCTCGGCTCAACTCCTTGTTCCGGAACTGATAGTGATCACATGGTGATCGTTGGTAGCGTCGGCGGATCGCTGCGCCACGCCCGGCGCCGCGCACTCCGATACCCGGGAGATATCCAATGGCCACCACCATTCGCAAGGCGGTCATCCCTGCCGCCGGCATCGGCTCCCGCCTCCTGCCCCTGACGAAGGCCACGCCGAAGGAGATGCTGCCGGTCGGTGACCGGCCGGTGATCGAGCACACCGTGCGAGAGCTCATCGACTCCGGCATCACCGACATCACCATCGTCGTCTCCGACCACAAGGACCTGATCCAGAGTCACTTCCGCCCGAACCCGGGCCTCGTCGCCCAGCTCCGCCTCGACGGCAAGCCGGGGTACGCGGACGCGGTCGAGGAGGTCGGGGAGCTGTCCAGGCTCGGTCACATCACCTACCTCGACCAACACGGCCCGTACGGCAACGGGACTCCCGTGCTGTGTGCCGCGCGCCGCTTCGGTGACGAGCCGTTCCTCGTCATGTGGCCCGACGACGTGTTCGTGGCCCAGGTGCCGCGCGCCCAGCAGCTCATCAAGGCGTACGAGGCGACGAACTCGCCGGTTCTCGCCCTCATGCCGATGGAAGCCGCCGACTCCGTGCGCTACGGTGTGCCGGTCGTCAAGGAGGACCTCGGCGGCGGCCAACTCCGTATCACCGGCCTGGTCGAGAAGCCGAAGCCCGACGATGCGCCGTCGGCCTACGCGGCGGTCGGCGGTTACGTCATCACCCCCGGCATCGTCGACGAGCTGCGCGAGCAGACCCGCCGCTGGTACGAGCACCGCACCGGCGAGGTGTACCTGACCGACGCCATCAACGCGTACGCGGCCAGCAGGGCCGTGTACGGGCAGGTCATCGACGGGACCTGGTACGACACGGGCTCCCCGCTCGACTATCTGACGGCCCAGCTCGCCGCCGCCTTCAATCACCCCGACTACGGCCCCGTCCTGCGGGCCCAGTTCGCCCGGGACCTCGCCCCGTCCACCCCCACCGCACCCATCGGCTGACCAGCCACGGCTCTGCCCGGCCCCTCCCGTTCCCGAACCGTCGGGGACGGGTTCCCCCGGCCCCGGACGTCGACGAGCCGCTGGAGTTCGGTGAGACCCAGGAGTACGAGGACGGCATCTGGGGCGGGCCGGCCGACCCGATGCCGGACGGTGCGTCAGAACTGGCCTCCACATTGAAGACAGCGCTCTCGCCGACAGCGTGAGCACCGCCGACAAGCAGTGGCCCGGCCCGGCAGACGGAGATCTTTTGCGGAAGTGCAGGGTTGCCGGATGCCTGCCGCTCTACGATCGTGTGCACACCACGACCCAGGGGGGATCGCGTGGCACCTCGACGACGCACCTACCGGCCGCCGGTCGGGCGCGGCAGCGTCCGCAGGCGGACCGCCCTGCGGGCTGGAAGCGCTCGGGACAACGGCATCCTTCTTCTCGTCGGAGCGGTCATCGCCATAGCCGTGGTGTCCGCGATCCTCGGGTTCATTGCCGAGCATCCCGTGCTCACCGGGCTGCTGCTGGCAGCGACGGCTGCGGTCGCCGCTCTTGTGGTCGCCAGGCAGCGCAGGGCGCGCAGGCAGGCTCGGGAGGTCCAGGCCGCACGGTCGCGGCACATCGCGGGGTATCTCACCATGGACGACAAGGAGTTCGAGCGGGCGCTGGCGTTCCTGTGCGAGCGGGACGGCTGCCGCAATGTGCAGGTCGTCGGCGGTGCCGGGGACTTGGCGGCCGACGTGATAGCGACCGTCCCGGACGGGCGGCGGATCGTCATCCAGGCCAAGCGGTTCGCGCCGACCACCAAGGTCGGTTCCCCCGATGTGCAGAAGGTCAACGGCACGTACCGGGACGTCCACGGCGGCCACCTCGCGGCCGTCGTCACCACGTCGGTGTTCACCAAGTCCGCGCTGGCGTTCGGCAAGCAGGTGGGGATCCGGATGTACGACCGGCAGGCACTTGCCGGTTGGGCCTCCGGGACCGGTCCCGCGCCCTGGCACTGAGCGGGCGCGCGGCGGTGGCCGAGGCGTCCTGACCGCTCGGTGGGCGTCCTGGAGTGCTAGGCCCTGCCGTACGGGCTTCGCATCGTCAGGAAGCGGATCTCCAGGTCGCTCGCCAGGTAGTCCATCCGGTGCTCCCGGAAGGCGTGGAGGTGCGGCAGGGCCAGGTGGGCGTCAAGGTCGGCCTGGCTGCGCCAGGCCTCGTAGAACACGAAGACGCCGGGCTCGTCGCGGTCCTCGTGGAGGTGGTACTCCAGACAGCCCGGCTCCTGCCGGGTGGGCGCCACGAAGGAGCGCACGATGCCGTCGACGCGGAACGGCCCGGCGCACCGACATGATGGCACGTCAGGTCGAGAACGAGATGGTTGCCGAGGCCCACGAGGTCCTGCACGGCGAGGACGACACCAATGTGCCGCTCGGCCGGGCGACCTTCTTCCATCGGGCACTACGCCGATTCGAGGGCGAGCACGAATTCGTCGCCTACCCGCGCGAGGGTCGCACGATCCAGGAACGGAACCATCAGCTCGACCCGCTCCGGCGTACCGGCGAGAGGCGGAGCGGGTCGGGTCCGTGGGCGAGGGCCTCTTCAAGATGGTGGATTTCAAGATGGTGGATGTCGCACATTCAATTGATTCGCCAACAAATCTGTCGGCCTTGCCGAAGCGGGAGAAGTGCCTTATAGCTGGACACAGTGGGTTGAAGTAGTCGCCCCCTCATCTGAGGGATGCTCACCCACCGCCAGGGGCCGGTGCCAGCAGAGCGGGAACACACGAGGTCTGGCTCTGCCCCGCCGTCCGGAGCACCGGGACGACCGGTGAACGCGATGCAGTCTCGGCACCCTTGGTGCACGAGCTCAGCCACACCGTTCCAGCGCCGACGGCCTCGTCCATGGCCAGGCGGGGCGCGCAACCTGGCGAAGGACCGGCCGGCGGACGCGATCCGCAACGCAGACAACCACGAGAGTATTCACCGAGGAGGTGTCCGGGCAGATGGTTACAGCACCAGTGCTCTGGAACAACGGCAAGGCGTACTTCTTCGACGGCAGTGCGTACTACCGCTACGACGTCGCCGCCGACAAGGTCGACCCGGGCTACCCGCAGCCGATCGAGGGTAACTGGCCCGGGCTGTTCCCGTCCCGGGTCGACGCCGGCGTGGTGTGGAACAACGGCAAGGCGTACTTCTTCCGCGGCTCCCAGTATGTGCGCTACGACGTCGCCGCCGACAAGGTCGACCCGGGCTACCCGCAGCCGATCGAGGGCAACTGGCCCGGGCTGTTCCCGTCCCACATCGACGCCTCCGTGGTGTGGAACAACGGCAAGGCGTACTTCTTCTCCGGCTCCCAGTATGTGCGCTACGACATCGCCGCCGACAAGGTCGACGACGGCTACCCGAAGCCGATCGCCGGCAACTGGCCCGGGCTGTGGCCGGCGGACCTCGACGGTGGCGTGGTGTGGAACAACGGCAAGGCGTACTTCTTCCGCGGTTCCGAGTACATGCGCTACGACATCGCCAACGACAAGGTCGACGACGGCTACCCGAAGCCGATCGCCGGCAACTGGCCGGGCCTCCCGTAGGCCCCCGGCCCCCTGACTACTGCCCGACACGAGGGGAGCCTCCACCGAGGCTCCCCTCCCCAGGCTGTCAAGGCGCGGAGTGTCCGAGCGCGCGGCTCCGGAGGGCCGGCTTCGCGGCGTGTCGTCGCCCACCCGGCGAGAACGGGATGTCGGACATCGGGGCGGTACTGCCGACGAGCGGACAACGCCGAATCCCTGACCCGCTCGGCCGACCCGACCGGTGGTGTGGTCGGGTCGGCCGGCGGGCGTGGACGTCAGCCGTGGGTCACGCACTTGTTGGCGCTGTTGGACCAGAGGCCCTGGAGGTCGAAGGTGCCCGTGCTCAGGGCGACGTAGGCGTCGAGCTGCTGGCACTCGTCACCGATCTCGCCGCCACCGCCGTTCCAGCCGATGCTGGGCCAGAAGTCGGTGACGGTCTCGGCGTATTCGTGGGTTTCGGTGGACTCGATGCCGGAGAGCAGCCGGCCGTCCGTGAAGGTGGTGCAGGCACCCGCTCCGTTGTCCGGGATGTACGGCAGGTTGGTGTAGGCGAGCTTGCCGTAGCTGGAGCTGGTGTAGTCGTGCCAGGCGCAGAAGCCCGAGTTGGGGAAGCCGTCCGGGTGGGTGCCGGTGGGCGAGAGGATCACGTACTGGGCGTTGAGGTTGGGCGCCTGGGTGGTGTTGCCGAAGTGGCCGGCTGCCTTGCCTGCCTCGGAGGCGAGTTGCGCGGCCGTCGCGCTGCTCGGCGCGGCGGAGGTCTTGTCGAACCAGACACCGCCCAGCGGGGACGAGGCCGGGTGCGTGACATGGATCCCGCTCGTGCCGCAGGCCGCGGTGCCCTTGGCGACGCCTTCGCAGTACTGGTCGAGAATGGTGCCCCAGGTGTCCTTGCTGCCGTACAGGCCCTTGAACATGTTCTGCATGTCGGCGGCCACGCCTGCCGGGTCCGAGGACCACTGCGAACCCCAGAAGACCAGGTACACCTTGGGGTTGGGCGAGACCACGCCCTGGCTGGCACTGGAGCCGACCGTGAGGGTGTTGGTGGACCGCGCGGCCGGCTGCGAGGAGAGCGAGTGCCCCAGGGGCTTGACGCCGAAGTGGGATGCCTTCTGGGCGGGTTGCGCCTCGGCTCCGTAGGCGAGGGAGGTGGTGCCGAGTGCGGCCAGGGCCACCGCGGCCAGGGTGTGCGCGGCGGCCTTGAACGGGCGAAAACGCATACAGTGCTCCCGGTGTGAGGGTGTGGGAGGGACGAAGCGCGTGCGAGTGAGCGCCAGTCACCCAACCAGCTCGGCACCGGAGCGTCCATATGTGCGGTGACCGCTGCGCGAAGATTTTGCTGCGTCTATGCCAAACGCCGTTGGTGCCCGGTTGACTTGACGATCAATCAGCTTCACTCGTCCCTGACTGCCGGTGCCGGTGCCCAGTGCTGTGACCAGGAAGGTTCGTCGGGTTGTCCGATCGGGCGCGGCGAGGGTGGGCCTTCCGCCCCGGCGGATGCCCTCCTCCTGGAGCCGGGCATGCTCCCCGCGTCGGGCGTCAGGCGTCGGGCGTCGGGGTGGCGGCAGGCCGCGGGTGGTCGGGTGGCCGGGATGCTGCGCACCGCAGCGGCGACTCGCCGGAAGAGACTCGCCGGGAGAGATTTACCGGAAAGACCTGCCGGAGAACCCGGCCGGCAGCACCGACGGCAAGGCCGCGGCGACGGCCTTCGGCCTGCTGCTCGCGGGCTCCGGGGCAAGGTCGGCGCGGCCGGTGTCGTAGCTGCATATGGCGCACTTGCAGTTCGACCCGACAGATCCATGCGGGGGTAGGTGTGAGAGAAGGGCGATGACGAGATATCTTGATGTCGAGAGGTTTGTCGACGTGAAGCGGAGTACCGGTGACTGACTCGACCATCATTTATACGCACACCGACGAGGCGCCGGCCCTGGCGACGTACTCGTTCCTGCCGGTGGTCCAGGCGTACGCCTCGACGGCGGGCGTCAATGTGGAGACTCGCGACATCTCCCTGGCCGGGCGCATCATCGCGAGCTTCCCGGAGCGTCTTGAGGCGGGCCAGCGCATCGACGACGCCCTCGCCGAGCTCGGCCAGCTTGCCAAGACCCCCGGGGCCAACATCATCAAGCTGCCGAACATCTCGGCCTCCATCCCGCAGCTCAAGGCGGCGATCGCGGAGCTCCAGGCGCAGGGCTACGCGCTGCCGGACTACCCGGACGACCCGAAGTCCGACGAGGACCGGGACGTCCGCGCGCGCTACGACAAGGTCAAGGGCAGCGCCGTCAACCCGGTGCTGCGCGAGGGCAACTCCGACCGGCGTGCGCCCGCCTCGGTCAAGAACTACGCCAAGACGCACCCGCACCGCATGGGCGCCTGGACGTCCGAGTCGAAGACGAACGTCGCGACCATGGGCGCCGACGACTTCCGCTCCACCGAGCGGTCCGCGGTGATCTCCGAGGCAGGCTCGCTGCGCATCGAGCTGGCGAACGCCGCCGGCAGCACCACGGTTCTGCGCGAGTCGGTGCCCGTGCTCGCCGGTGAGGTCGTGGACGCGTCCGTCATGCGCGTGGCGGCGCTGCGCGAGTTCCTCGCGTCCCAGATCGCCCGGGCCAAGGCCGAGGGCGTGCTGTTCTCGGTGCACCTCAAGGCCACGATGATGAAGGTCTCCGACCCGATCATCTTCGGCCACGTGGTGCGGGCCTTCTTCCCGAAGACCTTCGCCCAGCACGGCGAGGTGCTCGCCGCGGCCGGTCTGAACCCGAACAACGGCCTCGGCGCCATCCTGGCCGGCCTGGACGCCCTCCCCGAGGGTGCGGCGATCAAGGCGTCCTTCGACGCCGAGCTGGCCGAGGGCCCCGCGCTGGCGATGGTCGACTCCGACCGCGGTATCACCAACCTGCACGTGCCGAGCGACGTCATCGTCGACGCCTCGATGCCGGCCATGATCCGCACCTCCGGCCACATGTGGGGCCCGGACGGCAAGGAGGCCGACACCCTGGCCGTCCTCCCCGACAGCAGCTACGCGGGCGTCTACCAGGTCGTCATCGACGACTGCCGCGCGCACGGCGCCTTCGACCCGGCCACCATGGGCTCGGTGCCGAACGTCGGCCTGATGGCGCAGGCGGCCGAGGAGTACGGCAGCCACGACAAGACCTTCGAGATCCCGGCCGACGGCACGGTCCGCGTCGTCGACAACGCCGGCAACGTCGTGCTGGAGCAGCCGGTGGGCGCCGGTGACGTGTTCCGCATGTGCCAGACCAAGGACGTGCCGATCCGCGACTGGGTCAAGCTCGCGGTCAACCGCGCCCGGGCCACCGGCAACCCGACGGTGTTCTGGCTCGACGAGAACCGCGCACACGACGCCAACCTGATCGCGAAGGTCCGGGCCTACCTGCCCGAGCACGACACCGACGGGCTGCAGATCGAGATCATGTCGCCGGAGCAGGCGACCGCGTTCTCCCTGGAGCGCATCCGCCGCGGCGAGGACACCATTTCGGTCACCGGCAACGTGCTGCGCGACTACCTGACCGACCTGTTCCCGATCCTGGAGCTCGGCACGAGCGCCAAGATGCTCTCCGTCGTCCCGCTGATCAACGGCGGCGGCCTGTTCGAGACGGGTGCCGGCGGCTCCGCGCCCAAGCACGTCCAGCAGCTGCTCAAGGAGGACTACCTGCGCTGGGACAGCCTGGGCGAGTTCTTCGCCCTCGCGGCCAGCTTCGAGCACCTGGCGCAGACCACGGGCAACGCGCACGCCCAGGTCCTCGCCGACACGCTGGACCGGGCGACCGGCACCTTCCTCAACGAGGACAAGTCGCCGAGCCGCAAGCTGGGCGGCATCGACAACCGCGGCAGCCACTTCTACCTGGCGCTCTACTGGGCCCAGGAGCTGGCCACGCAGACCGCCGACGCGCAGCTGGCCGAGGCGTTCGCGCCGCTCGCCAAGACGCTGTCCGAGCAGGAGCAGGCCATCGTCGGCGAGCTGATCGCGGTCCAGGGCTCGCCGGTCGACATCGGCGGCTACTACCAGCCCGACGCCGCCAAGGCAGCGGCCGTCATGCGTCCGTCGAAGATCTTCAACGAGGCTCTCGCGACCCTCGGCTGACGAGATCTGCGCAGGAGTGCCACTGCGTTGAGTTGAGGGGAGAGGTCCCCGGGCCCAGTTCGCCGCCCTGCGGCGATCGTCCAAGTGACGGCCCGGGGACCTTTTCCATGCGGACGATCAGCGGTCGGCCGTGCGCGGCCGCCCCGGACGCCCCGGGCGTCACCGCAGGGGAAGCCGACGCCGACGTGCGCACGTGCACGGTGGCTCGAACATGATGAAGGGGCCACCCGGCTGGTCCGTGTCCTACCGCTCGGGTGGGGCACTGGTACGGCCGGGGAGGGCGGGGGAGATCCGACGGACTCAGTCGGACTCGGCCGGATCGGCGGGTGCGCCACCGGCCTTGATGCCGAGCTTGGCTTCGGCGGTCGTCCAGTCGGTGGCGATGGCTTCCTGGGCGGCAGCGACGGTCACCTGGTTCTTGCAGATCGCGGTGTGCAGGTGCGTCTCCACCACGTCCTTGTCGTTGTTCGGCCCCTTGCCCGAGACGTGGTCGGGAGAAGGCGGCTCGACCCACAGATTGCGCGGATCGTTCGGGTCTCCACCGAGGCTCAGGGGGACAAGGTGGTCGTACTCCGCGTCGCCCATCGGGCCGGTGTAGCCGTACGACCGGGCGTTCGCCGCCTTCTCCTTGCCGGTGATGGCGGCCGGCGGGCGGATCGCCGAGGTGTAGCCGCCCGGCTTGCAGATCGTCGAGGCTATGGTGACCTGGGTGACGGCCGGGCTGGTCACGCCCGGGGTGCAGGCCGCATCGGGCAGCGGCTGCTTGGCGGGGGTGTACCGGTAGTGGCAGCTGCCGGGGGTCGGTTGAGCCGCCACCTGGTAGGTCGTCTGCGGGCCGGAGCCCACCGGTATCTGATGCTGGGAGACCGACGGAGCGGCCGGGGCGGTCGCCTTGGGCGCCGGGTTGTGGGAGCACCCGGCCACCGCGCCGAGCAGGACGGCGCCGATCACGGCGGAGATGCGAACCGACGAGACCACGTGGTCCTCCCGGGAGAGTGCTGACTGACTGCCCGCCAGTTCGGTCAGCCGGAAGGTGATTGTTCCAGATGCGGCTGGACCGCGGTGTGGCCACCCCGATTCCACGGTCCGCCGCCCCGCGCGGAGCGATCGTCAGCGACCCGCCGCCCACGCTGGAAACAGGAGATACGTCTCCGGCGCCTCGCTTCGGTCTCTTGCCCGGTCACTGCCGCAGGAGTTCGGTCACTGCCGCAGGAGTTCGGCGAAGCGGTCCAGGGCGCGGTCGGTGCGGCGGCGGCCACCTGAACGGCCGGACGGCGCTCAGCCGTTGGTGCTGTCCAGCCGGGCCTCCAGGCCGTCGAGGACTCGCTGGAGACCGTAGTCGAAGTTGTCCTCGCGGATCCTCTGAGGGTCCTTGCCCCGCTGTGCGGCCTGCCCCTCCCGCAGCTGCGGGTGGTCCTGCATGGCCTGTTCGGCGGCGGGCCGCAGGCTCTCCACGAAGTCCTGCTCGTCCTTGCCGCTGCGGGCGATCAACGACAGATAGGCGGCCTCGCTGGTCGCCATCCCGATGACGTACGCGATGAGCGTGTTCATGGCCTGGTCGGTCTCGTCCGGGGCGAAGCCTGCCGTCCTGAAGAGGGCGAGCATGCGGTCCGACAGCCGCATCACGTTCGGCCCGAGGTGGACGAGGCCGACCTGGCCGAGCACGGAGGCGACCCAGGGGTGCCGCAGGGCCATCGAGCGCAGGCTGTAGGCGCTGTGGCCGACAGCCGCCCGCCAGCCTGCCGGATCACCGGCGTCCGGCACCTCCAGCTCGCCGTAGACCTCGTCCACGACCAGTTCGATCAGCTCGTCCTTGTTGGCCACATGCCGGTAGAGCGAGGTGGCCCCGGCGCCGAGACGAGTGCCCAGACGCCGCATGCTCAGGGCCTCGATCCCCTCGGCGTCCAACAACCGGACGGCCTCGGACACGATCTGCCCGCGGCTCAGCTCCGGCCGCTCCCGCTGTCGGCGCGGGCGGGTCCACACCGAAGGAATCTGCTGCTCATCGGCTGCCATGCGGTTCCTCTTCTCTGCCGGTCTCTCTCCCCGCCCACGGTAGCGCACGCCGTGCGCATCTTGCGTACGGCCGACGCCATGCGTACAGTGTTCGCAACGAGAGAACGCCGTGCGCGCGCGGCTCGGACCCGTGGAACCCGCACCCCGTAGAAGGAGAAGCCATGCCGAAGAATGTGAGTTGGGACGAGCAGGGCGGCTGGGAGGCGACGGGCAACTGGGGGTCGAGGGACTCGGAAGGCCGAGGTCTGGATCTCGCTCACTGGCAGGCGCGGCTGGACGAGCTGCGCGCCGCCCACCACGTGCCGGGCGCCTCCCTGGCGGTGCTCGTCGGCAGGAACATCCACGAGCTGGCCAGCGGGGTGCTGCACCGGGGGACGGGCGTGGAGGCCACGACGGACTCGGTGTTCCAGCTCGGCTCGATCGCCAAGATCTACACCGCCACGCTGGTGATGCAGCTCGCCGAAGCCGGTCGACTGGACCTCGACGCGCCGGTCGTGGACGTGCTGCCGGAATTCGCCGTCGCCGACGCCGAAGCCACCAGGACCATCACGACCCGGCAGCTGCTCAGCCACACCAGCGGGATGACCTGCGACTTCACCCATGACACCGGTCGTGGTGACGACTGCCTCGCCAAGTACGTCGAGGCAGCCAAGGGCGTGGCGCTGGACTGCCCGCCGGGTACCGCGGTCTCCTACAGCAGCGTCGGATACAACGTGCTCGGCCGCATCGTCGAGGTGCTGACCGGCCAGACCTGGGACGAGGCCCTGAAGGACCGGCTCCTCACCCCGCTCGGTCTGGACAGCACGATGACGCTGCCCGAGGAGGCACTGCGGTTCCGCGCGGCGATGGGGCACCTGGGGGAGCCGGGCCAGGACCCGGACCCGGCACCGGCGTGGGATCTCATGCCGCGCTCGGCAGGTCCGTACGGCAGGGTCATCGCCAGCGCGGGCGACGTCGTCCGGCTGGCCCGGATGCACCTCGAAGGGGGCACGGCGCCGGACGGTACCCGCGTGCTGGCCGCCGGTACCGTCGCGGCGATGCAGCGACGCGAGGTCGACGTCCCCGACAAGTGGACCGTCAGTGCCGACGGGTGGGGCCTGGGCTGGTCGCTGTACGACTGGTCCGGTGTCCCCGGGTTCGGCCACGACGGCGCCTCGATCGGACAGTACGGATACCTGCGCGTGGTACCGGAAGCCGGCGTGGCCATCGTCCTGCTGACCAACGGTGGGGGTGCGCGCCTGCTCTACGCGGCGCTCTTCCGGGAGCTGCTCGGCGAGCTGGCCGGGGTGCGGATGCCCGACGCCTTCGCGCCGGCGGAGCAACCGCCCGCGGTGGACTTCGCGCCGCTGGCCGGTACGTACAGGCGCGAAG
Source organism: Kitasatospora sp. GP82 (assembly GCF_029892105.1). Classification (GTDB taxonomy): domain Bacteria; phylum Actinomycetota; class Actinomycetes; order Streptomycetales; family Streptomycetaceae; genus Kitasatospora. The sequence continues at coordinate 170,167 of NZ_JARZAJ010000007.1, read as the reverse complement.
GTGTCGTCATCACCGTCAGCGAGCGCGACGGCGCGGGGCACCTGGTGTACGAGTTCGTCGACGGGATGAAGGACTTCTCCCCGCCGCTCGAAATGGACCTGGTGCCGGTGTCGGAGACGGTGTTCGCCGGGTCGGGCGCCGGCCCCTCCTTCAGCGAGGACTGGATGCCCGTGGTGTTCTCCACCCTGCCCGACGGCACCGGGTGCTGCTACATCGGCATGCGCGCCGCGCCGAAGATCGGGTAGGGAGACGGCCGTCAAGTCCTGAGCGCTGCGCTCAGGCGAGCAGATGCCGGGTGCGGGCGCGCAGTCGGATCGCGTGGACGACCTCGATCACACCCAGGACGATCAGCCAGATGCCGGCCACCAGGGTGAGTGCCGCGATCGAGCCGAACGGCGAGACGATCAGCACGATACCGGCCAGCGTGGTGACCACGCCGAGGAACAGCTGCCAACCGCGGGCCGGCATCCCCTCGGTGGAGATCGCCACGGCGGTCAGCATGATGCCGCGCAGCAGCCAGCCGAAGCCGATCCACAGCGCCAGCAGCAGGAGCGATTCCGCAGCTCCTCGGAAGCAGATCAGACCCAGCAGCACGCAGAGCGCGCCGCTGACGAAGTGCAGGGCGCGCAGGTAGCCCGGTACATGGTGGCCGAACGCCGCGGTCAGCTGGAACACACCGCTGATCAGCAGGTAGATGCCGAAGAGGACGCCGACCACCAGCAGCGTGGCACGGGGCCACACCAGGACGAAGACGCCGAGTGCGACGGCGGCCAGGCCGGCGGTCAGCAGCACCTGCCAGGCGGCGTTGGCCAGCGTGCCCAGGGCGCCGCCGTACGGACCGGCGCCTCCCAGCGGGCCGGCGGCGTGCGACGGGCCGCCCTGCGGCTCGGTGCCGGACGGGATGTCGGAGGAAGCGCTCATGGCCCTCACCTGCCTGTCAGTTCCGGGACAGTACGTATCCGTATCCATCGTCACCGGGTGGACCCGATCGCGCCTGCGGACGCCGGATCGTGCCCGATGCCCCGCCTGCGGACGCCGGATCGTGCCCGATGCCCCGCCTGCGGCTCCGTGCCTTGACCCCGGCGCCGGGGCTGTCGCTGCCCGGGGCGTCCGGCTGAAGGGGCAGCTCAGGACCGATTCCGCGGATCATGCGCCGTGCGTGATCGTGGAAGGCCGTGGTGGCGGGGTGGGTGGGGGTGCGGGGCCGGACCAGGTGGACGGTCGCGGGGGTCGCGTCGGCGATGGGGAGACGAGTGATCTCGCGGTCCGCCCTACCACCGACGCGGCGGATTCGCGCTCTGCCGTGCGGGACGGTCGGGGGACTCGTCGTCGAGGAACTCGTCGAGGAGGCCGGGGGAGACGGTGTTGACGAAGCCGACGGCCTCATCGGCTGCCATGTCGGGGATGCGGTAGCCCTGTTCCCCCGCGGCCACCGCCGCGGTGGCGGTGAGGACGCCCGCGCGCCGTGAGAACGGCGTCCGGGTGAACGTCCAGCCGATGACGGCGTCCCGGCGCAGCGCGACGGTGTCACGGCTGAACGTGCCGGAGCGGATGACCAGATGGCGGCCGCACACCGTATGGCCGAGACTGCGGTGGGCGTCGCGGGCGAGCCCGTACGCGACCGGGGCCGCCAACACCACGAAGGCCAAGGCGCAGTAGAGCAGTACGGGGGTGAGCAGCACGCCGAGGACGGTGAGCGTCACGGCCGTCGGCAGGATCGCCCACACCACCGCGCGCACCAGGCGGCGGCGGAGGGCGACGCGTGGGTGGGGGGTGAACTCCGCTTGCTCCAGCGGTGATTCGGGGGAGTGGAGAATCCCCGCGCACGTGCGCAGCGCCTGCGCGCGAGGGGCGGGCGGCAGTACGACGCTGCGCTTGCGGTTCTCGTCGCGGTCGCCGAGGCCGCCCGCGACGGCTCGTACGGTCGCGCCGCCACCGGCTCGTAGCAGCAGCGGTTCGCGCAGTGTGACGCCCCGTAGCTGGGAGCGCTCGATGGACACCGAGCGGGTGGTGAGCAGTCCGCGCCGGACGCGCAGTGTGTCGGCATCCGCCCATTCCAGGCGGTACTTCCACCAGTTCTCGGCGTAGAGGACGATCGCACCGGCGCTGCCGAGGACGCCGACGGCGAGCAGGGCGAGCGGGATGGTGATCCACAGCGCGCTGTTGCCGAACTCCTCGAAGGACCGTCGGACGAAGCCGATTCGCCATGGCTCGATGCCTGCCGCGTCGAGCGCCCGGTAGGAGGAGCCGGCGGCGGCGAAGACACCGCCGAACACCCAGAAGGTGAGCGGCGCGTAGCGCAGCCAGCGCGGGTCGGCGGTGGCCAGGACAGGGTCGTCGGCGTCGGTGCTCGCGGCGTGCGCGAGCAGCTCGGAGCGCAGCCGTTCGGCATCGGGCCGGGTCAGGGCCTCCAGGGTGAGTTCGTGGCGATCGTCGCTGGATCCGGTGGTTGCGGCGCGCAGTACGGTGAGGCCGAAGATCCGGTGCACGGGGTTGGCGGTCAGGTCGACGTTGCGGATGCGGTGCAGCGGGACGGTCCGCAGCCGACGGGTGAGAAGGCCGGTACACAGCTCGAAGGAGTCGGCGGTCACCCGGTAGCGGGTCCGCCGCCAGCGGATGATCTGGGCGAGTGTGACGAGCGTGAAGGCCACCCCGATGCCGGCGAGGGTGACCCGGGCGCCGGTGCCCGGGCGGCCGCCGGTGGCCAGTGCGGTGAGCGTGAGCGAGCCGAGCGGCGCACCCATCCAGCTGCAGTGCACGGCGAGGGTGCGGGGATCGAGTGTCCGCCACTGTGCGGCCGAACGGCCGGTCGGACGCTGTGTGTTCACGCGGCATCACCCGGTACGAGCTGCGCGGCGTCGCTGATGCGGCGGGCGAGGGTTTCGGCGTCGGCGGCGGACAGACCCGCGATCTTCACGCTGCCTGCGGAGGAAGCGGTGGTGACGGTGACCGTGGCGAGCCCGAAGGCCTGCTGGATCGGCCCGCGCACCGTGTCGACGGTCTGTACCCGTGACAGCGGGGTGATCCGCCGCTTCTGCCAGAACCAGCCGCTGGCCGCGTACACCGCGTGTTCCCCCAACTCCCAGGCATGCACGCGGTATCGCCACCGCGGCATCACCAGCAGGTAGCCGAGCGCACCCACTGTCAGGACGGCCAGCAGCGGGCCGAGCCAGGGCAGTGCGCCGGGGAAGAAGAGCAGGGACAGTACGAAAAGGGAGGCGGCGACCAGCAGCATCGGGCCGCTGGGCAGCACGAGCGCCTGCACGGTCCACCACCGGCGGGCCCGCGGGTCGGGCTTGTGGCGTGGTTGTCGCAGTCGAAGAGGGTGGTGCTGGTGGTCCGCAGGCATCGTAGTGTCCCGTGCCCCTTCCAAGTCATCTGTACCGGGCAGGGGTTAAGCTATAGCAATACGACTGACTTGCAAAAGTGGAAGGGACGGCTGCCTTGCCCAAGCGGGTGGACCATGAGGAGCGGCGTCGGCAGATCGCCGAAGCGCTGTGGCGGATCGCCAGTACGCGCGGAATCGAAGGCGCCAGCCTGCGCGATGTGGCGGCCGAGGCCGGTATCTCGCTCGGGAGGCTCCAGCACTACTTCACGAGCAAGGACGAGATGCTCGTCTTCGCCCTCGGCCACATCGAGCGGTTGGGCGAGCAGCGGGTGCTCGCCCGGATCGGGGAACTGTCCGGCACGCCCGCGCCGCGCGAGGTGCTCCGCGAGATCCTCACCGAGATGCTGCCGCTGGACGACGACAGCCGTACCGGCAGTCTGGTGCAGATGGCCTACTTCGTACGGGCTGTCCACGACGAGCGGTTGCGAAGACACGCCAAGGACGGCATCCCCGCTCTGCGGGCCCTCTTCGCGGGCCTGTTGAGGCAGGCGATCGAGCGGGGCGAGGTCGGCCCCGACCGGGACGCCGAGGCCGAGGCGATGCTGCTGATCAGCCTGGCCGACGGGCTCACCAGCTTCGTACTGCTGGAGGTCCACACCCCCGAGGACGCCCTGCGGCTCATCGACCACCACCTGGCCAACCTCTTCGGCAGCGGCGGCCGGTCGTGATCCGGACGGGGCCCTGGGGCGGGGTCCGCCGTCTCGGGCGCGGGCGGCGGAGCTCCTCGTAGTGGATGTACGCCAAGAGGACCCGGGTGATCCCGTGAGTGCCGGTTCTCCGGGGTCAGACTCCTTCGTGTGCGTACATCATGTGCTCCCAGTCGGTGACGGCGCCGCAGTAGCGGGCCCACTCGTCGCGCTTCAAGTCCGTGTACAGCGTGGTGAGTTCGGTGCCCAGGGCTTTGGTGACGACCGGGTCGGCGGTGAACCGCTCCAGGGCCTCGCCCAGGGTCTGCGGCAGCGCGGCCGGGCGGGACTCGTCGGTGGCGCGGCCGGATCCCTGCGGCGGGCCGGGGTCGAGACGGTTGTCGAGGCCGTCCTCGATCGCGGCGATGAGGACGGCGTGCGACAGATACGGGTTGACCATGGCGTCGGGCAGTTTGAACTCCAGCCGCCCGTTGGCCGACAGCCGCACCGTGCAGGTCTTGTTGTCCATGCCCCAGTCGATACGGGTGGGCGCGAACTGGCCGGCGTGCCAGTACCGCTTGTACGAGTTGACCGTCGGGCCCATGACGGCGGTAGTGGCCGCGGCGTGGGCTAGGAGGCCGCCGAGGGCGTGCCGCCCGGTGTCGGTCAGGTGCAGCTCCCGCATGTCCTTGTCGGCCAGGACGTTGTCGTCCCCGCGCCACAGACTCAGGTTGTGGTGGCAGCCGTTGCCCTTCCTGTCATTGGCGGGCTTGGGCATGAAGCTTGCCGTGACGCCGAGTTCGCGCGCGACCTGGCGGCAGATCTGGCGGTACACCACGACCCGGTCGGCCGTACGGTCGGCGTGGTCGAACATCCAGTTGAGTTCGAGCTGGCCGGGGTCCTCGTAGTCGCCCTCGATCATGTCGAATCCCAGCGCCCGCGCATAGCCGATCACCTTCTGGTAGATCGGCCGGTTCCGCTCCAGATGGTCGATGTGGTAAGCGGGGCTGGTGTTCGGGCGGTTCCGGGGCTCCAGATCGAGGCCGGTCCAGGACATCTCGGGCTCGCAGCCGCTGCGCAGCTCCAGCCCGGTGCGGGCGGTGAAGCGGGCGTGCACGCGGGCCAGGTTGGCGCGGACATCCGTGGGCAGCGCCCGGCCTGCCGTGCCGTCCGGGCGGTGGTCGGGCTCGTACAGGCGGCAGAAGAACCGGCCGACGCGGGTGTCCCACGGCAGCACGGCGAACGTGTCGAGGTCGGGGAGCGCGGTGACTTCGGCGGCCTCGCACCCGCCGCCGAGCAGCGTGCCGTCCCGGTCGGTCTGCAGGTCCGACAGGCCCGTGCGGTGCAGTTGGACGCCCCGCTCGGCAATGCGGGCCAGGTGCCCGGCGGGTACGACCTTGCCGATGACACGGCCGGTGAGGGTCACGGTCTGGTAGTAGATGTACTCCACCTCGGCCGCGGCGAGCTGCTCGCGAACCGCCCCCACCGCGGCCTGGTCGGTATTGCGTTCGCGGTGCCCGTCCAGCTCCGAGCGGGTACGGGTCACGGCCATCGTCATGTGTGCCTCGCGGTCGATGAGGGCGGACGGGTGGGCAGCGGCGCCGCAGGGCGGTGACTCCCACCCGACTGTCGGTCATGTTGAGCTATGCCCATCCCGCGGGTGGTCAATGGCTGTTTTCCACCCTGCCGCGCGACATCCCCGGCAAATGCCGCGTCCGGACGGCCCCCGCAGGCGCCGGCGACGGGCAGACCCGTCCCCGGCCCGGCCGGGGTGGTGGCGGCCCCCCGGACGCGGGTCGTACGCGTCGTGCCGGGCGCGTAGGAGGTCCTCGGCGTGCTGCGTATCGTTCGCGTCACGGAAGGGGGCGGGGTAGACATGGGGTATGGCCCGAGTACGGGGCCGCTCCTGGGAGCCCTCGGGCCGCGGGTCAACCGGCCGGCGCCCAGGCAGCTGGCGTGAGCGGCGCCGTCGGCGCCAAGGCCCGCAGGTGCCGTTGGCGCGGCGTCTGCGGTCGATGACGAGTATCCGCAGCGTCGCCGGGCAGATGTTCCTGCTCCAGGTGCTGATCGTGCTGCTGGTCGTGGTGGCCGCCGTGGTGGCACTGGTGCTCCAGGCGAGGAGCGACAGGTTCCAGGCGGCGCGCGACCGCTCGCTCGCCGCGGCCGAGGCGTTCGCGCACGGCCCCGGTCTGGTGGCCACGATGCGCGGCCCCAACCCGCCCGCGGTGCTCCAGCCACTGACCGAAGCCGCCCGCAAGCTGGGCGGAGTCGACTTCATCGTCGTGATGAACCGGGACGGTATCCGCTACACGCACCCCGAGCCGCAGCTGATCGGGAAGAGGTTCGTCGGCACCATCGGGCCGTCGCTCCAGGGCCGTATCACCATCGAGAGCGTGCACGGCCCCCTCGGCCAGGAACTGCAGGTCGTGGTCCCGGTGACGGACGACCACGGCGCGGTCGTCGGCCTGGTGTCGTCGGGGATAAAGGTCCGGCAGGTGAGCAGCGCGGTCGACCGTCAGCTGCCGGTCGTTCTCGGGGCCGGCGCCGCCGCGCTCGGCCTGTCGACAGCCGGCGCGGCGCTGGTGAGCAGGCGGCTGCGGCGCCAGACCCACGGTCTCGGCCCGGCAGAGATGACCCGGATGTACGACCACCACGACGCGGTGCTGCACGCGGTGCGCGAGGGTGTGGTCATCGTCGGCGACGACGGCCGGGTGCTACTGGCCAACGACGAGGCGCGCCGGCTGCTCAACCTGTCCGAGGACGTGGAGGGCCGCGCCGTCACCGACCTCGACCTCAACCCCCGAATGGCCGAACTGCTGGTCTCCCGTCGCGTCGCCACCGACGAGGTGCTCCTGGTCGGCGACCGGCTGCTGGCGGTGAACAACCGGCCGACCGACCGCGGGGGAGGCCCGCCCGGCAGCGTGGCCACGCTGCGCGACTCCACCGAGCTGCGGGCCCTGGAAGGAAGGGCCGAGGTCGCACGTGGCCGCCTGCGGCTGCTGTACGACGCGAGCGTGGGCATCGGCACCACCCTCGACGTCCAGCGCACCGCGGAGGAGCTCACCCAGGTGGCCGTCCGCGGGTTCACCGACTACGCCACCGTCGACCTCTCCGAGCCCGTCCTGCGCGGCGAGGAACCGCGAGTGGTTGCGCGCGGTGAGGCAGCCGAGCTGCTCCGGGTGGCTCTCAGCGGTGTCCCGGACAACCACCCGCTGTACCGGGCGGGCGAGCTGCACATGTTCGCCGCGCCCACGCCGATGGCCAAGGGTTTCGTCAGCGGGCAGCCCGTGCTCGTCCCCGATCTCGGCGCCGATGCCGGCTGGCGCACCCAGGACGCGGACCGTACCCAGGCGGTCCTGGACTACGGCTTCCACTCGCTCGTCACCGTTCCGCTGAGGGCCCGGGGCGTCCTCCTGGGTGTCGCCAACTTCTGGCGTACCCGGGCGAGCGACCCCTTCGAGGAGGACGACCTGTCGCTGGCCGAGGAGCTGGCGGCCCGCGCCGCCGTGTGCATCGACAACGCCCGCCGCTTCACGCGTGAACACGCCATGGCCGTGACCCTCCAGCACAGCCTGCTGCCGCGTGGCGTGCCCGAGCAGAGCGCCCTGGACCTCGCCTACCGCTACCTGCCCGCCCAGGCCGGGGTGGGCGGCGACTGGTTCGACGTCATCCCGCTGCCGGGCACCCGCGTCGCGCTGGTCGTCGGTGACGTGGTCGGCCACGGTCTGCACGCCGCCGCCACCATGGGCCGCCTGCGCACCGCCGTGCAGAACTTCTCCGCGCTCGACCTGCCGCCCGACGAACTCCTCGGGCATCTCGACGAACTGGTCGGCCACATCGACCAGGAGTCGGCCGTCGTGGACGGGGAAGCCACGATCACGGGCGCCACCTGCCTGTACGCGATCTACGACCCCACGACCGGCAGGTGCAGTCTCGCCAGGGCCGGGCACCCCCTGCCCGCAATCGTCCTCCCCGAGGGCACCGTCGAGTTCCCCGAGCTCCCGGCAGGGCCGCCGCTGGGCCTGGGCGGTATGCCCTTCGAAGCCACGGAAGTGCAACTGCCCGAGGGCAGCAGTCTGGTCATGTACACAGACGGCCTCATCGAGGACCGCAGGCGCGACATCAGCATCGGCCTGGAGATCCTCAGCACCACGCTGGCATTCCCCGCCCGGACGCCCCAGGAGACCTGCGACGCCGTGCTCGCCGCACTGCTGCCCGCCCGCCAGACCGACGACATCGCCCTCCTGGTCGCCCGCACCCACATCCTGGAGCCCGACCGGATCGCCGAGTGGGGGGTGCCCTCCGACCCCGCGGCCGTGGCCGTGGCCCGCGCCGACGTCACCCGGCAGCTGGCGCGCTGGGGCCTGGACGAGGCGGCGTTCACCACCGAACTGATCCTCAGCGAGCTCATCACCAACGCCATCCGCTACGCCACCGAACCGATCCGGGTACGCCTGCTGCTCGACCGCACCCTGATCTGCGAGGTCTCCGACACCAGCAGCACCTCACCGCACCTGCGCTACGCGGCAGCCGAGGACGAGGGCGGCCGTGGTCTCTTCCTCGTCGCGCAGCTCGCCGAGCGCTGGGGCACCCGCTACACCCCCGAGGGCAAGGTCATCTGGGCCGAACAGTCCCTGACCGATTCGGCGGACGACGAGCCCTACTGACGACGAGCCCTACTGACGACGAGCCCTACTGACGACCCGGGGCCGGTCACATTTTCAGCTTGCGGGAGGCCGACTTCCTGCGGCCCGCCAAGGCGTTCTTCGCGGAGGATCGAGAGCAAGTGCCTGTAGGCCGCTCCCGATCCGCTCCGTGACCGGCTGCCCGGGTCGGCGGTTGCACCCGGCATGAGCCTGCTGTCACCGCCACCCACCAGCCCGATCGACGACCATGGCTCCGAGCCCGCTGGGGCCGGGCCGTCGGCCGTCGTCGGAGCAGGGGCGTCCGCGTGATCACCACACCCCGCCAGACCCAGGAGAATGACCGGATGACCACCAACAGCTCCCAGATCCCGCGCGGCCTGGCCGCGCTCATCCCGCACACCCACAAGGCCGAGGGGAGCTCCGGCCAGCGGGCCGCCGCCCAACTCCTCGGCCTGCGCGAGGTGACCCTGCCCGCCGCCGTCATCGCGGCCGCCGACGCCCTCCTCGACCACGCTCTCGCCAGCAACGACCCCGTCACCCGCGATGCGGCCGCCGCCACCCGCACCCGCCTGCGCGCCGTCCTCGGCGTCGAGGACACCGACGGCTGACGCCGTCACCGGGCGGGCGGTGACGCGCCCGGCGGATCAGGCCGCCTCACAGACGTGCGCCCCGGCGCCCACGAGCGGTCATCCTCCCGTCGAAGCGGGGTACGTGGCCGAGAGAACCTCCTGTCCTCCGGGGTAGCTCAGGTCGATCCGGACGGCCCGGTCGAAAGTGAAGCCGACCTCCACGAGCCGCGCCGCTGCGGCGAGGTCACCCGGCAGCTCCGACACCGGAACCGGCCGTTTCGGCACGCCGTATCGCGTGTACCGGTCGTCGTGCTCCTCGTCCCAGGTGAACAGGTACGGCCCCCGTGCGAGCCGGACAAGGCAGTGCGTCACCGGACATTCCTCGCCCCGCTGTTCGGGACAGGCGTCGTCGAGGCACCGGGCGTCGAACCACTCCGGGTGTCGCCTCCTGGCACGGGCAGTCGCCTCGTCCACGGCCCGCGCATGGGCGTTCGCGGCGGACGGCACCGGTCCGAACGCGGACTGGAACAGGCCGACGAAACCTGCCGGATCGACGGCCCACCAGAAGAACTGAAGTCCCCAACAAGGATGCCCGAAGGGATTGGGTGCAGTCATGGTGCCCAGCATAGGAAGCGTCTTCCCGGCCTGGACGGGGGAGCCCAGCGCGTCACTGGACGTCCCGGGCCGCACCGCGCGCCGACGGGCTCTGCCCTCGTACGGTCGAGATAAGAATCGCCCTTATCGCGGGTTGGCACCCTCCGTTTCATGAACTTCATGACTCCCCGTCAGGCGGGCTGGACTTCTCGCCGCCGTCTGACCGTGGCGGCGCTGCTGGTGTCCAGCGCTGCGACGCTGTCCGCCGTGACCTGGCCGTCCGCTTCCGGAGCCGCCGCTCACCCCGGCATCCGACTGCACGGCGACACCGTCGAGATCCCGATCGCCGGGGGAACGGCCGAGGTGCGGGCCGACTCGCTGGCGGTGAGTGCGCGGACGGGTGACGGCAAGGCCCTGACGCTGTCCGCGCCCTCGGCAGAGCCGCTCGGCCGCCCCGGGGCCGTCACGATCGCTCACGGTGCAGCCCAATGGACCCTGCCCGAAAGGGGATTGACGGTCACCGCGGCGGCCGAGCGGGGCCGGCTCCGCATGGATGTGCACGGCAGCCAGGACAAATCCACCCTCTCCTGGCCCGTCACCGGCACGGATGCGGCCGCTTCGGCGGTGCAGATCCCGCGCGGCGAGGGACTCGGGGTCCCGGTGGCCGACCCGTGGTGGAACGCGACCGCAACCGGTCTGGCGGGCCACAGTTACGACCTCACCGCCGACCTGACCATGCCGCTGTGGGGCTACACCGTGGGCAACCACGGTGTCAGCTACCTCGTCCCGAAGCCGATCGGCACCTCGCTCGGCTTCACCTCCACCGGTGAGCGACTGCACAGCACCACCGTGCACACGTTCTCCCGGCAGGAGAACACCGAGGACTACAGCGTCACCTTCGCCCTGACCGACCCCTCCCCGGTCGCCCCCGCGCTGGACTACCGCCACTGGCTGGACGAGCACGGGCAGGTCGTCACACTCAAGAGCAAGATCGCGGCGAACCCCGAGGTCGCCAAGCTGCTCGGCGCCTTCCACGCCTACACCTGGGGAACCGCCCGTACCGCCCAGGGCGTCCGGCAGATGCAGGCGCTGGGCCTGTCGCGCATGTGGCTCGGCTACGACGCCGACGGGAAGCCCATGGACGCCCAGGCGGTCGCGGCAGCCAAGCAGGCCGGCTACCTGGTCGGCCCGTACGACTCCTTCGCCAACGGGCAGGACCCGAAGACCTCCGACGCGTCCACCTCCAGCTGGCCGTCGCCGGTCTACCCGGACTTCTGCATCCACAACCAGGACGGCTCGGTGAAGGCGGGCTTCCACGACCGGGGCTGCTACCTCAGCTCGCAGGCCTTCGCACAGAGCGAAGGCAGTGATCACTACCTGGCCGAGCGCACGTCCCAGATGGTCGCGAACGGAGCCGACAGCTACTTCCTGGACGTCGACTCGGCGGGCGAGCTGTTCGACGACCACAGCCCCGCCCACCCGATGAACCAGCAGCAGGACCAGGCCAATCGACTCGCCCGGATGGGCAAGCTGTCCGGCGGGGACAAGCTGGTCCTGGGCTCGGAGACGGCAGGGAGCTGGGCCTCCCCGGTCGTCGCCTTCAGCCACGGCTCCGCCACTCCGGTCGCCGACGGGCTCTGGCCGCTGGAACGGGACAAGGCAGTCTGGGGCGGCTACGCGCCCGCCGGTGCGCCGGGCGTCTTCTTCAAGCCCGTCAGCCTGCCGTCCGATCTGGCCAAGGCGATGTTCGACCCGGTGTACCGCATTCCGCTGTACGAGACCGCACTGCACGACGCGCAGGTCAACCTTGACCGCTGGGAACTGTCGTACACCAAGCTCCCGGACCAGGAGACCGCCCGGGCGCTGCTCGCCATGCTCTACAATACTCCGCTGAACCTGGCTCTCGACGGCCCCACGCTCACCTCACAGGGTAAGCAACTCGCGGCGCTGCAAAGCTACTTCGCTCCGCTGCACCAGGCTGCCGGCACCCAGCCGATGACCGACTTCCGCTGGCTCACCCAGGACCACCAGGTCCAGCGGACGACGTTCGGCAACGGTGTCCTCCAGGTCACCGCGAACTTCGGCACCCAGTCGTTCGGCACCCTGCCGTCTGGCTGCGTGGACGCCAGGCTTCGCGGCGACCAGTCCCCGCGCCGGCTCTGCCCGACGTCCGTCAAGCCCTGATCGCGGGACGGGGGACGCCGCTTATTCCGGCGCCCCCCGGTGAGGCCCCCGCCGGGCGGAAGCCGTCGGCGGGGGCGGCAGGCTCGGCGGGTCGGCTGGCGGGAGCCACCAGGCCGCCGTTGACGTAGACGGTCTGCGCGGTGACCCATCGGCCGTCGAACCGGGGCCTACCCGCTGCGCGGAAGAACTCGGGAGCAGCCGTGTCCGGCTGACTTGGACCGACCGGCAATAGGGAGCGCGGGTGGATCAATCCCGCAGTCGGGTGGTGGCGATGTTGATCCGCATGCCGCAGGGGAGTCGTCCGTCAGGGGTCAGCAGCGGGCGGGACTCCTCCATGAACGCGTCGTGCAGTCGTCCGCTCCGGTCCTCGTCCAGTTCCACCATGTCGTAGAAGGTCCCGGAGTTGGCCTTCCAGACCTCTTCGGGGGTCCCGCCCATGTCGATGACGATCTGCTCCCAGGAGACCGGTTCGAACCCGGCAGGCGCCAGGATCTCGTCCAGGCCCTCGCGTTGGCGTGTCCTGCGGTCGCCCAGCCGTGGCATTCGCAGCTCGGTGGGAGTGGCCTTGAAGTGCGGCCGGGCCAGTGCGAGGAAGAGCTCCATCGCCTCTCCTGCGACGGGACCCCCGCCGACGGCGACGGCCAGCGTCCCGCCCGGTGCCAGCACGCGCGCCACCTCGGCGGCGACCTGCTCGACGTCCTCCATCAGCATCAGTGCCATGTGCGAGACGACCGTGTCGAACGAGCCGTTACGGAAGGGAAGTTGCTGTGCCCGTCCGTGGCGCAGGTCGGCGGTGGCGAGGGCGGGCCGCCGACGGGCCAGCGCGAGCTCCCCCTCCGACAGGTCGATGCCCGCCAGGACCTCGGCGCCGCCCTCGGCGAGCACTTGGAGCAGCGCGCCGTCGGCGCACCCCAGGTCCAGGACCCGTCGGGCCTGCGGGACCCGGCCGGCCAGCATCTGGTAGCTGGTACGCCCATCGGCGGTGCGGCTGGATCCGGCTCCCGCCGACTGGAGGCCGGGGGCCCGGTCGTGGAAGGCACGCAGGAACTCCTCGGCGGGCCGGGCCGCAGCTGCTGAAGCGTCAGATGTCGTCGTCACCCGGGGACCCTACACGTGGTGAGCACCGCAGGTCCTGGTCTGCCGCAAGGAGGCTGCTGCACCGGCGGCGGTAGATCGACCGCTGTCGCTGTGACAGTGTCCCGCCCCGTCGATGGAGCTGCCGGACTTCGACGCATGACCTCACAGACGATCACCGCGGTCACGGCCGAGTTGGCGCAGGTTCTCCTCCATCTGGCCGCGTAGCTGCTCCGGTGCGGCCGGGGGCAGCCACTCGCCCGACGGACCACGGCCCGGCCCGACCTTGGTGGCGATGGCCAGATCGTCCGGGTACGGCGCCTGGCGTGGACGCTGCAGCAAGGACCGCACGTACTGGCCATCCCCGGCACCGGCAATCCGGACCACCTGGTCGACAACGTGGCAGCCGGCGCACTGCGGCTCTCGCGGGACGAACTGGCCCGCCTCGACGCCTCGTGAGATCGGCCACGTGAGGTCGGCAGCGTAAGGTCGGCCCGGGCGGCGGCTCGCCCGCACGGCCGGGCCGGCCGGTCGTCAGAGCGCGCGGACTTCGGCCTGGTCGGCCTCCGGCAGCCAGTCCCGCCGGGGCTGGAACTCCAACCAGCGCCGCTTCCGGCCGACTTCCGCGAACCCCCTGAGCAGGTCGGCGACTCCGGGAGCCTGCGGCTGCCGCAGCCACACCAGCGACCAGGCGTACAGCGGTGTCGGTTCGACGAGCGGTACGGCACTCAGGCCGGACCCGGGCTCCAGGGGCAGCTCGGCGGGCAGCAGGGTGAAGGAGCCCGGTGTCGTCCTGACCTGTTCCAGCAGGTGGTCGAGGCCGAGATTGGCCTCGCCCGGCAGCATCGGCACCCCGAACTGCTCGGCGAAGCGGCTCAGGAAGTCCAGCCGCTCGGGTGCCGCGGGCAGCACCAGCCGCAGTGCTGCGAGGTCGGCGGGCCGCAGCGCGCTCCGAGCAGCGAGCGGATGGTCCGCGGCGAGCACCGCGTCGAGGGGTTCGAGGCGGACCAGCCGGTGGGCCAGTGCCTGGGTGGGCCCGTCGGCGAGGGGGTGGAAGCGCCCGAACCCGGCATCGGTCTCTGCGCGCAGCAGCGCGGCGGCCACCCCGGGAAGATCCCGCCCGGGCCCGACCTGTGCGTGCACACCCTCCGTGGCGTCGAGCATTTCCCGCACGGTCCGCAGCGGAGCGAACAGGTGCCCCCAGACGTCCAACCGCAGTGCCCGCTCGGGTAGTCGGACGGCCGCCAGCGCGGCCGCCCCCGCCGCCAGCGCGGCCCGGGCCGGGTCGAGGAACCGCACACCTGCCGGAGTCAGTGCCACACCGGTTCGGCCGCGCTCGAAGAGACTCGCACCGAGTCCTTCCTCCAAGCGCGCGATCCGTTTGGAGAGCCCCTGCTGGGTGAGGGAGAGCGACTCGGCCGCCCGGCGGAAGTGCAGCACTTCCGCGACCGCTACGAAGGCGCGCACCTGCGCGAGGTCGAGATCCACGGCCGCCATCCTGCATGACAACCACCGGTTGTCGAAAGCCGATTTCCGTTGTTGGACCCCTCCCGGGCCCGCCCGGTTAGCTGGTCGTCAGCCGGGCCGAAGAGGCCGGACACGAGCGAAAGGCACGGGAGATGAAGGCATTTGTGGCCACCGGCGGCCCGGACCACTCGGTACGGCGCACCGACGTCGCCCAGCCCGAGCTGCGCCCCGACGAGGTGCTGGTGAAGGTGGACGCGTACTCGGTGAACCGCGGTGAGACCTTTCAGCTGGAACGCCCCCGGGCCGCCTGGCGGCCCGGGAAGGATGTGGCCGGGCTGGTCGTCCAGGCGGCCGCCGACGGCTCCGGCCCGCCCGTCGGCCGACGCGTGGTCGCCCACCCTCCGTCGGCTGGCTGGGCCGAGTACGCGGCCGTGCCCTCCGGCCAACTCGCCTGCCTGTCCGAGGAGGTGGCGACCATCGAGGCGGCAGCACTCCCGCTGGCCGGGTTGACGGCGCTGCGCCTGCTGCGGGCGGCGGGGAGTGTCGCGGGCCGGCGTATTCTGCTGACCGGTGCATCCGGCGGTGTCGGCCACTACTTCGTCGAACTGGCCGCCGCTGCCGGGGCGTCGGTGACAGCGGTCAGTTCCTCGGCGGAACGCGGCGCCGGCCTGGCCCGGTTGGGCGCAGCCGCCGTCACCCGGCGGGTCGAGGACGCCGAGGGCCCGTTCGACCTGGTGCTGGAGTCCACCGGCGGCGAGAACCTTCCGACGGCCCTCGCCAAACTGCGACCGCGCGGCCTGCTGATCTGGTTCGGCCAGGCCAGCCGTCGACGCGTCGAGTTGGACTTCTTCAGCCTGCTGGCCGGCCCGGTCTCGGCGACCATCCGCCACTTCAGCTACGCCGACTCCGACGGCCCGGACGCGCCGGACCTCCAGACGCTGGTCCGGCTGGTGGCCGAAGGCCGGCTGCACCCCGAGATCGGATCGGTGGCCGACTGGGGCCGCACCCCCGACGTCCTCGACGACCTCCGTGCACGAAGGATCCGCGGCAACGCGGTCCTCACCATCTCCTGATCGCTCGTCTTCCGATCAACCGTCAACTGCCGAGGAAAACACCATGACCAGCAGCGACCCCCGTACCGTCGTCGTCACCTACGTCAACGCCGTCGCCGAGGGCGACCTCGACACCATCGTCGCCAGCTTCGCCGAGGAGGCCACCTGGACCTACCCCGGCGATGTCCCGCTCACGGGGGTGTGGCGCGGACGCGACGCCATCGTCAACGACTTCCTGGGCGGGGCGGGCAGCCTGTTCGCTCCCGGCAGCACCGTTGAGGTCACCCTCACCAATGTGGTGGCCGACGGCGAACAGGTCGTCGCCGAGTGGACCTCCAAGGGCACCACCGTCCACGGCCGGGTCTACGACAACCAGTGCCTCGGTGTCTTCGTCGTCCGCGACGGCAGGATCGTCTCCGTCCGCGAGTACACCGACACCCAGCACGTCGAGCGCTCGCTGTTCGGCGGCCCGCTCGACAACGCCTGATCCAGGGCGGTGCCCAGTGCCGTGGGACGCCCTCCGGGCCGGACGGAAGTCCTTGCCGGAGGGCGTCCCACGGCGGCATCCGGGGCTGTCCTCAAGTGCGCCCGAACGGCCTGCCGTTCAGCAGGGGACGCGGAATCCGTGGACGTCCGGCCTGGCGGCGGCCCTCGCCGCGGCCTCGGCCCTCGGCATGGGACTGCCGTCCGCGTGCAGCAGCCGCGGCGGTACCGCGATCTCGCCGACCCGCGCGCCGGGAGCGGTGGCGTTCTTGACCGAGACCCGGTTCAGGGGCGCCGGGGCGATGCGCTTGCGGGACTTGACGAAGGCGATGAAGCTCTCGAAGTCCCGGGTGTGGCGGAAGGGCTGGGTGAAGCCGGTGAACGCCGGGTACCCGTCCTCGTTGATCAGGGTGTACGCGGGCATCGCGATCCGGTAGGAGCGGGCCGGGTCCAACGGCCGTCCGTCGATGAGGACATCACGGGGGGCGACCCGGTCACCGATCGCACCGGCGGCGTCGAAGCCGTAGCGGACGTTTCGCGAGACGGCCAGTGGCGCGAAGCGCAGACCGCCGCCCCCGGCGTCGGACCACTGCTGCTCCAGTGCGTCGTGGATCTGGGCACCGGTGACGGTCGCGGTGACGATCGGGTCGCCGAAGCCGACGGCGTCCCACGCCTGCCCGAAGGTGATCGTCCCGCCCGAGGCGGAGTCGTAGACGAGGTCGGAGCCGATGACGCACTGGCCGATGCGCGGTGCGACGGCGATGACGGCCAGCTCCGCCGGAGTGTCGGGGTAGGCGTTTCCGTCGTTCAGCGGTTCCAGCGGCTGCCGTCCGGCCCAGTACGCCCAGTCCGCCACCAGGTCGCCCATGGTGCTCTCGCCCGCGCTGTTGCGCTGCTGGGTGAAGGAGGCGGTCTGCTTGCCGATGGAGGTCCGCGCGCGTCGGCCGCCGTAACCGGCCCAGTAGTCCGCCACCTGCTTCAGCTCCGGATCCGGCGCCACGTCCCGGGTGTTGGGGTGGTTGGTCGAGATGGTCAGGGCGCGGACCACCCGGCCCGTCGTCGGGTCGAGCCGGAGGTTGATCTCGTTGATCAGCTGGCCGTGGCAGCCGGCCTCGACGAACGGACGGGGCACGCCGTTCGGATCGGGCACCATCATGTTGAAGGCGCAGTGCCAGTGGCCGGTGACGATCGCGTCGATGTCGGGGGAGACCCGCAGCGCCAGGTCGTAGGCGGGGCCCGAGGGGTTGCTGCCGCTGTCGAAGTCGGTGCCCGCGACCGCGCCGTCGTGCATGCTGAGCACGATCGCGTTGACACCGCGCGCCTTGAGCTCGGCCGCGCAGCGGTTGGCGCTCTCGACCTCGTCCAGGGAGCTCAGCGCGGGCTGGAAGGAACCGGGGAAGGTCTCGGTGCCGCTCGCGGTCAGGTGGATGAACCCGACCGGAAGCCGACGGCCGTTCCCGGCGTCCACCCATTCGATGTTGTACGGCGGAAGGACCGTGCGGCCGGTCTCCTTCCACACCATGTTGGCGCTGTAGTAGCGGAAGTCGGCGCCATGGAAGCGGTGTCCCCCGGAGTCCTTGAAGGAGTCGTCCCAGTCGACCCGGGAGAAGGAGACGCCCTGCTCCATGTGCCGGGTGAGGAAGGCCGGGGACTTGTCGAACTCGTGGTTCCCGGCGGAGGCGAAGTTCAGCCCCATCCGGTTGAGCGCCTCGATCGTCGGCTCGTCGGCGAAGGACTCCGCGTCGAACTCCCAGCCGGAGAAGAGGTCTCCGGGCGCGAAGAAGACGGAGTTCCCGCGGCCCGCTCGGAGCCGTTTCAGATGGGCGGCCAGATAGGCGACCCCGCCGACGGTGTACTTCCTGCCCCCGGCCCCGGTGATGACCGAGTCACCTCCCGGTGCGGCCTGGAGATAGCCGTGCAGGTCGGTGATGTTGAGCAACTGCACGTCCACGTACTCGTCGGCGGTGGCCGCGTCCCGTGCGTGGCCGCTGGCGAAGGCACGGGTGCCGACCGCGGCGACGGTGGCGATGGCCCCCGCCGCGGTGATGAAAGTCCGTCGTCCGATCTCTCGCACTGGGTTCACTCTCCTGCGGACGTAGGTGGAGGTTCTGCGGGTCGCGCGGCGCGATGTCCGGGCGCAGGGGGGCTCCTGGCGCACACGAGCGCGAATCGGTAGCCGGTGGTGCGCTGTCCGGCGGTGCCTGCCGCTGTGTCACATACGTTGCCTCCGCCTGCTCCTCGCGGGCGGCGGCAGCGGCAGTGCGCCCACCTCGCCAGCCTGCCCGACCACCGTCCGCGGTCGGATCCCCCCATGGCATGAACAGTCCGTGACCATCCGACAGCCGACGCCCCAGCAGTCGGCGGAGCGGCACCAATGACATTGGCGGACCATCAGCCGATAGCCCGGTCGGGTTCGCATGTGGCCGGAGGCGCTATGCCGTGTCCGCGGCTGGGGATCATTCGCGGCGGGGCAGGGACACCGAAAGGATCTTCATGTCAGGTCAACTGTTCAGCCGCGGGGTGCGGGCGGCGGCCGTCGCCGTCCTCGCCCTCACCACGACCGTCGGCGCAGCGGGTACGGCCGCCGCCACCTCGCCCGAGGACCACCCGATCGAGGTCGGCGTCGACGCGTCCGGCATCCGGGCGCCGGACAGCCACCAGGGCGGCCTGGTCAGCTTCCGGGTCAAGACGGCGGATGCGAACGGACGACAGCTCCAACTCCTGCGTCCGCACGACGGGGTCTCACTCGACCGGGTGCTCCACGACCTCGCCGACTCGATCAGCTCCACGCCGTCCACCGCGGCCACCGGGATCCGGGCGGTCCGCGGTGAGGCCGAGGCGTTGGGCGGTGCCCTGGTCACCCCGCAGATCCACGAGCAGTTCACCGAGGCGATCTCCCCCGGCACCGTCTATCTGCTGGACTTCACCGCCTTCCGGGCCGACCCCGCGCACCCGGTGGTCAAGAGCATGCAACTGGTGGGCACGAATGGTCAGAGCGCCAACCAGGCACGGTTCCCGGGCGGCATCGTGATCCAGCAGGACACCACCGAGGGCCCCCGCTTCCACACGATGGACGTGGTGAACGCACACCTGTCCTACCTGGTCCACAACGATTCCACCGAGATCCGCGACATGCAGCTGAGGCCGGTCGCCTCCGGTACCACCGACGCGCAGGTGCAGACCTACCTCGACAAGGCCGCGGCCGGCGGCAAGCCGTCGTCGCCGTTCACCGGGCCGGCCACCGGGCTCGGCGCCATCTCGCCCGGCCGTACCGCCCTGGTGCAGTCCCACGGGCTGAAGCCCGGCAGCTATGTGCTGCTCTGCTCCGTCCCCGACGAGAAGCGGGGTCTGCCGCACGCCTTCCTCGGTACGCACAAGGTCGTCGAGCTGCGCTGACCCGCGTCGGCAGGTGTTTGACCGCCTCGCCGACCACCTGGAAGCCCCCGAGCTCGCCGCAGAGCTCGGGGGCTTCTGTACCGGTCCGGACCGGTCCGGCTGCGATCAGATGCTCCGCAGCACCGCCTCGCACTCTCTGCACCGCTTGTCGTACAGCGTCGGCGGGTACCAGGGCTCGCCGGGCCTGGCCGGCCGGTAGTGGGAGTGCTCCATCGCATCGGTGCTCAGTCCGCACAGGGTCCTGGGGCCGGGATCCTCCGGCACGTCCGGGTCTGCGCCGGCCGCGTGGACCAGCAGCACCACCGGCTCGACACCATCGGGCCCGATCGCCTGGTCCGCGGCGACCTCCAGGAGGACGATCACGCTGTTCATGGAGACTCCTTGCGTTGGATAGTGCGGGCTTCGGCCTGGGGGGAACGCATCCCTGGCTCGGAGTCGCGTATCGGTGGAGCGTCGGTGCATGCTGCTCTGACTGTTTGTCATTTTCCAAACAACCAGGGTGGTTTGTGGGATATGAAGACTGAGCTGGTGAGGCGGTCGTTCAAGTACCGCTTCCATCCCGCCGACGAGCAGGCGGTTGAGCCGACCCGCACGTTCGGATGTGTCCGCAAGGTCTACAACTTGGCGCTGGACGCCCGCACGACGGCATGGTTCCAGCGTCAGGAACGGGCGAACTGCAACGCCGACACCGAGCCGAGTACACCTTCCTGCGCCGCAGCCTGGACGCCTACGGAGTCGACTTCGCGAGCCGCGAGCTGGACCCTGCCTGGAAGGGGGCCGCCAGAGGCGAGGTCCGCCGACAGTTGCTCGGGGCACTGGCGGACGGATCCTGGCGCAGCACACCTCTGCCGACCGAGCTCGCCGCCCGGCCGTCTCTCATGGCCCCGACCGTCAGCCTTGACGAGCGCAACGCCGAGCTGAACCGCCAGGTCAGGGCCGGGCTGCTGTCGGAGCGGGCAGCGAAGCGCAAGCGGCAAGCCGACAACAGGCGCCGCCGGGCGTACGAGGCATCATCCTGACCCCCGTCATCGACGCGGCGAAGGAGGCGTTCAACGGCCGTGTGCGGTTGTCGGTCCGGCCGCATTGATCAAGGCGCGGGCGGGCGGCTGGAGCGTATGAGCGAACAGACGAAGAACAGGCCGGGGATGACTCCGGAGGAGTTCTGAAGCGCCAGCGGCGGCCGGTGAGTGGTTTTTTTGCGGCTACCGGAAGCGGGAGACGAAGCGGTGTTGCCAGGGTGTTTCAACGGCGCGTGGAGTGTAGTGCGCCCGGACGTAGGCGACCGCCTGGTGGTTGGGCACCCCGTCGAGCACGGCAAGGCAGGCCAGTGCGGTGCCGGTGCGTCCGTATCCGCCGGCGCAGGCGATCTCGACGCGTTCGGCTTCGGCGCGTGCCCATGCCTCGCGCAGCGCGTCGGCAGTTGTGGTGCGGTCGGACGGCAGCCCGAAGTCGGGCCAGCGCAGCCACCGGTGCTCCCAGGCGACGGTCGGTGGCCGGTGGCCCAACAGGTAGAGGGCGAAGGTCGGCTGGGGGCCCTGCGGGAGGGGCCGGCTCAGCCCCCGGCCACGGACGAGTCGGCCCGAGGGCAGTCGCAGCAGGCCCGCCGTCGTGTGTTCCCATGTTGCGGTCACGGTGCGAGCGTATCCGGATCGCTCCTGCGCCAGTGGCCGGCGGTGATGATCCTGCCGACGACCTCGCGCAGTTGGTCGGCGGTGACCTGGGTGGCGTCGTCGGCCGTGCCGACGCGTCAGGCCCCTCACCTGCTCGGCGAAGGTCCGGCACCCTCGTACGAGACCGGCAGCACAGGACCTACGCGGCGGCTGTCAGGCTCTCCGGTCGGTCTGAGTCCGCTCAGGACCACCCGCGCCCCGGGCGACTACGCACGGCGCCACGGGCGGGCGAACTCGTGGAGGGCCTGAACGGCGGCGGGTGCGAGGACGTGGTCGTTGACCGGGGTGCCCGCCGGGTGGAGGAAGTGGTCCAGACCGGGGAGGACCCGCAGGCCGGGGCCGGTGGTGCGGGCCTCGGCAAGTGCGCCGATCAGTGCGGGAGCCGTCCTGCAGGGGACGTTGGCGTCCTCGCTTCCGCAGGTGACGGTGACCCGGATGCCGGGGGTGAGCCGGCGGGCGACGTCGGGCGGGTAGACCTCGTCGTCGCTGCGCACGTAGCGGGCGTTCACCGGGCTGAAGACGGCCTTGTCCAACAGGTCGGCGAGCGGTGGGAGCAGTCCACTGGTGTCCGTGGGGCGGCCGGCCCGGAAGTCCGCGATGGCGCGCGCGACGCCTGCCTTGTTCGCCTCTCCCACCGCCGGGGTGAGCTGCCCGGATGCCACGGCCTGCTGGAGCTGGGCGGCGATCTGGCCGTCGAGGAGGTCGAGGAAGCGCAGGTCCTGCGGTGCGAGCAGGGCAAGACCGGCCGGTTCGGGCCGTACGGCCCGGGCGACGAGCAGGGCGCGCAGGGCTCCCTCGCTGTGACCCGCGATCAGCAGGGCGTGCGGGTCGGCTTCCGGCTGTGCGCGCAGCGCGGCGTACGCGGCCGTGGCCTGGCGGGTGAAGGCGGCCATGTCGATACGGCCGGGGTCCGTCCGGTACCGGCCGAGGCCGGTCTGCCCGGTGGCGTACTTGTCGAAGCGCAGGCTCATCACGCCGTCCTCGCCCAGGGTGTCGGCGACGAGGGCGAGCGTGGAGGGCGTGAGCGCGGGCGGCTCGTTGCCGTCGCGGTCGGTGGGGCCGCTGCCGGGCAGCAGCAGCGCCGCTGCCAGCCGCCGGCCGGCGCGGTGGGCGGGTATGTGCACGGTGCCGTAGGCGGTGGTGCCGTCCGCGGTGAACTGCACCTCGCGGTCGACGGCTGGTAACTCGCCGCGGCTGTACGGGGCTTGGGCTGCGGCGGTGCCGGTGCCGACGGTGGCGGCCGCGGTCAGGGCCAGCAGGGCGGCGAGCGCCCGGGTACTCCAACGCATGGGTGTCTCCGGTCGGATCAGTGGTCGGTAAGGGGTCAGTGAGGATCGGTGAGGACCAGCGGGGGACAGGGGGGGATCAGCGTCCGATGAGGCTCATCAGGACGGCGAAGCCGACGAGCAGGACGACCAGCAGCAGGGTGCGCGGGTTGGCGAAGTTGACGGTCCATCCGATGCCGAAGCGCTTGGACACGAGGACCGCCGGGTCCTGGCGGTTGGCGTAGAACAGCCCGCCGAGGCGCCAGTACCTGTCGTCGTCGCGATGGGCCACGCCGGGGACGGGCTGTCCGTCCTGGACGGGAATCCTGCTGCCGTTCTGGCCGGTCCGGATCGCTACGCCGACCACGATCGCGAGGCCTGCAAGTACCGGTGCCAGCAGCACTGCGGGGACGACGGTGTGGTCGCCGTGCCAGATCGGCCAGGCCGCCAGGAGTACCGACAGATTGGCGCAGGCGGCCAGTACCAGGACCGCGGCCGTGATCCGTACGACGAAACGGCGGTGCTGGAACGCGGAGGCCGTCGGTCGTGCCGGGTCGAGGTCGGCCCGGGCGCGGAACGCGAACCAGGCCACCAGCAGGATCACGGCGGTGTTGCCGACCTCGGCGAACACCGGCGCGAAGGCGGTGCCGACCGACTTGGCGGCGAGGTGGTCGGCCACGCCGGAACGGTTGTAGTGCGTGGGCAGGCGGTCCGGCATCGACGGGTAGCGGAGCACGGCGGCGACCGTCGTGACGGCGAGGACGAGCAGCGCCGGTACGGCCCAGCGCCACGGAAAGTGCTCGGGATCGGTCCGCAGTGAGGTGTCCACGGCCACAGCCTGCCGCAGCCCCTGGTACCAGCCCTCGACCTGCTTGGCGGCCCGGATCGCCCGGCGGGCGCGGACATACGCCGTGACGCACACACTGGCGAAGGCGAGCACGCTCAACGGACCGGCCAGGGAGCGGAGTCCGGTGACGGAGAGCGCGAGGCCGAGAATGACAAGCGCACCCCCGGCGCCGGCCACCCACCACCGGTACGCGCGGCGCTGCTCGGCGATCACCGGAGCGTCGGAGCGCGACGCGGGCACCCGCACCCCGAAGGGCAGGGTCGGTCCGGTGAGTGCCGGCATCAGCCATGCCATCAGCAGGAGCACCAGCGGGACGACCGCGTGGCTCAGTAGCACTCCGGTCGTCATGCCGGCTCTCCTTGGTCCGTCGTGAGGTCTGCTGTGCGCACTGCGAACGAGGCAAGTGTCGAACCGCACGCCGCCAGGACCGAGGACCCGTCGACGCCATGGGCGACCGCCTCGGCGAGCAGCGTCCGCAGCCTGGCCGCCCACTCGTCGGTGAAGCCCGCCTCCGGCGGCCCCGACCCGGCGTCGCGCTGAACCACCGCGCCGCTCTTGCGGTTGAGGCGGACCAGCCCTTCCTGGCGCAGCAGGTCGTAGGACTTGTTGACGGTGTGGAAGTTGACGCCCAGATCGGCGGCGAGCTGCCGAGTCGAAGGCAGCGGACTGCCTTCGACAAGCTCCCCCGAAGCGATCGCCTCGACAATCCGGTCCCGGATCTGCTGGTAGATCGGGACGTCGCTGCTCAGGTCGATGCTCAGGATCACGGTGGCTCCCGCCGTTCTATCTGCTCTATTACTTATAGAACAGATAGGCAGCGGGTGGCAATGGCCAACGACCGAGACACCGTCAGGGGCCGCTTCACGTCTCCCGGGAGAGGCCGGCCGAGCGGCGGCGGCGATAGGCGCGCTGCTGACAGGCGCGCGAGCAGTAGTCCCGTGGCCTGCCCCGGACGGTACCGTCGAGCGGCTTGCCGCAGACCGAGCACCGGCCTCCGGAAGCGGGCTCCGTACTTACGTCACGCTGCTCATCACGGCGGCGCCGGACGAGCAGCTCGATGCCGTCGAGGGCGCGCGCGAGACCGAAGTCGAACGGGTCCTCGGGGTGGTCGAATCCACCGGCGAGCCAGAGCCTGCCGAGCGCGGAGTAGGGGCTCATACGCTCGATCAGCTCCTCCCGGCTGCGCCACCACTGCTCGTGCGAGAGGCCGGAGTCCCGTTCCTCCCTGAAGACCTCTTCGACCTGCCGGGCGGCGGTGTTCACGAAGCCTCCGACCAGCGAGACCACCGCGACCACCTCACTCGCCCGGAGTCCCGTCCCCTCGGCGATCCGGAGCGCCCGGTTGTAGTCGGCCATGATGTTCGGCCCCGGCAGTCGGCGGCTTCCGGCGGTGTGTGCGAGCCACAGATGCCGCAGGTGCAGGGCCCAGTGTGCCCGTGCCCAGGACTCCAGGCCGCTGCGCCAGCCGTCGTCCTTTGGTTCGGGGAAGTCCAGCTCGGCGATGACCGCGTCGCGCATGAGCTCGATGAGCTCCGCCTTGCCCGGGACGTGCCGGTACAGCGACATCGTCGTGAATCCCAGGCGCTCGGCCACGTGTCGCATGGACAGTGCGGCGAGGCCCTCGGAGTCCGCGATCTCGATGGCGGTCCTGACGATCCTGTCCAGGCTCAGCCCCGTCCTGCCCTGGTTCTCCTCGGGGTCCCAGAGCAGCTCGATGGTGCGTTTCGGATCCGCCGCCGCGTTCTCGCCGGCCATGCCCAGCCCTTCTTGTCCTTGACACCTGCCTCGACCCTGAGTTTATGGTGTACACGGCTGTGTACACCATAAACTCTTCCGAGGAAGGTTCGCTCATGCCCGAGAACCAGCTCTACGTCGCACCCTGGGGCCGGGATTCCTGGCCCGGTACGTTCGAGCAGCCGTTCGCCACCCTGCCCGCTGTGCAGCGGATCGTCCGCACCCGTACGGCGTCCCTCCGGGCCGATCTCGTGGTCAACCTGCGGGCCGGAACCCACGTCCTGGCCGAGCCGTTCGTACTGAGCGGCGACGAAGGCGATTCGGGCGGGAACGGCCACCGGGTCGTCTACCAGGCGTACGGCTACGGAACCGCGACCCCGGAGGAAGCCGTTCTCAGCGGAGGCCGTGAGATCACCGGGTGGCGGCCCAGCGAGCGGGTGGGCGTCTGGCAGGCCGAGGTCGGCGAGTTGGAGACCCGGCAGCTGTACGTCGACGGCCGCCGGGCCCCGAGGGCGGCGCTCAGGTCCGGCATTCCCGGGTACGTGACGAAAACCGAGACCGGTTACGTCACGGACAGCACGGTTCCGCAGAGCTGGCAGGACCCGGCGAGCATCGAGTTCGTCTTCGAGGGCGTCTATCCGTGGTCCGAGGCCCGCTGCCCGGTCGCCGGGATATCCGGCGACGAGCACTCCACCACGATCACCCTGGCCCAGCCCGGGTTCGGCTGGGCCCGCGAGCTCTACTCCGCGGAATGGACCGGTGGAACGCCGCCCGAGGGCTCCGACGGGATCTGGCGCACCCTCACGGTGCCGAGTTCGGCGGAGAACAGCGCGAGCTTCCTGACCGAGCCGGGCACCTTCGCACTCGACCGCTCCACTCCCGGCCGCCATGTCCTGTACTACCTGCCGCTGCCCGGCCAGAATCCGGCGGAGGCCGAGATCGTCGTGCCGGTGCTGGAGCAGCTGGTCGTGGGCCGGGGCACCGAGGAGAGCCCGCTGCACGACGTGACCCTGCGCGGACTGACCTTCTCCCACGCCGGTTGGACCAAGCCGAGCGGGCCCGGGGGATTCATGCACTTCCACGGCATCGCCTACTACGACGGCGGACCGTTGCAGAAGGTCGCACTCGCCGAGGGCATGGCACATGTCACGGCCCCGGAGCGCACCGAACAGGTCGCCGCCAACGTCGAATTCGCGTCCGCGACGAGGGTCACGCTCGAGGACAACAGGTTCACCCGGCTCGGCGGCGGCGCGGTCGGCCTCTTCGGGCCGGGCCGGGACAACGCGGTCCTCGGCAATCTCATCGACGACGTCTCCGGCTACGGGGTGGCCGTCAACTCCGGCACCGGGACCCGGATCGAACAGAATCTGATCCACGACATCGGACGCGAGTACCACGGCACGCCCGCCGTCTGGGTCGCCGACTCGCGGGAGGCGACGGTGGCGCACAACGAGATCCACCACGTGCCCTACTGCGGCATCATCGTCGTGGGCGGCGAACACGCAAGCCGCGTACAGGTCGTCGAGAACCTCGTCCACCACACCATGACGGTGCTCGCCGACGGCGGTGGCATCTACCTCAACGGCCGCCAGGGCGCCTCCTGGGCCGGTGGCACCCTCGTGCGCGGCAACGTCATCCACTCCACGGTCACCTCGTACAACTTCGGGCTCTACACCGACTTCGGTGCCGCGTGGGTGACCGTCCAGGGCAATGTCGTGTACCGCAGCGACACTCCGATCGTGCTGCGGGTGACGCCGCCGCTGGAGAACGTCGCGTTCCTCGGCAACTTCTGGGACGACCACCCGGCCGGCTACGACAGCCCGCCGCCCGGAGTGACCCTCGGCGCCAATACCGTGCTGCCGAAGGAGGACTTCGAACGGGCGCTGGCCGCCGATCCCGCAGGCGCGGACATCCTGGCATCCGCGGGCCGTGTCGCTCCGCGCGGCAGCCGCCGGGGAGCGCGACAGGAGCGGTAGCCGCATCCCGCGGCAGACCTGCCGCGAAACGTGGCGCCTCGCAGGAGATCTCACCAATCGTCAGCACCGGCCTGTTCCGTTCGGACTTTTGGTGTATAGATCGTTTCATGAACGATTCCCTCAGCGCGGTGACCGTCAGGATCACCGGTCACGACGGCGACGAGATCGAGGCCTATCTGGCCCGTCCGCAGGGCGAGGAGCGGCGCGGTGGCGTCGTCGTCATCCACCACATGCCCGGCTACGACCGGGCGACCAAGGAGATCGCCCGCCGCTTCGCGGAACTGGGCTATGACGCGATCTGCCCCAACCTGTACTTCCGCGAGGCACCGGGAGCCGCTCCCGACGACGCGGCCGCGGTCGCCCGGGCCAGTGGCGGGGTGCCGGACGAGCGTCTGCTCGGCGACGTGGCCGGCGCCGCCGCCCATCTGCGCGCACTTCCCAGCTCCAACGGGCGGGTCGGTGTGATCGGCTACTGCTCCGGCGGACGGCAGTCGGTCCTCGCGGCCTGCAACCTGGACATGGACGCCGCAGTGGACTGCTACGGCGCCTTCGTCACCGGAAACCCGCCGGAGGGCTTCCCGTTGCAGGTCGTCAACCTGGTCGACCAGCTGCCCCGGCTGCGCACGCCGCTGCTGGGCCTGTTCGGCACCGAGGACAAGTTCCCCGGCCCCGAGCAGGTCGCCGAGCTGGAGCAGATCCTGACCGCCAACGGCAAGGACTTCGAGTTCCACAGCTACGAGGGAGCCGGCCACGCCTTCTTCTCGGTGGACCGCCCCTCCTACAACGTGGCTGCGGCGAACGACGGTTGGGAGCGGATCGCCGCCTTCTATGCCAAGCACCTGGGAGCATGAGCATGTGCACCTACACGACCGTCAAGGACGCCATGGACGGCAGCGCGAAGGGGCCGGGCGGCGCCTGGTTCCATGTGTCCGACGTGACGGTCTACTTCGACCACCCCGTGCACGCGATGGCCGAGCACACCCTCAACATCGACTTCGCCGATCCGAGCAAGGGCCCCTCGGCACGGGTCGCGCTGGAGCTGACCGCCGAGTCCGCCCGCCGACTGGTGGCCGCCATCCAGGAGGCACTCGCGGCGGTCCCCGCCGAACTCACCGCCTGACGCACGGCGCAGGGCACTTCCCCTGTCGGAGAGCCCCTCTGCTCCCTGCCCCGGACGGTCGCCGCGACAGCGGTGCCGGGTGAGGGTGTCCAGGATCTGCCTGCCGTCCGCAGAGTCCTGGACACCCGCAGGGGGAACGGGCCGGGGCGTCTGCGGAGGGTCATTCCTCCAGGGCCGGGGGCAGGCGCAGACCGGCGAGATCCTCGGGCACGTCGGCATTGGGCGGGCGGAACAGCAGCGGAGCCTCGCCGTCGGCGACGGTGGCGGGGGCGTCGGTGAGGCGGAACCGGTCGCGGAGACGGCCGAAGAAGTCGGTGGGCCCCAGCCGGACCAGGCGCAGCCGGGACGGGGCCGGGTACACGCCGACCCAGTCGCCGGGTTCCAGGACTCCGCGCAGCTGGCCGTCGATGCTGACCGCGACCTGCCCGGAGTGCGGCAGTACCCGTGCGGCGACAGGTTCGTCGGGAGCGCTGACCACGGTTCGGTTGAAGGACATGTGAGGGGCGACCGGGGTGAAGACGACGGCGTTGATGCGCGGTGACAACACCGGCCCCCCGGCGGCGAAGCTGTACGCGGTGGAGCCGGTGGGGGTGGCCACGATGACCGCGTCCGCCGAGTAGGAGGCCAGCAGGCGTCCGGCGAAGTAGACCGCGAGGGCGACCTGCCGGTCCCGGGCGAGCTTTTCGAGCACCACGTCGTTCAGGGCGGTGACGTCCAGCGGCACACCCCAGCTCTCCTCGCCGGTGCCCCCCGTACGCGGCTGCGGCGAAGGCAGCGCCGGGCCCCGCCCGTGGCGCAGCAGTGCCTCCATGCCGGCGGGGACCTCCAGTGGGCGGGACGTCCGCAAGGTCAGGGTCATGCGTTCCTCGACCGTGACGCGGTCCTCGTGCACGGCGTCCAGGGCCCGGTGCACCTCGTCGGCCGGGACCTCGGTGAGGAAGCCGACGTGGCCCAGGTCCACACCCAGCACTCTGGCATCGTCCTTGGCGGCGATCCGGGCACCCCGCAGGAAGGTGCCGTCGCCGCCGAGGGTGACGATGAGGTCGGGGTGCCCCGCAGCCGCGGCCTCCTGCTGGCCTCCGAGCCTGGGCCGGTCCTCGTGCCAGACGTCGAGGTCGGTGCAGGGGATGTCGTGCGCGGCGCACCAGGCGCGCACGGTGGCAGCCGCCGCGCGGGCGGCGGGCCGGGCGCCGTGGACGACCAGGCCGATCCGGTTCACTGGCATCTCGCGTACTCCACAACCATCGACGGGACGCCCCGGACCCAGCAGACAGCGCGGACAGGCACTTGGCAAGTCCGCCCCGCGCTGCGGTCACCGGTCAAGCCCAGAGCGCTCCGCTCCGGTCCGCACCCGCCCGTCACGCCCGACGAACGGGCGCAACCCCGGTCGCGGGACCATTACGGCGAGCCCGAGTACTGCCTTCCCGGGCCCGGTGCTGAGAGGCGGCGCGCGGCGGGGTCATCTTCACGGCGGGTTGTAGCGAGTGATGTCGCCGACGTCACGGCGCCACCCTTGCCCCAGCGTGGGCCGTTGCGCTCACTCGGATGCCGCCCGGGCGCCGGTCGTCCGGGCAGGGTCCGGGTGATGCGCCACAGGCGGCGGAGCACCCTCCTCGAAGGGACGGACCGAGGGGGACGGCGGCGGTGCCGCCCGGGGGAGTGGAACCAGCAGGTGACTACATTCGTGTAGACGTTAATGTGGTGCTCGCCCCCCGAACATGAGGAAGACCACTCGATGACATCTGCCGTTTTCCCGCGGATCGCTGTGCGCCGTCTGCTGGCCTGTGCGTTTCTGCTGCTGTGCACCCTGGCTCTGGGCTGGGCCGCGACCACACCGGGCGTGACCCGCGCCGACGTGAGTCTGGACCAGGACATTGCCGGTCACCGCAGCGCCGCGCTGACCACGCTGGCCAAGGCCGCCACCGCCGTGGCCCAGCCCGCGGCCGGCATCGCGCTGGCACTGGTCGTGCCGCTGGCGCTGCTGGTGTGGCGCCGCCGCGCGGATGCGGCCGCGTGCTTCGCTCTGATAACCGGCACCCTGGCCGTCGCCTTTGTCGCCAAGTCTGCGATCAAGGAGGTGCGTCCGCCGTCGCGGCTGTGGGTGATCCCGCCGGACAGCCAGTGGAGCTTCCCCAGCGGGCACACCGCTGTGGCGGCGGCGCTCGCCCTGGTGCTGCTGGTTGTGGTCCGGGGTCGCCGACGGCCGCTCGCCGCCGTGATCGGAGCGGTGTTCGTTGTCGTGGTGGCTGCTTCGCGGATGTATCTGGGCGTGCACTACCTGCCCGATGTGATCGGCAGCTGCCTGGGTGCCGCCGCCGCGGCCGCTGCCGTCGCCGCGCTGGCGACGCTGCCAGCGGTCCGCACCCGCCTGGATCCCCCCGCACACCGCGGCCGCCACGCCGACCGGCGCCGTTGATCCGCTGCGGCGTCGGCGGCCACAACTCGTGCGGAACACCGGCCCCGGGCCAGGGTCTGGAGGATGATGGGCAGGTGCAGATCCGCATCGAAGCGTCGGACCTGCCGGGCCGCGCCTGCGGCGCCGGCGCCGACTTCCCCGGCGCCGACAGCATTCACGTGGGTGTCCAGCGGAAGGACCGCCCGCTCGAACTGCTCGACCTGCAGCCGGGGGACGCCTCAACCGCCGTGTGGACGCTCGACTGCACCGCGGTCGAGACCCCGACGGGCATCGACCTCAGGGGCCGATACATCCAGAACCGGCTGGGCGGGCGGTTCATCTACCTTTCGTGGGTCACGGTGGACGACACCGGTGGTTTCACCATGTTCCGCCGGGCGAAGCTGATGTTCGACGCGATCGGTCAGGACACCATCGCCGCTGCCGTGCGGACCGGGCGCCTCACCGCGCGGTTGCGGCTCACGGATGCCAAGGGCCGCCCTCTGTGCGCCCACGTGCGGCCACCACTGGTGAAGTGGTCCGCCGAGTCCGCCGGCTGACGGCACAGGAGCTGGTCCGCGTCGTGGGGGGACGTGGCAGGCATGGTCGACCGCCAACGGAGCGCCTGACGGCGGCGGCTTCTGCGCGGTGCCTTTTCCGGCGCCGCAGGCCGAGTAGCGGCAGGCGGCGCCGGGCGAGCGGAAAACGGCTACTCGGCGCAGATGCGAACGAGCGTGCGTGCCATCGCCGCGCCCGTCACCACGGCCGTGATGTCCAGTGCCGCCACGACTGCGAGGTTCTCCGGCCAGGTGACACCGGCCGGGTGGGCCACCGCCAGGTACGCGGTGAACGGCAGCTTCCAGCCGCCCCACGCGAAGAGCGACCCCGACCCGAGCCAGCCGAGGACCGTCGGGACCCAGCGGGGAAGCCGAGCAGGCCGGGCACCGCCGAGCGTCCAGACGGCGGCGGTCGCGACCAGCGCCCAGAGACCGGAAACCGCTGCCAGCAGATACCCGTTGGAGTCCCGCGCCGCCGGGTGTGCGATGCCGAGGCGGCCGCCCGCCGCCCAGTACAGCCACCACGCGCCGAGCGCGGCGCCGGCGACGAGCACCCATCGCGAGCGCTGCCCGCTCCTCGGGCCGTCCCCGACTTGCCCGGCGAACGCGTGCGGCCAGCGCCGCCGAAGGTACGCGGGCAGCGCCAGGGCGAGGCCCACGGCCATCCCCGCGAAGCTGAACTCGATGAGGGCACCCTCCCAGTTCGGCATGGACGAGCCGTCGTCCGTCCCGCCCCCGCTGCTCGCGCCACCTGTCGATCCCAGCAGCGAGCCGAGCACGAGGTACGGCAGCATCGAGACCAGGAACCCCGCCCCCACCCACGCGCAGAACGCGAGCGGCACCCCGGGTATCCGCATCCCCCACGGCCGCACCAGCGCGAGGGCGAGGATGATCCCGACTGCCGCCATACCGATGGTCACGGTGTTCAGCGTCACCCACGTCGCCTTGTCGAGCCCGGCCTCGGCCGGCAGCAGTCCCACCAGCGAACCGACCACCCAGGACACCTTGATCAGCAAGTAAGGGGTCAGCGCGATGGCTGCCCCGTAGCCGGCGGATCGGCCGATCCGGTCCCAGCCCTCCATGTGAGCTCCCCTTCCGTCAGCGGGAATCCCATCCTTGCCGCGCAGCTCGGTCGGGTACGTCGGCTGGAGGGCGGAGCCGCCTCCCCCGCGCGGGGGAGCGGTGACTCGTTCTGGGGGCTGGGCGGGCTCCACCCAGGGGACGAACTCCGGAACGGGACGGTCCACACGGGTGGGGTGGGCGATGCCACGTCCCAAGTACCCGTCCCGCCGAGAGCCTGACGCTTGGCGGCGGCTCATTTCCTTTACGGACAAAGGCAGTTCAGCGCGTAAAGTAGTCGTGGGCGCCAAGGACGAGGAGAGCGCCGGGCCGTCGTACCGTCCTTGAATTCGCCGAACGGCACCGAGATGGAGGCGACTTCGACGCCGTCCGGTGTCGCGACCGAGATGTTGATCCCGGTGTCGTGGTCGCGGTTCTCGTTGGCGGTGATGAAGGTGACCGCCCCGGCCGAGAGCGTCGCGCTGCCGTTGTCCGTCATCGGAACCCCCCTGAACTCACGTGCCCGAATGCGGGCATCCCCCTGGCAGGTGCTGAACCTGAGGAACCCCACCCATCGGCTCGTTTGTCACCCCGAAAGGGACAGTGCACGCCCCGGCGCCCCGTCGGCCATCCGAAAGAGTGAAGATCGGTCAGGGGGCAGCGCCTTCCCGAACCCGGGCCTCCGCTCCGGCGGCTGCGATTCTCGTCGGCTGGGCCTCGGCACCCCAACGGCGGGCGAGAACCGCACAGACCATGAGCTGGATCTGGTGGAAGAGCATCAGCGGCAGTACCAGCAACCCGGCGGTAGGTCCGGGAAAGAGGACCGACGCCATCGGAACACCGGCGGCCAGGCTCTTCTTGGAGCCGCAGAAGACGATCGCGATCCGGTCCTGCCGCTCGAACCCCAGCCGGCGGCTGCCCAACGCGCTGGCGGTCAGCACCAGCGTCAGCAGCACCGCCTCCACCACCAACAGCGC
Source organism: Kitasatospora sp. GP82 (assembly GCF_029892105.1). Classification (GTDB taxonomy): domain Bacteria; phylum Actinomycetota; class Actinomycetes; order Streptomycetales; family Streptomycetaceae; genus Kitasatospora. Next base: position 137,091 of record NZ_JARZAJ010000007.1, on the reverse strand, counting down.
CGCGAGCCGGGGCAGGGACAGCGCGCCCCAGACGCCGCCCACCACGCCCGCGCTGAAGGCGCTGTAGACCACCAGCAGGATGGAGCCGCGGTCCACCAGGCCGAGGACCGCACGGTGGCGGGCCATCCGGTCCGCGATCCAGCGGCGCAGCAACTGGCCGGCCACGAAGGGCAGCAGCAGCTGCTCCACGATCCCCAGCACCGAACCCGCCGAAATCCCGCCCCGGGTACTGAGCAGGGCGGCGGCGAGCAGCGGCGTGAGCACGATGCCGAAGAGGCTGGAGAAGGTCGCACTGCAGACGGCGGCCGCCGCGTTGCCGCGTGCGATGGAGGTGAACGCGATCGACGACTGCACGGTGGACGGCAGCAGGGTCAGAAAGAGCAGGCCCTGGTAGAGCTGTGGGGAGAGCAGTTCGGGAACGAGTACCCGGCTCGCCAGTCCCAGCAGCGGGAACAGCACGAAGGTGACGGCGAACACGGTGCTGTGCAGGCGCCACTGCTTCAGACCGTCTAGGGCCTCGCGGGTGGACAGTCGCGCGCCGTAGAGGAAGAACAGCAGGGCGACCGCGCCGTCCGCCGCGTCCGAGACGGCGGGCGCGGCGGGGCCACGGGCGGGGAGCAGGGAGGCCAGGCCGACGGTGCAGAGCAGCGCGGCTATGTAGGGGTCCACGGGCAGGCGGCGTGGGGGCTTCGGTCGAGGCATGGTCTCTCCGCTGACGGGGTTCGGGGGCGGCCGGGGGCGGCCGGGGCGGATTCCCAGCCTGGTCCCCGCCCCGGTGATTGTGAATCCCGTTCGAGGCACTCACTGTCATCATGGATCGTGATGACCGCGGCTAGGCTGGGGATGTGTTCGATCCGGTACAGCTCAGGTCCTTCCTCGCGGTCGCCCAGACCGGCGGGTTCACCAGGGCCGCGCAGCGCCTGGGGCTGCGGCAGTCGACGGTCAGCCAGCACATCCGGCGGCTGGAGGAGGCCGCCGATCGCCGGCTGTTTCTCCGCGACACCCATTCCGTGGAGCTCACCAGCGAGGGGGAGGCCATGCTGGGCTTCGCCCGGTCGATCCTGGAGACGAACGAGCAGGCCCTCGCGTACTTCGCCAGGACGCAGGTCCGGGGCCGGGTACGGTTCGGGGCGTCCGAGGACTTCGTGTACACCGAGCTGCCGCAGATTCTGCGGACCTTCCGGCGCGGCAATCCGCAGGTCGATCTCGAACTCACCGTGGGCCTCAGCGGCGCCCTGTACGAGCAACTCGCCGACGGCAGGCTCGATCTGGTGCTCGGCAAGCGCCCCGCCGGTGGATCGCAAGGACGGCTGGTCTGGCGGGACCAGCTGGTCTGGATCGGTGCCGAGGACTATCGCCCCGACCCGGGCCAGCCCGTGCCGCTGATCGTCTATCCGCCGCCCAGCATCACCCGGGCCCGCGCCCTCGACGTCCTCGAACGGGCCGGGCAGCCGTGGCGGATCGCCTGTACCAGTACGAGCCTGTCCGGGGTACGGGCTGCCGCGCTGGCCGGTCTCGGCGTGATGGCCCATGCGAGCAGCCTGATTCCTCCCGGTCTGCGAGCCATGCCGCACCAGGCGGAGCTGCCGGACCTCGGTGAGACCGAATTCGTCCTGACCTCGGGACGCACGACGGCCCGAGGGCCCGCACGGTCGCTGGCCGACGCCGTCCTCGCGGGTGGTGACCGACTGCACCGCGTCCGGCGTGAGAACCCGGGCCCGAGCCGCTGACCGGGCTGCCGGCCCAGACCGTCCGGCAATTGGGGGGCGGCGTCGCGACGCCGGGGCACGCGCAATCCGGTGGCAGTTGGGACCGAGCTGTTCGACGAGCCACTGCCACGGTTCCTGACCGGCACCGAGCCGACCGACAGGACCGGCGGCTATTGCGCATGGAGCAGCCACCACCGACCGCAACGGGCCTGTCTCGACCGTGAACTGCACCAGAAGGCCTGCGCGTTGAGCGTGCGTCTGACCGGACTGGAGATCAACTGGCCTGCGCCACCGCTGGCGTGCCCATGTGCGATGCGATCGCGGCTGAAAGAGCCGGTGCATCGGTGCGGAGTGATCCGGTGCCGCCGGCCGGTATCCGCCCGGGAAACGGCTGAGGCCCGGCGCACAGAGTGCGCCGGGCCTCAGCCGTTAGTAGCGGGGACAGGATTTGAACCTGCGACCTCTGGGTTATGAGCCCAGCGAGCTACCGAGCTGCTCCACCCCGCGTCGGTAAACCCGACTCTACGCCATCGCGCGCGCATCGCGAAATCCGTAGCCGACCGCACCCCCTGGCCACCGATCCCGCGCCGGAAGGACGGATCGGCGACGGATTCGACACCGGGGATCGTCACGATCTCCCGCTGGTCAGGAGTGGCCCGGACGGCCGTACGCGGGTCTGCCGTGTCGCCCGTTGCCCGCCAGGTCCGACTCCTACTCTGAGTGAATGAGCAGCGACAGCAACAGCGGCAGTGCGGCCATCGACCTCGCGGACGTCCTGGACGACCTTGCCGAGCGGGCCGCCGTACCCGGTACCACCCGGGAGGTGCGGGTGACGATCGAAGCCCCGTACGACGTGGAGCAGCGCACCGTGCGGCTGTCGGCAGATGTCGCGGGCCGGGTCGCGGAGGTGCTCCGCGGGGAGCTCGACACCTTCGGGGCGGACCTGCGCACCGCCGTCGAGGGGCTTGAGGAGGGGAGCGGCGACGAGGCGGGGAACGAGGACGGTGGCCTGGAAGGGCCGGATCCGGAGCGCACCGAGATGTGGTGGGGCTGATCCGGTCGGGGCCGGGAACTGCTGCCGCGGTGGCGCGGCGGCGACAGGTTGGACATCCTGGCTTCGGGTAGACGTCGTCGTAGGGGGGACTGCTGGGGGCCAACGGTAGGAAACCACCATGTCGACACCCGATCCCGACCCTGACCGTACGGCGGGCCTGAACGAACGGCACACCCTGGCCGAGGGCGACACCCCACCCGGCGAGGGCGGTATCTCGGGCATCTCGTATCCGGAACCGCCTGAGGTCGGTCGGGCCTGGGGCCCCTGGGCCATCGGGGTCATCATCCTGGTGGCCGTCGCCGTCTCCGTGATGCTGATCGGGATGATCATTGCGCTGAGCGGCTGACAGACCCACCGGTGCGGAAAGGCGGCCGGTCGGTCGGCCGCTCCGAGGGAGCACGATGAAGCGAACACCAAGCCACCAAACGCTCCACGACATGGGCGGGAACATCGGCCCGGCGGACACCGCCGGAACCAGGCACGACGACGGCAGCTCCGGGTCCGAACGGCGGCCGTCGCCCATCGGGAAGGGCGACACGGCGAACGTCGCGGGGAGCGCGGAGCAGCAGCCGGAGATCGCCCAGGGCCCGGTGCCCGGAGTGCAGCCGGGTGAGCGGTTCGCGAATCCCGCGCACCGGCCGCCGCTCTCCATAGATCCGCCGGGACCGCCCAGGCCCGCGGCCGAGGGCACGCAGTTCGCCGAGGACCTGGACGACTCGGTCACGGTCGATCCGGAGCGGACCGAGCCGCACGACCCGGGCGCCGAGCCGGAGGACGAGGGCATCCCCGACCTCGACAACGGTTCGCCTTCCCGCCGCTGGTCCCAGGACCCGGAGCTGCAGCCTGTGCCGGTCGACTCTCCGGTGGCCGCCGAGTCCTTCGGCACGACCGGAGCCGAACAGGCAGCGGGGCAGTCGCTGGACGCCCGCCTCGCCCAGGAGGAGCCGGACATCGAAGCGGTGGGAGCCGAGGATTCGCCCGAGCCACCCGCCGGATCGCTGGTCGAGGACGACCCGCACTGCGATCTCACCGGGGAGGCCACGGGGGACGAGGTCGGACTGTCGGCCGAGGAACGCGCGATGCACATCCGCGCGGACGACGCGGAGCTGCCGCCCGACGAGTGAGCGGTCGGCGGCGCGGACCGGTCCTGGACCGACCGGGCGTGCTCACGCCTCGCGCCGGCGGCGCAGGTGCTCGCCGCGGGCGAAGCGCCGGAGCCTGCCGAGCGAGGTGAACCTCTCGCGGTTCGCCACGGAAGCCCGGTCCAGTTCCTCCATCAGGCGTCGGGAGCGGTGCTGCAGGTCCAGTTCGTCCAGGATCCGGTCGATCTCGGCCAGTAGTGAGCCGTGCAACTGCCATGCCTCGGGATGCTGCTGGACGCGCCGAAGCAGCATGTGGGCGACGTTCTCACGGCTGGCCCAGGCAGCGGTGAGTTCCGCGGTCAGGCGCCCCTCGGCCTCCTCGGCATTGCGGCTGACCTGCGTTGTCACCAGGACGGCGAAACTGACCAGAGCCCCGCCGATATGCGTGAGCAGCTCCTCCAGCGCGAGCGCCACGTCCGGCGGGAAGAGCTGTTCGTCCTTGTCCCGTCGTTTGGCCAGGTCGGTGAGCGAGCGGGCCAGCACGCGCACCACGACCACGCAGATCTCCAGCGTGTCCAGGCCGGTCCGCAGCACCAGCCGGGAGAGCAGGCCCTCCCTGATTCTCGGGTTCAGCCTGAGGCTGTCCTCCGCCTGCCGGAGCGCGGCGTCGACATCGGCGATGGCCTGGTCGAGACGGCGGGCCTCGTGGAGACGGGCGGCGGCGCGTTCGACCGGTGTCGGACCACCGAGCTCCTCCGCGATGCGCACCAGGAGATGCCGGGCACGGCGGGCGAGGTCCTCGATGGACTCGCCGGCCGTGTCCACCCACACCGGCGGGGCGAACAGGAAGTTGAAGAGCAGACCCACCCCGGCCCCGATCAGGGTCTCCAGCACCCGGTCCCACGCCTGTGAGGCCAGCCGGGTCACCCCGAGCACCAGCATGGCGCTGATCGCGACCTCGTTCACGAACTCGTCGACGCGCACGAAATGCCCGATGGTCAGGGACGCGAGGATGATCAGCCCCAGACTCCACCAGGTCAGGCCCACCACCGAACTGAACCCGATGGCGATCAGCACCCCGACCACGACGGAGTTCACCCTGCGGATGCCGGTGGTCAGCGTGGAGTACAGGGTCACCTGGACGACCAGCAGGGCGGTGAGAGGTGCGGTCAGGGGCGCCGGTTCACTGCTCAGATGCACCGCGACGGCGTAGGAGAGTGTTGCCGCCACCGTCGCCCGCACCGTCAGTACGACGACGGGCTCCCTGAGACGGCGCTTCACGGCCTCGGTCACCGCACCACGTTCGCCAGGCATTCCCCTTCTTCCCGTACAGGCGCCACGGCACCGGAAAGGCCGTGTCCCGCACTCGGACAGTCACCCGCATGAGCCAATGGCCTCGATGCCGCCTGGATGCCGCCGCGAACGGCCGACAGATCGGCTGCCGCGCCGTGCAGTTGACGGTCCCTCAAGCGGCCTCCGGTGCATCGGCAGGTACATCCGTAGGCGCGTCTGCAGGCACACCGCGATCGACCACGGACTTGGCCAGCGCTGCGGCCAGGAGGGCGAACCACACCCCCACGAGAACCAGATGCGCCCGCTGCGGTACGCCGTGCCAGCCGGGCCGGCCGAACAGCGGGCCGACCGTGGCCACCGCGGTCACCAGCGCGGAAGGCAGTACCCAGGGGCCCCAGCGGCGGATCAACGGCAGCCGGGGGCGCTCGATGTCGGCCGAGACGATGAGCAGCGCCATGGAGGCGAAGAGCGCGAAATGGACCAGCGCGCTGGTGGTGGTGTGCCAGGGATTCACGGCCTCGCAGGCGCGCTCCACCGATGCCGCACACCGTATCGGCAGGACCACATCGGCCACGGAGAACGTACCGAAGCCCACCAGGGACCACCATCCGGCAGCGGCCAGGCGGCCCGGGGCCGAGCCGCGTGCCAGTAGCGCTCCCGCCGTCACGAGCACGGCCGAGGCGACCTCGATCCAGCTGAACAGCTGGCGGAAGGGCTGGTCGGCCGCATAGAGCTCACTCACGTAGGAGTGCCGGGGATCCAGGCCCGTCGGCAGGAGGAACTCCAGAAGCCAGTCGTTGTAGACCACCGAAGCCAGGGTCAGCAGCAGTGCGGCCCACAGCGTGCGCCGATGCCCGGACCAGCGGTGCGGCCCGGTGAGCGCGGGGGACAGGTGCACGGTTCTCCTCGGAAGCCGTCGGCGAGTGCCGGTCCGACCCCACGGTGCCACCCAAGGTCTCCAAGCTTCGCCCGACACCACCGCAGCAGCTCCAGAAGGCGGCATCGGACGGCTCTCGGCGGCCGGATGAGCACCCGCAAGGCGCATCGCCGGCCGCACCGCGCGGCTCGGGGCGGGTCAGCTGTTCCTCAGCAGGGCGGTCAGCGCGTCGACGTTCTGCTGCTCGTCCCTGGCGAGGGACTCGATCAGGGTGCGGGTGGTCGGATCGCGGTCGCCGAGCCAGCGGGCGATCTCCAGGTAGGTGGCGATGACGGTCCTTGCGGCGACCAGGTTCTGCTCCAGCAGGGCCGTGAGTGCGGCGCCCTCGGGGGCCGCGTAGGTGGTGTGCGCGCGCTGCGCCAGGGTCGAGGGGGCGAAGTTCGGTCGGCCGCCGAGCTGGGCGATCCGTTCCGCGACGGCCGTCGCGTGCTCCATCGCCTTGTCGGCGTGGGCCGTGAAAAGCTCGCTGACCTGCGTGCCGGCATCTCCGCGCGCCTTGATCGCGTGTCGGGTGTAGCGCAGCCAGCCGACCACTTCGGTCGTCACCACGTCATTGAGGACGCTCACCACTCGCTCGGTGTCCAGCCCGTACGCGCCGGTGACCGGGCCCGCGGCCATGGTCTGCCGGGCCTCCTTGCGGATTCGCTCCACGTCCAGCACCAGGCTGTCGGTCATGGGCCTGCCTCCTCGTGCCATCGCTGCTCTCGTCGCGGTGTGCACCTGTGCACGCGCGCGCTCACGGGTACGGACCCGGGCTCCCCGCTGCCGCCCGCCGTCACGGAGGAACGTATGTCCCGACCACGGCGGCCGAAACCGCACCGCGTCACACGGGTGGGCGGGGAGGACTCCCGCAGGAGCCGAACCGCCCGCAGCGCGGCCGATTGAGGACGCGGCCGATGTTAGAACGTGCGGACTTCGGGCAACCGCGAGGTGGAGTCCCGCCACCGTGGACCGAGGAGGTGGCGACGATGGATGGTCCTGCGCTGTCCCGGCGAGAGCGACAGATCCTGGCAGCCATCGAGGCGGATCTCAAGGCCGACACCGGGCTCGACCGGAGGCTGAGCACCATGACCCTCGGTCGGCTGTGGCGTCTGTGGCTGCAGGTGTGCTCCGTCACCGGCTCCACCGCGGTGTTCCTGACCGCCTGCTCGCTCGGGCTGATGACCGTCGCGGTCCAGGTCGACTCCGTCCCGGTGCTGGCTCTCTTCGGCCTGTTCTGGCTGGCCACCCTGATCGCCCTCGTCGGGCTGGTCGGCCGCCGGCTGCTGCCCCACTGAGACCTCACGGGCACGGTGGGGCAGCAGCCGGCGCACCACTGCTCAGGGGGAGGGCCGCGCCAAGCCCGCACCGAGATGTCTCCAGCGCACCGGATCGGTGCTGCCGGCCGCAGGCCGGCCGACGGGATTCGCCCTCGGCAACGCACCGTGGTCGCTGCAGTCGAGGACGAGCGCCTCGTTGCCCCCGCGCTGGAACTCGTAGTCGACCCGCTCCAGCCGGGTCGGGATGCCGTAGCCGGCCAACTCCTCCCGGATGCGCTCCAGCGGGCCGTACCGCTCGTCGCTGGTGTGCAGCAGCACCGGGAACAGCCGGACCTGCCGGCGGGCCACGCGCGCCATTTCGAGCAGGGCGCTCAGGTGGAAGGCCGCGTCGAGCTGCGCCCCGTAGGAGAACAGCAGGTGGGAGCTGAGCACGAGGTCGAAGGAGCGATCGGCGAAGGGCAGGTCGGGCAGGGAGCCCGCGACGTAGCGGTCCGGGCGTGCGGCGAGATCGGCGGCGAAGGTGCGCGCGGCCTGGGCGCGCAGCCGGGTGTAGCGCTCGACGCCGCCGAACCACGTCCAGACGAAACTCGACTCGTTCTCCACGAGGAACGCGTGCTTGTGTTCGATCTCGCGCAGCACCAACGTGCCCAGCCTGTCCCGGTCCCGACCGTACTGGGGGTCGACGGCGACGGCGTCCGTACCGCGCGCCCCGGCCAGTGCCACGAAGCTCGCCGCCCCGCCCGGGCAGTCCAGTACACGCAGGGAGAGGTCGTGGTCCGACAGTGCGAACATCGCTCGGTACTCGTCGAAGGATCGGGCGCTGACGAGCATGCTCTCAGCCCCTCCCGATGAACGGCATCGTCGTCGGCAGCACGGTGAGGAACTGCACGTTGGTGTCCAGCGGCATCGACGCCATCAGCAGCAGCGCTTCGGTGAAGCGCGCCACGGGAATCGTCGCCTCCACGGCCATGGTCCCGTCGGCCTGCATGGCGGGTGGTTGCGGGCTCCCGTCCACCGGAGCCACGTTGCCGACGTCGATCTGCCCGCAGGCGATGCCGTACTGCCGTCCGTCCAGCGACAGCGCTCGGGTCAGTCCGAGAACGGCATGCTTGGCCGTGGTGTAGGCGATGGAGTTCGGCCGTGGCGAATGCGCCGACGGGGCACCGTTGTTGATGATGCGCCCGCCCATCGGTGACTGCGACCGCATCGTGCGGAAGGCCTCCTGCGCGCAGAGGAAGGTGCCGGTGACGGTGGTGTCCATCACCCGGGTCCAGTCCTCGAACGGTACGTCCGCGATCGGCCTCCGCAGGGTGGCCGCGCCCGCGTTGTTGAACAACAGGTCCACCCGGCCGAAGAGTTGGCTCACGCTCCTGAACAGGGCTGCGACCTCGTCGGGGTTCCTGATGTCGGTCGGGACGGCGGTCATCCGGTGCGGGTCGGCTCCCGCGAGTCCGACGGTCTCCTCGAGCGCTTCCTTGCGCCGGCCGGCCAGTGCGACCGACCATCCGGCTTCGAGCAGAGCGAGCGCACTGGCCCTGCCGATTCCGCTGCCGCCACCGGTGACGATGGCGACCTTGCCGTTTCCCTCCGCGCCGGCAGTCACAGGACCTCCGTGTTCATCCACACCCTGAGCATGCGGCGGGATCCGGGTCCCGGTTCGTCGACGTAGGGCGAACGCCCGTGCAGCACCCGGCTGTTGCGGATGATCAGCAGATCGCCCGCCGCCATGGACAGGCCGAAGGCGATCTCCGGCCGGTAGAGGACCTCGTCGAGGACACCGAGGGCCTCCCACTGGCGTGCGCTCAGCGGCGGGCCGCCCTTCTCGGGAGACGTCCGCACCGTGCGGGGCTGGTAGTAGCAGCTCACCGTCCCGTCCTGTCCGGTGGAGAAGATCGGGGCGACGACGATCTGCTCGCCGGCGCGGCCGGTCCGGTCGAAGGTCCACTCCTCGCGGAGCGTGGTGAGGACATCCGGCCGCTCTCGCTCGATGATGTCGTGGACGTTCCGTGCGCTTGCCAGTTTGGTGTCTCCCCCACCCCGTACGGCGGGCTGGAGGCAGAGCAGGACGAGCAGGTCGCAGGTGTCGCAGTGGAACCCGAGCTCGGTCGCCCCGTCACCGTCGCGGTCACGGAGCACCTGGGTCAGGTCGCCCTGGGCGTTCTGGACGACGATCTCCCCGAACTCCCGCAGCACGAACGACAGTCCGGCCACGATGTCGTCCTCGGGCGCGGCCGGATCCATCAGGTTGCCCACGTGCGCGAAACCCGCCGACCGGGTGCTGCCGAGCACGAAGGTGCGCAGCATCTCGCGCACCCTGTCGGCCCGGTGCCACCGCCCGGCCTGCGCGTCCGCCCACAAGAGCTTCTTGTCGCCGTCGCTGAGCGACATCGACCAGAGCGCACGTCGAGACGCCAGATCCGTGCTGCTCCAGCCGATCTCGGTCACCGTGTCATCGGACATGTCGTGGATTGCTCCCTTCATCATCGGTACCAGGTACTCAGTCGGTCGTGACGGCTACGGCCTTCGACCACAGCGCCAGCGACTCGTCGATCTGCTCGGCGGTGACGACCAGTGCCGGGATCATCCGAACGACGTTCAGGTACGTCCCGCAGGTCAGCAGCAGCAGACCGAGGTCGGCGGCCGCCCGCTGGGCGCGCTGTGCGGTGGCCGGATCGGGGGAGCCGTCGGGGTGGCAGAACTCGTTGCCCACCATGAGCCCGAGGCCGCGCACGTCGGCGATGGCCGGGGCGCCGGCCGCGACCTTCCGCAGCCCGTCCACCAGGCGCCGTCCCTGCTCGGCGGCGTTCTCCACGAGGCGCTCGTCGCGGATGACGTCGAGCGTCGCGAGTGCGGCGGCGCACGCCACCGCGTTCCCGCCGTACGTCCCGCCCTGCGAACCCGGCCAGGCCTTCCGCATCAGCGCGGTCGGCGCCGCGATCGCGGAGAGCGGGAAGCCACTGGCCAGCCCCTTGGCCGTGATCAGTACGTCCGGCACGACATCGTCGTTGTGCTGGTGGGCCCAGAACCTGCCGGTCCGGCCGAACCCGGTCTGTACCTCGTCCAGCACCAGCAGGATCCCGTGGCGGTCCGCGCGTTCGCGCAGTCCGGCCACGAAGCCCGCCGGGGCCGGAACGTAGCCGCCCTCGCCCAGCACCGGCTCGACGAACATCGCGGCGGTCTCGCCGGGTGCGCTGACGGTGGCGAGCACGTGGTCAAGACCGCGCAGGGCGTACTCCACGGCCGCCTCCTCGCTCATCCCGAGCCGGAACGCGTAGGGGAACGGCGCCACCGCGATGCCGGGGATCAGCGGACCGATTCCGGCGCGGAACCGTGTGCCCGCGGTGGTGAGGGCCGCCGCACCCATCGTGCGCCCGTGGAAGGAGCCGTCGAACACGATCGCGTTCGGCCGGCCGGTGGCATGCCGGGCGAGCCGCAGCGCGGCCTCCACCGCTTCACTGCCGGAGGCGGCATAGAACAGCGAGTCCAGGCCGTCGGGCAGCACCTCGCCGAGACGCTCGGTGAGGGTCAGCAGGGGCTCGTGCAGCACGGTCGTGTACTGCCCGTGGATCAACCGGCCGACCTGCCGCTGAACCGCCTCGACCACCCGCGGGTGGCAGTGGCCCGTGCTGGTCACCCCGACCCCGGAGGTGAAATCGAGGTAGCGCCGGCCGTCCGCGTCGAAGAGGTGGATCCCTTCTCCTCGGGTGGCGACGACGGGCGTGGCTTGTTTGAGCACCGGGGACAGCTGAGACACGGGGCCTACCCTCTGTTTGGTGGAATACGCGGTGATGGCACTGCGGTGACGGCTGTGGTCAGGCCGTCCGGCCGGAGACCACGGGCGACGGGAGAAAACCGACTCCGGCCGCCCACGACAGGGCGGCGGACCACCACTGAGGGGTCGGCGGGGCGAAGCGCACGCCGACGCGGCCGAGCACGGACGTCGTGTACGAGCTGTCGACGACGACGTTGCGGTCCTCCAGCTGGGACCAGGCCGACGCCAGCCGGGCTGCCCTCGGATGGGTCTGTTCGGCGCGGGCCATGGCCCGGGCGAACGTGTCGTCGTCGGTCAGCACGATCTGGTAGCCGTAGTCGACGAGCCATCCGACGAGCTCGTCATGGGGTACCTCGTAGGGCGTCTCGACGTGGTACACGCCGGGCGCGGCGTGTGGATTCGTCGCGATCGCCGCGATCCCTGCGGCCACCGTGTCGACATGGGAGAACGCGAAGGTCGTCGACGGCCGCCTCGGCGCCGCGCCGGCCAGCACATAGCCACGGACGAGCTGGTAGATCCGGTTGTCCCCGATGTTGCGCTGGAACGCACCGGTGCGGCTGTGCGCGGCGATGTGACCGCTCCGGTGGATGTAGTACTGACGGCCCGACGCCGCCCAGGACCGGACGCTCTCCTCGGCTCCGAACTTCGCCCGCTCGTAGGGGGTGCGGAAGCTCTGGCCGATTCGCAGGTCGGCCTCGCTGAAACGGCGGGCGGGCCCGTCGACGCTGCCGGCGACGGCGAGCGTCGAAACATGGTGGAAGCGGGCCTGGGGGGCCTGGGCGTCGATCCAGCCCAGCAGCCGCTGGACCGCAGCGTGGTTGGTCTGCTCCAGCTCGGCGGGCGAGGCCACCAGGCGGACGTCCGCAGCGGCGTGGACGACGACATGCGCGGCGCGGGCGCGGGCGAGACCGGCCCGGGACAGACCGAGGCCCTCCCGGTCGATGTCACCGGCGACCACATCCACCCGGTCGCGTCCGGTGTCGAGCCGTCGAGCGGCGTCGGCGTCGCGCTCTCCGCGTACCAGGCAGGTGACGTGCGCGCCCCGGTCGACGAACTCGGTGAGCAGATGCCTGCCCAGATAGCCGGTGGCCCCGGTGAGCAGCACCCGCGTCGGTTCGCTCACCCTCCAGCGGCCGCCGCCGGGGCGCGTCCCGGTCCCCGGGTGCAGCAGCTGACCGGAGGTCGACGCCGGCGTCCTGGTGTGCGGAAGGGCCGGGGCCTCGACCGCGGCCGCCACGCTGCGGGCGAAGGAGGCGACGATGCCGTCCGCACTGCCGTGGGACAACTTCGGCCACGTGTACACCAGATCGGTCACCAGCCGGTCCTCGACGATGCGTGCGGTGAGGCGGAGCAGGTAGAGCGGATCCCCGGCCGTGCACCGGGCCGTTCCGGCCTGCTCGTCCGCGACGGACCAGCCCAGCGACGGCTCGTCGGGCAGCCGGAACGTCCCGAGGAAGTTGAACCCGACCTCGGGGCGAGAACCTGCCGTGTCCATCGGCAGCTCGGTCGCCTCCCCGACGCGACGCCCGACCTCGCGCACCCGCTCGGCCACCGCAGGGCGACCCGCGCTGTCGACGCTGCCGGTCCGGTCGGGGGAGTCGACGGTCACCCATTTCACGGCCGTGAACCAGCCGACGGTGTCCAGGTACTCGCCGTCGTCGCCCGAGACATCGCGGCCGTGGGTCTCGACCTCCACCGCAAGACGGGACTGGCCGCTCCAGCCCGACACGGCGTCGGCGAAAGCCGACAGCAGGAACGCTTCGAGCCCCTGCCCTCGTCCGTACCGCCCGACGAGCCGGGCGGTCGCGCCCTCGTCGAGAGCCCAGCTGATGGCTGCCGGTTCGGTACCGCCGGTCACGCTGGTCACGCCGGTCACGGGAAGGCGCGGCGCATCCGTCCCGGCGACGGTGGACGCCGACGGCGAGGCTGCGGCCCACCGGTAGAAGTCGGCCGTCGGGGGAAGGTCGGCCTGCTGCCCGGACAGCGCCGCCCGGTACGCACGGGCGAAGTCGTCGAGCAGGATCCGCCAGGAGAGACCGTCGATGGCCAGGTGGTGCACGATCACAGCCAGCCGGTCGTCGACGCCGGGCGGGCCGGTGAAGAGATGGATCCGGATCAAGCGCCCCGCCGCCGGGTCGAGGCTGCGGTGCAGTTCGGTGCAGACGCCGTCGATCACCTCTGCAAGTCGGCCCGCCGGTCGCGGAATCGAGGAGAAGGACACCACGTCCAGATCGCCCACGGGCCGCGGGTCGCCGGGACCGTCCGGAGAGAGGGGCTGCCGCAGTGCCGGATGACGCTGGAGGACGCCCTCGACGGCCGCCGAGAGAGCCGCGGCGTCTACGGCCGCCTCGCACCGCAGGACAACCGACTGGTTCCAGTGCCGGAGGTCGTCGACGGGCTGCCTGAACAGCCACCGCTGGGCCGGCGCAAGCCGCCGGTCCCGGCCACCGTCCGGGGCTGCGGCCGACACTGACGCACCGTCATGTACCGGGGTGGCGACGGAGGCCAGGAGTGTCGGTGTCGGGTTCTGGTAGAAGTCCTCGAACGCGACGCGGTACCCGGACCGGCGCAGTAGCGCGACCGTGCGCATGGCGAGGATCGAGTCCCCGCCGAGACTCAGCACGTCGGCGTGCGGACCGACGAAGGGCAGGCCGAGCGCGCCCGCCCAGAGGTCCGCTATGGAGCGCACCAGCTCCGTGTCGATCCGGTCCGACGGGGCCGCCTGCCCCGTCTTCGCCCGTCGCGCCCGGGCTTCGATGATCCCGCTGACGACCGCGCCGAGGCGCTCGCGGTCGAGCTTCCCGTTCGAGCCGATCGGGAAGTCCTGCACCGCGATGATCGGTTGCGGGACCGAGTACCCGGGCAACCGGTCGCGCAGGTGGGAGTGGAGCGCGTCAACCGTCACGCGCTCGCCGTGCCCGTCCGCCGACCGCACGGCGGCCAGCAGTTGGCTGCCCGTGGGAGTGTCCCGAACTATCACCGCGGACTTGACGATGCCCGGGAACTCCTCCATGGCCCGCTCGACCTCGGCGAGATCGACCCGGAAACCCCTGACCTTGACCTGGCGGTCGGACCGGCCGAGAAAGACGAGGTTCCCGTCCGGTCGGCGACGGCATACATCGCCCGTCCGGTACACCCTTCCCCAACCTCCGGCCGGGGGTACCCCCTCGCCGTCGTGCCGGGTGAAGCGGCGCGCGGTCTCGTCGGGCCGGCCGAAGTAGCCGGCGCTGACGCCCTTCCCGCCGATGAAGAGTTCGCCCTCCGCGCCATCGGGGACCGGCTCTCCGGTGCCGTCCAGCAACCTGAGGTCCACCTCGCCGATCGCGGTGCCGATGGGGACCGTCGCCTCGTCCGCAGGCAGGTCGCTCGGCGCCGAGGCGAGAAAACAGGTGGCACCGACGGTCGTCTCCGTCGGCCCGTAGTGATTGGCCACCCGGGCCGTGACGCCACCGTCGAGCAGGCCGGCGGCGAACGTCCGCGGCAGCGCCTCACCGCCCAGGAGCACGGTGTGCAGGGCAGGGCTCGCGGAGGGCCGCCCTTCCAGCAGCGCCATCAGATGCGACGGCGTCGTCTTCAGGACCGACACTCCGGCGCTGCGCAGGGATGCCCAGAAGGCCTCCGGGTCGCGTACCTCGTGATCAGGAACGACGTGCACCGAACCCGCGGTCGCGAGCGCGAGCAGCCAGGAGGTGTGGCCGAGGTCGGCAGCCAGCGTGGTGACGTGGGCGATGCGCGGGGCGTCGGCGTCGGTGAGCCCGAGCCGGTGGCGCAGCGACCGGGCGTAGTGCACCGCGTTGGCGTGGGTGACGGCGACGGCCTTCGGTGCTCCGCTCGAACCCGAGGTGAAGGAGAGGTACGCCAGATCCGTGTCCGGGCCCAGGACGGTGAGGGGCTGGCCGGCAGGGCTGCCGGCAGCCAGCGCATCGACGTCGAGGACCTCGGTGCGGTAGGCCTCCGGTGCCCGGACCGCCGCGTCCGTGGTGAGCGCGCAGCTGACCTGGACGGCGTCAAGACGCCTGTGCAGGTCGGGACCGGACCATTCCGGGTCGGCCATCACCGCAGCGGCGCCCGAACGCAGAACACCGTGCAGCAAGGCGCACAATCGGGCGTCCCTGGGCCCGAGCAGCGCCACCCGGTCCCCGCGGCCGACGCCGAGCTCGCGCAGGTGGCCTGCGACCTGGCTGGCCACCATGTCGAGCGTTCGGTAGTCGAACGAGTGGAGCCCGTCGGTCAGGGCGGGCCGGTGCGGGTGAACCCGGGCATTGTGTGCCAGCAGATCGGTCAGCGACAAGGTGGACCGTATCGCACACGTCACGTTTGCTCGTCTCCGGTCTGTGCGGGCGGCGTCATGATGGTCGATCTGTCTCCTGCGTCGAGGTGGGTCCGGACATCGCCCGCGACGAAGGCCTCCAGCCGCTCCTCGTGGGGCAGGCGCCGGGCCAGTTCCCAGGCGATCATTCGATGCAGGCCGTCCAGGTGGACGAGGCCGCTTCCGAGACGGAGGTCCGAGTAGTCGGAATGCGGCACCGGGAGAGTGCTGAGGTACACGGGGGTGAGCGGTGACGACTTCAGCAGTTCGAGCTTTGCCGCACACACCGGGTTCGCTTCGGCCCACTCGGCCCCGCCGGACCGGACGCGCTCCGCGGCCTGCCCCACCGTCAGCCCGGCCCGCGGAACGAGTTCGAGCTTGCCGCCCTCGCTGAGGTGCCAGGGCAGCATGACGTCGAGGACCTCCGCCCGCGACAGCCGCACTCCCCACCAGCTGCCGAGCAGCTGCTCGGCACGCTGGAGGTTCTCCTCCCCGTCCTGGTTGGTGTTCGCCTCGTGCGTCTGCCCGACCGGGTGATACCCCAGGTAGATCTCCTGGACCTCGGCGAACGTGACCGAGCTGACAACTTTCACACCGATGCCTCTCAGGTGGTTCTGGTGTACTCGGTGAAGTGCCGGTCCGCGAACAGTTCCGGCCACCGCCCGTGATCGAGGTTGAGCTCTCGGGCCCGGGCGAGCATCTGTCGCCAGTAGGGTTTGACCGGCCGCCAGCGCGCTCCCACCTGGCAGTACGACGCGTCGACGAAGTAGCGGGGCCGACCGGGTCCGTCCGGGGCGGGTCTGCGGGTGTGGAACAGCGCCGAGTTGAGCAGCACGGTCGAGCCGGCCGGCAGCCGGTCGATGACGACCTCACCCGGCAGTCCCGCAGTGCCGAGGTGGACAAGCGCGGTCTTGCCGACGGACTCGCGATGGGAACCGGGCAGAACCGCGAGGCTCCCGACCGTTTTGTCGAGGCCGCCGAGGTAGTGCAGCGCGTGGACCATCAACAGCGACGGATCCGCACGGTCATTGGGTTCGTAGTCGTGGTGCCAGGGCTTGCCCGCGATGTCGGGGCTCTGCCTGTCGCTGTGCAGATGGTGGAAGACGAACGAAGGGCCCATGAGGTCCGCGAGCGCGCGCATCAGCAGGCGGTGGGTGAGAAGTTCACCGTGCCCCGGCAGCTCCAGTTCCATGACCGGGGGCGGCTCGTGCGTGACCGGATCGACGCAGGAGGCTATCGAGCGAGCGCGCAGACCCTCGTCGACCCAGCGGTCCACTTCGGGCACGAGCCGGTTCCGGAGGGTCTCCGACAGGAGACCGGGAAGGACCAAATATCCTGATTCCGCAAACTGATCCAGCTGTGCGGCGTCGAGGGCCTCACGCTCCTCAAGAAACAGTGGCACTAAAATTATTCACCCTTTCAGGCGACGATGACGCGTCATTCACCGCAGGCTTCAGGCGATTCAATCACCACGGAAGGGCACGAACTGACCATGCCCGGTCGGATTCTGCGTGATGGAGTCTGGGGTTCCGAGAGCGCGCCTCACAAGAGCCGCATCGGGCCTGGGGGCATGTTCAGGCCAACTGACCGTCCGGCCCCGATCCTTCGTCCGCCCACCGGTTCGTCCGGTGGACCGTTCGGCCTGTCGGGCGGTGTGTGCGCAGGCTGGAGGGGGCCCGTCCCGGATGGTGGACACTTTCGATCCCGGGTGCCTCGGGGGGTAGGCGGGAAGTATCCGGGCCTTTGTTCTGGTACATGGAGATTTCGGACACTGGATCATGATGATCGAAGAGAACGGGATCTCGGTATCAGGTGAAATCCGACCGCTGATCGGCGGATCAATGGTGAACCGTCTTTGCGATCATCCGATCGTCCTGATCTTCCTTGAGGGTCAGGAGGAGAGAGTGGTTCGAGTGGTGGACTGGGCTGAGATACACCGGTTGTCCCGGGCCGGGCGAATGTCGATCCGGTTGATCTCCCGGAACCTGGGCATCCCGGGGAATGCGGTGATGGCCGGGCGGGGCGTCACTCCGGCATGTGGGACCTGGCCAGGGTGAGCAGAACCCGCTGGTGCGGCGTGTCCTGGCAGGGGATCGTGGCGCGCAACTCGCCTCGCGCCGTGAGGTGGAGGATGTCGATGCGATCCCGGTGGGAGGATATGCGGCGGATCGTGGGCCAGGGCACGGCGGTTCCGTCCACCACCATGCCCTCGGGGGTGAGGGTGACCCGGCCGAAGTTCACCGGGCTTCCCTGGTCGAGGAGTTGGAGTGAGCGCGGCAGCTCGTCGGCGGCTACCAGCTCTGCCGCCCAACCGACCTCGCCGCCGAACTCGAACAGCGGCTGCCCGTCCAGGGTGCGCAGTTGAAGGTGGTGGACGGGAGTCTGCCGGTAGCCGCCCGTGACCCACTCGAAGGGGCGCAGCCGCTGCCAGGAGTGCGCGGCGAGTTCCGCTCCGGTGGCCAGCACCATGCCGTGCTCGAAGCAGTGCGCGCGAGGCAGCCGTTGCGCGCCTCTCCTGTCGAGCAGTCCGGTGGCGGTGAGCAGCGCAAGCGGGACGCCGAGGGTGGCGCCGGCCACCGCCCAGGCGGGCTGGTCGCCGTGGAGGAGGAGTCCGGCCCCGAGTGACAGTGCCACGCCGCTCACCAGGCACCCCGCGCACGTCTTCGGGAACCACGGAGCGTCGCCGCTCCTGACGTACCGTCCGAACGCGTGCTCTTCGGCCAGTCGCCGGACCTCCGGCGGGGGTTCGTCGCGCTCTCTCGCCATCTGTGGACCCTCTCGGACTCGGCCGTCGACCGGCTGATCCTAGACGAGCGGTCCAAGAGGCTCCGCCAGTAGGCAACCCATCCGCGCCGCCCAGCCGTCCTCGCCCAACTGCTCCGCATCCGCGACAACGGCAGTCCCGGCACCCGATGGGCCGTGTGCCGGGCTGTCAGCCGGGTCGTCGGCGAGCGGCCGGCTGTGACTGAGCGCGGTGCCCCGATGGCCTCGGCCCAGCAGCTCCGCGACCACGGCGCGCCCCAGGAATCCCGTACCGCCGACCACCAGAACCTTCATCTCGTCCACCTGACCAGGGTCCCACGGCGTGAATCGCCAGGTGGGGGAGAGGCGGTGATGAGCGATCAGAAAGGGCGGAAGCCGGGGGTGGAAGCCGAGAGGAGAGGCAGTGTGGAGTTAAAGGTGGCCGTCTGGGCGGTCTACCTCGTCCCGACGCTGGCCCTCTTCCTGCGCCGCGCCTCGGGCCCCGCCGCCGGTTCCGGCTCCGCGCCGAAGCCCGTCGCGACCGGGGCGGAGTCGGCGGAGCCGGCCTGACCTCGCAGATCCTTGGGAGCGCCCTGCGTCGGCTGGCCGTCCGGGGCGGGGCGCTCTGTCGTCCCGGTGGCTGCGGAACAGCTCTGCTGACGAGAAGTCAGGACCTGCCGCAGGCCGGAGAATGAGCTCTCACTATCATGTGCTCATGGGACCATTGCAGCCTGACAATGCTCAACTCGTCGTCGGACTAGTCGTCTTCTTCTTCATCTTCGGCGTCCTCGGACTGGTGGTGCTGCCACGGATCGAGAAGACGCTCGCGGCTCGCGAAGATGCGATCGGCGGCGGTCTGGAACGCGCGGAGACCGCCCGCGCCGAGGCGCAGCGCATCTACGAGGAGTACCAGACCGAACTCAGGGCGGCCCGCCGCGAGGCGGCCCAGCTCCGGCAGAGCGCTGCCGAGGAGGGCGCGGCCCTGATGGCCGCCGTCCGCGCCGAAGGACAGCAGCAGCGTGACCAGCTCGTCGCCGAGGCCAACGTGCAGCTGGCCGCCGACCGGGTCATCGCGGAGGCCGAGTTGCGCGAGGACGTCATCGCCCTGGCGAGCGAACTCGCCGGCCGGATCGTCGGTGAACCGCTGGCCGATCTGCCGAGGACCCGCGCCGTCGCCGACGAGTTCTTCGCCGAACTGGACGCCAAGGCCACCGCGCAGTCCTGACCCGACGGCTTCGAGCTGCGCAGTAAGCCCCCGGTGGGCGGGGATCGTGTGCGGTACGCTGACCGCGGATTCTCCAGGGGAGGGGAATGGTGCGGGAGACCAAGGGGGCGACTGCGCAGTCACCGCGGGGGTCGCGCAGGCCGGTACCGACCGGGGCCGCGCTGTTGGGTGCGGGAGTCCTGCTGCTGCTGGGCGCCCTTCTGGCGGCCCCGGCCGACAGTTCGCCAAAGTCCGCAGACCACGGGCCCGGTGTCAGCGCGACAGCGGGCCCGCCCACCGATGGTGCGACGCCGCCCACCGGCAGCCCCGAGCCGACGCCGACTCCGGTGCCCGTGGTCACACAGACGCTCCTGGTGGTCCAGTCGGCGCCCGACAAGAGCGAGGGCGACTCCCTCGCCGCGATCATCACCGCAGGGGCCGGGTTGATCACCGCCGTGGCCGGAGCCGTCACCATGGTGGTCGGTGCCCTCCGCCGGTCCTCCCAGGCGGCGCCTTCGGCAGCCGCGGCACCTGCGGCCGAGTAGCGGTCAGCCGGTCTTCGGGTGGCCGCGATGACCCTCCCACTCGGGAGCCAGGATCGACATGACGACCTGGTCCACCCAGGCGCCGTCGTAGTGGAGCGCGTCGCGCTGGACGCCCTCCACGACGAAACCGGCCTTCTCGTAGCTGTGGATGGCACGCGGGTTGAAGGCGAAGACCCCCAGTGAGATCCGGTGCAGGCCCAGCTGTTCGAAGCCGTAGCCGACGATCAGCCTCAGGGCCTCGGTGCCGAGCCCGCGGTTCTGACCGGACGGGGCCAGGGCGATGCGGAAGTTGCAGCTGCGATTGTCGCTGTCCCACTTGTTGAGGACCGCCTCGCCCGCGCAGGCACCCGTCGCCCGCTCGACGACGGCCAGGTCGAGCCGGTCCGGCTGCTCATGGCGGCTGCCGTACCAGGTGCGTATCCGCTGTTCGGCCGACTCGTCCCACGGCTGCGGATCGGACGGGCCGTTGTCGCTGCCGGTCAGTCGGCCCACCTCCGGGTCCTGGAGGAGCGCACGGATGGCGGGGGCGTCCTCGTCCAGGAGGAAGGGGCGCAGCATCACCTTGTCGCCGACCAGGGTCGGTTTGACGGAGAAGTCGGCTCTTGAGTGTTGGTCCACAGGCCGATTGTCGGCATGAAGCAGCCGTCGCAGCAAACGAATTGTCCGAGTGGATCCGCAACACCCGGCGGTGGACGGTAGGTTGGACGGCTTAGCGACGGGCGAGAGGCCGAGCAGCAGGGCGGCAGCGGGAATGGCGCGACGCGCAGAGCCCCCGGAGCGATGCTGGCGCGCAAAGACTGCGGAGGATCCGCCGCACACCCGCATTTCTGCGCGCATTGCCCTCGCAGGGGCGCCGCTCGGTCTCCGCGCGTGCCCGCATGTGCGGGCGCGGGAGTCAGGGAAGGGGCTCGGCGTGCAGGGGCGTACGGTGCGACTGGTGTCCACCGCTCGCCAGCATCCGGACCTCGCCGCGATCGCTGATCTCGGCCCGGACGATTCCGGAGTCGTCCGCGTAGACCGGATGGCCGCCGGAACCGTCCACGCCCGTGTCCTTGACGATGACCACGTCCTGCGGCCCGTGGCTGCCCGGATCGCCGGGGAATGTCAGTGCGTACCGTCGAACTCGACCCATGACCGCTCTCCTCACCGGGCCCCATCCCCCATCGTACGGACAGTGGGGCCCGGCGGAGGTCAGTGCCGGTGGTGGTTGTCCGGCTGTGCCGGGTCTCCCGGGTGTTCCAGGCCGGGGACGAGGGTCAGGCGGTGGGCGCGGGCGTGGTCGAGCCATCGGACGAAGGCGATCCGGCGGGCGGCTTCGAGCAGTTCGGGCGCCGGGTCGCGCTGCGCGACGGGCGCGTTCTGCTCGGTGAGCAGGGTGGCCGTCCAGCCGTCGGCCGTGACCGTACGGCCCGGGCCTGCCGTGCGCAGCGCGGCCGCCAGGGCGAGCGGCAGCGTCTGCGGACGGGCGTCGAACTCGCCGTCCGGCGTGGCGATCCGCCAGAGCGGCCCGTCCTCCGCCCGGCCCTCGGTGGCCCGGCGGTATGCGGCGGCCTCGTCGGGGGAGAGTGCGGCGTCGGCCGTCACGGCCCGGTACACCGCCCGGACGGCGGCGCTGCCCTCGAATGCGGCGGCGGCGATGGAGCCGAGCTCGACGGCGGCGCGCTGGTCGAGGCGGGCCGGCCGGCTGCGACCGGTGGCCTCGGCGGCCGTGTCCAGTCCGCGCGCCGCCGCCTCGGCTGCGCAGAGCTGCTCGGTGAGCACCACCTGCGCCACCCAGCGGGTCAACTGCCGGTCCTCGGCGCTGCCGGGTACGGGCAGCGCCGAGGACCGGGGCCCGCCGCGCAGGGCGGCGAGGCGGCGGTCGAGCTCGGTCCGGGGGAGGGGCCTGCCGTCGAGCAGACCGAGGATCTCCGGCACGGGGTGGGCGTGCGCAGTCCCGTCGGAGTGCCCGTGCCCGTGTTCGTGCCGGTTTCCGTGCCTGTGCCCGTGGGAACCGGTGCGGCCGGGCGTGTGCGTGCTGCTCACGGCGCGACCACCACCTCGACGGTCGGCGCGTACTGGCACCGGCCGAACCACATCACCTTCGCCAGCGCCCAGTACGCCCCGGCGTCGGCATCGCGCGGCACCGCCACCTCGAACGCGACCGTCTGCTCGGCGCCCGCCGGCAGGACGAAGCCGCGGACGGGAGCGGCGATCGCCTCCCAGGTGCCCCAGGGGGAGACCAGTTGCAGCTCGCCACGGATCTCGCCCCGGGTGCGGTTGGCGAGCACGACGCCCAGGTCGGCCCGGCCGCCGGGGGCGAGCCGCAGGGACGACGACACCACGTCCACGGACAGGCCCGTGTCCCGTCCGGCGGCGGCCTTGGTGCCCTGGGCCGCCGCCCAGTCCTCCGGCACCGCGCCCGGCACCGGCAGGACGGAGGGCAGCGCGCCGACCGCGATCGTGGCGACGTCCTCGACACACTGTCCGGCGTGCTCCACCCGGGCCGCCACGAAGTACAGGCCCGGTGCCGTGTCCGCCGGCGGCCGCAGCGTCACCGGGAACCGCAGGTGGCCGCCTGCCTCCAGCCGGTACGGCCGCCGCCCGGTACTCACCGTCCACCCCTGCGGAGCCAGCACGCTCACCGCGCCCTCCACGGCCGCGTCGCGCAGCTGCGAGGCGAGTACCACCGAGACCTCCACCGACTCGCCGTCCGTGCGCAGCAGCCCCGGCGAGAGGCCGATCGACACCGGCAGATAGCCCATCGGTGCGGGGCCGCGGTTGTGCAGCCAATACCGGGCGTGCACGGGCTGTGCCACCTCGGCGACCGGTCCCAGCGCCCGCTCGGTGGCCGCCTCGCCCCGGTTCGCCCCGCCCGGTACGCCGACGACGGTCGCGACTTCCGAGCCGTGCAGCACGATGTCGCCGGTGAGCAGTTCACCGGTCCGCTCCAGCAGATCGGCGCTCCGCAGCTCCGTGAAGCGCAGGGCGCCCGCCAGGCGTGCCGCCCGGCCGAGGCCGGTGGACTCGACCAGGCGCAGGGTCACCCCCAGGGCCGGGTCGGTGCCGGCCGACGAGCCTTGGGCGATCGGGTTGCCGGTGGGCTTGAGGGTGCCGAGCAGGACCTCACGGGCCGGTTCCACCCGCAGGTTGGCGTGGCGCGCCGGGAGCGGTCCCGGGTGTGCGGCGGCGGTCCGGGCGTACAGCGGGTGGTTGAACTCCTGGCCCTGCGCGGGGAGGGCCAGGGCCCGCCAGTCGCCGTCGCCCGAGACCAGTGAGTAGCTGAACTCGTGGGTCCAGTGCTGGAGTTGGAAGGATGAGCCATCCGCAAGGGTGCGCTGCGGCGGGTCGATCCAGACCCCGGACGGCCAGCCGGTGCAGGAGCGCATCAGCGACAGGTGCAGGGCACCGCCCGGGTCCACGGCGAAGCCCGGCAGGCCGAAGGTGAGCAGTGCGACGGTGTGGTCCGTGAGCAGCTCGCCGCCGGGTACGGTGCCGGGGCAGACGGCGGACACCCGGGCGTCGCCCAGGTCGTCGGCGAGCGCGGCCGGATCGCTCACCACCAGGGCGGGCAGCGCGCGCAGATCGCGCAGGTCGGCGCCCGGCTGCCACATCTCGTGCAGCGGCTTGTCCGCCGGCACCCACACCCTGCCGTGCGCCCTGAGCGCGGACTGGTACTCGGCACCGGCGCGCTCCAGCAACTCCCGCGCGGCCTCGTTGACTTCGGGTCCGCCGAGCACGATCCGGAAGTCCGGCAGGTTGGAGTCGACGTCCAGCCAGCCGTAGCGGGACCAGTCGGCGCTCGACGTGGTCGCGGTGACACCCACCCGGGCCAGGGCGACGACCAGGTCGCGGGCCTCGGCCGCCTCCTCCAGCGAGGGGACGACCACCTCGGCGACGCCCAGTGCCCGCGCGCCGATCGCCGTGCCCGTGAGGTCGAAGAGTTCGGCCCGGGCCGTGGAACCCAGCCCGAACCAGGTGTTGGCCGGGTTGTCCAGCGTCCACGGAGACTCGGCCGCATCGACGTCCGGCAGTGCGAATCCGCGGCCGACCACGGCGTCCGCGACCTCGCTGACCGGCAGCGCGCCCGGCAGATCGACGGGAAAGCGCAGCCGCAGCAGCCGGTCCGCTCCCGCATAGTCCACCACGCGGCTTCGGCAGTCGACGCGTTCGATGCCGCGCCAGAGGGTGACGGTCTGCTCGTAGGCGATGCCCTCGACGGTGCCGCCGATCACCAGCCGCTCGCCGAGCGGGCCGCTCTCCCGGCGGACCGTCGCGGCCCCGGCCGAGGCGCCGACCACCGGCCCCTTGGGGACCAGGTGCCAGGGACCCTCACCGAAGTCGGGGTGCTGCGGATACTCCTCGTACACCCGCAGCTCGTTGCCGACCTGACCGTCCTGGATCAACTCCCGGTCGTGGCGCAGGTCGTGGACGCTGGTCAGGCCGCCGCCCCGGGCCGGATCGGCGGTGACCCGGTAGCGCTCGTTGGTGATGACCACGCCGTCGCCCGCCACCCAGCCCTGGTCGCTCTCGCCGTCCACCAGCCGCCAGGTCCGCCAGCCGAGCCCCGGAACGTCCGCGGCCAGGAAGCGCAGCGTGCCCCGGTCCACCGCACTGGGCACCTCGGCGCCGGTGTCGTCCAGCACCCGCCCGCCGTCGGTGCCCTCCGGCAGCGCCACCTCCACCAGTGCCGACCGGTCGAAGGAGAGGGTGTTGGCGACGACCACGGCTGCGCCGTCGCCCGCCGTGTCGATCCGGCCGACGAGGGCGTCCAGCGCGGTGTCCCGGACGGCGGCGGCCAGGTCGTGGGCCTCGCGCCAGCCCGAGAGCAGGTCGATGTACACCTGGTCGGACTCGGAGCCGGTGATCGCGTCATGGTGTGCGCCGTAGGCGAGTTGGCGCCAGACCTTGTCGAGCGCGGCGTCGGGGTATCCGCCCAGGCCCTGGAGCGCGGCGAGAGTGGCGAGCTTCTCGGCGTCCACGGCGGCGACCTCGGCGGCCCGCTGGGCCTGCTTGGTGTCGATGTAGGAGACGTCCTTGCCGGTGTAGACCGGGTTCATGTCGCGGGTCTGCGGACTGGGCCGCCGTCCGGTGGCGGCGAGTTCGGCGCGGACGGCGCTGAGGAAGTCTCGCGGTGTGCCGCAACTGAAGCGCGGCCACACGTACTTGGCGGCCCAGGAGCGGTGGATCTCGGTGACCCACTTGTTCGGCGGGGTGTAGTCGGTGCCGACCGGCAGCAGCAGGTTCCTGGTCGCGCCGACGGGCTTGAGCTTGCGGTACAGCTCGTACACCGCCTGCTCGGCACTCGCCAGGTCGGGGGAGGAGTCCATCCACCAGCCGGCCGAGTAGTGGTGCGGCATGAAGTGGGTGAGCACACCGCGTCCCGAGGGCGAGATCCACTCGAACTCGCTCGGGAACTGCATCACCGTGGCGTCGTCCTTGGCCTCCCGGAAGTTCTTCTGGATCGGCCCCCACTGGTGGAAGGGACCGCGGGCCCAGGCGCTGCCGGTCAGCCCGGCCGCCTCCAGGTAGCCGGGGAACTGCGGGTCGTGGCCGAACACGTCCAGCTGCCAGGCGGTCTGCGGGTCGCCGCCGAGGATCTCGCGCTGGTAGCCGATGCCGTAGAGGATGTTGCGGATGGTGGTCTCGGCGCCGGTCAGATTGGTGTTGGGCTCGTTGTAGGTGCCGCCGACCAGCTCGACCTGGCCGCGCTCCAGCAGCAGCCGCAGATCGGCGCGGCGCTCCGGGTGCTGGTCGAAGTAGGGCTTCAGATAGTCGATTTCGGCCAGGACGAACTTGTACACCGGGTCGCGCAGCGCCAGATCGAGATGGGCGTCCACCAGGGCGAAGCCGTTGCGCTCCCACAGCGGCCGGGTGGTCGCGTCGCCGGAGAGCAGCTCCCACGGCGAGGTGTACGCCGCCTGGGTGTTCCACCAGACCGGGTCGTAGTGGAAGTGCGAGACCAGGTACATCGTCCAGCCGGGCTCGGCCACCAGCACCTCGGCCCGCACGCTCGCGCCTTCGGCGCTCACCGTGACCGGGAGCCGGGCGCCGACGACCGGGTCGGCGATGGTGAGCGGGACGTCGAGCCGTCCCGTGCCGGCGGCCTCGCCGCTGACGCCGGGGCCTGCGACGGTGACGCGGGCGGGCGGGCCGTCCAGGGTCACCCGGAGCACCTGGCGCGGGGCGTCCTCGGGGCCGACGAACAGGTCGGTGTTCTCCACGGCGGTGATGGCGACCGGCACGGGGTGGGGTCCTTCCTGGTGGGAGGGGACTGACTGGCCGAGGGGCCTGGGCCCTGTCCGGCAAGATCGGCCGGACAGGGCCTACGGGCCCCAGGTCTCGAACTCGTGGCTGCGGGCAGCGGGACCGGTGGTCCGGGTGGGTCTGGTGACGGCGACGGTGACGGCGGTGGCCGGGCGGTTCGGCGCCGGATTGCTCCCGGCGGGCGGGGTGTTCGACCAACCGACCCTGGTGGTCGCGGCTCTGGAGTGCCCGAAGGTCGTCGAGACCGCCTCGACCTCGATGGTGGCCGAGATCTCGGACCCGACGCGGTCGAGCCCGGGGACGTAGTAGGCGTCGTTGGGTGTGCCGCCGAGGAAGGTGCGGCTGCCGTCGGGGTTGCGGCGGTACACCTCGTAGTGGTGCACGCCGCCGCTCGCGGGCGGTGTCCAGGACAGCCGCAGCGACTTCCGGCTCGCCGAGACATCGGTGGCGCCGAGCACCCTGAGCGAGGTCGGCGCCCTGGTGACGCACACCGACCCGTCGTACACCGCGAGCTGACCTATCCTCATATCGTAGGCGGCGACGGGGCTCGGCGCCCAGATCCGGAGGCCCAGCTGGGCGATGGTCCGCCCCGCGTACGCCGAAAGGTCCAGTGTCCGCCGTTCCCAGCCGCTGCCCTTGACCGATCCGAGCGGGAGGGTGGTGAAGGTGGTCGGGCTGTCGGTGAAGGAGACGGCCGCGCTGAGCCGGCTGTCGCCCGCGGCGGGCGCCTTGAACACCACGGAGAGCTTGGTGCCGGCGGCCACCGGCAGCCGGGTCTGGTACAGCCGTACGGTGTTGGCCGCGTCCAGGCGTCCGCTCAGCCGCAGTGAGGAGCCGCCCTCGTAGGCGTCGGTGAAGTCGATCGAGGGGCTGAGCCTGCTGCCGCCGGAGTCCACCAGCCAACGATAGGTGGGCAGGACGTCCTGGAGCGAGAGGTTGTTCCAGCCGCCCGTACTCACCCGTACGCCGGCGGAGTTGTAGAAGTCGCCCTGTCCGGTGTCGAAGGAGGTGACGAAGGGCTTGGCGGTGACGGGGGAGGACTCGGCGACATAGCTCGCCAGGCCCTTCCAGGAGTCCGCGGTGGTGGTGTTGGACGGGTCGCCGTTGGCGCCGACCCAGTAGCGGGAGTCCTTGGCGTAGAAGTCGGCGCGGTCGGTGGCCGACTTGAAGGTCCACTCGGGCCGGTAGAGGCCGAGCGAGGTGACCTGCGGCTTGCCGGGCGGGAAGAGCGCGTCCCAGGCGACGGAGGTGTTGTAGCCGGCTGCCTCGGTGTCGACACCCGAGTACAGGTCGTACTCACTGCGGCCCAGCGAGCGCGCCACACTGCGCGAGGAGTCCGGACCGGAGGCCGTCCAGCCGAAGTCGAGGAACATGGAGTCGGATACGCGGCCCGAACCCTCTTGCAGGAAGGCTTCGTTGGCCGTGTCCAGCTGCTCCTGCCAGCCGACGTCGCCGGAGGTGGTCATCGCGTCGTACCACTGGAACTCGACCGGGCCCCGGGTCCGCGCATACCTCATGGTGTTGCGCAGTTCCGTGGCCAGGGCGGCATCGCCGCCCGCCGTCTCCTGGTTGATGAACCAGCCGTCGAAGCCGTAGTACCTGGCCACCTGTACCAGCTTGTCCGCGACCGGGTAGCGGGAGCCGGACTTCTGGACGAAGTCGCGCACCCACTGGAGCTGCCCGCCGTAGGCGGTGGGCGGGAAGAAGACCGTGCCGTAGACCTTGACGCCGTTGCGGTGCGCGGCGTCGACGACGGTCGGATTGGGCGCCAGGATCAGGCCCTCGCTCGCCGAACCGCCCCAGAACACCAGGGTGTTCAGGTACTGCCAGTACCCGAAGGCGTAGTAGTCGGCGTTCGCCGAGCCCTGCGACGGGTTGGCCGAGGTGGGGCCGAAGGACACCAGCGAGGAGACCCGGCCCTCTCCGCTCCGGGCGCCCGCGTTGGCACGCAGCGCCGGGTCGGACACCCGGGGCCGGAGCGGCACCCGGGAGCGGTTGAACCTGGCATCCGGGTCGGTCGCCGGATCCCACTTCAGCAGGCTGTCGGGGTACCAGTACGAGGCGTAGGGCTGGCCGCCGTGAGCGGCGGCCCCGGTCGGTGCTGCGGCGGTCGGTGCTGCCGCGGTCGCGGGAGGTGCGCCGAGCAGGGCGGCGGCGAGGGCCGCGCACAGTAAGAGGGCCAGTTGTCTGAGTCTCATCCGGGTCTCCGATCCGGCGCATGGGGCGGATGGTCGGTGGAGCGGTCGGTCTTGGAACGTCCGCTGGTAGGCAACCGGGCATCTCGGAGCCTCGCACCCTGGACAGTGCAACCGACTCCGGTGAGTGCCTGCCGGCGGAGCCTCTCAGCCGACGAGTCCGGCGATGCCGCGCGCGGCGAGGTAGTCGGGGTCCGCCGCGCGGGTGGCGGGAACGATGGCGAGCGGTCCGGAGGCGCGCAGCCGTACCCACGTCGTGTGGAACGCGCTGCCGGGCGCGACCTCGGCGCGGCGGTCGGGCCGCTCCCGCAGATCGACCTCGCAGACGAGGCCGGGCCGGTCGGCCGCCAGGACGCGCCCGCCGGTGAGCGGGGCCGCGCGTTGTTCGCCGATGACGGCGGCGAGTTCGGCGGCGAGCGGCTTGCGGCGGTGGTCGACGGTGAACAGCCCGAGGTCGTACTCGCGGTCGGGGAAGTCGGCCAGTGAGCGGTCCAGGTCGTGCGAGCACCACCAGGTGACGCCGCTGAGCGCCGGGTTGGTCAGTACGTGGTCGAGGGTGCGGCGGACGAAGGCGGGAGCGTCCGCGTCCGGGACGTCCGGGCGGGGTGCGCCGATCTCCTGGAGCCAGACCGGACGGGCCGGGTCGGTGGAGGTGGCGGCGGCGAGTTCGACGAGGTAGTCGGCGTGCGAGACGGTGGCCGGGCCGAGCGGGCCGTCGAGCGCGGAGACACCGTTGAACACCCAGGAGTGGACGGTCGTCAGATGGCCGAGGTCGGCCGCGTCGGCGGGGTGGAAGGGGTGCTCGGGGTCGTACCAGGCGGCGTCGTACAGCGAGTACAGACCGAGGACGTACGGCGCGGCGGTGGCGACGGTCCGGAGCAGATCACCGGCCCAGCGGGCGGACTCCTCGGCGTCCGTCGGATTGGCCGGCCAGAGGTTGTTGACCTCGTTGCCGAGCGTGATCGCGAAGACGTTCGACCGGCTCGCCACGGCCCGGCTGACCCGGTCCACATACCGGGTGATGCCCTCCCGGACGGCCGGGTCGGTGAAGAGGCTGCGCCGGTGCCAGGTCAGGACCCAGGACGGCAGGAAGTCGTAGCTGGAGAGATGTCCCTGGAGCAGATCGACGGCCACGTCCAGGTCGAACTCGCCCGCGATGTCGATCAGTTCGAGCAGCTCGTCGATGCCGCGGCGGCGGATCAGCGAGCGGTTCGGCTGGATCCACGGCCAGATCGGGAAGACCCGGACATGGTCGAGGCCGAGACCGGCCAGGTCCTCGAAATCGCGCCGCACGGCGTCGGCGTTGAAGTCCAGCCAGCTGTAGAACCAGCCTCCCGAGGGAACGTAGTTGACGCCGAACCGGCGTCGGGCAGGGTCTGGGTGCTGCGTGGTCACGCGCGTCCTCCGGCTGCCGGGTAGGGCGGGCCCTTCATCGGGGCAGGAGCCTAAACCGCTTTACCCCCCGTGCCAAGACCCTCGTCCGGCCCGGGCCGGCCGGTGCTCTCCCGGACGGTAAGCCGGGGCGTGGGCGTCTGGAGGTCGCGGACCGTCCCCGGCGCGTCGATCGCGGCGAGCAGCGAGTGCGCGACCTGCTCACCGAGTGCGAAGGTGTCCCGGGAGAGGGCGGTCAGCGCCGGGTGGACGATGCCGGCCAGCACCGAGTCGTCGAAGGAGACGATCGACAGCTCGCCGGGAACCGAGACGCCCATCTCGGTGGCCACGCCGAGCCCGGCGACGGCCATCACGTCGCTGTCGTAGACGATCGCGGTCGGCCGCTGCGGCCGTGCCAGCAGATGCCGGGTGGCGGCCGCCCCCTCGGCGTCGCTGAAGTCGGTCGGCAGCGAGACGGCCTCGACGAGACCCAGCTTGCGCGCCGAGTCGCGCAGGGCGCGGATCCGCCGCTGGGTGTGCCGGAAGGCGGGCAGCCCGGCCAGATGGGCGATCCTGCGGTGTCCGAGCGCGGCCAGGTAGTGGACGATCGAGAGCATCGCCTCCCGGTCGTCCGCCCAGACGCTGGGCAGGCTTCCGTGCTGCCCGGGGCCGCCCAGCACGACGGCGGGTACGGCCAGTTGCTCCAGTACCTCGATGCGCTCGTCCCGCACCTTGAGGTCCACCACGATGAAGCCGTCCACCCGGTGCTCCAGGGTCCAGCGCCGGTACACCTCGATCTCGGCGGCGGTGTCCTCGACCA
The DNA here is from genome assembly GCF_029892105.1 of Kitasatospora sp. GP82. Lineage (GTDB taxonomy): Bacteria > Actinomycetota > Actinomycetes > Streptomycetales > Streptomycetaceae > Kitasatospora. The sequence continues at coordinate 106,553 of NZ_JARZAJ010000007.1, read as the reverse complement.
CCAGCAGTTGAAGTGCCACCGCTCTGGCCGACAGCCCGGCCTGGAGCCCGGACAGCAGTTGGGCGAAGAACGGCTCCACCCCGATGGTCCGCGCGGGCCGGGCGATCACCAGCCCGACGGCCCCGCTGCGGGCTCCGCCGAGAGCCCGCGCGGCACTGTGCGGACGCCAGTTCATCTCCTCCGCGACCTGCAGAATCCGTGCCCGGGTCGCCTCGCTCACCCCCGGCCGCCCGTTGAGCGCGAACGAAACCGCGCCCTTGGACACCCCGGCCTGGCGCGCGATGTCGGCAATCGTCGGTCGCCCCACGGCTTCGACTCCTCTCTCTTGACAGGGACTTGCAGCTCGGAGGATAGTCCCCAAACGCTAGAGCGGTTTAGTAGGACACGCAGACTCACGCACGCAGGTAGGCAGGCAGCGCGCCAAGCCACGGCAGGCCGGGAGAACTCATGCGAAAGTACTGGACACGGCTGGCAGTTGCCGCAGCCGTAGCGACGACAGTAGCGGGATGCGGGCTCGCAGGCGGCGGCGACACCTCGTCGCAGAGCGGCGCCGGGGCCTCCGCGGCGGTCACCGGAGAGATCAAGGGAAAGGTCTCCCTCCAGACCTGGGCCCTGAAGCCGAAGTTCACCGCCTATATGCAGGGCGTGATCGACTCCTTCCAGCGCAAGTACCCGGGTGTGCAGGTCACCTGGCTCGATCAGCCCGGTGACGGCTACTCCGACAAGGTGCTCAGCCAGGCGGCCGGCGGCAGCCTCCCCGATGTCGTCAACCTGCCACCGGACTTCGCCCTGCCACTGGTCAAACAGGGCATGCTGCTCGATGTCGCCACGGCGGACCCCGCTCTCACCCAGGACTACGTCTCCGGCGGAACCGACGCCTACCGCTTCCCGGGTCACAGCGGCGCCTACGGCTACCCCTGGTACCTCAACACCGACGTCGACTACTGGAACGCGGACCTGCTCACCAAGTACGGCCTCGACCCGGGGAAGCCGCCCGCCACCCTGGACGAACTGATCGCCCAGGCCAAGGTGTTCAAGGAGAAGTCCGGCGGCCAGGTGTATCTGATGAGCCGCAAACCAGGTCTCGGCGACCTCGCCAACGCCGGCGTGAAGATCATGTCGGAGGACGGCAGGAGCTTCACCTTCAACACCCCCCAGGCGGCCGCTCTGCTCGACCGCTACCGGGACGCCTACCGGCAGGGACTGCTGCCCAAGGACGTCCTCACCGACAAGTACGCCGGAAACGCCAAGCTGTTCAACGCCGGAACAGTCGCCTGGACCACCGCCGGCGGCAACTACATCACCACCCTCGCCACCGACAACCCCACACTCGCCCCCAAGGTCGTCCCCTCGCCCGCGATGGGGACCCCGCCGCTCTATGTCCAGGGCCTGTCCGTCGCGAAGAGCAGCAAGAACCTGCCCGCCTCCCTCGCCCTCGCCCGCTGGGTCACCAACGCCGAGAACCAGGCCGCCTTCGCCCACCTCACCAGTATCTTCCCCAGCACCAAGGCGTCCGCGAACGACCCGTTCTTCAGCAAGAGCGACGGCACCAACGCCGGCAGCGCCAAGGTCATCGCCTTCAACTCGCTCGCCACCGCGGCGATACTCCAACCCGTCCAGGTGGACGGAGCGATGAGCGACATCGTCAACCAGCAGATCGCCCTCGCGATCAGCGGCGGGGCGAGCTCGAACAAGGCGCTGGACGACGCGGTCGCCCGGTGCAACCAACTGCTCAAGAACTGACGACGCGCCACCATGACCCATCGACGCTGGTTCGCCCCGTGGCTGCTGATCGCCCCCGCGCTCGTCTGGCTGCTCGTCTTCACCGTGTGGCCCTCCGTCAACACGGTGATCCTCTCCTTCACCAACGCCCGGCCACTGGGCGGCGGACGGTTCGTCGGCCTGGAGAACTTCCACCGCGCCCTGAACGACGGGCAGTTGGCGGAAGCCCTGCTCAACAGCGTGATCTACATGCTGGTCTGCCTGCCCCTGCTCACCCTGCTGCCCCTGCTGATGGCCCTGCTCGTGCAGAAGCGCCTGCCCGGTATCACCTTCTTCCGCACCGCCTTCTACACCCCCGTCGTCGCCTCGGCCGTGGTCGTGGCGCTGATCTGGGGCTGGGTCCTCGACGACCGCGGCCTGGTCAACGGCCTTGCCCAGCGGTTCGCCCTGCTCAGTGGTCCGCTGCCCTTCCTCACCGACCGCTGGCTGCTGCTGCTCAGCGCGATCGGCCTCACGGTCTGGAAGGGCCTCGGCTACTACATGGTCATCTACCTCTCGGCCCTCGGGAACGTCGGCCGAGAACTCCACGAGGCAGCAGCCGTGGACGGCGCCGGCAGCTTCCGCCGCTTCCTGCACGTCACCCTCCCCGGCGTGCGCAACACCATGCTGCTGGTCTCGGTACTGATCTCGGTCTCCGCGCTACGGGTCTTCTCCGAGCTGTACATCCTCTCCGACGGCACCGGCGGACCGGGCGGCCGCGACATGTCGGTGGTGATGCTCATCCAGATGTACAGCCGAGGCTTCACCGGGCACCTCGGCTACGCCTCCGCGCTCAGCCTGCTGCTGTTCGTCGTCACCGTCGGCCCGCTGCTCCTGCTGCTTCGCCTCGACCGGAAGGCGGCCTGACCGATGGCCGGACGTACGCACGGACTCAAACCCGACCCGACCCGCGGAATCAGCCCGACCCGGGGTTTCAGCCCGACCCGGGGTTTCAACTCCACCTCGCCCGCCGAGAAAGCGGTGCGCTACGTGCTCCTGCTCCTGGTCCTGCTGCTGACCGTCGGCCCCTTCCTCTGGGAGCTCTCCACCTCCCTCAAGGGCCCCGGCGAGGACATCTTCACCCGCAGTCCGAGCTTCCTGCCCCACCAACCCACACTCGGCAACTACGCCGAGGTCGCCAGGACCGTCCCAGTGTGGACGTATGCGGCCAACTCCCTTGTCGTGGCCGTAATCACGGTCGGCGGCAACGTCGTCGGCGCCACGCTGGCCGGTTTCGCCCTGGCACGGCTGCGGTTCCGCGGCGCGCGTCTCGTCCTCGGACTGTTCCTGGCCACCCTTGTCCTGCCGGGCGAAGTCACCATCGTGTCCCAGTACGTGACGATCCGAAGCCTCGGCCTCGCCGACACCCTGCTCGGCGTCGCCCTGCCCGGAGCGATCGGCATGCTCAACGTCCTGCTGATGCGCACCGCCTTCCGCGCCGTACCCGGCGAGCTGGACGACGCCGCGATCGTCGACGGCGCGACCGTCCGGCAGCGGCTGCTCCACATCGGACTGCCCAATGTGCGGGGCATGCTGAGCGTCATCGTCATCTTCGCCTTCATCGGGGCGTGGGACGACTTCCTCTGGCCCCTCATCGTCCTCACCGACCCCGACAAGTACACCCTCACCGTCGGCATCCAGTACCTCAACGGGACCTTCAGCGCCAACCCCCGACTGATCGCGGCGGGAACGATGATCGCCTTCCTGCCGATCGTCCTCGTCTTCGCGGCACTCCAACGCTTCTTCTTCCGAGGGGTGGAGGAGGGAGCGATCAAGGGATAGCCGTTGCCCCGGCGGGTGCGCCGCCGTGCCGACGCCGACTGTCCGTCGGGCAGCTGCCGTCGAGGGTGTCGATAGGGTTGGGCGCTATGCGGATTCTCGTACTCGGTGGGACATCGTTCGTCGGCCGCGCGATCGTGGCCGACGCCTTGGCAGCGGGCTCGGAGGTGACGCTCTTCGGCCGGGGAAGGACCGGCACGGAGCTTTTCCCCGGCGTGCCCCGGCGCATCGGCGACCGGGACGCCGGGGACTACACGGCGTTGCGCGGGGGAAGTTGGGACGCGGTGGTGGACGTCAGCGGCTATGTGCCGCGCCACGTCGGGCAGGCGATGGAGGTGCTCGGCGACAGTGTCGGCCGGTACCTGTTCATCTCCAGCCACGCGGTGTACTCCCGGACGGGGGTGGCGCCGGGCTCGGACGAGGGTGCGCCGCGCCGGCAGCCGGTGCGTGACGTGTTCAGCCACGAGGAACTGGACGAGGACACCTACGGGCCGGCCAAGGTGGCCTGCGAGGACGACGTACTGGCCCGGTACGGCCCGCGGGCGACAATCGTGCGGCCGGGGAAGGTCGCAGGGCCGCACGATCCGTCGGACACCTTCACCTACTGGGTGCGCCGAGCCGCGCGGGGCGGCCGGATCGCGCTGCCCGGCCGCCCGGAGCAGCCGACCCAGGTGATCGACTCGCGAGACCTGGCGCACCTGGTGGTACGGCTGCTGCTGGACGACCGGCCCGGCGCCTTCCAGGCCGTCGGCCCGGCCGAACCGACCACGCTGGCCGGGCTGATCACCACCTGCGCGCAGGTGGCGGGCAGCGAGGTGGAGATCGTGCCGGTACCGGCCGACTGGGTGCCGCCCCTGTTCCCGCTGGTCAGGCCCGAACCGATGTGGACGACGCTCCAGCGCAGTGCGGCCCGCGCCTACGCCGCCGGTATGCCGGCCACCCCGCTGGCGGTGACCGCAGCCGACGTACTGGCCTGGGACCGCGAACGCGGCGAACCGCCGATCCGGCACGGGCTCTCCCCTGCGGACGAGCAGCGGCTGCTCGCCGCCGTGTGACCGGCGCGCCCCCGGCGACGACGGAGACGAACGTGCCCCGGTTCCGTGCGGCGCAGAGGGCGGTGACGCCGAGCACGGCGGCGTCCAGCACGGCGTCCACGCCGCCGGGCACCAACTCGCGGACCCGCGTGGCCAGATCGGCCGCGCGGGGCACGAACCACGGGGCGTCCCGGAGCCTCGCACCCCTGGACAGTGCGGCCGACTTTGGTGCGTGCCTACTGGCCGAGCCTCTTACTGACCCGAGGCGATGGCTCTCAGTGCCGTCAGGTGCCGCTGGTAGACGGTTCGCCCCTCGGCGGTGAGCGAGAGCCAGGTCCGTGGGCGCCGGCCGACCCGGCCCTTGTGGACGGCCACCCAGCCCGCCTCCTCCAGAGCCGACACCTGCTTGGACAGGACCGAGTCGGAGACCTCGACCAGGTCGCGTACGAAGCCGAACTCGGCTTTGTCCAGCGGGGCGAGGGCCGCCACCACGGACAGCCGTACCGGTGCGTTGAGCAGGGGCGCGAGGCCGTGCCGGGGGTGGCTGCCCGGCGGCCTGCCGACAGCCTGTCCACCCGTCACGACGAGCGCCGCAGCTCAAGCAGGGCGCCCACGGCGGGCGGCAGGGCACAGACCGAAGCGGCCACCGCGGCGAAGACCGGACTGTCCGCGAACACCGTGGTTCCCAGCGTGATCGCGAGGACGTAGACGACGGCCCAGGACCCCACGATCACCCCGTGCCTGACGCCGAATCCGCGGCGCACCACGCGCTGCCGCCCGGCGTACACGCTCAGCCCGGTCACCAGGATCGCATTGCCCGGCCCGTAGACCATCGCCGCAGCGAAGCCGTGCCACAGCACGGCCACCGGGACGAGTACCAGCTGCCAGGCGGCGAACGCCCACAGATAGCGCGCGTACCAGCCGCTCCGCGTCCTGGCCGCCCGCTCCAGCCCGGCCGCCAGGCCCAACGGCCCTACGGTGTCGGTGAATTCGTGCACGATTCTCCCTCGTCCCCGCCCGAGACCACCCTTTCCAGAATGGCCCTCACTTTCCAACTTGGCAAGTAGCGAACCGCGACGAGAGGTCCTTGAGCCGGGTCCGCAGGAGCCCGGGTTGCGAGAGCCGTCCGGACGGACCCGGACGACAGCACGTCAGCCCGGGTGCAGAGCTCCGCGCTGCGCCCGGCGGCGGGATCCCCCCAGCGTTGACGACGCGGCGCCCCGGCCCGACCGTGAAGACCCATCTCAACCGGGTGATGTCCAAACTCAACCTGGCCAGCCGGGCACAGGCCGTGGTGCTGGCCTACGAGAGCGGTCTGATCACTCCGGGCCGTGCGGCCCTCGGCCGCGCCGCCCTGGGCTGAGCCGGGTTGCGCCGCTGGGGCCGGGCCGCCCTCGGCTGCCGGTCACCAGGACGACCTCGAGGGTGCGCGGCCCGTGGACGCCCTCGACCCGGTCGAGTTCGATGTCGCTGGTGGCGGAGGGCCCGGAGATCCAGGTCTGCGGGCGGACGGGGTCGAGCAGGGGGAGTGCCCGGGGGAGCGAGGCGACGATCTGTCCGGGGGCCCGGATCACGCAGATGTGGTGGTCGGGTACGAGGGTGAGCAGTCGCCTGCCCTGCGCCGCCCCGGCGTCCAGGACGATGGTTCCCGTCTCGGCCACGGCCAGTGCGCACCCGGTCAGGACACTGTCCACCGAGTCCAGCTGGGCTGCGGTGAGCGCGCCGTCGTCCACCACGGCCTGCACCGCCGCCCCCGCCACGGCGAGCGCGAGCCAGCCGGGCGGCAGATCGGCCGGTACGGCGACGGTACGCGAGCCGTGCTCGGCCAGCAGGCGGGCGACGGTGGCGGGCAGCTCGTGCTCGGTGGTGCGGTGGACGACGGCCCGGTAGTCGACGAGGTTCTCGTGCAGCAGGTCGAGCAGTGCCGCCGGGTCCTCGCTCCGATGGGCGCTCAGATAGGTCCTGGGGATCCCGTCGGGGGCTTCCTCGCCGGGCGAGCCCGCCTCACCGATGGCTGCCCGGATACGGGCCAGCACTCTCTCGCGGCCGGTGCTCGTCAACTGTCCTCCCGTGCTCTGGTCTTCAACTGTCCTGCTGGGGGCGGTTCTTCTGCCACCAGTCACGGAACGGCTCGGTGGGCAGGTCGGGCAGATCGCGGCTGTCGGTCCACGCACCGCCGGGTCCGGGGAGTCGCCGGGGCAGCAGTCTCCGGGCCTTCGCCGCAGCCCGCTCCCCGGCCGCGAGCACGCCCGGATGGTCCAGGACGAACCCGGCGGCCTTCACTGCGGCCCGCTCCAGCCGATGCCCGCCCTGCCCGGCGACCCGCTCGCGCAGGTGGACCAGGACCTCGGGGATGTCGATGGCGACCGGACAGACCTCGTAGCAGGCGCCGCACAGCGAGGAGGCATAGGGCAGCGAGGCGTCGATCTCGCTCGCGGTGCCGCGCAGTTGGGGAGTCAGGATGGCCCCGATCGGCCCCGGGTAGACCGAGCCGTAGGCGTGGCCGCCGGCCCGCTCGTAGACCGGGCAGACGTTGAGGCAGGCGGAACAGCGGATGCAGCGCAGTGCCTGGCGGCCGACCTGGTCGGCGAGCGCGGTGGTACGTCCGTTGTCGAGCAGTACGAGGTGGAAGGCCGAGGGGCCGTCGCCGTCGCTCGTACCGGTCCACAGCGAGGTGTACGGATTCATCCGCTCGGCGGTGGAGGAGCGCGGCAGGGTCTGGAGGAAGACCTCCAGGTCGCGCCAGCTCGGGACGACCTTCTCGATGCCGACCACCGAGATCAGCGTCTGCGGCAGGGTGAGGCACATCCGGCCGTTGCCCTCGGACTCGACCACTACCAGGGTGCCGGTCTCGGCGACCATGAAGTTGGCACCGGAGACGGCGACCTTGGCGCGCAGGAACTTCTCCCGCAGGTGGAGCCGTGCGGCCTCGGCGAGTTGGGCGGGGGAGTCGGTCAGCCCCTCGGGTGCCGGCCGGCCCCAGTCGGCCATCCTCTCGGCGAAGATCTCGCGGATCTCCCGCCGGTTCCGGTGGATCGCGGGCACGAGGATGTGCGAGGGGCGGTCGTCGCCCAGCTGGACGATCAGCTCGGCCAGATCGGTCTCGTAGGCGGTGATGCCCTCCGCCGCGAGCGCCTCGTTGAGCCCGATCTCCTGGGTGGCCATCGACTTGACCTTGACCACCTCCCGTTCGCCGGTGGCCAGTACCAGGTCCGCGACGATCCGGTTGGCCTCCGCGGCGTCGGCAGCCCAGTGGACGGTGCCGCCCGCCGTCGTGACGGCCGCCTCCAACTGGAGGAGATAGTGGTCGAGATGGCGCAGCGTATGGTCCTTGATCGCCTTCCCGGCGGCGCGCAGTTCGGCCCAGTCGGCGAGCTCGGCGACCGCGCGGGCGCGCTTCTCGCGGATGGTGCGGGTGGCGTGGGAGAGGTTGGCACGCAGCTGCCGGTCCTGCGTGGAGACGGCGGCCGCCTCGGGGAAGGACGGCATGCCGAGAAAGGCTCCGCCGCTGGTGCCGCTGGTGCCGCTGGTGCCGCTGGTGCCGCTCACGCCGCGCTCCCCGGTCGAGCGGGCCGATCCGGCCGGGTCGCCTCGCTACGGGCCTCGCCCTGCCAGGGCTCGTCCCGGGTGGCGGCGAGGATCTCGGCGATGTGCAGCGGCCGCAGGGGCGCGGACTGCCGGTGCAGCAGGCCGCCGAGGTGCATCAGGCAGGAGTTGTCCCCGCCGCAGAGCACCCGCGCACCCGTCCCGAGCGCGCTGCGAACCTTGTCGTCGCCCATCGCGGTCGAGACGGCGGGGTTCTTGACCGCGAAGGTGCCGCCGAACCCGCAGCACTCCTCTGCACCCGGCAGCTCCGTCAACTCCAACCCCTGCACGGCGCGCAGCAGCCGTAGCGGCCGATCGCCCAGCCCGAGCAGCCGCAGGCCGTGGCAGGAGGGATGGTACGTCACGCTGTGCGGGAAGTAGGCGCCGACGTCCTCGACGCCGAGCACATCCGTCAGGAACTCGGTCAGCTCGTACATCCGTGGCGCCAACGATCCTGCCGCCTCGGCGAGTTCACCGCCACGCCGCTCGGCCTGCGCCATGGCGCCGATCCGGGGGTAGTTGTCGCGGACCATGGCCGCGCACGAACCGGACGGGGCGACGACGTACTCGTAGCCCTCGAAGGCCCGTGCCATCCGGCGCACCATCGGCTCGGTCTCGCGGCGGTAGCCGGTGTTGAACTGCGGCTGCCCGCAGCAGGTCTGTCCGGGCGGGAAGTCCACCTCGACGCCCAGCCGCTCCAGCAACCGGACCGTGGCGATCGCGGTGGACGGGTACACCGCGTCGTTGACGCAGGTGGCGAAGAGTGCGGCACGCATCGCGGCTTCCTTGACGCTCGGACCTGACCCTCCGGGGAGCGGACTCGTCGGAGGACTCCTCGGAGGGCCAGGGTATCGGGCAGATCCGTCAGTGGCCGCGCTTGACCCACTCGTCGAGATGCGGTGCCTCGGCGCCGATCGTCGTCGAGTCCCCGTGACCGGTGCGGACGACCGTCTCGCCCGGCAGGGTCAGCAGCCGCTCGCGGATGGAGCGGACGATGGTCGGGAAGTCGGAGAAGGACCGGCCGGTGGCCCCCGGACCGCCCGCGAACAGGGTGTCGCCGGTGAAGACCGTGCCCAGCTCGGGCGCGTAGAGGCAGACCGCGCCCGGGGCGTGGCCGGGGGTGTGCAGCACCGTCAGCTCCACGCCCGCGACCGTCAGCCACCCGCCGTCCGTCAGGTCGCCGTCCACCGGGCGGTGGGGGTGGGTCTGCTTCCAGAGCACCTGGTCCTCGCGGTGGAGCAGGACCGGTGCGCCGGTACGGTCGGCGAGCGCGGGAGCGGCGGCGATGTGGTCGTTGTGCGCATGGGTGCAGACGATCGCCACCAGCCGCCGACCGCCGAGTGCGGCCACGACCGCCTCGGCGTCGTGCGCCGGGTCGATGACCAGGGCCTCGGTGTCGTCGCCGACGATCCACACGTTGTTGTCGACCTGCCAGGTCCCGCCGTCCAGCGAGAAGGTGCCGGAGGTGACGAGGCGTTCGATCCGAGGCGCCCCCTGGGGAGTTGGCGGCGTCTGCTCCTGAGTCGTCATCAGAACACCACCACCGAGCGCAGGACCTCGCCCTTGTGCATCCGGGTGAACGCCTCCTCGACACCGGTCAGCGGGATGGTCTCGCTGACGAAGGCGTCCAGGTCGAGGCGGCCCTGGAGGTAGAGGTCGATGAGCATCGGGAAGTCCCGGCTGGGCAGGCAGTCGCCGTACCAGGAGGACTTCAGCGCGCCGCCCCGCCCGAAGACGTCCAGCAGCGGCAGCTCGAGCTTCATCTCCGGGGTGGGCACGCCGACCAGAACCGCCGTCCCGGCCAGATCGCGGGCGTAGAACGCCTGACGGTACGTCTCCGGCGTGCCGACCGCGTCGATCACGACATCGGCGCCATGACCGCCGGTGAGCTCACGGATGGCCTCGACCGGGTCGCCTGCGCGTCCGTTGACGGTGTGGGTGGCGCCGAGCTGCCGGGCGGTGGCCAGCTTGCGGTCGTCGATGTCCACCGCGATGATCCGGGCAGCCCCGGCCAGCCGGGCGCCGACCACGGCCGCGTTGCCGACGCCACCGCAGCCGATCACGGCCACCGTGTCGCCCCGGCCGACGTTGCCGGTGTTGATGGCGGCGCCGAGCCCGGCCATCACTCCGCAGCCCAGCAGCCCGGCGGCGGCCGGGGACGCCTCGGGCGAGACCTTGGTGCACTGCCCGGCGGCGACCAGGGTCTTCTCGGCGAAGGCGCCGATCCCCAGAGCGGGGCTGAGCTCGGTGCCGTCGGCGAGCGTCATCTTCTGCTTGGCGTTGTGGGTGTTGAAGCAGTACCAGGGCCTGCCGCGCAGGCAGGCGCGACAGTTGCCGCAGACCGCCCGCCAGTTGAGGATCACGAAGTCACCGGGCGCCACCTCGGTCACGCCCTCGCCGACCGCCTCCACCACGCCGGCCGCCTCGTGGCCGAGCAGGAAGGGGAACTCGTCGTTGATCCCGCCCTCGCGGTAGTGCAGGTCGGTGTGGCAGACCCCGCATGCCTGGACCTTCACCAGCGCCTCGCCCGGACCGGGATCCGGGACCAGGATCGTCTCGATCTGCACCGGAGCACCCTTGGACCGGGCGACCACGCCCTGCACCTGCTGAGCCATGAAGGAAAGCCTCTCGTCATCGAGCGCGGACCCGGGTTCCCACGGTGCCGCGCGCATGGTTCACGACGGTTGACACCGTACGGTGCCGGTCGGTCACCTCCGAACACCGGATCACCGCCGTAGGCCGTAGCCTGCCCTTCGAACGGCGACCGGAATCCGATCGTCATCACTCGGTCGGCCCACGCCCGCACGCCGCGCCGTGCCGAAACCGTGCCACCCGGGCGTCGGCCCCCAGCACTTGGGGAGAGCGCAGCAGAACCTGACCGCAGACGAATTAGTTCCTTCGGGTCATTCCACCGATATTTCCCGCGCGATCGGAGCACGCCGGCCACGGTCCGTGTGACCGTCGGACGACTCCTCCTCCTCAAGGCCGGGATCCCTGCAAGGATCAGGGGGTGGAGAGTCACGACTGGGACCAGCGCTACCGATCGGCCGAACTGGTCTGGGGCACCGAGCCCAACCGCTGGGTGCGGCGCGAGTGCCGGGGCCTGCCGCCCGGTCGGGCGCTCGATCTGGCGGCGGGCGAGGGCCGCAACAGCCTCTGGCTGGCCGCCCGGGGCTGGCGGGTGACGGCGCTGGACTTCTCCCCGGTCGCACTCGACCGGGGCCGCCGCCTCGCCGCCGGTCTGCCGGACGCCGTCTCGGACCGGCTGACCTGGGTCGAGGCGGACGCCCGTACCCACGTACCCGAACCGGGCGCCTACGACCTCGTCCTCATCGCCTATCTCCACCTGCCCGCCGAGCAACGCCGCACCGTGCTGCGCACGGCCGCCGACGCCCTCGCCCCCGGCGGGACCCTGCTGGTCGTCGGCCACGACACCACCAACCTGACCGAGGGCTCCGGTGGCCCGAGCGACCCTGCCGTGCTCTTCACCCCGGACGACGTCATCGCCGACCTGGCGGACCGTCAGCTCCGCACCGTCCGAGCCGAACGCGTCCGCCGCCAGCCGCACGTCGCCAACACCGCCGGCGCCGCCCACGGCGCGACGGCCGAGGCGATCGACGCCCTGGTAAGGCTCGAACGCCCGCTGCCGGCGCACTGAGCAGGCCGGCGCTCGGGCCCGCCCGATCCGCCGTGGGCCGACACCCCCACCGCTCGCGTACGGCCCGGCTCCGTCGGACGGAGCCGGGCCGCAGTGCTGTGAGGCGCTCGGTCAGCGGGCCGCGTCGGCGGACGCGTTCTTGGCGACGGCGCTGAGGCCGTTGGCCCAGAGCGAGTCCACCCGGCGCTTCTCGGTGGCGTTCGGGTAGGGGTTGGTGCAGGAGGTGCCGGGGCCGCCGCCGGACATCAACTCGCTGCAGGGGCCCGAGTAGTGGTCCGGCAGACCGAGCACGTGACCGGTCTCGTGCGCCACGACGCGGACGGGGTAGTACTGCTGGTTCTGCGAGTAGTCGAGGAAGACGTAGCCCTGCCCGTGGCCGTCGGTGCTGGCGTACGAGCCGCGCGAGTCGTTGCCCTCGTAGTAGCTGAAGTCGGCGTTGCTGCCGGCGCGGAGCTGGACATTGCGCTCGGAGCTGTTCCAGATCTGTGCGGCACCGGCTATCTCGCTGGCGAAGGACGGCGCGTTGCTCGCGTCATAGGTGACGGTGACCGTCCTGAGGTAGGGGTGCGCGGCCTGCTTGGCCAGGGCGGACTTCATCACGGCCGCGTAGAAGGCCTGGTTGTCGGCCCGCTCGGCGGCCGACCCGGTGTACGACGATCCGGCGTACCGCTGCTGGGAGGCGCCCCCGGCGGTGTCGGGCGTGGCGGCGGACGCGGGCACGGCGGCGGCCAGGCCGGAGGCCAGAGCGAGCCCGAGCGCAGCAGACAGCGAAGTCATGAAGCGGTTCATGTGGGGGACTCCGTTCGAGAGTTCCGCGATCGTTGGGGTCGATGGCGCGGAACACCGGATGAACTGTTGATGCGCAGAGCTTCGTTGAGTCCCGGGAGTGAGCGGATGATGTCAACCGGCGATAACTCGGCTCAATCCCCCGGGTGCACGGCTTGACGGTCTCATTGCCTGACATGTCCCTGGCGGATAACTTGCGAAATCGCTATGCTCCCGCCGTGGAGCTCGATGTGAGACACCTTCGCGTGCTGTGCGCGATCGCGGACACCGGCAGCGTGCGGAAGGCGGCACTGCAGCTCGGCATGACCCAGCCGTCCCTCACCACCCAGCTGCGCCGTATCGAAAGGACCATCGGCGGACAGCTGTTCACCCGTGAGCAGACCGGCAGCCACCCCACGGCGCTCGGCCATTCCGTGCTGTCCCGGGCCCGGCCCATCATCGCCGAGATGGCCACCCTGGTCACCGCTGTCCGTCAGGAGGCCGCCGGTGCCCAGAGGCGGCAGTTGCGCATCGGCAGCGTCGGCAGCCGCGCCGTGGCGGCCTGGCTGCGCCGGATCCACGAGCGCCTCCCGGAGACGGACACCACGATCCACATCGACATCTCCGCCGGCGCGCTGCTGCGCACGGTCGCCGCGAACCAGCTCGACGTCGCCCTCGTGCACGAGAGCGAGGGCTTCCCCCTGCGGATGCCGGCGGATGCGGAACACCGCGTCCTGATAGCCAGGGAGCCCCAGTTCATCGCCCTCTCCGTCAGGCACCCGGCCGCCGCGCTGCCCGTGGTGCGCCTGGCGGATCTCGCCCACGACACCTGGATGGTGGACCCGGCGGCGGACCACGAGTACGCGGCGATGCGCCGTGTCTTCGCCACGGCCAGGCTCGACCCGCGCGTGATGCAGGTCCGCGACAACGTGACCGCGGCCGAACTCGTCGCCTCCGGCGAGGCCGTGCGCCCGTGCCAGCCCACCTCGCTCCCCGGGCCCGGTACGGTGGTCCGTCCCATCCAGGGCGACCCGCTCGCGGTCCGGCTGCTTCTCGCCTGGCGTTCCAAGGCCCTGAGCGCCCCCGCACTCGACGCGCTCTACACGGATCTGGGCTCCGCCTATCTCGACCTGGCCCGGGTCAATCCCACCTACCTCGCCTGGCTCCTCAAGCACAACCGCACCCTGCTCCACCTCCTCGGGCCCCCGCTCCATCTCGCGCCCGCGCCCCCGTACTTCGACCCGCAGCAGGCAGCGGAGACTGCCGAAGCGGGCTGAGACGGAGAACCGGGACCGCGGCGGCTGCCCCTCAGCCCGAGGCGAGCCCGTTGCGCGGGTGCCCGGCGCCCTGTGCCGGTGCCCAGCGCGCGAGCATCCTCGCCCGCCGCCCCGTGGTCATCCCCCGAAGAAGCAGCGGTTCGGCCCGTCGCAGAGGGAGACTGGGTGCGGACTGTCCCCGCGGAACGGAGTACCGCACGCGATGACGAACCAACCTGCCCCGTCCTGGCTGGCCGATGCCGTCCTCTACCAGATCTATCCGCAGACCTTCGCCGACTCCGACGGCGACGGCATCGGCGACCTCGCCGGGATCACCGAGCACCTCGACCACCTCGCCTGGCTGGGTGTGGACGCGGTCTGGCTCAACCCCTGTTTCGAGTCGCCCTTCCGGGACGCCGGCTACGACGTCACCGACTACCTGAGGATCGCCCCGCGCTACGGCACCCAGGAGGACCTCGCTGCGCTGGTGGAGGCCGCCGGCCGCCGGGGGATCCGCATCCTGCTCGACCTCGTCCCCGGCCACACCTCCGACCGGCACCCGTGGTTCCTGGCCGCCGCCGACGACCCCACCGACCAGCGCTACATCTGGGCCGACCGCCAAGTCCCGAGGTTCGTACCCTCCCCGGGCAAGCGGCCCGGCTACTACCTGCCGAACTTCTTCGACTTCCAGCCGGCGCTCAACTTCGGCTATGCGCGCAGCCTGGACGACGAGCCGTGGCGTCAGCCCGTCAACGCCGAGGGACCGCAGGCGAATCGGGCCGCCCTGCGCGAGATCATGGACCACTGGCTGCCCGTCGGCGTCGCCGGATTCCGGGTGGACATGGCGTACTCCCTGGTCAAGGACGACCCGGGCCGTGCGGAGACCTCGAAGCTCTGGCGCGAGCAGCGGGCCTGGCTCGATCGCCACCACCCCGAGGCGGTGCTCCTCGCGGAGTGGGGCCGGCCCGAACTCTCCCTCCCGGCAGGCTTCCACGCGGATTTCCTGCTCCACTTCGCGGGCCGGGCCGTCCGCTCGCTCTGGGACAACGGCGAGGGAATGACCTCCCCGTCCTGGGAGGACGGCACCTGCTACTTCGACCCGCAGGGCCGGGGCTCGATGGACGAGTTCCTCGCCGCCTGGCGCACCGGCCGCCCGGCCGGCGGCCGGGGCCACGTCATCCTGCCCACCGCCAACCACGACTACAACCGCCTCGCCACGGGCTCCCGCACCCCGGAGCAACTCCGCGCCGTCTACGCCTTCCTGATGACCTGGCCGACCCTGCCCGCCATCTACTACGGCGACGAGATCGGCATGCGGTTCGTCCCCGGCCTGCCCGACAAGGAGGGCAGCCGACTGGAACCCACCAACAACCGCGCAGGGTCGCGTACCCCGATGCAGTGGGACGACGGTCCCAACGCGGGCTTCTCCACCGCCCCCGCCGGCCGGCTCTACCAGCCTCTCGACCCCGACCCGGGCCGGCCCACCGTGGCCTCCCAACTAGCGGACCCTGATTCACTGTTGAACCTCGTCCAGCGCCTGATCGCCCTGCGCAGGTCCACCCCTGCCCTCGGCAGCCGGGGTGCGGTCGAGGTGCTGAACACCGGCTACCCCTTCGTCCACCTTCGCGGGGGCACCCATCTGGTGGTCGTCAACCCCCGTCGGGAACCCGCCCACTTCACGCACCCCGGCCTCGTCGGCGCCCGGGCCCTGGAGGCGCACGGCATCTCGGTGACCGCCGACGGCGTCCACGCCGGGGCCTTCGCCTACGGGATCTTCGAGCTCTCCCGGTAGTACGGCCCCTTCCAGGCGCTTAGGCACGGATCCGGCACGTGTCCGGCCCGTCCGGCGCCTGGAAGGCCGAAGGCCGGCCCCGCCGGCGGCACCGTCCGGTGGTCACCACCTGGCGGATGCTGCCGGAGACCGGGTCGATGACCTTGTCGGTGAGCAGTGTCTCGGTACGGCGCTCCCGCCACTGCTCTCCGGCCGCTAACCGGTCGGCCTTCGTGGGGAGGAACCCGGCCGTCAATTCACGGGCGGAAGGCGGACGATGGCGGCGCAGGATCGCAGCGCGGGTCAGTTCGCCAGGTAGCCGTTCGAGAGGGCGGCGAAGAGCGGGCCGTCCGGGCCGGACGCGGTCCACGGCCGGTCGGCGCCGTCGGGTGGGACGGAGAGGGTGCTGCCGGAGGTGAAGGCCAGCTCCAAACCGCCCGCCAGCGTGGTTTCGGCCTGTGCGACCCGGGTGCCCACCAGCTCCCTCAGGCTGCGGGAGGGGGTGAGGCCCAGCGCGGGGTAGAAGTGTTCGACACCGGCCCGGCCGGTCAGCCGGAAGTCGCTGTCGACCGTCACCGTCAGCTCGTCGGAGAGTTCCAGGACGAGTCGGCTGCCGCCCTTCAGCGCTTCGACGCGGTGGCCGCCGAGGGCGGCGGCGATCGTTTGGGGCGTCATGGTTCCTCCCGGAGGTCGCGCGGTCGGCAGGTCCATTCTGACGCGTTGACCTGCCCGCGTCACGCAGATCGGACCACTCGCCCACCTCCGGCTCTCATACCGGGCGCCCCCGCACCAGCTCCGCCGGGCCGCCGCTGCCCGCCGCCCGCACCGCCAGGCAGGCGTCGAGCCGGCTCCGCGCCTGCTCGGACAGTACGCCCCGCGCCGCTGCCGGCGTGAACATCCGCCACTCCACCAGCTCGTCCTGCGGCAGCCGGATCCGCCCGAGCAGCTCCGCCGCCACCTCGCCGCCGTCGAAGACGTACACGAGCGTCGCCGAGCCGCCCGTGTCCGGCGACCAGTCCAGCGCCAGCAGCCGGCCCGGCTCCAGCTCCCAGCCCAGCTCCTCGCGGGTCTCCCGCCGTGCCGCCGCCCGGGGCAGCTCCCGGTCCGCCTCCACGCTGCCGCCGGGCAGCGTCCAGTACGGCCGCTCCTCCTGGGGGCGCAGCCGCACCAGCAGTACTCGCCCCGCGGTGTCGGTGAACAGCATCCGCGCCTTCGCCCGGATCCTCGGCAGCCCGGCGATGTACGCCTCCCGGCCCAGCGGGGGCTGCCGTTCGACGAGGGCCCCGCTGCCCGCCAGGTCAAGACCGGCCGCACCGGTGTACGGGGGCGGCGGAACCGGTGGCACATGGGCGATGGTGTGGCCGACGGGGTGGCTGTCCTCCAGCTCCAGCGGACCGGCGCCGCGCGGTGCGGTCAGGCAGGCCGTCACCCGCCGCGACAGCTTGGGCGGCAGCGCCGAGGAAATCTGACGATCAGTCAGAAATGCCCATCCGCCGACCTCTTCCACCTGCGGCCGCAGGGCCGCCAGTTGCCCGCTCGGCAGCGATGCGGCCCAGTACAGATGTGCCGCGATCGGCGGACGGAAGTCGTCCAGCGACCAGTCGATGCAGGCCAGCGGTCCGAGTTCGGGAGTGATGCCGAGCTCCTCGCCGATCTCCCGGAAGGCCGTCTGCCGGGGCGAGCCGTCCGAGGGCTCCCAGCCACCGCCGGGGATCGCGATCGGATGCCGGGCGTCGTAGGGGAGCCGTACCACCAGGATCCGCCCCCGCTCGTCCGGAATGAGCACCCCGGCCGCAGCCAGCAGCCCCCGCCCCCGGCCATCGGACCCACTCACGCCCGACCCCCTCTCCCTCCGGTCATCCTGTGCCAAGCATGCAGGATGCGACCACGCGCTCTCCACGGTTTCCGGGGATCCGGCGGGAGAGCGGACTCCCGAGCGCCCGCCGCCGAACCGCTTCGCCGCTGCCGCTGCCGCTGTTGCCGCCGCGCCGCCTCGCCGAACCGGCCGAACTTCCGTGGTCCGGTGGACCGTACGCTCACGCCGCACGGGATCACGTCGCCGCCCGGAGCGGCCCGGCAGCCGAGCGTCCGGCTCGTCACCCGTCAGGACGCAGGTTCGAGCCCCGCCCCCGGAGTTATCGCCCCACGGGCGTCATGATGGCGGAGGGGCTCCATGGCAGAGCACCCGGCTCGGACCGGGAGGACGCGGCTTCGAGCGCCGCCGCCGTGGCCGTGACTCCTCGTCATCGGCAGCCGGTCCTCCCGGTCGCCGACCTCTGCCGAGGCCCCGATAGTTGCCAGCAGGACCGCACCGGCGCGCCCGTCGTCCGCCCTCGGCCGGCCCGGCTGCGCCATCCGGGTGCGCCCGCCATCCTCGCATCTCAGGCACCCAGGGAGCCCCTATGAGCAACCGCCGTACCAGCCGCCGCGCCGCCCTCCTGGCGGTGGCCGCCACCCTACTGACCGGCACGGCCTTTGCCCTTCCCGCACCCGCCTCCGCACTGCCCGCCCCGGCCCCCACGGGGGTGGCCGCGGCAGCGCTCGCCGCCGACCTCCGGCAGCGGCTCGGCGAGGACCGCACCGCCGGCTCCTACCTGGACGCCTCCGGCCGACCGGTCGTCACCATCACCCGCGCGGCCGACGCGCAGCAGGTCCGTGCGGCCGGAGCCGTCCCCCGGCTGGTCACCCGCAGCGCCGTACAGCTGGCCGCCGCCACCGCCGAACTCGACCGCAGCGCCGCCGTGCCGGGGACCGCCTGGGTCGTCGACCCGGCCACCGACCAGGTGGTGGTCTCGGCGGACTCCACCGTCAAGGGGGCTGTCCTCGACCAGGTCAGCCGCACGGCCGAGCGCCTGGGCGCCGCCGTCCGGGTGGAGCGGGTGCCCGGAGTCTTCAGCGCCAGGCTGGCGGGCGGTGACGCCATCTACGGCGGTGGGTACCGGTGCTCGATCGGCTTCAACGTACGCAGTGTCAGCAACGGTGACCTCTACTACTTCCTGACCGCCGGTCACTGCGGAAACGTCGCCTCGACCTGGTACGGCGACGACAGCATGGCCAAGCCGATCGGCAGCACCACGGGATCGACCTTCCCCGGCCACGACTACGCCCTCGTCCAGTACACCGACGGCAGCGTCCCGCCCTCCGCCGTGGACCTCCACGACGGCACCACCCAGCCGGTCGCCACCGCCGCCGATCCGTCGGTCGGACAGAGTGTCACCCGCAGCGGCAGCACCACGTACGGGCGCGGCGGTCTCGTCACGGGCCTCAACGCCACGGTGCACTACGCCCAGGGCACGGTCCGCGGACTGATCAAGACGACGGTCTGCGCCGAGGCGGGCGACAGCGGCGGCCCGCTCTACTCCGGCACCACCGCGCTCGGCCTCACCTCCGGCGGCAACGGTGACTGCACCCTGGGCGGCACCACCTTCTTCCAGCCCGTCACAGGCGCGCTCGCGGCGTACGGCGTCGGGCTCTACTAGGACCGACCGGCGACAGGGCCCGCGGCGTCGCGGCGCTCCCGGCCGCCGGTCGCTCAGAGGGCCGGTCTGCGCTGTCCCAGGGACACCGCTGCACGACCGGGTGAGCAGAAGTGGCAGGTCCCCAGGGCCACCCATAGCTTCGGTTAGGTGGCCCCGAGCCGGTCATCGCGATCCCGGTCCGGCCGTCGGCCGCAACAGTGAGGGCTGAAGTAGCAGCTTCAGCCGCAGCTCCAGCAAACCGACGCAGCCAAGTCCCTGAAAGCAGGTCACCATCCATGCCCACGCGCCGGACCCCGCAGTTGGCGGGCGTCGCAGCAATCCTCGCCGTCGGCCTGATCACGGGGATTCCCGGACCGGCCGACGCTTCCGCGTCCGCCTCCCTCCACGTCGTCCACCCGGGCGAGTCGATCCAGCAGGCGATCAATGCCGCCCGGCCGGGTGACACCGTGCAGATCCTTGCCGGCACCTACCGCGAGAGCGTCGTGGTCACCACCTCCGAGCTGACCCTGCGCGGCGCGGGCGAGGCCACGGTGATCTCCCCGGGCCCGGACACCCAGAGCGGCAACGCCTGCGCCCGCGCCGGCCACGGCCTCTGTGTCACGGGTGCGTCCGCCCACCCGGTCACCGGCCTGCGGATCGAGTCGCTCACCGTCGCCGGATTCACCAAGAACGGCATCAACGCCGTCGGTACGGACAGGATGACGATCCGTCATGTGCTCGCCAGGGACAACGGCCAGCAGGGCATCAGTCAGGAGAAGTCCACCCGGGCCGTGGTGCGCGGCAACGAGGCCCGCGGCAACGGACAGGCCGGGGTCTTCCTCGCGAACCTGTCGGACGGCGAGGGTCCGGCCATCGACACGCAGGGCACGGTGATCGCCGAGAACCGCCTGTCCGACAACCGGCTCGGTGTCGTGGTCCGCCGGGCCAGGGTGCTCAGCGTCGAGTCCAACGTGATCACCGGCAACTGCGGCGGCGTGTTCATCGTCGGCGACGAGAACGTGCCGCGCGCTGGAGCCCTGACGGTGCGTCAGAACTTCGTCAGCGCCAACAACAAGTACTGTCCGCCCAACCCCCGCCTGGACGCCATCCAGGGCACCGGCATCCTCCTCACCGGCGCCGAGGACACCCTGGTGACCGGCAACCGGGTGGAGGAGAACGTCGGCAGCACGTCGATGTCCGGGGGCATCGTCCTGTTCCACAGCTTCGTCGGTACCCCCAACGCCCGGATCACCGTCAGCAACAACGCGGTCCTCGGCAACGGCCCGTCCGACGTTGCCAACCGCGACACCGGCGTCGGCAACTCCTTCACCCGCAACCAGTGCCGGGTCTCCGAACCGGCAGGCCAGTGCTGACCGTTCCACACAGAAAGGCGGCCGCATGCACACGGCACCAACCACCACAGCTGTCCCGATGAAAACTCTGACCAATCCGACTCTGACCAATCCGAACCTGACCAGTCCGAGTCTGGCGAGCCCGGCTCTCACCAGTCCGGCCCTCCCCGGCGCGGCGCTGACCAGCCCTCCCTCCCCGGCCATGCGCCTGCGCGAACTCGTCTTCGGTGCCGCCTGCGCCGCAGCCGTCCGCGCGGCGGCCCGGCTCGAGATCGCGGATGCCCTCGGCGAGACCCCGGCCGGCGTCGACGAACTGGCCGCCGCCGTCGACACCGAGCCGCTGCCGCTGCGCCGGCTGCTGCGGGCACTCTCCTGCTACGGGATCTTCGCCGAGACCGAGGACGGCCGGTACGTCCACACCGAGATGTCCCGTCTGCTCCGCGAGGACGAGCCCAACAGCCTGCGCTACATCTCCCTCTGGTGCACCGAACCGTGGACCTGGGAGGCCTGGCCGCGCCTGGACGACGCCGTCCGCTCCGGCCGCAACATCTTCCCCGAGCTGTACGGCAAGGAGTTCTTCGACTACCTGCACGACGACGCCCGCGACTCCGCCATGGTGTTCAACCGGGCCATGACCCACTCCAGCCGCCAGTCCGCGGCCGAACTCGCCGACTACCTCGACCTCACCGGGATCGGTGCGGTCGCCGACATCGGCGGCGGCCAGGGCCACGTCCTGGCCAGCCTGCTGGAGAAGCACCCACAGGTGCACGGCACCCTGCTCGACCTCCCCAAGGTGGTCGCCAACGCCGACCCCCGCCTGCGCGAGGGCGGCGCGCTGGCCTCCCGTACCCGGCTGCTTCCCGGCGACTGCCGCGACGCGATCCCGGTCGACGCCGATCTCTACATCATCAAGAACATCCTCGAATGGGATGACGACAGCACCCGCAGAACGCTGCGCAACGTCGTCGCCGCCGCCCGGCCGGGTGCGCGCGTGGTGGTGGTCGAGAACCTTGTCGACGACACCCCCTCGATGCGCTTCACCACCGCCATGGACCTGATGCTGCTGCTCAACGTGGGCGGTGCCAAGCACTCCAAGGCGAGCATGGTGGAGCTGATGACCGAGGCCGGCCTGTGCCTCGGTCACATCGGCCCGGTCAACCCCTATCTGCACGCCTTCGAGAGCACTGTCCCGACCGGCTGACAGGCGGACAGGCCGACGGACGGCGGAGCCGGTACCCCTTGGTTCGGGTACCGGCTCCGCCGTCCGTCGGCCTCATCCGACCTGTACGGGCTCCTCGGCCATCCGCGCCACCAGACCGGTGGTGTGCATCCCGGCCTGGAACTCCGGACGGGCCAGCGCCTCCCGCAGGAATCCCGTGGTGGTCCGCACGACAGGGCCTTCGATCCGGAACTCGCCGAGCGCGCGGTCCATCCGGGCCAGCGCCTGCGGCCGGTCCGGGGCCCAGACGACGGTCTTCGCCAGCAGCGAGTCGTAGTCGGGACCGACCGGCCAGCCGGTGTAGGCGTGGGTGTCGACCCGGACGAACGGGCCGCCCGGCGGGACGAACTCGGTCAGCAGGCCGGGCGTCGGTGCGAAGTTCCGGGCCGGGTCCTCGGCGTTGACCCGGCACTCCACGGCCACCCCGCGCGGCTGCACCTCCTCCTGCCGAAAGGAGAGCGGCAGCCCGGCCGCGATGGTGATCTGCTCCCGCACCAGGTCGATCCCGGTGACCATCTCGGTCACCGGGTGCTCGACCTGGAGCCGGCAGTTGATCTCCATAAGATAGAACCGCTGATCCGGCGTCAGCACGAACTCGAAGGTCGCCGCGCCGGCATAGCCCACCGCCAGGGCGCCCCGCACCGCCGCCTCGCACATCCGGGCGCGCAGCGTCGGCGACAGGTTGGGCGCGGGGGACTCCTCGATCAGCTTCTGGTGCCTGCGCTGCACCGAGCAGTCCCGCTCGCCCAGGTGCACGGCCGAGCCGTACCGGTCGCAGAGGACCTGCACCTCGACGTGCCGGGCGTCCTCGATGTACCGCTCCAGGTAGATCCGCTCGTCGCCGAAGACCGCACGGGCGTGCGCGCGGGTCTCGTGAAAGGCGTGCAGCAGGTTCTCGGCGCTGCGCACCACGGCCATCCCGCGGCCGCCACCGCCTGCCACCGCCTTGAGGATCACCGGATACCCGACCCGCTGCGCGACCTCCTTGGCCTGGCCGGGGGTGGCCAGCGCGCCCGTACTGCCGGGCAGTACGGGCAGCCCGGCCTCGGCCATCAGCGCCCGGGCCTGCGCCTTGTCGCCGAGCTGTTCGATCACCCGGGGCGGTGGGCCGATGAAGGTGATCCCGCTGGCCTCGCAGATCTCCGCGAAGTCCGGGTCCTCGGAGAGGAAGCCGTAGCCGGGGTGGATCGCCTCGGCACCGGTACTCAGCGCCGCCTCGATGATCGACGGTACGTGCAGATAGCTGCTCCTGGTCTGCGGCGGCCCGATGCGCACGGCCCGGTCGGCGAACCGGACCACCGCCGAGTCGCGGTCGGCGGTGGAGTACACCGCCACGGTCCGCAGGCCGAGCTCCCGGCAGGTGCGGGCCACCCGCAGGGCGATCTCGCCTCGGTTGGCGACCAGCACGGTCGTGAACATCGCGCTCATCCCTCGGCCACCGGCTCCACGACGATGAGCTGCTGCTGGTACTCCACCGAGGTGGCGTTCGGCACCAGGATCTCCACCACCCGCCCGCCGATGTCCGATGCGATGGTGCTCATCATCTTCATCACCTCCAGGATCCCGACGGTCTGCCCCGGCTGGACGAGGTCGCCGACCGAGACGAACGGTGGGGAGCCCGGTTCGGGCGCATGGTAGAAGGTGCCGACCATCGGCGCGCAGACGTACGTCAGCCCGGTGTCCTGCTCGGGCTCGGCGGTTGCCACCGACGCCGGTGCGGGCTGCGCCGGCCCCTCCGGGGCCGGCCACTCGACCTCGACCGTGGTACGTCCGTGCTGGAGCCTGATCCGGCTCGGCGGCTGCGCGCAGGCCCGGGTCAGCTCCCTGACGGCCCGGCAGACCGCTTCGAGATCGGCCTTGGTCACCTCCGCCGTGCCGGCCAAGGAGTGCGCGTTGATGAGGGTGACCGACTGCCGGCCGTTCTCCGGATGGGTCTTCTTGTCCGCACCGAGTGTCACTGTGCACCTCTCTCGACCGTTCCGAGCACCGTTGTGAGTGCCGGTCCGACCACCACGGGACCGACCGCCGGTCCGACTCCCGGTCCGGCGGTGGCGGTCCCTCCCTCCGCCGTGACCCCCTCGACACCGAAGCGGTGGAACCGGCGCTTGCGTTCCTGGAGCAGCCGCGCGGGCTCCCAGGGGATCAGGTCGCCGAGGGTCGCGAGCAGGGCCTCGCCGAGCATCGCCGCCGCGCCCGCGTGGTCCCGGTGCGCACCGTCGTCGGGCTCGGGGACGACGCCGTCCACGATGCCGAGCCTGACGAGCTCCCGGGCGTGCAGGCGAAGCGCGTTGGCGGCGGTGGGCGCGGCCTCGGGGTCCTTCCACAGGATCGCCGCGCAGCCCTCCGGACTGATGACGGAGTAGACGCCGTTGATGCTGACCAGCACCCGGTCGGCGACCCCGAGCGCGAGTGCCCCGCCGCTGCCGCCCTCGCCGATCAGGACGGCGACGATGGGTACCGGCAGCCGGGACATCAGCCGCAGGTTCTCGGCGATGGCGACGGCCTGGCCGCTGCGCTCGGCGTCCGGTCCGGGGTTGGCGCCGGGGGTGTCGATCAGCGTGACCAGCGGCAGGCCCAGTTTGGCGGCCATCCGCATCAGCCGGGCGGCCTTGCGGTATCCGGCGGGGGCGGGCATACCGAACCGGCGGCGGCGCCGCTCGGTCAGGTCGGGGCCGCCCTTGTGATGGCCGATCAGCATGACCGGCAGACCGGCGAGGCGTCCCGTACCGCCGACGATGGCGGGGCAGTCCTCGCTGAGCCGGTCGCCGTGCAGTTCGAGGAAGTCGTCGAGGAGATGGCCGACGTAGTCGAGGCCGCTGGGCCGGTCCGGGTGCCGGGCGAGCCGGACGGCGGCCCAGGAGTCCCGCTCGGTGAGCTCCTCCACCGTGCGCAGGATGCCGTCCGGCGCTTCGCTGCGGACGGGCTCGGACGGCGTGGTGGGGGAGCGCAGGCTCAGCAGCCGGCCGAGCGTCGCGCGCAGCGCGGGCCGCGCCACGACGTCGTCCACCATGCCGTGTGCCAGGAGGAACTCGGCGGTCTGAAAGCCCTCCGGCAGTCGTTCGCCGGTGGTCTGCTCGATCACCCGGGGCCCGGCGAAGCCCATCCGGGCGCCGGGCTCCGCGATGATCACATCGGCCAGGGTGGCGAAGGAGGCCGCCACACCGCCGTAGGTCGGGTCGGTGATCAGCGAGACGACCAGTACCCCGGCCTCGTCCAGTTCGGCCAGCGCCTGCGCGGTCTTGGCCATCTGCATCAGCGACAGCACACCCTCCTGCATCCGCGCTCCGCCGGAGGCGCAGACGAGCAGGAGGGGGGTGTGCAGCCGCAGGCTGGTCTCGGCGGCCTCGGTGACCAGGGCGCCCACCCCGCAGCCGAGGCTGCCGCCGAGAAAACGGAAGTCCATGGCGGCGACGACCACCGGTTGCCCTTCGATCCGGCCCATCACGCAGAGCACCGCCTCGTCGAGGCCGGTGTCGGCGCGGGCGTCGGAGAGCCGCTCGGGGTAGGGGCGGCTGTCCACGAAGCCGAGCGGGTCGTGCAGCGCCGCGACCTGGCGCAGCGGCTCGGCCGTTCCGGGGTCGAGCAGCTGTTCCAGGCGCTGTCGGGCGGTCAGCTGGGCGTGCCAGCCGCAGTCCGGGCAGACCCGCAGCGTCCGCAGGAAGCGTCGGCCGTAGATCAGCCCGGTGCAGCGTGCGCACCGTACCCACTCCGGATCCAGGTCACCCGGTTGGTCGTCGGTCTCCACCATGGTGGGTCATCCTCCAGTTCAGTGGGAAGCGGCGCGCTCCCAGCGGTAGAACTCGCGGGCCATCGCGTCCTTGGGCTCCCGCCAGGTGGCGGGGTCGTACGCCTGGACGAAGGCGGTCAGCCGGTCGCTCACCTCGCGGAACTCCGGGTGGTCCTTGTACTTGGCCACCGAGGGGCCGGGCGGGCGGTCGGCCTCGATGAGGTGCAGGTAGAGCTCGCCGAACTGGAACAGGCTGCGGGCCGTGACCCCGACCAGCTGCGGCAGTTCACCCCGGTCGGACTCGGCGAAGACCTCGGCGATGCCGTCGCTGGAGTCCGGCTTCATCCGGGCGACGATCAGTGTGCGATGCATGGTGTTCACCCCTTCCCGGCGTGCTTCTCGACCTTGTCCCGGATCAGTTCCATCTGGATCCGGGAGTTGCGGTTGATGTGGTTGGTCATCCCCTCGTCGTCCACGGGCGCGGTGGGCTTCATGGCGAAGTCCTGGATCCACCGCATGCTCGTCCCGCCCGGGACCTCGGTGTACTCCCAGCGGATGTCCATGTACTCGAACGGCCCCGGCTCGACCCGGCGGGCCCGGACGGCGAGGGCCTTGCGGTCGGTCTCCCGCTCGGAGACCCAGCTCCAGACCTGGCCGTTCTCGTCCGGGTGCATGGTCAGCCGGAAGGTGGTCCTGGCGCCCTCGCGGTTGAGCACCTCGACGGTGGCGTACTCGCTGAACAGCTGCGGCCACTGCTCCAGGTCGTTGGTGATCTCCCAGACCAGCTCCACGGGGGCGGCGATGACAATGGTGTTGTCGGTGTGACCGGGCATCTCAGGCACCTGCCTTCACAGAGGTGTTGACGGCCTGGAGGAACTCGGCCGGGGTCTTCGACATCTCGGCGCCGGAGGTGATCTGCAGTCCGTGCCGGTTCTCCAGCTCGCCCACCACGCCGAGCAGCCCGAGCGAGTCCACGCCGAACTCCTCGAAGGTCACGCCGGGCCTCTCCAGCTCCAGCGGGTCGACGGTGATGCCGGCTTTGCCCTTGATCAGGGCGGCCAGCTCGGCGTGGGTCAGTGAGGGTGTCATTCGGTTCTCCTTCTGGGGTGGGATTGCGGTGGTTCAGTCGCCCTGGCCCCGGCGCAGCACCAGGGC
The DNA here is from genome assembly GCF_029892105.1 of Kitasatospora sp. GP82. Taxonomy (GTDB): domain Bacteria; phylum Actinomycetota; class Actinomycetes; order Streptomycetales; family Streptomycetaceae; genus Kitasatospora. Next base: position 80,033 of record NZ_JARZAJ010000007.1, on the reverse strand, counting down.
GGCGTTGGAGCCCATCAGCCCCCGGCTCAGCACCAGGGCGGTGCGCAGCTCGGCGGTCCGGGCAAAGCGGGTCACCAGGTCCAGCTCGTGGCAGATCTCGGTGACCCTGGGGGTGGGCGGGACGACGCCGTACTCCATGGCGAGCACCGCGGCGGCCACGTCCAGGGCGGGCGCGCCGCAGTAGGCCCGGCCGAAACCGGCCTTCGGCGCGGTGACCGGTACATGGGCCGCGTGCTCGCCCAGCGCGTCGGCGATGGCCAGCGCCTCGGCGCGGTCGGCCGCCGGGGTGCCGAGCGCGTCGGCGAAGACCACGTCGATCTCGTCGGGTGCGCAGCGCGCCTCCTCCAGTGCGCCCCGGATGGCGTGGGCCAGGCCCGCGCGCGACTCCTCCCAGCGGGACGCTCCGGTGAAGGTCGCCGCGTGCCCGGCCAGTACGGCCCGGACCTGCGCCCCGCGCGCGAGTGCCGCGGTGTGCGATTCGACGACGAACATCGCACCGCCCTCGGCCGGCGCGAAGCCGCACGCCTGCGGGCTGAACGGCAGATACGCCGAGTCAGGGTCGAGGGACCGGCTCAGCTCCGGGTAGCCGAGCTGGCAGACCATCGAGTACGGCGCCAGCGGTGCCTCCGCGGCGCCCACCACGGCGGCCTCGGTGCCCCGTCGGATGGTCCGCGCCGCGTGCGCCAGCGCGTCCAGACCGCCCGCCTCGTCGGAGGCGACGACCCCGCAAGGGCCCTTGAAACCGCCCCGGATCGACACCTGTCCGGTGCTGGCCGCATAGAACCAGGCGATCGACTGGTACGGCCCGACGTACTGGGGGCCATGACCCCACAGCTGCTGCAGCTCTCGCTGGCCGAACTCGCCGCCGCCCGACCCGGCGGCCGTCACCACACCCACGGCGAACGGTGACATGGCCGCCAGGTCGAGCCCGGAATCGGCGAGCGCGAAGTCGGCAGCCGCCATCGCGAAGTGCGTGAACCTGTCCGTCTGGACCAGATAACGCTCCTCGACCGAGTCCTGTGGCGAGAAGCCCCGGACCTCGCCCGCGACCCGCAGCGGCTGGTCGCCGCAGCCTTCACGGGCGATCGGCCCCAGCACCGACGCGCCCTCCCGGACGGCCTTCCAGAAGTCGTCGGTGCCGACCCCGTTCGGGGCGACCACCCCGATGCCGGTCAGCACCGCGCGGCGCTGTGCCTGATGGTCCGTCATTCCCTCAACCTTTCCGACTGAGCACCACGGCGGACTGGAAGCCGCCGAAACCGCTGCCGACCGAGAGCACATGGCGGAGCGGTATCTCCCGGGCGGTGCGCGGCACGTAGTCCAGGTCGCACTCCGGGTCCGGGGTGGAGTAGTTCGCGGTCGGCGGCACCACACCGTTGGCCAGCGCCAGGGTGCAGGCCACCAGCTCGATCGCGCCGATCGCGCCGAGCGAGTGACCCACCATCGACTTGATCGAGCTCATCGGGACCTGGTACGCGTGCGTGCCCAGCGAGCGCTTGACCGCCGCCGTCTCGTGCCGGTCGTTCTGCTTGGTGCCCGAACCGTGCGCATTCACATAGTCGATCCGCGAGCCGTCCAGCCGGGCCTGGCCGAGCGCCTGGTTGATCGACTCGGACATCTCCAGGCCCTCTTTCGTCAGCCCGGTCATGTGGTACGCGTTGCCGAAGGTCGCGAAGCCGCCGATCTCGCAGTACACGGTGGCACCCCGGCGACGGGCGTGCTCCAGCTCCTCCAGCACCAGCACCGCCCCGCCCTCGCCGAGCACGAAACCGTCCCGGGTGGCGTCGAACGGCCGCGAGGCGTGCTCCGGGTCGTCGTTGCGGGGACTGGTGGCCTTGATCGCATCGAAGCAGGCCACCGTGATCGGTGAGATCGGCGAGTCCGAGGCACCCGCGATCACGATGTCCGCGCGTCCCTCCTCGATCGCCTGGAAGGCGTAGCCGACGGCGTCGAGGCCGGAGGTGCAGCCGGTCGAGACGGTCTGCACCGGACCGTGCGCACCGGCCTGCTCGGCCACCGCAGAGGCCAGCGTGCTCGGCGAGAACGCCCGGTGCAGCTGCGGCTCGGCCTGCCGGTGGTCCACGTCCCAGCGCTCGCCACCGGCGCTGACCAGGGCGTAGTCGTGCTCAAGACGGGTGGTGCCACCGACCGCCGTACCCAGCGACACCCCGACCCGCCAGGGGTCCTCGGCCGCCAGGTCGAGACCGGCGTCGCGGACCGCCTCGGTGGCGGCCACCAGGGCGAACTGCACGTACCGGTCCGAGCGGGTCACCTGCTCGGCGTCCAGCCCGTGCGCTGCCGGATCGAAGTCGCACTCGGCGGCGATCCGGGAGCGGAACCCCGTCGGGTCGAACAGTGTGATGCCCCGGGTCGCGGTCCGGCCCGAGGTGAGCAGCGCCCAGAACGCGGGCACGCCCACGCCGCCGGGCGCCACCACGCCGATTCCGGTGACCGCCACCCGCCTGGTCACGAGGCGACCTTCGCGTGTTCCGTCGGCCCCGGCTGCGGGGTCTCCTCTGTGTCGACATGCCCGATCTCGGGACGCGGCGCCAGCGGGCCGAGGTGGAAGACCATCCGCGCCTCGGTGTCGCCCACGTTGCGGAACCGGTGGCGCATGTTGACGGGGATCATCAGACCCTGCTCGGGCCGCAGCGAGCGGGTCACCCCGTCCAGGTCCACCTCCAGCTCGCCGCAGACCACGAAGACGAACTCCTCGGAGTACGGGTGGTAGTGCTCGCCGATCCGGTCCCCGGGCTGGACGATGGCCAGACCCATGAACCCGCTGGTGGCGCCGCACGTGGTCGGGGTGAGCATGGCGCGCAGATCGCCGCCGCGCCTGCGGTTGGGCGGAGCCTCGTCGACATGCACGATGCGTGGAAGTTCCGTGGTCATGGGTGCTGCCTCCAGGTTGTTTCGGCCGGGAACGTGCGAGGGGAGATGCGGCTGGCGGAGCGTCATGGCCTCAGGGGGCCTTGCGGTCGGTGACCAGCTCCAGCTCCCACTTGGCGAGCAGCCGCTGCGCCGCCGCATCACCGGGCAGGCCGTGGTCGGGGCCGAGGTCGGCCAGCCGGGCCAGTACCGCCGACGCCCGCGAGCCCTGGACACCGAGCGCCACGGCCGGCGCCGCGGCGAGCGGGACGGCGAGGTCGATCTGCCGGACCACGATGTCCTCCCGCTGGAAGACCGTGCTGCGCACCAGCAGCCCGGCCGGGTCGGCCACCGCCGCCTCGTCCTGACGGTGCAACAGCTCGGCCAGCGCCGCACCACAGCCGCTGCGGACGGGGTAACCCAGCGCGTGCCGGTACAGCTTCGCGGGCACCTCGCCCTGGACGGCCGCGTGGTGGACGGCCGGCAGCGCGGCGCGCATGAAGAAGTCCCGCGCAGCCAGCGGATCGCCCAGGTCGCGGGCCTCCTCCAGATACGGGTTGATGGCCTCCTCGACCGCACGGACCTCCGGCTGCTGCGCCACGTGCCGCAGCGCCGCGACCAGGTCGCCGACCACCTCGACCGCCCGCACCACCCGGTTGCCCTGCATGTAGAGCGAGGTCCTGGCGAGGCGGGTGGTCTCGTCCACCTGCGCCGCCGGGGAGGTGTAGCCGGCCAGGATCCGAGCCACCTTCGACTCGGTGCCCGGCTTCACCGTGAAGGTGAGGGCATGCCGGATGATCCCGTCCGTGCTGCCCGGACGTGTGGCGAGCGGTGCGGCGCCGCTGTCCGCGGTACCGGTCACCGAGGTCTCGCGCATGATGCTGAACCGCAGCGACCTGGTGTCACGGACGCAGCCGTGCAGCGGCCGGACCATGTCCCGGTGCGAGGCGCTGTCCACCCACTCCAGGAACGGATGGGCGCTCTCCCACTCGCTGGTGATCAGCCACTGCGTGGGGTTCTCGATCGACTGGCAGAGCTGGTCGCTGACATGGCCGGGGACGGATGCGACGTTGTGGCGCAGCTGCTCGTAGGCGTCCAGGAAGCGCTCCTGCTCCCCGTCCTGGACGTCCAGCAGCAGCACCACGCGAAGCCGCGAGTCCTGCGGAGTGGAGCGCTGCGCCTGGGGTTCGGACAGCGTGATCATCTTCGACTTTCTCCTTGGAGCGTTGGGGGCGATGGCGGGCCTGAGGAGGCGGGCAACCGGCCCCGCGGACGCACGATGTGACTCTCCGTGATCGAACGAGCGCGGGCGGGCCTAAGCCTGAGTCCGATCGTCAGGTGCCGGACGGAACCGCGCGAGATCTGCGAGCCATCCGGGCGAAACCCGCGCCGACGGCTCCTCCAAGGGGGATGGATCACGAGTCCCGCACCACGTACTGCATGGAGCAACCGATGAAACCGAAGACCGACGAGCACGTTCCGGTCCTGATCGTGGGCGGCTCGCTGGTGGGCCTGTCCGCCTCACTCTTCCTCGGCCGCCTCGGTGTCCGGCACCAGCTGGTCGAGAAACACGCCGCCACCTCCCACCACCCGCGAGGGCGCGGCAACAACCTGCGCACCATGGAGCTCTACCGGGTCGCCGGAGTGGAGGAGGAGATCCGCAGCGCCGCCTCGGTCCTCGCCGACAACCACGGCATCCTGCAGGCCGGCACCCTCACCGGAGCCGACCAGGAATGGCTGTTCAGGGAGATCGACCCGGGCGGCGCACTGGCCAGGTTCAGCCCCAGCGGCTGGTGCCTGTGCAGCCAGAACGACCTGGAGCCCGTCCTGCTTCGCCGCGCCCGCGAACTCGGCGGCGACCTTTGCTTCAGCACCGAACTGCGCTCCTTCGAACAGGACGCCGACGGGGTGACCGCTCTCCTGCGCGACCGGGACAGCGGCGCCGAGCGCACCGTCCGGGCGGACTACCTGGTCGCCGCCGACGGCCCGCGCAGCCCCGCCCGCGAGCGGCTGGGGATCGGCCAGACCGGCCGCGGCGACCTCTTCCACAACGTCAGCATCACCTTCCGTGCCAAGCGGCTGGCCGACGTGGTCGGCGACCGGCTCTTCATCGCCTGCTACCTGACCAACCCCGAAGGCCCCGGCGCGCTGCTACCGGTGGACAACCGCGAGAACTGGGTCTTCCACGCCCCCTGGCGGCCCGACGAGGGCGAGACCCTGGAGGACTTCACCGACGAGCGCTGCATCGCCCACATCCGCACCGCCACCGGCGTACCCGACCTGGAGGTGGAGATCACCGGGAAGGCCCCCTGGCGCGCCGCCGAACGGGTCGCCGAGCGCTACTGCTCCGGACGGGTCTTCCTGGCCGGTGACTCCGCGCACGAGATGTCCCCGACCGGCGCCTTCGGCTCCAACACCGGCATCCAGGACGCCCACAACCTCGCCTGGAAACTCGCCGCCGTCCTCGGCGGCTGGGCGGGTCCCGGACTGCTGGAGACCTACCAGCAGGAGCGCCGGCCTGTCGCCCACGCCACCAGCGAACGCGCCTCGGCCCGCTCGGCCGAGCACCGCCACCCCGGCTACGACGCGGTACCCGGCACCGGACGGCAGAGCAACGTCCTGGCTGTCGCTCTCGGCTACCGCTACAACAGCGGTGCCGTGCTCGGTACCGATCCGACCGCGCCGACCGTACCCGAGCGCTTCCAGCCCGACGGGGAACCCGGTGGGCGGGCGCCCCACCTGTGGCTGCGTCGCGCGGGCGTCCGGCTCTCCACGGTGGACCTGTTCGAGAAGCACCTCGTACTGCTCACCGGCGCCGGCGGGTCCGCCTGGCACCAGGCGGCAGGGCGAGTGGCCGAGCGGCTGGACATCCCGCTCGACCGCTACCGGATCGGCACCGCTCCGGAGGACGACCTCGCCCCGGAGCCCGGCGCCGACTGGGCCGCCGCCTACGGCACGGGCGAGGACGGCGCGGTCCTGATCCGGCCGGACGGCTTCGTCGCCTGGCGCTCCGCCCGAGCGGTGGCCGATGCGGAGGGCGTGCTGGGCACCGTGCTCGGCGAACTGCTGCGCCTGTGACCGAAGGCCGGCCGACGCGTGAGGGCCGGCTCCCGTCGAGGACGGGAGCCGGCCCTCACGGGTGCCGGGCCAGACCGAAGCCGCCTACGCCTCCTGGATCTGGGCGTACGGCGCGAGTTTCTTGACCGACTCGATGCTCTTCAGCACCGATTCCTTGCTCTCGTGCGCGTCGCTGGTGACGACGACCGAGCCGTTGCTCGCCTTGAGCCGGAACCGGTGCACGCCCGACTCGTCGGTGTAGATCTCGAACTTAGCTGGCATGGGAGTGTTCACCTCTCGTAGGACCGCCCCCCACCAGCGCACCGTAGGCCGAGCCCGAGGCCGACCGCATCCCGAGCGCCGCGACCGGATGACGGCCGGTCAGCCGTCCGCCACCGATGGCACCGCTGCTCAGCCGCCGACCACCGGGTAGTGGTCCGAGAGGTCGCCGTAGGTGTAGCTGCGGCCCCAACTGCTCACCGTCCACGGGTCGCTGTGGAAGCGGACCACCTTGTTGGTGTAGCTCTGCGGGCGGGCGTGGTCGGCCCGGTAGAGCACATAGTCCACGTCCTCCTTCGGGTCGCTCGGGTAGCGGTACGCGGCGATGGAGTTGTCCGCCGTGTCGAAGGAGTCGGCCCAGCCGGTGCGCGCGGTGGCCGGCACCACATTGGCGTTGGCCAGCAGCGCCGGGTACTCGGAGCCGTGCGAGTCGATGTTGAGATCACCGGTGATCACCACGGGCTCGCTCGTCGGGATCCGCTTGGAGTCGATGAACGAGCGCATCGCGGTCAGCTGCGCCGCGCGCACGTCGGCCGGCCGGCCGCTGCCGCACCCGCCGTCGGTGGACTGCAGATGGGTGCCGATGACGTGGGTGCGCTGCCCGTTGACGTCCAGCACCGCGTAGACGAAGCCCTTGTTCGACCACCAGTCCGCGCCGCACGCGTCCTTGTAGACGTACTGCTCCTTGCGCAGGATCGGCCACTTGCTGAGCAGCACGACGCCGCCGTCCTCCGGAGTCGTGGAGCTGTAGCTGCCGTTGGTGGCGTCCCAGCCGCTGGTCGAGCGGCCCACGACGGGGGTGTGGTAGGGGTATGCGGCAGTGGCCTTGGCGACCAGCGCGTCGGAGGAGGTGTTGTCGAAGGCCTCCTGGAGCACCACGACGTCGTGCCCCTGGAAGACGTCGGAGGCGGCGATGGCGTCGGCCCGGTGCGCCTGGCCCCAGTTGGGGTAGAGGGTGGTGCTCATCAGGAAGACGTTGTAGGTGAGCACGTTCAGCGGCGGGGCAGTGACCGGGGCGCTCTCGGCCGGTATCAGCGGTACCGCCTGGGCGGCGGGCGCGGTGACCAGCGGGCCGGCCAGGACCGCCGCCGCGCAGGCTGCGGCTGTGAGGGACGAGGTACGGCGGGCGGGTGAGGAGGGCATCCGGGCTCCGGGGGAGAGTCGTGCCGATCGGCGGCACCTCGTCGGGCGACGAGGTGCTGTGCAGTCAACGCGGCTCCGGCCGCACGCTTCAAGACCTTGAGCGATCATCAGGTGAACTCGTCCCAAAACGTGACCTACCCTCAGGTACTCGGAGCCGCCGGTGCCTCCGGCACGGCTTCGGCCGGTTCGGCCGCAACCCCCCTCCGGAGGCCGGTGAAGGGGGCCGCAATTCCCGAACGCGCGACAGCAGACGTCCTGTTGGCTCGCGTGAGTCGTCTCGACCGGCGCCTGACGCTCGGCGTTGCCGAGTTTGCCCCGCTGGTGGGGAAAAGTGGTTGCTCCGTGGATCGTCGGAGAAGGCTCTCCGGGTCGCACTGGCGACGGCTCTGGCGGACGTCGTCCACTCTGCGGCTGCCCTCGTCCGCGACCGGTTGACGCGGATGATGTCGCCGGTCGCGACGACCCGCGACCGCGAGGACGGGCGGGTCGAAGGCCCTGGACGCCCGTCTGCGCGATGTTGCGCTGGCGTGTGCGGGAATCCTGCTGTGAAGGGATCGACCCCGACGCAAGAGTTGTGACGGGGTCGTGGGTGGGGTGCTGCGACGGCGTCAGACGGTGCCGAACTCGCCATCCTTGACGGCCGATACGAACGCTGTGAACTCGGCGAGGGGGAAGATCAAGGCCGGGCCCTCCGGGTCCTTCGAGTCCCGCACCGGCATGACGCCGGGGTACCCGTCGGCGACCTCAATGCAGCCTCCCTGCCCGTTGCTGTAGCTGCTTTTGCGCCAGGGGGCGCCGGTCAGGTCAACCATGGCTTTCGAGTTCCTTCCGTACCTTGCGGATCATGGCCAGGCTTTCGGCCCGGTTCGACGCTTCAGCCTGTAGCCGATCGTAGCCCCTGGCCCACTTGGCGACTGTCTCCGCATCTCGCTCCAGGTAGCCGCGATGGAGGGTCTCCGTGTAGCTCACCATCGAACGGTTCGGCAGAGTCAGTAGGACTACGGGGTGTGAGAGCGGGCGCTCCTCCCTCAGCGAGAAGGGGGCTACCTGGATGACCATGTTCGGTTGCTGGCTCAGCTGTTCAAGGTGGCCGAGTTGTTGCGCCATCACGTCATGACCGCCAATCGGGCGGAGGAGGCAGCTCTCGTCCAAGACAGCGTGGATGGTCGGCACCTGGTTCAGCAGGCGCTGACGGACGGCAAGGAAGCTGAGCCGTTCGTTTGCCTGCTCCTGGGTGGCGTCGCCGCGCCGCACGGCTGCGAATTCGTATGCCGTGGCGAACTCGACTGTCTGCAAGATCCCGGGAATCATGTCGATCTCGAACAGCCTTATGGCGATGGCCTCACGTTCCCTGGTGCTGTACTCCGGGAATCCCTCGATCAGGGAGCCCTTTGTGTAGCTCAACCAGAGCAGTTCAAGCGTTCCACCGGTCTTGAGGGCTTCGTCGGTCTTGGTGACGAACTTGTGGCTCGGGGGGCGCTGGGCGCGTTCCACGCTGGAGATGTACGCCCCCGAGTACTGGATCAATGCGCCTAGCTCTATCTGCGTCAGATCCTTCGCCTCGCGCGACCGCCGCAGCTGAACACCAAGCGCTGCCAGTGGTGATGACGATGGATCAAGTGTCCGACGGTTCAAGATCATCTCCAATTGAACCTGTGTCAAGTGGCGAATTGAACTACTTCCGATCGTAGCGCCGGAGCGCCACGCTGTTACCACAGAACGTGAGGAACGAAGCAGTGCCTCCCATCTGATCGGAGTACTCCCATGTCTGTCGCCGTCCACCCGCCGCCGAGGACTTCACTGGTCACGCGGATGACCCAGGGGCCACGGCGCGATGCTGTGGCGGCAGTTGACGATCTGGCCGGCGCTCTGGCACTCGCAGGTATCACACTCCCATCCGTGGCCGTCGACTGGCAGACCGCCAGCTTCTCCAGCCCCATCCTGGTCGACCTCGGGAGGGCTCGCCCCGACGTGGTCGAGCAGCTGGCGGAGGTCATCCGGCGCGGAGCGCTGGCGGAGAGACCTGCGTCCGATGGCTGCTGAGGAACCGCCGATGTGCCCATGGAGGCTCTGCGGGTCCGTGATCGAGTGGGACGGCGACGCAGCCGACGACGGTACGCGGGGCTGGCAGTGCCCGCAGTGCCGCTGGTTCGGCTACACGCTCCCGACCGCCTATGCGGAACGGCACTTGGATATCCCGGTCCTTCAGGTGGTCGGGCGGCTGGTGCAGCGTCGGACTAAGGCGGTGATGGCGTGATGGACGAGCTGGAGCCGGTCCCGGACCCGTTCGAGCTGATCAGGGAACTCCGCTGGCTCCCGCCGACGCCCTGTCAGCCTCCGGCTGCGCCTCCACATAGACCGGCCCGGTCGCTGTCGCGGCCGACCCCTGGACGCCTGTCCTCCCGGGCAGGCCGCCCCGCGCATCACCATCGTGGTTCCGGATGTGCGGGGCACCATCCACCAGAACGAAGGATGGCTGATGCACTCCGACATCGCCCCTGACGAGCACGACCGGATCCGGATGGGGTGCCAGGCACTCATCATCCGCCCCGATGGCTTGGTACTGCTGGTTAAACCCGACTGCCGGCGCGGCTGGATCCTGCCCGGTGACGCGGCCCGTAAGGACGAGCCACCCCACCTTGCCGCCGCCCGGGAAGTGCGGGAGGAGGCCAGGCTCGACCTTAGGTTCGGCGATGCCCTGGTGGTGGACTGGATGCCCCGTAAGGACTCGGTGCCGGGCCTGAACCATGTGTTCTTCGCCCGGGTCTCCGACGAGGTCGCCGCCTCAGCCACGATCCCGCCCAAGGTGCTCCGTGAGATCAGCGAGATCGCATGGGTGCACCCGGACGACATTCCCGACCGGTGCGAGGACTTCCAGATCCGACTTATCTGGTTAGCCCTGCTGCGCCTCGAAGACCCGTCGGCGTCCGTCTACCACGTCTAAGGCCACGCCATTACGGCCTGACGGTTACTCGAACTCCCGCCCCGGGCCGTGGTTGAGGTCCATTCCGCCCGGGGCGGGCCTTGAGAGCACCACCGCTGAGAGGAGAGTCCTCCCAGCGACCGCACCACGAGCAGGAGGCACATAGATGACCTTCATCGAACCCCCGTGGGGCACAACCCGGATGGGGCCGTTCGTCACCGCCGACCCTATCCCCGCCTACACGGCTGTGATCGACCCCGAAACCCAGGTTGCCATCTACATCGACGACCAGGGCCGTAGGGTCGAGATGGGCGCCCACGGGACCAGCACCAACACCAGCACCCCGACCTCCACCGGCGGTGGTGACGGACAGAGCGGCGGACAGAGCGCGCCGACCGATATCGACAGCATGCCCGCCAACGACCAGGACCAGGGCACAGGCTGAGATGACCGGTGATCGACACGGGGCCGTACTGGTCCTGACCAACCCGTACGACGTGACAGCCGACGTGGTGCTGCGCATCCTGGCCGAGCGCCGAGTCCCGGCCGTCCGCGCGGATCCCGGTGTCGAGTTGCACGGTGGTGCCTCGTTGACCTCCCTGTACGGATCGGAAGGTCAGCGGGGCATCTTGCGCACCGAGAGCCGCGAACTGGACCTTAATCGGGTTCGCTCCGTCTGGTACCGGAGGCCAACCGCGTACGCCGGGCCGCCCGGGTTGGGAGGGCAGGACGCCAAGTTCGCTGCCGCTCAGGAGTTCTGGGGTGTTGGCGGCATACTGGCCGCCCTGCCCGGAGCGCACTACGTCAACCATCCCTGGCGGGTGCGAGACGGGGAATACAAGCCCGCTCAACTCGCAACCGCGCAGCAATCCGGTTTCCTCGTCCCGGAAACGGTCATCACTACGGACCCTGGTGAGGCACGGGCGTTCTGTGTCGACCAGACCGACGGCGCGGTCTACAAGCCCATTTGGAACAGCGCCTACCGGGACGACACCGGGGGTGCCCAACAGGTCTGGGTCCGTGAGGTGGACCCGGACGAGATCACAGACGCCGTGGCCGTCTGCCCGCACCTGTTTCAGGCAAGGATTCCCAAGGCGTTCGACGTCCGGCTCACGGCCGTGGGACGGCACCTGTTCGCCGCCCGGATCGACGGGCCTGAACTCGACTGGCGACGACGGCAGGACCGGCTCACGTACGCACCGATCGACGTACCTGTGTCGGTCGCCGACGCCGTGGCCGACTACTGCGAGGCATTCGGTCTGGTCTTCGGTGCATTCGACTTCGCCGTGACCCCGGACGGCGCATGGTGGTTCCTGGAGTGCAACCCAAACGGCCAGTGGGCTTGGTTTCCACCAGAGATCACCACACCCGTTGCCCATGCAATCGCCGATCAACTGGAAAGAGGTCCCTGCGCGTGACCACATCAGCCGAATTCCGCAGCACGCTGGTCGACCAGCTCACCGCCAACGGCACACTCACGGACCCCGGGTGGCAGAAGGCAGCCGCAACCGTCCCCCGTGAGCTGTTCGTCTGCGAGTTCTTCCGGGTGGTGCCCGGCAGCAACCCGACCAGCTACGAAGCCGTGTACCGTGACTCGCCGGGATGGCTCGAAGTCGTCTACGCCGACCAGACCCTGATCACCCAGCTCGACAGCAGCACACGGCCGAGTGACACCGACGGCGCCCCGGTGACGGGTTCCCCGTCGTCGTCGTCCACCCTGCCGGGACTGGTGCTCGGCATGTGGCATCAGCTCGAAGTCGAAGCCGGACAACGTGTCCTGGAGATCGGCACCGGAACCGGCTACTCGACAGCCCTCGGCGCACACCGCCTCGGGGACGAGAACCTTGTCAGCATCGAGGTGGACCCGGCCGTCGCCGAGCGGGCCGCGACAGCAATCAAGGCGGCGGGCTACGCCCCGACCCTGGTTGTCGGCGATGGACTCGCCGGTCACCCCGACGGCGCCCCGTACGACCGGCTGATGGCCACGTGTTCGGTCCGCTACGTACCTCAGCCATGGCTGTACCAGGTGAGGCCGGGTGGGAAGATCCTCGTCACCCTCACCGGCTGGAGCTTCGCCTTCGGGCTGGCACTGCTCACAGTGACTGAACCTGGTGCCGCTACGGGGCGGTTCCTACCCGGGTACACGAGTTTCATGGTTGCCCGCCCACATGACCGGCCGCCACGACAGAGCCTGGCCCTGCTGCCCGGTGACGAGCGACAGAGCCGCATCGACCCCGCCCTGATCGAGGACTGGACCGGCGGGTGGGTCGCTCAGCTCGCCGCTCCCTCTGCGGAACGGCTAGGGGCAGGCGGGCAGCAGGTCCTGTCGGACGTGGCCACCGGCTCGCAGGCCCGGACCATGCCCAACCCCGACGGCGGATGGACCGTGACCCAGCGTGGTCCGCTCCGGCTCTGGGATCGGGTGGAGGACGCGGTTCAGGCGTGGCAGGCGGCAGGCTCACCGCATCAGGAGGGTTTCGGGGTCACGATCACCGACCAGGGCCAGCGGGTTTGGATCGGCAGCGAGGACGGGCCCGGCTGGAACCTCCCCGTCTGAGCGACAGACTCCCCGCCTTCCCCGCCTTCCGCGCGGGCGCGCAGGCTCCGCGCCGGCACGGGGAGCGAAGTCCCGCCCCAGCAGGACACATGAGAGGTCGAAATCAAACGCATCCCAATCGCCGCCCTGGTAGTGGCCGGCCGACCGGTGCGCAAAGGCGACATTGAATCCACCCCCGACTGAATAGCTACGGGCCTGTGAACCCGTCCGCGAGCAGCCGGTCGGCCCAGCGGCAGAGCAGCTCGGCCACCGGGGGATGCACCAACCCTGCGGCCAGTGCGATCCGTTCGGCGGAAGCCGTGTCGTACCGGTCCGTGGAGAGGAAGGACAGCGTTTCGGGCTCCTCGACGCCGGTCAGCGCCCGGGGCAGTCGTCGCACCAGCCGGACCGGGACCAGCAACCTGGGCCGATTGACCCTCATGTTCCGGGCGAGCAGCGCGATCAGCTCGGGCAGTGCGGGCGTGGCGGGGTCCAGCACGGTGTGTGTGCTGACCGCTCCGTCGTCGTGCGTCGGTACGGCGGCCAGGAAGCGGGCGAGATAGTCGATGGCCACCACCGGGACGAAGGTGCGCCTGCTGCCTGCCAGTGCGGGCAGCTGCCCCTCGGCCAACTGCTTCACCAGTGAAGCCAGTCCGACGTACTGACCGGCCTCGCCGGTCACCGAGTGCCCGATCACCGTGCTGGGACTCACCACCGTCAGCGGCACGCCGAGCCCAAGTGCCAGCACCCGGACGGCTGCGTCGCCTTCGGCCTTGGAGGCCTCGTACGCGCCGAGCTTCCGGTAGAGCCGGTCGGCCTCGCGCGCGGGCAGCGGGAAGGCGGGGGAGGGCGTACGGCCGACCCGGTAGCCGGAGAGGTGGACCATGCGGCGGAGTTCCGGCCGCTCGGCGGCCCAACGGAGCGCGTGCACGGCGCCCTCGACGTTCGCGGCGCGGGCCTCGGCGCGGCTCAGGCCGAAGCGGTACAGGGCGGCGAGGTTGAACACGTCGCGGACGCCGGAGACGTGGCGCTCGTCGTCCGGAGCGAGCCCGAGGCCGGGGCGGGTGAGGTCGATGGCGACGGTGGTGAGCGCGCGGGTGTCGGCGCCGTGCAGGCGCAGCCAGCGGCGGAGTTCGCCGTCCCGGGCAGCACCACCGCGCAACCCGGCGGCCACGGGGTGGCCCTGGGTGAGCAGTTCGAGGGCGAGCCAGCGGCCGATGAAGCCGGTGGCGCCGAGGACCAGGCTGGTGGGCGGGGTCATCAGTGGTGAGTCTCCATTCGAATGAGTGGACCGGTCTATATATTTTCCGGAGCCGAATCGCGAGTGTGCCTCAGGTTCCGTTCGGCGAGTGGTGGCGGATCAGGCGAGCAGCAGCTCGACGGTGCGGGCCGCCTGGTCCAGTGGGGTGCGGCTGCGATGGACGCGGGCCAGCAGCAGCGCGCCTTCGAGCAGGGCGAGGGCGGCCCCGGCCAGCGCCTCGGCCCCGGCGTGGTCCCGCCCCGCCTCGACCAGCAGCGAGGCCAGGGCCTCCTGCCAGCCGGAGTAGGCGTCGGCGCAGATCCGGCGCAGCGGCTCATTGCCGGCGGAGATCTCCAGGGCGACCGTCGCCAGGGGGCAGCCCTTCACCCAGTCGGACCGCTCCATCCGGTCCCCGAGTGCCGCCAGCAGTGCGCACACCACCTCGCCGGGCGACCTCTCCGTGCCCGTCAGTCCGGCGATCAGTGCGCCGACCTCCTGGCCGGCCTCGGTCAGCGCCTGGCCGACCAGTTGGTCCTTCCCGGCCGGGAAGTGGAAGTACAGCGAGCCGCGCGGTGCACCGCTCTCCGACAGCACCTGGTTGAGGCCGGTGCCGAAGTATCCCTGCGCCTCCATCAGTGCCCGGGTGGCCTGGATCAGCCGGGCCCGGGTCTCCTCGCCCTTGGTTCCCATGACGGAAACAGTAGACCGACCTACATATTCCTGTCGAGACCATCTCGGCCTCGGCTCGGGCCGAGTCTCAGACGGTGGCTGCCCAGCACGTCCAGTGGTCGCTCTCCCGGACGGGCCCCTCCGGCAGGCGTGCCGTGACGCAGTCGGCCAGTTCGGTCAGTTGGCCGTCGGTCAGCTCATGCAGGATCGACCGGCCGGTACGGGCCAGCAGGTCCGCCCTGACCTCCTCGGGATCGGCGTACTCCCGCCGGGTCTCGGCCAGCTCCAGCGTTCGGACGCCGCCGAACCCGGCCGCCCGCATCGCCGCCTCTACCCGCACCGCCGACGGTCGACGCGCCGCCTCCACGTCGAGCAGGTACGGGAAGCACTCGAAGAACCATCCGCGCAGATGGGCCTCGGACCCGGGCCGGCGGACATCCTCGACCGTCCGGTCCTGCACGATCAGCGTCCCACCGTGTGCGAGTACCCGCCCGGCCTCTCGGAACGCCGCCTCCAGATCGTCCAGGTGGTGCACGAGCGCCCGCTCGAAGACGACGTCCGCGCTGCCGTCCGCCAAGCCGGTCTCGTACGCCGACCCATGACGGAAGGTCAGCCCGTCCCGGCCCGCGCAATGCTCGCGCGCCGCCGAGATCATCGCCGCCGAGAAGTCCACCCCGACAACGGAGGCGGCTCCGAGGTCGAGCCACCCCATGCAGTACACGCCGCCCCCGCACCCGACGTCGGCCACCCGCAGCCCCTCGGGTGCCAGGACGGATCGGATCGCCTCGGCCCACTCCGATCCGGCCCGGCGCTGAGTGTAGGTGAGGCGGTTGACCTCGCTGTGGAAGTCGATGGGCATGGTGCGCGCTCCCTCCGCAAAGTATCTTGATATCAAGATATACCTGGATCTCTCCTGCGGCCCAGGGAGGTGGCGACGCGGTGGTTACGGCACGGTCGCGAGGCCGTAGTCGGGCAGGGTGATGTCCCCGGCCTCGGCGAACTGTGCGGCGACCGGATTCCGCACCGGCCAGCGGGTCATCGAGCCGGCACTCCCGTCGATCCTGTCCGGTGGCCGTTTCCCGACGTTCGAGCGGCTCGCCACCGTCGGGTACGACTTCGACCTCGACGAGCTGTTCGAGTTCGGCCTGCAGCGCCTTCTCGACGGCATCTCCGTACTGCTGGACGAGAAGCCCTGACGGACGGGCCTCGCAGGGCGTCCACCCACGAAGGGGAGGATCAGGCGGTCGGAGTGAAGACGCAGAACTCGTTGCCCTCGATGTCCGCGAGGATGTCCCACTCGATGTCGCCGCCGCGTTCGCGCACCAGTGTGGCCCCGAGGGCGAGCAGCTCCGCGGTGTCGCCGAAGACGTCGAGGTGCACGCGGTTCTTGACGGCCTTCGGCTCCGTCACCGGGTTGATCCAGATCAGCGGAGCCGCGCCCGTCGGGTCCTCGATCGGGATGGGCGAGGACGGTTCGAACGAGCCCGGACGGCGGACGTACCCGATGGCGGCGCACCACCAGTCGGCGAGGGCCTGATGGTCGTTGGCGTCCAGGCACAGGTCCTTGAAACGGGCAGGCATGGCGGGTGGGCCTCCACGGGTGAGTGACAGTCGGACCCAGTGTCGGTCATCGGCTCCGTAGCCCGGACTGCAGGGGCCGGATGGGCGGCGGTGGTGAGCAGTTCGCCGGCGGGCCGACGACGACGAAGCCCCGCCCCACCGGAGAGCGTGGGACGGGGCGTACGAGGGTGGGGCGTGCTCAGTTCGCGTCGGCGACCCGACCGCTGCCGCGCTTGTCGAGCGAGGCGAGGTAGGCGTTGTAGGCGACCAGTTCGGCGTCGCCGTTCCGGTCGGCGGCGCGGTCGCGGCGACGCGCCTGGCGCTCCTCCGACTTGGCCCACTGGAGAGTGAGCGCGATCAGCACGATCGCGGTCGGGATCTCACCGAACGCCCAGGTGATGCCACCCGCGAGCTTCTGGTCGGTGAGCAGGTCGGTGCCGGACGGCGCGGACTGGGCGGTGAAGGTGGTGACCAGCGGGTGACTGGCCATCATCACCGCCACACCGAAGAAGGCGTGGAACGGCATCCCCATGAAGAGCTCGATGATCCGCATCACGAAGCCGGGCCGGTGCGGACCCGGGTCCACCCCCATGATCGGCCAGAAGAAGAGCATTCCGGCCGCCAGGAAGTGCACCATCATCGCGATGTGCCCGATCCGGTACTGCATCAGGTAGTCGAAGAGCGGCGTGAAGTACAGGCCGTAGAGGCTGGCGATGAAGAGCGGGATGGTGAACGCGGGGTGCGAGATCACCCGGACGTACCGGCTGTGCAGCAGCGCCACCAGCAGTTCGCGCGGCCCCCGCCCGCTGCCCTTGCGGGCCGGGCGCAGTGAACGCAGCGCCAGCGTGATCGGCCCGCCGAGCAGCAGCAGGATCGGGGAGAGCATGGAGAGCACCATGTGCTGGATCATGTGTGCGCTGAACAGCACCATGCCGTAGTCGTTCAGCCCGGTGTTGGTGATCAGCAGGATGGTGCCGACCCCGGCCACCCAGGCGACCGTACGCCCGATCGGCCAGCGGTCGCCGCGCCGGGCCAGCCGGATCACGCCCGCGCCGTACAGCGCGATCGCCAGCAGGCCGGCGACCAGGAAGGGCCAGTCCGGCGACCAGCTCAGGACGTTGTCGAGGGTGAACGGTCCCAGCGTGCCCATGCCCCCGTGATGGTGGTGCATCCCTGCCATGCCGTCGCCCATCGGCGCGTCCTGCTTTCCGTCGTCCGTCCGGCCGGTCCGGCCTGATCGAGGTCCGGTTCGTCCGATTTCTTCGGCCCCTAGCCTAGGTGTGCCTTACGCCCTTCTCACAGCCGACCCCGGCTCCTCGGCTCCGGCGGCCCGGCCGGAGGGTGGCCGAGCCGGAGCGGTTCGGGAATGAATGTGACCCGGATCATGGTGCCGTCCGGGCGAGCTCTTCGGCGGCTGAGCCACCGCAGCACCTCGGCAGGGCCGGAGCCGGGCCCCGCCCGGCCGATCCTCGGGGCCCGGCCGGCCCGCGAGGTCGTTCGCGGGCCGGCCGTGGCTGCTGCGGGTCAGGCGAGGTCGCTCCGGTGCCAGTTCCAGCTGCCGGAGTTCTTGCTGTCCGAGGTCATGGCCGGGTCGTTGAAGCCGCTGCCGTTGCTGGTGAACTTCCACAGGCCGGTGCGGTTGCCGCCGTCGGTGCTCTGGCCGTAGTCGTAGCGGACGCCGATGTCGGTCCTGCCGTCGCCGTCGAAGTCACCGGCGACCAGCTTGGACCGGTTCCAGCTGCCGGTGGAGCTGTCGTCGTAAGGCCGTTGTCTTAGCCACCGTGGGCGCAGGGTCCGTTGCCTATTGCCTTGGGCGGAGAGTGGAAGAGCGACAAGATCGCGCGGGGAAGCGTCTGTTGACGCTTGCTCCGGTCCGTCGACCAGGGCGTTCCCGGCCGACGGGTACAGGCATCGCCGCGGGGCAGGAGGGACGGAAGAGCATTCGAGTGGATGGAAGCGGCCCTGGACTGATCCGTCCGGCTCGCGCTGTCGCTCGCGCAGGGCCGTGTCGCAGGGCCGTGTTCTGCGGGTGCCGAGCGGGGCCGGCTGCGTCGCCTCCGCGCGGATGCCCGGTCTCCAAAGGCGAAGGGTGCCCCGGCATGCGCCGGGACACCCTTCGTGTGTCGGGAATTCGATCAGCCGTCGTACCACCCGTACTGGGTGATGGTTCCGTGGCCGCTGCAGCTCCCGCCGAAGTCCCAGAAACCGGGGCCCTGCAGCGGTCCGTGAATGTCCGTGCCGTCGCTGCAGTGGGTCCAGGCTCCGGTCCTGCCGTAATCGACGGTCACCGTCGCGCGCCAGGACGTACCGTCATAGGAGTAGGTGTTGAAACCGTGGGCCGGAACATGCATGGGAGATACCCCGCCCGCGTGGCCCGCCTGCCAGACCACGTGCTCGGTCACCCCCGACTGTGCAGACCCCGGCGTCGCGGCCTGAGCCGCGCCGCCCAGGGCGACGGTGCCGACTGCGGTTGCGATGCCGAGGATCAGACGGGTCGTCTTCTTCCTGGTCATGCTTACCTCCTGTCGCTTCTGTCATGAGCACGCTATGCCGGGTTCTCCGGCATGGTCAATGGCAGCGGACGGGTTCATATCAGCCAAGGGGCGGCCAGGACGATCCGGGGCCGACACGACATCCCGGGCTCCGCCCTTCGCCCGGGGACGGGCTCAGCGGGGCGTCGTGACCAGCCCCATCTCATAGGCGGTGATCACGAGTTGCACCCGGTCCCGGGCGCCCAGCTTGGTGAACAGCCGTGCCACGTGCGACTTGGCGGTGGCTACCGTGATGAAGAGTTCGGCCGCGATCTCGCTGTTCGACCGGCCGAGTCCGACCAGGGTCAGGACTTCCTGTTCCCGCTCGGTGATGCCCTCGACCGGTCGCAGGGCGCGCTCCGGGGCAGGCCCGGGGCGTTGGACGAAGTCCGCGATCAGACGACGCGTCACGCCCGGCGCGATCAGGGCGTCACCGGCGGCGACCACGCGGATCGCCGCGAGGATGTCGTCCAGCGCCATGTCCTTGACCGCGAATCCGCTGGCGCCGGCCCGGAGCGCGCCGTAGACGTGGTCGTCCTCGTCGAAGGTGGTCAGGACCAGGACACGCGTCGCCCCCGGACCGGCCGTGATCAGGCGCGTGGCCTCGATCCCGTCCATGCCGGGCATCCGGATGTCCATCACCACCACGTCCGGGCCGACGTCCCTGACCAGTTGGACCGCCTCGGCGCCCGTCGCGGCCTCGCCGACGACGTCCAGATCGGGGGTGTCGGCCATGAGCACACGCAGCCCGGACCGCACCAGCGGCTGGTCGTCGACGAGCACGACACGGACGCTCATCGGACCTCCGCCGCACCCGTGACCCGCTCGGGCGCGACAGGCTCGGGCAGCGGTAGTCTGGCCGCCACCCGGAAGCCGCCCTCGGGGCGCGGTCCGGCGCTGAAGCGGCCGTTCAGCAGACTGACGCGCTCCCGCATACCGGTGATACCGAAGCCCGAGCCCGCCGTGCCCGGCATCCCGCGACCGTCGTCGACGACCTCCACGGACAACTCCTCGTCCCCGTACTCGATGGCCACCCGGCAGTGCCCGACGGCAGCGTGGCGGACCACGTTGGTCACCGCCTCCTGCACGATACGGTAGGCGGACAGGTCGATGTCGCCGGGGAGTTGACGCCGCTCCCCGCTCCAGCTCACCTCGACCCGGACCCCTGCGTCCGCGGTCGCCGCCGCCAGCCGGTCGACGTCCGCGAGACCCGGCGCGGGGGCGAGCGGTGCCTGCCCCGAGGCCGCGGCCGGGTCGGCCTGACGGAGCGCCACCAGCGTGCGCCGAAGGCCCGACAGGGTCTCCCGGCTGGTGGACTCGATGGCCCGCAGCGCCTCGCGGGCCTGCGCGGGCTGCGTCTCGATGACCCGGCTGCCCACCCCGGCCTGGATGGCGATGATGCCGATGCTGTGCGCGACCATGTCGTGCAACTCCCGGGCGATCCTTAGTCGTTCGGCCGTCACCGCCTCGGCCACCTCCTGCGAGCGCAGGACCACCGCGTGCTCGCGGCGCTCGCGGATCAGCAGGCCGATCACGCAGGAGGTGGCCAGCACCAGGAAGGCGATCACGCCGCCGAACAAGCCGTTCGGCCCGTGCGTGAAGCCGACGATGGTCAGGATCTGCAGCGTGGACGACAGCGCGACGGCGACGGTCGCGGCGCGCCGCGACCGGGTGGCGACGACGAGGCCCAGGACGAGGTCCACCGCCAGGAACGAGGCGAACCGGATCGGACTCTGGCCCAGGCTGAGCGGCACCATGACGAGGGAGCCGAGCAGCGTCATCGCCAGTGCCAGTAGCGGCTTGTGGCGCAGCACCCCGATGAGCAGGCTGGAAGCGAACAGTGTCCCGATGGCGTGCAGGCCGCCGGACGCGCGGGGCGCGACGCCCACCAGCAGCAGCATGACGGGGTACAGCACACCCCCGCCCCAGGTCATCAGCCTCGTCTTCGTCATCCCGCGAGACTATCCGGCTGCCGCCCGCGGGACATTGGCCCACGGACGTACGTCCCAGGGCCAACCGGCCCGCGCGAATGCCGCCCCCGGCCCAATGCCCCGGCCGGGGCCCGACCGGCAGGGTTGGGGCCGTGATCGAAGTCAACGAACTCACCAAGATGTACGGCGGCAAGACCGCCGTCGACCAGCTGTCGTTCACCGTCCAGCCCGGGCAGGTCACCGGGTTCCTCGGACCCAACGGCGCCGGCAAGACCACCACGCTGCGGATGATCCTCGGCCTGGACACGCCCACCGGAGGCACCGCCACCGTCAGCGGCGTCCCGTTCCCCAGCCACCCGCGCGGCCTGCGGCACGTCGGCGCCCTGCTCGATGCGGGGCACGTCCACGGCGGACGGACCGCCGCAGCCCACCTGACGGCGCTGGCCCGCAGCAACGGCATCCCGCTGCGCCGGGTGGAGGAGGTGCTGCAAGAGGTCGGCCTGACCGAGGCGGCGCGCCGCCGGATCGGCGGGTTCTCGCTCGGCATGAAGCAGCGGCTCGGCATCGCCACCACCCTGCTCGGCGACCCACCCGTGCTGATGTTCGACGAACCGATCAACGGCATGGACCCGGAGGGCGTGCTCTGGGTCCGCCACCTCTTCCGCCGACTGGCCGCCGAGGGCCGCACGGTCTTCCTCTCCAGCCACCTGATGTCGGAGATGGAGCAGACCGCCGACCAGCTCGTCGTCATCGGCCAGGGCCGGCTGATCGCCGCCGAGTCGGTGCGGAGCTTCGCGGCCCGCAGCACCCGCCTCAGCGTCGTGGTCGGCACCCCGCAGGCCGCCGAGCTGACTGTGCTGCTCACCGCGGCCGGCGCGTCGGTCGAGCCGGAGGGTTCGGCCGGAGCCGAGCGGCTCGCCGTGACCGGGCTGCCAGCCGACCGGATCGGGGCGCTCGCCTTCGAGCATCGGATCCTGCTGCACGAACTGACCACCCGCAGCGCCTCGTTGGAGGAGGCCTTCATGGAACTGACCGCCGGCAGCGTCGAATACCTGGCAGGACGACCCCGATGACCACACTCGCCTCCGTTCCCCCCATCACTGCGGCCGCGCCCGCGCCCGCCGCCGAGCCGCCGGCCCGCTTCGGCGACTTGCTCGCCTCCGAGTGGATCAAGACGCGATCGCTGCGCTCCACCCCGTGGACGCTCGCCTTCGTCATGCTCTTCGTCATCGGGTCGTCCGCGGCGGCGTCGCTGGCGGAGTACTACAACATTGGGAAGATCAGCCCGGACGCGCGGACCGACCAGGGGTTCCTGGTGTTCGACGCGTACTCGCCCGCCGGCTACATGACGCTGATGCTCGTCGCCGGCAGCATCGGTGCACTCGCCGTCGTCAGCGAGTACGGCAGCGGGCTGATCCGCACCACCACCGTGGCGGTGCCCGCACGCGGTTCGGTGGTGCTCGCCAAGGCGGCGGTCGTCGCCGCGGTCTGGACCGTGGTCGGCACGGTCATCTCGATCGGCTCGTTCACGGTCTCGCAGGCCATTCTGAACGGGCGGCACGCCGGAGTCTCGTTCAGCCAGCACGGCGTGCTGCGGGCCGTCGTGGCGTCCGCGCTGCTGGCCCCGGTCTGCGCGGTGATCGGCGTGGGCCTGGGTGTCCTGATCCGGCACAGCGCGGCCACCATGACCACCACCGCCTTCACCCTGCTGATGCTGCAGCCGATGTTCTCGGACTCCAAGCGCTGGTCCGCCGACGTCAACCACATGATGGTGGTCACCGCCTGGAAGCGCCTGCTGGAGTACTGGGAGCCGGGGCCCGACAGGCTGGGGTACACGGCCACGGTCCCCGGATCCTGGATCGTGCTCGCGCTCTGGCCGTTCGTCGCGATCGTCCTCGCGCTGGTCGTCGTACGGCGCCGCGACGTGTGAACCGGCCTCCGGTGGTGGCGGGCAGGCCACGCCCCTGCACGAGCGGGGCCCGGAAAGGTCCCTCGCAGCTTCGCACACCATCCGCAGCGCCGCCGCGGTCGAGCTCGCACAGACCGACGGCCGGTCACCTTCCGCGGAACTCTCGCAGAAGGTGACCGGCCGTCGGACGTCGGACCGGAGGTCAGATGACGGTCTCGGCCTCGACGTAGCGCTCGGCCGGGACGGTCTTCAGCTCGGCGACCGCGTCCGCCAGCGGGACCAGCTTGATCTCGGTGCCCTGGAGAGCGGTGATGTGGCCGAAGGCGCCCTTGTGGGCGGCCTCCACGGCGTGCCAGCCGAAGCGGGTGGCGAGCACCCGGTCGTACGCCGTGGGGGTGCCGCCGCGCTGGGTGTGGCCGAGGATCACCGGGCGGGCCTCCTTGCCGAGGCGGTGCTCCAGCTCGCGGGAGAGCTGGGTGGCGATGCCGGTGAAGCGCTCGTGGCCGTAGATGTCCTTGCTGCCCTCTTCCCAGTGCATGGTGCCGGGCTCGGGCTTGGCGCCCTCGGCGCAGACCACGATGGCGAACTTCTTCTGCCGGTCGAAGCGCTCGCGGACCACCTCGGTCAGCTTGTCGATGTGGAACGGGCGCTCCGGGACCACGATCGCGTGCGCACCGGCGGCCATACCGGCGTTGAGCGCGATCCAGCCGGTGTGGCGGCCCATCACCTCGACCACCATGACGCGCTGGTGCGACTCGGCGGTGGTCTTCAGCCGGTCGAGGGCTTCGGTGGCGACCGAGACGGCGGTGTCGAAGCCGAAGGTGACATCGGTGCAGGCGATGTCGTTGTCGATGGTCTTGGGGACGCCGACCACCGGCAGGCCCGCGTCGCTCATCAGCTTGGCGGCCTTGAGGGTGCCCTCGCCGCCGATCGGGATGATCGCGTCGATGCCGAGGTCCTGGCAGTGCCTCTTGGCACGTTCGACGCCATCCCGCAGGTGGCTCGGCTGAACGCGCGAGGAGCCCAGGATGGTGCCGCCCTGAGCCAGGATGCCGCTCACCGAGTCGAGGGTCAGGGGCCGGTGGACACCCTCCAGGAGCCCGCGCCAGCCGTCCTGGAACCCGACGATCTCGTCGCCGTGGTCGACCACCCCCCGGTGGACCACGGAACGGATCACGGCGTTCAGGCCGGGGCAGTCACCGCCGCTGGTCAGCACACCAATACGCATCGCTTTGCAACTCCCGAGCAGAACCGGACGGCCGGACTACCACCCACCCGAATCGGACACGGGTGATCGAATCAGGTCAGAGAGCAGCATACGGCTCCTGCGTCCGGCCGGGCAGGCGCCGACGCGGGAGCGGCGCCGTCGGCGCACCCGCGCGGAACTGCACTGGACGCCGAGGAGGGTGTGCGCCCAGAGGACTGTTGTCGTGCAGCCGAATGTCGTACGGCTGCGTTGTCGTACGGCTGCATTGTCGTACATGTGGAGGCGCTTGGGCATCGGCCGACCGCTATCCGGTCAGGTGGATGCCCAAGCGCCGGTCATGGCGTCTCTCCACGAGGAGATCAGGCGGGCTGGCGGGTCGCGGCGATCCGCTCGGCGCGCAGCGCGTCGTACCAGGTGGTGTCGGCCGGCGGCAGTGCGTTCACGTCCAGCGCCAGCTTGATCAGCATGTCGGCGACGGCGGGGTTGCGGGCCATCACCGGGCCGTGCAGGTAGGTGCCGAAGACGGTGTCCCGCCAGGCGCCCTCGGTGCCGTCCCCGGTGCCGTTGCCCCGGCCGACCTGGACGTTCGCGAACGGCGAGACGCCCTGGCCGAGGTGGGTGACACCCTGGTGGTTCTCGAAGCCGGTCAGCTGCGGCAGACCGAGGCGCGGGTCCACCTCGGCGAGCACGTCGCCGACGCAGCGGGCGCCCTCGCCCCGGGTGGTCCAGACATCGAGCAGGCCGAGACCGGGCTCGCGCTCGCCGAGGTCGTTGACGAACTCGTGGCCGAGGATCTGGTACCCGGCGCAGACCGCGAGGATGATCGCGCCGTTCTCCGCGGCCCGGACGAGGCCCGAGTCGTTCCGCAGGCGCTCGGCCGCGAGCCGCTGCGGACGGTCCTCGCCGCCGCCGATCAGGTAGATGTCGCCGCTGGTCGGCACGGCCTGGTCGGAGCGGACGTCGATGCGCTGCACCCCGAGCCCGCGCTGGCGGGCCCGGCGCTCCACGACCAGGGCGTTGCCCCGGTCGCCGTAGGTGCTGAGCAGGTCGGGGTAGACCCACACCAGACGCAGGCTGCTGTCACTCATCCGGGAAGACCTTCCGTACTGCTGCGGCGCAGGCTGCTGCGGTTCGTACTGCTGCGGGTGACCGGTGGGGAAGGACATCAGTTCGCCACCGCCTTGCGCAGCTGCTGGAACGCGGTGTAGTTGGCGATCGCCTCGATCCGTCCGGGCGGTGCCATCTGTACGGCCTGTTCCAGGGTGTCGACCACCTGGAACTGCAGCCCGGCGACCTCGAGGCGGACGGCCAGGTCCAGCTTGCGCTGGCCCATCACGAAGATCGGGTGGCCGGCCAGGCGCTCGTAGTCCACGTCCCACAGCCAGGAGGTGTCGGTGCCGTCGGCGTCCATGGCGTTGACCGAGAGGACCACCGGGGCCGGGGGCTGGTCGATCAGCGAGAAGGTCTCCAGCCAGCCGGCCGGGTTCTTCGCCAGCAGCAGGCGCACATCGCGGCCCAGGTACGAGACCACGTCGTAGCGGCCCGCGACCGCGGTCACGGTCTGCATCCGCTGGAGGGCGACCTGCGGCGGCACGCCGAAGACCGCGGCCACGGCGGCCGAGCTGGTGGCGTTGGCCAGGTTGGCCCGGCCGGGCAGCTGGAGCTGGATCGGCCAGGCGCCGCGCTGCGGGTCGATGACATGGGTGCCCTGGAGCGCCCAGTGCGGCTGCGGGCGGCGGAAGCCGCAGTCCTGGCAGAACCAGTCGTCGCCGGGGCGCTGCATCACACCACCGCAGGACGGGCAGGACCAGGCGTCCTCCTTCCACGCCTGACCGGCGGCCACCCAGACCACCTTGCGGCAGGAGGAGGCGGCCCAGGTCACCAGCGGGTCGTCCGCGTTGGCGATGATCACCGCGTCGGTGTCCTTGAGGCCCTCGCGCCACTTCTCGGCCATCATCCGGGTCTCGGCGGCCCGGTCGAGCTGGTCGCGCGAGAGGTTCAGCAGCGCTATGGCCTTGGGACGGGTGTCGCGGGCGACCCCGGCCAGGTACTTCTCATCGACCTCGATCACGCCGAACTTGGCGTCCGAGCCACCGGCCAGCGCGGCGGTGATACCGGCGGGCATGTTGGCGCCCAGCGCGTTGGAGACCACCGGGCCTGCGGCGCGCAGGGCCTCGGCGATCAGCCGGGTTGTGGTGGTCTTGCCGTTGGTCGCGCTGACCAGGACCACATCCAGGTGCTCGGCCAGGGTGGCGAGCAGATCGGGGTCGAGCTTGAGGGCGACCTTGCCGCCGATCACCGAGCCACTGCCTCGGCCGGCCTTCTGCGAGAGGGCGGCGGCGACCCGGCCCGCCGTCACGGCGATCTTGGCGCGGGCGGGCAGTGAGGCTTCGCGTGCGGCCGTGGCCTCCGAATCGGTGCCTGGCATGCTCAGTGGTTCCTCCTTGCTGCGGCACCGCCCTGGTCGTGCGGGGACCGTCGGGCGGCGGGGACGGGCCCAGCCTACCCACTCCGCGCCCGGGCTCCGAGTCCCGGACCCCATGCGGCCTGCCAGGACTGCCCCGGCAGAGCTCTGACGGGCCCTCGGCAGGGGGGCCTGCGGCCGGTCCCAGCGGGCTGTCCCAGGGGCAAGGGGTTGCTCCTCAGGGGCGCGGGCCGACCAGTCACAGGCGCGGGGCCCTGCTGATCAGACCACGTGCGCGGACGCGGAAGGTACGGTGCTGCACCGACTTCGGTCGAGCACGTTGCACCGCCCCACCGCGAGCTCACGAGGAACGGCATGCCGACGTACCGGGCCCGACCCGGGCGCCCTTCCGTCTCGCGCAGGTGGTTTGACCAGCAGAGCCCCGCGCCCCTTTCCGTGCTTCGCGCAGAGCCCCGCGCCCCCCCGGGGGGGGGCTTGCGCAGCTCTCCGTGCTTCGCCCGGTCAGCGGCCCGGGCCGGTCGGCCAGGGGGTCGGGAGTTGCTCGGCGGCCTCGGCGAGGTGAGCGGTGATCACCATGGTGCCCTCCTCGACCTGGTAGTCGAGCGGGGCGGCCAGCCGCCGCATGGTGGCGATCAGCCCGGTGTTGGAGGCGTGGGTGACGGCGTACACCGTCTGCACTCCGGCCTCCAGGGCCAGCGCCGCCATCCGCCGCAGCAGGTCGACGCCGAGGCCGCGCCGCTGCCAGTCGTCCTCGATCAGCAGTGCCACCTCGGCGCTGTCGTCGTCCCACATCAGATGGGCGAGCGCGACGATCCGCCCGTCCGCGGCCTCCACCGCCAGGGTCTGGCCGTGCCGGGGGTCGAGCAGGTGGTCCAGGTACTTGTCGGCGTCCCTGACCGGCCCGTGGTAGCGCTTGCGCAGTGTGTCCACCGAGCAGCGCCGGTGCATGGCCAGTGCGGCGGCCTTGTCGTGGGTGTCCGCCCGGCGGACCGTCAGGTCGGTGCCCGCGGGGAGACTGAGGCGGGCCTCGACCTTGGGGACGCGCGGCCCGAGCAGGCTGTCCAGCTCGACCAGCGCCTGGGCGCGGGCGAACTCGGTCGGGGTGAACGGCAGATGCGGCCTGGTCAGTTCGATCAGGTCGCCGGAGGGCACGGGCAGCCGCATCACATGGCCGTCGATCCCGGCCGCCGCCTGCTGACCGCCGTCCGGGTACTGCCGGATGGTGCAGCGGCCGAACAGCTGCCGCAGTGCCACCGGAAGTTCGGCGGCGTCCAGCGCTGTCCGGGTGGCCAGGGCCAGGACGTGGGTCGGCACATCCACCAGGTCGTGCGCGTCCGCCGGGTCGGTCCAGATGTCGTGGCCCCCGGCGGTGGCGATCGCGGCGGCCAGCTCGGCACGGGTGAGCGTACGCGGTGCGCGGACCAGGAACTCGTCCACCGTCGCGGTCGGCAGCGGGTGGGCCTGCATCGAGACGATGTTCACCTGGAGTCCGGCCAGCGCCGTGGCCACCCGGGCCAGGCTGCCGGGGGCGTCGGAGACGGTGGCGCGGATCCGCCAGAGCGCGGTCTGTTCGAAGTCCCGCAGTGGTCCGGTCACCGGGTCCTCCCCGGGCGGTGCGCCGGGATCGGGTGCGGGTGGTGCGTGCGGGTGCCGGTGTGCCCACCAGGCGTGGCAGACCGCAGTGGCGAGCAGTGCGGCGGCCGAGGCGAAGAGCAGGACAGGGCCGTCGTGGCCGTGCACCACCACATTGGCGACCAGGTCGGCGACGGCGACGGCGCTGAAGACCGCCGCGAGCTCCGTGGTGTCTCTGCGCCAACGGTGGGTGCGGGCGATACGGCGCTGGGCGCGGGAGGGTGGGATGGGCTGGTGGGTCGAGCCTGCCGAAGTGTCCATACGGTCATGCTGTCCCGCCGGTGTTTCACGATCACGAATCCCCCGTGACCTGTCGGTTAATGTCTCCGTCCGGGTTCCGGGCGGCTTCCGGTCCGCCGGATTCCGCTCGGGGTCCGAACGGACGGCCCGTCAGTTCCGCTCCGGCCAACCGTACTTCGTCCAGCAGGACGGCCAGATCGTCCTCGGTGGTTGCGGCGTTCAGCAGGCAGGCGCGCAGCATCTCCCGCCCCTGGTGGAGCGCGCCGGTCACGAAGGCCCGGCCGCGCAGCTGGACGGCCACCGGCAGCTCGCGGTTGACCCTGTCCGCCAGCTGCTCGTCGGCGGCCTCGGGCCGGTAGCGGAAGGCGACGATGGAGGTCTCCACCGGGGCGAGCAGTTCGAGCTGTTCGTCGGCCTCGACGAGTTCGCCCAGTCGCCGGGCGAGCGCGGTGCAGCGGGCGATGTCGGCGGCGATACCGGCCCGGCCCCGGTGGGCGATGGTGGCCCAGACCTTGAGCGAGCGGAACGGGCGGGTCTGCTCCATGCCGTACTCGGAGAACCAGCCGAGTTCGCCCGCGCTCTCGTCGCGC
This sequence comes from Kitasatospora sp. GP82, assembly GCF_029892105.1. Lineage (GTDB taxonomy): Bacteria > Actinomycetota > Actinomycetes > Streptomycetales > Streptomycetaceae > Kitasatospora. The sequence continues at coordinate 51,293 of NZ_JARZAJ010000007.1, read as the reverse complement.
AGGTAGGAGGGGACCAGGCTGAAGGTGCCGCGCAGCTCCTCGGTGTGCCGGACGAGGGCGCAGCCGCAGTCCACCGGCACGCCGAGCCACTTGTGCGGGTCCAGGGCGAGCGAGTCGGCGCGGTCCATTCCGGCGTAGCGGTGGGCGATGGCCGGGTCGAGGGCGCCGAAGGCGCCGTACGCCCCGTCCACGTGCAGCCAGAGCTGTTCGTCGGCGCAGAGGTCGGCGATCGGTTCGAAGGGGTCCACCGCGCCGGTGCCCACCGTCCCGGCGGAGGCGACCACCAGGAAGGGCAGCCGGCCGGCCGTGCGGTCCTCGGCGACGGCGGCTCGCAGCGCGTCCAGGTCGAGCCGCCCGGCGGGGTCGGTGGCGACGGTCCGCAGGTTCCGGCTGCCGAGGCCCAGCAGCTCGACGGCCTTGCGCACGCAGGAGTGGGTCTCCGCGGTGGTGTAGCCGACCAGCGGAGGCAGGCAGGACAGGCCCTGCTCGCGGAGGTCGTACCCGGCCAGGCGGGCGGCCCGGTTCCGCGCGGCGGCGAGGCACAGGACGGTGGCCATCGAGGTGCCGGAGGTGAGGATGCCGCCGCCGGGAGAGTGCGGGAAGCCGACCAGCTCGGCGATCCAGCGGACGACGGCACGCTCCAGGTGGACATCGGCGTGGTCGCCGCCGGCCGAGCTGGGGTTCATCGCGGCGGCGGCCAGGGTGGCCAGGATCCCGGCGGGGGCGGGGGCGGAGTTGACCCAGCCGAAGAAGCGCGGGTGGCCGTTGCCCATCGGCGCGGGCATCACCCGGGTCCCGATGACCTCCAGCAGCTCGGCGAGCGGCCGGCCCTCGGCGGGCAGCGGCGCCGCCAGCAGGGCGGTGCGCTCGGCCGGGTCCATCGGCTGCCAGACGGGGCGCTCGGGCACGGCGTCGAGGTAGTCGCAGACCAGCTCGGCGGTGGCCCGCGCGGCGCTGCGGAAATCGTCGGGGGAGGTGTCGCTCATGGTGCTGCTCCAGCGGATGGGACTGGGGCGCGGCGTCCTCGGCGCACCTGGCTCCGGCCGATCATACGGCTGGACAGGGCTCAGGCCGAGTGGTCAGTCCAGAGTGCCGGACAGGCCGCCGGCGCTGCGGCAGTAGCCGACGATCTCCTGGTTGCCGATCTTCTTGCAGAGCCGCCCGACGGCACCGGCGTCGGTGTAGTTGACGGTGTAGTAGCTGACCAGTCCCTCGGTGCAGGCCTTGCGCTGCCAGGCCTCGGCCGCGGTGGCGCACTGCTGGGCGGCCCAGTCCTCGCGGTCCAGGTTGTACTTCATGGTGCGCGAGCCGACGCCCCGGCTGCAGTCGTTCGAGCCGCCGCTCGCCCGGCCGGCCAGGCACCACTTGAGGGCCTCGGCGAAGACCTCGGGGTGGTTCTGCCAGTCGTGCGAGCTGAGGTAGTAGGTCGGGGCGTAGAAGTAGCAGGCGGACTGGAAGAGCGCGGGCTGCTCCGGGCACGGGTAGAGCGGATCTGCGGCGATCTTGTCGGCGGGGAGGTTGGCCTTGGCGTTCTCGTCCTCCTCGTCGGGCGCGAAGAGCTGCATGAACAGGCCCTCCGAGCAGGTGATCCGCTTGGAGTCGGTGGGGAACTTGCTGCACAGCGCGCGGGCGGCGGGGACGTCCTGCTTGGTGACGAACATGATCCCGTGGCCGACGCCGTGGATGCAGGGGCCCTTGTTGGCGGGGGCGCAGAGCGTGAGGATGTCCTCCTCCGGCTTCTTGGAGGCGGCGAGCATCTCCTCGACGGCGCCGTGCAGATAGCCTGCCGCGCAGGTCTCGTGCGGGAAGGAGATGACCTTCTGGAAGTCCTCGTGGTAGCGCTTGACGGCGGCATGGCCGAGCTCGTGCGCGATCGGGTGGCAGAACCGCACGGTGTACGGGGACTTCTTGATGGTCCTGTCCAGGTCCGCCAGTGCGACGCCGGGGTCGCCGGCCTCCATCTCGGCCATCAGCTTGTTGCGCAGGGTGCTGCGGGTCCATACGGCCGGATCGCCGGTGGGGCTCTTGGCGGAGCCGCTCGGTGCGGCGGGGGAGTTCGGACCGGCGACGGGTGAGGTGCCGGGCGTCCACCGGGTGACGGTGAGTGCCCCCAGGCCGAGTGCCCCCAGCAGAACGGCGGTGATGATCGCGAAGATTCGCGGCTGCATGCTCTGGCCCCCTGGCGGATCGCTTTCGACGGGCTTCCTCCCCATCCTGGCGGTATCGGCCCGAAGACAGCCGGACTTAGAGGGCTGTTCGGGTTGGAGCGGCCGTGCCGCAACCGGGACAGGGGTGTGGCCCTGTCGTACGGCGCGGCCGCTCTGGTCAACGAAGCACTCGTCCGTCGGTCACCGCGGTCACACTGGTGTAGTTCCAGTAACTCCAGGCTCAAGAGCGGCTTCGGCCTCAGGAGTTCCGCAGGATTTCCTCGGCAGCCTCCGGTAGCCCCCCGGTAGCTCCTCAGAAGTCCAGGGACACGTCGTAGTCGCGCAGCCAGGCGTGCAGGTCGAGGGTGAGTTCGGTGGCGGCCCGGTAGCCCTGCGGATCGCTGTCGGGGTGGAGGGCCGCGGCCAGCGCGCTCTGGTCGAGCAGCGCATGGACGGGGGACTTGGGGTCGGCGGCCACCTCGGCCAGCTCGGACTTCAGGACGCGCGGGTAGTCCGGGTCCTGGGTGCTCGGGTAGGGGCTCTTGACCCGATCGGCCACCGCGGTGGGCAGTGTGTCCCGGACGGCGGCGCGCAGCAGGCTCTTCTCACGGCCGTCGAAACTCTTCATCGCCCAGGGGGTGTTGAAGACGTACTGCACCAACCGGTGGTCGCAGAACGGTACTCGGACCTCAAGTCCGTTGGCCATGCTCATCCGGTCCTTGCGGTCCAGCAGGAGGCGGACGAAGCGGGTCAGGTTGAGGTAGCTGATCTCCCGCATCCGGCGCTCGAACGGGTCCGCACCGTCCAGGTGCGGGACTTCGGCCAGGGCCTCGCGGTAGCGCCGGGCGCGGTAGCCGGGCAGGTCCAGCCTGGCGACCAGGTCGTGGGAGAGCAGGCTGCTGGCCGGGCCGAGGGAGGGGCCGTTGAGCTCGGCCGCCGCGGCGATCCACGGGAAGTCCGCTGCCGCGATGATCGCCGGGTCGTGGAACCACGGGTAGCCGCCGAAGAGTTCGTCCGCCGACTCGCCGGAGAGCGCCACGGTGGAGTGCTCGCGCACCGCCCGGAAGAGCAGCAGCAGCGAGGTGTCCATGTCGCCGAAGCCGATCGGCAGGTCGCGGGCGTGCAGGACGGCGTCGCGATGCGCCGGGTCGGTGAGGGTGGAGTTCGCCAGCACGATGGGGCGGTGGTCGGCGCCGACGTGCTCGGCGACCATCAGCGCGTACGGTCCGTCGGGTGTCGCCCGCAGTGCGTCGGCCTGGAAGTTCTCGCTCTGCCCGACGAAGTCGACGGAGAAGGAGTGCACCGGGCCCTGCCCCGCGGCGGCCAGGGCCCGGGCGGCGAGCGCGGTGACGGCGCTGGAGTCCAGCCCGCCGGAGAGCAGGGTGCACAGCGGGACGTCGGAGATCAGCTGCCGCTGGATGATGTCGTCCAGCAGCGCCCGGACGGTGGACACCGTGGTGTCGAGGTCGTCGGTGTGCTCGTGGGCCTCCAGCGCCCAGTACCGGTGATCCGTCACGCCCTGGCGGCGGATGCGGACGACATGGCCAGGCTCCACCTCGGCCATGTCCCGGTAGACGGCGTGGCTCGGGGTCTTGGTCATGCCGAGCAGCTCGCGCAGCCCGTCCAGGTCGACGGTGGGCCGCACGGCGGGGTGGGCGAACAGGGCCTTGGGCTCGGAGCCGAACAGCACCCCGTCGGCGGTGCGCTGGTAGTACAGCGGCTTGACGCCCATCCGGTCGCGGACCAGCAGCAGTTCCTCGGTACGGGCGTCCCAGACGGCGAAGGCGAACATGCCGTTCAACCGGGTGGCGAAGTCCGGGCCCCACTGGAGGTAGGCGTGCAGCACCACCTCGGTGTCGCTGCGGGTGCGGAACCGGTGCCCGGCGGCCTCCAACTCCTTTCGCAGCTCCAGGTGGTTGTAGACCTCGCCGCTGTAGGTGAGGGCGGCGAGCAGCTGCCCGTCCCGCTCCACCGTCATCGGCTGCGTGCCGCCCTCGATGTCGATCACGGCGAGTCTGCGGTGGCCGAGCGCCGCGTGCCGCTCCAGGTGGACCCCGCCCGCGTCCGGGCCCCGGCAGGCCATGGTGGCGGTCATCGCGTCGAGTGTGGTGCGCTCGGTGGTGAGGTCGTGATCGAAGGCGACCCAGCCAGTGATCCCGCACATGCGAACTCCCAAGGTGTCTGTGGTGCCCGTGGTGTCCATGCGTGTACGTACGGTGACGCTACGCTCAAATGTTGGACATTTCAAGGGATTGGACGACCGCTGAATGTCTGAAGATCTGCCCGATTTCGGGCAGAAATCTTGGACTATGGGCAGTGGACGCATAGGCTCCCCACTCGTGTCTGCCTCACCACACCCTCACGAAGACCTGCTCGCCCACCTCGCCCGTACCACCCCACTGGGTCCGGGCGAGGCCGCGCGGGTGGTCGCGGAGGTGCTCGCGTACTTCTCCGAGTCCACCGAGGAGTATGTGCGCCGCCGTCACGGTGAGTTGCAGTCGCGGGGCCTGACCAACGAGAAGATCTTCGCCCGCCTCGGCGCCGAACTGGCCGCCCGTCGCGTGGCGGCGCCCGAGCTGTCGACCCGTCAGCTGCGCCGGATCGTCTACGGCTGAGCCGTCCTGCCGGTACTGAACAAAAGGAGTGCGACCTATGTGCGGAATCGTGGCCTACATCGGCCCGAAGGACGCGACCACCTTCCTGCTGGAGGGTCTGCAGCGGCTGGAGTACCGGGGCTACGACTCCGCCGGCGTGGCCGTCAGCGGCAAGGGCGGCGGCCTGAAGGTCTGCAAGGTCAAGGGCCGGGTCGCCGACCTCGCCGCCGCCGTGCCTGCCCGGTTCTTCTCGAATCAGAGGGGCAAGGGCAACGCGGGTATCGGCCATACCCGTTGGGCCACCCACGGTGTGCCCAGCGACGCCAACGCCCACCCGCACGTCGACAACGGCAGCCGGATCGCCGTCGTCCACAACGGCATCATCGAGAACGCCGACGAGCTGCGCGCCCGCCTGACCGCCGAGGGCGTCACCTTCACCTCCGAGACCGACACCGAGGTCCTGGCCCACCTGGTCGCCGCGCACACCGCCGACGGCACCGAGCTGGAGGACGCCGTCCGGGCCGCGCTCGGCCACGTGGTCGGCACCTACGGCATCGCCGTCCTCGACTCCGCCCAGAGCGACCGGATCGTGGTGGCCCGCAACGGCAGCCCGATCGTCCTCGGCATCGGCGAGAAGGAGATGTTCGTCGCCTCCGACGTCGCCGCCCTGGTCCGCTACACCCGCCAGGTCGTCCACCTGGAGGACGGCGAGCTGGCCACCGTCCGCGCCGACGGCTTCCGCACCTTCACCGAGGACGCCCGCCCGACCACCCGTCAGCCCTCCACCGTGGACTGGGAGGTGGGCTCCTACGACACCGCCGGCTACGAGCACTTCCTGCTCAAGGAGATCCACGAGCAGCCCGCCGCCGTGGAGCGGACCCTCTCGGGCCGCCTGGACGAGCGCTTCGCCACCGCGCACCTCGGCGGCCTCAACCTGGACGCCCGGGAGCTGCGCGAGATCCGCCGGGTCAAGATCCTCGGCTGCGGATCCGCCTACTACGCGGGCGAGATGGGCGCCCAGCTGATGGAGGAACTCGCCCGTATCCCCGCCCACAGCGAGCCCGCCTCCGAGTTCCGCTACCGCAACCCGGTGATCGAGGCCGACACCCTCTATGTCGCGGTCAGCCAGTCCGGCGAGACCTACGACACGCTGGCCGCCGTCCAGGAGATCAAGCGCAAGGGCGGCCGGGTGCTGGGCGTGGTGAACACCGTCGGCAGCGCCATCGCCCGCGAGTGCGACGGCGGAATCTACCTGCACGCCGGCCCCGAGATCTCGGTCGCCTCCACCAAGGCCTTCACCTCCACCGTGATCGCCTTCGCGCTGCTCGCCCTGCACTTCGGCCGCATCCACGACCTCTCCCCGGCCGACGGCCGGCGGATCGTCGGCGCCCTCAAGGCCCTGCCGGACCAGATCCGCGAGATCCTCGACCAGGAGGACAGCGTCGCCAAGCTGGCCGCCGAGTACGCCGGTACCGCAGGCACCGCCACCGACGGCATGATGTTCATCGGCCGGGTGCGCGGCTACCCCGTCGCCCGCGAAGGCGCGCAGAAGCTGAAGGAGATCTCCTACGTCCACGCCGAGGCGTACCCCGCCAGCGAGCTCAAGCACGGCCCGCTCGCACTGATCAGCCCCGAGATGCCCACCGTCGCCCTCGTCCCCGACGACGAGCTGCTCGACAAGAACCTCACCACCCTCGGCGAGATCAAGGCCCGCTCCGGACGCATCCTCGCCATCGCCCACCGCGCGCCCGAGGCCAAGCTCGCCGACCACTGCATCCTGGTCCCCAAGAGCGAGCCCGAGTTGGACCCGCTGCTGCTCAACATCCCGCTCCAGCTGCTCGCCTACTACGCGGCCGTCGCGCTCGGCCGGGACGTCGACAAGCCCCGCAACCTCGCCAAGAGCGTGACGGTGGAGTAGCCCCCCGACGGGGGTCGGCCGAGCTGACGACATATCGGCGGGGTGACAGCCCATCAGGGAAGCGGCCGCTATCGTTCGACCGTGGGCGGCGGGCGCATCGTGCCCGGCCCGACCGGAACGGGAGGCTGACGATGCGGTTCGCAATCATCGGTACAGGCGCCGTCGGCCGCACCCTTGCGGCCAAGCTGATCTCGCTGGGCCACCACGTCACCCTCGGCTCCCGCACCAGGGACAACGCGGCGGCCACCGAGTGGGCCCAGCAGGCCGGACCCTACGGTCATGCCGGAACCTTCGCGGACGCCGCCGAGTTCGGCGAACTGGTCATCAACGCGACCGCCGGCACGGTCTCGCTCCAGGCCCTGCGCCTGGCCGGGGCCGACCGGCTGGCCGGGAAGGTCCTGATCGACGTCTCCAACCCGCTGGTCTTCGCGCCCGACGGCGAGGTCACCCTCGATCCCGTCAACACCGACAGCATCGGTGAGCAGATCCAGCGGGAGTTCCCGGACACCCGGGTGGTGAAGGCGCTCAACACCCTCAGCGCCCAGCTGATGGTCGACCCGGGCCGAGTGCCCGGAGAGCACAACGTCTTCATCGCCGGGGACGACCTGGAGGCCAAGGCCCAGGTCAGGACGGTACTTGAGCAGTTCGGCTGGCCCGCCGCCGCCGTGATCGACCTCGGTGGCATCACGGCGGCCCGGTGCACCGAGATGCTCATGCCGTTCTGGCTGACCATGATGCGCCACGTCGGCCACACCGACTTCAACTACTCCTTCAAGATCGCCGAATGAGGCTGGACGCAGCATGAGCGAGCAGGCACCGCCCCCGTACGAGCCACTCCGTGAGGACTGGCAGAGCGCCCTGGCCGTGGTCGCGCACCCCGACGACATGGAGTACGGCGCCGCAGCGGCCATCGCCCGCTGGACCTCCCAGGGCAAGCGGATCGGCTATGTCATGGTCACCAGCGGCGAGGCCGGCATCGACTCGCTGACGCCCGAGGAGTGCCGCCCGCTGCGCGAGGCCGAGCAGATCGCCTCCGCAGCCCTGGTCGGCGTGGACGACGTGGACTTCCTCGGCCACCCGGACGGTGTGGTCGAGTACGGGATCGCGCTGCGCCGCGACATCGCCCGCGAGGTGCGCAAGTACCGCCCGGACATCGTGATAACCACCAACTTCCGGGACACCTACGGCGGTGCCGTCCCCAACCAGGCCGACCACATCGCGGTCGGCCGGGCCACCCTGGACGGAGTGCGGGACGCGGGCAACCGCTGGATCTTCACCGAGCTGGCGGACGAGGGCCTCCAGCCGTGGAACGGCGTCCGCGAGGTCTGGGCCGCCTCCTCGCCCGACTCCCGGCACGCCGTGGACACCACGGACTTCCTCGACCTCGGGATCGCCTCGCTCCAGGCCCACAAGGCGTATCTGGACGGGATCGGCGGCGAGATGTCCGACCCGAGGTCCTTCCTGGAGTCGGCCGGCCGGGCGGCGGGCAGCCGGCTCGGGGTGACCTATGCGTCGCCGTTCGAGGTGATCTCGCTGCGCCCCTGAGCGCCGTCGCTTCCGGTGCTGCCGCCTCCGCTGCCGTCGCCGTCGCCCTCGCTGCCGGGCCCGTCCTTGCCGGGCCTGCGGCGGCGGCGCAGCAGTCTCACCGCCACCGCCGCCACGACCGCAGCCCCCACGGCGATCAGCAGGACGAGCTGGTAGTGCAGCGCGCGGCTGTACAGCGGGCCGATGTCGGAGCCCGCGACATAACCGATCGAGGCCCAGGCGCCGACCCAGAGCAAGCCGCCGATCACATCGGCGACGAAGAAGCGGCGAAAGTCCAGCTCGGCGGCGCCCGCGATGATTCCGCCGGTCTGCCGCAGACCGTCGATGAAGCGGGCCACCGCGACCACCTTGGGGCCGTGCCGACCGAAGAAACGATCCGCCCGCTGCAACCGCTCCTCGGTGATCAGCAGATAGCGGCCCCAGCGGTGGAGCAGTCCCAGGCCGCCGGTGCGGCCGATCAGATAGCCGGTGCAGTGCCCGGCGACGGCGGCGAGTACGGCGATCGTGGCCACGCCGGCGATGCTCAGCCGCCCGGTGCCCGCGTAGACGGCGGCCAGCACCAGGATGGTCTGGCCGGGCACCGGGACGGCGCAGTTGTCCAGGAAGACCAGGGCTCCGACCGCCGGATAGCCGTAGCTGTCCAGCAGCGGAGCCAGGTGGGCCAGCGGGCCCGGGAGAGGCGGCGCCGGCATGGTCTGATGCTCCTGGCCGCGTGCTCGGTTGTGGTTACGCGTGCTCGGTCGTGGTTACCGGATCGCTTCCTCGTGCTCGATGTTGCAGTCGGGGCCCGGGTAGATCAGACCCGTGTGACCGTCCTCGAAGCGGACCAGGTACGGGGGTTCGCCGTCGGATCCGCGCACCTCGATGATCTTGCCCTTCTGATCCACCATTCCGACGGACCTGCTGTGGATGTGGAGCTGGTCACCTACCGCAGCATGCATGATCTGCTCCCTGGGGAGTGCGGGCTGTACTGGCGGGCGACCGGTCTGCCACCAGCGAGGCAGGTGGCCGTCCCGTCTTCCACTGTGCGGCGTGATCCGGATGGCCGCAATGCCGTGCTCCGGTTGCGGCCCGGCCGGACCGGGTGCGATCAGGCCGGCAGGTGGTCGGCCAGATAGCAGCGGAGCAGGCGCTTGGCCTCGGCGATCAGGGCCGGGTCGCCGTCCGGGTCGCAGCGGAAGGCCAGCTTGAGGACGGCGTCGGCGCACTCCATCGCCACCCGTAGCGCGACCGGGAAGCCGGGGGTGTCGAGGAGCCCACCGGCCAGGGTCTTCAGGCGCAGGGCGACGGCGGCGTTGTTGTCGAGGTCGTCGTCCAGCAGGTGCAGGTCGTCGCTGACACCCTCGGGGAGCCGCTCGACCAGGCCGAAGTCCACGTGGCCGAAGCCGGGCACGGCGCGCTTCATGGCGACGAACTCCTCGACGGCCAGGTCGACGAAACCGCCCACGCCCTGTGGGGCCTCGGCGTCCAGACGGCGGGCCAGCCGGTCGAGATAGCGGTCCAGGTTCCGTTCGGCGAGGGCGGCGAGCAGGCTCTCCTTGCCGGAGAAGAACTGGTAGAGGGTGCCGATCGGCACCTGGGCGCGCTGGGCCACCTCCTTGGTGGTGAGCGCTCCGGCGCCGAGCTCGTCCAGCAGGTCCGCGCAGGCGTCGAGCAGGCGCTCGTAGCGCTCGAGGCTGCGCCGCTGCACCGGCCGACGACGCGTCGCGTTACGTGCTTCGGTCCGTTCCTGACCGTCCGTCTGCGCCTTCATGCGTCCACTGTGCCGCATCTGGCGTTCCGCGAGCGAATAACTGACATGAGCTTGACTCATATTAGTGATTCGCCACCGGGGAGCAGCCGAATGCCGCAGCCGATCCGCCTCGCGCTTCCCGCCGACTTCCGAGGCCGGCGGCGCCGGCGGGCACCTGGGCTTCCTCCACGCGACCTCCCGGATCTGTGGGGATCCCACTCCGGCCAGGCCATGCCCCGCACCCTGGCTGAGATCACCGAACGCCTGCTACCCGAACGACGTCAACGGGCCTGCCCCGCGTCATCAAACGCAAGATGTCCAACTGGCCCCTCAGACGCGCCCAACACCGCAACCGGCCACCACCAGAACCAGCAACACCCATCATCGCCCAGCACGACAGGACCTGAAGTCACCGGCATTGCCCCTAGCCTTGTGCCCGGACAATCCGCGTCCGCATTGCCGGTGATCAGTCCCTGGAAAGGACGGACCGCCTCGGTCCGGACAGCACTTCTTTCATTCGGAGTCACACTCCGTCAGCAGCCCTTGCGCCCGGCGTGAGACAGCAGAGCCGGGTTCCCACCGTTCAACGGGGAGGCTTTACCATGAGTCGAACAGGCATATGCCCAAGAGTGCTCATAGTCGGGGCGGGCCTGGCCGGCACCGCCACGGCGATTCGACTGCTCCGCTTCGCGCGCAGGCCGCTCGAGATCGTCCTGCTCGAGCGGCGTTCCGACTACCGGTCCGCCGGCGTCGCCTACCACCGGGACGGCAACCCCTGGGACCATGTGTTCAACATCCAGGCGGGTCGGATGTCGGTGTTCCGGGAGGACGTCCACGACTTCGTCCGCTGGGCCAACCTCGAGGCCGACCGCCGGGACTGGCCGGCGCCCTGGGCCGAGCTCGAGTTCGTCGAGCAGGGCCCGGCGCCCCGACGGATCTTCCAGGACTACCTGATCGATCGGCTGGCCGAGGCCAGGCGGGAAGCCTGTCCCGGCGTCGGACTTGTCGAAGCGGACGGCGAGGCAGTCGACATGGAAGTACGCTCCGCAGGGGTCGAGGTGACGGTGCGACAGCTGTCTGCGAGCGGTCTCGAGGCCGGGCAGGGCCCGGAACCGACCGTGCTGTTCGCCGAACACGTCGTTCTCGCGACCGGCCTCGAACTCAGGGAGCCGCCCTTCGCCGCCGAGGCACTCGCGCACGCGTCCTTCGTGCGGAACCCGTACTCCGCGGCCGGCGTCCGGAAGCTCGTGGCACTCCCACCCGAGGCGACCGTCGCGATCGTCGGATCCGTGCTGAGCGCGTACGACTCGGCGGGTCTTCTGCTGCGCCAGGGCCACACCGGGAGGATCCATCTGATCTCCAAGACGGGGACGATGTTCCGGACATACCCCGGCGGCCACGAGCACGGAGTGTTACAACTGCCCTGCCCGAAAGCACTGCTGGAGCCGTACCGGAATCGTGAGGAGTTCCTTGCCCGGGTTCGGGCCGAGTGGGAGACGGCGTGCTCGACGGTCGTCCGGGACCACCCCGAAGTCGACCCGGTGGTGGTTGCGGAGCGGGTCGCCAAGGCGTGGGAGCCGCATCTTCCCGAGGCCATCGAGCGGATTCCCTCCGGGGAACTGCGACGCCTGCTGGACGAGTTCGGTACCGCGATAGCCGCGTTCCGGGTCGGCGCGGTGGAGTACACCATGGCGATCATCGAGCGCGCGATGCATCCGGCGGACGGGACGGTGAAGCTGGTCGTCGGCAACGTGGAGGGGATCACGCCGACGGAGTCGGGGCGGCTGGTCGTCTCGGTCGCGGCGCCGGAGGAGAAACACGCCATCGAGGCCGACCTGGTGGTGTCCAACTTCGGAAGGGAGTCGGACTACAGCAGGGTCGGCCAGTCGCTCTGGAGGAATCTCCTCAGGAGGGGGATCACGGTACCCCACGAGCGCACCGGGCGCGGCTTGGAGGTCGACGAACAGGGGGCGCTGCTGAGCCCCGGCGGGGAGCCGGCCGGCCCGATCTCCGCAGTCGGCGTGCTGAGAGAGGGCGACGAGATCGTGCGGAACGGCCGAACCGGCGCGTTCGCCTTCAATCTCGCTGCCATCAAGAACCAGTCAATCGCGGTCGCCGCGCGCGCGATCGAGCAACTGGAACTACATGAAGACGGTCTGGCTCAAGACATGGCTCAATACCATGGCCATGTCGGCAATATAGAGGAAGCGGCCCTGGTCGGATTCGAGGAGGCTGTGGCCCTGGAGGTGAGGAGGTTGGCCACGCGTGCTCGAAGTGAGCGGGAACTGCTCGATTCCCGGTTGGGCGCCTGTATCCGGGACATAGGCGAACTTCCGGCCCTTCCGATGGATGCCTCCCGGCGTGACCACCTGATGAGGGCGGTCGTCAACCGGGCCGCCGTCGAACGACTCACTGACGTCTCCGTGACGCCACGGCAGCTGCGTCGACAACTGGGGATGGCGAACGCCGAATATCTGGAGGACTAGTTGAACGGGCGACGGATTCAGGGATCCCTATTAACCGGTGGTACACAGAGTGTGTTACGAGGTACCTGTAACCGCACAAGAAGTCCACTCAACGGATCCATCCTCGTCGCCCCTTCCCTCGAAGCGGGTCTGTACGAAGCGATCGTGGTGGCGCGTGCGGTCGTCTGCAGTTCGGGCGGGCTGACCGGCCACATGCAGTCCATCTGCCGTGGCAGGGGAATACCCGTGCTCCGCGTCGACCAGGCGGATCTCGCCGACCTGGTCGGCGAAGTGACGCTGCACCTGGAGAGCCAGTCGATCGTCATCGGGTCCGACACGAGTGCCGGGGCCCCGGGCTCAGGGGCCGGGAGTTCCTCGCTGGACGATCTCGGCTCGGCGTGTGCGGTCATCGCGGACCTGCAGGACATCCACACGATCAACTCGTGCGGGCCGAACGCGAAGCGGGTCGACTCCTTCTTCATCCGGGAGGAGTTCCTCTGCCTGGCGGCGGGCCTGCGTCCGCTCGACTCCCTGGACGGCGGCCCTGCAGACATCGCGGTCTACGGGCGGGCCGTCGCGGACCGGCTGTGCACCTTCGTCGAGGCGCTCCTGCCCGGCCAACGGCTGGTCCTGAGGCTTCTCGACCTCCGCTCCGACCACGCCGCCGGCGTCACCGAGCTGGCCCCGGTTGCGGTCGAACCGAACCCCGAACTGGGCCTGCACGGCGCACGCTGGCTGCTGGGTTCGACCTCCTACGGGGACGCGCTGCACGCCGTGCTCGGGTCCCTGCGCAAGCAGCTCGGTGTCGATGCGGGCCGAGTGCACCTCTCGGTTCCGTTCCTCAACGATGCGGAGGAGTTCGCCCAGCTCAGGGCGCGCCTTGAGCTGCCGGTCGACGTGCCCGTGTCCGCGTTCATCGAGACGCCCGCGGCGGTGCACGCCACCACGGCGATCTGCGCCGCGGGCGCCAGCGAGCTGTTCGTCGGCACGAAGGACCTGGTGCAGTTCTACCTCGCCGCGGACCGGAGCAACCACCTGGTGGCCGATTCCTACCAGACCCGGCACCCGGCCGTCATGGACGGAGTGCGGAGGGTGGTGGAGTCCGCGCGTGCCGCGGGTACCCCGGTGAGGGTGTTCGCGCTGGGTGCGGACCTCGCCCACTACCTGGAACGCCTGCCGGCCCCGGACGGCTACATGATGTGCACCGCCGAACTCCAGCAGGTGCTCCTTCAGTCGCAACCCTGACCAGGCCGGCAGGACGGGGCGCAGCCGTTCGTGCGTCGGCTGGGCCCCGCAGTGGGACGTGAGCCTGGAGGACTTCGCCCGCCGGGTGAGGTTCTACGACCGGCCCGCGCTGCCCGGGGTGCACCTGGCCCAGGAAGCAGGCCGTACGTGCGTCCGAGTGGGCGCACGTACGGCGGAGGCGGGATCAGGCTGCCATGGCCCTGGGGCCCTGGGGGTTGCCGACTTCGGCCGGGTGGGCGGCCGGTACGGCGCCGGAGCTGCCCTGGTTGCGCTGACGCTTGATCAGATGAGCGGCCCACCAGCCGAGGCCGCGCAGGAGGCAGACCAGGCTGGTCGCGAAGAACAGGGTGTAGACGACGTTGAACAGCATCAGGACGCCGTAGGCCATGGCGACCGACGCGCCGAACATGAACTGGTTGCGCCCCTTGAACGGCGTGGTGCCCGGGTCGGTGATCATGTAGTTGGTGAACAGCACGAAGGCGACTCCGCTCATCGGACCGAGGGCCGAGAAGATCGCGACGTGCCAGATCCAATGCCGGAGCAGCGCCTGGATCACGAACCCGCCGAGCCAGCCGACGATCAGCGGGACCTTCTTGGTGAGCATGGAGTTGATCACGGTCCCGGCGGTCGCGATGATCAGCGGGATGGCGACCCGGAAGAAGGTGTTCGCGTTCTCGGTGAACTCGTACGGCGGGGCGATGCTCGCCCAGGAGCCGAAGCAGAGCAGCGAGAGGGTGATGCCGAAGTTGGACGGGTTCATGAAGTGCCGCATCCGGCCGGCGATGGGCGCCTGGAGCGCGTGCTTGCCGGCCACGCCGACGAACACGCCGAAGAGCACCGGGAGCAGCTGGTTGTTGCCGTAGAACAGCATGTTCATGGCGGTGCCGGTGATATGCGCCGGCAGCAGGAACTCGTACACGCCGCGCATGCCGTTGCCGAGGAAGCGGGCCGTGCGCCGCTGGGCCCAGGCACTGATGAGCTCGAAGACGATCTCGACGGTGTAGGCGAAGAGCACCGAGATGATCGGCCACAGCCAGGGCTGTTCGAAGCCCAGCAGGGTGTAGCCGAAGATGTTGAAGACGGTGATGGACATCGCGAAGTTCCGCAGGGCCAGGTAGCGCGGGTCGCGCTTGGCCGGTGTGGGGGACGCGGCGGTCGTCGAGGCTGCGGTCATCGGTTCGGAACCTCCTTGGCGGCACTGGTCAGCATGAGCGAGTGGGTGCCAGGGGTGAGCTGCTCGGACTGCTCGTGCATGGCGCCGCTGTTGTCCCGCCAGCACAGCTGCACGGTCACCGGGCCCTGGTAGCCGCCGAGTCCGAAGTGCACGTCAAAGCTCCGGAAGCCGCCGTGGCCGCTGCCGCCGTCGAGCTGCGAGACCTGGGAGCCGGCCGGCGTGGTGATCCGCACAGTGGCGCCGTAGGCGGGGGTGCCGGTGTTCACCAGCCCCATCTCGGGGTCGTTGTCACCGGCCGGGCGGTACAGCCGCAGGTTCAGGTAGTGGCCCGGGTCCGGCGACTTGTTGGCGTAGAAGGCCGGCGGCCCCCACTGGCGGGCCACGGCGAAGTCGAGCAGACCGCTGCCGGTGGTGTCGCCGGTCGCGATGGAGCGGGTCGGCGTAGGCACCGCGATGCCGAGTTGCTTGCTGATGTTCACGTACTTGCCGTTGGCGGACTTCGCGTAGAAGGCGATCGCGTCGTCGCCGGAGATGTCGTCGCCGGGCTGGACGTTGGGCCACATGGCGGGGTTCGACAGCAGGTCGTCGTTGGTCATGGCCATCTCCTGCAGCCACGGCCAGCGGTTGGTGCGGCCCTTGACGAACCCGTCGGCCTGGAGCACCTCGAGGTTGCCGGAGTTGCGGAAGTCGGCCATCTTGGTGTCCCAGGACCAGCCGGTCCAGGCCACGCCCTTCTGCTGCGCCTCCTGGGTGAACGGCGCGACGCCGCTGCTCAGTTGGCGGCGCATGTCGGCGTTGTCCTTGGCCTGGTTGATCCAGAGGAAGTTGCTCTCCTCCAGGCCCCAGGCTTCGGTGATGTTGCTGACCATCATGTCGAACTTGCCGTTGTGGTTGAGGTCACCGAAGTCGACGCCCATGCCCTTGAACGAACCCTTGCCGAGCACAAAGGACTTGGGTGTGGTCGCGGTGCGCTGCCCGGTGGCCTCGGTGAACCGGATGTGGCCCGGCGTGGACCGGTTGTAGAGCAGGTGGCTGTGCCCGAAGTCGTTGGCGATGTACAAGTCGGGCAGGCCCTCGCCGGTCAGGTCGGCGCCGGCGATGGCGAGCGTCCAGCCGCTGGAGGCGTTGAAGGACATCGCGTCCTTCTCCTCGACGAAGTTGGCCTGCGGCGCGGTGCCCGAGGCCGCGCTGACCCAGCGCAGCACATGGTCGCCGCCGGCGTTCTTCGCATTGGACAGCGAGTTGTTCATCTGCACGTTGTTCAGCCCGTGCGGGTCGAGCACATCCGACTCGGGGAAGTAGTTCCCGATCACGATCGAGGGGTGCCCGCTGCCGTCCAGGTCGCCCACGTAGTCGGCGTCGGTGTTCCAGCGCGGGCCGTGGTACCGGCCGTCGGCGGAGGTCGAGGGCACCAGCTCGCGCGGGACGTACGAGGTCGCGGACGGGGTGGTGGCGTCGGCCTTCGGCAGGAACAGGATCGGGGTCCGTCCCCAGTAGGTGACCAGCAGGCCCATCCGGCCGTCGCCGGTGAAGTCCCCGGGGGTGCAGCCGGTGGGCGCCATGGTGTCATCGACCGGGAGCGGGGCCGGGTTCAGGACGAACGGGGTGAATCGGTCCGCCTCCCGGGCGGTCGGCGTGTAGGTCACCACGACCTGGTTGGTGCGGGTGTCGACGATGCACATGCCGTCGGCGAGGCCGTGCCCGGTCAGGTCGTTGATGGCGATGCCGGCACCGACCGAGGAGACCCAGGAGCGGATCTTCTGGTAGGACGGGTTCACGTCGCGGACCGTGCGCATGGGCTGCGAGTCGTACCCGGCCGGCATGGCGATGGGCATTTCCTGGAACGCGTACTGCGTGGCGGTCTCCTCGGTGCCGGCCACGGCGACCGAGGCCCGGGTGGCAATGAACAATGAGGTCGCCACCACCACGGTTGCCAGGCCGGGAATCAGCCTGCGAATTCGCTCTCGATACAACACAGCCACCTCTCCGTGCGGAAATTGACAATGTGATGGATCGTTGCTGGAACGTGCCCCCACGAACTTGGCTCAGAAATAGCCGATTCAAGAATGTCTCGGCGGCCGGGCGAATGCTTCTCCCGTTGTGCTGACCGCGTCAGGAATTCGCGGGTGCGGTGAGCCGGGTACCCATTTCGCGGGCCGCCGCGAAGGCCGCCCAGAATGTCAGCTCGATCAGCGCGGTGTCGCCGGGCCGTTCCTGCCGGAAGTCCGCGACGATCGACTGGTCGACCTGGTAGGAGGCGAGGGCGGTGAGCAGCGCCAGCCGTCCCACCGCGCGCTGGGCGGGCGGCAGGCCGGCCACGGCGTCGTTGACCCAGGCACGGCTCGGGCCTTTCGGCCGGCCGTCCCAGCCGGCCAGTTCGGCGCGGACCAGTCCGCGGACGGGCTCCGGGACCGTTCGCGCGCCCGCCGACTCGGCGGCGGCGGCCGCGCGGGCGAAGGCGCCGGCGACGCTCGGCGTGGCGGCGGCCCAGGCGAGGTCCGCGGGCAGGGCGGCGGACGGCAGCAGGTCGAGCGATCCGCCGGGCGCCCAGTGCCGGCGGGCGGCGGGCCCGAGGAAGCGCCCGAGCAGGCCGGTGGCCCGGGTCCGGAGCGCGGGCGGCGCACCGGTGGGGAGCGGGCTCTCCGGCAGGAAGATGTTGACCATGCGGTTGAGGTAGTGGAACGTCACCGCGACCCCGACCAGCTCGGGGGCGTGCGCGGCGGGGAACGGCGCCGGCCGGGCGCCGCCCGAGCGGGCCCACTCGGCGACCGCCCCCAGCTCCGGACCGGCCGGGTCCAGAAGCTGACGGAGCGTCATGCCGTGTACCTCGACGCAGTACGGACAGGAGTTGGCGCCGGAGACCGCCGTCGCTACCGCTTCCTTGACGGCCCGGTCGACCGAGCCGGTGGCGACCAGGGTCTCCCGCAGCAGCATCCAGCAGGCCGCGAGCACCTCCGGTGCAGGGGAGTGCAGGGCCACCGGAGGCGCCAGCATGCCGAACTCCCGCTCCAGCTCGGCGTAGATCCGGCCGACGCGCTCCCCGGCGCGGGGCACCCGGACGGGGGACACGTGGCGGACCTGGCCGAGCGACCGCCGCAGTGCCGACCGGAGGACTGCTCCAGCCATCGTCGTCTCCTTCGGTTGACCGATGTCCGGGTGCATCCGCTGCGCCTGGTCAGCCGCGCAGCTGCTTCGCGGCCAGCGGGAGTACGGTGCGCCGCGCGCCGGTGTCCCCGCCCGGGCCGGGCGCTCCGTAGCTGACCTTGACGCCGCGCTGCTGCGCGGCCCGGACGATGCCGGGGATCGCGCGTTCGGCGAGCGCGGAGATGGTGAGCGCCGGGTTGACGGTCAGCGCGCCGGGCACGGCGGAACCGTCCGTGACGAAGATGCCCGGGTGGCCCCGCAGTTCATGGCGGTCGTCCAGCGCCGAGGTGGCCGGGTCGTCGCCGATCCGGCAGGAGGCAAGCGGGTGGACGGTGTACGCGCCGACCAGATCGTTGGTCCACGGCGTCACCCTGGCGAGGCCGTCCCGCTCCAGGATCGACTTGACCGCGGCGTCGGTCTCGTCCCAGGCGCGCAGCGTGTTGGGCGTCGGGTGGTAGCTGAGCGGGCCGTGGCCGAGCATCTGCTGGGAGATCCGGGTGGCGTTGCCGGTGGGCGGCGGCGGGCCGAAGACCCCTTCGTTGTCGTCCTCGATCATGGTGAAGACGGTCAGCCAGGACTGCCACTGCCGGACCAGGTCCTTCTTCTCCACGCCGAACCAGGACGGGCCGGCGGCATCGGGCACCTGGGCCAGGATGGTGCCGAAGCCGGGCGGGAAGTACAGCTGCTCCAGCGAGTACCGGTGGTACTCGGGCAGGTCGCCGTCCAGGTTGTCCCAGCTGGCGACCACCGGGCCCTTGCCGATCTGGTTCGCCGCGTACGCCCGGCCGTCGCCGCGGTCCAGGCCGAGCAGTTCGGCGGCCTTCTCCTCGTTGATGACGGCGGTGTTGAGCCGCTCCCCGTTGCCGGAGAAGTACCGGCCCACCGCGTACGGCATCGGGCCGAGATCGGCCTCCGAGCGCTTGAGGATGACCGGCGTGGCGCCCGCGCCGGCGGCCAGCACCACGACTTCGGCCTCGATGACGCCGTTGCCGACCTGCTCCCGGTAGTCGACGTCGTGCACCACGTTGTAGTGCACCCGGTAGCCGCCGTCGTCGGTCCGTTCGAGGCGCTGGACCTCGTGCAGCGGCCGGATCTCGGCGCCGTGCGCGAGCGCGCCGGGCAGGTAGTTGAGCAGCAGGGAGCGCTTGGCGTCGAAGCGGCAGCCCGCCATCATCCAGTTGCAGTTGGTGCACCTGGTGTTGTCGACCGCGACCGGGACGGGGTTGGCCGTGCGGCCGGCGTGGTCGCAGGCCGCCGCGAACAGGCCGCCGGCGAAGCTGACGTCCTTCCAGTCCTGCTTGGTGATCGGCAGGGCGTCGGTCACCAGGTCGTACCAGGGGTCCAGGGTGTCGCGGCTGATCGCGGCGGGCCACATCCGCCGGCCGATGCTGCCCCGGCGCTCGAAGACGAACCGCGGCGCGCGGGGCATGGCGGCGAAGTAGACGACGCTGCCGCCGCCGACGCAGTTGCCGCCGAGCAGGCTCATGCCGTCACCGACCACGAAGTCGAAGATCCGGGTGTAGGACGAGCCGAGCAGGAAGTCGTGCTCGAACTCGTCGGCTTTCAGCCAGGGCCCGCGCTCCAGCACGACGACCTTGGCGCCGCCCGCGGCGAGATGGTAGGCCGCGATGGCGCCGCCGAATCCGCTGCCGACCACCAGGACGTCGGTGCGCTCGCTGCTGCTCATGCCGGGCTCCCTGAAGCCGTAGTGTGCGGGTGCGAGTTGGCCAGCCGGCGGCCGTAGGTGAAGTCCGAGAACCGCCACAGGCCGTCGGTGTCCGGCTTGCCGAAGCCCATGGCGGTGAGCCCCGGGTGGCCGTCCGCCATGGCCTCGGCGGTGTGCCGGTGGGCGCCGGTGTCGTAGGCCATGTTGCAGAACAGCGCCAGCAGCACCCACAGCGGCCGCTCGGGGTGCGCGATCGCGGTCAACCGCCGTACCAGCTCGGTGCGGTGGGCGAAGGACAGCGAGACGAAGGGGGGCACGGAACCGTCCAGGGCCAGGTCCTGCTCGGCCGCGTACGTCTCGGCGTGCGCGTTCAGGGCGGTGGCGAAGTTGGGCAGATCGGGGGCCAGCCCCGTCCCGGGCAGTTCCAGCAGTTCGATGGCACCGGCGGCCACCGCGCCACCACCCTCGGCCGCGCCGGCCACGGCCCGGTCGGTGGGGGAGCGTTTCTCGCCAGGGACGATGGTGTCCGCGAACGCTTCCAGAGTGATCGTCCTGGCCTGCTCTTCCTCTGAAGTGCCGGATGACAACGGCTTTCCTCCTGTACATCGGCGATGCCGCAATGGCAAAGGGAGCGCGCGCCGGGTTTTCGCCGGACCGAAGTTTGAAACCGACAGGAATCGGAAAAAGATTTCGGCCCCGTGCGGCGGATGCCCTGGCCGGATGTTTCCCGCCCGGTACGGCTTCGCAGCCTCCATCGTCCGGATGCGGCACGCAGGCTGCATCTTCCGTGTTGCTGCCTGCCTTCGCGGCAGCGGCCGTCCGATCAAGTTACTTACAAGTATGGTCGCTATCGGTGGTTGCTCGATCACAACCGGACTGATACGGTCTCGACTCAACGATCGACCCCGAAGCGCTTAACTCCGGTCACATGCGAGGGACTTGTGATGTTTCGGGTCGAGGGCCGATGAGCGGTTCTCGGACGCACCATGTCCGAGAGGCATCGGTCTGGAGCGTTTCGCGGGAAGTCGTCACCTCTCCGGACATCCCTGCACTGGAGGTTCGATGGACGACCCCAGAACCACCACGAAGTCGGCGATCGAGCAGGCCGTCGTCCGCGCTGTGGAGGCCATGAGTGCGAATATCGGTGAGCCGCTCACGATAGACGACATGGCACGCACCGCGATGTACAGCAAGTTCCATTTCTCGCGCGAGTTCCAGCGGGTCACCGGTGTCTCCCCGCGCCGCTTCCTGTCCGCTCTCCGATTCCAGGAGGCGAAGCGATTATTAATCGCGACGGGAATGACCGTGACCGAAATCAGCCACCGCGTGGGCTACACCAGCGTGGGCACCTTCAGCTCCCGCTTCACCAGCAGTGTGGGCGTCTCGCCCACCGCCTACCGCCAACTCGGTGGGTTCACCACCCAGATCAGGACGCAGAGTCAGCCGGCCGCGCGCGAGGGCCGGAGCACGACGCTGCGCGGCGAGGTACGGGCGCCGGTGGTGGGCGATCTCGGGCTCATCTTCCTGGGCCTGTTCCCGGGCCGGATCCCGCAGGGCCGACCGGTGCGCTGCACGGTACTGACCAGGCCGGGCCCCTTCGTGCTCGAGGACGTGCCGCCCGGCAGCTGGCATCTGCTCGGCCATTCGGTCCCGAAGGCGCTGGGCGAGCAGTTGATGCCCGATCAGCAGGTGTCGGTCGGCTCGGTCGGCCCGATCGAGGTGCGCCCGGACGTGCCGGTGCTGCCGATCGACTTCCGCTTCCGCGCCATGCGCACCCTGGATCCGCCGGTGCTGCTGGCCCTGCTCGACGTGCGGTCGGAGGCGGTCTGGCGCGGTGAGGTGAGCGCCTGGGCGGTCTGAGCGCCGGCTTCGCACCGCTGAAACAGCGGTGCGGCCGGAACTCCGGCCGCACCGCTGTTTCGGCGTGTCGGGACGTCAGCTCACCGGGTGTGCCGTCATCGGCAGCCCGCCGCGCACCCGGAGCGAGAGCATCGGCTCGGCCACCACGCGGTACCCCGGCACCAGGCTCAGCCGCAGCTCACGGGAGAGCAGCGCGATGGTGAACACCGCCTCCATCAGCCCCAGGCTGTTGCCGACGCAGAACCGGGGCCCGGCGCCGAACGGGATGTACGCGTACCGCGGCCGTCCGCCGGAGTGCTCCGGGTCGAAGCGGTCCGGCCGGAACTGCTCCGGCGCGTCCCAGAACTCCGGATGCCGGTGCAGGGTGTACGGGCAGATCAGGACGTCCGCGCCGGCCGGTACCCGGTACCCGCCGACCTCGTCGTCCGCCTGGGCCTGGCGCGGCAGGATCCACACCGGCGGGTACAGCCGCATGACCTCCTCGACCACCCGCATGGTGTAGGTCAGCCTGTGCAGGTCCTGGTACTCCGGCAACCGGTCGCCGAGCACCTCCACCGCCTCGGCGTGCAGCCGCTCGCGCACCTCGGGGTGCCGGTCCACCAGATAGAGGGTCCAGCCGAGCGTCGAGGCCGTGGTCTCGTGCCCGGCCAGCAACAGTGTGGTCAGCTCGTCCCGCATCCGCTGGACGCCGACTCGCGGGTCCGGTTCCGCGCGGGTGGACAGCACCAGCCGGGCGAGTGCGTCCTCCCCCTCGGCCAGGTCACCGCCCCGTGCCACGCGGTCCGCCACCAGCTGGTCGACCGCTTGCTGCAGGGTCTGCCGGGCCCGGCGGAAGCGCAGCTGGTGCGGCAGTGGCACCCACATCGGCACCGTGCCCATGGTGACCATCTCGAACATCGCCTGGTCCTGCACGGCCTCGAACGCCTCGCCGAGCCCGGTCAGGGCTCCGAGGTCGGCGTCGAGCAGGGTGCGCCCGAGCACGCCGAGGGTGAGACCGGTCATCTCCTTGACCACGTCGACCGGCCCGCCGCCCTCGAACGTCCGCAGCCGGGCGACCAGCTTGCCCGCCTCCTCGGCCACGATCCCGGCCTGCTTGGCGATCCGCCTGGCCTGGAAGGCGGGCTGGATCACCTTGCGCTGCTTCTGCCAGAGCGCGCCCTCGCTGGTCAGCAGACCGTCGCCGAGGGCGCGCTTGGCCTGCTGAAGGCCGATGCCCTTGTGGTAGTTGGCCGCGTGGTCGGCGAGCACCCGCTTGGCGTGCTCCGGGTGGTTGAAGAAGTACAGGGTCTTCGGGCCGATCCGGATCCGGACGGCGTCACCGTACTGGCGCGCAGCCGAGGTCATCAGGGCGAGCCGGTCGCCGACCAGCTGCCGCAGCAGGCCGGGCATCTCCCGGCGGGCGGGGCCGGGCATCGGCCGGACGGTATCGTGCGTCGTCATGGCCGGCCGGCACCTCCCAGCGCGGCGAACTGTTCGGCGATCAGCCGCCGCCAGACCTCGTAGGCCGGCAGCCCGGCGGGTGCGGAGCCGACGGGACGGGCGTCATGGGTGACCTGGGCCGCCTCGGCCGGCGTCATGCCGCAGAGGATCCCGGTGGCGAGCGAGGTGTGCGGCACCAGCAGCCCGGCCCGGATCCGCGCCTCGGCGGCGAAGGCGCTGCCCTGGGCGACCATCGGCCGGTGCACCCCGGCACGTTCCCGGAGCACCAGCAGTTCGTCCTCCTCCGCGCCGCCCGCGTAGCCGGCCGCCAGTCCGGCGCCGCTGTAGAGATCGCCGCGGCGGTGCTCCGGGAACTTCTCGATCATGGTGGCGACCAGGTCGGCCTCGGTGCCACCGATGAACCACAGGGCCCGGCCGATGCCCTGGTCGATCGCGTTGCCGACGTAACCGGGGTGGTCGTGCGCCGGCCAGGGCAGTCCGGTGTCCTGGTGCTGGCCGTGGACGTAGCGGTCGGTGTGGAAGTACGCCTGGTGGAATCCGTAGCCGTCCAGGACCAGCCAGCGCAGCAGCGGGTCGAGCCGGTCGATGTCGGGCCAGCGGAACCTGGGCAGCCGGGCCATCGCCCAGCCGATCCCGACGTACACCATGTAGACGTGCCGGTCGCCGCGTCCGGCCAGGAACCGGTCGACCGAACCCCGGCCGCCGAACGGCAGGCCGTCGAGCATCGCGAAGCCCATGCCGGCGCCCTCGTAGGCGAAACCGCGGAACTGGGTCGGGATGCATTCCAGCTGCTCCTCGGCCTCGGCCGGGGTGCGGGCCTCCATCGCGTGGCCGAAGCCCTCCAGGAACGTCCGGCCGACGGTTTCCAGGAGTTCCTGTGAAGCTCGGCCTTTCTTGTGGAAACCGCGGGTGTCAAGCAGGGTTTCCCGGGTGTGCGGGGTCAGCATCCGGCGCCTTAGCGTACGCCAGGAGTTCGGCACAGCTCGCTCCTTCCAGGGTTTGCCGACGGGTTCCGGAAATCCGTCAGTCGAGATCGGAGAACTCGCGATGGACCCGGCTCCGCCACAGCTCGTAGGCGGGCCGCGAACCGTCGCCGGAATACGTGGCGCCGTCGTCCGCGATCTTCACGGCCTGCTCGACCGAGCGGCCGGTCAGCACCTCGATGGCGGCCGCCGAGTGCGGCGGCACATGCCCGGAGTACTCCCTGGCCCGGATCGCGAAGACCGCTCCCTGGGCCAGCTCGGCCCGGTGCTCGCCGGCCGCCGCGCGCAGCACGGCCAGCCCCTCGTTCGGGCAGCCGCCGGCGAAGGTCGCGGCCAGCCCGACGCCGCTCCACAGGTCGGGCCGCCGGTGCCCGGCGAACCTCCCGACCGCCGCCGCCACCTGGTCCGGGTGCGCGCCGTGGATGAACCACAGGGCGCGCCCGATCCCCTGGTCCACCGCGCGCGGGAAGTACTCGCGGGCACCCTCCCACGGGTAGGGCGCCGGCACGTACTGCCGGTCCACCCAGCGCTCGGTGTCGAAGTAGGCGCGGTCGAAGGCGTAGCCGTCCACCGCAAGCCAGCTCATGACCGGGTGGTACGGCGTCCCGGACAGGTCCGGCAGCACCTTCTTCCACAGCGGCCGCGGCAGCCGGGCCATCGCGAAGCCGATGCCGATGTACGCCAGGAAGATGTGCGGCTGGCCCGGACCGAGCAACAGGTCCCGGGTGCGGGTGCCGCCCGCGGTGGCGTCCAGGACGGTGAAGGCCATCACCGCACCCTCGTACGCGAAGCCGCGCTGCTCCGGCTCGACCAGGCTCAGCCGGCGCTCGATCTCCCACTGGTCGCGGACGTCCATGCCCCACTCGAAGCCGCAGACCACCGCCTGCGGCACGGCCTCCAGGCGCCGGGTGGCCTCGGTCGGGGTGACCGGGAAGCCGCGCCGGGCGAACGTCACCTCCGCGAGCTGCGGGGCCAGTACCAGTCGCCGGAATGATCCGAGCAGTGTCGGCACGATCGTCTCCTGCCCTTGCGGTGAGGGGTGGCGGACTCTCCATGCTGGGCGTCGCGCCCGCTGCCGCGCTTCTCCCCTCTTGCGCTGGTCGCGGCGGACGTGCTGCCGCCCCGCGAAAATTACGGCGTTATGCAATAACCGTGTGATAACCCTGTTATGTAAAGTCCGCCTGGCAAATGCCGATGGAAAGCATGCTGGAAGAAGCTCGGCACGGCCCGCAGGAGGCATGCTCGATCCGAACTCCCCAGGTCATTCGACTGGCCAAGTTCGGAGGCGATGAATACATGGAAAACGATCGGATCGCAATCGTCGGAATCGGGTTGCGCTACCCGGGGGCGGCCAGCCCGGAGGAACTCTGGGAGGACGTCCTCGGCGGTCGCCGGGCCTTTCGGCAGCTTCCCGACGAGCGGATG
The DNA here is from genome assembly GCF_029892105.1 of Kitasatospora sp. GP82. Taxonomy (GTDB): domain Bacteria; phylum Actinomycetota; class Actinomycetes; order Streptomycetales; family Streptomycetaceae; genus Kitasatospora. Next base: position 25,955 of record NZ_JARZAJ010000007.1, on the reverse strand, counting down.
AACAAGGCTGACTACTGGTCCCCCGACCCGGCCGCACCGGACCGCTTCTACGCCACGAAGGCGGCGGTCCTGCGTGACTTCGAGTTCGACCGCATCGCGTACAAGGTGGCGGGCAGCACCTACCGTTCCACCGATCTGACCCACTGGCTCGCGCTGGACACCGTCGCCCGCGCGTTGGCCGACGCCGGATTCCCCGGGGGCACCGGGCTGCCCAACCGGACCACCGGCGTGGTCATCGGAAACAGCCTCACCGGCGAGTTCTCCCGCGCCAACATCACGCGGCTGCGCTGGCCGTACGTCCGCCGCACGGTCGCCGCCGCGCTCCAGGCCAAGGGCTGGGACGAGGAGGAGACCGGGAACTTCCTCCGCGAACTCGAAGGCCGGTACAAGGCGCCCTTTCCGGAGATCGACGAGGACACCCTGGCCGGCGGCCTCGCCAACACCATCGCGGGACGGATCTGCAACTACTTCGACCTCGGCGGCGGCGGCTACACCGTCGACGGCGCCTGCTCATCCTCGCTGCTCTCGGTCGCCACGGCCGCGGGCGCGCTCGCGCGCGGCGACCTCGACCTGGCCGTCGCGGGCGGCGTCGACCTCTCCATCGACCCCTTCGAGGTGATCGGCTTCGCCAAGACCGGCGCGCTGGCCACCGGCGAGATGAAGGTCTACGACCGCGATTCCAACGGCTTCTGGCCCGGTGAGGGCGCCGGCATGCTGGTGCTGATGCGCGAGGCGGACGCCCTCGCCCAGGGCCGCCGGATCTACGCCACGGTCACCGGCTGGGGCGTCTCCTCCGACGGCAAGGGCGGCATCACCCGGCCCGAGGCCGACGGCCACCGGCTCGCGCTCGCCCGCGCCTACCAGCGCGCCGGGTACGGCGTGCAGACGGTCTCCTACTTCGAGGGGCACGGCACCGGCACCGCCCTCGGCGACGCCACCGAGATCGCCGCCCTCTCCGCCGCCCGCCGCGCGGCCGACCCCGCCGCCCGCCCGGCCGCGCTCAGCACGGTCAAGGGCAACTTCGGGCACACCAAGGCGGCGGCCGGAGTCGCCGGCCTGATCAAGGCCGCGCTGGCCGTGCACCACCAGGTGATCCCGCCCGCCTCCGGCCACCACGACCCGCACCCCGGCCTGCTCGGCGACGAGGCCGCGCTCTACGTGCCGCGCGAGGCCGGCCTGTGGCCCGCCGGCCAGCCGATCCGGGCGGGCGTCTCCGCGATGGGCTTCGGCGGCATCAACACCCACGTCGCCGTCGAACAGGCCCCGGGCGCCGCCCGCCGCGCCGAGCTCGACCCCGGCACCCGCGCGCTCGTCGCCGGACGCCAGGACGCCGAACTGCTGCTGCTGGACGCCTCCGACGCCGCCGAGCTGTGCGAGCGGGCGGACCGCCTGAGCGCCGTGGCCGCCAAGCTCTCCTACGCCGAACTCGCCGACCTGGCAGCGGAGCTGGCCGGGCAGCTGGCCGACCGGCCGCTGCGCGCGGCCCTGGTCGCTTCCTCCCCCGAGGAGGCCGAGCGCGGCCTGCGGCGCCTGTGCGGTCTGCTCGACGACGGCTTCGACGGGAAGCTGGTCTGCGCCGAGGGCGTCTACCTGGGCCGGCCCGAGGCCGCCCCGAGGATCGCCTATCTCTTCCCGGGCCAGGGCTCGGGGCGCGGCACCGTCGGCGCCATGCGCCGGCGCTTCGCGGCGGCGGACGAGGTCTACCGCAGCGCCCAACTGCCCGTCGGCGGTGACCAGGTGGCCACCGAGGTCGCCCAACCCCGGATCATCAGCGGCTCATTGGCCGCGCTGCGGGTGCTGGCCGAGCTGGGCATCGGGGCGGACGCCGCGGTCGGCCACAGCCTGGGCGAGCTGACCGCCCTGCACTGGGGTGGCGCGCTCGACGCCGGCCAGGTGCTGCGGCTCGCCGCCGTACGAGGCCGGGTGATGGCCTCCGCCGGCCAGGGCGGCGGCGCGATGGCCGGCCTGGCCGCCGACCCCGACCAGGCCCGGCGGCTCGCCGCGGGCGAGGACGTGGTGATCGCGGGCTACAACGGCCCCCGGCAGACCGTGATTTCCGGCGCCGCCGACGCGGTCGAGCGGGTCTGCCGCGCCGCCACCGCCGCCGGCGTCACCGCCACCCGGATCAACGTCTCGCACGCCTTCCACTCGCCCCTGGTCGAGCCCGCCGCCGAGGCGATGACCGACCGGCTGGCCGAGTTCGACTTCGCGCGGCCGGTGCGTACCGTGTTCTCCACGGTCACCGGGGAGCCCGTCGACCCGTCGGCCGACCTGCGGACCCTGCTGCGCGACCAGGTGCTGTGTCCGGTGCGGTTCCACGAGGCCGCCGCGAAGGCCGCCGCCGAGGCGGACCTGGTGATCGAGGTCGGGCCGGGCCGGGTGCTCACCGGGCTGCTCGCGGAGATCGCCCCGGGCCGGCCGGTGCTGCCGACCGACACCGACAGCGCGTCCCTGACCGCACTGCTCCGGGTGCTCGGCGCCGCGTACGCCGCGGGTGCGCCGGTGCGGACGGCCGCTCTGTTCGCCGACCGGCTGGTCCGCCCGCTGGACCTGGACCGGGAGCCGGTCTTCCTGGCCAGCCCGTGCGAGGCCGCGCCGACCAGCGACCTCGGGCGCTCGGCCCCGGACGAGAACGCCCCCGCACAGGCCGAACAAGCCGCAGGCGCCGGCGAGTCGGCGTTCGAACTGCTGCGCCGCCTGGTGGCCGAGCGGGTGGAGCTTCCGCTGGAGGCCGTCACCGCGCACACCCACCCGCTGGACGACCTGCACCTCAGTTCCATCACGGTCGGACAGATCGTCAACTCGGCCACCAAGGCGCTGGGTCTGCCGGTGCTCGCGGCGACGCCGAACTTCGCCACCGTCCGGCTCGGCGAACTGGCCGAGATCATCGACCAGTTGGCCGAGGAGTCGGAGCAGGGTGAGAGCCCGGCCGACGAGCTGCCGGGCGTGGCGCCGTGGGTGCGGCCGTTCGCGCTCGAGTACGTCGCGACCGCGCCGGTCGAGGCACCGCGCGCCGGTACCGCGGCCCCAGCGGACTGGGCGGTGCATGCCACCCCTGGTCACCCGCTGGCCGAGCCGCTGCGGGCCGCGCTCGCGGCGGCCAGGATCGGTGGTGGTGTCCTGCTCTGCCTGCCCGCCGACAGTGGCGCCGACCAGGTCGAGCTCCTGCTGGCCGCCGCCCGGGACGTCCTCGCCGCACCGCAGGGGACCAGGCTGGTCGTGGTGCAGGGCGGGCTCGGTGCCGCCGGCCTCGCCCGTGCCCTGCACCTGGAGTCCCCGGACACGCCCGTCACCGTGGTCGACCTGGCCGACCCCGAGCCGGCCGGAGCCGTCGAGCGAGCCGTGGCCCAGGTGGTCGCCGAGGCGGCCGCCACCGCCGGGTACGCCGAGGTCCGCTACCAGGCCGACGGCACCCGGACCGTCCCGGTGCTCACCGCCCTTCCCCTCCGCCCGGCGGAGCCGGCTGCCACCCCACTCGGGGCCGCGGACGTGCTGCTGGTGACCGGTGGCGGCAAGGGCATCACCGCCGAGTGCGCCCTGGCCATGGCCCGGGACTCCGGCGCCGCCCTCGCCCTGATCGGCCGCGCCGACCCCGGCGCGGACGATGAACTCGCGGCCAACCTTGAGCGGTTCACGGCGGCCGGGATCCGCTACCGGTACGAGCGCGCGGATGTCGGCTCCGCCGGGCAGCTGTCCGCCGCGGTCGAGCGGATGGAGGCCGCGCTCGGGCCGGTCACCGCCGTGCTGCACGGCGCCGGACGCAACGAGCCGACCGCGCTGACCAACCTGACGCCGGAGCAGTTCCGGCAGACCCTGGCCCCGAAGATCACCGGCCTGCGGAACGTGCTGACCGCCGTGGACCAGGACCGGATCAAGCTGCTGATCACCTTCGGCAGCATCATCGGGCGGGCGGGCCTGCGCGGTGAGGCGCACTACGCCACCGCCAACGACTGGATGACCGAACTGACCGTGCGCTTCCAGCGCGACCACCCGCAGACCCGGGCGCTGGCCCTGGAATGGTCGGTCTGGTCCGGCGCCGGGATGGGCGAACGACTCGGCGTGGTCGAGGCGTTGACCCGCACCGGGATCACCCCGATCTCCACCGAGAACGGCATCGAGATCCTGCGCCGGGTGCTCGCCGACCCCTCGGCCGGGCCCGTACTTATGGTCAGCGGCCGGACGGGCGGACTTCCCACGCTCAACCTGTCCGGTGCCGAGCTGCCGCTGGGCCGCTTCGTGGAACGCGTCGCGGTGCACTACCCGGGCGTCGAGCTGGTCACCGAGGCCGAGCTCTCCGAAGGCGGCGACCCGTACCTGAGCGATCACCTGCTGGAGGGCGACCTGCTCTTCCCGGCCGTGCTCGGCATGGAGGCCATGACCCAGGTCGCGGCCGCGGTCGGCGGGCACGACGGCCCGCCGCTGCTGGAGGACGTCGAGTTCCGCCGGCCGGTCGTGGTGCGGCCTGGAAGCTCGACCACCATCCGGCTGGCGGCCCTGGTCCGGGACCCGGAGACGGTCGAGGTGGTGCTGCGCAGCGAGGAGACCGGCTACGCCGCCGATCACTTCCGCGCCCGCCTGCGCTTCCCGCGCCCGGAGCCGATCAGCGAACGGGCTTTTGCCGAAGCGCAGTTGCCCGCCGTCCCGGTCGACCCGGTGGCCGAGCTCTATGGCGGCGTGCTGTTCCAGGGCAAGCGGTTCCAGCGGCTGCTGGCCTACCGGAGGGCCGCGGCCCGGCACGCCCTGGCGGAGATCTCCACCAGCACGCCCGCAGCCTGGTTCGCGGCCTTCCTGCCCCAGCAGCAGCGCCTGGCCGACCCCGGCACCCGGGACGCGATGATGCACGCCCTGCAGTGCTGTGTCCCGGACGCCACCCTGCTGCCGCAGAGCATCGAGCGTCTCTGGCTCGCCGACCCGGCCGACCAGGACACCGAGTACGTGCTGCTCGACGCCCGCGAGCGCGCGCAGGACGGCGACAGCTACGTCTACGACCTCGATGTGCGCACCCCCGACGGCCGGCTGGTCGAGCGCTGGGAGGGGCTGACCCTGCGCGCCGTACGCAAGCGGGACGGAGCCGGCCCGTGGGTGCCCTCTCTGCTCGGCTCCTACCTGGAGCGCTCGCTGGAGCGGGTGCTCGGCGGCAGCCGCGCGGTCGTGGTGGAGCCCGAGTCCGGGGCCGACCGGCGCGCCCAGACCGAGCTGGCGGTCGGCCGGGCGCTCGGACGGCCCGTCGAGCTGCACCACCGGCCCGACGGGATGCCTGAGTTGGCCGGATCGGTGGTCTCCGCGTCGCACGCCGCCGGGCTGACCCTCGCGGTGGTCGGGCAGGGCCGGCTCGGCTGCGATGCGGAAAGCGTGGTGGAGCGTTCCGCCGAGGACTGGGCCGGGCTGCTGCCGGCCGGCCTGCTCGCCGTCCGGGATCTGCTGGTCGCCGAGACCGGTGAGTCCGCCTCGACGGCTGGGACCAGGCTGTGGGGAGCGCTGGAGTGCCTGCGCAAGACCGGCGCGACCACCCAGGCGGTCACCCTGGAACGAGTCCACCCGGACGGCTGGGTGGAGCTCGGTGCGGGGGACGCCAGGATCGCCACATGGGTCACCACGGTCAACGACCGGCCCGAGCCGGTGATGTTCGCCGTCCTGATCGGTACCGGGCTGACCGGAGGTGCACGCTGATGGCCGACTACTACGAGATCCGGCACGTGGTGGGCTTCGAGGAGACCAACCTTGTCGGCAACGTCTACTACGTGAACTACCTGCGCTGGCAAGGGCGTTGCCGGGAGATGTTCCTCAAGGAGAAGGCGCCGGGCGTGCTGGTCGACCTCCAGGACGACCTCAAGCTCTTCACGCTCAAGGTGGACTGCGAGTTCTTCGCCGAGATCACCGCCTTCGACGAGCTGTCGGTGCGCATGCGGCTGGACGAACTGACCCAGACGCAGATCCAGTTCAGCTTCGAGTACGTGCGGATGACCGAAGCGGGCGAACACCTGGTCGCCCGTGGCCGCCAGCGGATCGCCTGCATGCGAGGCCCGAACACCGCGACCGTCCCGGCCCGGGTGCCGGAGGAACTGCGGCAGGCCCTGGCGCCGTACGCGACCGGGTCGGCAGGGGCGGGGAGGGCGCGGTGAGCGACGACGGTATCGGCGGCGCCGTGGTGACCGAGCTGTCCGGCGGCTGGCCGCCGCCCTGGGAGCCGCGGCCGGTCCGCGAACGGGACAGCGCCGGGCGCAGCGCGCTGCGGGACGCGATGGCCCGGTTCGGGACCGGGATCACGGTGCTCACCACGGGTGGCGAGAACACGCATGGGATGACCGCCAACGCCTTCAGCTCCGTGTCCCTCGAACCGCCGATGGTGCTGTGCTGCGTGGCCCGGACGGCGGAGATGCACGAGGCGATCGTCTCCTCGCGGTGCTTCGCGGTCAATGTGCTGGGCGGCCGCCAGGAGCGGCTCGCCCGCCACTTCGCCGACCGGCGGCGGCCGCGCGGCCCGGCCCAGTTCGAGGGCGTCGACTGGTGGCCGGGCAAGCACACCGGCGCGCCGCTGTTCGCCGACTCGCTCGCCTGGCTGGAGTGCCGGCTGGTCGAGGTGCACGACGGCGGCGACCACTCGATCTTCCTCGGCGAGGTGCTGGAGGCGGACTGGAGCTCGGACACCGAGGCGCTGCTGTTCCTGGGAGGCAGCTTCCACCAGGTCGGCTGGGACGGCCGATGACGGCGCGGCGCGGCGGCCGGCGGCGGGCCCGGCCGGCCGCAGCGAGCGCCAGGCCGGGCGTCGGCCAGGCCGCCAAGACGCCGGAAGCCGAGCCCAGCCGGGTGCTCGCCGCCTGGCCGGTGCTGGGGGAACGACTGCTGGAGCTGGAGGAGTTGACGCGATGCTGCCCACCGTCTTCCTCTCGGCCCGGGCCGTGCTGCCGGTCGGCCGCCTGGTCGGACTGCTCCAGCCGTACTGGCCCTGACACATCCCGGCGGAGTACGGCGCGGTGTACACCTGCGAGTACGCGACCGGGGTGCACGCCGCCGCCAGTACCGCCGGGCTGCCCGCCCGGAGCGTCGCCCGCGCGTTGGCCGACACGGTGCGCCGGCTGTATCGGAACGGTCAACTGACCGAGCGGCAGGCGGGTTTGCTCGCGGCCGGGAAGGAATCGGAGCCAACCGGCTGAAGCCGAGCCGGCCCCTTCATTCGGCTCGGCACACGTGTTCGAGGCGCTGCCCGGAGGCCGCCACCGACCTGGTGGCGGCCTCCGGTTCGTCCCCGGCCCCGATCATCAGGCCGACGAGCTGGGCCTCGAAGCAGCGATCCGCGTCGAGGGGATCGATCAGGTAGCCGCCGAGCTCCAGTGTGACCAGACCATGCACGGCGATCCACATCTGACTTGCCGTCAGTTCGGGGATGATCGCGGAGAACCGCCCGGCCGCGCTGCACCGGCTCGCGCACTCGACGGCGTGCAGCAGGGTGTAGCGGCCGGCCTGCCGGTCCTCCTCGCCGAGCGAGAAACCGGCCAGCGAGGAGCCGCCGAACATCACCGCGTACAGGTGGGAGTTGGCGAGGGCGTTGCGGCGGTAGGCTCGGCCGAGCAGCGCCATGTCGGCGACCGGGTCGTCCGTCGCCCCGACCGCGCTGAGGTGCTGTTCCAGCCGGACGAACCCCTCCCGCACCATCTCCCGGACCAGCCCGCTCATGCCGCCGAAGTGGGTGTACAGCGCCATGGTCGAGCTGCCGGCCTCGGCGGCGACCCGCCGCGCGGACAGGGCGCGAGGTCCGTGCTCGGAGAGCAGCCGGGCGGCGACATCCACAAGTCCGGTACGAATGCCGGGGTCTGACCGTCGCGGGCTCATGTCGAACAGTTTTTCACGTCGCGTCGCCGGATTCATGACATCGTTATGCGAACGGGTGCTGTGCGCGCCACCTGCGCAAGCTGCGAGAAGCGCCGCCCGGTTGACGTCCCATGGTCTCACCGGCGCGGCAAGCCGGGAGGTTTGCCCTCGGCGCTTCCCCGGCTGCCTGGAGATGTGATGTCCACTGCCCGTACGGCCGAGGGTCCGGATCGTGTCTCGGCATGCGGCGGAGGCGGTCCTCGTGCTGCTCTGCGCGGGCGCTGCCCGGTTGATCGGGCGTCGGCAGCGGGCGCCGGGCGGTGCCTGGTGCGCCGGCCTGGAGCCGCTGGATCAGCAGTCGGGGAGAAGAGCCGGAGCCGTGCGCGACCGATACTGTAACTGTCGTCATATTTCGATGAATTGACGGTGCGTTGAACAAGTTCCGGTCTCATCGAGCGAGAGGAACCGTCGCGTGACAGTGTCGAGGGATGTCATCGCCGACCTGGTGGCCGAGGGTGCGGAGGTCGACCACCTGGTGGCCGATCTGGAGGACGCGGAGTGGGAGCTGCCCACCCCGGCGGAGGGGTGGACGATCGCGCACCAGGTCGCCCACCTGGCCGCCACCTTCCGGATGGCCGCCACCGCGGCCGGTCGGCCTGCCCTGTTCGAGGCCCAACTCGGCAAGATCGGGCCGGACTTCAACGCGGCCATCCAGGCTGTGCTGATGCCCTACCTGGAGGGCCCGCGGTCCGGCCTGCTGGCCAAGTGGCGGGCCGAGCGGGCCGGGGCCGAGCAGGCCCTGGCCGCGGTGCCGGTGGGCCGGAAGGTGCCCTGGCTGGTCCGGGAGATCCCGGCGCCGGTGCTGGCCGCCGCCGGGATGATGGAGCTGTTCGGGCACGGCCAGGACATCGCCGACACCCTGGGCGTGAAGCTGGAGCGCACCGACCGGCTGGAGGCGCTGGTCGAGTTCGTCACGCGGGTCTGGGACTTCGGTTACCACGTGCGCGGGCTGGCCGTGCCCGAGGTGCAGTTCCGCTTCGAGATCACCGCGCCGTCGGGCGCGTTGTGGGTCCACGGTCCGGCCGACGCCGAGCAGCGGATCTCCGGCCCGGCCGTCGACCTCTGCCTGCTGGCCACCCGGCGCCGCCACCGCGACGACCTCGCCCTCACCGCGATGGGCCAAGAGGCCGACCACTGGCTGGACATCGCCCAGTGCTACCGCGGCCCGGCCGGCCCCGGCCGGACGCCCGGCCAGTTTTCCGACGGCCGGTAGCCGCACACACGCCGAAAGCGCCCTCCGTACCGGTGGACTGCCGGTACGGAGGGCGCTTCCGGTCTGCGGTCAGTAGCGGGCCGAGGCGCCCGGCGGGACGTCGTGGCGGAAGCGCCCGGTCCGGTCGACCCGGCGGCGGATCCGGTCCAGTCGCTCGACCGCTTCGGGCGACAGGTGCCGCTGCGGCTGGTCGAGCCGCTCGACCAACGTCGGCGCGGTCCATCCGGAGTCCCAAGGTGCGAGTGCCGAACGGACTTTGGCGCAGTGGCCCCGGATCGCGGCCGTCGCGAGCGGATCGACCGCCAGGCCGCCGGCGGTGAAGGCGAAGGCGGCTTCGAGGTGGCTCAGCGCACCGCCGTCCGGATCGGGCACCGCGAGGGCGCCGCCGAGCTGGCGCAGCTCGGCATTGACCAGCGGTGATCCCGAGCCCTCGCCGAGGACCTGGAGGAAGACCTCCGCGCCCTGCTCACCGAGCTCGGAGAGCAGCAGATGGTCGCCGGCCACCGGTACCGGATCGGTGGGGTCCATGTGGGTCCGGACCACGGCGGAGGGCGTGGTGGTGCACCAGGTGTCGAAGACCGGCTCGGCGACCGCGCGGAGCGGGCCGAGCAGCTCCTCGGCCTGGGCCTCGGCGGTGGCCAGGTCGTCCGCGGTGGGGCTGAGCACCACCCCGGCCAGGCAGACGACCGGGCCGCGGGTCAGCACCGGTGGGATCTCGGGCACGGCCGGGAGGTTCATCACCCGCAGGGCGGTGGTGACGGCCGAGGGCGCGTCCCGGGTCCACCGCAGCCAGCGGGAGAGCAGCTCGGGGCCGTGCGCCGCGGGCCAGAAGGCCGCACCGGTGACCACCCGGGCAGCCGGGAACAGCCCGATCTCGACCGCGGTGACGACGCCGAGGCCGCCGCCGCCACCGCGCAGGGCCCAGAACAGCTCCGGGTCGGCCGTACCGTCCACCCGGCGCAACTCGCGATCCGGCGTGACGAGTTCGACCGCCCGGACGCTGTTCACGGCGAGCCCCGTCCGGCGGCCGTAGAAGCTGATCCCGCCGCGCAGCAGGTAGCCGACCACGCCGACGGTCGGTGAGGAGCCGTGCGGAGCGGCCAGCCCGTACCGGGCAGCCGCCTCGACCACGGCGCCCCAGCGGGTGCCCGCCGGGATACGGGCCGTGCGGGTCTGCGGGTCGATCTCGACCGGGCCGGCCGGCTCGGTCCGGATCAGCAGCGAGCCGTCCATCGGGCGGGCCGAGGAGGCTGCGTGCCCACTGGTGTGCACCCGCACCCACAGCTGCTCGGCTTCCGCGTGGCGGAGCGCGGCCCGGACCTGTTCAGCGGTCCGGACCGTCACCGCTGCCGCCGGACGCACCGGCGCCGCCAGGTTGAACACGTCGGTCGCGGCGGCGAACGCCGGTTCCCCGGGCCGTGCGATCGCCGTGCCGGACTGGTCGGTCCCGTTCATGAGCTGGTTCTCCTCCCGAGGGCGGGCTACTTGACGCCGAACCGGGCGCGGGCCAGCTCCCGGGTGGTCACCGAGGACAGGAAGACGCCGATCCCGGCGTGGCTGTGCAAGGTGGACAGGTCACGCCAGATCCGCTCGATCCGCTCGCCGTGCCGGACGGCGCTGGAACCGGCCGTGGGGAACAGCTGCCCCTCCACGGCGTGCCAGCACAGCCGGATCACCTCGCGGCAGATGGTGGCGATGCGCAGGTCCTGTTCCCGGGTGAAGGTGCCCGGACCCTGCGCGCACAGCTCCTGCCACTGCCTGACCGCCTGGAGCACGGCCGCCTCGGCGGTGGCGATCATGCCGGCCGCCTCGCCGTACCAGAACTGGTAGTCCGGGTCCTGGGCCCGGGTGACCATGGGCGGAAACAGGGTGGTGCGGGAGAGCATCAGCTCCTCGTAGGCGTCCAGCGCGCCCTGGGCCATGCCCACGGCGAGCGAGGCGACCTCCAGCACCATGAAGCTGAGCGGGCCGCCGCCGTACTCCGGATTGCCGTGCAGCAGGCGGCCCGGCGTGCCCTCGGCGACACTGACCTCGCTCATGTGCGTCCCGGGAAGCGTGAAGTACTCCGGGATGCGGCCGTTCTCGATCACGATGCTGTGCGAGCCGCTGCCCTTGAGCCCCAGGTGGCCGCCCCAGTCGTCGAGCCGGCGGAACTCGCTGCGCGGAGCGATGAAGAGCATCGGCGCCGGAGGCTCGCCGTCCGCGCCGGGCACCGGGACGTGGCCCATGAAGTGCGTCGCGTACGGCGAGCCCGAGCAGTAGTTCCAGGTGCCGTTGAGCAGCCGGCCGCCGTCCTCCGTCCGTTCGGCCGAACCGCTCGGCACGATGGTGGCCGGGCAGATGAAGTCACCGTCGCGGAACAGTTCGGCCTGGGCCCGCTCGCCGAACAACGAGGCCGCCGGGAGCGCGTGGGTGGCACCGAGGCAGAACATCCAGCCGGTCGAGGGGCAGCCGCGGGCCAGCGCCATCGACACCCGCAGGAAGGTGTCGATGCCGAATTCGTACCCGCCGTACCGCTTGGGGACGAGAATCCGGTAGAAGCCCGCTTTGGCGAATTCCTCGTGGGTGTCCTGGGCGTAGTAGGTGCGCTGTTCGGTCTCGGCCTGCCGTGCCACCAGGGTCGGTGCGATGGCCTCGGCCCTGGCGATGATCTCGGCCGGCGTCAGACCGGGTTCGGGCGGCAGCGGTGAGCCGGACCCTACGACATTCGTGGCGACCGTCATTGCAGCGCAGCTCCTCTGCTCTTCTACCGTGGCCGGGTGGGCTTTCCGGTAAGGGTCGCCCGCGGGCACGCTGCGGCGCACCTCCCGGATTGCGAGCACGTTCGAAGAACCGAGGCGGTAAGGCAGTTGCTACGGTTCCCGGGCGAATTCGGCTGGCACCAGCGAGAGGAATACGCCATGAGCTCCGATGGGAAGCTGCAGTCCGACGATCCGGCGAGCAGGATTCCGCTCTCCTTCAACCAGGATTTCCTGTGCGGATTCGACCGCGGTGACGACCAGGGGCCGTTCGGCCCGCGGTTCCACATCGTGCACGGCTGGCGCCTGCGCGGGAAGATCGACGTCGGGACCCTGCAACAGGCGCTGGACGATGTCGTGGTCCGCCACGAGGCGTTGCGGACCGCGATCGTCCGGGGCGAGGGCGAGCGGTACCAGGAGATCCATCAGCCGTCCCCGGTACGGCTGGAGCTGCGGGAGGCGGCGGGGGCGGATCCGGCGGCGCGCGACCGGGCGGTGGAAGAGCTGATCACCGAAATCGAGTCGGGCACCATCAGCGCGCGTGAACTCCCGCTGCTGAAAGCCACCTTGCTCCGCTTCGACGAGGACGACGCGATCCTCGTCCTGATCGTGCACCACACCGCGGCCGACGGCTGGTCGGTGCGGCTGGTCATCCGCGACCTCGCCGTCTGCTACGCCGCGCGCCGCGGGCACCGGGCGGCCGAGTTGCCGACTGCCCTGCCGTACCGCGAATTCGCGGCTTGGCAACGGAAGTCCGCCGAGGATCCGGCGCTGGAGAGCTCGCGCGCCTTCTGGCGCGAGCAGCTCGCCGGCGCCCGGATCTTCTCGGTGCCCACCGACCGGCCGAAGTCGACCGGCCTGGCGGAGTCCACCGCCGTCCACCGCTTCACCATCGACGCCGAACTGACCTCGCGGGCCGTGGAGATCTCCAGGGCCCTGCGCAGCACGCCCTTCATGGTGCTGCTCGGCGCGTTCGCGGTGCTCGTCCAGCGGACCACGGGAAGCACGGACGTGGTGGTGCCGACGTTCTCTCCGGGGCGCGGTGAGGACCGGTTCCACCACACGGTCGGGCCGTTCTTCAACTTCCTGCCGCTGCGCACGGAGCTCGCCGGGTGCCGCAGTTTCGCCGAGGTGGTCGCCCGGATCCGCGCCACGAGTCTGGAGGCGTACGCCCATGACATTCCGTTCGGGCAGATTCTCGCCGAGGCACCGGAGTTGATGCTGCCGACGCTGGAGGACGGCCGGGCGGCCTGTGTCTTCCAGGTCTTCCCGTTCCCGTTCCTGCTGGACGGGGAGCTGATCGGGGACCTCGAGTACACCGAGGTGCGGCGCCGGCTCACCTCGCAGCCGGTGGGCTCGGACGTGCCCAACGGCGCGCTGTGGACGCTCAACCTCGACCCGGCCGGCGATGTGGTCGCGGGCATCCAGTACAACAGCAACCTCTACGACGAACGCTCGGTGGCGGAGCTGGTTGACCAGTTCCGCGAGGTACTACGGGAGTTGGTCAACGCGCCGGACGCGCCGCTGGAGCTCCGCCCCGAGCATTCCTGAACCTGCTCAGCCGACCCTGATCGGGCCCCGGGGGCGCAGCCCCCGGCTGGCGGCGTTGTAGTGGTCCAGCAGCTGCTGGGCCTCGGCGTTTGCCTGGGCGAAGCGGGCGCGCGGGGCCACGTCGGAGACCAGGACGTCGTGCATGGCGCGGGTCATGGCGTCCTGGATTCCGGCGAAATCCCCGAGCAGCGCGCCCCGGGCGGCCGGCGAACCGTCGTTGGCGGCGAGCTGGTCCAGCGCGGTGCGGAAGTGCGGGTTCTGCTGGAACCAGCCCTCCCGCTCGAGCAGTTCGATCGCGGCGCTGGTGACCGGTATGAAGCCGGTCTCCCGATGCCGGTCGGCGGCGGTCCGCGGCGTGTTCAGGTACTGCATGAAGGCCAGGGCGCCGTCCCGGGTGTCCGGGTCGAGGCCGTCGGCCAGCCAGAGCGCGTCCCCGCCGATCACGTTGCCCGCGTAGGGCACCTGCTCGTTGTACGGCATCCGGCAGGCCTGGACCACGAAGCCGCCGTCCCGGCCGGCCCGGGCCATCCGCGCCGCCTCGACCGAGGTGGTGAGGGTGAAGGCGACCTTCTGTTCGGCGAAGGCACGGAAGTTGGCGTCCCAGTCGACCTCCGTGTTCACCCGACTGGCGTGGTAGCGGTACAGGCCCGCTCGGTGCAGCCGCCGCCACCACTGGACGTAGGCCAGCATCGCGTCCGAGTCGAGGTACACCTTCTCGGCACGGCCGGAACGGCCGTTGTCGTGATCGGCCAGCAGCGCACCCTGCTGGGCCACCGACTGCTGGAACAGCCAGCCGTGATTGGGCCAGGTGATCGCGTGGGCCGGTCCGTCCGGGAGCGCGGTGACGGCGCGGCAGGCGGCCTCGATTCCGGCCCAGGTCTGCGGGAGTTCGGTGATCTTGGCCCGGTTCAGCAAGGTGGTGTTGGCGTAGAGCAGGGTGGTCGAGGTGAGCGGAGGCATGGCCACCACCTCACCGTCGTAGGTGTAGTACTGCCGGGCCGCGGGCGCGATGTCGCCGAGCACGACCGGCTCGCCGAGGATCTCGGTCCGCCCCGCGATCGCCCGCTCGACCGAGGTGAACAGCGGTGACCCGTCGGGCCGTCGGGTGTCGCGGGCCTCCTGGGCCGAGGTGTAGAAGTACTGCACGACGGTCGGCGCATTGCCCTGCTGGGCCGCGTCGTGGACCGCCTGCGGAACCGACAGCCAGTCCTCGCCGGTGACCCGGATCCGGTAGTCGGGGTGGCCGGCCATGAACTTCTCGGCCAACTCCCTGGTCCGGTCGAGAAAGTACGGCATGAACGGGTAATGCGGCACCACGACGTCGATGACGATTCGGTTGCTCATTCTGGCATCCTCCTGCGGCTGGCCGGGCAATCCAGACGCTCATGGTCCGTCGGTGACCGGGCCGGGGCATCTCCGGCCTTGCTGAGTCCACCGGCCGGGTGTGCGGGAAGCGCGCAAGTTGGGAGAAGCAACCGCCGCCCCATGGATGCCAGGCTCGGAATCGTCCGGTGAATTGGCAGCAAGGGGAGGCGTCTGATGGCCGAAGCCCGGGAAACCGCCGCCGGGAAAGCGCTCGGGACTCGCCCGCTGACCGGGGCGGAATACATCGAGAGCCTTCGCGACGATCGGGAGATCTACCTCTACGGTGATCGAGTCAAGGACGTCACCTCGCATCCGGCCTTCCACAATCCGGTCCGGATGACCGCCCGGCTCTACGATGCCCTGCACGACCCGCGGCACCAAGCCGTGCTGACCGCACCGACCGACAGCGGCGGCGAGGGCTTCACGCACCGGTTCTTCACCACCCCGCGCAGCGCCGAGGACCTGGTCGGCGATCAGCAGGCCATCGCCGCCTGGGCGCGCATGAGCTACGGCTGGATGGGCCGAAGCCCCGACTACAAGGCGTCGTTCCTCGGTACCCTCGGTGCGAACGCGGACTTCTACGAGCCGTTCGCGGACAACGCCCGGCGCTGGTACGCCGAGTCGCAGGAGAAGGTCCTGTACTGGAACCACGCGATCGTGCATCCGCCGGTCGACCGCAGTCTGCCACCGGACCAGGTGGCCGATGTCTTCATCCACGCCGAGCGGGAGACCGACGCCGGCCTGGTGGTGTCCGGCGCGAAGGTGGTCGCCACCGGCTCCGCGCTGACGCACTACAACTTCATCGCGCACTACGGCCTGCCGATCAAGGACCGTACCTTCGCGCTGGTGGCCACGGTGCCGATGAACGCACCGGGGATGAAGCTGATCTGCCGCCCGTCCTACAGTGCGTCGGCAGCGGCGATGGGCAGCCCCTTCGACTACCCGCTGTCGTCCCGGCTGGACGAGAACGACACCATCCTGGTGCTCGACAAGGTGCTCATCCCGTGGGAGAACGTCTTCATCTACGGCCAGCCGGAGAAGATCCGGATGTTCACCGGCCAGTCGGGCTTCATCGAGCGGTTCACCTTCCACGGCTGCACCCGGCTGGCGGTGAAGCTCGAGTTCATCGCCGGGCTGCTGGCCAAGGCCCTGGACATCACCGGCACCAGCGACTTCCGCGGCGTGCAGAGCCGCCTCGGCGAGGTGCTGGCGTGGCGCAACCTGTTCTGGGGGCTGTCGGACGCCGCCGCCCGCAACCCGGTCGCCTGGCGGAACGGCGCCGTCCTGCCCAACTCCCAGTACGGGCTGGCCTATCGCTGGTTCATGCAGGTCGGCTACCCGCGGATCAGGGAGATCGTGCTGCAGGACGTGGCCAGCGGCCTGATCTACGTGAACTCCAGCGCCAAGGACTTCGCCAACCCGGAGATCCGGCCCTATCTGGACCGGTACATCCGGGGCTCCGGCGGCGTCGACGCGGTCGAGCGGGTCAAGCTGATGAAGCTGCTCTGGGACGCCGTCGGCAGCGAATTCGGCGGACGCCACGAACTCTACGAACGCAACTACGCCGGAAATCACGAGAATACCCGGGTCGAGCTGCTCTTCGCCCAGCTGGCCAACGGTCAGGTGGACTCCTACAAGGCCCTGGTCGACGAGTGCTTGGCCGAGTACGACCTGAACGGGTGGACAGTGCCCGATCTTTCCTCCTTCGCGGACCTGAGCGATTCCGTCCACGGGCTGCTCGACGGCTGATGCGTGGCACAGGCCGGCAATCCGGGAGATGACGTGAAAGGCGCGCCGGCAGCAGGCTGGACATCCAGGACGACAGGGCCGTTGCGATCGGACGGATCGGAGGACATGGTGGTTTCCCCTTCCATTCATGGGCATTTCGCGCAGCAGGCGGTCAGGACACCGGATGCGATTGCCGTGTCGTCGAGCGAAGTCCAGCTCAGCTGTCGCGAGTTGGACGAGCGGGCGAATCGGCTGGCACACCGGCTGCGCGAACTCGGCGTGCGGGCCGAGTCGCCGGTCGCGGTGCTGATGGAACGGTCCGTGGATCTGGTGGTGGCGATTCTGGCGGTGCTCAAGGCGGGCGGGTGCTACCTCCCGTTGCACAGCGCGTACCCGTTGCAGCGCAAGCAGTGGATTCTGGAGCACTGCGCGGCGCCGGTGCTGCTGGCTGATGAGGTGATGCGCGAGCGCGGGCTGCCGGAGGGCGCCGAAGTTGTCATCGTCGAGGGCGAGAAGGGGCTGACCGGCTACCCCGCACACGACCCTGCGGTCGAGACCGATCCGGCTCAACTCGCCTACGTGATCCACACCTCCGGGTCGACCGGAGTGCCGAAGGGCGTCGCGATCGCCCACCGGGACGCGTTGGGCCTGGCCCTGGACTCGATCTGGGCGGATGGCCGGCACGAGCGGGTGCTGATGGTGGCGCCGTACGCCTTCAACGTCTCCACGTACGAGCTCTGGGTGCCGCTGCTGCACGGTGGGCGGATCGTGGTGGCCCCGGCCGGGGACCTCGATGTGCACGCCCTGCGCCGCCTCATCGCCGAGGAGCGGATCACCGGCATCCACCTGACCGCCGGACTGTTCCGGGTACTGGCCGAGGAGGACCCGGGCTGTCTGGCCGGGGTGCGCGAAGTGCTCACGGGCGGCGATGTCATCGCGCCCGCAGCCGTCCAGCGGGTGCTGGAGCACAATCCCGGCCTGGTGGTACGGGCGATGTACGGCGCGACCGAGGCGACGCTGTTCAGCACCGACGCGCCGATGACCGCCCCCTACCGGGCGGCAGGGCCGGTACCGGTGGGCCGCCCGATGGACAACGTACGGCTGCACGTCCTGGACGCGGACCTGCGGCCCGTGCCGGCCGGTGCGGTGGGCGAGCTCCACATCGCCGGACGCGGCCTGGCCCGGGGGTACTTCGGCCGGCCCGACCTGACCGCCGAGCGCTTTGTGGCCAACCCGTTCGGTGAGCCGGGAGAGCGGATGTACCGTACCGGAGACCTGGTCCGGATGGACCAGGACGGCCTGCTCGAGTACCTCGGCCGGGCCAACGACCAGCTCAAGGTGATGGGCTTCCGGGTGGAGCCCGCCGAGGTGGAGGCGGTGCTGGCGCAGTGTCCGGGCCTGGCCCATGTCGCGGTCGTGGCACGGGAGTCGGACTCCGGGGAGAAGCGCCTGGTGGCGTACTACGTCCCGGAGTCCGGCGAGATCGAGGCGGGCGCACTGCGGGCGCACGCCATGGAGCTGCTGCCCGCCTACATGGTGCCGACGGCCTTTGTGGCCGTGCCGGCCCTGCCGCTGACCCCCAACGGCAAGCTGGACCGGCGGGCGCTGCCCGAGCCGGTGACGAGCTCGACCCGCCGGGCGCCGCTGACCGATCGGCAGCAGGCGCTGTGCACGCTCTTCGCCGAGGTGCTCGAGGTGCCCGAGATCGGTATCGACGACGGCTTCTTCGAGCTGGGTGGCCAGTCCCTGGCGGCGATGCGGCTGGTCAGCCGGATCCGGTCGCTGCTGAAGGTCGATCTGACGATAACCCAGTTCTTCGACACCCCGACGGTGGCCGGCCTGGACGGTCTGCTGAGCCGGCCGGAAGGAGAGCAGGGATGACCAACCCCTTTGATGCCGAGGACGCGGCGTTCTCGGTCCTGGTCAACGCGGAGGGCCAGTTCTCGCTCTGGCCGGTCGCCGTCGAGGTGCCGGCGGGCTGGACGGTCGCCCACGGTCCGGCCGACCGCTCCGCGTCCCTCGGCTACGTGAACGAGCACTGGACCGACCTGCGGCCGAGCAGCTTCGCCGGGCGCCGGCCGAGGCAGCCGGAGAACTGACGATGAGTCAAGAGAGGAGCGTCGACGTGGGCCAGGGGACCTTCAAAGGCATGCTCGTCGACCACATCGCCTGCTACGTCGCCGACCTGGCGGCCACCACCGAGTGGCTGGTCCAGGGCTACGGCTTGGAGGTGTACGCGAGCTCGGCCCCGCAGGCGCCGGAACTGCGCTCGGTGGCGCTGGGCCGGAACGGCATCCGGGTGCTGCTCTGCCAGCCGCTGGTGGGTGACCACCCGGGAGCGGCGTATGTCGAGAAACACGGTGACGGGGTAGCCGACATCGCGCTGCGGGTTCCGGATGCCCGGGCCGCCTTCGCGGCGGCGGTCCGGCGTGGCGCCCGGCCCGTCTCGGGGCCGGCCGCGCACGGCGAGCTGGTCACCGCGACGATCATGGGTGTCGGCGATATCGCCCACACCTTCGTCCAGCGGCCGGCGCGAGCCGACGACCGGCTGCTGCCCGGGCTGGCGCCGACCGATGCCGACTCGGACGGGCCGGACTGCGGCCTGCGGGAGGTCGACCACTTCGCGATCTGCGTCGAGCCCGGGCAGATCGACGCGACGGTCGCCTTCTACCGGGAGGTCCTCGACTTCGAGCTGATCTTCACGGAGCAGATCGAGGTCGACGGGCAGGTGATGATCACCAGGGTGGTGCAGAACGGCGCCGTCACCTTCACGCTGATCGAGCCGGATCAGGCCGAGGTCAGCGGCCACCTGGACGAGTTCCTGAAGGACCACGGCGGGCCGGGGGTGCAGCACATCGCCTTCACCACGCACGACATCGTGGGCTCGGTCGACGCGATCGCCGCCCGGGGGGTGGAGTTCCTGCGGATCCCGGAGGCGTACTACCGGCTGCTCTCCAGCCGCCTCACTCCGCTACGGCACTCGGTACCGGAGCTGGAGCGGCTGAACATCCTGATCGATCAGGACCACGACGGGCAGCTGTTCCAGATATTCACTCGGTCCGTGCACCCGCGCAACACCCTCTTCCTGGAGGTCATCGAGCGGATGGGTGCCCGCTCGTTCGGCAGCGGCAACATCAAGGCGCTCTACCAGGCCGTCGAGTACCAGCAGGGCAGGGGTGCGGCCGATGGCGCGTGACGGGATCTCCGACGACCGGTTCCGGACCGCGGTGGAGCGGCTGCGGGTACCGGGCATGGGGACCGAGGTGGTGGCACCGCTGCTCTCCCACCTGATCCACCTGGCCCGGCCCCGCCGGGTGCTGGAGGTCGGCATGGGGTACACCACGCCGTTCCTGGCGAAGGCGCTGGCCGAGGTCGAGTCGCTGGCCGAGGCCGAGGCCGCCGCCCTGGCCCGCAAAACCCTGCCGTACCTCGCGGACGACCGGGAGCTGGACGAGGCGTGGATCGAGGGTGAGCCCGCGCTGCTGCTGCCGGCCGCCTACCGCGACCCGTACCGGCCCCGGTTGGTGGCGATCGACGACCTCTCCGACACCGGCTCCTCGGCGCCCCGGGTGTCGCAGGTGCTGGCCGAGCTCGGCCTCGCCGAGCGCGTCACCGTGGTCAACTCCGACATGCGCGGGGCCGTCGGACGCCTCCCGGAGGAGTTCCGGCCGATCGACTTCGCCTGGGTGGACGCCTGGGACTGCCTCTACTTCTTCGAGAATTTCTGGGAGT
Source organism: Kitasatospora sp. GP82 (assembly GCF_029892105.1). Taxonomy (GTDB): domain Bacteria; phylum Actinomycetota; class Actinomycetes; order Streptomycetales; family Streptomycetaceae; genus Kitasatospora. The sequence continues at coordinate 5,759 of NZ_JARZAJ010000007.1, read as the reverse complement.
TGATCGCTCCCGACGGCGGGATCGTGGTCATGCACTACCTGATGACCTACCCGGAAGGCGAGGCGATCCTCCAGTACATCGCCGAGACCCAGCGGCTGCGGCCCGGCGAGTTCGAGCTGCTGAACCTGCTGGAGAGCCGGAAGCTGCGGCAGAACAGCGTGACCGTGCTGCGCCGCACCAGCGGCAGCAAACCCCGACAGTACTCCGACGCCGGCCAGCAGCCCCGGCTCGGCGGCCAGGTACGCGCGGACGCCCTCGCGCTGGCCCGGTCGCTGGCCGAATCCGGCGCGGCCTGAACCCGAGTTGCAGCGCTTCGACGTGGTGGGGGCTCGGAAACGCTTGGGCAATACGGAAGATGACGAGCCATCACTACCTGGATAGGTTGAAGTACATCCACTGCGAGCCTTTTTGCGAACAGAGGGGCATCAACGGTATGAGCACACTCTCCGAGGACCCGGACATCGTCAAGTTCATCTACTGGGACAACCTCACCTATGCGCCGCCGGGATCGCGCGAACCGGAGGAGTGGGACCCCCGGCTCGGGGCCCGACTCTACGAAAGCTACCTCGATCACTGTGTCGAGGCAGAGCGTCTCGGCTACGCCGGCCTCAGCGTGCCGGAACATTTCGGTCCGTCCTCGCTGTCCCCGCATCCGAACATCATCCTGGCCGCGCTCGCCGCGAAGACGACCAGGGCTCGGATCATCTCGGGGGTGAACCTTGCCCTGCTGCACAATCCCCTGCACCTCGCCGAGCAGTTCGCGATGATCGATGTGCTCTCCGGCGGACGGCTGGAGGTCGGCCTCGGCCGCCGCGGAGACCGTGCCGCTTTCGAGCACGCGGCTGACCTCATCGACGGTGCCCTCAACCAGATCGACCACCCGGTGGCGAAAGCCGATCTCACGCCCTCGGCAGCGGCTTTCCTCCAGGATATCGAGACCGCGAAGGTCACCGTGTGGCCCCGGCCGGTCCAGCAGCGAGTGCCGCTGTGGGTGGCGGCGGAAACGGACGAATCCCTCGCCACCGCGGCACGCCGCGGCTGGGACGTGTTCACGGGACTGAACCTCGACCCGTCTGCCGGCGGCATGTCCAAGGTCAGCGTGGACGAAATGGTCGCGCGCCTGCACCGCTATATCGAGATCGGTCGGGAAAACGGGCACAAGTTGTCCATGGACAATACGGCGGCGAGCTGTTTCACCGTTATCGCCGACACCGATCGGGAAGCCGCCGAGATCGTGCGCGATGGTTTCGTCTCGCATATCGAGGCCGCTTCGGGATACCTGGCACGGATGGCCGGAGCCGTTCCCGGCAACAGCCCGCTGGAATCGCTGGCGAAGGAGGGCGGCACGGGTGTCCAGGGGGTGTTCGAAGCACCGGCAGAGTCCTACCTCAGGAATCCGTTCGCCCTGGTCGGATCGGTCGAAACGGTCAAGGCGAAACTGGACGCGCTGGTGACGGCCGGATTCCGACGGTTCGTGCTGTTCTGCGGCGGAGTCGGCACGGCACACGAAATCGGCTGGCAGTCGGCGACGGCCATGGCCCACGACGTGGCGCCCGAACTGTTCGCCGCTGCGAAGGCCGGCCTGGCCGAGGTGGCCGCGTAACAGGGTGTCCCGGCCCGCGGATTCCGTCCCATCCCATGGCGTCGTATCGCGCCGGGGTGGGGCGGTTTCCCGGGTCGCAGTCGTCGCCCGTCATGGTCTGGACCCCGAACAGACCGGGCCGCTTCCCCGACGGCATGCCGCTCTTCGAACTCGACGGCCTCCGTGCTGGGTTGGCGGCCGCCCGGCTGACGGTCCGGGACGGGTACACCCCCGGCACCTTCGTGGTCCTCACCGCCGGACGCGCCGCCTGACCACACCGCAATCAGCGAGATGTGGCGCCCGGCCGCGCCATGCGAACGTCTGGTGCGGCACAGGCACAAGGAAGGACGAACGAGCATGACTGACACGACCGTTGATCCGACCGGCCCGGTGGTGATCAGGCCCGGGGACCCGCGGTACGAGAATCTCGTCCAGGGCTACAACCACCGCTTCGTCGGACAACCCGACCAGGTGCGCCTGGTGACCAGTACCGAGGAGGTGGTGGCGGCGGTCGACGAAGCGGTGGCGGCGGGCAGGCGGATCGCGGTCCGCAGCGGCGGGCACTGCTTCGAGGACTTCACCGCCTCGCCCGAGATCGAGGTGCTGCTGGACATGTCCCAGCTGAACGGCATCTCCTACGATCCCGGCCGTCGCGCGATCGAGGTCGGGTCCGGCGCCGTGCTGGGCGACATCTACCGAACCCTGTTCAAGCGCTGGGGCGTGACGATCCCCGGTGGCACCTGCTTCGAGGTCGGCGCCGGAGGCCACTTCGCGGGCGGCGGTTACGGGCATCTCTCGCGCCGTGACGGCCTGGTCGTCGACCACCTGTACGCCGTCGAGGTGGTGGTGGTCGACGAGTCCGGCAAGACCCGGGCCGTGGTGGCGACTTCCGACCCAGAGGACCCGCACCGCGACCTCTGGTGGGCCCACACCGGTGGTGGCGGTGGCAACTTCGGTGTGGTGACCAGGTACTGGCTGCGCACCCCGGGAGTGGACTCCGCAGACCCGGCCGAGCTGCTGCCCAAGGCGCCGGCCCGGATGTGGAAGCGGACGGTCATGTGGCCCTGGGCCGAGATGACCGAGCAGTCCTTCACCACGCTGCTGCGCAACTACGGCACCTGGTACGAGAACAACGACGGCGCAGACTCCCCGGCGGCCGGCCTGTGGAGCAACCTGATCGTCACCCACCGGAACTCCCAGATGTTCGGGATGACCGTGGTGATCGACCACGACGGGCCGGACGCCGAGAAGGTCTTCGCCGAGCACTTCGAGTCCGTCATCGCCGGGGTCGGGGTGGAACCGGTGGTGCGCACCACCGAGGTCGTCCCCTGGTTCAGCTCCTGGCTGCCCTCGTACAGCTTTCCGAGTGACCCGAAGGGACGCTACAAGGACAAGGCGGGTTATCTGCGGAAGGGTTTCACCGATCACCAACTCGACGTGATCTGGCGCTACCTGAGCGACCCGGAGCACACCAACCCGATGTCGTGCATCGTGGTCGCAGGTTTCGGCGGGAAGGTCAACACCGTCGCCCCTGACGCCACCGCCACGGTCCAGCGGGACTCGATCCTGAAGGTCCTCTATTGTGCCGGCCTCTGGCAGTCCGAGGATCAGGACGAGGCCAACATCACCTGGGTCCGGGAGTTCTACCGCGACGTGTACGCCGGGACCGGTGGGGTGCCCGTCTCCGACGAGGTCAACGACGGCGCCTACATCGGCTACCCCGACACCGACCTGGCCGACCCGGCCTGGAACACCTCGGGGGTGCCCTGGTCGACGCTCTACTACGGCGACAACTACCCACGCCTGCAGCAGGTCAAGCAGACGTACGACCCCCGGAACGTGTTCCGCCACGCACTGTCGATCGAACTACCCAACTGATAGTGGACTTGTTGGAGGCTCAGGATGCTTGAGAACAAGGTCGTCGTGGTCTCGGGGGTCGGCCCCGGCCTGGGGCGGGCGATCGCCCTCCGCTCCGCGCAGTCGGGGGCGGACGTGGTGCTCGCCGCCCGGACCGAGGCCCGGCTCGCGGAGATCGCCGCGGAGGTCGAGCGGACCGGGCGCCGGGCGCTGGCGGTGCCGACCGACATCACCGACGACGAGTCGGCCGCCGCCCTGGTCAAGGCCGCGACGGAGAACTTCGGCCGGATCGACGTTCTGGTCAACAACGCCTTCGCGGTGCCCCCGCTGGTCGACCTCGGCGAGGTCGATCTCGCGGACGTGCGCGCGGGGTTCGAGACCAACGTCTACGCCGCGCTGCGGCTCACCCGGCTGTTCACACCCGCGCTGGCGGAGAGCCGGGGATCGGTCGTCATGATCAACTCTGCGGTGCTGCGGCACTCCAAGCGGCTGTTCGGCGCCTACAAGATGAGCAAGGCCGCCCTGCTGTCGCTGGCGCAGAGCCTGGCCACCGAGCTCGGTCCGAAGGGCATCCGGGTGAACACCGTCGCCCCCGGCTACATCTGGGCGGACGCGCTGCGCGAGGGCTTCGGCCACTGGGCCGAGCAGCGCGGAGTCACCGTCCAGGACCTCTACGACGAGGTCGCGGCCACCCTCGACCTCGGCCGGCTGCCCGAGCCGGACGAGGTGGCCGATGCGGTGCTCTTCCTCATGTCCCCGCTGGCCCGCGCCGTCACCGGGCACTGCCTGGACGTCAACGCCGGCGAGTACCACCACTGAACCTGCCCGGACGACACGGAAGTCGAGGATCAGCGGTGACACGGAACACGGAGCGGACCGGTGCCCTGGCCACCGGACCGAGGCGCGCGAGACCCAGCGCCGGGACGGCCACGACCGCACCGAGCTGGTGGCAGAGCCCATGGGTGGCGGCGCTGGCCGTCCTCGTGGTGTTCAATCTGCTGTACGCCTTCCCGCGCTACCTGACGGGAGGTCCGCGGCAGGCCCGGATCCCGCTGGACCCGGCCTTCCCGGCGCACTACGCGGTACTGGTGGGGCACGTCGTCTTCGGCAACATCTCGCTGGTGACGGTCTTCCTCCAGATCCTGCCGTGGATACGCCGCCACTACCCGGCGGTGCACCGGATGAGCGGCCGGGTGTACATCTTCGCCGGGGCACTGCCGGGCGCGCTGCTGGCCCTGGTACTCGTGCCCTACTCCACGGCCCCGACCGGCAAACTCGGGCTGGCCGTGATGGGGGTGCTCTGGCTGACCACCACCGTGCTCGGGTTCCGGGCCGTCCGCCGGCGCCGGTTCGTCGATCACCGCCGCTGGATGATCTACAGCTTCGCGCTGGCCCTCGGCACCAGCTGGGGCCGGGTGGTGGCCGAGCTGATGCCGCACATCCCGGGCTTGCGGATCGGCATCATGACGTTCCTCGACCTGGCCAACTGGGCAGGCTGGGTGCTCAATCTGGTGATCGCCCACTGGTGGATCGAAAGGACCGGCCCCCGGGCGGCCCAACTGGTTCGCTGAGGTCGATGACCGCGCGGCCGGCCGTGAGACATCACGGCCGGCCGCGCACGCTTGCGCCCCCGCCCGCCCGCCCGCCTGGCTCCGGCCCGGCGGCCCGGACGGCCGGAAGCTCTTCTGGAAGTCCGCGGGCGGGGATGTCGAGGACGGGCCGCCGGCTCCGACGTCTCCTGTGAAGGCCCCGGGAAGCGCCCGGGGCGTCACGGTCGCAAGGAGTGAGAATCATGAAGTACATGCTGGTGATGCACATGAACCCGGTGCTGTGGGACGGCCTGTCCGAGGACGAGCAGCAGGCGGTCTACGCCGGCCACGGCGACTTCATGAAGCTCCTCAAGGAGTCCGGTGAGCTGGTCACCACGCAGGCGCTGGCGGAGCCGGAGAAGAGCACGACCGTCAAGGTCCGCGACGGCGGCCCGGTGCTGAGCGACGGTCCGTACCTGGAGAGCAAGGAGTTCGTCTGCGGCTTGTACCTGGTCGATGTCGAGACCAAGGCGCGCGCGATCGAGCTGGCCGGGCTGATCCCGGACGCCAGGCACACCGGTATCGAGGTCCGGCAGGTGATGTTCGAGCAGGGGCTGGAGATGTGACCCGGTAGGTCACCGCGGAAGCGGCAGCGGGGGGGGGGGGGGGGGGCGGGCCCCCCCCCCCCCCCCCCGGGGGGGGGGGGGGGGGGGGGGGGCGGGGGGCCCCCCCCCCCCCCCGCCGCCGCTCCGGACGACGTGATCCGCACCAGCGGGCTGACCAAGCGGTTC
>NZ_JARZAJ010000006.1 GCF_029892105.1 Kitasatospora sp. GP82 | reverse complement strand
CCGGGTTGGGGGGGGGGGGTGGGGGGGGGGGGGGGGGGGGGGTGGGTGTTGGTGGGGGGGGGGGGGGGGGGGCCCCCCCCGGGGGGGGGGGGCCCACCCCGCCGTGACGTTTCTGCACAGCTGACCGGAAGGTCAGCCGGCGTCCTCCTCGCGGACCGCGCGCCGCGCGTCCGGGTTGAGCACGCCCCAGCTGATCAGCTGCTCGGTGAGGATCGACGGCGACTGGTCGTAGATCACGGCCAGCGTGCGCAGGTCGTCCTGGCGGATCGAGAGCACCTTGCCGTTGTAGTCGCCGCGCTGGCTCTGGATCGTGGCTGCGTAGCGCTGCAGCGGGCCGGCCTTCTCGGACGGCACCTGGGTCAGTCTCTCCAGGTCGAGCACCAGGCGCGGCGGCGGCTCGGCCGCGCCGCCCGGGGTGCCACCCGGCAGCAGTTCCTGCACCGGGACGCCGTAGAACTCGGCCAGCTCAGCGAGACGCTGCACCGTCACCGCGCGGTCGCCGCGCTCGTACGAGCCGACCACGACCGCCTTCCAGCGCCCCTGGGACTTCTCCTCGACGCCGTGCAGGGAGAGCCCCTGCTGAGTGCGGATCGCTCGGAGCTTGGCCCCGAGTTGCTTCGCGTAGTCGCTGGACATTGGTCTCCCCGGACGAGATTGCTTCGCGTTGAGTGTCGAGTCACGAGGATCGCGGGTGGGTGACCGCTCACCCGACCACTTCACCGGTGGGTGCGTCGGCCGTCTCGTAACTCACTGTGAGATTACGTAGAGTGAGGTAGCTGCGTCAAGCCGAATGGGGCAGTCGTGCGAATAGTGCAGTCCCGCGCTGTCAACGGACCACGCCGGACCGGGCCGGTCTGCGGTGGCGCAGGGCGCCGCAACCGCGCTGTTAGGATGGCTGGAAGCTCTGGGTGCTGCCCGGGGCCACCCCCCAGACATCCTTTAAAGCCCGTCCCGTGAGGCGGGGAAGGAGGTCGGCTTCGGCATGACCACACGCATTGACTCCACGCGTCCGCCGCATCAGGTGCTGGACGCCACCGACATCGCCCGGGTGATCACCCGGATCGCCCACGAGATCGTGGAGCGCGCCAAGGGCGCGGAGGATGTCGTCCTGCTCGGCATCCACACCCGAGGGGTCCATCTGGCCCGGCGGCTCAGCGCCAAGCTGACCCAGATCACCGGCCGCGACATCCCGCTCGGCACCCTGGACATCACCATGTACCGGGACGACCTCCAGCTGAAGCCGGCCCGCGCCGCCGAGCACACCGAGATCCCGGCCGACGGCATCGAGGGCAAGCTGGTCGTCCTGGTCGACGACGTGCTCTTCTCCGGCCGCACCATCCGCGCCGCGCTCGACGCGCTGAGCGACATCGGCCGCCCGCGCGCCGTCCAGCTCGCCGTCCTGGTCGACCGGGGACACCGCGAACTGCCGATCCGGGCCGACTACGTGGGCAAGAACCTGCCGACCTCGCTGCGCGAAGCCGTCCAGGTCAGGCTTATGGAGGTGGACGGCCGGGACGCCGTCCTGGTCGGCGACCGCGACTACGCCGCCCGCTCCACCCAGGCCATCGCCGGGGAGTGAGGGGATGCGCGACACCCCCGCCGGCCATGTCCGCCGCCAACCGCGCCGCCGCTGTACCACCCCGCACCAACTCCCCGGAGCCGCCCTGTGAGTAGCTATCTGATCCGCAATGCCAAGATCCTCGGCGGCGCCCCGCAGGACGTCCTCATCGCGGACGGCGTCATCCAGCAGATCGGCACCGACCTCGCGGTCGAGGCCGACGTCGACCTCGACGCGCACGGCCTGATCCTGCTGCCCGGCCTGGTGGACCTGCACACCCACCTGCGCCAGCCCGGCAAGGAGGAGGCCGAGACGGTCCTCACCGGCACCCGCGCCGCCGCGATGGGCGGCTACACCGCCGTGCACGCGATGGCCAACACCAGCCCGGTCGCCGACACCGCCGCCGTGGTCGAGCAGGTCTGGGAGCTGGGCAGGGCCAGCGGCTACTGCGACGTGCAGCCGGTCGGCGCCGTCACCGTCGGCCTGGAGGGCAAGGAGCTGGCAGCGCTGGCGGAGATGCACCACTCCGCCGCCGGTGTCCGGGTCTTCTCCGACGACGGCAAGTGCGTGGACGACGCGGCGCTGATGCGCCAGGCCCTCGAATACGTCAAGACCGTCGACGGCGTCGTCGCCCAGCACGCCCAGGAGCCCCGGCTCACCGAGGGTGCCCAGATGAACGAGGGCACCGTCTCCGCCGAGCTCGGGCTGCCCGGCTGGCCGCCCGTCGCCGAGGAGGCGATCATCGCCCGCGATGTGCTGCTCGCCGCGCACGCCGGCGCCCGGCTGCACGTCTGCCACCTGTCCACCGCGGGTTCGGTGGAGATCGTCCGCTGGGCCAAGGCCCAGGGCTGGGACGTCACCGCCGAGGTGACACCGCATCACCTGCTGCTCACCGACGAACTGGTGCGCTCCGGCGACCCGGTCTACAAGGTGAACCCGCCGCTGCGCACCGCCTCCGATGTGCACGCGCTGCGCACCGCGCTCGCGGACGGCACCATCGACGCCGTCGCCACCGACCACGCGCCGCACCCCTCGGCCGACAAGGACTGCGCCTGGGCGGTTGCCGCGATGGGCATGGTCGGTCTGGAGACCGCGCTCTCGGTGGTCCAGCAGACCATGGTCGACACCGGCCTGCTGAACTGGGAGGGCGTGGCGGACCGGATGTCGCACCGCCCGGCCAGGATCGGCCGCCTGAGCGGTCACGGCCGCGCGATCTCGGTCGGTGAGCCGGCCAACCTGGTGCTCTTCGATCCCGCGTACCGTGGGACCGTGAACGCCGAGACCTTCGCCACACGCAGCCGCAACACCCCCTACCGGGGTCTTGAGCTGCCGGGACGGGTCCATGCGACCTTCCTGCGCGGCGTCGCCACCGTGCTGGCCGGCGAGCTGGCCGCGCCCGAGGACCTGGCATGATCGGCCGGCTTGCCGAGCAGCAGGCCAAGGTCACCGACTGGCCCGGGTACATCGGCTGGGCGGTCGGCCTGCTGATCGTGATCGCGCTGGTCTACTGGCTGATGCGGCAGGGCTGGAACTGGCGCCGCACCCTCCAGTCCGAGCTGCCGCCGCTGCCCGCCGTACCGGAGAAAGCCGGCCCGGCGCTCTGCGAGACGAGCGGCCGCTACCACGGCACCACCACTGCGGGGAACTGGCTGGACCGGGTGGTCGCCCACGGGCTCGGCACCCGCAGCCTGGCCGAGCTCACCCTGACCGAGCACGGTCTGCTGGTCCGCCGCCCGGGGGATGTGGACCTGTGGATCCCGGCCGAGCAGCTGACCGGAGCGCGTACCGACTCCGGTATCGCGGGCAAGGTCGTCCCCTCCGGCCTGCTGGTCGTCACCTGGACGCACCAGGGCACCGCGCTGGATTCCGGCTTCCGGGCCGACCACCCTGATGAGCACGCCGCCTGGATCGAGGCGGTCGAAGCTCTTGTGACACGTACGAAGACGAAGAAGACGGAAGAGGCCGCCCAATGACCGCACCTGCCCCCACTACGCCGCGTCCCAGGCGGGAGCGAGTGCCCGCCGTGCTCGTCCTGGAGGACGGTCGGACCTTCCGTGGCCAGGCCTACGGCGCGATCGGCGAGACCTTCGGCGAGGCGGTCTTCAACACCGGCATGTCCGGCTACCAGGAGACCCTGACCGACCCCTCGTACCACCGCCAGGTGGTCGTGATGACGGCCCCGCAGATCGGCAACACCGGCGTCAACGACGAGGACCCGGAGTCCAAGCGGATCTGGGTCGCCGGGTACGTCGTCCGCGATCCCGCTCGGATCCCCTCCAACTGGCGCTCGCAGCGCTCGCTGGACGAGGAGCTCACCGAGCAGGGCGTCGTCGGCATCAGCGGTATCGACACCCGCGCGCTGACCCGGCACCTGCGCGAGCGCGGCGCGATGCGCGTCGGCATCTTCTCCGGCGTGGCGCTGGCCGAGCCGGCCGCCCTGCTGGCCAAGGTGCAGGCCGCGCCCGAGATGAAGGGCGCCGACCTGTGCGCCGAGGTCGCCACCACCGAGAAGTACGTCGTCCCGGCGATCGGTGAGAAGAAGTTCACCGTGGCGGCGCTGGACCTCGGCATCAAGGCGATGACCCCGCAGCGGATGGCCGAGCGCGGCATCGAGGTGCACGTCTTCCCGGCCAACTCGACCATCGAGGAGCTCTACGCCGTCGGGCCCGACGGTGTCTTCTTCTCCAACGGTCCGGGCGACCCGGCCACCGCCGACCACCAGGTCGCCGTGGCGCAGGGCGTGCTGGAGCGCAGGACCCCGTTCTTCGGTATCTGCTTCGGCAACCAGATCCTCGGCCGCGCGCTCGGCTTCGGCACCTACAAGCTGAAGTACGGCCACCGGGGCATCAACCAGCCCGTGCAGGACCGCACCACCGGCAAGGTCGAGGTCACCGCGCACAACCACGGCTTCGCCGTCCAGGCACCGCTGGACAAGGTGAGCGACACGGCGTACGGCCGGGCCGAGGTCTCCCACGTCTGCCTCAACGACGACGTGGTCGAGGGCCTGCAGTGCCTGGACGTGCCCGCCTTCAGCGTGCAGTACCACCCCGAAGCGGCGGCCGGCCCCCACGATGCCGCGTACCTCTTCGACCGCTTCGTTGACCTGATGGCCGGTGCCCCGGCCCGCACCACCGCAGGGAGCTGACCGTGCCGAAGCGCACTGACATCAAGTCCGTCCTGGTCATCGGGTCCGGCCCGATCGTGATCGGCCAGGCGGCGGAGTTCGACTACTCCGGCACCCAGGCCTGCCGCGTCCTCAAGGCCGAGGGCCTGCGGGTCATCCTGGTGAACTCCAACCCGGCCACGATCATGACCGACCCGGAGATCGCCGACGCCACCTACGTCGAGCCGATCACCCCGGACTTCGTCGAGAAGATCATCGCCAAGGAGCGCCCCGACGCCCTGCTGCCGACCCTGGGCGGCCAGACCGCGCTCAACACCGCGATCTCGCTGCACAAGGCGGGCACGCTGGAGAAGTACGGCGTCGAGCTGATCGGCGCCGACGTCGAGGCGATCAACAAGGGCGAGGACCGCGAGCTCTTCAAGGGCGTCGTGGAGGCCGTCAACGCCAAGATCGGCTACGGCGAGTCCGCCCGCTCGGTGATCTGCCACGCCATGGAGGACGTCCTCGCGGGCGTCGAGACGCTCGGCGGTTACCCCGTCGTCGTCCGCCCCTCCTTCACCATGGGCGGCGCCGGTTCCGGCTTCGCCCACGACGAGGAGGACCTGCGCCGGATCGCCGGCCAGGGCCTGGCCCTCTCGCCGACCACCGAGGTGCTCCTGGAGGAGTCCATCCTCGGCTGGAAGGAGTACGAGCTGGAGCTGATGCGCGACAAGCACGACAACGTCGTGGTCGTCTGCTCGATCGAGAACTTCGACCCGATGGGCGTGCACACCGGTGACTCGATCACCGTCGCCCCGGCGATGACGCTCACCGACCGTGAGTACCAGATCCTGCGGGACATCGGCATCGCCGTCATCCGCGAGGTCGGCGTCGACACCGGCGGCTGCAACATCCAGTTCGCGGTCAACCCCGAGGACGGCCGGGTCATCGTCATCGAGATGAACCCGCGCGTCTCGCGCTCCTCCGCGCTGGCCTCCAAGGCCACCGGCTTCCCGATCGCCAAGATCGCCGCGAAGCTGGCCGTCGGCTACACGCTGGACGAGATCCCCAACGACATCACCGAGCAGACCCCGGCTTCCTTCGAGCCGACGCTCGACTACGTGGTCGTCAAGGTCCCGCGCTTCGCCTTCGAGAAGTTCCCGAGCGCCGACGCCACGCTGACCACCACCATGAAGTCGGTCGGCGAGGCCATGGCCATGGGCCGCAACTTCACGGAGGCGCTGCAGAAGGCGCTGCGCTCGCTGGAGAAGAAGGGCTCCCAGTTCTCCTGGGTCGGTGCGACCGGCAAGAAGGACGAGCTGCTGACCAAGGCCCAGGTCCCGACCGACGGCCGGATCAACACCGTCATGGAGGCCATCCGGGCCGGCGCCACCGCCGAGGAGGTGTTCGAGGCCACCAAGATCGACCCGTGGTTCGTCGACCAGCTCTTCCTGCTCGACGAGATCGCCGCCGAGCTGGCCGAAGCCGAGAAGCTCGACCCCGAGCTGCTCCGCCACGCCAAGCGCCACGGCTTCTCCGACCAGCAGATCGGCGAGATCCGCGGCCTCAAGCCGGACGTCGTCCGCGAGGTCCGCCACGCGCTCGGGATCCGCCCGGTCTTCAAGACCGTGGACACCTGCGCCGCCGAGTTCGCCGCCAGGACCCCGTACTTCTACTCGTCCTACGACGAGGAGAACGAGGTCGCGCCGCGCACCAAGCCCGCCGTGATCATCCTCGGCTCGGGCCCGAACCGTATCGGCCAGGGCATCGAGTTCGACTACTCCTGTGTGCACGCCTCCTTCGCGCTCGCCGCGGCCGGGTACGAGACCGTCATGGTCAACTGCAACCCGGAGACCGTCTCCACCGACTACGACACCTCCGACCGGCTCTACTTCGAGCCGCTCACCCTGGAGGACGTGCTGGAGATCGTCCACGCCGAGCAGCAGGCCGGCCCGCTCGCCGGTGTGATCGTCCAGCTCGGCGGCCAGACCCCGCTGGGCCTGGCCCAGGCGCTCAAGGACAACGGCGTGCCGATCGTCGGCACCCAGCCCGAGGCCATCGACCTGGCCGAGGAGCGCGGCGCCTTCGGCCGGGTGCTGCGCGACGCGGGCCTGCCGGCGCCCAAGCACGGCACCGCCTTCTCCTTCGAGGAGGCCAAGGCGATCGCCGACGAGATCGGCTACCCGGTCCTGGCCCGCCCGTCCTACGTGCTCGGCGGGCGCGGCATGGAGATCGTCTACGACGAGGCGTCGCTCGCCTCCTACCTGGAGCGGCACGCCGGTCTGATCTCCGAGCACCCGGTGCTGATCGACCGCTTCCTGGACGACGCGGTCGAGATCGACGTGGACGCCCTCTACGACGGCACCGAGCTCTACCTCGGCGGCGTCATGGAGCACATCGAGGAGGCCGGTATCCACTCCGGCGACTCCGCCTGCGCCCTGCCCCCGATCACCCTCGGCGGCTACGACATCAAGCGCCTGCGCACCTCCACCGAGGCGATCGCGCGTGGCGTCGGCGTCCGCGGACTGATCAACATCCAGTTCGCGCTGGCCGGGGACATCCTCTACGTCCTGGAGGCCAACCCGCGCGCCTCGCGCACCGTGCCGTTCACCTCCAAGGCCACCGCCGTCCCGCTGGCCAAGGCCGCCGCCCGGATCTCGCTGGGCGCGACCATCGCCGAGCTGCGCGCCGAGGGCCTGCTCCCGGCCGAGGGCGACGGCGGCACGCTGCCGGCCGACTGCCCGATCTCCGTCAAGGAGGCCGTGATGCCGTGGAGCCGCTTCCGCGACATCCACGGGCGCGGAGTGGACACCGTGCTCGGCCCGGAGATGCGCTCGACCGGTGAGGTCATGGGCATCGACAAGGTCTTCGGCACCGCCTACGCCAAGGCCCAGTCCGGGGCCTACGGGGCGCTGCCGACCAAGGGCAAGGTCTTCGTCTCGGTCGCCAACCGCGACAAGCGCAACCTGGTCTTCCCGGCCCGTGCGCTGGTCGACCAGGGCTTCGAGGTGCTGGCCACCGCCGGTACCGCCGAGGTCCTGCAGCGCGGCGGCATCCCGTCCACCCTGGTGCGCAAGCACAGCGAGGGCGAGGGCCCGAACGGTGAGAAGACCATCATCCAGCTGATCCACGACGGCGAGGTGGACCTGATCATCAATACGCCGTACGGCACCGGCGGCCGCCTCGACGGGTACGAGATCCGCACCGCCGCCGTCTCGCGCGGCGTGCCGTGCCTGACCACCGTCCAGGCGATGGGCGCGGCCGTGCAGGGCATCGACGCGCTGCTGCGCGGCGAGGTCGGCGTGATGTCGCTGCAGGAGCACGCGGCGCTGATCAACGCGGGCCGTAAGTAGTCCGATTCCACGTGGGGGGCACCGCACAACGGGTGCCCCCCACACCCATGCTCAGGAAGGGCTCACCGCCGTGTACAAGCTCCTGTTCAACCTGGTCTTCAAGAAGATGGACCCGGAGAAGGCCCACCACCTCGCCTTCTTCTGGATCCGGCTGGCCGCCTCGGTGCCCGGCCTGCGCTCGCTGGTGCGCCTGGTGCTCGCCCCGCGCGACCCGCGGCTGCGGACCACCGCACTCGGTCTCGACCTGCCGGGCCCGTTCGGCCTCGGCGCGGGCTTCGACAAGAACGGCATCGGCATCGACGGCCTGTCCATGCTGGGCTTCGACTTCGTCGAGATCGGCACCATCACCGGTGAGCCGCAGCCCGGCAACCCGGCGCCGCGCCTGTTCCGCCTGGTCGAGGACCGTGCGCTGATCAACCGGATGGGCTTCAACAACCAGGGCTCCGCCCGGGTCGCCGCCCGCCTCGCGGCCCGTCCGCACACCAGCTCCACCCCGGTGATCGGCGTCAACATCGGCAAGACCAAGGCGGTCGAGGAGACCGAGGCCACCGCCGACTACCTGAAGAGCACCGAGCGGCTCGCCCCCTACGCCGACTACCTGGTGGTCAACGTCAGCTCGCCGAACACCCCCGGTCTGCGCAACCTGCAGGCCGTCAAGGTCCTCGGCCCGCTGCTCTGGGACGTCCGCAAGAAGGCGGACGAGGTCACCGCGCGCCACGTGCCGCTGCTGGTGAAGATCGCCCCGGACCTGGCCGACGAGGACATCGACGAGATCGCCGACATGGCCCTGCACCTCGGCCTGGACGGCATCATCTGCACCAACACCACCATCGGCCGGGGCGGGCTGCGCGAGTCGGCCGCCCGGATCGAGGAGATCGGCGCCGGCGGCCTGTCCGGCGCCCCGCTGAAGGAGCGCTCGCTGGAGGTGCTGCAGCGCCTGCGCGCCCGCACCAAGGGCCGCCTCGCGCTGATCGCCGTCGGCGGCATCGAGACCCCCGAGGACGCCTGGCAGCGCATCGTGCACGGCGCCGACCTGGTCCAGGGCTACAGCGCCTTCATCTACGAGGGCCCGTTCTGGATGCGCCGGATGCACAAGGGCCTCTCAGCCAGGCTGCGTGCCAGCGGCCACCGCACCATCGCCGACGCGGTGGGCTCCGCCGAGGCGAGCTGACACGGCACGGGACCGACTGGTGACAGGTGGCGTAGAGGCGTCCTGTTACCAGTCGGTCCCAGCTCGTTCGGGCGAAATTAACAGTGCCTGGTTGGTTCGGAAGCGTTTCAGCCGTTAGCGTGCGCAGCCGGAAGGTGAACCACACGTGACTCCGCCCCAACGGTCGGAGCCGTGGAGCTTCAAGCTCTGCCTGGCGGCCTCGCCCCGGGCAGGCCCTGCCTGCTGCCGCGATGGCAGGAGAGGCCAGCATACGAGTTGGCTGCGGCGTTCCGCCGCAGAAACCAAGGATTGCTCCCAAGGAGGTCTGATGGCCAACCCCGTTCAGGCGCGAGCCGAGGTGCTTTCCCGGATCACCGAGGGCCCGTACCACCGTCTGGTGCTGCTCGCCCCCGAGGCCGCGCCGCGGGTCAGACCGGGCCATTTCGCCACCCTGGCCTGCGCCGACTCCGGGATGCTGCTGCGCCGGCCGTTCTCGATCCACCGGGCGGACCCCGAAGCGGGGACGGTCGAACTGGTCGTCGCCGAGCACGGCGAGGGCACCCGGGAGCTGGTCCGTACCCGGGTCGGCGAGCGGCTCGATCTGATCGCCCCGCTCGGTACGCCCTTCCCGCTCCCGGACGGGCCGGTCTCCGCCCTGCTGGTCGCCGGTGGTTACGGCAGCGCGCCGATGTTCGCACTGGGCGAGGAGATCCGGCGGCGCGGCGGCCAGATCGGCTTCATCCTCGGCGCGGCCACCGCCGACCGCCTGTACGGGGTCGAGCAGGCCAGGGCGCTCACCCAGGACGTGCTGGTGGTCACCGAGGACGGTTCCGCCGGACTCCAGGGCCGGGTCACCGACCCGCTGGCTCAGGCGATCAAGGCGATCGACGCCAGCGTGGTGCACGCCTGCGGACCGATGCCGATGCTGCGTGCCGTCACCACCATCGCCCTGGGCCTCGGCGCCCGCTGCCACACCGCCGTGGAGGAGGCGATGGCCTGCGGCGTCGGTATCTGTATGACCTGCGTGCTGCCGGTGGTCGACGCGGACGGCGTGAGCCGCTTCGTCCGCTCCTGCACCGACGGACCGGTCTTCGACGGCGCCCGGGTCCGCTGGGGCGACATCGGCACCGTACCGGCGGATCTGGAGGGTGCCACCGCGATGGGAGGGAAGGACTGATGGATCCTCAGGATGTGGACCTCAGCGTCCAGTTCGGCCCGCTGACGCTGCCGAATCCGCTCACCACCGCCTCCGGCTGTGCCGGGTACGGGCGGGAACTGGCCAAGTTCGTCCCGCTGGACGAGCTGGGCTCGGTCACCACCAAGACGATCATGCCGCACCCGCGCTCGGGGCTGGCCACCCCGAGGATGGCCGAGACGCCGTCCGGGATGCTCAACGCGATCGGGCTGCAGGGCTCCGGGATCGACGCGTTCGTCCGGCACGAGCTGCCCTGGCTGGCCGAGCGCGGCGCCCGGGTGCTGGTCTCGATCGCGGGGGAGCGTCTTGAGGACTTCACCGAGGTCGCCTCGCGGCTCAACGGGCAGCCGGGTGTGATCGGCCTGGAACTCAACATCTCCTGCCCCAACGTCGCGGACCGCGGTCTGGTCTTCGCCTGCAACCCGGCCACCAGCTACGACGTCGTCCGCGCTGTCCGCAAGGTCGCCGACGCCGACCTGCCCCTCTACGCCAAGCTCTCGCCGGACGTCACCTCGATCACCGAGATCGCCGCCGCCTGTGTCCAGGCCGGGGCCGACGGCCTGTCGATGGTCAACACCGTCCTCGGGATGGCCATCGACCTGGACACCCTGCGGCCCGCCCTGGCCGCCGGCACCGGCGGCCTGTCCGGACCCGCCGTCCGACCGATCGCCGTGCGCTGCATCCACCAGGTGCACGCCGCGATGCTGGCCGGACGGATCCCGCCGGTGCCGATCATCGGCATGGGCGGCGTACGAAGCGGGCGGGACGCCCTGGAGCTGGCCCTGGCCGGGGCGAGCCAACTGGCCGTCGGCACCGCCCTGTTCAACGACCCCACCGCCCCCCTGCGCATCCTCGACGAGCTGCGCACCGAGCTGGCCCGACGCGGCTTCGCCAAGTTCACCGATGCGGTGGGCTACGCCCACCGTCCCACCCCTGCTGAAAGGCTCCCATGACCCTCGCTCCCTTCGGCGCCCGCCTGCGCCACGCTCTCGACACCCGTGGCCAGCTCTGCGTCGGCATCGACCCGCACGCCTCCCTGCTGGCCGCCTGGGGGCTCGGCGACGACATCGCCGGGCTGGAGAAGTTCAGCCGCACCGTGGTCGAGGCACTGGCCGAGCAGGTCGCCGTACTCAAGCCCCAGGCCGCCTTCTTCGAGCGCTTCGGCAGCCGGGGCATCGCCGTCCTGGAGCGGACCGTCGCCGAGGCCCGCGAGGCCGGTGCCCTGGTGCTGATGGATGCCAAGCGCGGCGACATCGGCTCCACCATGGCCGCCTACGCCGAGACCTTCCTCTCGCCCGCGAGCCCGCTGTTCTCCGACGCCGTCACGGTCAGCCCGTACCTCGGCTTCGGCTCGCTCCAGCCCGCGATCGACCTGGCCCGCGCCAACGGCGCCGGGGTCTTCGTGCTGGCCCTCACCTCCAACCCGGAGGGCCACGAGGTGCAGCGCGCGGTGGCCGCCAACGGTGAGAGCGTCGCCCAGAACGTGCTGTACCGCCTGGCCGCCGAGAACGCGGGTGCCGAGCCGATGGGCTCCTTCGGCGCCGTCGTCGGTGCCACCCTGGCCGAGGCCGGAGTGGATCTGGCGATCAACGGCCCGCTGCTCGCCCCCGGTGTCGGCGCGCAGGGCGCAACCGCCGCCGATCTGCCCCGGGTCTTCGGCAGCGCGGTCCGCGACGTGGTGCCGAACGTCAGCCGTGACGTGCTCAAGCACGGGCCTTCGGTGGCGGCTCTGCGTGAGGCTTCGGCGCGCTTTGTCGAGGAAATCAGCGCCGCACTGGAAAAGTGAGCAGCATCACATTGGTTGGGAAAACCTGCTTTCCGACCGGCTGATTTGTCCGGAAAAGTCCTGGTCGGCCTCGGCTGACCAGGACTTTTCGTGTTCTTTTCCTGACGTGCGCGCTCAAGTTGGGTAGTGTCCGGCGATAGGTCACCAAAGGGCTTCGCGAAGCGTTGCTCTTGCAGGTCAGAGCCATTAGGTTCCACTGCAGCCGGTGTCCTTGGCACCAACAGTCATAGCTCATCCCTTCCTTCCACATCCCGAGGTGAACGGCGTGGCTCTTCCGCCCCTTACCCCCGAACAGCGCGCCGCTGCGCTCGCCAAGGCCGCCGATGCTCGCCGGAAGCGCGCCGACGTCAAGAACAAGCTGAAGCACTCCGGTGCTTCGCTGCACGACGTGATCAAGGCGGGCAAGTCCGATGACGAGGTCATCGGCAAGATGAAGGTGTCCGCCCTGCTCGAAAGCCTTCCGGGCGTCGGCAAGGTGCGGGCCAAGCAGATCATGGAGCGTCTCGGGATCAGCGAGAGCCGCCGCGTGCGTGGTCTCGGTTCGAACCAGATCGCCTCGCTGGAGCGGGAGTTCGGCAACGCCGCCTCCTGATTCCGGCAGCCCGGTCGCGCCGTCCGGGGCCCTGTGGTCCCCGGAACGTCCGCGATCCGGGATAATCGGTGCATGAGTGAACGTCCGCGGCTGACCGTGCTCTCCGGCCCTTCGGGGGTCGGCAAGAGCACGGTCGTCGCTCATATGAGGCAGCAGCACCCCGAGGTCTGGCTCTCGGTGTCGGCGACGACCCGCCACCCGAGGCCCGGCGAGCAGCACGGGGTCCAGTACCACTTCGTCGACAACGACGAGTTCGACAAGCTGGTCGCCAACGGCGAACTGCTGGAGTGGGCCGTCTTTGCCGGCAACCGCTACGGCACGCCCCGGCAGGCCGTGCAGGAGAGGCTCGACCGCGGCGAGCCGGTACTGCTGGAGATCGACCTGCAGGGCGCCCGCCAGGTGCGGGAGTCGATGCCGGAGGCGCAGCTGGTCTTCCTGGCCCCGCCGAGCTGGGAGGAGCTGGTCCGCCGGCTCACCGGCCGGGGGACGGAGCCGCAGCACGTGATCGACGAGCGGCTGGCCGCGGCCAGGATCGAGCTGGCCGCCGAGACCGAGTTCGACGCGACCCTTGTCAACAGGTCCGTCGAGCAGGTAGCGACCGAGCTGCTAGCCTTGCTCGGTGTAGCCTGACCAGATCGCTGCACCACCTGCTGCGGCACCGCAGTACTGCTGATCTGATCGGCATCTCTGTTTCTTAGCCACCCTTTCGGAAGGTTTTCGCGTGTCCTCTTCCATGACCGCGCCCGAGGGCATCATCAACCCGCCGATCGACGAGCTGCTTGAGGCCACCGACTCCAAGTACAGCCTGGTGATCTACGCGGCCAAGCGTGCCCGCCAGATCAACGCGTACTACTCGCAGCTGGGCGAGGGCCTGCTGGAGTACGTCGGCCCGCTGGTCGACACCCACGTGCACGAGAAGCCGCTGTCGATCGCGCTGCGCGAGATCAACGCCGGCATGCTCACGGCCGAGGCCATCGAGGCTGCCTGAGCCCGTCGTCGAAGGGGCCCGTCGGACTTGCGTCCGGCGGGCCCCTTCGCGGTTTCCGCCGACCCGCCGTCTCGTCGGGTCGTTGTGTTGCGGCACACGGTGCAGCGTGCATCTGATGCGCCGTAGGGTGGGCCCCGACCCCACCCGGAGGAGAGAGACCCCGTCATGAACGCTCGCCCGGAGCAGCCCGACGCCCCCCGTGTCGTCCTCGGCGTCAGCGGCGGCATCGCCGCGTACAAGGCCTGTGAGCTGCTGCGACGGTTCACCGAGTCCGGGCACCGGGTGACCGTGGTGCCGACCGCCGCGGCGCTGCACTTCGTCGGCGAGGCCACCTGGGCCGCGCTCTCCGGCCGCCCGGCCGCCACCGAGACCTGGGAGCGGGTGCACGAGGTCCCGCACGTACGGATCGGCCAGCAGGCCGACCTGGTCGTGGTCGCCCCCGCCACCGCGGACCTGCTCGCCAAGGCCGCCCACGGCATGGCGGACGACCTGCTCACCAACACCCTGCTCACCGCGCGCTGTCCGGTGGTCTTCGCCCCCGCCATGCACACCGAGATGTGGGAGCACCCGGCCACCCGGGAGAACGTCGCCACGCTGCGCCGCCGGGGTGCGATCGTGTTGGAGCCCGCCGTCGGACGGCTCACCGGTGTGGACACCGGAAAGGGACGGCTGCCGGAGCCGGGCCAGATCTTCGAAGCCTGCCGCCGGGTGCTCGCCAGGGGCACTCTGGAGCAGGACCTGGCGGGCCGCCGCGTGGTGATCTCGGCGGGCGGCACCCGCGAGCCGCTCGACCCGGTCCGCTTCCTCGGCAACCACTCCTCGGGCAAGCAGGGCTACGCGCTGGCGACCACGGCCGCCGCCCGAGGTGCCCGGGTCACCCTGCTCTCGGCCAACGCCACCCTGCCCGACCCCGCCGGGGTGGACGTGGTGCACGTCTCCACCGCCCTCCAGCTGCGCGAGGCCGCGCTGAAGGCCGCCCCGGACGCCGACGTGGTCGTGATGGCCGCCGCCGTGGCCGACTTCCGTCCGGCCGAGTACGTCACCGGCAAGATCAAGAAGGTGGACGGGGTGGACCCGGCGCCGATCACCCTGGTGCGCAATCCGGACATCCTGGCCGAGCTCTCCGCCCATCGGGCCCGTCCCGGCCAGCTGGTGGTCGGCTTCGCCGCCGAGACCGACGACGTCCTCGCCAACGGCCGGGTCAAGCTCGCCCGCAAGGGCTGCGATCTGCTGGTGGTCAACGAGGTGGGCGGCGGCAAGGCGTTCGGCCGGGACACCAACGCGGCGGTGCTGCTGGGCGCGGACGGCGCCGAGGTCGCCGTCCCCGACGGGCCCAAGGAGGACCTGGCCGACCGGATCTGGGACGAGGTGGCCGCCCGGCTCGGCCGTACGGCCGAATGTGAGTGATCGGTCTCAAGATTTCGATGTGAGTGCCGCCAGCCGGTAGCTGACCGTTACACTCCAGGAATCAACTCTTTCCGGATGCCCCCGGACTGCCGGAGGCATTCAGTCAGCAGCCGCTGCAACCCCAGGGAGCGCTGTGTCTCGCCGCCTGTTCACCTCGGAGTCCGTCACCGAGGGACACCCCGACAAGATCGCTGACCAGATCAGCGACACCATCCTGGACGCTCTCCTCAAGGACGACCCGACTTCCCGGGTCGCCGTGGAGACGCTGATCACCACCGGCCTGGTGCACATCGCCGGTGAGGTCACCACGAAGGCGTACGCGCCCATCGCGCAGCTCGTCCGGGAGAAGATCCTGGAGATCGGTTACGACAGCTCCAAGAAGGGCTTCGACGGCGCCTCCTGCGGCGTCTCGGTCTCGATCGGCGCACAGTCCCCGGACATCGCCCAGGGTGTCGACACCGCGCACGAGCACCGCGTCGACGGCGAGGACGACGAGCTCGACCGGCAGGGCGCCGGCGACCAGGGCCTGATGTTCGGCTACGCGTGCGACGACACGCCCGAGCTGATGCCGCTGCCGATCACCCTGGCGCACCGCCTCTCGCGCCGCCTGACCGAGGTCCGCAAGAACGGCACCATCCCGTACCTGCGCCCCGACGGCAAGACCCAGGTCACCATCGAGTACGACGGTGACAAGGCCGTCCGCCTGGACACCGTGGTGGTCTCCTCGCAGCACGCCAGCGACATCGACCTGGAGTCGCTGCTGACCCCGGACATCCGCGAGTTCGTCGTGGAGCCCGAGCTCAAGGCACTCGCCGACCAGGGCATCAAGCTGGTCACCGAGGGTTACCGGCTGCTGGTCAACCCGACCGGCCGCTTCGAGATCGGCGGCCCGATGGGCGACGCCGGCCTCACCGGTCGCAAGATCATCATCGACACCTACGGCGGCATGGCCCGCCACGGCGGCGGCGCCTTCTCCGGCAAGGACCCGTCCAAGGTCGACCGCTCGGCCGCCTACGCGATGCGCTGGGTCGCCAAGAACATCGTCGCGGCCGGTCTGGCCAGCCGCGCCGAGGTCCAGGTCGCCTACGCGATCGGCAAGGCCGAGCCGGTGGGTCTGTTCGTCGAGACCTTCGGCACCGAGACCGCCCCGGTGCTGAAGATCCAGGAGGCCGTCACGGAGGTCTTCGACCTTCGCCCGGCCGCGATCATCCGCGACCTCGACCTGCTGCGCCCGATCTACTCCCTGACCGCCGCGTACGGCCACTTCGGCCGTGAGCTGCCGGAGTTCACCTGGGAGCGGACCGACCGCGCCGAGGCCCTGAAGAAGGCCGTCGGCGCCTGACCCCGCACTACCGCATGCCGCAGGCGGCGGTCACCCTTCGGGGTGGCCGCCGTCCGGCTTTTCAGGGGCAAGGGGCAAGGGGCAACTCTTCAGGGGCGCTTGCCGCTGGGGCGTTTTTCCACGTTGTCGGTGGTGGGGGCTATGTTGGGCAGGCCTGGGGTGGTGGGTGGTACGGAGAGGTCCGATGAGCAGCGAAGACGGGGCCGGGGAGCAGCTGGCCTTCATCCGGGAGACGGTCCGCAGGGCCAAGCCCCGGACGTGGCGCGGTGCGCAGCTGGCGGACGAGCTGCCGGTGGCGCGGGTGCTGGTCGACAAGGGGCTGCTCCACCTCGACCAGTACTTCGACTACGCCGTCCCCGCGACCATGGCCGAGGAGGCCCAGCCCGGGGTCCGGGTGCGGGTCCGTTTCGGCGCCCGGATCGTCGCGCCGGGCCGCCGTGAGGGTGGTGAGCTGCACAGCGGCTTCATCGTGGAGCGCCGGGCGGACTCCGACTACGCGGGGCCGCTGGCCCCGCTCGCCCAGGTGCTCTCGCCGGAGCGGGTGCTCACCCCCGAGCTGCTGCGGCTCTGCCGCACGGTCGCGGACCGCTACGCGGGCTCGCTCGCCGATGTGCTCCAGCTGGCGGTTCCGCCCCGGCACGCCAAGGCCGAGGCCGAGCCCTCGCCGTCGCTGCTGCCCCCGCCCGCGCGGCCCGAGGCCGGCAGCTGGGCGCGCTACCCGCAGGGCGCGGACTACCTGGAGGCACTCGCCGAGGGCCGATCGCCACGTGCGGTGTGGACGGCGCTGCCGGGGCCGAGCTGGCCGCAGGAGATCGCCCGCGCGGTCGCGGCCACCCTGGCCGGCGGCCGGGGAGCACTCGTAGTCCTCCCGGACGGCCGGGCGGTGGCCAGGGTGGACGAGGCACTCACCGCACTGCTCGGCAGCGGCCGACACGCCGTGCTGGCCGCCGACCTGGGTCCGAAGGAGCGCTACCGCCGCTGGCTTGCGGTCAGCCGGGGCTCGGTGCGGGCGGCCGTCGGGACTCGGGCGGCGGTCTTCGCACCGGTCAGGGACTTGGGCCTCGTGGTGGTCTGGTCGGACGGCGACAGCAGCCACAGCGACCCGCGTGCCCCGCACCCCCACGTCCGCGAGGTGGCACTGCTGCGGGCCACCGAGGAGAACACCGGCGTCCTGCTCGGCGGCCTGTCGGTCACGGTCGAGGGCGCGCAGCTGATGCGGACGGGCTGGGCCCGCCCACTGGCCGCCGAGCGGGAGACCGTACGGGCAACTGCCCCCCGGGTGCGTACCGTCACCGATCAGGATCAGGCGCGGGACGCGGCCGCCCAGGCGGCCCGGCTGCCGTGGCTGGCCTGGGAGGTCGCGCACGAGGCGCTCAAGCACGGCCCGGTGCTGATCCAGGTGCCCAGGCGGGGTTACGTCCCGAGGCTGGCCTGCGCCCGGTGCCGGACGCCCGCGCGGTGCCGGCACTGCGTAGGGCCGCTGGAGGCCGGCTCGGCGGCGGCGCCGCTGGAGTGCGGCTGGTGCGGGCAGCCGGAGGCGGAGTGGCACTGCCCCGAGTGCGGGTCGTTCCGGCTGCGGGCTCAGGTGGTCGGGGCGCGGCGGACGGCCGAGGAGCTGGGCAAGGCCTTCCCGCGGGTACCCGTCCGTACTTCGGGGCGGGACGCGGTGCTCGCGACCGTGCCGGGGGAGCCCGCACTGGTCATCTCCACGCCGGGCGCGGAGCCGGTCGCCGAGGGCGTCGGGTATGCGGCCGCGCTGCTGCTGGACGGATGGGCGCTGCTGGGCCGCCCCGACCTGCGGGCAGGGGAGGAGGCGCTGCGGCTGTGGACGAACGCCGCCGGGCTGGTCCGGCCCGCCGAGCAGGGCGGCACGGTGGTCGTGGTCGCGGAGCCGACGGCGCGGCCGGTGCAGGCGCTGGTGCGGTGGGATCCGGCGGGGCATGCGGCGCTGGAGCTGGAGGAGCGGGCCCAACTCCACTTCCCGCCGGTCTCGCGGATGGCCTCGGTGACGGGTGTGCCGCAGGCCGTCGAGGATCTGCTTTCGCTGGTCCGGTTGCCGGAGGGCACCGACATCCTCGGGCCGATCCCGGTCCAGGGGCTCGCCGGGCGCGGCGAAGAGCTGGAGCGTGCCCTGCTCCGGGTCGCCCCGGGCCAGGGCGCGGCCCTGGCGGCGGCCCTCAAGGCAGCGCAGATCGCCCGGGTGGCCCTGCGCACGGCGGACCCGGTGAAGGTCCGCATCGACCCGCCGGACATCGGCTGAGGCCGGGACCAACCACGTGCGCGACGCGGAAGGGGCGCTGGGGGAGTGCTTTCAAGGGGCGTGGGGGGTGCTTGACGGGTGGTGCATGGTCGCTGTACCGGGGAACACGCGGCGTGTGGTGTGGAGGCCCGGCGCCGGGCCGTGGAGGGGGCCTGGGGGCGGCTTGGCGCCGGGGACGGAGGGGTTTTCCTGGTCAGCCGCGCAGGGGGATGCTCGGGCGTTCGAGGCCGCCCTGGCGGGCGGCGGGGACGGTGCGGGTCAGCGGTTGGCTGCTGGGGGCCAGGTCCTCGCCGCGGTCGGGTCGGGACGGTGCGGGGACGCCCGGGGCGGGTACGCCTGCGGCCAGCAGCTCGCTGCTCGGCCGGCGCATGCCGTACCGCCGGTGGACCGCCTGCTTGGTGACGCCCAGCGCGGAGCCGACGGAGTCCCAGGAGAAGCCCAGGGCCCGGTCGAATTCGACGGCCGCCGCGACCAGGGTCTCCACGCTTTCGCGCAGTTCCTGGGCAAGCCGGACGGTGGGGGCGGGCGCGCGCCCGTACACCACGAATCCGGCGGAGGTGCTGGGTCGGCGCGGCCGGTAGACGTTGCCCAGCTGGGCGGTGAGGGTCCGCAGCGCGTCCACCTGCCGCCGTACCCGCTCGATGTCCCGCACCAGCAGGTGCAGGCTGGCCCGCGCCCGCGCGTCGTGGTTGATCTGCTCGGCCATGGCCCTTGGTGCCGCCTCTCCGTACGGTGAATCCGGTCGGGACGCGATCGCGCCCCGGTCAATCTGACTTGACCAACGCCGGACCGGGGGCCGGGGTCACGCACAGGGACGAGACGGGATATGCCAGAAGCTGGGCCGAATGGGCGTCCGCGATTGCATAGACTTCCCTGTGACCTTGGTCGACACCCGTATCGCGCCGGTGCCGCACCCCAGCCGAAACCCGCACCGACAGGAGCCCCAGCCATGGCGATCCAGCCGATCCGGATCTTCGGTGACCCCGTGCTCCGTGCCACGGCCAAGCCGGTGACCACCTTCGACAAGGAGCTGCGCCGGCTCGTCAAGGACCTCACCGACACCATGCTGGAGGCCCCCGGTGCGGGGCTGGCGGCGCCTCAACTCGGCGTCTCGCTGCGGGTGTTCACATACAACGTGGACGGCGTGGTCGGCCACCTGATCAACCCCGACCTCAGCCTCACCGACGAGGAGCAGGACGGCCCCGAAGGCTGCCTCTCACTGCCGGGACTGCGCTTCGACACCAAGCGCGCCTACGGCGTGGTCGCCAAGGGCTTCAACATGTACGGCGACCCGGTGAGCATCGAGGGCACCCAGTTGCTCGCCCGCTGCATCCAGCACGAGACCGACCACCTGGACGGGATCATCTTCATCGACCGCCTCGACCGCGAGCAGCGCAAGGCCGCGCTCAAGGCGATCCGCGAGGCCGACTGGGGCGAGGGCCCGGCGCCGACCGTGAAGATCTCCCCGCACAGCACCTTCGGTTCCGCCCGCTGACATCCGCTCACCCCGAGCGCGCCCCGAACGCCCCGCCGAACGCCCCCAACGTCCTCCGAAAGGAACCCATGCGCCTCGTCTTCGCCGGCACCCCCGAGGTCGCCGTTCCCGCCCTGGACGCCCTGCTGGCCTCCGACCGGCACGAGGTCGTCGCGGTGGTCACCCGCCCCGACGCCCCCGCCGGGCGCGGCCGCCGACTGGTCGCCAGCCCTGTCGCCCAGCGCGCCGAGGAGGCCGGGATCGAGATCCTCAAGCCGGCCAAGCCGAGCGACCCCGACTTCCAGGCCCGCCTCACCGAGATCGCCCCGGACTGCTGCCCGGTGGTCGCCTACGGCGCGCTGCTGCGCCCCGGCACCCTGGAGATCCCCGAGCACGGCTGGGTCAACCTGCACTTCTCGCTGCTCCCGGCCTGGCGCGGTGCCGCCCCCGTGCAGCACGCGGTGCTCGCGGGCGACGAGGTGACCGGCGCCTCGACCTTCCAGATCGAGCAGGGCCTGGACTCCGGCCCGGTCTTCGGTCTGCTCACCGAGGAGATCCGTCCGGGCGACACCAGCGGTGTCCTGCTGGAGCGGCTCTCGCACGCCGGCGCCCGGCTGCTGGTCGCGACCATGGACGGCATCGAGGACGGCACCCTGAAGGCGGTTCCGCAGCCCGCCGAAGGCATCACCCTCGCACCCAAGATCACCGTCGAGGATGCCAGGATCGACTGGACCCACCCCGCACTGCGGATCGACCGCCTGGTGCGCGGCTGCGCCCCCGCGCCCGGCGCCTGGACCACCTTCCGGGGCGAGCGCCTCAAGGTCTCGGGCCCGGTCAAGCTGCTCACCGACGCCGCCGAACTGGCCCCCGGCGAGCTCGCCGTCGCCAAGAACAGCGTCCGGGTCGGTACCGGCAGCCACGAGATCGAACTGGGCGAGGTCCAGCCGCAGGGCAAGAAGCCGATGCGCGCGGCAGACTGGGCCCGAGGAGTCCGTATCGAGTCCGGCGAGCAGCTCGGACTCTGAGCCCCGGCGTTACGGCCCCGGCGCCACCCCCCCTTTCCGGATAACCAACGCAGCACTTTTCGAGGCACAAGTGACCACCCCCAGCGCCAAGCGCGCCCCCCGCCCGCACCGCCGCCCCAAGAAGGACCCGGCCAGGATCGTCGCGTTCCGCGCCCTGCGCGCCGTGGACGAGCGCGACGCGTACGCCAACCTGATCCTCCCCTCGCTGCTGCGCGAGGCCGAGCAGAAGGGCATGGACCGCCGCGACGCCGCGCTCGCCACCGAGCTGGTCTACGGCACGCTGCGCCTGCAGGGCACCTACGACGCGATCATCGCCGCGTGCATCGACCGCCCGCTGCGCGAGGTGGACCCGCCCGTCCTGGACGTGCTCTCGCTCGGCGCGCACCAGCTGCTCACCACCCGCATCCCCACGCACGCCGCCGTCTCGGCCACCGTCGAGCTGGCCCGTGCGGTGCTCGGCGAGGGACGGGCCAAGTTCGTCAACGCCGTGCTGCGCAAGATCAGCGCCCAGGACCTGGACGCCTGGGTCCAGCAGGTCGCCCCGCCGTACGAGGAGGACGCCGAGGACCACCTCGCCGTCGTGCACTCGCACCCGCGCTGGGTGGTCTCCGCACTCTGGGACTCGCTCGGCCGCTGGCAGCCCGCCGCGTCCGGCAGGGCCGCGATCGAGGAGCTGCTGCGGGCCGACAATGAGCGCCCCGCCGTCACCCTGGTCGCGCGCCCGGGACGGGCCACCGTCGCCGAACTGCGCGAGGCGCTGCCCGAGTCCGAGCCGGGACGCTGGTCCCCGTACGCCGTGCAGCTCTCCGAGGGCGGCGAACCCGGCGCAGTCGAGGCGGTACGGGAGAACCGGGTCGGCGTCCAGGACGAGGGCAGTCAACTCGTCGCGCTCGCTCTGGCCAACGCGCCCGTGGAGGGCCAGGACCGGCTCTGGCTGGACGGCTGCGCGGGTCCCGGCGGCAAGGCCGCGCTGCTCGGCGCTCTCGCCGCCGAGCGCGGCGCCGTGCTGGTCGCCTCCGAGAAGCAGCCGCACCGGGCCCGCCTGGTCGCCCGGGCGCTGGACGGCAACCCGGGCCCGTACACCGTGATCGCCGCCGACGGCACCCGGCCCGCCTGGCGGCCCGGGGCGTTCGACCGGGTCATGGTGGACGTCCCCTGTTCCGGCCTCGGTGCGCTGCGCCGTCGCCCGGAGGCCCGTTGGCGCCGCCGTCAGGACGACATCCCCGGCTTCGGCCCGCTCCAGCGGGACCTGCTGCGCTCCGCGATCCGGGCCACCCGGATCGGCGGCGTGGTCGGCTACGCGACCTGCTCGCCGCACCTCGCCGAGACGCGCGCCGTGGTGGACGACGTACTGCGCGCGGAGCCCGGTCTCGAATGGATCGACGCCCGCCCGCTGCTGCCCGGGGTCCCCGCGCTGGGCGACGGCCCGGACATCCAGCTCTGGCCGCACCTGCACGGGACCGACGCGATGTACCTGGCGCTGCTGCGGCGCACCGCCTGAGCGTCCGGGGAGCGGGAGGACCCGCCGACCGGCGCTACGCCGCCCGGTTCGGCGGTGCCCGGCCCCTTCGTCCTGCGGCAGTGGCCGCCCATGTCCGCCGCACGGCATCAGCCGTGGGGCATCAGGCTTCGCAGAGTGCCGTCAGGATGCGCTGAAGCAGGCGGTCGAAGACGGCGTTCGGGTCGGCCGGGGTCGACCCCTCGGCCAGTACCTGGGTGAGGCTCGGGTACCGGCCGCTCATCGCCACGCCCTGGAGGTAGGTCACCATGTCGGCCATCCAGCGCGGACTGCTGCCGGTCGCCGCGCGCTCCCATTCGGCGAACTGGCAGAGGAATCCATTGAGTTGGGCCATCGCCTCCATCTTGGCGGCGCCGCTCAGCTCGGTGCCAGCGACCGCTGAGAGAAAGAACTCGGTGTAGCGCAGCCCGTTTGGTCCGATGGCGGGCCGCGTGGCGACCAGCCGGGGCACCCAGGCGTGTCGGCGCAGGACGGCCAGCTGCATCGAGGCCAGTGCGGTGAGGTCGGCCCGCCAGTCTCCCGAGGGGCCGGCCGGGAGGTCGTACTCACCCGCTACCTGGTCGATCATCAGATCGAAGAGGTGTTCCTTCTTCGGGACGTAGTTGTAGAGCGACATCGTCCCCGCGCCGAGTTCGGCGGCGACCCTGCGCATGGAGACCGCCTCGATCCCCTCGGCGTCCGCGATGCGGACCGCGGCTGCCGCGATCGAGGCTCGGCTGTGTGCGGGGCGCGGTCCCCGGCCGCTGTGCTCCGGGTGGAGCCAGATCAGTTCGGGGGCTTCGTACTGGCTGTGCGGCATTTCGGAAGATCACCTCGGCAGCCATCTTACTTACGTACGCCGTACGTAGTACTGTGGAGCCATCTTCTACGTACGCTGTACCTAGAAAGGCTTCGACATGACCGAGGCAGCCATCGCTGTCGTCGGCCTGCGCAAGAGCTTCGGCAAGACCGCTGCTCTGCGCGGCCTCGACCTGACCGTCCCGGCCGGCACCGTGTGCGGCCTGCTCGGCCCCAACGGCGCGGGGAAGACCACCGCCGTCCGGGTCCTGGCCACCCTCGCGGCCCCCGACGCCGGCAGTGCCCGCGTCAACGGCTTCGACGTGGTGCGCCAGGCCGCCCAGGTCCGCCGCTCCATCGGGCTGGCCGGGCAGCACGCCGCTGTGGAGGAGGGCATCACCGGGCGGGACAACCTCCGTCTGATCGGCCGCTACCACGGCCTCGGTTCCCGGGGGGCCCGCAGTCGCGCCGACGACCTGCTCGAACGCTTCGACCTCGCCGAGGTCGCCGATCGGCTGGTCCGCACCTACTCCGGCGGCCTGCGCCGCCGGCTTGACCTGGTCGCCAGCCTGGTCACCGCCCCGCCCGTCCTCTTCCTGGACGAACCCACCACCGGTCTCGACCCGCGCAGCCGGCAGGAAATCTGGGACGCGGTAAGGGAGTTGGCGGAAGGCGGCACCACCGTACTGCTCACCACCCAGTATCTGGACGAGGCCGACCGGCTCGCCGACGCCGTCGCGGTGCTCGACCACGGGACGGTGATCGAGCACGGGACGCCCGGGCGACTCAAGGCCGCCATCGGCATCCGGATCGAGGTGACGGTCGCACAGGCCGCCCAACTCGACACCGCCGTCAGGGTGTTGGCCGACTTGGCCGCCGGCGTGCCGGTCGCCGATCCGGCCGAACGCCGGGTCGAGGTCACCTCCGGCGCAGGTCGGACGATCGCTCTGCCGCAACTCGTCCGGGAGCTCGACGCCGCCGGGGTGAGTGCCCAGGACGTAGCCCTGCGCACCCCCTCCCTGGACGACGTCTTCCTCGCACTCACCGCCGCACCCGGAAGGGCCGCCCGATGACCACCACCGCGACGACCGCCGCCGCCCCGGCCGCCACCACCCCCGGCCGCCGGGCCGGGCCGGTGTCCGACACCCTGACCTCCGCGCTGCGCGTGCTGCTGGCGTACCGCCGTTCGCCGGGTCTGGTCCTGGCCTCGCTCGCCGTGCCGGTGGCCATGGTGCTGGTCTTCGGATACGTCTTCGGCAGCGCGATGACCGTGCCGGGCAGCGGGAACTACCGCGAGTTCCTGATGCCGGGACTCTTCGTGATGGTCGCCGTCAACGGGCTGATGCCGACCATGGTCGGTGCCGCCCGTGACGTCGGCCGGGGGCTGACCGACCGGATGCGGTCCATGCCCGTCTCGCGCAGCGCCCTGCTGCTCGGCCAGGCGCTCGCCGACCTGCTGGTGGGTGTCGTCGTCCTCGTCCCGCTCACCCTGGTGGGCCTGGCCGTCGGCTGGCGGATCAGGGACGGCCTCGGCCCCGCCCTCGGCGCGTACGGACTGCTGGTGCTGTTCCGGTCTGTGATGACCTGGGTCGGAACCTATCTCGGACTGGCGGCGGGGAAGGAGGAGATGGCGGCCCAACTGTCCGTCCTCACCTTCCCGTTGGCTATGGTGACCAACGCCTTCGTGCCCACCGGCGGAATGCCGGGCTGGCTGCGTACAGTCGCCGAGTGGAACCCGATCAGTGCGGTGGTCGCCGCCTGCCGCCGGCTGTTCGACAACCCCGGCGCCGTGGGGGAGGCCTGGCCGGTCCAGCACCCGGTGACCGCCACCCTGCTCTGGTCGGGACTGCTGCTGGCCGTGTTCGTCCCGCTCGCCGTGCGCAAATTCGCCTCGCACGGGCGGTGATTGAGACCGACCGGCAATAGGGAGCGCGGGTGAAGGAGCGGCGTTGGGGTGCGTGCATCGCAAGGCGGAGGAGGGAGTAGCAGCGGAGCTGGGGCGACCGACGACAACGCGGCGAGGTGCGTGCCCCGGGGTCGCGACGCCGCGGGCCCTATTGCCCGGTCGGTCTGAGGCGCGCGGGAACCGAGTGCTGGACAAACGGGCCGGTGCGGGCGGAGGGTGACGGCATGAAGTTCACCCATCTCGGCCGCACCGGCCTCACCGTCTCCCGTCTCTGCCTGGGCACCATGAACTTCGGCCCGCACACCGAGGAGGCCGAGGCCCACCAGATCATGGACACCGCCCACGAGTTGGGCATCAACTTCTTCGACACCGCCAATGTCTACGGCTGGGGCGAGAACAAGGGCCGCACCGAGAGCATCATCGGCAACTGGTTCGCCCAGGGCGGCGGCCGCCGCGAGAAGACCGTGATCGCCACCAAGCTGTACGGCGACATGGGGGAGTGGCCCAACGAGGGCAGGCTCTCCGCGCTCAACATCCGCCGCGCCGTGGACGCCAGCCTGCGCCGCCTGCAGACCGACTACATCGACCTCTACCAGATGCACCACATCGACCGGGCCACGCCGTGGGAGGAGATCTGGCAGGCGATGGAGGTCCTGGTCGCCCAGGGCAAGATCATCTATGTCGGCTCCAGCAACTTCGCCGGCTGGCACATCGCCCAGGCCCAGGAGGCCGCCAGGGCACGGCACTTCCTCGGCCTGACGAGCGAGCAGTCGCTCTACAACCTGCTGGCGCGCAGCGTGGAGCTGGAGGTCGTCCCGGCCGCCCAGCACTACGGGCTCGGCCTGATCCCCTGGTCGCCGCTGAACGGCGGACTGCTCGGCGGCGTCCTGCGCAAGGAGCGCGAAGGCGTACGGCGCGCCACCGGCCGCTCCGCCGAGACGCTGGAGCAGAAGCGCGAGCAGATCCAGGCGTACGAGGACCTGGCCGCCGAACTCGGCCACGAGCCGGGCGACATCGCCCTCGCCTGGCTGCTCTCCCGCCCCGTCGTGACCGCCCCGATCGTCGGCCCGCGCACGCTCGGCCAACTGCACGCCGCGGTCCGCGCCCTCGATCTGACCCTGGACCAGAAGACCCTCGACCGGCTGGACGAGATCTTCCCCGGCCACCGCACCGCACCCGAGGACTACGCCTGGTAGCGGCCGGTTATCTCTGCGGCGCGCCCGCCTTGCGGACGGCGGGCGCGCCGTACGCCGTAATCGCGCAGGTAGGCGACAATCGTTTCCGTGGCGATCATCCACCAGGTGCCGTATCACTCCCAGTGGGAGTCCCCCGACCTCGTCCCCGACATCCTCGCCGGGACGCTGCTCGCCGCCGACGACCCGCTCTGGGAACGCTCGGGCGCGGAGAGCCCGGAGGACTACGAGTACTGGTCCTGGCGGCTCTGCGGGATGGCCTGCCTGCGGATGGCACTCGACTTCTGGTGGGGCGTCAGCCCGGGGCCCGTCGCCCTCGCCCAGGAGTGCCTGGCCGCCGGGGCGTATGTACGGCACCCCGACGGGCGGCTCGACGGGCTGATCCACGCGCCCTTCGCCACCTACGCGCACCGGCGGTGGGGGCTGTTCGCCGAAGCCCGCTCGCTGCCCGCCGAGGACCTGCCCGACCTGCTGGCCGAGGGGCGTCTTGCGATGCTCTCCGTCCACCCCTCCATCCGGACGCTGGACCCGCAACCGCCGCGCACCGGCGGCCACCTGGTGCTCGCCGTCGGCGCGGAGGACGAGCACCTGCTCATCCACAACCCGTCCGGGTTCCCGGACGGTTCGCAGAGCTTCGCCCCGGTGCCGTGGGCCGACCTCGGGCGCTTCTACGCGGGACGCGGGATCGTGCTGGGGCCGTACGCGCACTGAGCCCTGTCCTGCCGTCCGGCCTGTCCGTGCGGTGCTGCACTGCCGGGGCGACGGGCGGGGAACGCGCCGCCGCCCGCCCCCGGAGCGGTGGCCGGGGACGGGCGGGTTCGCCGAGCAGGGATCTGTCACGTACTGGGTCGGTGACCCGCGGAGTTCGCCGGAGGCCTGCGACCGGCTGCCGGCGATGTCCGACCTCCCCGGCCCGTACCGCGAACAGACGCTGATCAACCGGCGGTCCTCGGTGCGCCGAGGCGCCTTCGGTGAGCTGAAGCCTCCTGGGGGCGGCTCGGGCGCGACGCCGACCCCGCGTCCCCGGGCGGTGCATGGTCACCCTCCGTGGAACGTACCGGCGGTGCGCAGGCGAGTGGGGTGGGGGCCGGTGGATTATGGGGGAGCCCAGTGAGTCGCCAGAGGTGTCCGGGGGTCCGCAGTGCTGTTGGAACGTCTCGCCAGTACCTCGCGCGCCACCGGTGCGACCTCGGCCCGCAACGCCAAGATCGCGCTGCTGGCCGACTGTCTGCGCGAGCTCGGCCCCGAGGAGATCCCGGCAGCCGTGGCGCTGCTCTCCGGCGAGTCCAGGCGGCTGCGGATCGGTGTCGGGTACGCCGCGCTCCGCGAGCTCCCGCCCCCGGCGCAGGCCGCGACACTCGGCGTCCGCGAGGCCGAGGACGCGCTCACCGCGATCGCGGCGGTCCACGGCAAGGGCGCACAGGCCGAACGGGCCCGGCTGCTGGCGGAGTTGTTCGGGCGGGCGACGGCCGGGGAACAGGAGTTCCTGCGGGCGGTCCTGGTCGGCGAGTTGCGCCAGGGAGCCCTGGACGCGGTCCTCGGCGACGCGGTGGCCAAGGCCGCCGCCGTGCCTGCGGCGGCCGTCCGCCGGGCCCTGATGTTCCGTGGCTCGGCGCGGGCGGTCGCGGCGGCCGCGCTCTCCGGCGGTGCGCCCGCGCTGCGTGCCTTCGGCCTCGAACTCGGCCGCCCCGTACGTCCGATGCTGGCCGCCTCGGCGCCCGACGTCGGCGCCGCGCTGGAGCGGGTCGCCCCGGCGGCGCTGGAGTGGAAGCTGGACGGTATCCGGGTCCAGGTGCACCGTGGGGGCGACCGCATCTCCGTCTTCACCCGCAGCCTCGACGAGATCACCACACGGGTTCCCGAAGTGGTCGAGGCGGCAGGCTCGTTGGCCGTCTCGTCGGCGGTCCTGGACGGCGAGGCCATCGCCGTCGGGCCCGACGGGCGCCCGCGTCCCTTCCAGGTGACGTCGGCCCGTACCGCCTCCCGGCAGGACCCGGAGCGGCTGCGTACCGAAGTCCCGCTCCGGGTCTTCTTCTTCGACCTGCTGCACCTGGACGGCGAGGACCTGATCGACCGTCCGGCCGAGCAGCGATGGGCCGAACTCGCCCGCGTGGTACCCGAACACCTGCGTGTCCCGCGCACGGTGACGGGCGAAGCGGCGCAGGCGAACGCCTTCTTCCGCGACGCGCTGGCGCACGGGCACGAGGGTGTGGTGGTCAAGGATCCCGCCGCGCCCTACGCGGCTGGTCGGCGGGGCGCGGGCTGGATCAAGGTGAAGCCCCGGCACACCCTCGACCTGGTCGTGACCGCCGCGGAGTGGGGGAGCGGCCGCCGACGGGGCTTTCTGAGCAACCTCCATCTCGCCGCCCGCAACGACGGTGAGGCGGGCCTCGAACCCTGGGTCATGCTCGGCAAGACCTTCAAGGGCCTCACCGACGAGCTGCTCGCCTGGCAGACCCGGCAGTTCCTGGCCCGCGAGGTGTCCCGTGACTCGTACACCGTCTTCGTCCGCCCCGAACTGGTCGTCGAGGTCGCCTTCGACGGCCTCCAGCGCAGCCCCCGCTACCCCGCCGGCCTTGCCCTGCGCTTCGCCCGGGTCGTGCGCTACCGCGAGGACAAACCGGCCTCGGAGGCCGACACCGTCGCCACCGTCCGCAGTCTGGCGGCGGAGGGGCTGCAGCGGGATGAAGCGGGGTAAAGCGGGATGAAGCGGGAAGTGGGATGTGGCAGTCCGCGTCAGGGTTTGCGGGCGACGCCGGCATAGCAGGCGGCCTCGACACTGGTGGCGTTGGCGGTGTCCTCGTCGAGGTCGGGGCGCCACTGGTGGGTCGGAGTGACGCCGGGGTCCAGGAGCCGCCAGCCGTCGAAGAAGCGGACTATCTCGTCGCGGGTGCGGGCCTGCCCGGGGGTGCCGGCCGCCTGGTAGGCGCTGGTGAGGCGGGCGATCCCCGCGGGGTCGAAGTCGGGGGTGGCGTGGGAGACGGTGAGAGTGCTGCCCGGGGCCAGGGCGGCCTTGAGACGATCGACGATCTCGTGGGCGCCGAGTGCGTCCGGGACGAAGTGCAGCAGCGCGTTGAGACTCAGGGCGACGGGCCGGTCCAGGTCGAGGGTGTCCAGCAGCCCGGGCGAGGCGAGAAGCGCGCCGGGGTCGGTGACGTCGGCCTGTACGTAGGCGGTACGGCCCGCCGGATGACTCTGGAGCAGGGCACGGGCGTGGGTGAGGACGATCGGGTCGTTGTCGGTGTAGACGACCCGGGCCTCGGGAAGCACGCTCTGGGCGACCTCGTGGAGATTGGGGGAGGTGGGGATACCGGTGCCGATGTCGAGGAACTGCGACATGCCGTGCCGTGCGAGCAGGCGGGTGGAGCGGTGCATGAACCGCCGGTTGATCCGGGCCGTCGCCAGGATCGAGGGGAACACCGTCATGGCCTTCGCGGCCGCCTCGCGGTCGGCGGGGAAGTTGGTCGTCCCGCCCAGGTAGTAGTCGTACATCCGGGCCGAGTGGGCCTGGTCGAGCTCCAGGTCCACCACGCCGTCTTCGTCTGCCATCGCGCGCCCCTTGCCGCCGTCGGACGATCCGGGCCGCGCCAGGTCGTGCCACCCCCCGCCACCGGTGATCAATGCCCGGCTCCTGGTGGGAGCAACCATCCGGCCGACACCCTCCGTGCTTCGAGGGGGCACCGGCCGGGGTGATTGAACAGAAAGTAGTCACACTATTCCGTTGAGTGAGAAAACTTGGTGGTAAGGCTGCACAGGAGGGGCACTTATCCGGTTGGCTGATCAGCAAGAGTACGCGTGTCTCACACCGACGGCCGCCTCCACCGTGGAGCGGTGCGGTGCCCACGAACGGGACGTCCGTGATCATCGCTCTGGAAACCCTGGCGGATCGGGGGACCGCCTCCCGGATCCTCGCCGCCGGCATACGCACCGCCGCGGTCGATCCGGCCGACACCCCGGAGAGGAGCGCCTGATGGGGCATCCGCCCACCGGCGCCCTGGGCGCCGTCGGCACCTGCGTCCCGCACCTCCGACCGCCGCAACGGCCGGCTCTGCGGGGGAACCTGACCTTCTCCGCCTTCCACGAGCACCACTGCAGACTCTGGCTGCGCTACACCCACACCCAGGTGGGCAACCGGGCGGCGGCGCAGTCCGTCGTGGACGACGCCTGCGCGGATCTCCTGGAGAACTGGGACCACGTCCTGGAGCAGGAGTCGGTGCCCGGCTACGCCTGGACGGTCCTGAGGGAGCACGTCCACAGCTGGCTGGACAAGCGCGGCATACAGCCGGCCCTGGTCGGCACCGCGTCCTTCCAGGCGGCGATCCGCAAGCTGCTCGTCCACGAGACGCGCGACGAGTTCGCCGCCATCGAGAGCGGACTCGGCCTGTACTCGGCGATCTCCGGGCTCCCCGACCGCCAGTACGACGTCATAGTGCTGCGCTATGTACTACAGCTGTCCGCCGCGGAGACGGCCGATCAGCTGGGGATCGAGGAGGCAACCGTCCGGTCCCATGTCCGGCACGCCAGACGTGCGCTGGCCAAGGAGCTCTGCCTGCCCGAGCCGCCCGAGCTGCCGGCTCCGCCCGATCCGCCCGATCCGCCCGATTCGAAAGAGTGACCGTGCACCGCGCCGACGAACTCCCTTCCATCGACGCCGTGCTGGACGATGCCGAGGTTCTCGCGGACGAGTACGACGACTACGACGGCGAGGCCGCACGCCGGCGCATCGACCAGGCCGTGCAGGCCCGCCGCAGGTCACGGCCGAAGACCGAGGTGCCGCACCGTTTTCCCGCGGCCGCGGACCAGGCCGCCCATGACCTGGACCTCGCCGTCACTCTGATCGTCACCGCCCCGCAGGCCGCCGCCGGTCTGCGGAAACTCGCCGACACCGGCGACATCGAACCCGCCGGGGCCCTCGTGTTCGGCGCCCTGCTGCACCTGGCCGGCTACCGGGACTCCGCCTGCTTCTGGTGGCAGTTCGCGGCGGGCGGCGGCAGCAGAAATGCGGCCTTCTGCCTGTTCCTCGCCCACCGCAGACGCGCCGAGCACCGGGACGCCGACTACTGGCGAGCCCAGAGCCGACGCCTGGCGGCGCACCTGAGCGAGCACACCGACGGCGGCCTGCGCTCGCTCCTGTCCGAGGAGGTGCAGCGCGACCTGATCAGGCAGTGCCACAGCAGGCGCCGCCTGGTGCTGCCCCACAGGCTCGAAGCCGCCCTCAACCGCCTCCACTACCGTGTCGACCCCGACTTCGGCGAAGTCCCCGCGCTCTCCCCCGTCCTCGCCCGGGAGTTCGCGGCCGCCCAGGCCGGCCGGCAACCCTGAGCCCCGCCTCTGAGCCGCCTGCGGCGAGCCGTCAGCTGCTGCTGGGGAGGCCGATCGGGTTGAGCGGGGGGAGTTCGGCGCGGCAGGCGGTGGAGACAGGTCCCAGCGCGGCGGCGAGTTCGTCGAGTTCGGAGCGGTGGAAGCCGGACCAGACGCGGGCGGCGGCGAGGTCGGTGGCGGCCTCCAGGGCCTGGTGGCGGCGGCGTCCGTCGGGGGAGATGGTGCCGTCGGGGTCGAGCCAGCCGCGTTCGGTCAGACGGACGGTGGCGGCGTCCCACTCCTCGTCCGTCCAGCCCCGGAACGGCTGGAGCATCTCGCGGCGGACGTCCAGCGCGCAGCGCACCACCAGCGCCTCGCAGCCGTCCAGTCCCTCGGTGACCAGGGCGGCGACGTGTCCGTCGCCCCGGTGCTCGCGCAGGACGGTGGTGGCGTGCCAGAGCCGGGCCAACTGGCCCTCGGGGCGCGGCAGAGCGGAGTTCGCGGCGGCCAGCACGCGCCCACAACAGTCGAGGCCGTCCACCGCGCGCTCCAGCAGCTGCACCGAACGCTCGATCAGATCCGGCTTGACGGTGGCCAGTACGCGCTCCAGCGCCGCCGATGCCCCTGCCGTCCGGGCCCGAAGCGCGGCCTCGGGGCTGGCGCGCTGCCAGACGTCCGGGAGTGCCCGCTCGACCATCGCCGGGGCGAAGTTGAAGAAGGCGGCGACCACCGGCGCGGCGTCCACCGCGCCCAGCGGCGCGGACCGACCGGCGAAGTACCCGCGCCAGCTGCCGCGCAGCCCCGCATCCTCGTACGCCGCCCGGCCCTCGGGGGAGAAGTAGGTGAGAGCGTGCACCGGCTCGAAGAGCCACCACAGGGCGCGCGCGGGATGCACCAGCTCGGACATCGGGACACCTTTCTCGGAGCGGGCCGCGACCGAAGCGGGCCACAGGGTACGGGATCCTGGCCCGCAACCGTTGTGATGCGGGTCACGAGCGGATCTCGCTGCACACGCTGCGCCGACGACAGGAGGGATGATGGATCTCAGGTGGCCGCTCCCGCCGCCCGCACCGAGTTGTGAAGGTACCCGGAAATGGCGCAGATCAACCCCAGCATCCTGTCTGCCGACTTCGCCCGCCTCGCCCAGGAGGCCGAGGCGGTCCGAGGCGCGGACTGGCTCCATGTGGACGTCATGGACAACCACTTCGTCCCCAACCTCACGCTGGGCGTGCCGATCGTCGAGTCCCTGGCCCGGGCCACCGACATCCCGCTCGACTGCCACCTGATGATCGAGCAGGCCGACCGCTGGGCCCCGCAGTACGTCGAGGCGGGCGCCGGTTCGGTGACCTTCCACGCCGAGGCCGCCGCCGCCCCCGTCCGCCTCGCCCGGGAGATCCGGGCCAAGGGCGCCCGTGCCTCGATGGCCCTCAGGCCGGCCACCCCGATCGAGCCGTACGAGGACCTGCTGCCCGAGCTCGACATGGTTCTGATCATGACCGTGGAGCCGGGCTTCGGCGGCCAGGCGTTCCTGGACATCATGCTCCCCAAGATCCGGCGCACCCGTGAACTGATCGACAAGCACGGCCTGGACCTCTGGCTCCAGGTCGACGGCGGCGTCTCCGCCGCCACCATCGAGCGCTGCGCCGAGGCCGGCGCCGATGTCTTCGTGGCGGGCTCGGCGGTGTACGGCGCGGCCGACCCGGCCGAGGCCGTCCGCGCGCTGCGCGCCCAGGCGGAGGCGGCCACGGCGACCGCGCCCTGGGCCTGCGCGCACTGAGCGGCCCGGGGCCCCGGCGTCTGACGGACAGTCGACGTCTGACGGACCGTCGGCGTCTGCGTTCGGCGGCGACGCGGCTGTGCGGCGGGGAAGTTGACGGAGTCCGAGCGAGTTCGACGGGCAGTGGCCCGCCCGGATTCCGAGCGGCGGGCCGCGGTTTGACGGTGGCGCGCGTGAGCCGATGGATCGTGAACCGTACGGTATGACCGACGATCGTTTCGGCCGTGAAACCGTGAGACCGCGGACCCCGTTGCCAGCCCTGGAGTGCGAATGAGCAATCTCGATCTCAAGCCCGCCCCGACCCGCTGCGGCGGGGAGGCCGGCACCGGTCCCGTGAAGGAGCTGTTGACCGGCCGTCAGGTGGAGCTGGGGGAGTCCACCGAGGTGCGGCGGCTGCTGCCGAACATCGGACGGCGGATGGTCGGGGCCTGGTGCTTCGTGGACCACTACGGCCCGGACGACATCGCGGACGAGACCGGTATGCAGGTGCCCCCGCATCCGCACATGGGTCTGCAGACGGTCAGCTGGCTGCACGAGGGCGAGGTGCTGCACCGCGACAGCCTCGGCAGCCTGCAGACCGTACGCCCGTACGAGCTGGGCCTGATGACCTCGGGCCGGGCGATCTCGCACTCGGAGGAGTCTCCGCGTGAGCACGCCCGGCTGCTGCACGGCGCGCAGCTCTGGGTCGCGCTCCCCGGCGAACACCGGCACGCCGACCCCGCCTTCGAGCACCACGCCGAGCTGCCGAAGGTCACCGCGGCGGGCCTGGACGCCACCCTGATCCTGGGCTCACTGGACGGCGCGACCTCGCCGGGACGGACGTACACGCCACTGGTCGGCGCCGACCTCACACTGCGCGAGGGTGCCGAACACCGACTGCCGCTGGAGCCTGACTTCGAGTACGCGGTGATGGCGATGACGGGCAGCGTGGATGTGGACGGAGCCCGGGTCGAGCCGGGGTCGATGCTCTACCTGGGCTGCGGGCGCCGCGAACTGCCGCTGCTGGCCCGGACGGACAGCTCGATCCTGCTGATCGGCGGCGAGCCGTTCGAGGAGCAGATCGTGATGTGGTGGAACTTCATCGGCCGATCCGGTGAGGAGATCGTACAGGCCCGGGAGGACTGGGCAAAGGGGGCCCGGTTCGGTGAGGTGCACGGCTACGACGGTGCTCGGCTGGCCGCTCCCGAGCTGCCCGCCGTCCCCCTGAAACCACGGGGTCGGGCACGCTGACCTGGGCTTACGTGTCCCGGGGCGGGGCGCACCGAGATGCGTCCGCCGGCGGCAGTCCGCAGCCGTCGGCTCGAAGCGTGGACGACGCACCTTGCGGACGTCGAGGCGGCCGAGATGTACTGCGCCCAGGTCCACCTTGCGGCGGCGCGCCTGCGCATCGGCACGGGTTCCGAGACTTCAGGCGACGCGGGGAGGGCGGTGGCGCCGGGTGACCACCAGGATGGCCATGTCGTCGTCGCGTTTGCCCTCGGTCCAGCGGCCGACGTCTTTGATGAGGGCATCCACCACCGCATCGGGGTTACTGAACCACCTGCGCATGCACTCTGAGGCGAGCGGATCATAGAAAGTCCCCCGCTTGTCCCGCGCCTCGGTGACACCGTCAGTCACCAACAACAGCGAGGCCCCCGGGGGCAGCCGCACCACATCGGCAGGCACGGAGCCAGCAGGAGTGAGATCACCCAGCCCCAGGCCGAGGGGCAGCTGCGGGGTGCTCGGGTCGAGCCGTACAAGCTGTCCGTCGTGAATCAGGTACGGGGGCGGATGCCCGCGGTTCACCAGGCTCAGTACCTCGCCGTCGGCGGAGACCTCGGCCAGCACAGCGGTAATGAAGCCCTCCATGGAATACACCGTGCTGCTCCGGGCTGCTTCCCTGGTCAGCGCCTCGTCCATCCGCTGCCCCAGCGTGACCAAGGTGGGAGCGTACTCGGCCTCCTGACGGAAGATTCCGATCGCGATCGACACGGCGGCGACAGCCGAAATACCTTTGCCCCGCACATCGCCGATGATCATCCGAACCCCGAACGGCGTCTCCTGCACCGTGAAGAAATCACCACCGATCCGCGCCTCGGCCTGCGCCGCCGTGTACCCCGCAGCTACGGCCAGCGGCCCGACCTTCCTCGGCGGCTCCGGGAGCACCGCCCGCTGGACCCCCTCCGCGACATCCCTGGCCAGCGCCAGATCGCGCCCTTGCCGCACAATCAGCCGGTTGACCGCTAGAGCCAGCACTCCGATCAAGCCGACCACGGCAAGATCGACGAACAATGGTGTCGCCGGACGCCCGCGTTCGATATCCACCAACACCGAGACCACGCATGTGACACACACGACGGCGAGCGCGGAGCGGAAGGAGAGCGTGGCACCCGCGACGAGCGGTGCGGCTGCCAGCAGCGGGAGTCCCGTGTACGGCTGGGGCGCGAAACGGTCCAGCAGGACGCCAGCGACGAGGGCCAGCGCCGCGAGCATCCACGGCACCTTCGCCAGCGTGGGTCGCAGGACTTTCACAGTGCATCTCCCGTCCCGGCTGATCAAGGCCCAGATCGCAGGCCCCGGCCAGCCTGTCACATCGCGGACTTACACGATCTTTCAGACACGCTCTGGGCCGACAGCCTCGGCCGGCGGGCAGGCGGCAATCTCGGCTTCTGCCGGAGTGGCGAGGAGCGTCCGGGTATCGCTGGTCGCCTGCAGGGGTTTCGGCCTGGACTGGTGGGCTGCCGTTATTCGTGGGGTGCCGTATTCCTGTGGCGGGGCCGTCGAAGGAAAGCCCTCCCGATCTTCCGAGTTCTGCCGTCCCGCCCCAACTGTCAGCCCGAACCAGCAGCATTGGTCCATGACCACACTCAGCCCAGTCGAGCGGCTCGCCGCTCAGGTGCGGACCCTCCTTGGAGACGGCCCGTTCCCGCCGCCCGGCGGCTGGACGCACATGGGCGCTGTGATCTGCGATGCCAGCTTCCATGCGCAACGCAAGTATGAGGTGCAGATCCGGCCTCGGCTCCTCCAGCTCCAGTCGGCATGGCCCGACGCTGCCACGGTCCGTGGCTTCCAGGCGCGACTCTCTATGGGAGATCTCGCCGTCGCCATGAAATTCAACAGCCCCCGCAAGGTCGCGACGGCCCAAGACATCACCGATCTGCTTGCTGCCAACGGAGTTGATGACCGCGATGACCTCCACGCCTGGCTCGGCGACCGGGCGAACCGCGTCGCCCTGCGGGAGGTGAAGGGTGTAGAGCCGAAGACCGTGGACTACATCAGTGACCTCGTCGGCCGCTCGCACGTCGCCGTGGATGTGCATCTACGCACGTTCGCCGCGGAGGCAGGAGTCTCGAACCTCAGGTACGAGGAACCGCGAGCAGGGATCACCATCTGTCACCACCCGACAACAGTACGAAAACCTCAGCGAGTGCGTCTCAGGAAAATCTCATCCAGAGGCAACCGAGCGAGCCTTCCCCGGTGTCTTCACCCCTGAGAACGCACAGCCCGGCCGGGCAGAGGTGGCCCGTCGGCTGTCCTGACGATCCGGGGGGATCCATGCGCTCGCGCTATCTGTTGACGGTTTCCTTGTCCGCGCTGCTGGCCGGACTCGGCCTGACGGCCTGCAGTTCCAGCCCCACGGCCAACCCGCCGAAGGCCGATGGGGCCGTGCCGATATCCGCCGCACCGATCGCGGGCCAGTCCGCAGCTCCGGCCCCCGCCTCGTCCGCCGCCGGGACCACGGCGCCGACGGGCAATGGCAGCTCGAAGGCCGCCAAGTGCGGCACGCGGAACCTGAGGTGGACACTCACCCGCCTCACCGACGCGGGCACCAGCGCGAAGGACCCGGCGAACGCCGAACTCGTCGCCGTCAACTCCGGCTCCCACAGCTGCACCCTGGCCGGTTACCCGAAGCTTGAGTTCCACGTGGGCAAGGGGCCGGAGGTCGACGGGGTCGGGAAGGGCAGCCCTGCTCCGGTGACGCTGGGCGCGGGCAAGAAGGCGGTGATCGCCCTGCGCTACTCCGAGTTGAACGGCAAGGGGCCGGACAGCGGCAACTGCCTGGTCACTGCCAGTACCGCCGATGTGGCCGCGCCGGGTGACAGCACCGGAGTCCAGGTCCCGGTGGTGGATCAGAGCGGCAAGCCGACGGAGGTCACCATCTGCGGTGACGAGGTCCGAATGAGCCCGCCCGTCGCCCGGTAGGAACCGTCCGGAGGCCACTCGACCGGCGCCGCCGCCAGCGGCGGCGCCGGTCGAGTGGCCTCCGGCATGACGGCCGTAGTCGCGGACCTGCGGGAATTCCTGCGCCGGGAGTAGGTCGTCGACGTTCGGCTCGTCCCGAGCGCTCTTTCAGTGGCCGTATGCCACCGGGCAGGTCCGGGAGCCCCCGTGTCAGCTCACCCGATCCAGCGATAGCACCACACCTGTTGCACGCGGTAGTGCCGGGCGCACTGGCCGCTGAGCTGCACAAAGTCGTCCCGACTCGCCTC
Source organism: Kitasatospora sp. GP82 (assembly GCF_029892105.1). Classification (GTDB taxonomy): domain Bacteria; phylum Actinomycetota; class Actinomycetes; order Streptomycetales; family Streptomycetaceae; genus Kitasatospora. Next base: position 230,078 of record NZ_JARZAJ010000006.1, on the reverse strand, counting down.
GCGCCACACCTCTCCCCCAGAGAATCCGCGATCACCGTCTGGACCCGGGCCAGGGTCCACCGCTGATCCTCGAACCCGTGGGCAGGCGGTCCCTTGCAAAGCAGAGAAGCGAGCCCTCTTCCCGTACCGGGGAGAGGGCTCGCTCCGTCAGTGCTCCGTCAGCGCACCGTCAGTGCACCGTCAGTGCACCGTCAGGCCGAGTGGGCCCGCCAGCGGCGTGTAGCCGTTGTTGTAGAGGTACCAGACGGCGTATGTGCCGGGGCCGGGGAGGTTGCTGGTGGCGAAGGTCTGGCTGCCGCTGCTGTTCGGGGCGTACTGCCAGGTCAGGGAGGATTTCTGACCCGGTGTCACACCAGACGGGTAGATTCCGATCCAGTTGGTCGAGCTGGTGCTCGCCGCCGGTGTCGAGTACTGGAAGGTGACGCTCGCCCCATTGGTGACGGTTGGGGTGCTGGTGGTCAGCGTGCTGGTCGGAGCGGGGGCGGAGACGGGGACGAAGGCGTCGTTGAGCGGTGTCGCGTAGGTGTCGTTGGCGGTGATGCCGGACAGGCCCAGCGCTGCCTCGATGGTGCGGGCGGTGCTGTAGTGGTCGTAGCGGGTACCGCTGGTGGTGCCGGCCGGGACGGTGCCCTGGGAGCCGTCGACGATCGCGGCCACCTGGTTGTCGGGGTTGCTGGTGTCCTCGTCCCAGGTGAGGATCAGCAGGGACTTCTGCGTGGTCCAGGCCGGGGACTGCATGATCGGAGCCAGGGTCTGCTTGAGCCAGGCGTCCTGGACCTTGAGGCTGGTGGAGTTGCCGTTGCCGGAGGCCTCGCCGTCGTTGTAGTCGTCGGCTGCGATCCAGGAGAAGGCCGGGGTGGTGGCCGCGTTCTGCAGGTCGGTGGTCAGCTGGCCGGTGTCGAAGAGGTGGGCGGCACAGCGGGTCGCATTGCCGCTGACATCGGTGTAGTTGATGAACGGCGCGTCGTCCGGCTGGTAGTACGAGTCGTACTGGGTGGTGGTGTTGCAGGGCGTGCCCATGCCCTGCTCATACGCCTTCCAGGTCTTGCCCGCGGCCTCGATCCGGTCTCCCAGGTTGGTGCCCGGGGCGTTGATGTGGGGCCAGTAGGTCGCACCGGTGGTGTAGGTGTCGCCGCCCGCGACGGCCATGTAGTTCTCGTCGCTGGGGTGGTAGACGGCGTGGTAGTCGGTCATGGACGCGCCCTGCGCCATCAGGCTGTGGATGAAGGGAGTGTCCGTCGGGTCGCCCATCACCGCCGAGTAGTCGGTGTTCTCCATCATGACCATGAAGACGTGGTCGTAGCCGGGCACCTTGGAGGCCGGGGGAGTGAGGGTGGCCGGAGTGACGGGGGTGGAGAGGGTGAGCGACAGGTTGTCCAGATAGCCGGACTCCCCGGAGCTCTGCAGGAACTGCGCCTCGACGAGGATCGAGCGGGTGCCGGCCGGGACGGCGCCGGTGCTGCTGCGGGCGAGGAAGGAGGTGGAGTTGGAGCGGTCGGCCGCGGAGACGGTGGGCAGTTCGGCGGTCGAGCCGAGCTGCTGGCCCGAGCCGTTCCGGAACTGCAGCGAGACCTGGACGTAGCCCGCGTAGCTGGTCCAACCACCGAGCCAGCCGGACAGGTTGTAGCCGACACCGCCGCCGTCGATCGCGGTGGCGGCGGAGGAGACGTCGACGGTCTGCTCCATCGCGCCGTCGCCCTGGTTGCCGGGGGCGAAGAACGCCGTGCCGGGCGCCGGGGCGGCAGGGTGGCCGAAACTCCCCGCCGAGTAGCAGACCACGTCAGGACTGCCGGACAGCACCGTCCAGCCCGGCATGGTGGACGCCGCCGTCCAGTCGGTGGTGCAGTAGCCCGCCTCCGCATCGCCGTTCACGATCAGATTCCCGCTGGTGGTGGCCGCGTTCGCGGGCGTCACCCCGACCAGTGCGCTCAGCAGGAGGAGAGCGCCGCCGAGCGCTCGCCAAAGTCGTCTCATCTCCGGTAACCCGTCCCCTCGGTGTGAACAGCCTTCGTCTGCCGGGTCATTGGTAGCGGTCCCGGCGGTCGGTCGAGGAAACAATGGGCTAACGTGCCATAGCAGGGGAAGGGCCGGGACACGGCCGGGTGTTCGGACGAGCCGTGCGCTGCGGTGGAGAGTCCGCCTTGTGAAGCTGCCGCGGCGTCAACGCCCGTCACGGCAACAGCAACAGCAACAGCAACAGCAACAGCCACGGCCACAGCCGCGGTCACGGCCACAGCCGCGGTCACGGCCGAGGGCCGGGCAGGCAGTGGGTCAGTCTCCGGCGCGGTAGTAGTCCATCGAGACCTTGACCGGTCCGTCGTCGGTGGTCGTCGAGATCACTCTGACGATCGCGATGTCATGGTTGGCCTGGGCCCGGACGCAGAAGGACCGGCCCGAGGGCAGGGCACTGAACGGCAGTTGGGTGACCGGTTGGCTCTCGATGCCCTTGATGCAGTCGGCGAGCGCGAGCTGGTCGCTCTGGGCTATGTAGGCGTCGTTCTCCTCGGGGACGGAGAACTCGGTGGCGCTGCGGCCGAGGTACCAGGGGGCGGTGCCCTCGGGGAGCACCTTGCCGGTCTTGATGTCGAACTCGTACGTGTGGTCCGGCGAGGTGAGTTCGGCTTCGGTGTAGACCTCGGTGTAGCCCGGGACCGTGGCGGGGTCGCTGTCCGAGGCCGTGGCGGAGTCCGCGGGGGCGGGGTCGGCCGGAGCGTCGGTGGAGTCGGTGGCGGCGGGTTTCCCGGTGCCGCCCGGGTCGAGCAGGGCGAACGCTCCTCCGGCACCGATCAGCAGGGCCGCCGCGGCCGTCAGTGCCGTCCTGCGGAGGCTCTTGCGCCTGGATCCGTTCCGCCGGTCGGGGGTCGCCTCCGGCGTTCCGGCCGGTGCCGGGTGGGATGCCAGGACCGTTCGCGCGTCGGCTACCGCCGGCATGTCGTCCAGGACGGTGGGCGGCGCGGCCGGGGACGTGGGCAGCTCCGAGCGGCGGGCGATCTCCGTACTGACCTGTTGCGGCAGCCAGTCCTCGGTGAAGAGGAACTGTCCCGCGACCGCGGGGTGGTTGCGCGCCGCCTCGATCACCTGGGCGGTGGACGGCCGGTGCTCGGGCTGCTTTGCCAGGCAGTGCCGGAGCAGTGCGTGCAGGGAGGTCGGCACCCGGGTGAGATCGGGCTCCTCGTGCACCGCCCGGTACAGGGAGGTTGAGGCCGGACCGTTGCCGAACGGCGGTGTGCCGCCGGAGATGTAGACGGCCAGCGCGCCCAGGGCGAAGATGTCGGTGGCCGGGGTCGCGGTTGTTCCCATGGCCTGCTCGGGGGCCATGAAGCCGGGCGATCCGATCTGCAGTCCGGTGCCCGTGAGCGCGCTGGCGTCGGCGGCGCGGGCGATGCCGAAGTCGATGACGCGCGGGCCGTCGGCGGCGATCAGGACGTTGGCGGGTTTCAGGTCGCGGTGCACCACTCCGGCGCTGTGGATCACCTGGAGCGCCTCGGCGATGCCGGCCATCAGCAGAAGCACCGTCCGCTCCGGGAGGGGGCCGTGCTGGTGCACCACCTGCTGCAGCGAGGGGCCGGACACGTAGGCGGTGGCCAGCCACGGGGTGGCCGCATCGGCACCGGAGTCGACGACCTGGGCGGTGTAGAGCCCGTGGATGCGCTGGGCGTTGGCGACCTCCTGGGCGAACCGGCGGCGGAACTCCGCGTCCTCCGCGAGTTCGGGGCGCACGACCTTGAGCGCTATGGGCCGTCCGCCCGGAGTGTGGGACAGGTAGACCCGGCCCATGCCTCCCGTACCCAGCCTGGCGATCAGGCGGTAGCCACCCACCTCGCACGGGTCGTCTGCGGACAGCGCCTGGAACGTCTGGGGTTGGGGTGCGGACATATGGGTGCTCTCTCAGCGGGCCGGAACATCGCACGGCGGCGCTGACCAGCTCCTCAGGAGGCCCCGAAGAGTAAGTCACATGATGTGACCAACCGCTCATGACCCCATGCAGTCTAGGGCGGCCGACAGCAGGGCCCTGCACCAGGTCTCGGCGCTGCTCCACGGCTCTGAGCCGATCGAGTCGGTGCGTAGACCTACAACCCCGGCTCCGAAGGGCAAGGAGTCGGATCGGTGTACTGTCCGCCCTGATGCCCCGGCGGTGCTGACGCGACATCCGCTCCGGCCCCGCGCATGGCGGGTTGTCCGGTGCGCAGGCAGGCCGTCAACCGGCCAAGTGCTGGGACGGTTCGGAGTGGGCCGGAAGATCGGCTAACATTTACGACAGCACCGATGCGCGGGTGGCGGAATAGGCAGACGCGCTGGATTCAGGTTCCAGTGCCCGCAAGGGCGTGGGGGTTCAACTCCCCCCTCGCGCACCAGGGTCAACCGACCAGATGGGGCTGGTCAACCCGACGGAATGTCGGGTTGACCAGCCCCATTGCTTTGCAGAACGTGTTCTGGCCCCTTGCTGCTTCGCGGGGGGCCAGATCTGTTTGTGCTGGTCAGAGTGGATTCCGGGGGTGGGGTGGATCAGCTGCCGTGCGGGGTGTCGGGCAGGTAGCCCTTCGGAGTCCAGTGGCGGGCGTTCTTGGGCTTGTTGCGGTTGGAGGGACGGCGTCGGGCGGGCTGGTCGGCAAGGTGGAGGGTGTCGAGCCAGCTGGCGAGCTTGCGCTGGTTGGCGTGGGCGATCTGGAAGGAGAGGAGGAAGGACTGGGCCGCGATGCCGCGGATGCGGCGGGTGCGGCTACGGTTCGATGGCTTCGTGGTCCTTGGCGTAGCCGTTGAAGTGTTCGTTGTTCATCTTGAGCTCGGCGCGCGGGTAGAGCTGTGACCCGGGCGTTCACCTCGTGGACGGTGTCGTTCACGTGAGTGAGGGACGCCCAGGCCAGCCGGCCAGCAGGGGCCGATCGTTGCTTCACCCTGCATGACCTGGAGCGGGCCGAGCCGGACACCATGCGCTACCGGCTCTACTACCTGCCCGCCCGCCTCTCGCACCACACCCGCCGCCGCTGGCTGCGGATCGAACGCACCTGGCCCTGGGCCACCGCGTTCGTTCTCGCACGGCAGGGCTCACCGCTCTCCCGGCCGTCACCTGACCGCCGGCCATCACCTTGACGAGCAGGAAGGAGAGCAGCCCCGGGCCCGTGGAACCCGGCGTCACCGCAACGTCATGCGACGGCCCGCCCCGAAGGCATCGGGGACGTTACGGGCGAGCCGCCGAGACGATTACCGAGCACCGGCGGTTGACGAATCGAGGCCAGAAGCAGAACTCCTTTTCTAGCAAGTGCTCCCTCAACTGCCATCTGACTGGCCATACTTGGCGAGCGATCTGGCGAACCCGACCCGTTTCCATCACAGCTGAATGGAGAATCAGATCACGTGAAGGCAACCAGCCTCATCCGCCGCGTCACGGCCGTCGCCGCGTCGGCGGCGGCGATGACGCTCACCACCGTCCTGGCGCCCACCGCCGCGCACGCGGCCGGCGCGCAGCACTACTACATCGAGATCGGCGGGACCGGCGCTACACTGCCCGCACCCCGGTGCACCTCCTCCTACGACGCTGTGAACAGCCAACTCCCGGCTGGCAGCTACGTTCCGGTGTGCTACCCGGCCACCGCCGGCCCGTTCATCGGCACCGGCGGCCTGCACCTCGACAGCATCACCGCACCGAGCTTCGACTCCAGCGTGCAGCAGGGCTACCAGAACGCGTTGAAGGTGGCGGAGGACACCTACCACGCCCACCCGAACGCGCGCCTGACGATCACCGGCTACTCGCAGGGCGGACAGGTCGCGGACGAGGTGCTCCAGACGATCGCCAACGGCACCGACATCCCCAGCTCGCAGGTCGACGGCATGCTCTACGCCGACCCGATGCAGCGTGACACGGGCATCTGGGCCGAGATCCCCAAGGGCTTGAGTGCGCTCGGGTTCACCTCTCCCGGCGCCGGCCCCGTCAACTTCGGCAGCATCCCGGTCGAGCGGTTCTGTATCCACACCGACGGCGTGTGCGACGCAACCTCGCCAATGGGCATCGTCGGCTACTTCCAACTACACCCGACCTACCCGGCCAACGTCATCCCCCAGAGCCTCGCCCAGGACGGCGGCAACGGGATCATCTGGAAGTGAGTTGGACCCGCCTTCGCCGGCCCCGTGACGATGTCGACGACGTCAGCGCTTCGGCGCGCTGATCCGGTACAGCACGTTCCGCCGCAGCGGGCCGTCGGAGACGGTCGGGTCGTCGATTGCCACCACGGCGGGTTGACCCGCCGGCTGGAGATCCGCAGTGCAGCTCCGGACCGGCGCGGCCTGCTGTAGGCGGATCCGCCGGTCCGGCCGGCGGTGTGCCGCTTCCGCGCCTGACGGCCTGTCGGGCTCGGCCAGGCGACCCCGAGACCGCTGCACTGGTCGGCCCGATCGGGCGCTCCGTCCCCCCGAGTTCGACAGTTGGCGGCCACACGAGGGTCAGACAGCCGCGTGACCTGCTGAGATTTGCCTGCCGGGCGTGTGCCTACAAACCGCGGCCGGGGCCGTGACCTGAAAGGTTGGGCACAGATTACGTCGCGGGTTGCCCGGGCCGGATCGACGAGGCGTGACGGTTTGTCCAGAATAGTGATGGATCGTCACGCGGTGCCCGATGAGTCATTGTCAGCAAACCCCCACCGCCACCTTCGTGTGGGCATGCGACGTCAACTACATTGCCGCGGGTCAGCCGTGTGCCGAACCCCGTGTGCCCACCGACTGTCGAAGTCGGGCGTCCTTCGTGACCCCCTGCCCGCCCGGCGCAGGCTCCGCGTCAAGGCCCGCAGCCGCAAGAACCCGACCGGCAAGTACGACCCGAACGCCGGCAAGCACCCGGCCACCGCACAGACCCATACCTTCCACCCCGACCTCGTGATCTTCGAAACCGGGATCGCTCCACGCCCCGTCGCTAAACGCAACGGTGTCGCCCCCGATGAACACCTGTGATCTCGCTCGGTCGGGGGGACCGACCTGCGCGGACGGTGTCCCATTCAGGGTGCCCGGTCGCCTGTCCGGCGAACGGCACCGAGTGCCATCTGCCGCCTCAGCCGCTGTCGCCGGTGCGGCGGCGGTTCCTCAGTCGCGAGCCGAAGCGGAAGGCGACGGCGCCCGCGACAAGAACGCCAGCAGCCAGCAGGGCGATGGCCGTCGTGCCCAGGCCACCGGCCGTAGGGCGGATCGTGGATCCGGTCGGACCCGGCACGGGATCGGTGGAGGTCGGACCAGTCGGGGGACCGGACATGGTCGAGCTGGACGGGCTGGCCGTCGTGGGCCCGGGGGGCGTCGGCGTCAAGGACCCTGCGGTGCTCTGCGTCGGGGCGGGCGACGATGGCACCGGCCCCGGGTCGGGCGGGCCGGGCGTCGGGGTGCGCGGGCCGGGCGTCGGGTCGGGCGGGCCGGGCGTCGGAGGGGGCGGGGCGGGCGTCGGAGGGGGCTGCGTGATGGCGAACGACGCCGCGATGTTGTTCTGCCCGCCGTCCAGCGTGCACGACACATCGATGCTGCCCACGAAGGTCGGGTTGCCGCTCGCATCCTCGGTGATGAGGTGCAGGGAGATGCCGCCGACGGTGATCTTCCCGTTGCCCGGCTGGCTGAACGTGAGTGATGGCGCGGTGCCGGATCCCGCGAGGTCGAACGGACCGGATTGCGGGAGGGCGGTCTTCGCGATGATGGCCGGCACGCTGACGGGGATGTCGCCCTGCGGCGCGGTCACGGTGATGCTGGCCTGGCCCGTGCCCTCGATGATCCTCACGCCGAAGAAGCCGAGCCCCTGCGCGAGGCCGTTGGGCGCCGTCGTCACGGCTGAGATGCCGAATTTCTGACTGGGCTCACCGACGGCGACCGAGTTCGGGACGTCCGCGTCCATCCTCACCCGGAGATGCTGGGCGCCGATGTACGGAAACGTGCATGTGTACGACAGTGTGGGGGAAATCGTTTGAGCAGCCGCGGTTCCGGCTCCGAAGACTCCCACGATTCCGCCTGCGGCCCCGACGGTCGTCGCGACCCCGAGGGCGATCTTCGCCCTTGCCCTTCCCGTGCTGCGCCTGGAAATCATGATCCACCTTCCATCGGCTTTTCAGTCGTGATTCGCAGTGGTAGGCGACTGTCGCGTATCCCCGGGAGTGAGACGGTCCCCTGGTCGCGGGCCAGGTGCCGCACTGGCCGTGTCTGGCGAACTCGGTCGGCGAGGTTCGTCACGTTCCTGGAAGACGCGGCTCAGGCGGTCCTCGACCCGAGCGTGGCGGAACTGATACACCGCGCCGGCCTGGCGCAGCACCCCTCGTTCGTGGGCGTCGTCCAGGAAGGCGACCAGTGCCCACGGCAGCCGCCCGGTCAGCGGCAGCCAGATGCGGCACAGGGCCGCCCACTGGCCCCAGGCGGTCAGGACGAGCCCGTACCCGAGCCCGCCGGCGAACGCGCCCTCGAGCCCGAACACGAGCCCGAACTCGATTCCGCGCACCGGCCCGTGCGTGAGTCCGTCGATGAACCCGGGCACGGGGCCGAACACGAGCGCCCACACAAGCAGACGGCCAACCACGTTCCTGCGGTTCGTGTCCAGCACGTCGGTGGGCCGGACGGCGGATTCGGGCGCTATGGGAGCTTCCAGCAGGGCGGTGAGCCCGAGCACGAGCCCGGCCCCGATACCGAGACCGGGAACGAACAGGAGCGCGCCCCAGATCCCGTCCCCGAGACCGTCGTCGAGGCCGAGCGCGGCGACCACGACCCGGTCGATGAGTACCAGTCCGAGCGCCGCCGTGAGCCCGGCCCCCAGACCGATCACGAACCCGCGCAGGACCCTGCCCGGAGCCTTGCCGGTCCCGCCGCGGATCCGCAGGCGTACCGGCGACGGCTTGAGGTCCTCGTGTCTGGACGCGAACCAGTACACGAGCCCGCAGACCGTTCCGGCCGCCAGGCCGTGCAGGAGCCCGACCACGAGTGCCCGCACGAGCGCGAACCCGAGCCCGTGCGAGGTCGCGACCAGGTCCACGGGTAGGTTCCCGATCGCGGTCGTGACCCCGAAGGCCAGTGCCGCGAGGAACCCGATGAGGAGCGTGCGCGACGGCAGGCTCATGGTGGTGCCCAGTTCCCACCAGGCGAGGTCGTGCTTCTCGCGCTGGACGAGGTGCCGGGCCAGGTAGCCGAGCCAGTGCTCGGCCCGCTCAGGGGGCCAGCTCCGCCGCCGGCGGCGGCGCCGGCCCCCTGAGCGGGCCGGCAGGGGGCGGCGGTAGGCGGCGGGGACGAATGCGGCCAGTAGATGGCTCTGCACGTCTTCGGGGGTCGGGAACCGGCCGGTGTCCAGCAGGTCCTGCGGGTCCTGCGGGTCCTGCGGTTTGCGTCCGGGAGTGTCGCTGTAGACGGTGCGGGCCAGGGTGACCATCAGCGGAGTGGCCAGCGCCACGGCGACGTTCTCCGCGCCCGGGCTGCGCGGCTGTTCCCTCAGCCGGGCGAGGACCGGTTCCCATACGGTGCTGTGCAGGTCTCCGCCTGCGGCCGGTTGGCTGGCGCGGCGCAGGTAGTCGGCGAAGTCGCGCGGGGCGAGGTCGTCCAGTTGAATGCCGGCGGCGGCGCTGAGCACATTCCGTGCCTGGCCGTACTCCTTGGGGCGGCTGGTGAGCAGCAGTGGCATGCTGGTGTCGCTGAGTACTTGGAGCGCCTCATCCCGTAGGTCGCTTGCGATCTCGTCGAACCCGTCGAGTACGGGCAGGATCCGGTCCGCGTCGACCAGGGCGCGGGCCAGGCTCCTTCCATCCGCGGCTGGAGCTGCCAGGTCGGGGTAGTCGCGCACCAGTTGGCTGCACATCCAGTCGCGCAGCGAGGTGGCGGTCGGGTCCCACGAACCGAAGCTGAAGATCACTGGTACGTGGTCGCCGCGGTCGGGGTTCGGGGGGTGCAGCAAGCCGAGGACGAAGCGAAGGGCCAGGACCGTCTTGCCCGCCCCTGCCTCACCGAGCACCACCAGCCGACCGGACGGGACGGACTTGTACACATCCACGATCTTCTCGAACTGGTCGGCCAGCTTGAGGGGCGGTGGGTCCATCCCGGGCGGGGCCTTGCGGATCTTGGCCCAGTGGTCGAAGCGACCTGTGGCGGCGTTGTGGAAGCGCACGGCAAGCGAGGAAGAAGAAAGGTGCAGACGTCGCCGCTCCCACTCGGTGTTCCACTGCTGATACACCTTTACGGCAAGTCCTTTGGCCGCTTCCTGCAGCCATGGCGCGCTGTCCGATGGCGGCTCCGGCGGGGGCTCGTTCAAGGCTTCGGTGGGGCCACCGGCCAGGTACTGGGTGATCCGCCGCCCACCGTGCCGCAGTGCCTCGGCCAGCCTTCCGTCAGCGGTGGCATGCCTTGCTGCCCGTTGCAGGTCGTCATCGCTGAATTCGTCCCGGACGGTGATGCACCGGCCGGCCAGTAGTTCGCGGGCCTGGGCATGGAGGTCAGGGGCTGCGGGAGTGGGGCGGGCGGTCAGCTGGTGGTGGTAGTCGGTCCGCAGGGTCCCGAGTACAAGTACCGGCCTGGGGCCCTCGGCGAGGAGGCGGCGCAGTTCTTCGCCGGCCTTCTCGCCCGGTTCTGCGAGGAGGTAGCGGTCGGACTCGTTCAGCCAGATCACGGTGTACGGCGCCACCTGGTCCTGCGCGAGCGTGTCGCGGAGTTGCTCGGCAGAGCGGGGGTGCCACAGCCGCCACTTCGGCTCCGATTGCAGGGAGCGCAGCGACATCAAGAGCGCTCGCGTCTTGCCGCAGCCGGGGCCGCCGACCAGTACGCGCATGACCCTGCGGGTCTGCGCCTCCTGTACGGCACTTTCCAGTGCCTCGTCGTGGTTCCGGCGGATGTAGGGCGGCAGCACGCCGGTGTTGTCGCTGGCTGTGGCGGTGCTTTGCCGCACTCCGAGGTGCTCAACCGCATACGCATCCGTGACCTCACCAAGCGGCACGCTCACCACCTTCCCGTGCCTGTCGCCAGTCGGAGGCGGGGGGTAGATGTTGATCCACGCGGTATCGGCGGCGATGCTGCCGTGGTCGGCGGTGATGCTGGTGCTTCGACCAGGTTCGGAAGGGCTCTGCGGGGTGCCGGGTACGCTCAGCCCTGGGGCGGACCCGGCTCGGGAGGGTTTCCCGCCCCCGGCTGCGCCGGGCCACCGAGGGTGACGTTGCCCGTAATGGTCCACGCGGCAACTGCACCGTGATCGGCGCTGATGTCCACGTTCCCGCCCACGGCCTGACCGCCGTCTCCCGCCGACACCCCACCGGCGGTGGGGGTCTGGGCCTGCAGGTGCTTCACTGCCCGCTCCAGGGCTTCGGCGAAGCCGGGGTCCTGCTCTGCTGCGTCTTCCAGCGCGAGCTGCACGCGCTGCCGGGTGCGGTCACTGGGCTGCGCCTGGCCCGCTTCGGCTTCCTCGGTCAGTTTGTGCAGCGCCGGGTCCTGCCCCAGCTTGTGGCTGACCAGGTCGTGGAGCTTGTCCATCCCCGCATCCAGCCCCCGGTCGACCTCCGCGTCCGCCCGGTCGGCCACCCGCTTGGACTTGCGCACCGCCCACGCGAACAGATACCCCACCGCGATCTCTAGCCCTGTCACCGCACCCCCAGGATCAGCACTGACTGTGACTGTACCCTCACTGCGGCAGAGCGACCCAACCCGCAGCTCACAGGCTCCGGGCCGACCGCCGAGCCACCTGACCGCGGATCAGTCCTGGCCGTACGGCCGGGGCCCGCGGTGCGGCGCGGCCACCTCCGCAAGGCCCTGGTCGACCAGGGCTCCAAGACCTCGGTCCTAGCTACCTCACCGGCATTGCTCCGTCCATGCATTTTCCGGCGTTCAGATCAGGAGGTCGAAGAGTTCGAAGGCTTGGTCCCACTGCTCGGTGGCGGGACGGCGGGTTTCCGGGGCGATCGTCTTGAGGGCGCGGCCGAGGGCGACGCTGAGTCCGCCGGCGAGCAGTGGCAGCCGGGCTTCGGTCTCCTCGGAGGCGTCCATCCCGAGGGCGGGGCGGGCGGCGATCTGGTCGAGCAGGGGGCGCAGCTCGATCTCCTCGTCCAGTTTCTTGAAGGTGTGGATGCTCTCCTGCAGGCCCTTGGTGATGGGGAGGTCCTGAGGCTGGATGATGTCCTGGTCGTTGGCCTTGGCGTTGGCCGTGCCGATGACGAAGAGGTCGTAGAGTTTGGCGTCCACGAAGTCGTTGTAGCGCTTGAGGTCGTTCTTGCTGACGTCGAGGCCGGCTGCGGCTCTGAAGAAGTGTTCGAACTTGGCAATTCCCATGACGGGCATGCGATTCACCTTCTCTTACGGTGGGTGAGTGGGTGTCAGCGGATTCCGGGTGATCCCACCTCTCTGAGGTGCTCGTGGACCAGGCGGACGGCCATCGAGCCTTCGCCGACCGCCGAGGCCACCCGCTTGACCGAGCCGCTGCGGACGTCGTCGGCGGCGAGGATTCCGGGGCGGTCGGTCTCCAGGGCGAACGGGGTGCGAGCGAGGTGGTGCCAGAGTTCTGCGGGGGCAGCGCCGGCCAGGCCTGTCCGGTGGGGATCGAGCCGTGCGGGTCGAGGCGGATGGTGCCGACGAGCCAGGAGGTGCGGGGGCGCGCCGATGAAGACGAACAGGGCGTGCACCTCCAGCGCGCGCTGTCCGCCGGAGCGCTTGTCCCGGACCACAACCGACTCGACCCGATCGGTGCCGGTGACTTCCTGGACCTCGGTGTGCAGCATGACCTCGATCCTGGGGTGCTGGGTGATCCGGTCGACCAGGTAGCGGGACATGCCGGCAGCGAGGTCGCCGCCGCGGACCAACAGGTGGACGGTGGGCGACTGGGCTGCCAGGAAGAGCGCGGCCTGGCCGGCGGAGTTGCCGCCGCCGACGACGGCCACCGGGTCCAGGCGGCAGGCCCTGGCCTCCCAGAGCGTGGCGGCCAGGCCGAGCTCGCCGAGGAAGGACCCGGGGCCGTGCAGTTGGAGCGTTTTCTCCTGCTCGCCGTGACCTTCGACCACGGCGACCGTGCCACTCAAGACCACGAAGAACTCCCGGCTGGGCTCGCCCTCCCGGTAGAGCAGATCACCTTCGCGGACCTGCCGCCGCTGCCCGCTGGCGCTCAGGACAGCGATCTGATCGTCAGTCAATCGCGGGAAGGCGCCGTAGGGGTCCGGTGTCGGCGCGGGTGTGGGTTGGTCGGTGGTCACGCGTGACTCCTTCAGGCCATGGCCTCGTGGACGTAGCACCAGCGCCAGTCCTCACCCGGCTCGAAAGACTGCACGATGGGGTGACCGACGGTCGCGGCATGGCCGCGGGTATGCCGCATCGGGGATGAGTCGCAGCATCCGACGTGCCCGCAGGTGAGGCAGAGCCGCAGATGGAGCCAGGTCGCCCCCAGGCGCAGGCAGCCCTCGCAGCCCTGCGGGGTCCTGGGGGTGACGGGGCGTACCAGCGAGAGATGGGGGTCGGGCAGGACGTTCATCGCAGCCTCCGGCGCGAACGGTCCGGCAACATCACCACGTCACATCCTCACTGTCAGGCGGCTTGGGCGCTGTCCGCCAGGGCCTTCTCCACCCACTGGCGCAGCGCCGGGGCGGGGGCGGCTCCGGCCTGGCGGGCGACGGGCCGGCCGTGGTCGAGGACCAGCAGGGTGGGCACGGCCTGGACCTCGAAGCGCTGGGCCAGGGCGAGCGACCTGTCGATGTCGACCTTGACGAGTTTGATCCGCCCGGCCAGTTCGGTCGCGACCTGTTCCAGGGCGGGGCTGACCATCCGGCAGGGGCCGCACCAGGTCGCCCAGAGGTCCACCAGGACGGGCAGTCCGGCCTGCTCGACGACGGCGGCGAAGTCGTTGTCGCCGGCTTCGGTGATCCAGGGCAGCGGGGTCTGGCAGTTGCCGCACCTGGGGCGGCCCTGTGCGGCGGCGGGGAGGCGGTTGGCCTTTCCGCAGTTGGTGCAGCGGACGGTGGTCGTGGCACTCATGGCTACTCCTGCGGTTCGTCCTGGAAGCTGACGACCAGTTCGCCGTCCCGGGCGTCGACGACGATGGTCACGCCCTCGTGGACGTCGCCGGCGAGCAGTGCCCGTCCGATCTTCGTCTCGACCTCGTGCGAGATGAAGCGGCGCAGCGGCCGGGCGCCGTAGACCGGGTCGTAGCCCTCTGCGGCGATCAGGTGGCGGGCCTCCTCGGTGAGGACGAGGGAGATCCGCTGCTCGCCGAGGCGCTTGCGCAGGTCTTCCAGCAGCAGGTCGACGATGCGCTCGATCTCGGCGAGGCCGAGCGGGTGGAAGAGCACGATGTCGTCGACGCGGTTGAGGAACTCGGGGCGGAAGTGCCGGCTGAGTTCACCCATCACGAGATCCCGCACCTCGGGTTTGATCTCGCCGCCGGCGGTGGCGTCCTGGATCAGGTACTGCGACCCGATGTTGGAGGTCATGATGACGACGGTGTTGCGGAAGTCGACTGTGCGGCCCTGGGAGTCGGTGATCCGACCGTCGTCCAACACCTGGAGCAGGGTGTTGAAGACATCGGCGTGGGCCTTTTCGATCTCGTCGAAGAGGACGACGGAGTAGGGCTTGCGACGTACGGCCTCGGTGAGCTGGCCACCCTCCTCGTACCCGACGTATCCGGGGGGTGCACCGACGAGACGGCTGACGGTGTGCCGCTCCTGGTACTCGCTCATGTCGAGGCGGACCATGTTGTTCTCGCTGTCGAACAGCGCGGCGGCGAGGGTCTTGGCGAGTTCGGTCTTCCCGACGCCGGTGGGGCCGAGGAAGATGAAGGAGCCGATCGGCCGGCGCGGGTCGCGCACGCCCGAGCGGGCCCGGATCACCGCGTCGGCGACCAGTTGGACGGCCTCGTCCTGTCCGATCACCCGCTGGCGCAGGATCTCGTCCAGGCGGAGCAGCTTCTGCCGTTCGCCTTCCTGCAACCGGCTGACCGGGATGCCGGTCCAGGCGGAGACGATCTCGGCGATCTCGTCGGCCGTGACCACCTCGCGCAGCAGTCGGTTCTCGCCCTGCTTGGCGGCGAGTTGCTCCTCCTCGGCGTCCAGGCGGCGCTCCAGTTCGCTGATGGTGCCGTAGCGCAGCTGGGCGGCGCGGTTGAGGTCGTAGGCGCGTTCGGCCTCCTCGGCCTCCTGCCGGGCGCGTTCCAGCTCCTGGCGCAGTTCCTGGACGCGGCGGATGGCCTGGCGTTCGGCCTCCCACTGGGCGTGCTTGGAGTCCAACTCGCCTCGCAAGTCGGCGAGTTCGCGCCGCAGGTCCGCCAGGCGGGCGCGGCTGGCCGGGTCGGTCTCCTGGGCGAGCGCCGCCTCCTCGATCTCCAACCGGGTTGCCCGGCGGGTGAGTTCGTCGAGCTCGGCGGGCATCGAGTCGATCTCGGTGCGCAACCTTGCGCAGGCCTCGTCCACCAGGTCGATGGCCTTGTCGGGGAGGAAGCGGTCGCTGATGTAGCGGTGACTGAGGGTCGCGGCGGCGACCAGCGCGCCGTCCTGGATCTTGACGCCGTGGAAGACCTCCAGGCGCTCGCGGATGCCACGCAGGATGGAGATCGTGTCCTCCACGCTCGGCTCGTCGACCAGGACGATCTGGAACCGGCGTTCGAGGGCGGCGTCGGACTCGATGTGTTTGCGGTACTCGTCCAGGGTGGTGGCGCCGATCATGTGCAACTCGCCGCGGGCCAGCATCGGCTTGAGCATGTTGCCGGCGTCCATCGCGCCCTCGGCGGCGCCCGCGCCGACGACGGTGTGCAGCTCGTCCACGAAGAGCAGGATGCGTCCCTCGGCTCCCTTGACCTCGGCCAGTACGGCCTTGAGCCGTTCCTCGAACTCACCGCGGTACTTGGCGCCGGCGACCAGCGATCCCATGTCCAGGGCGAACACGGTCTTGTCGCGCAGCCCTTCGGGGACGTCGCCGCGCACGATCCGCTGGGCCAGGCCCTCTACGATGGCGGTCTTGCCGACGCCGGGTTCGCCGATCAGCACCGGGTTGTTCTTGGTCTTGCGGCTGAGGATCTGGATCACCCGGCGGATCTCGGCGTCGCGGCCGATCACCGGGTCGAGGCGGCCGGTGCGGGCTTCGGCCACGAGGTCGCGGCCGTACTTCTCCAGCGCCTCGTAGGCGGCCTCCGGGTTGGCGGAGGTGACCCGCTGGTTGCCGCGCACCCGGGTGAGGGCGCTCAGGAAGGTGTCCCTGGTGATCCCGTGCTCCGCCAGTCGGCGCCCGGCGCCGGTGGCCGAGCCCTCGTCCACCAGGGCGAGCACCAGGTGCTCGGTCGAGACGTACTCGTCCTTGAGCCGTTTGGCCTCCTGTTCGGCCGTGTCGAGGAGCCGGGCGAGGCGCTGGGTGACCGTCACCTGGCCGGGTGTGGCGCCGGGACCGGTGGTGCGCGGGCGTTTGGCAAGGTCGGCCCGGACGGCGGCGCGCAACACGGCCGGGTCGGCGCCGGCCTGCTCGAACAGCCGGGGCGTCAGGCCGTCCTGCTGGTCGAGCAGGGCCAGCAGCAGGTGTTCGCCGTCGACCTGGTTCTGGCCCAGACGCACCGCGACGCTCTGCGCTTCCTGGAGGGCTTCCTGGGACTTCTGGGTGAGGCGGTTCATGTCCATGGGATTCGCTCCTTGGCGGCCCGCTCGCGGTGGCGCAGCGCGCTCTCCAACTCGTCGATGCGGTCGAGCAGGTCGAGGACGAGCCCGATGGCGGCGTAGTTGAGGGACAGTCCGGTCCGCAGTCGCTGGGTCCGGGCGATGGTCGCCGGGGCGCTGGTGCGGAACCACAACCGGCCGAGGCGGTCCCGCTCGGCGTCCACCAGCCCCAGGGCGACGAAACGTCGGACCAGGTCGGGTGACAGGCCACTGTGGTGGGCGACGCTGTCCAAGGACAGCCGGTACGGGTCGGGGCGGTAGATCCGCACGAGCGGGTAGCGACCACCGGTGTTGTCCGGTCCGATGCCTTCGGCGGGAGGACGCTGCTGGGCTCTCATGTCTGCTTCCTCGGGTCAAACGTCGATACGGCGGCCAGTTCCTCCAACAACTCGCGCTCGCGCGGGCTCAGCGAGGGCGGCACCATCACCCGGATCTCGGCGTAGAGGTCACCGGGGGAACCCTTGGGGTTGGGCATCCCCTCGCCTCGCAGTCGTAGCCGGCGGCCGGTGGAGGTGCCCGGTGGGACGTGGACCTTTGCGGTGCCGCCCGGCCCGCTGACCGGGATGGTCGCCCCGAGCGCGGCCTCCCACGGGGTGACGGGCAGGTCGACATGGATGTCGCGACCCGAGAGGCGGTAGCGCGCGTGCGGGGCGATCCGCACCACCAGGTAGAGGTCCCCGGCGGCGCCCTGGCCGCGGCCCCGGCCGCCCTCCCCCGCGAGCCGGATCCGCTGTCCGTCGACCACGCCGGCCGGGACGGTCACGTCATAGGTGCGCCCGCCGCCCGGCCCGCCGAGGGTGATCTTCCGTCTGCCGCCCCGGTAGGCCTCTTCCACGGTGAGCGTGAGTTCGGCCTCCTGGTCGGCGCCGGGGACCGGCCCGGCACGCGCCCGGCCGGCCGGGCCCGCTCGGCCACCGAAGATACCGCCGAAGAGCTCCTCGAAGTCGACATCGGACGCGTCGTACTGCCCTCCCGTCGTCCAGACCCGCGCGCCCCCTCGGCCACCCGCCCCGGCGTACCCGCCCCTTCCCCCGAAGCCCTGGGCGGCGGCCGCCCGTTCGTCGTAGTCCTCGGGGATCTGCCGGAAGTCGGGGCCGAAGCGGTCGTACCGGGCCCGGGTGTCGGGGTCGGAGAGCACGCTGTATGCCTCGTTGAGCTCCTTGAAGCGGTCCTCGGCGGCCGGGTCCTTGTTCACGTCCGGGTGGTAGCGGCGGGCCAGGGTACGGAACGCCTGCTGGATCTGGGCCGCGTCGGCGGTCTTCGGGACGCCCAGCACCTCGTAGTAGTCGCGGGCCATGGCGTCTTACTCCGGCTTGCGGCTGACCGCCACCGCCGCCGGCCGCAGCTGCCGCCCGGGCTCACCGTACCCGGGGCGCAGCACCTGGACGACGGTGCCCGGAGCGGTATCCGGGGCGGTATCCGGGGCGTCGACCACGGTGACCACGTCGTGCAGCGCGGGGTCGAAGGGGACGCCGGTCTCGTCGTGGCGCGGGTAGCCGAGGCTTCTCAGCACCTCGACGGCCTGGTCGCGGACGGCCCGGACGCCCTGGACGATCGACCCGGGGTCGGCAGCCGCGTGGGCGAGGGCCAGTTCGAGGTTGTCGAGCACCGGGAGCCAGGCAGCGGCGACCCTGGCCCGTTCGGCCTCCAGTTCGTGGGGCCGCTCACGGGCGTGCCGCTTGCGGAGGTTGTCCAGATCGGCGAGCGCCCGCCGCCACCGGTCCTCCAACTCCTCGATCTCGGACATCTCCCGTGCCGGAGCCGCCTCTTGCGAGAGCTCCGGCGCCTCCTCCGAAGGACGGTCCTGGTCCTGTTCCGACATGACGCCGCCTCAGCTCCGGTCGAAGTCGGCGTCGATGACGTCGTCGTCGCCCGCGCCACCACCCGAGGCGCCGCCCGAGGGTCCGCCACCGGCGGCCTGGCCGGACGCGCCTGAGGGCCCGGCCGAGCGGGCGGCCAGTCCGGCGTAGACCTGCTGGAGCTCGGAGGTGAGGCTGCGGGCGCGGTCCGCGGGTGCCTCCTCCTTGATGGCCGCGCGTGCCTGATCGATCAGCAGCTCGGCGCGGGCCCGCTCGTGCTGCGGCGCGGCGTCGCCGAGCTCGCTCAGGCGGCGTTCGACCTGGTAGGCGACCGCGTCCAGCTCGTTGCGGGCGTCGACTGCCTCGCGCAGCGCTCTGTCGGCGGAGCGATTCTGCTCGGCCTCGGCGATCATCCGCTCGACCTCGGCCTGGTCGAGGTTAGAGCCCTCGCTGATGGTGATCGACTGTTCGGCGCCGGTGTCCTTGTCCTTGGCGCTGACCTTGAGGATGCCGTTGGCGTCGATGTCGAAGGTGACCTCGATCTGGGTCTGCCCGCGCGGCGCGGGCTTGATGTTCTCCAGCCGGAAGCGGCCCAGCACCCGGTTGTCGGCGGCCATCTCACGCTCGCCCTGGAGCACCACGATGTCCACGGCCGGCTGGTTGTCCTCGGCGGTCGAGAAGATCTCGGACCGGCGGGCGGGGATGGTGGTGTTCCGTTCGATGATCTTGGTCATCACGCCGCCCGCTGTCTCCACGCCCAGCGAGAGCGGGGTGACGTCGAGCAGCAGCACATCCTTGACCTCACCCTTGAGCACTCCGGCCTGGACGGCGGCGCCCAGCGCCACCACCTCGTCCGGGTTGACGGTCATGTTGGGGTCCTTGCCACCGGTCAGGCGCCGCACCAGCGCCTGCACCGCCGGGATGCGGGTCGAACCACCGACCAGGATGACCTCGTCGATGTCGTTGTCGGTGACCTTCGCGTCGGCCATCGCCTGCTTCACCGGGCCCAGGCAGCGCTCGACCAGGTCCGCGGTGATCTGCTCGAAGGTGGAGCGGCGGACGGTCTCGGTCAGGTGCTTCGGCCCGGAGGCGTCCGCGGTGACGAACGGCAGGCTCACCTGGGTCTGGGTGACCGAACTCAGCTCGGTCTTGGCCTTCTCGGCGGCCTCGAACAGCCGCTGCAGGGCTTGCGGGTCCTTGCGCAGGTCGATGCCCTCGGTCTTCTGGAAGTCGTCCGCCAGGTAGTCCACCACCCGGCGGTCGAAGTCGTCGCCGCCCAGGTGGGAGTCACCTGCGGTGGCGCGGACCTCCACCACGCCGTCGCCGACGTCCAGGATGCTGACGTCGAAGGTGCCGCCGCCGAGGTCGAAGACCAGGACGGTCTCGTGACCCTTCTTGTCCAGCCCGTAGGCCAGCGCCGCCGCGGTCGGCTCGTTGATGATCCGCAGGACCTCGAGGCCGGCGATCTTCCCGGCGTCCTTGGTGGCCTGCCGCTGGGCGTCGTTGAAGTAGGCGGGCACCGTGATGACCGCCTCGGTCACCCGCTCGCCGAGCGACTTCCCGCCGTCGTCGGCGAGCTTGCGCAGCACCTGCGCGCTGATCTCCTCAGGCGCGTACTGCTTGCCGTTCACCTCGAATCGGGCCACCCCGCCCGGTCCCTCCACCACGTCGAAGGAGACCGCCTTGGCCTCCTCCACGACCTCGTCGTAGCGACGGCCGATGAACCGCTTCGCGGACGTGACGGTGCCCTTCGGGTTGAGGATCGCCTGCCGCCGGGCCAGCAGCCCCACCAGCCGCTCGCCGGTGTCGGAGAAAGCCACCACCGAGGGTGTCGTCCTGGATCCCTCGGCGTTCGGTATCACGGTGGGCTCACCGCCCTCCCAGACCGCGATGACCGAGTTGGTCGTACCGAGATCGATGCCGACTGCCTTCGCCATGGGAATCTCCTCCGTCGTGACACGGACCGGTCGTGACCGTGACGCGGGCCCCGGCGAGACCGCCGACGACAGCCGCGCGAGTTCGCGCCCACGCCAGCGGCCAGCCTCGCGCGACAGTCCTCGGGATTCCTCGCCCTGGCAGGACGAACCCGCAACGGCCCTCTCGTCCGCCAGGACGGGCAGCAAGCCCGCGGCCTGCCGCTGAGGGCCCGCCTCGGGCGGCGTAGCGTGGTAGCAGCGGCTGATGTCCCGAGCCCCGAAGGGGGCCTGTCATGGATGACGCTGTCCCTCTCGCGATGACGGCCTCACCACCGCACGCGGTCCCGCCAACGGCTGGGGTCGCGCACACCCTGCTACGCCACACCACGGCGATGTTCGAGGGAGTCGACGAGTTCGCGGTACTGGGGGCTGCCAGGGCCGCGATGGCGGCGCTCGGCCCGTTCGACGCGGCCCACCTGCTGCACAACGGCCTGCCGGTGCGCTGCGCACCGTTCACTCCCGCCGTATCCGGCGCGCGGCCGCACACCGCAGCCACAGCCACCGGCCACCCGGACGGCGCCGGCGGCTGCTGGATGCGGGTCTACGCCCTACGTGACGGCGACCGCTGTCTCGGCTACCTCGTCGTCCGAGCCCGCACCGCACCCTCGGCCGACGAGACCGCCCTCGCCGACCTGCTCGTCCGGCAGGCCCGCATCGCCCTCGCATGGATGGCGCGGCGCCGGCTGGAACGCGCCACCGCCGCGGACCACGACCGGCTGAGGACTGCGGAGGTCCGGCGCGACGCCGACCCCAGCGCGACCGTCGCGGTCCTGGAGCGCACCGCCGCCGGCCACGAAGCGCTTGCCCGCGCGGCGGCCTCCGGCCGGGGCGAGGAGGGCATAGTCCGGGCTCTCCACGAACTCACCGGGCTCCCGGCGCTGACCGAGGACCTCTTCGGTAACCTGCGGGTCTGGGCAGGCCCCGGTCAGCCCCCGCCCCCTCGCGGACCTGACCTCGGACCCCGAGAAGAGCTGCTGCAGCGCGCACGGCACCAGCCGGGCGCCGTCCGTGACCGGGACCGGCTGATCGCCCCCATCGCCATGGCCGGCGACCTGCTCGGCCTGGTAGCCCTGGTCGACCCGGACCGGCGAGCCGGGAAGCCGGACACCTCCGCCCTCGACCAGGCCGGCCTGGTCCTGGCCCCGGAGCTCTTCCACGCGCGCAGGCTCGCCCTGTTGGAACCACAACTGCGTCGTGATCTCGTCGACAGGCTGATCTCGGGCCGGGCGACCGAGGACATGTTCGCCTGTGCGGCCACCTTCGGCCACGATCTGCACCGGCCGCACCGGGTCGCCGTACTGCAGTGGCCCGGGCCCGCCGACCAGGCGGCGCTCGGCGACGCGGTCGCCCGCGCGGCCGCTCGCCTGCGCCTGGACGTGCTCATCGGCGCCCGCCGGGAGACCACGGTCGTGCTGGCAGTGGGGCTCGACTCCGGGGACGCGCTGTACCGGGCCGTCTCCGACGACCTCAACACCCGGGCCGGGGCCATCGGAGTCGGCGGCCGCTGCGACAGCCCCGCAGACCTCCCGCACTCCTACGACGAGGCCGCCCGAGCCCTCACCGTGCGGCGCAGATCCCACGACCCGCACGGCAGCACCAACTTCGAGGAGCTCGGCCTCTACCGCATGATGGGCACCGGCGACGGCGAACGGGAAGCCGACCGCTTCGTCCACGAATGGCTCGGCGCCCTGCTGGACTACGACGCGCGCCACCACACCGACCTCGTCACCACGCTCTCGCGCTACCTCGAGAGCGGCGGAAGCTACGACGCGACCTCTGAGATCCTGCTCATCCATCGGAGTACCGTGCGCTATCGCCTCCAGCGCATCCGCGAGATCACCGGCCACGACCTCAGCGACGTCGAGGCCCGGCTCAACCTCCATGTCGCCACCCGCATCCGCAACGTGTTCTACGAACCCCGTTGACGCCCGGGGCTGCGCACGCCCGAGTTCCGAGAACACTGGTTTCGGAGCGGAGGCTGACCGACGATGATGACCATGGCCGAGTGGGTGGAGCGCTGGGTCGAGCGTGACCCACCGTCCCCGCACTGCGGGAGCTTCTGGATCGTCTCGGCGACGAGGAGAAGGAAGAGGAGTAGTCACGACTGCCCTGCGGCACGCGGGGGGCGCACGGTGATTGCGAGGCCGTTGTACGAACTCGTCGATCCGGGCTGGGCGAAGGCGCTCGAACCGATGGCGGATCGGATCACCGCGATGGGGGACTTCCTGCGTGCGGAGGTTGCCGCGGGGCGGACGTACCTTCCTGCTGGCGCGAACATTCTCCGGGCGTTCCAGCAGCCCTTCAACGAGGTATGGGTCCTGCTCGTGGGTCAGGACCCATACCCCACTCCATCGGTTCGACTGATCCCCGGGGCCACTCACGGGCCAATGGGGTGCGGCCGCTTGTCGGGGTGGGCCGTGAAGACGTACTTGACCGCGGTCACGTTGGCGATGCCGAACTGGCGCATGAGACGAACGGGATCGGCGCTGTCTCGGGCTTCGTCAAGGATGCGGTCGGTGCGCAGTGCCTGAGCGGTGAAGCCGCTGTGTCGGAACGGCTTCTTGATGACCCCGGCGCAGACCGCAGGCCCCGTGCTGTCGATGGCGGTCTGTCGGCTGACGATGAGGTAGGGGTTGGTGCTGTCCGGCCACCGTTGGTGGCGGTCCCGGATCCACGCGTAGACCAGGTTCATGAGGAAGCCGTCGAGGTAGAAGACGTGGTCCAGGCGCTGGGGGCGCCGTACTCGCTGACGGGCCTTGGAGCGGTCGAGGTCGGCGAGGCGCAGGCTGGCGACTTGCTGGGGGGCCAGGGCGTGGACGGCGACCAGGGCGACGATGAGCCGGCTTCGGCTGTCGGGGAGCTGGTCGAGGATGCCGGTCAGGCGGTCTGAGGGCAGGGTGGTCGGCAGGGGTCGGGCGGAGGTCAGGCTGACGGTGCGGGCGGGATCGCGGAAGATCAGGCGCTCACGCCGCAGGGCCCGGAACAGGGATCGCAGCGCACCGTGGACGGAGCGGGCGTGATGGCCCGCCAGGGATTCGAGGGCTGCTTCGATGTGCTCGGCGGTGACCTGACGAGGGGTGCTGATGCCGGTGGAGTGCCAGGTGCTGAGGGGGATCACCCACGACGGGCCGACCCCGCGCTCGCTCGCCATCCGCCCGAGCTCGGCGCAGACCAGCTCCAGGTCGGGGAGGGAGCGGCCGTGGATGCGGGCTCCGTCCGTGATGGTGAACAGCCGCCGGGGCGTGGGGAAGAGGCCGAGTTGGCCCGGCACTTCGGGCGGGCACAGCGCCGGATCGTCACGGACGGGCTCCGGGAACCGTGCCCGTACCCAGGCCGGCACATCGCGGTGGGAGCGGGGTCCCTCCCCTCGCAGAGGCCGCGCGTCCGGCAAGCCGATCCTCTCCAGGCGCAGCGCGAGCTGGCGGCCGCGGCTGGCCGGAAGGCTCTCGTGACGTAGTTCTGCCCAGAGCCACGGATCGTCCTGCCCGAGCCGTACGGCGAGTAGGCAGCCCCGGCAGCACCCGTCCTTGGCGAGTGCCTGTGTCCAGCCGCACCGACGGCAGCCTCCTGGCTGCCAACCGTTCCCACCCCTGGCGTGGGCACGCGCGCACTCCGGGCGCTACCCGCCCGTCGGCATCAGGCCCCAGTCCAGGCACTCCTCGCACGACCCGGCCCGCCGGGTCCGTCCCCGCCCCATTCGCGCCGCCCCGGTTAGTTCGGCGGAAGCGCGCGGCGCCGACCGCCACTTGAGGGCCTCGGCACGGGACGCACCGCACCCGTCTGCCCGACCGCCCGCGGCGCCTCGCTCTTCCGGTCCTGGGCCGCGGCGACGGTCTCGGCCTCCATCAGGTCCGCTACCGAACACTGGAGCGCCGCACAGATCAGGTCGAGGTCCTCCAACCGGACCGTGACCGGCTTGTTGGACCACAGGGCGGCGACCTTGCTCAGCGAAGGGTTGAAGCCCACCTCCTGGAAGGCCCCCAGGAGCTGGGCCGGCCGCCAGATGTCCCGCCGGGCAGCCACCCAGCGCAGGTTCCACTTCATCGGATCACGCCTCCACGCTCAGCCGGCGAACCGCTCGCCGGGAAGATTCCAGACACATCCGCTCCGGGTCGCCCTTGGCGGTCGCCAGGTACCCGACCGTGGTCGAGGCCCAGGTATGGCCCAACAAGACCTGCACATCCCACAACGGCATCCCGGCCTCATAGTTGTGGGTCGCGCAGGCATGCCTCAGCAGATGGGGAACAACTCGGTGACCGAGCCCTTGAGGTACTCGCGGGACGCCGCCTTCAGCGCGCGGCGGAACGTGTCGGGAACCACCGCCAGCGAGATCGGCAGGTTCAGGTCGGCGACCGACCTGGGCAGCCGCTCGGAGGGGAACAGCGGCGCGTGCGGGTCGGTCGGGTCGTCGCCGAACTCCCCCCGCACCTCCTCGACGAACCACCACAGCAGCTCACGCCCCTCCCGGAACAGGCACGCCTCCCGCTCCCTGGGCCCAGAGCCCCGCGCGCCCTTACCCTGCACAAGGAAGCGGCCCCACTGCCCGTTCTCCCAGTGCACGTCGCCGATCCGCCCCCGGCACAGCTCGGCTGCGCGCACGCCCGAGATGTAGGTCAGCTTCGATATTACGTAGTTGCGCACCGCCACGGGGTACTTCCGCGCGGTGGGAAGAGCGGCACGCCAGGACCTGAAGAAGTCCTGCGTCTCCCTCGCCGACGGAGGGATGCGCAGCCCGAAGTCGCCACGGTGCCGGGGACGGTTGAACGCGTCGACCGGCGACTCGACCGCGGCACCGAAGCGACGCAGGATCTCCCCCGCGTAGCGCTGCTCCAGGAAGGCGAAGTACCCGTCGATCCGGTTGATCTTCGAGCGCATCGTCGTGTGGCGATTGGGCTTGCCCGGGCCGGCGAAGTAGCGGTCCAGCTCCCGCGAGTTCAGCCGCCAGGGAACGACGTCGTAGAACGCGCAGACCTCAAGGACCGGCTGTACAAGAGCATCCAGAGTCTTTGGGGCAAGACCGGCGACGTCCCGGGCCCAACAGTACTCAGCCAGCGAATCCTGAAACAGCGCCCGTTCCGCCTCAAGCTCGGACAGCTCGACGGCAGGGCGCTGCAGCGTCAGGACATCGGCAAGCCCTGGCTCGACCACCGGGGTCTCGCCAGAGTCACCGTGCGGAGCAAGGCCGCCTCCGCCATCGAGGACGGTGAAGCGGCGACTCCCGGAATCTGCCACAAACACGCAGATTACGAGTGGGACTCCTGGAATCTGCGAGTTACCGTCAGATTCTCACGCGATTGAGTGAAGCCCTATCACGTGGCCGTGACCTGCATGAACAGGCGTAGTTAGCTCAAGATGCCAGCAGGGGAACCCGTCGGCTCTCCACTTTCCTCCTGTTCGTTGTACCGCCCCGCCCGTGCGATGGATACGGCTCCGTACCGGCCGGTAGCTGTCTGCTGCTGCTGGGACGGCAGTTGAATGGTGTCCGGTTCCGTGACCAGGGAGTCCTGTCCGCCGGTCAAGGCAAGCGTCGATAACCAATCGTGCAGGATCGGACACCTACAGTGGTGATATGCGAGGATCCCGAATCCAGGCGCCTGTGGTGGCCGCGGCAGTACTGCTGGCGTGCGCTGCCTGCGCCTCCAGCACCTCCGAGCCCGGTCCTGACGCGCAGGCATCCGCCGCAGCGACCGCGCGCACGGCCTCTGCTCCCACCGGCCCGCTGGCCCTGACCCGGGGGCAGGGCTTCGACCAGTCCGGCGCATTCACCTCGCTCATGACCTGCGACGACCCGCAGGACTACTCGCCGGGCCTGAACTTCGCCGACGTGCCGACCGGGACGGCGGAACTCGCGCTCGTCATGGTCGACTTGGACGTGAACAAGATTCACTGGCTGCAGCTCGGGATCCCGGCCGGCGCTCACGGGCTCACCGCCCACCAGCTCATTCCGGGCGCCCGTGAGGCCCTCAACGACTTCGGAGAGGCCACCTACACCGGGCCCTGCCCACCCCATGGCAGCACTCACAGATACCAGCTGACGCTGTACGCGCTGCGCGAGCCGATGCCGACGTCCTTCGACGGCAGTACACCACCTGCCCAGACTCTCGGGGAGATTCAACGTCGAGCACTCGCCTCGGCCGCGCTGGTCGCCCCTTACACACGCCACTGACGGATGATCCGACCCCACTCGGGTTCCGCAATCCGTGGAGCCTGAGGGGTCGGTACGGTCGACCGGGCGGCGTCACTGAGTGGAGGGGCGGTCAAGTGGCCGTATCCGAAAGCTTCTGGACGGCGAAGGTCATGTGCTGGATCCGGCCGAAGCGGATCCAGGTGCCGGCATCGCCGGAACCCTTGCTTCCCGAGCCGTGGGCGCAGTCGTGGAGCCACTGCTCGCCCGTGCTGAAGGCGGGGCCGCGAAAGCCGGGGGATTCGACGATCTGCCGGGCCGGCGCTCGGACCGCGGCCGCAGAGGGCCTCCTCCAGCAGCATGCCCCCGTTCGGCACCCGGTCCGGGCGGGGGTGCACTGGTGCGCGGCGCGGCCGCCCGGCCGGACACCGACCGCACCGGGAAGGCGGCACCCCTTGAAGAAGACGCCCCTTCACTATCTGGCCACCCGCCAGGACGGCACCGTGTTCACCGCCGCCTCCGGCCCCGCCCGACGGGTCATGCGGTCACCTTGGCGATGAACGCGGCGATATTGGACGCAGTCCGCTGGATCTTCTCTTCCAGAGTGATCGACTCGTGGAGCCGGGCGCCGACGCCCGAGTCCTTCTGGCCGCGTACGTAGAGCGAGCAGGCGAGGTCGCTGCACAGGTAGGCGCCCACCGAGTTGCCCTGCTGCCCGCCCTTCCCGGCCCGCGGCGCGACCATCAGGGAGACGCCGCCGGTGTGGGTGGTCACGCACACCGAGCACATGCTGCGCCGGGCCTGCCGGGAACTGGGGCCGGAACTGCGCAGCACGACGCCAACCGGGCGGCCGTCCAGCTCGGCCACGAGACAGGCGCGATCAGGGGACTGGGGGTCTCGCCAGCCGAGGAAGTCCAGGTCGTCCCATGGCCGGTCGGCCAGGTCGCGCGGGACGAACAGACGCTTCGCCGCGCCCTTGCCGCAGTTCACGAACCCGGCACGGATCTCTTGCTCAGTCAGTGGCTTCATGAGTGGTAGGCTAAGTTTCCTAAATCGATTAGGCAAAATCTTAATCGACTCTGCCGGAAGGGAGGGTGGTCATGGCACGAGCAGGACTGACCACGGAGCGTCTCGCCCAGGCTGGGGCGGAACTGGCCGACGAGGTCGGCTTCGACAAGGTGACCGTCCCGGCACTCGCCAGGCGGTTCGACGTCACGACCGCGAGCCTGTACTCGCACATCAAGAGCTCCCAGGACCTCAAGGCGAAGATCGCCCTACTCGCCCTGGAGGAACTGGCGGACCGGGTCGCCGCCGCCCTGGCCGGGCGCGCCGGCAAGGACGCCCTGACCGCCTTCGCCAACGCCTATCGCGACTACGCCCGGGAGCACCCCGGCCGCTACGCCGCGGCGCAGCTGCGACTCGACCCGGAGACGGCGGCGGCCAGCGCCGGCGGCAGGCACGCGCAGATGACGCGGGCGATTCTGCGCGGCTACGACCTGACGGAGCCGGACCGGACACACGCGGTCCGGATGCTGGGCAGCATCTTCCACGGCTACGTCAGCCTGGAGATGGCCGGCGGCTTCAGCCACAGCGCCCCCGACTCGCAGGAAACCTGGTCATGGATCCTGGATTCCCTCGACGCCCAGCTGCGCAACTGGCCCAGGTCCTGACCGCGCCCCCACGGCACCGGCCACCGGCCACCGGCCACTGACCGCTCGACTTTGACGTATCGGCGTGTCCGGACGACTCGGACGCGCCGATCAACAAGCTGGGACAATGAACGCTCAGGACAACTGGATCACCACCCCCATCGCCCCGGAACTGCTGCGCGGCGCCCTCGACGTGGAACGCACCGCGCACGGCCTGCTGCCGCACCGGCTGCCCCTGTGGGCCCGGCGGCAGATCCCCGACGGCCAGCTGGCCATGGCCGAAGCCCAGCCTTCCGGCGTACGCCTGGCCTTCCGCACCCGAGCCACCACCATCGAACTGGACACGCTTCCCACGAAGAGGGCCTACCGAGGCGTCCCGGCCCCGGCTCCGGCGGACGGCGTGTACGACCTGCTCGTCGACGGTCGGCTCGCGGCCCGGGCCACCGTGGCCGGCGGCAACGTGCGTACCCTCGACATGGCCACCCAGGAGGTCGAGCTGCACGAGGGCCCGCCCGGCACGGCCCGGTTCGCCGACCTGGCCACGGGCGACAAGGACATCGAGATCTGGCTGCCCCACACGGAGATCACCGAGCTGATCGCCCTGCGCACCGACGCCCCGGTCGAGCCCGCACCGGAGCGCGGCCGTCGCGTGTGGCTGCACCACGGCAGTTCGATCAGCCACGGCTCCAACGCCGCCACCCCGACCACCACTTGGCCGGCGCTGGCCGCCGCCCAGGGCGGTGTGGAGCTGGTCAACCTGGGGTTCGGCGGCAGCGCGCTGCTCGACCCGTTCACCGCACGCGCGATGCGCGACACCCCGGCGGACCTGATCAGCGTCAAGATCGGCATCAACATCGTCAACGCCGACGTGATGCGGCTGCGTGCCTTCGGCCCTGCGGTGCACGGCTTCCTCGACACGATCCGCGATGGCCACCCGGACACCCCGCTGCTGGTCGTCTCTCCCGTCCTGTGCCCCGTCCAGGAGGACACCCCCGGCCCCCTCGCGCCGGACTTCGACGGCGGGACGGTGCGGTTCAAAGCCACCGGCGACCCGGCCGAGCGCGCCGCGGGCCGCCTGACGCTGAACGTCATCCGCGACGAGCTCACCCGCATCGTCGAGCAGCGGGCGGCCGACGACCCGAACCTGCACTACCTGGACGGCCGTTCGCTTTACGGCGAGGCCGACTACGCCGAGCTGCCGCTGCCCGACGAGGTCCACCCCGACGCCGCCGGCCACCGCCGCATCGGCGGGAACTTCGCGGCGCTGGCCTTCGGCGACGGCGGCCCCTTCGCGGGGTCTTTGGCCACGTTCGCCAGCGCGCCCCGCTACTGATTCCCAATGAGGTCGTCAAGCCCGGTTGGTGACACGCTCACAGTAAGTCACCAATCGGGCTTGAGTAGAGCGCCGGGGAGCCCTGCGCGACGCTGTGGCCTGACGGACAGGAGTTGAGCACACCATGAACACCACCGAGGCGGCCGGCGCCGCACTGGTCGTCATCGACATGCAGAACGGCTTCCTCAACCAGCACACCCGTCACCTCCTGCCCACCATCACCGGCCTGGTCGACCGCTGGCAGCAGGCCCACCGCCCGGTGGTCTTCACCCGCTATCTCAACAGCCCCGGCAGCCCGTTCGAACGACTGCTGCACTGGACCCGCCTCCAGACCTCGCCCGAGACGGACCTCGCCCCCGAACTCGCCGAGCACGCCCGCCGGGCGCTCGCCGTCATCGACAAGCCCGCCTATACCTGCTTCACCCCCGAAGGCACCGCCCTGGCTGAACGGGAAGGCTGGCACCACATCGTCTTCTGCGGTATCGCCACCGACAGCTGCGTCCTCAAGTCCGTGGCCGACGCCTTCGAACTCGGTTACACCCCTTGGCTGCTCACCGATGCCACCGCCAGCGACGCCGGTTCCGCCGTGCACGATGCCGCCCTGCGCATCGCCACCCGCTTCATCGGATCAGGCCAGCTCATCACCACCGGCCAACTGCTCGCCCAACTCCCCACCCCTGCCCCGGACTGAGCGAATCACGACCGCAGCGGGACCGGTAGGTGAGGCCGCACGGTCCACGCCGTTGTCCGAACGCCTATTGCCGGATGATCGCTATATCCGGGAACCGGTGGGTGTGCCGCCCTCGTCTGCGGGTTGGGCGGTGCGGCGGAGCGCCTGCCGACGGGTGTGGCGACAGGTCACAGGTCGGCCCGGGCCGTCGGCTTGAATATCGGTGACGGGGCGTCGTTCATGGCGCACCCCCGAGGAGCCGTCCACGCCCGAAGAGCCCGCTGGGGCGGCGACGGTCGCCATGGCCGTTGGGACCGGCGGGCTTGCCGAGCGGGAGCGGACCAGGGAGCAGCCGGTGCCGCCGGAGGAGCCGCTGAAGGTGCTCGCCGAGCTGACGAACACGCCTCCGCCGCGGCCGACGCTGTGGCGTACCGTGCTGCGCCGGGTGAAGATCTGGACCCCGCTGGTCGTGCTGCCGGCGGTCGTCTTCTGCACCGTGCAGGTGCTGCGCCCGCTGCCCGGCACCGCGCTGACGCAGTCCGGCGCGACGTCGTACACGTTCGCCGGGGCCCGTTGGCTCCGGCGTGGCCGAGCGAGGGCGAGGCGGCCGTGGAGGTCGCGGGCCTGGGCAGTCCGGGTACCCATGGTGACCGGAAGCCGGTGCCGACGGCCAGCATGGCCAGGACGATGACCGCCTACGTCGTCCGGCCCTGGAGGCCGACCCCTCAGCAGGCCATGGCCACCAGGGGCCCGGTGCGCTGCGCGGCCTGCTCCTGCGCCCGGCGGCGGTCCAGCTCGCTGTCGAGGCGCAGGCTCTGCTCGCGGGCGTAGACGAGCAGCAGGTCGTCGTAGCGGTACTCGCCGGCCTCGGGGGTGCTCAGCAGGTGGGCGGCGACCAGACGTTCGAGGAGCCGCTCGGTGAGGGGGACCGGTTCGCCGAGGATGCGGGCGGCCGCCTCGACCCGCAGACTCGGGGCGCCACCGAGGGCGAGCAGCCGGAAGGCACGGGCGGCGGCCGGGTCCAGGGCGTCGTGGGTGCCGTCGAAGGCGGCCCGGACGTCCAGGTCGCCGGCGCGGAGCTCGTCGAGGAGCCGGCCGTCGGCGGTGAGCCGGTCGGCCAGCTCGCGGGCGGTCCAGGACGGCCGGGCGGCGAGCCGGGCCGCGCAGATCCGCAGGGCAAGCGGCAGGCCCCCGCAGACCCGGACCAGGGCGGCGGCCGCATGCGGGTCGCCGGTCGTCCGGGTCTGGCCCGAGGCTCGGGCCAGGAAGATACGGGCCTCCCGGTCGGACATCGCCGCCGGCTGGACGAGGTGCGCCCCGGCGAGATCGGTGAGCCGGCCCCGGCCGGTGACCAGGGCGGTGTTGGCCGGGTCGGCGGGCAGCAGCGGTCGGACCTGGGCAGCGTCCCGCGCGTCGTCGAGGACGACCAGCAGCCGCCGGCCGGCCAGCATCGAGCGGTACAGCGCCGTGCGTTCGGCGGTGCCGCCCGGGATCGCGCAGGCCGGCACACCGAGCGCCAGCAGGAAGCCGTGCAGCACGGTGCACGGTGCGGTGGGTTCGCGGTGGGTGCCGCGCAGGTCGGCGTAGAGGATGCCGTCCGGATGACCGGCCCGGACGGCGTGGGCGACGTGGACCGCGAGGGCGCTCTTGCCGCTGCCCGGCCCGCCGGAGACCACCGCGACCAGCGGCACGCGCCGCCCGCCGGCGGTGAGCCGTGCCGTCAGGTCGGCCGTCTCAGCCGCGCGGCCGGTGAAGTCCGGGAGGTCGGGCGGCAGCTGGAAGGGCGTCACGGTGGCGAGGTGGAGGGTGCCGCGCTCCGCGGCCCCCTGTCTGGGCGCCAGCTCGTCCAGGTCGGGGTCGGCGCACAGGATCCGCTGGTGGATGGCGCGTAACTCGGTGCCGGGCTCGACGCCGATCTCCTCGCCGAGGAACCGGCGGACCTGCCGGTAGACGGCGAGCGCCTCGGACTGCCGGCCGCTGCGGTACAGCGCGGTCATCAGCTGCACCCAGAAGCGCTCCCGTTCCGGGTGGGCGGCGGTGAGCAGGCGCAGCTCGCCGAAGAGCGCGGCGTGGTGGCCGAGCTGGAGTTCGGCCTCCAGCTTGGACTCCAGGACGTCGAGCCGGGCCTCGGCGAGCCGCTCGGCCTCCGCCCGGTGCAGCGCGTCCGAGTCCACGTCCACCAGGGCCGGACCGCGCCAGAGCCCGAGCGCCTCGTCGAACAGTGCGGCGGCGCGTGCCGGTACCCCGTGCCTCAGCGCTTCGCCGCCGAGCTCCTGCAGGACGGTGAACCGGTGGGCGTCGAACTCGTCCGGGTCGACGTTGATCAGGTAGCCGCCTGCCCGGGTCTCGATCCGCTCGCCGGCCGGGCCAAGGCCCTTGCGCAGCCGCATCACGTAGTTGCGCAGGGTGGTGGAGGCGCTGCGCGGTGGGCGGGTGTCCCAGACGGTGTCCGCCAGCTGCCCCGCCGGTACCACCTGTCCTCGCCGGATCAGCAGTGCCGCCAGCAGCACGCGCTGCTTGGCAGCCGGAACGACGCGGAGTTCCGCGTCGTCCCGGATCTGCAGTGGTCCCAGGATCCCGAATTCCATCTGCCCCCCGCTCGGTGGATCGGACAACTGGTACCGACGGCCGGCGGCGCCCCCGTGCGGCTTGCCCCCGTTGCTGCTCGCTGCCGCCGGCCGTCGGTACCGATCCAACCTCGTTCCGGGTTGTCCGGCGAGGATCCGTGGCGCCGGACAATCAATTCCGTACAACGCGGGTGCGAGTCCTGCACCGCAGGTCACGGACGTGCGGGTCCTGGAGGCTCGGCCAGTGGGCACTCACCGGAGCCGGTTGCACCATCCCCCGTCCTGACGGGTTGCCTACTGGCGGACGCTCTCAGCCGCAGTGGCTCCAGTCGCTGGTCCACGAGGCGCCCTGGTACGCGCCGCCCCACTGCACGCACGAGCCGGCGGCGTACGCGGAGACCGGCCCTGCGTAGTACGTGAAGCTTCCGGGGTTGCTGGTGGAGGTGCCGCCCTGGACGCTCAGCGTGGCGTTCATCGGGACGGCGCCGCTCGGCTTGGCGGCGAGGGTGACCACGCAGTTGCGGCCGGTGGAGCCGCTGTAGAGCAGGTAGACGGCGGCGCCGCCGAGGTCGTGCGTGTCGACCACGCTGTAGCCGCTGCCGCAGACCGCGCTCGGGCTGTACGGGTTGGCGGGGGCGGTCGCGGTCGGCGTGGTGTAGCCCTTGATGATGTAGCCGTCGGCCGGGTCCACGGTGGAGGGCACGCTGCCGACGGCCTTCTGGCCGGCCGGGATGGTGATCGAGACGACCTTGGAGCTGACCGCGTAGTCGGCCATAGAGGTGGCGTTCGCCTTGCCGTTCCAGTCGCCGTTGGCGGTGGTGACGGATCCGTCCGCGTTCACCGCGGTGACGATGCCGACATGGTGGATCACGGAGTCCTGGGTGCTGCCGTACACGACGGCGTCGCCGGGCTGCGGGTTGTACGAGGCCGAGGTGTGCAGGGTGCCGTTGGTCTCGCCGTAGGTGTAGAAGCTGGCCGCTGCGGCGTCGAGTCCGCCGGTGTAGAAGCCGGAGTTGCTCCAGACCCACTGGGCGAAGTCCGCGCACCAGTACTCGGGGCCGCCCGAGCCGCCACCCGCGCAGCTGTGCTCGAACTGGTCGCCGCCCAGACTGTTGTGGGTGGGGGTGTTGGCACAGGTGCCGGCGGTCATGGCCACGTTGGCGGCGGCCAGCGCTGCCGCGCCGCCGCCGGTGGCCGCGGCGGCGGGCGAGGTCGTGAGGGTCAGCAGGCCCAGGCCAAGGGCCGCGGCGGTCGCCGCACCGGATATCCGGCGCAGGAGTCGGGTGAGTTTCAAGGGTCGCCTCTCCGAGCTGGGTACAGGACAGTGCGACGGCGCTCGTGTTGACGGCCCGACAGGGTCCCGACGGTGAGCGGCCGTTGCCGTCGCCAGTCTCCGGGGCGGCCGTATCGTCCCGGTCGCGCCGTGGACCACGCAGGGTGGGGATGCCTGCGTGGTCCACGGAGGAGTCGGCCCGGGGTCAGCCGCGCTGCGGGAACTTGCAGGCGGCCTGCTCGGCCTTGACCAGGTCGGCATCGGTCAGGGCGGCCCGGTCGAGCGCAGCCGGCTGACCGTCACCGGCCGCGAGCGGGATGCGCCGCGCGTCGGTGACCGTGGTCGGCCCGCCCCCGCCGAGGCAGGCGACCGCCACCACCGGGACGGTCGCGTCGGCGGGGACCCCGACCCGCAGCGGTCCGAGCCGCCAGGCCACCGCGAAACCTGCTGCCGCCGTGTCGGTGAGTCCGATCTGCTGCCACTTCGGGCTCTGCGCCGAGCTGCCGGGCGGGGCGAAGTACGCGGCGTAGCCGACGATCGCCACATACCGGCCGGCCGACCGCAGTTCGACGGTGTCCGATTCGTCGGGTTGTCGGACCACGGTGAGTGACACCGCCGCCGGCGCCGGGACGGAGTCGGGGCACTCGGAGGGCTGCATGGTGCTCGGCGGGTTGCCGTGGATGACCGCAGAGGAGACCACCCCGCCCTGGCTGACCCTGAACCAGCGCATGTCCGGGGAACCGGAGGTGATGTCGATCACCACGTCGCCGAGACAGTAGCCGGTGAACTGCAGCGAGCACCCGGACGGTGCCTGGAACACCACCGGCGTGCCCAGACTTGCCCCGGCCCTGACCAGGGTGTTGGCGTTGTAGGTCGTACCGGAGAACGATCCGGGCGGCCCGGCCGGTGGGCAGGCGGGGCTGGTCACGGTTGCCGCGGTCGGCTGCGACGTCCGGTCAGGGGCGGCCGCCCGTACCGCGAGCAGGCCGAGCACCACCACGACGGCGACGGCTGTCGCCGCGATGGACCAGGGAGCCCAGGGCGGCAGCCTGCCGGGGCCGGCCGAGACACCGTCCGTCGGCGGCGGGAGTTCGGGACCCTCGGAGGAGGCCGGGGTCTCGGGGGACACCGGGGTGCTCGCGGGTGTCTCCTTTCCGGTCTCCTCGGCCGCCTCCTCGGCGGTGGCCGCGCCGGTGGCGGAGCCGGTGCGCTCGCGCGCCAGTTCGCGGTCGAGTTCGTACCAGCGCCGTTCCCAGCCGCGTACGTCGCCGCCGCACGCGCCGACGTACGCCAGGGTCACCTCCAGACTCGGCTGCCGGACACCGCCGGCGGCGTCGCTCAGTGTGGTCGCGCTGAACCCGGCCGATGTGGCGAGTGCGCGGTAGGTGGGATTGCCGGCCTCCTCGCGTACCTTGCGGAGGTCGTACGCGAACGCCGGTATGGGTCCGTCGGCCGGATCGACGGGCCTCGGTTTGCGGGCCAATGGGCCTCCTTGTTCTCCCCGGCCCACCCGCCCGACACGAGAGGACCGGGCCACGGGTTCAGCCGGCGCAACGGCCCTGCGCCTGCCCCGTTCCTCTGCAGCCTTCGGGCAAGGGCTCGTTCCGCCGGCTGATGATCAGCAGGTCGTCCGGGGAAACTACGAGCACGGCTGTGGAGTTCCTGACAATCCCGGGGCAGTTGGGTTTCGGCCACCGGTGCCGCCTCGCCGGGCCACCCTACCTGACGTCTCATCATGCTACGGAGCCGATACCAGGGCGATACGGCCTTGGCAAGTACGGGCATCCGAACGGCCCCGGGACCTTGCGGGGTTGCGTTCACCGCACCACCCGAGGGGGTGGATCCCTCCCCGTAGCGGACGCCGGATGCGCCGGCGCCGTCTACATCCAGACCGGCGACGTCTCGAACCGCGCGGGCAAGTACTTCAGTGGAGGCGCGAACGGCAGCAGCGGCTCCGGCGTCGAGGTGAAGAACCACGCGGCCCTGGTGGGCAGGTCGTCAACGGCCTGAAAGTGCCGGAGCACGGCTGCGTCGGCGAAGGGACGGAGCAGCTGACCGGTGCGGTGAACGGCCGGGTGGGCGACGCGCAGATCGCCGACGGCATCAAGTCCGGGACCCTGAGGAGCTCTCAGGAGGACGCGCGGACGCGGCGTGCCGCAAGAAGTACGACGTGGTGGGTGTCCGGTACGCGGTCCACTTCGCCTACCAGGAGCAGGCGATCAGCGACAATGCGGCGGTCACGGACGCGGCCAGGGCCGGCATCGAGGCCCAGGCGCGGGCGGCGAAGCAGGTGCGGGCGGCGAAGCAGGCGCTGGCCGGCTGAGGGACCGGGCACCCCGAGCTGCCTGCGGGTCAGTTCCCGGGGCGCCGGGCGGTGACGTCGTAGCCGAAGGCCCCGTCCGGTGCGGCGAAACCGGGCAGCCAGGAGCCGAGCACCAGTCCCGACGGGTAGAACATCGGGCCGGGCAGCGCGTCCACGTCGAAGCGCTCCCAGCCCGCGCAGGAGTGCGGCTCGGTCACCAGGGCCGGGGCGTCGGTGGGCGGGGCGAGGACGGCGGCGGTCAGCCGGGGCCGGCCGAGCCGGTGGTCCAGCAGGACGGCCAGCACCCGCATCTCCTGCGGCGGCAGGACGATCCCGGTCTCCTCCGCGAGTTCCCTGGCTGCGGCCTGTTCGAAGGACTCGCCGGGCTGGTCCACCTTGCCGCCGGGCAGGCTCCAGGTCGGCGTCTCACCAGCGGTGATGCGCCGGCCCAGGAGTACCCGCCCGTCGGTGGTGGGCACGATCACGCCGGCCCCGAGCACGGGCGCGGTGGTGGCTGCGGCTGCCATGGCGCTGTCTCCTTGCGGGCTGACCGGCGTACTCGGTCCCGATGCGCCGGGACCCGGTAGGACTTACCAGGGGGACGGTGCGTAGTCCTTGAGGAAGCAGCCGTACAGGTCGACACCCTGCTCGCCGCGGACGATCGGGTCGTAGACCCGGGCCGCGCCGTCCACCAGGTCGAGCGGGGCGTGGAAGCCCTCCTCGGCGAGGCGCATCTTGTCCGGGTGCGGGCGCTCGTCGGTGATCCAGCCGGTGTCGACGGCCGTCATCAGGATGCCGTCGGTCTGCAGCATCTCCTCGGCGCTGGTGCGGGTGAGCATGTTGAGCGCGGCCTTGGCCATGTTGGTGTGCGGGTGGCCCGCGCCCTTGTAGCCCCTGCTGAACTGGCCCTCCATCGCGGAGACGTTCACCACGTACTTGCGGCGCGCCGTGGAGGCGGCCATCGCCGGGCGCAGCCTGCTGACGAGTATGAACGGCGCGGTGACGTTGCAGAGTTGGACCTCCAGCAGCTCGACCGGGTCCACCTCGCTGACGGTCTGCACCCAGCTGTTGGTGTCGCACAGATCCGGGACGAGGCCGCCCGCGTCGATCGCCGTACCGGCCTCGATCCGGGCCGGCGAGGCCGAGCCGCTGACGAGGGCGAGCGCGGCGACGTCGTCCGCGCTGAGCACCTCGCGCGGTTCCGACCGGCCGGGCAGCGCGGGACGGTCGATGCTGCCGCTGCCGAAGCGCCCGATCACGGAGGACTGCGGCAGCTCGCCGGCGGGAAGCGGGGCGGACTCCCCGGCGACCAGCTCGCGGTAGGAGTCCGGCGAGCGGCGGACGGTCTGCGCGGCGTTGTTGATCAGGATGTCCAGCGGCCCCTCGGCGGCGACCGAGTCGGTCAGCGCCACCACCTGGGCCGGGTCGCGCAGGTCGATCCCGACGATCTTCAGCCGGTGCAGCCACTCCGCGCTGTCGGGCATGGCCTTGAAGCGGCGGATCGCGTCATTGGGGAAGCGGGTGGTGATGGTGGTGTGCGCGCCGTCGCGGAGCAGGCGCAGCGCGATGTACATACCGATCTTCGCGCGGCCGCCGGTGAGCAGCGCGCGGCGTCCGGTGAGGTCGGCGCGGGCGTCGCGGTGGGCACGGTTCTTGGCGGCGCACGGCGGGCAGAGCTGGTGGTAGAAGGCGTCCACCTCGACGTACCGGCCCTTGCAGGTGTAGCAGCTGCGCGGCCGCTCCAGGATCCCGGCGATCTCGGTGGTGGTGACGGTGGTCAGCGCGATGCCCAGCGTCTCGTCGTCGATCCGGCCGGGTGCGCCGGTCGCGGTACGGGCGGTCACGGCCCGGTCGTTGGCGGTCTTGCGGGCCCGGGTCTCCTGGCGGCGGCGCTGCTTGAGGGTACGGAAGATGCCGCCGACGGCCTTGCGGACGGTGATCGCGTCCGGGTGGTCGACGTGCAGCTCGTCGAGCTCGGCGAGCACGCTCAGGCAGAGCTCCAGCCGCTCGGGGTCGAGGCCGGGGCCGAAGTCGATCTCCTCGTCGGGCTGCTCGGCCGCCTGGGCCCGGCCCTGGGCCTGGTTGGGCACCTGGCCGTTTCGCTGCCCGGTTTCCTGCTCGTCCGCCTGCTGCTCTGCCTGCTCGTCTACCTGGTTGGCCACGCCCGCCGTCATACCTGCCTACTGCTTCCCGCTCGTCTCGCCCGTACCAGCCGTACCGGCGAACTCTACGTGAGAGCCCGGTGTCGGGGCGAAAGTCGGATGAGATGTAACAGGCTTATAGGTATTGTGCCTATTACTATCGGGCGGCTAGATTGGTAATGGGCCAGCTGGGCCAAAGCTTATTACCGGAGCCGGAGCCGGAGCCGGAGCCGGATGCCGACTGCTGAGGAGCGGGGACATGACCGTGAGCGTCGATGTGCAGCACTGGAACGCCTGGCAGCGAAGCTGGGACCGCCAGCAGCAGTGGTACCTGCCCGACCGCGAGGAGCGCTTCCGGGTGATGCTCGACGTGGTCGAGGCCGTCGCCGGTCCCGCGCCGCGGGTCCTCGACCTCGCCTGCGGCACCGGCAGCATCAGCGAACGCCTCCTCGCCCGCCTGCCCGGCGCGGTCAGCGTCGGTGTGGACCTCGACCCCGCGCTGCTGGCGATCGCGGCCGGACACTTCGCAGCCGAGCCCCGGATCACCCTGGTCACCGCCGACCTCAGGAGCCCCGACTGGGCCGCCCTGCTCCCGCCCGACCCCTTCGACGCCGTGGTCACCGCCACCGCCCTGCACTGGCTGCCGGCCGACGACC
This sequence comes from Kitasatospora sp. GP82, assembly GCF_029892105.1. GTDB lineage: Bacteria > Actinomycetota > Actinomycetes > Streptomycetales > Streptomycetaceae > Kitasatospora. Next base: position 190,993 of record NZ_JARZAJ010000006.1, on the reverse strand, counting down.
TGGCCCGCCTCTACCGCGACCTCTTCGGCCTGCTCCGCCCCGGCGGCGTGCTCCTCAACGCCGACCATGCCCCGAGCCCCGACACCCCGCTGCTCAACGCCGCCGACGAGGCGTTCCAGCGCCGCCGCCAGGAGCGCGAACGGGCGGAGGGCGTACTCGACTGGCCCAGCTGGTGGGCGGCCGCCGCGGCCGACCCCCTGCTCGCCGAACACGTCGTCGCCCGCAACGCGATCTACGGCTCCCGGGTGGAGGAGGAGAGCCGCTCGGCCCAGTGGCACCTCGCGCGGCTGCGGGAGTCCGGCTTCACGGAGGCCGGCGTGGTCTGGCGCTCCGTCAGCGACGCGCTGGTGGCGGCCATCCGCTGAGGGGCTGCGCCCTGCACGCCGCTGTACCGGTCGTGCGTCCGGTCTGGGCGTGGCTCCCGATGTCCGGTACAACTGCCATGGGCTGCAACGGGCGGAGGGCGCATGGGTGTTGACCGCAGGAGCTTCCTGAGGGCGTCGGTCGTGGCAAGCGTCTCGGCCGCGGTGGGTGCGACGGCCCGGGCGGCCGCCGCACCCGTCCCGGCCGTGGGGCTCGCGCCGGGCGACTGGATGTCCGGGCTCGGCGATGCCACGCCGTCGGCTCGGCTGACCGTCCCCGGCACCCACGACAGCTGCGCCCGCTACGGGGGAGCGCTGACCGAGTGCCAGACCCTGTCCATCGGGCAGCAGCTGGAGTCCGGCATCCGCTTCCTCGACATCCGTTGCCGATCGGTCGGCGGCTCCTTCGCGATCCACCACGGCCCGGTGTACCAGCAGCTGATGTTCGGCGACGTCCTCGTCTCCTGTGCGTCGTTCCTGGCGGCCCACCCGAGGGAGACCGTCCTCATGCGGGTGAGGCAGGAGTACTCGCAGGTGAGCGACGCTGACTTCCTCGCGGTCTTCGACGACTACCTCGACAACCGGGGCTGGCGCGGCCTCTTCCACCTGGGCGCCACCCTGCCCACGCTCGGTGCGGCCCGTGGGCGGGTGGTGCTGATCTCCGACGTCCCGAGCCTCCCGGCGGTGGGCTGGTGGAGCCCCGAGCTCGACATCCAGGACAACTGGACCGTGCCGACACTCTTCGACCGCCCGCGCAAGTACCAGGACGTCGTCAGGCAGATCGACCGCGCAGCCGCCGCCCCCGGGAGCGGCGGCCCGCTCTTCGTCGACTTCCTGAGCGGTTCCAGCGCCGGCTGCTTCCCGACCGACTGTGCGTCCTACGTCAACCCGCGCGTGCAGTCCTACCTGAGCGACTACGCCACGAGCCACGGAAGACCGCCCCTCGGCGTCATCGTCATGGACTTCCCCGAGCGCCACGCCCCGGCCCTGACCTCGACCCTTCTCAACTGGAACGCGTAGCTGCGCCCTTGCGCCCTTGCGCCCTTGCGCCCTTGCGCCCGCCGGCCTGCCGGCCCTCTGACGGGTGCGGTGGGACGAGTTGAGGTTCGGCCGGAGATTTCCGTTCGGAGATTTCTGTTATCCGGGCCATGCCCGCAGGTCTCCCATGTGTCGGCAGCACTACCCGACCGAGTGCCGACGAGGAGACAGACATGGGACGTAGAGGAGCGGCGCACCGGCGCCCGAAGCACCGCACGCTGCTGATCAGCGCAGCATCGGTGACGGCCGGACTCGTCGTCAGCGCCGTCGCCTTCGGTGCCGTCGGCGACGGCGGGCTGCAGCCGACGAGCTCGGACGAGGCTCTCGGGCAGGCCGTTGCGGTCCAGGCGCCCGCACCGACCCCCGCCTCGACGCCGTTGCACAACGAGGCTCCCACTCCGATCCGCTCGACGCCCAAGAGCGATCCGGACCGTGGCATGGTGTACGCGGGGCTGACCCCTGCGGCCCAGAGCGACCGCTGCGCGGGGGTCTACAAGGTGTCCGCGGCGGCGCTGTGCACCCATGGCCCGGACGTGCCGCCCAAGGGGATCGACGTCCACAAGGTGGTGCCGCCTGTCGTGGCGGCCTCGCCCGCCCCCGACCCGAAGAGCGGGGCCGGCAGCGCGGCGCCCTCCTCGACCGACCTGCTGAAGGGGATGCCGGTCCTGGACGCCCAGACCGGTACCGCCCTCGGAGGTTCGCCCTCCGCCGCCCCGGCCGCCGCGCCCGCCGCTGGTTCGGTGGTCTGCGACGGCGACGGGAGCACGGGCAACCGCGTGCAGGTGCTGTACGTCCACGCGCCGGGCCAGGACCGCTTCGGCGAGTACCAGGCGTCGTTCAAGAAGTGGGCGGCGGACACCGATGTCATCTACAACGCCAGCGCCGCCGAGACCGGAGGCGAGCGCCACGTCCGGTACGTGACCGAGCCGGACTGCACGGTGTCGGTGCTGGACGTCGAACTGTCCGGGGGTGCTCTTCAGGAGTTCGGCGCGACCAACGACGCACTGGCTGCCCAGGGATTCAACCGCCGCGACCGCAAGTACATGCTCTTCGCAGATGCGAACGTGTACTGCGGCATCGGCACCTTCAACGGTGACGAGCGGCCGGGCCAGGACAACACCAGCAACTTCGGCCCCTCGTACGGCCGGACGGACTCCGGTTGCTGGAGCGGTGCGACGGCGGCCCACGAGCTCGGGCACAACCTCGGAGCGGTCAACAACAGCGCCCCGCACAGCAGCAAGGCCGGTCACTGCACCGACGAGTGGGACCTGATGTGCTACTCGGACGCGCCGTACTACCCCCAGATGGAGATCCACTGCCCGAACCGCGACCACGACGAGCGGCTCGACTGCAACCACGACGACTACTTCAACACCAATCCGGCGCCCGGTAGTTACCTCACCACGCACTGGAACGTCGCGAACAACCAGTTCCTCATCGCGGGCGGCGGCACCGGACCCAACCCCAACCCCAGCCCCAGCCCCACCCCGAGCCCGACCGCCACGCCGACCGGTGGGCCCACCCCGGGACCGACCCGCACCCCCGGCCCGACCGGAGCGACGGTGACGGTCGGCCAGATCACCCAGAACTCCGTGTCGTTGAGCTGGCAGCCGATCGCCTCGGCGTCGGGGTACGAGCTCTGGCTGAACGGTCGCGCGCTCGGCACCGTCCGTGGGACGGTCGCCCGTCTGGCCAACCTTCGCCCGGACACCGACTACAAGATCGCCATCGCTGTCCGCGACCAGGGCGGCCGCACCGGCAAGCCCGGCAGGGCGACAGCCTTCCACACCCTCGCGGCCGGCGGCGGCACGATACCCGCCGGCAAGCCGTACCTGATGATCAACAGCCTGACCGGCCAGGCCGCCGACCTTTGGGGCGGCTCGCACAACGACGGCACCGTGCTCATCGGCTACCAGCCCACCGGTTACGCCAACCAGCAGTGGCTGTTCGACACCGCCGGCGACGGCTCGGTGCGGATCCGCTCGGTGGAGACGGACAAGTGCCTCCAGGTGGGCGGCGATCTGGTCGCGGGTCAGTATGTCGCGCAGCAGCCGTGCAGCGAAGTTCAGTCGCAGCAGTGGCAGTTGACGAAGAAGGGCAGTGGCTACGTCCTCGCGCCGAAGGGGTCGGACCTCGTGCTCGGCCTCAGCAAGCGCTGGTACTACGGCGGCTGGCTGCTGGAGCTCCAGCAGTCCGACGGCCAGTCGTACCAGAACTGGACCGTCCAGCCCGCTTCCTGAACCATCCGCACTACCTGAAACGCCCCTGCGGCAGGCGGCGGGGGCAGGGCGAGTTCCGCCCTGCCCCCGCCGTTGCGAACCCCCCTTCTCTCCCACACCCAGGAGGAACCTTGCCGATGACCCTCAGGCCCGCCGCCGCCCTGACGGCCGTGCTGCTGCTCTGCGGAGCCCTGCTGCTGGGCGGGGCCCGGCCGGCCGCCGCACACGGGGACTCCATCCGCCTCCAGGTCACCGGCAGGGCGGACGGCCACCCGGTGGTGGTGGCGAGCTGGGAGAACGACGGCGACCCGGTCACCGAGCCCGTCGCCGGGACACTCAGCGCCCTGGCGGCGGACGGCCGATCGGTCGGGCCCTGGCGTCTGGTGGCCGTCCCAGGTGCCGAGGCCACCTACACCACCGGTGAGGCGCTGCCCGCAGGGTCCTGGAAGGTCACGGTCGAGTCCGGCTTCCCGGCTCTCGGCCGGGCCGAGGCCTCCCTGTCCGTCGCGGTCGTCGCAGATCCGACGGCCGGCGCGAGCCGCACACCTTCGGCCGGTGCCGACGGGGCACTCGTCCAGCCGCCGCCGGCCTCCTCGCCCCCGTCGTCTGCGGGCCCCACCGGCGCCTCGGCCCCTCACGGCGGTCCGGGCGGATGGACCACCGTGGCGTCGATCGCTGTCGCCGTACTCGCCATCGCGGCACTGGTCCTCGCGGTGCGGCTGCGCCGCCGTCTCGCCAGGCTGCGCCGACGGTCGGAACGGCGCTGAGAAGCGGTGCCTCGTTCCTTCCGGAAGTGCAGTCTCTCGGAGCCGGCAATCGCCGGGCACGGTGCCGAAGCCGTACGCGACGCCATCGCTGTCACGATCGCGAATCTCCCTGAGCACCTGCGCAGGTCGTTGACCTGGGACCAAGGCGCGGAGATGGCCCAACACGCCCAACTGCGCATCGACACCGGGCTGCAGATCTACTTCGCCGACCCGCACAGCCCCTGGCAGCGTGGCACCAACGAGAACACCAACGGCCTGCTGCGGCAGTACTTCCCCAAGGGCACCGACCTCAGCAGGTACAGCCATAGCGACCTGGATGCTGTCGCCACAGCGCTCAACAGTCGCCCTCGCAAGATTTCAGGATGGAGGACACCCGCCGAAGTCTTCAACGAGCAGCTACTGCTGGTCCAAAAGGGCGGTGTTGCAACGACTGGTTGAACCTGGGCTGAGAACTATGTCCGAGTGGAAGACCACCCGTCGACCCGGCCACCGCGGGCGGCCACCGCGGCCTCCAGCGCATCGGCGACCAGCCCAGTGCGCATGTGATCGGCCAGCGACCAGCCCACCAGGCGCGGTGAGCGCAGGTCGATGACGGTCGCCAGGTACATCCAGGAGCCCGCGACCGGCAGATACGTGATGTCGCCGACCCATCGGACATCGGGCCCGCTCGCGGTGAAGTCGCGTCCGATCAGGTCCGGCGCGCGCCGCGCTCCTATCCTGGACGGTGGTGCGGCAGCGTTTTGCGCAGGTGGCGGCCGGTGATGGCATCAGCCGGGCTATCCGCTTGCGGTTGACCATCCTGCCCTGGGCTCGCAGTTCAGCATGCACCCGCGGCACTCCGTAGGCGCCCCGCGTCTGGTCGTGGACCTCGCTCACCAGCACGGCTTCGGCCGACGCCCGGTCGGCGCGGGCCCGGGGCCCGACCTGCCAGGTGTAGTACCCGGATCGGGCAACGCCCAGAGCCTCGCACAGCCGCTGGACACCGAAATCTTTCAAGGTCTCCGTGGAGGCTTGCAGTTCAGTGTTCCCGCGCCGCAGCCGGCGCAACTCCTCGCGCTCGGCGGTGGTCAACTCACCGGACGGCCCCTGGTCCCGGTCGGTCTTGTCCTCTTCGACACAGCCCCGCAGCCCCTCGGGCCGCCCAACGGAAGCCGTAGTGCGCCGGTCGAGTGAGAGCCGAGCCTGGTGTTCTTTCGCTGTCGGGAGGACAGCAAGGCTTTTCGGGTTGACGAGGCGCCACTCATGCCAGGTGTGATTCCGACCACAATAGCGGCTGAGGATTGTCTGATTTTATTACGCATGGTCACGGTGTGGAGTGCGTTCCGTGTCCGATCCTGCCCTGCTTCGATCTTGTAGGACGTTGACTAACCGTCAATCCTTCACCAAGCTGCGCATCTGCAACCATAAAATCTTCATAAGGCTTAGGTGTGCAGTGATCAATGTGAGATCGGGGCGGGGGTGGTCCGCACGCAGATGGCTTGCGGTGGTCCTCGCTGCCGGAACGTTGGCCGGGGCGGGAGTTGTGCCGAGTACGGCGCAGACCCCGAGGGCCGATGCGGCGACAGGCGGTAGCGGCGCCATGTCCGAGCCGGCGGGGGATTCACCGGAGAGCGCAGCGGTCGCGGAGGCGAAGCAGACGGGCAAGCCGGTCGCGGTCGAGGCGATGCGGACCGAGACGGGCGACGTGGTCGCGCAGCCGGACGGGAAGCTGGTCGCCACGGAGTACCTGCAACCGCAGCGCACCCGCAGGAACGGTTCCTGGGTGGACATCGACCCGACACTGAGCACGTTGCCGAGCGGGGCGGTGGCGCCGGGCGCCGTGACGTCGGAGGTCGAGTTCTCGGGTGGTGGGAGCGGGCAGCCGCTGGTGCGGATGGCCCGGGCGGGCCGGGAGTTGAAGCTCTCGTGGCCCAAGGCACTGCCCAAGCCAGTGCTAGACGGGGCCACCGCCGAGTACCGGTCGATCCTGCCGGACGTGGATCTGAAGCTGACGGCGACCGCCACCGGCTTCAGCCAGGTCGTGGTGGTCCGCACAGCGGAGGCTGCGAAGAACCCGGAGCTCGATCAGCTCCGCCTCGGCCTCCAGGGAGACGGGCTGACGATCAGGACCGAGGCGAACGGTTCGCTGTTGGCGGTCGACAAGGGCGCCGGAGGGACGGTCTTCCAGGCCCCAAAGCCGCTGATGTGGGATTCCTCCAAGGCGACTACGGCTTCCGGCGCTGCGTCCCGGCCCGCCGTGCGCTCCGCTGCCCGGACCGCTGCTGACGGCTCCGCTCAGTCCGGTACCGCTGGGCGCAGTGCGCAGGTTGGAGTGGCGGTCACGCCATCCCAGGACGCCATAGTTCTGACGCCGAACCAGACACTCCTGAAAGACCCTGCGACGGTCTATCCGGTGATGATTGATCCGTCCTGGGACAGTCCGCACGCCGCGGAGTGGGCGGGCGTGTCGCAGTACTACTCGTCCCAGCCGTACTGGCATTTCTCCTACAGCAGTGACTACGTCGGGCAGTTCGGTGTTGGCTACTGCGGGGACACGTCGCGGTGCGCACCGCAGGATGTCCAGCGGATCCTCTATCGGATGCCGACGGGCCAATTCGCGGGCAAGCACATCCTCTCGGCCATGTTCGCGGCCGAAGAGGTGCACTCCTACGCGAACTGCGATGACCCGAACCACCCGGTGCAGCTGTGGTGGACGGGCGGTTTCGACCAGCAGACAACCTGGGACTCCACCCAGGACTCCGGCTTCTGGCACCAGCACCTGCAGACCGTCAACCCGATGAAGGGCAGCGGCTGCGGTGACGGCAACGTCGAGTTCGGGGCCAGCGGTGTACGAAGCCTCGTCCAGACCGTCGCAGACAACGGCTGGGACTACCTGAACCTGGCTCTGCGGGCCGCGGACGAGTCCGACCTGTACGGGTGGCAGAAGTTCAGTGCCAATGCCTACCTGCAGGTCAAGTACAACCTGCCGCCGCGTCAGACCTCGATGAGTGATCTGTCGATGCAACCCGGTTCGGTGTGCCAGAACGCGACCGTGCGGGTCAACAAGATGCCGCAGGTGACGGCGCTGGCGTCGGACCCGGACGGTGATCCGGTCGCGGTCCAGTTCAGCGCGGCCTGGGACAGCGGTGACGGAGCTGGCTGGAAGCGTCGCTGGTGGTCCACCAACAACAACAGCAGCGAAACCCCCACCGATTTCAAGGCCTCGGGCTCGATCTTCAGCTACACCCTGCCGTCCTCCCTTCCGCTGAACACCAGGATCGCCTGGGACATGCGGGCATGGGACGGCGCCCAGTGGGGACCGACCTCCTCCTCCGGCGACAGCAACAGCGGCTGCTACTTCCTCGTCGACACCACCGCCCCCGACGGACCCACGGTCAATGCCTCCGACTACCCCGTCACCAAGGACCCGTCCGGCGCGCTGTCCTGGTCCGACGGCGTCGGGAAGTACGGTGCTCTCACCATCAGCTCGGCGTCCAAGGACACCGTCAAGTACCAGTGGGGACTGGACAGCAGCCCCTCCGCCGCCAACGAGATCGCCACCTCCGGCGGCGCGGCGCGCACCATCAACGTCCTGCCCGACAAGCCCGGTGTGCACTGGATCTCCCTGCGCTCGATCGACGCAGCGGGCAACGGCTCCTCCCAGGATGAGACGTACTACATCGCCGTCCGCACCGGCCAGCCCCAGCGGGCGGGCTGGGCCATGGACGACCGGCCCGGATCCACCGCTCTGGTAGGTAGTGGTGGCGGTTTCGACGCCACGCTCGGTACCGGTGCCAAGAGCGGTGTCACCGGTCACAAGGGCAACGCGCTGCAGTTCGACGGCACCGCCGACGGTTACGCGCAGGCCCAGGGCGGGGTGCTGGAGACCGCCGGCAGCTACACGGTCTCGGCCTGGGTCAACCTCGCCGACGCCAGCCGCAACCGCTCCGCCGTCAGCCAGGGCGGCCAGTACATCGGCGCGTTCAGCCTCGGCGTCCGCAGCGGCCAGTGGGCCCTGCAGACCACCACCCGGGACGACAGCGGCTACGACTGGCAGGTCGCGGCCTCCACCGCCCCTGTCACGCTCAACCAGTGGACCCACCTGGCCGGCGTCTACGACGCCAAGGCCAAGACGATCACCCTGTACGTCAACGGCGCTCCCACCGCACCGGTCCCGGCCCCTGCGGCCTGGTCCGCACGCAACGCCTTCGACCTCGGCCGCCTCTTCTACCGCGGCACCTACACCGATCCCTGGAAGGGACAGATCGACGAGGTCAAACTCTGGGACCGCGCCCTGACCCCCACCGAGGCAACCGCCCTCGCCGGCGGCACCCTGCCCACCACCAGCACCGGCGCGAAGGCCGTCTGGGAACTCGACGAGACCGGCAACACCGTCACCGGCAAACCCGAGACCTCCCCCCTCACCCTCACCGGCGGCGCCACCAACAGCACCACCGGCGTCACCGGCCAAGCCCTCCACCTCGACGGCGGCACCGGCTATGCCCGCACCGACCGCCCCCAGATCGACGGCAGCAGGAGCTTCTCCGTCTCCGCCTGGGTCAAGCTCCCCAAACTCGCCGACGGAGACACCTCCGCCCACATCGCCCTCAGCCAGATCGGCGAGCACAACAGCGAGTTCTCCCTCTACTACTCTGCCTACTACAAGCGCTGGCTCTTCAGCCGCTACAAGGAGGACACCTCCGCAGACACCCTGGTGCGCACCATGCAGCCCGACTGCACTCCGGGCAGCCTCATCAACGGCGTCCCCTGCATGGGCCCCACCGACAATCAGTGGACCCACCTCGCCGCCGTCTCCGACACCACCGCCAGGAAGCTGCGCCTCTACATCAACGGCTACCTGGTCGGTGAGTCCGACTACACCCAGAACGCCCCGTGGGCCAAGCCCGGACCGCTACAACTGGGCGCTGTCAACCGCGAAGGCGCCAACGGTGAGTACTTCGGCGGCGACATCGACGACGTCCGCATCTTCGACCGCGTCCTCACCTCCACCGAGGCCAGGGACATGGTCCGCCAGCGCCCCCAACTCGTGGGCCGCTGGAAGCTGAACACCGCCACCGCCAAGGTCACGCCGGACGAGAGCCCCTTCGCCGCAGGCGCCACCCTCGGAGGCACCGCGACGATCAACGCGGTCGGCGGCGTCTTCGGCGGCGCCCTGAACCTCGACGGTGTCAGCGGCTACGCCGAGGCGAAGCAGGTGCCCCTTCGTACCGGTGAGAGCTTCACCCTCGCCGGCTGGGTACTACCGGCGGCCACCCCGACTCGGGACATGACCGTGCTCTCCCTCGCCGGGGCCAACGGCAACAGCGCGGTCGTGGTGCGCTGGAACGCCGCGAAGGGCCGCTGGCAGGTGGAACTTGCCGACAGCGACAGCGGCACCGCCGCGAGGTCGAGCGTGACCAGCACGCCGGCGCGGGGCTGGACCCATCTTGCGGTCGTCTACGACGCGTTCGCCTCCCGGGTGACCCTGTACGTCAACGGCCGGGTCGAGAACTTCGTCTGTGCCGAGGGCGATTCCACGTGCACCAGCCGGGTGGCCACGGCATCCACTGTTCGGCCCTTCGAGTCGTACACCGCCACGCCGCACACGTACTCCGGTCTGCAGTTCGGTCGTCGCGTGGCCGCAGGAGCCTGGGGGGATTTCTTCTCCGGTGAGCTCGACGACATCTGGGCCTACCAAGGCGTTCTGAATGGAACTCAGATCGCGATCCTCGCCAGCAAGGACGGGGAAATGCCCACCCAGCCCGGCGTCTGACGGGCGTCGCGTGGGCCGGCCGTGTTCTGGTCGGCCCACGCGGTGATCGGTCATCCCAGACCGTCTTTCGAGCTTCGTTTCTCACGGCAGCCGGTCCCCGGCGCCGCACAAACCCCGCCCCTGCCAGGGGACGGAACCCGAAGGAATCACATTGAGTACACCCATCACAGGGGAACGACGGCCAAGGACCAGAGTCGCCGCCATAGTCGCGGCGACTCTGGTTGGCTCGCTCCTTCCGACTATCTCCGTCGCGGCGGACGCAGTGGCGGCCCCGTACCGCAAACCGGCCCTCGCCTCACAGGAGAAGCCGGTGAAGGGCTCGGCGGCGAAGACCAAGCAGCGCAAGACCGACAGCACGGTCAGTGATCCGGCAACGGCGCGCACGGCGTGGCTGCAGCCGGGCAGCGCGATCGTCACCCTCGGGTCCGCCGGCACTCAGGCCACCATGGCCAAGAACCTGCCCATCGGACTATCCGCGCCCTCAACTCCCAAGGCCCGCACTGCTGCCGGTGCCCAGGTGGCCTCCGGGTCCATGCACGAGGCGGAGGTCTCGGTCCTCGACCAGAACGCGGCGCGAAATGCCGGGGTGACCGGCTTGTTGTTCACCTTGACTGGTACTACAGCTGCTGGGCAGGCCAAGGTCACGCTGGACTACAGCAGCTTCGCGCAGGCAGGCGGCGGCGGATTCGGCTCACGGCTTCACTTGGTCCAACTCCCGGCCTGTGCGCTGACGACTCCCCACAAGCCCGAATGCCGCACGCAGACACCGCTGGCAGGGAGCAACGACGCCGAGAAACAGACGGTCACCGCTGATGCTGTCGCCGTTCAGGTCCCTACTACGGCCTCTCTGCAAGCACTTTCGCCCAAGGAGATCGGCGCAGGATCGAGTGTCACGCTGCTTGCGGCCACCGCCTCCTCGGCCGGACCGTCCGGCGACTACAAAGCAAGCCCGCTCTCAGCTGCTTCCACCTGGTCGACCTCGCTGAACAGCGGTTCCCTCAACTGGTCCTACGACATGCCCGTTCCGGCGATGCCAGGAGGATTGTCCCCCAAGCTCAGCCTGTCCTACGACTCGGGAAGTGTCGACGGGCGGACCGCGAACAGTAACAACCAGGCATCGTGGGCCGGCGACGGCTTCGACCTCAGCCCCGGCTTCGTCGAGCGCTCCTACAAGCCTTGCGCCGACGATGGAGTCAAGACCAACGGGCTCGACCCAGGCGACTTGTGCTGGGCGTACGACAACGAGACGATCAGCTTCGCCGGGCACTCGGGTGAGCTGATCCCGGTCGGCCCGAACGAATGGCGTATCAAAGGCGACGACAACACCAAGGTCACCCGCGGTCACGACCCGAACCGGGGCAACGGCGACGACGATGGCGAGTACTTCCGCGCGGTCACCCCGGACGGCACCCGCTACTACTTCGGGTACAACCGTCTGCCCAACTGGAGCGCGGGGAAGCCGGAGACCAAGTCCGTCTACACGGTCCCGGTCTACGGCAACAACGCGGGCGAGCCGTGCAACAAGGCGGACTTCGCCTCCTCCTGGTGCCAGCAGGGCTGGCGGTGGAACCTCGACCTGGTGATCGACGCCAACGGCAACGACATCACCTATTGGTACCACCCCGAGACCAACAACTACGGTCGTAACCTCAACCCCAAGGACCACACCGGCTACGTGCGCGACGGCTATCTGGAGCGCATTGAGTACGGTCAGCAGCAGTCGGACATCTACTCGGCCACCGTCAAGCCGATGGCCCAGGTCGTCTTCACGACCGCCGAGCGGTGCCTGGAGGCGACCGCAGGCCGCTGCGACCCCTTGAAGATCGATGTCAACCGCCAGTACTGGTATGACACCCCGTGGGACCAGAACTGCAAGGACAACGCCGACTGCGACACCGTCTACTCTCCGGCGTTCTTCACCCGCACCCGCCTGGCCGGCGTTGCCGTCGGCACACTCCAGGCCGACGGGACCTATCGGACCACCGATACGTGGAACCTCACCCACAAGTGGGGTACCGCTGACTTCGACTACCAGCTCCTGCTCGACTCAGTCGAGCACGTCGGCGGCACCGGCACTGAGGCCGTCGCTCTTCCCAAGACCACTTTTGCTTACACCCAGCTCGTCAACCGCCTCGACAAGGTCGGCGACGGACGTGCGGCGTTCATCAAGCAGCGTCTCAGTACCGTCACCGACCAGCTCGGCGGCCAGATCGACGTCAACTACAGCGCACCGGCGTGCGACTGGAGCAACCTGCCCACTCCGCAGACCAACACCACTCGCTGTTTTCCGCAGATGTACCAGGCGTCCTCAAAGGATCCGGTGACGACCGAGTGGTTCAACAAATACGTCGTTAACGCGGTTACTGCCACTGACCGCACCGGTGGCGCACCGGACATGGTCACCCGCTACACCTATGTCGGTGACGCGGCCTGGCACTACGACGACGACAACGGCCTGACCAAGGAGAATCTCAAGACCTGGTCCCAGTGGCGTGGTTACACCCAGACCCGGGTGCAGGCCGGTGGAACCGGTGGATTGTCGACCCAGGCCGATCACTTCTTCTTGCGTGGCCTGGACGGCGACCGGACGGATCCTGCCGACAAGACGAAGAAGCGTGTCGTCAACAGCATCAGTGACGGTGAAGGCGGCATCCTCACCGACGACCCGGCCTGGGCCGGCTACGAGTACCGCACCGAGCAGTTCGACAAGCCGAACGGCAAGGTCCTCGTCAAGGCCGTGAACACGCCGTGGAAGAAGGAGACCGCCAAGCGAGTTATGGATTGGGGTACCGCGACCGCCAATCTGACCGGCACCAGCACAGCTCGTTCGTTCACATCCCTTGACAACGGTGCAGGCGCCAAGTGGCGTGAGACCCGAGCCAACACCACTTTCGACGGCTACGGCCGCCCCACCCAGGCCGAAAGCCTGGGCGACGTCACGATCGACACCGACGACACCTGCACCACCACCACTTACGCCGACAATGCCGCTGCCTGGATCCTCAAGGGCGCAATCCATACCGAGACCGTTGCAGCGAAGTGCGGTGCCACCGTCAACCGTGACACCCAGTCTGACGGCACGTCTGCCGTCTTGTCCGATGTGCGTATCCAATTCGACAGCCAGGCATACGGCGTGGCCCCGACCAAGGGCGACGCGTCGGTCACCCACATCCTCAAGTCACGGGCAGGTACCAGCGCCACCTACCTGGACAGCACCACTGTCTACGACAAGTACGGGCGCCCCACCACCACGACCGACCTGGCGGCCACGACAGTTTTCGACACCACCGACGCCACTGCGCCGGTGACCACCGCGGTCGCCAATCCTCGTGTCACCACCGCGTCCTTCGCGCCTGCGATCGGTCGGCCCACGAAGTCGACCGTTACCGGACCTCCTGCGACTGTTGGTGATGCCAGCACAGTACAGACTGTCACGACCGAGTTCGATCTGGTACGGGGTCTTCCTACAGCCACCGTTGACGCGAACGGACGACGCACCGATGTTCTGTACGACAGCCTGGGACGCACCCTCAAGGTCTGGCTTCCCAACCGCTCCAAGGACAACGGGGATACCCCCAACAACGAGTACCAGTACTTCCTTGCTGACGGCAGGATCGCGGCGGTCGCAGCCAAGGCACTGAACGAGGACGGATCCCAGGACACCTCGTACACCCTGTATGACGGTCTCGGCCGGGTACGGCAGACCCAGGCCCCCGGCGACAACGGCGGCCGGATCCTCGCCGACACGTTCTACGACGAGCGCGGGCAGTCCGTTCTCGCATACGCCCCGTACTACTCCACCGGCGCTCCGTCCACGACCCTGCTGAAGGTCGAGGACGCCGCCGGTGTCGAAACCCAGACCGCCAGCACCTACGACGGCCTCAACCGGGTGATCAAGAGTACCCAGCTTTCCGGCAATGGTGCCGGTACCCCGCTGGCGATAACAGCCATCACTTATGGGGGCGACCGGACCACGGTCATCCCACCAGACGGCGCAACACCCACCACCACGATCACCGACGCGGCTGGCCGCACCACCGAATTGCGCCAGTACAAGGACAAGGCGCTCAGCGGCTACGACAGCACCACCTACGGCTACGACGCGGCCGGGCACCTCACCAAGCTGACCGACCCGGCGGGCACCCAGTGGAGCTGGCAGTACGACCAGCGCGGCCGCGAGACCAAGTCCGTTGACCCTGATTCGGGAACGACGAGCAAGACCTACAACGACCGCGGTGAACTCACCAGCACGACCGACGGACGTGGTAAAACCATCGCCACCGTCTACGACAACCTGTCACGTGCCATCGAAACGCGGGACACCTCACCCACTGGCACACTGCTGACATCCCGTACCTGGGATCCAACCGGCGACAAGGGCGCACTCTCCTCGAGCACGCGCTATGTGAGCGTCTTCGGCGCCACCTACCAGTACAAGACCGCGTATTCCTTCTTCGATGACCTGGGCCGGCCGGAGCGCATTACCACCACGGTGCCTTCCATTCCAGGGCAGGAGGCTCTGGCAGGGGACTACATCAGCGGGACCAGCTACCGGTACGACGGCCAACCCCGGACGATCGGATACCCGGCAGCCGGAAGTCTGGCCAACGAGGTCGTGGCATTCACCTACGACAACCTCCACCGACCCACCGCCGTTACCGCCAGTGGTCAGGCCACGTACCTGACCGACCAGAAATACAGCCTCACCGGCAAGCCCCTGCAGGCAACCATGTCCAACGGCACTGCCGGCAAGGACATCTACGTCACCAACACCTACGAGTGGGGTACGCAGCGGCTCGCGTCGAGCAGGACCGACCAGTACGGCGTCTCGACCCCGGCCCGTGCCGCGGTCTACACCTACGACCAGGCCGGCAACGTCACCTCGGTGACCGACACGTCCCGGTCAGAGACCGACCGGCAGTGCTTCCAGTACGACTACCTCGCTCGCCTCACCGAGGCGTTTACCCCTGCGGGAACCAGCTGCCCCGCCACGCCTGACGCCACCACCCTGGGCGGGCCGGCCCCGTACTGGACCAGCTACACCTATAACACCAACGGCACCCGGGCCAGCGAAACCCAGCACGACCCGACCGGCAACATCGGCCAAGACGGCAAGACCACCTACACCTATCCCGCAGCCACCGCCGTCCGCCCGCACTCTCTGACCAGCACCAGCCAGGTCACCGGCGCGCTCGGCACACCAGTCGTCGAGTCCTACACCTACGACACCGGCGGCAACACGACGGCCCGTCACCTCAATCCCGCTGCGAATCGGTCCAGTGACCAGGCCCTTACCTGGGACAGTGAAGGTCGTCTGGCCAAGGTCACCGACACCGTCAAGAACATTACCGGCGGCACCACCACAACCACTACGAAGAGCACCGACTACCTCTACGACGCCGAGGGCAGCCGACTCACCACCCACACCCTCGACACCGCCGACCCGTCGTCGGAGAACTGGACGCTCTACCTCGGAAACACCGAGGTCAAGCTTCTGAAGGGCGCGGGCAAGGCCGCTGCGACCCGCTACTATCCCCTCGGCGCCGCCACCGCGGTGCGGACCGACGACAACAAGGTGTCGTTCCAGGTCGCCGACCACCACGGGACCGCCGAACTCAACATCGACGCCACCACCGGCGCGGTCAACCAGCGCCGTACGACGCCTTTCGGTGATGCCCGCGGCTCAAATCCGTCGAGTTGGGCCGGTGGCCGTGGTTTCCTCGGCGGCAACAACGAACCGACCGGTCTGACCCACCTCGGGGCTCGCGACTACGACCCCAAAACCGCTCGCTTCATCAGCGTTGATCCGCTACTCAACCCTGCCGACCCACAGTCCCTGACCGGCTACGCCTACAGCGGCAACAACCCGCTCACCTTTAGCGACCCGACCGGCCTCGCCAAGATGTGCCTGGATACCTGCCGTGGCCCCGGGGACCCCATTCGCACTGGTCCGAACGACGGTCGTGGTGGCGGGCCAGCTTATGACGACGGTGGCGGGCAGGACTTCGACGATGGCGACGGCTACATCCACCCCGTCAGCAAGAAGAAGGCACAGGAGGTGGAGAAGCAGGTCGAAGACCTCAAGGACAGGTGGAAGGAATACAACACCAGGATCATCTGCAAGGGAAGAGGAAATTCCGTCTGCCGCACTCAGCGACAGTGGGACGAAGCCGAAAAGTTCGGCAATAATATCGCGAAATTCCTCAGCGACCTCACTCTTATCATACCCTCCATCAAATGTACGGCCGGTGGCGGTGCCGGCGGAAAGAACAACGATGACTGCGACACGGTCGGAATTGGCCTCTCCTCGCTAGATGTTGGGATTGCCGAAAGGGACCTCGGTGTCCTGGCTGAGGATATCGGCAGCGCAGCTGCAAAAGCTTGTGCGCGTCACAGTTTTGCCGCCGATACTCTCGTCCTCATGGCCGACGGCTCGGCCAAGAAGATCCAGGACATCGAGGTTGGCGACGAAATATCTAACGCGGAGCCTGGGGTCGGCAAGGGCGAAAAACACCGAGTTGATGCCAGCTATATAACAATCGACGACAAGAAGTTCGTCGATATCACTGTGGAAACCGCAAGCGGCCCACAGGTCATCACAGCTACGGACAATCATCCAATCTACAACGTCACGGCCACAGCATGGACTGACGCCGGATCGATCCGTCCCGGTGACAGGCTGCAAACCACTGATGGTCGAACGGCCGCAGTCGCAGGAGTCCGGCTCTATCCGGCAGTGGTAGTGACGTACGACCTGACGATCGACGGCCTCCACACGTACTATGTGCTGGCGGGGACCACGCCGGTCCTCGTGCACAACAGTAATTGTGGGCCGGAGATAACCGGTGTCAATGTCGGGAAGAAGTGGGGAAAGCACTCGAAGGATTATGGCCTGAATCCCGGAGATCCCGCCGCGCGCGAGTGGTATGAGAATAGGGTCCGTGAAGTGCGCGCTTCCCATGACGAGGTGCGTCACGGGCCGTACAACCCCGATGGTGGAGGTGGGACTGATTATTGGTTCTACCGCAAGGAGAACGACCTGGTGCTAACCAAGGGTGATGGATCCTTCGTTACCATGTTCCCCTTGGAGCCGAGGGGGAATGCATACTGGGACGGCGCCGCTCCGGTCAATTGTGGTTGTTAGTCGCCGAGGTCCGATGAAGAGTCCTTGAGGGCCGAGTGCGGCCGACGTGAGGAGTGGCTGGATGGAACCCTTTCGTGAAGATGCCGAGGCCCTGAAGATCAAGGGCCTACGCGTTAGACATGCCTTCGAGATTGCTGACGCCGACGGTGAAGTGGAGGCGCTTCAAGTCGTCTTCATGGATGGCTCATCGCTCGTAATTACCGTGTGGACCGATTGGTCGATGCGCGTCGAGCGTAGAAGCGATTCGGAAATTCCGGAATACCTCTGGCCAACAGAAGAGCAGGTTCAGACTGCGATCGATCGAGAAATTCCGAAAGATGGCGTAGAGGTTTATTCGGTGCAAGAGCGGTTCAATGAGATTGGCTGGCTCGTTGGCGTGGAGATTAAATTCTCAGGATTCGCGGTCGCTGCCGAATCGTGGGCGGGCAATCTCTCGCTGACGGTACGTTGATACGGCGACTTGTGCGGCAGCTCGGAAGCCGTTAGACAATTCGGTCAAGGTATTAGCCAAGCCTGTACAGAAGCCCCGCCAGAACGAATTCTGGCGGGGCTTCTGGGCGTCTTGACGGCAACGGTTGACGGCAACGTCAGCGGACGGGTGCTGCACAAAGTGGCGGATCGCCGTACCCTGGATCCACCGGTCGGCGGTCGGAGTGCAGGGGATGAACGAGTAAGAGGTGCCTGCTGACCTGGGATGATGGGAGTTCCTACGCTTCCATCAGGCCCGACCAGCAAGGCACCTGACACGAAAATATAGTGTCCTCGCCCAGGTCAGATGCCTGTGATCGGTTCGAAGCGGATGGTGAGGCCGAGGCTGTTGGCCTCCTTGATCATGCGTCGCATGGCGCGTTCGGGGTCCCGTTTGGCGAAGTAGTCGGCGCCCAGTTCGCGGTATGGCGTCTGGTCGTGCAGGACGTGCCAGATGGCGATGGCGAGTTTGTGCATGACGGCGACCAGGGCCCGTTTGCCTCCGCGGCGGGCGGCGATGCGGCGGAAGAAGACCGCGAGGTAGGAGTTCTTGTCCCGGATCGCGGCCATGGCAGCCACCCCGAGCAGGCGTTTGAGGTTGCTGTTGCCGTCCCGGGCCCGCCCGGACTTGCTGACCCCGGCGGATTCGTTCTGGCCGGGGCAGACACCGATCCACGAGGCGAGGTGCTGGGCGGTGGCGAACTGGGCCATGTCGCCGCCGGTCTCGGCGATGATGACCTCGGCCGCGAGCCGGCCGACCCCCGGGATGGTGTCCAGGAGGTCCAGTTCCCTGTCACGGGCGTCGAGCAGTTCGGCGATTCTTGTGTCGAACGCGCCGATGGTGGTCTTGAGGCGGTCGATCTCGTCAAGGTAGTGACGGACCATGAACGCGTGATGGTCGGTGAAGTCGCCGTCCAATGCCTCGATCAGCTCCGGGATCTTGGCGCGGGCCCGGCGGACCGCGAGGTCGGCCAGGCGCTCCCGGTTGCGTTCCCCAGCGATCAGCGCCTCAAGGATGGCCCGCCCTGTAACACCCACCACGTCCGACAGGACTGAAGTGAGCTTCATGCCGGTGTCTTCGAGTTCCTTCTCCAGCCGTTGGGCCTCGCTTCCGGCCGCCCGGACGATCTCGGTCCGACGGCGGGTCAGGTCACGCAGTTCGCGGATCGCCCGGTCCGGGACGAAAGAGGCCATCACCAACCCGGACGCCCCGGCCCGGGCCAGGAAGGCGGCGTCGTTCGGGTCGGTCTTGCGTCCCCTGATCCCTTTGAGGTGCGCCGGGTTGACCAGCATCAGGTTCAGGTGGGGCTGCAGCATGTAGTAGACGCCACGCCAGTAGTCTGCCGTGGCCTCCATGACCACCACCTCGACCTGGCGTTCGACCAGCCAGGCCAGCAGTCGCCGGACTTCGGCCCGCGTGGTCCCGAACCGCTCGGTCTCCAGGCTCCACGTCCCCGACCGCTTCGAGCTGGGAGTGCGCGCGCAGGCCAGCAGGAACCGCTTGCCCAGGTCCACTCCCGCGGATCGCAGATGGATGACCTCGTCCTTCACGTCCTGCCGCACCATGGCCCACTCCCGTCTGCAACGCGCGGACAAGCGGCGCGGGAGTCCTGGAGGGATCAAGGGAAGACGCGGAATCTGACACGCGTGCTCCGGGCAGCAGTCGCTGCCGTGGCAACAAACCGTAGTCCCCTAACTGAGCCCCATCGCCATCCTCGTAAACGAGCTCACTGGCATCGCAGAGCCATCGGCTGACCGGGACACCCGCCCCGCCGGATTTTCTCGTCCCCGAGGTGATCGGCGCAGCCGATTTGCGTTCCTCGTAAGTGAAATCTTCCCACACCGCCGCGGCGACCTTCGCAGCGTTCGATGATCCGAATCTGCTTGCCCATGCGGTCCAGTACTCCAAGGCGATCTGGGACGAGGACGAGCGGCGCTGGATCTCCGACGCCGAGGTCGCCGAGATCGAGTACACCGCGTTCACCGGGAAGGCGAAGCGGTACCACGCCACCGCCCGGCTGCTGGTCCGCCGCGTCAAGCGCCTGACTGATGCCCATGTCCCCAAGGGGCAGGGCGAGTTGTTCGCCGTCTGGCGCTTCCATGCGGTGTTCACCGACTCGCACCTGCCGCTGGTCGAGGCCGAAGCCGACCACCGCCGCCACGCCATCATCGAGCAGGTCTTCGCGGATCTCGAAGATTCGGCGCTGGGGCACCTGCCGTCGGGTAAGTTCACCGCGAACGCGGCCTGGCTGACTCTCGCCGCCCTCGCCCACAATCTCACCCGGGCCGTCGGGACGCTGGCTTCCGTGTTCCACGCGAAGGCTCGAACGGGCACGATAAGACGCCAACTCATCGCCATACCAGCCAGGTTGGCGGACAGGGCCCGCACACTGACCTTCCATCTGCCCAAACGCTGGCGCTGGCAGGACGCGTTCAGCAACCTGTGGACAGCCGTCGGCCACCGGCTGCGGACCTGACCGCCCGGCCGACCTGACCGCCCACGACCCGAAGGGCCTCGGAACCCCCGCACCGGACGGCCTCCCGGCGATCACCCCTGCCCACCCGCAGAAATGCCACCCAAATTGGCAGGCAAAGTCGCAGACCCGCACTCATCGAATGCGGGTCTGCGGATCCAGGCTCAGGCTTCGAGCTGTAAGTTCGGTCCAAAGTAGATCGCCAATGGCAGAAGCCCCGCTGAAGGATCATCAGCGGGGCTTCTGGGTGTCTTGACGGCGACGGTTGACGGCACGTCAGCGGACGGCTGCGCACAAAGCGGCGGATCGTCATCGCCGTCGGGCGCGGCTGTGTCGTCCGCAGGGTCGCGGAGGGCGTTGCTGAGAGTGCCGATGGCTTGGTGCCGGAGGCGGAGTCGGACGTGGCCATACACGGCGGCGGTGGCGCCGATGTGGGCGTGGCCGAGGATCTCCTTGTTCACGGCGAGTTCGATGCCTTGTTCGAGGAGGAGGGTCGCCGCCGAGTGGCGGAGGTCGTGGAAGCGGATGCGGCGGAGCTTAGTGCGGCGGAGCAGGGCAGTGAAGTGTCGGGTGAGCGTGGCCCCTTCGATCGGGGCACCGTTGGGTCGGGTGAATACGTAGCCGCTGTTCTGCCAGTCCGCGCCAGCGGCTTCGCGTTCCCGGTGCTGCTGGTCGCGGTGCTCACATGCCGGGTCCACCACGCGGGCCCACGTTTTAAGTACAGCAACCGTCAGGCAGCGCCGCCTCGGTCTGATTCCGTACCGCGCGGAGCTGCCGCCAACGCTGCGCGTCCGTGCAGGATCTCGAAAACCTGGTGGGCGGGTGGGGGCTTATTTGGAGCTTCCTACAGTCCAGGCGGTCATTCGGTTGATCACTGTTGTGTGGATCTTCAATGCTCACGTATGAACTGGCTTTCGGACTGGGTATCCGCAAGGATTGATGGTTGGGTGCGGGGCGCCCGAGTGCGCCCTTGCGGGACATCCGCAATCGCACCCGAGGTGTAACTTCTCCCAGCCAGAGAGCCCCATTCATGCGCTTCCTGAACGACCTCAAGCCCGCGTACGACCTCACGTACGACGACGTCTTCATGGTCCCCAGCCGCTCCGCCGTGGGCTCCCGGCAGGGCGTCGACCTCTCCTCGAACGACGGGACGGGGACCACCATCCCGCTGGTCGTCGCCAACATGACCGCCATCGCGGGCCGCCGGATGGCCGAGACGGTCGCGCGCCGCGGTGGCCTGGTGGCCATCCCGCAGGACATCCCGACCGAGGTCATCGCCGACGTGATCGGCTGGGTGAAGCAGCGCCACCTGGTGCACGACACCGCCCTCACCCTGGCCCCCGGTGACACCGTCGCGGACGCGCTGTCGCTGCTCCCCAAGCGTGCGCACAACGCACTGGTCGTGGTCGAGGACGGCAAGCCGGTCGGCGTCGTCACCGAGAGCGACTGCCAGGGCGTGGACCGGTTCACCAGCCTCTCCGAGGTGATGTCCCGCGACCTGCTGCTGCTGGAGGAGGGCATCGACCCGCGCGCGGCCTTCGAGAAGCTGAACGAGGGGCACCGCAAGCTGGCGCCGGTCGTCGACGCCGAGGGCGAGCTGGTCGGCATCCTGACCCGTAAGAACGCGCTGCGCGCCACCCTCTACACCCCGGCCGTCGACGCCAACGGGAAGCTGCGGATCGCCGCCACCGTCGGCATCAACGGCGATGTGGCCGGCAAGGCCAAGGCGCTGATCGAGGCCGGTGCGGACGTGCTCGTGGTGGACACCGCGCACGGCCACCAGGAGACGATGATCAACGCGCTGCGCGCGGTGCGCGGGCTCGACCCGCAGGTCCCGATCGTGGCGGGCAACGTGGTCTCCGCCGCCGGCGTCCGCGACCTGGTCGAGGCCGGTGCGGACATCCTCAAGGTCGGTGTCGGCCCGGGCGCGATGTGCACCACCCGCATGATGACCGGCGTCGGCCGCCCGCAGTTCTCGGCCGTCCTGGAGTGCGCCGCCGCCGCCCGTGAGCTCGGCAAGCACGTCTGGGCCGACGGTGGCGTCCGCCACCCGCGCGACGTCGCCATGGCGCTCGCCGCCGGTGCGTCCAACGTGATGATCGGCTCCTGGTTCGCCGGCACCCTGGAGTCCCCGGGCGACCTGCAGACCACCGCCGACGGCCGCCAGTACAAGGAGAGCTTCGGTATGGCCTCCGCGCGCGCCGTCACCAACAGGACCGCGCGCGAGTCCGGCTACGACCGGGCCCGCAAGGCGCTCTTCGAGGAGGGCATCTCGCACTCGCGGATGTTCATCGACCCGGCCCGTCCGGGCGTCGAGGACCTGATCGACTCGATCGTCGCGGGCGTGCGCAGCTCCTGCACCTACGCGGGTGCCAACAGCCTGGAGGAGTTCCACGAGAAGGCGATCGTGGGCATCCAGAGCGCGGCAGGCTACGCCGAGGGCAAGCCGCTGCACTCCAGCTGGGCGTAACGGCGGGCCGGTCCCCGGCAGCCGAGGCGTCGTACGGCAACGGCCGGTCTCCCGTGGTGAGCGGGGGGCCGGCCGTTGCCGCGTCAGGACGGTGGCAGGCTCAGTACCCGGCGCCGTTCAGCGGGGTGAGCAGCGCCCGGCTCACCATGCCGACCGAGCTGGACAGCGCCGCCGTGACCGCGTCGTAGGCGAGCGGGGTGCGCCGCAGCTCCCAGAGGCCGAGGACGGTGGCCCAGGCGGCGTCCCGGGCGCGGTCGATGCTCCAGACCCCGATCACATGCATCAGCGGGTCGGCGATCCGCAGCGCCTCGGGACCTGGCAGGAGTTCCTCGCGCACCTGGGACTCGACCTGGGCGAGCAGGTCGTTGATGCGGTGGTAGTCGGCCTCGATCTCTCCGGGCTCCTTGCCGAGGGCGTCGCAGCAGTCCAGGACGGAGAGCGGCAGGTCGTTCTCGATGTGGGCGTTCATTCCCGCCAGGGCGGACTGGAGCGGGTGGACGCCTCGGTTCCCGCGCAGTTCGAACAGCGGGCGCCAGCAGGCCGCGGGCTGTCCGCCCGACTCGGCGGTGTCGACCGCCGCGAGGTAGCGGGCGGCGAAGACGGTGTCCAGCCTGGCCATGCCCACCGGGTCGTCGAAGTAGGCGGACGCCAGCCTGGCCCGGACCAGCTCGGTGACCTCCAGGTACATGGCGTTGAAGATCTCGACACCGTCCCCGGCGGGGAGCGTCGCGGCCAGTGTGCGCATCCGGTCGACCACCTGGTCGACCGTCAGGATCTCGGTGGTTGTCATCGTGCCCGTCCGACCTCCGTCCGCTGCCCCCGCGCGTGCTTCCCCGGTCCGCCCGCGTCCGTGATCACCCTGCCAGCCGGCCGCGGCGCGCGGAATCCGCCGAGCGGGCTATCCGCCGACCGGCCCTGTCCTTCCGCGCGGAGCGGTCGGTCGGACGGGTGATCGGCAGCTGCCTGATCGCTCGTCCGGGCGACGGAGGTCCCCGTGTCCCCTGATGTCCCCTGTACTCCTGTGAGATGACGGCATGTCACCCCATGAGGTGACGTCCTGTCCGCCTCCATCGGTGGCGACGCCGCCGCCGCGACCATGGCCACCGACGACCGGGTGCGGGCCGGGGTGAACATGGACGGCAGCTTCTTCGCGCCGATCCCGGCCGACGGGTCAGCCGGGCCGCGGCGCGCCACGTACAGGGGTCGTGACGCGCCCGGTCCACGGTCGTACCGGTTGGGAGCGCCGTGCCGGCGCACCCGCGCCGGGCGGATTCACCCCGGCCGTTGCCGGAGCTGTCCGGAGGGGACGGGGTGAATCAGGGGCGGGCCGGAGGCGAAGGGGCCGGACGGACGGGGCTCAGGGCCAACGGCGCAGTCGGCCCAGGGGCTGACGGCCGATCCGCTCGGGACCTGGCCGGAGGGAGCCTGTTCCAACGAGGATGAGGCGGGCGCCGTACGGGGGTAGGAGCGATACTCGGATCCGAGTAGTAGGATCCGAGTGCCTGCTTTCGATCCCGAGCCCGAGTGTGGAGTGACATGACTGCCAAACGACCGGCCAACCCCTTGGCCCTAGCAGTGTTGGGCTTGCTGCTGGAGCAGCCCATGCACCCCCACGCCGTGGCGACCGCACTCCGGGAGCGGCAGATGGACGTGGCTTTCAAACTGACCACGGGGTCGCTGTACGACACGGTTCGGGCCCTGGCCCGAGACGGCTGGATCGAGGCGGCCGACACCGAGCAGGTGGGCGGCCGTCCGACGCGCACCGTCTACCGGCACACCCGCGAGGGGCAGCGGTGCTTCACCGAGTGGCTGGACGAACTTGTCCGCGAACCGTCCCGGGAGTACCCGAAGTTCCTGTCCGCCGTCAGCTACCTGGGCGTACTGGGACGGCAGCGGGCGGCGCAGGCGCTGCACGAACGGGCGGCGGCCTTGAAGGCGCGGATCGCCGAGGGCGAGCAGGCCTATCGGACCGCCAGGGAGGAGCACAAGGCGCCCCGGCTGTTTGTGATCGAAGCAGAGTACGCCCAGGCGATGCTGCAAGCGGAGTTGCAGTGGGTACTGCGCACCGCCGATGAGATCGAGCAGGGCACCCTGGAATGGCCGGAGGCCCCCGATGCCTGACTCACCTGCGCACGCGACAGCATGGGCTGAGCAGCCCTCGCCCGACGCGCCGATACCCGGCGGCCCACCGACCACCTCGTGGTCCACGGCACCGGAGCCGCAGGCAGACCCACCGTACGGCGACGCGGACGTCCTGGTGGTGGGAGCCGGGCCCGCCGGGCTGATGCTGGCCTGCGAGCTGGGGCTGGCCGAGGTGCGCACCGTACTGCTTGAGCGGCACCCCGCCCCGCCCGGCTTCTGCCGTGGCTTCAACCTCAACGCCCGCAGCCTGGAACTGCTGGACCGCCGCGGCCTGGCGAATCGCTTCCTCGCCGAAGGCCCCACCGTGCCGACCACCGCGTTCGCCGGAGCGGCCCAGCTCAACCTGGCCGCCATGCGCACCGAACACCCCTACGTGCTCGGGATCGCGCAGACCAGAGTGGAGGAGATCCTCGCCGAACGAGCCGTGGAACTGGGCGTGCGCATCCTGCGCGGTCACCGCCTGACCGGACTGCGCCAGGACGACAGTGGGGTGTGCGCCGAGGTCGACTCCCCGAACGGGCGGCTGCTGCTGCGCGCAGGCTGGCTGGCCGGCTGCGACGGCGGCCGCAGCACGGTGCGCAAGCTGGCCCGAATCGGTTTCCCCGGCACGCCCGCACGCCGCTTCACCCTGCTCGGGGACGTGGTCCTGGCAGACCCGCAGGCCATCCCGTTCGGGGTGACGGCCGGCGCGAACGGCACGGTGTTCGCCATCCCGCGGCCCGGCTACGTGCGGCTGATCACCGACGACCCTCAGCCGCCGGACGACCGGGACGAGCCGCTGACGCTGCCCCGCTTCCAGCACGTGCTGGACCGGGCGCTGGGGCGGCATGTGGAGATAGCCGAAGCCCACTGGCTGACCCGGTTCGGGGACGCAGCCCGGCTGGCCGAGAAGCTGCGACACGGCCGGGTACTGCTGGCGGGCGACGCCGCTCACATCCATCCCCCCGCCGGTGCCATCGGCGTCAACGCGGCCATCGACGACGCGATGAATCTCGGCTGGAAGCTCGGTCTGGTGGCGCGCGGACAGGCTCCCGACAGCCTCCTGGACACCTACCACACCGAGCGGCATGCGGCCGGTGCCAGGCTGCTGCGCAACACCCGGGCGCAGATGCTGATCGCCGCGGAGGGCGAGCGGCTGGCACCTGTGCGCGAAATCCTCGCCGAGCTGGCGCAGGCCGAGGAGACGGCCGGTTACCTGGCCGAGGCGATCACCGGCGTCGGCACCCGCTATCCGGTTCACCACGGCTCCGGCCATCCCTGGGAGGGAAGGATGGTGCCGGACATCCCGCTGAAACGCGACGGGCTGCTGCCGCTGCTGGCCCGCACGGCCGGCGGAGCGCTGCTGGTGGACGAGAGCACGGGGGCGGACTCGCTGCGCGAGGCGGCCGAGCCGTGGGCGGACCGGGTGACAGTGGTGTCGGCGCGGCCTGACGGCCTGCCAGGTGCATCCGCGATACTCGTCCGCCCGGACGGACACGCCGCCTGGGCAGGAACACCCTCGGCACCCCACCGCACCACCGCCCAGCAGTTGCGCGGAGCCCTGCACCACTGGTTCGGGCCCCCGACGGGAGTGACGGGGCCGCAAACTCGGGGTGCCGGCGCGGGCGTCCGCGCTTGCCCCTGATCGGCGGCACGGCCTCGACCGTCGGCACGCACAGGCTGCACGCGAGGGTCCTGAAATCCCTCAGGGTGCGGGACGTGTCTGTTCCCGACCCGCACCCACCCTCCGGTCAGCGGGGGTCCAGGCCCTCCAGCATCTCCGGCAGCTCCCGGCTGTGGATGACCCCGAGGCTCTTCGTTGCGCGCGTGAGTGCGACATAGAGGTCGTTCATGCCGTGGGTGTGCGCCGCGATGATCTCCGTGGGCTCCACGACGAGGACCGCGTCGAACTCAAGTCCCTTGGCCTGAGCGGCCGTCATCAGAACGACGGGCGAGTCCAGTGCTGATGGGTCGTCAATGATGGTGACACCGTCCAACTCGGCCAGCCGGTCGATCAGTTCGACCGGCCACGCCGGGGCGTGGATGACCGCCATCCTGCCGCCGTCCAGTGCCGTGATCTCCTTCTCGACGGCGGCGCGCAGCGCCGGTCCCCGGTCGCCCTCGGGGATCCGGAGGCTCCACGGACGGATCCCGCCGCTGCGCACCGCGATGGGGGCGGTGAGCGCAGGGTCGACCGCCCGCAGGACGCCCTCGGTGATCCGCATGATCTCGGCCGGGGTCCGGTAGTTGACGGTGAGTTCCACCGTACGCCAGCGTCCCGCCGTGTACTCGTCGAGCGCCTCACTCCAGGAGCTCAGCCCGGCCGGCGCGCCGGTCTGCGCCAGGTCGCCCACGATCGTCATGGAACGGCCGGGGCAACGGCGGGTCAGAAGCCGCCAGGCCATGGGGGACAGTTCCTGCGCCTCGTCCACGATCACGTGCCCGAAGGCCCAGGTCCGGTCCTCGGCCGCGCGCTCGGCCAGGGGTCGGAACGCCACCTCGCCGCGGTACTGGCTCGCCAGCAGCTCCGCGTCGATCTCGACCAGCCCCGCGCCGAAGTCTTCGAGGACGACCTTCGCGAACTCCAGTTCCTCAGCCGTGGCGGCGGCTTCGGTCCGGCGGGATGCTGTGCTGCCGGGAAGCGGGCCGAGCAGCTCGGCGGCCTCGTCGAGCAGCGGAACGTCGTCGGTGGTCCAGGGGGTGGCCTCCTGATCCGGGCCCGGGTGTTCGCGCAGCAGAGCGGCGCGTTCGGCCTCGGGGAAGTCCGGCATGGCCCTCGCCAGCAGCTCCGGGGAGCCGAACAGGGCCGTGAGCAACTGCTCCGGGCTCAGCAGCGGCCACAGCTTCTCGGCCAGGGCCTGGAACTCGGGCTCGTCGACGAGCGCGTCGGCGAGGTTCGCCACGTCGTCCAGGTCCATGTCCCCGCCCCGGTCCCTGGCGATCCGCAGGGCCAGCTCCGCGGAGAGCCGCTCGACCAGGGCGGCTCGGGCCGGGTTGTGGGGTTCGCCGGTCTTGTGCGCGGCGGCGTGGGCCCGCTCGCAGAGGGCCCGGCCGACCCGGAGCTCCTCCTGGCGGGGCGACCTTCTGCCCACGGTGATGGTCCATGACTCCTCCGGCAGTTGGCGGAGGCCGTCCAGCGCGGCGGCGAGTACCCGCGCCATCCGTGCGTCGCCCTTGACGGCGGCCGCCTCGGGCGTCTCCGTGTCGGTCGCAGTCATGCCCGGGTAGAGCGCGCCGATGCTGCTCAGCACGACCTCGCTCTCGCCGAGCGCGGGGAGTACCTGGTCGATGTAGCGAAGGAACGTCGTGTTCGGCCCGATGACCAGCACACCGCGCTTGGCCAGCCGGTCGCGGTGGGTGTAGAGCAGGTACGCGGCGCGGTGCAGGGCGACCACGGTCTTGCCGGTCCCCGGACCGCCCTGCACGACCAGCACGCCGCCGAGCTCGGAGCGGATGACCCGGTCCTGCTCGGCCTGGATGGTGGAGACGATGTCGCCCATCCGCCCGGTCCGGGCCGCCGTCAGTGAGGCGAGCAGGGCGGTCTCCCCGCTGAGCTCGGAGCTGTCCCGGCCCTCCAGGGCACTCACGCCGAAGGCGTCGTCGTCGAAGTCGACGATGGTCCGGCCCTTGCTCCGCAGGTGCCGTCGCCCCGCCACACCGCCGGGCACGGCGGGCGTCGCCCGGTAGAACGGCTCCGCGGCCGACGCCCGCCAGTCGGTGAGGACCGGCTCGTGGTCGTCGTCCGCCAGGGCGATCCGGCCGATGTACTGCCGCTCGCCGTCGGCGCTTTCGATCCGGCCGAAGCAGAGCCCGTACTCGGCGGCGTGCAGTTCCGACAGCCGGCGGGTGTGGTGGATCTCCATCGTGTCGCGCTCCATGCGGGACTGGAGCGTTCCGCCCTTGTCCTGGAGATGGATCTCGCGCAGCCGGGTCGTTGCGAGTTTGCGCTGGGTCTCGAGGCGGTCGTACAGCTTGCTGACGTACTCGTTCTCCGCTCGCAGCTCTCTGGCCCGCCGGCCGTCGGAGGGCCGAGCGCCGTCGTCGCCCGGGTTCGTCCCGTTTCCGGCTCCGGCATTGACAACTGAATTGAGTTCGGACGAGGACGATGACGCAGGGACCAAGGCTAGCTCCATTGACTCAGGACTCTCAATTGATCGAGCAATCGGGGGCGGTGGCGGAATGACCGCTATTCACAGTGCACGTCTCTTCGAGCATGCCGAGTTGGCGGTGCAGCCCGGTGCCGGGCACTTTCCCCGGCTCGACGATCCCGCGTGGATCACGCGGACACGACTCCCATCTCCGCAGATTCTGGCCTCGGCCGACGATTCTGCGGCACGACCGGGGCCTTGCCGCAAGCCCCCCGGAGCGCTATAAGTTGAGAGTGGAAAGGAGTGGGTACTCTCCTTTCCTTCTATCGTCCGCTCTGGACGGACAAGCCCTTCGCGAAGCGGCGGCGCGCCGCGTACGGCGATACCGTCGGCCCGGGAGAGTCTCCCATGGGCCTACGGATGCGGCCGCAGGACGAGAAGTTCTCCACCGTCTTCGGCAACGCCGGCTCGAACGTCCTCTGTTGGCGGCGCGGCGACGGACTCCATGAGAATGGCGGCGCTCTCGACGCGGCTCGCCCAGTGCCTGGTGCGGTTCGGAGCGGGTGCTGATTCCCCGACGTATGAGCCGGAGCCCGGGCACTGGCGGAGTCGGCCGTGGATCGTGATCACGACGCTTCGTCGGGCTTCGGTGACGCGCCGAAGGCCGGGTCTGCGATGCGCCGGCGCGAGGTCAGCCTGTGCCGTCGCCGCCCCGCCCGGCGAGCAGCAAGCCGGCTGACTGCCGGAAACGCGCAGCCACGGTCTCGGGACTCGACCAACTCGGCCGCTCCGCCGCCCGAGTGCCGACCGCTTGTCGGGAAAGCGCAGGTGGTGGGGCGGGTAGCATTCCGCCGACAGATCTGACGCATCGTCATTCGGGGAGCTGGTCGCCATGATCCGGTTCGTTGTCGGCTCGCGTGGGAGCCATCTGGCCAAGGCCCAGGTGCGGGAGTACCTCGCGCCGGTCCGGGCCGCTTTCCCGGATGTCGAGTTCAGGCACCGGGTGATCCTGGAGGGCGGCGACCGCGACCGCACGGCGGCGCTGGCGGAGGTATCCGCCGCCGGCGGCGGGAGCGCGTTCTCCAGTGAACAGGAGGCGGCCCTGGTCCGGGGCGAGGTGGATGTGGTGGTCCACTCGCTGAAGGACCTGCCGACCGCCAGCCCGCCCGGACTGCTCCTCCTGCCGCCGCCGGGGCGGGCCGACGTCAGGGACGCCCTCTGCGGCTCCACCCTCGCGGACCTCCCCGACGGCGCCAGGGTGGGCACGGGGGCGCCCCGGCGGATCGCTCAACTGAAGTACGTCCGGCCGGACTTGGAGATCGTCCCGATCCGGGGCAATGTGCCGCCACGGCTGCAGAAGATCAGGACCATGAACCTGCATGCCGTGGTCCTGGCGGCGGCCGGGGTCCGGCGGCTGGGCCTGGACGACCAGATCGCCGAGGAACTGCCGCTCGACCTGTTCCCGCCGTCTCCGGGGCAGGGCGCGCTGGGCATCCAGGTGCGCGAGGACAACGCGGCGATCCGGGAGCTTCTCGCGGGCGTGGGGGACATGGCCGTGCACGCTGCGGTACGGGCCGAGCGCGCGCTGCTGGCGGAACTGCACGGCGGGTGCAGCGTCCCGGTGGGCGCCCACGCGGTCGCCGGGACGGACGGCATGCTGACGCTGCACGCCCAGGTCACCTCACTGGACGGCCGCCGCCGGGTCTCCGGGACGCTCTCCGGCCAGTCCGAGGAGCCGGAGAAGCTGGGCACGACGCTGGCCGGCGAGCTCCTGGACCAGGGTGCGGCGGACATCCTCGCAGAGATCCGCCGATAATCGTTCTCCTGCAAGGAAGTTGACGATTCACAAGAACTCGGCTGCCGCCGGTGCCGGTGCCGGTGCCGGTGCCGGTGGCGATGCGCTCGCTCGGACGGCGGCGGAGTCTTTGCATCGGCGGGTGTCGTGTGATCGGCTGACAGTCCCATCTGCCCGCATGGGCATTGCCGACAAGGAGAGTGACCCATGGCGGGCTTCGGCTGGAAGCTGCACGGCGACGGAAGGAGTCCCGCGCCCGGTGCGGTCGTGAAGCCGGACGAGCGGCTGAGCTGGGGACGTACCGTCGGGCTCGGCGCGCAGCACGTCGTGGCCATGTTCGGGGCGACGTTCGTCGCACCCGTGCTCATGGGTCTGGACCCCAACCTGGCCGTGATGGTCTCCGGGGTCGCGACGATCTTCTTCCTGCTGGTCACCGGCGGCCGGATTCCCAGCTACCTCGGCAGCAGCCTCTCCTTCGTCGGGGTGGCCGCGGTGATCAAGGCCCAGGGCGGCGACGCCGCGACCCTGACGGGCGCCATGCTGGTGGTCGGCGCGGTGCTGGCGCTCTGCGGCGCGGTGATCCAGGCGGCCGGTGCGCGGGTGATCCACGCCGTGCTGCCACCGGTGGTCACGGGCGCGGTAGTTATGCTCATCGGATTCAACCTCGCACCAGTCACCGCCGGGACGTACTGGCCGCAGGACCAGTGGACCGCGCTGCTCACCATGCTGTTCACCGGTCTCGCCCTGGTGGTGCTGCGCGGCTTCTGGTCGCGGATCGCCACCTTCCTCGGCCTGATCTTCGGGTACGCGATCTCCTGGATCTTCGACCGGATCCTCGGGAAGATCCACGCCGTCGACGCGGCCGGTGTGGTGACGGACCACTGGCGGCTCGACCTCTCCGCGGTCGGAAATGCCGACTGGATCGGTCTGCCGACCCTGCACACGCCCAGCTTCTCCGGCTCGGCGGTGCTGGTGGCCCTGCCCGTGGTGGTCGCGCTGATCGCCGAGAACGCCGGACACGTCAAGGCGGTCGGCGAGATGACGGGCGACCCGCTGGACGACCGAATGGGCACGGCGATCATGGCGGACGGCGCCGCGACCATGATCTCCACCAGCGTCGGCGGCCCGGCCACCACCACCTATGCCGAGAACATCGGCGTGATGGCCGCGACCCGCGTCTACTCCACCGCCGCCTACTGGTGCGCGGCCGGATTCGCGATCCTCTTCGGCCTCTGCCCGAAGTTCGGCGCGGTGGTCGCCGCGATCCCCGGCGGGGTGCTCGGCGGCATCACCGTCGTCCTGTACGGCATGATCGGCCTGCTCGGCGCCCAGATCTGGGTGCACAACCGAGTGGACCTGACCAACCCGCTGCACCTCGTCCCGGTGGCGGCCGGTGTGATCATCGGTATCGGGAACGTGTCCCTGAAGTTCACCGACAACTTCTCGCTCAGCGGCATCGCCCTCGGCACCCTGGTCGTCCTGCTCGGCTACCACGTGCTGCGGCTGATGGCTCCGGCCCATATGAAGCAGCAGCAGACCCCACTGCTGGACGCGGGCACCAGCGAGTACGACGACACGGATTCCTCGGGTCGCTGAGTCACGTCACGGACCGGTCGGCCACACCGTCAACTCCGTTGCGTCCGCGCAGGGGTCACTGTCCGGGCCGGGGCGGGGACCTCGGCCCAGACGGTGGCCCGGACGGTGTGTTCGTTCCACGAGCAGCGCGAACCCCAGCGGGACGCGCCGTCCAGTGCCGCGTTCAGCTCGGCCATCTGCTGCCTGTCCGGACCCGGCCCCCGGTACCGGCAGTAGATCCGCCAGCCCGAGCTCTTCGGGAAGACCCACGCCCCTCCTCCCATGGCCGCCCCCATCGCCTCGGCGATCCGCCGGCACTCCGCGGACAAGGGCCGGCCACCGGTTCCCAGCTCCCGGACGGCCACCGCCGCATCGGCCGATCGGGGCTCGTCGCCCGTGAGTTGTGCCATGTGAAGTGATCCTTCTGTTGTCACGTTCCCCGTGGTGCCCTCGGGGTCGTCCACGCTCCGTCGGGCACGGTCCCGCCAGTGGTCGGTATCGCCGTCCGGAAGCCGTTCGGCGGGCAGGGGGCGGCCCCGCGCTGGTGCCGTCATGCTGGATATGTCCCTTGCTGAGTCGATTGCTGTGTCGATCTGTTGGCGTCGTGAACCCGTCGGAGGAGGTCCGCACGCCGCTCGTACTCCTGCGGGTCCAGCTCCCGGTCGGTCCACTCCTCCGGGGTGAGCGCCGGGCGCCGCATCAGCTCACCCGGCGCGAGGTACTGCAAACCCGCCTGGTCGCCGTCGTCCCAGCCGCCGACGGGCGCCGTGCAGGGTGTCGGGACCGGCGGCTGCTCGCCCGGGCCTGCCGGCCCGGGCTCGGCGCTCACCGCCCCACCTTCGCTCGCCGGCCGACCGGTTGAAGGACGGGCTCGGCCGGATGCCGTGCCGCATACGCGAAGGGGAGCGTGTAGCCGAACGAGCCGCACGAGGGACAGCGCCAGTCGCGCACCCCGTCCCCGGCCCGTTCGCTTCCCCACTCGATCGCCCGACCGCATTCGGTACGGGGGCAGACCGGGGGCGTGTTCCCGTTCATCTGGGCGCCGCCCGTCGCTCCGCCGACTCAACCTCGGCCCCGCGTCGCACGACCTCGGCAAGGCGTGACACCGCATCGGGGTGAGCCGCACCGAGATCCACCAGGAACGTGCCCGTCAGCCAGCCGCGTTGGCGATCCGCCGCCAGGCCGGGCAGTGAAATCCCCGCGAGCGCGAGGGCGTTCGCCAGGTCCGCCTCCGCAGCCACAGCGTTCGCCAGCCTCGCGGACAACAGGCGCTGCATCAGCGAACGCCGGCGCTCCGGCCTGCCTGCGGCTGGACCTCGGACCGACTTCCCGTAGTGGCGTGCGCGTTGCGTCGTCACCGTACGGCTCCTTTCCGTCGCTTTCTGCTACAAGCATCGGCACGAGCGCCTACGATCGGAAGGATTTCAACTTGACAGTGAGATTTGTGGATTCTAGGGAACCGCCGTGTACCAAAAGGATCTTGACCCAGCGTCATCACCCATGGCCGCGTTCGGCACGCAGCTGCGCAGGTCACGCAAGGCGAAGGGGATCACCCAGGGCATGCTTGGGAAGCTGATCAACTACTCGGATTCCTACGTGTCCTACGTGGAGCGAGCCGAGCGCCCCCCAACACGCAAGTTCGCCGAGGCCGCTGACGCCGCTCTGGAGACCGGTGGCACGCTGTCTCTCATGTGGTGGCACCTTGGGCACAGCGCGCTCATCGAAGGCTTCCCTGAGTTTGCTGGGCACGAGGCTAAAGCGGTAGAGATAAGGCTCTTTGAACTTGGCGTTGTGCCGGGCCTGCTCCAAACCGTGGACTACGCAACCGCGCTGGAGACAGCTGCCGTCAGGCGCGGGACCATTACGCAGGCTCAGGCCGACGAACGGCTAGCGTTCCGCCAGGCACGACAGCAACTCCTGGCGCGCAGCCCCGCACCGCTTCTCTTCGCAGTCCTGGACGAAAGTGTCCTACGCCGTATACATGGAGGCTCGGCCACCATGGCGGCTCAGCTCGCTCACCTTGAAGACCTGGCCCAACGGCCGAACGTCGTCATTCAGGTCGCACCGTTCGACATGGGCGAGCGCATCCCATTCACCATGCCGGTCACGTTGCTGACCCTTTCCGATCGGACCGTGCTCGGGTACACGGAGACCTTGCAACGCGGCTATCTGGACAGGGATGGCGAGACGGTGACGCGGTGGAGCAGGGACTACGATCGGCTGCAGGTTGAAGCCTGCTCAGGGGCGACGTCTCTGGAGCTGATCCGCGCGGTACGGAAGGATGTTGAACATGACCCAAGCCGTTGATCTGACCGGTGTCGATTGGCACAAAAGCTCCTACAGCAGCGGAGGTGGGCAGTGCATCGAGTTCGCCCCCGCGTTCGCCGCGACCCACGGCGTTGTGCCCGTCCGTGACTCGAAGGACCCCGAGGGCCCGCAGCTCCACTTCTCCACGGAGGCGTGGGCAGCCTTCGCCGCCGCGACCGCGAACGGCGAGTTCGGCGCGGTCTGACCCTCGCTGTTCCATACCACGGCCCCGCTCCGCCTCTCTTGGCGCAGCGGGGTCTTCTCGACGCAGCGGAGCGCCGGGGCTACCATCGGCCACAGCAACGCCCTTGGGAGTCAATCTGTTTGGCAGGGAAGGACTTGAGCATGAATCAAGCCGTTGATCTGACCAGCACCATTTGGCACAAGAGCTCCTACAGCAACAACGGTGGCGCGTGCATCGAGTTCGCCCCCGCGTTCGCCGCGACCCACGGCGTCGTGCCCGTCCGTGACTCGAAGGACCCCGAGGGCCCGCAACTCCACTTCTCCACCGAGGCGTGGGCGACCTTCGCCGCTGCCACCGCGAACGGCGAGTTCGGCACGGTCTGACCGGCGACCTCACGTTCGGGTTCCAGCGATCCTCGCAAGGCGTCAGCTCCGGGAGGTGTGGCGCCGTGCTTCACCTCCCACGCGTGAGGAGGAGCCTGAAGCCCGTTCAGCGGAGCGGATTCCGCGAGCGGAACAGGGTGCCGGTCTCTGGTGCCTGCCGGGCGCGCGTCGAGCGTGCCGCCGGAGCGCTCGGCGATGATCAGCGCGGCGATCGGGGACCGGCAGTGATTGCCCGTGCAGATCACCAGCACCCTCCGCCGGGACGGGTGTTCACTCATCCGGCCTTGCTCGCCCATCGGCCTGCGGCCGATCCGGCGGTGCCGCGCCGCTTCGCTGCGCGAGGCCGGCCGGCGGGGTGACTGCCCTTCCGCCGGACGTACAACACCGTCTCCCGTGGCGTGGACCGGCTCGTCTTCGTCAACAGCATCCTCGACCTCACCCCGTACGGCCGGCAGGAAGACTGGGAGGACTCCCCTCCCGGCTGGCCGCAGCGCCCCCCCACATACGGGTAGCCGATCGGTCGGCCGGGGCCGGTCGTTGTGCTGGTTGCGGCTGTTCGGCGACGGGCTGGGCGGCGGTTCGGCGTGGCGACGGCTCCGCCGTGCACCAGCCGGGTTCGGGCCGTCGTGGTCATCCTCCCGAGGGGATTCCCGAGCGGGATCGGGGATCCGGAGGGCGACTGCGGGCAATATCACCCAAATCGTGGGCATGCCAGACCCGTGGCCCTCGACGCCGGGGGGCCCCGGCTAAAAGGGGAGCGAGCCCGACGAAGGCCGGGGTAGGGTCTGGCGGTCCGGGTCGGACGCGAACAGGATCGAGGAGTCAGATGGCCTTTCCGCCTGAGGAGTTGCTCACCGGCACTCGCCGCGCTCTGCTGCACAGGCTGGCTGTGGGGCAGGCGGACGGGCGGACGCCGTCGCTGGTGGGCGCGGTGGTCCGGGGCGGGCACATGGTCTGGACCGACGGCCGGAGCATGATCGACGATCACCGCCCGGACGACGATGTGCAGTACCGGATCGGCTCGCTCACCAAGAGCTTCGTCGCGGTGCTGGTCATGCGCCTGCGGGACGAGGGGGCGCTGGAGCTGACCGACCCGCTGGAACAGCACGTGCCCGGCACCCCGGCCGGGCGGCTGACGATCGCTCAGCTCCTCGCCCACACCTCGGGGCTCGCCTCCGAGACGCCGGGGCCCTGGTGGGAGCGGACCACGGGAGCTCTGCGGCCCGAGCTCGCGGATGTGCTCGGCGAGCAGCCGGTACGCCACCCGGCGGGGAGCCGGTTCCACTACTCCAACCCTGGGTTCGCGCTGCTGGGCGCGCTGGTCGAGCGGCTGCGCGGGGAGCCGTGGGGAGATGTGCTGCGCCGGGAGGTGCTGGAGCCGCTCGGCCTGACCCGGACCACGCTGTTGCCCCGGGCGCCGCACGCCGGAGGGTTCGCGGTGCACCCGTGGGCCGATGTCATGCTGCCGGAGCCGCTGGAGGACACGGGGGTGATGGCGCCGGCCGGCCAGCTCTGGTCGACGGCCGCGGACCTGTCCCGCTGGGCCGCGTTCCTGGCCGCCGGTGACGAGAAGGTACTGGGCCCCGGCAGCATCGCCGAGATGCGTAGGCCTGCGTCGGAGCCCGATGGTGCGGAGTGGACCGCCGCGTACGGGCTCGGCCTGCAACTGCGGCGGCAGGACGGCCGCGTACTGTACGGCCACACCGGCTCGATGCCGGGCTTCCTGGCCGCGCTCTGGGTGAGCGAGGCGGACGACGTAGCCGCCGTCGTGCTGGCCAATGCGACCTCCGGGACACCGACCGCCACGATCGCCGCGGACCTGATCAGGATCGTCGCCGAGCACGAACCGCGATTCCCGGAGCCCTGGCGCCCGCTGCCCGAAGCTGATCCGGAGCTTCTTGCGCTGACCGGCCCCTGGTACTGGGGGCCATCGGCGCACGTCCTGCGCCTGCGCGCCGACCGCGCGCTGGAACTCGGACCGATCGGCGGAGCGGGCCGAGGTGCCCGCTTCCGGGCCGAGGCGGACGGAACCTGGACCGGTCTGGACGGCTACTACGCGGGCGAGACGCTCCGAGTGGTCCGAGCGGCGGACGGCACGGTGAGCCACCTCGACATCGGCAGTTTCGTGCTGACGCGTGCACCCTACGACCCGAGCGCTCCGATCCCCGGCGGCGTCGACCCCCGAGGCTGGCAGACGAGTTGACGGGCCCTTGTGCCGCCGGACCCGTCAGCTCTTGCGCAGGTCCGGGGCCGGGGTGCCGATCAGGAGGCGGCGCAGGGCGTCCCATGCGGTGCGCATGGCGCGGGTGAGGGCGGGGGAGTCGTCGGACATGACGCGGACCCAGGCTCCGCAGTCCTCGGGGAGGGTGCTGACGCCGAAGATCAGGCCCGTGGGGCGGAGTGCCTCGTACAGGGTGTCGGCGACTTGGGCGGCCGGGGCGAGGGGGGTGACGGCGAAGAGGGTGGACACCAGGTCGTGTCCGCCGAGGACGGCGGGGCCGGTGACGGAGTGGGTGCTGCCCGGTTCGGCGGAGGCGGGTTCGAGGCGGACGGTGTCCACGGCGAGGAGCTCGCCGTCGGGGCGCTGGATCTCCAGGTCGCTGTAGAGCATCCGGTAGGCGTTGCGCTCGCCCATGGCCAGCCGCCCGGCGGAGATGGTCTCGCCGAGGAGGACGGTGGCGCTCGGGTCGACGGTGGCCTGGGTGCGTTGGTACAGGCGCGAGTCGCGGTAGGGGATCAGCGGGTCGGGCAGGTACTCGACGTAACTTCTTGGTCCGGCCCTGAGGTTGACGAGCTGGGTGGCGTGGTCGAACTCCATCCGGTGCACCTTGGTGGCGGCCTGGGTGGTCAGGTGCACGGCGGTGTCGGGGCCGCAGTCGATGTCGATCCGGTTGCGGTCGGCCTGGACGATGCCGCCGCCGGTGGACATCAGGTACGTCACCGGCAGGTCGGGCCGCAGCGGGTCGATGTAGAGCGGCCGCATGATCTGCAGTGGGGACTTCTGGTAGCGGTCGACCAGCTCGGTGCGCTCGCCGATGCGGGCGTAGCGCAGTTCGAGCAGGCCGACCTTGCCGGGGCGCCCGGCGGCCAGGGTGTCGGCGTTGCCGGTGAGTTCGAGCATCCGGCCCGGTACCCGTGGGGGTTCGTAGTGCGCGGGGTCCAGCCGCGCGGGCGCCGTGGTCATACGGTGGCCACCGAAGGGGTCGGGGCAGCCGGGGCAGCCGGGGCAGCCGGAGCGGTCAGGGCGGCCGGGGAGGCGGCCTCGTGGGCGAGCAGGAAGTCGGCGATGGTGTCGAGGCCCTGCCCGGTAAGGGAGTTGGTCAGTACGACCGGGCGTCCCTCGCGGACCGTGCGGGCGTCCGACTCCATCACGCCGAGGTCGCAGCGGACGTACTGGGCGATGTCGATCTTGTTGATGACGAGCAGTTCGCACTCGGTGATGCCGGGGCCCCGCTTGCGCGGCATCTTGTCGCCCTCGGCGGTGTCCAGGACGAACAGGAAGAGGTCGACCAGGGCCGGGCTGAAGGTGAGGGTGAGGTTGTCGCCGCCGCTCTCGAAGAGCAGGGTGTCGATGCCGGGGAAGCGCTCCAGCAGTTCGTCGGCGGCGGCCTGGTTCATGGTCGGGTCGTCGCGTACGGCGGTGTGCGGGCAGGCGCCGGTCTCCACGCCGACGATCCGGTCCGGGGCCAGGACGCCGTCGAGGGTGCGCCGGACGTGGGCGGCGTCCTCGGAGGTGTAGATGTCGTTGGTGATGACGGCGGGCGTGCGGCCGCGTCCGATCAGGACCGGGACGAGCGCCTCGATCAGCGCGGTCTTCCCGGAGCCGACCGGACCTGCGATGCCCACTCGCAGTACGCCGTCCTCGGGGCGACGGGAGAACTCGTCGTCGTGGTCGTGGTGGTGGCGGGAACCGCGGACCTGCGTGGGGTCGTGCATGGCAATCCTCGGGGGAGTGGGGGTTGTTCGGCCGATGAAGGTGTTCAGCTGGCGAACAGGCGGGCCTCGGCGCGCTCGTGGCGGCCCGCCATGACGTCCGCCATCGGTGTGCAGCCGCCCAGGTCGGCCAACTCGCGCCGCAGCGCGGCCTCGACGGTCTCCTCGATCACCGGGGCGGCTCCGTGCAGGACGACCTGTGCGCGGCGGTGGTCGGTCAGCCGCAGCCGGAGGGCGGCCCCCACGAAGCTGGCCGCGAAGGCGAACAGCTCGCAGGTGACCGCCTGCCGCGCCGTCACACCGTTGCCGGCGTGGACGGCGGCGGCGACCACCGGCTGGCAGCCGTGGACCCGCCTGTCCTGGTACAGCTCCCGGTAGCGCCCGATCTCCGGCGTGCCGTAGACCTCGTCGGCCAGGTCGAGCAGTTGCCGCCCGGTGCGGACGGCGGCCTGCCGGGCCTCGCGGCCCAGCTTGCCGGCGTACAGCCGCCGCTCCACGGCAACCACCCGGGCCCAGTCGCCCGCGCTCACCGCGCGGTGAGCGAGGACGAGGGCGGTCGCGTCGGCGGGGCCGGCGCTGTGGCGCAGCAGGTCGTGCAGGAGGGTGGGCAGGGTGCGCCAGGTGACCGCGCGCGCCTGTTGGAAGCCCTCCAGACCGTGGGAGAGGGTGTAGTAGCCGCTGGGGAAGGCCGAGTCGGTGAGTTGGAGCCCGGTCAGCAGCGCCGGGATCGGCATCGGGTCGTTCACGCCGGAGGTCCTGACGGTTGGCGGTGGGTCGAACAGGGCGTCGGACGGGGAACAGGGCGTCAGACGATGTAGAAGAGCTGGTTGAGCGGCAGGCGCTCGGCCGGTTCGATGGTGGCGGGCTCGCCGTCCAGGGTGACCTTGTACGTCTCCGGGTCCACCTCGATGCGCGGCAGCGCGTCGTTGCGGACCATGTGCTGCTTGCCGACCGTCCGGCAGCGCTGCACCGGCTCGATCCGCCGCTGGAGCCCCAGCTCGCCGGGGACGCCCGCCGCGATGGACGCCTGCGACATGAAGGTGACCGAGGTCCGCTGCCGGGCCCGGCCGAACGAGCCGAACATCGGACGGTAGTACACCGGCTGCGGGGTGGGCAGGGAGGCGTTGGGGTCGCCCATCAGCGCCCAGTTGACCATGCCGCCCTTGATGATCAGCTTGGGTTTGGCGCCGAAGGAGTGGATCGGCCACAGCACGATGTCGGCGAGCTTGCCGGGCTCCAGCGAGCCGATCACATCGGCGGCGCCGACCGCGATGGCCGGGTTGATGGTGAGCTTCGCCAGGTAGCGGAGTACCCGCGCGTTGTCGTTGCGCGAGCTGTCCTCGGCGAGTGCGCCGCGCATCTCCTTGCAGTGGTGCGCCGTCTGGAAGGCACGGGCGAAGGTCTCGCCGACCCGGCCCATGGCCTGGGAGTCGGAGGAGAAGATGCTGATCACACCGAGGTCGTGCAGCACCGTCTCGGCCGCGATGGTCTCGGCGCGCACCCGGCTGTCGGCGAAGGAGACGTCCTCGGGGATGTCCCGGGAGAGGTGGTGGCAGACCATCACCATGTCGAGCAGCTCGTCCACCGAGTTGATGGTGTAGGGCAGGGTCGGGTTGGTCGAGGAGGGCAGTACGTTGGCCTCGCCCGCGACCCTCATGATGTCGGGGGCGTGGCCGCCGCCCGCACCCTCGGTGTGGAAGGTGTGGATGGTGCGGCCGTCGATCGCCGAGAGGGTGTCCTCGAAGAAGCCGCCCTCGTTCAAGGTGTCGGTGTGGATGGCGAGTTGGACGTCGTACTCGTCGGCGACCCGCAGCGCGTTGTCGATCACGGCGGGGGTGGATCCCCAGTCCTCGTGCACCTTCAGCCCGGCGACGCCCGCTTCGACCTGCTCGCGCAGTGCCTCGGGCAGGCTGCCGTTGCCCTTGCCGAGCAGACCGACGTTGACCGGCAGGTCCTCGACGGCCTCCAGCATCCGGTGGATGTTCCACGGTCCGGGGGTGCAGGTGGTGCCGTTGGTGCCGTCGGTCGGTCCGGTGCCACCGCCGAAGAAGGTGGTGATCCCGTTGGAGAGGCCCTCCTGGGCCTGCTGCGGCGAGATGAAGTGGATATGGGTGTCCACACCGCCCGCGGTGGCGATCAGGTGCTCGCCGGAGATCACCTCGGTGCCGGGGCCGATCACCAGCCCGGGGTCGACACCGTTCTGCAGGTGCGGGTTCCCGGCCTTGCCCACGCCCACGATCAGGCCGCCCTTGACGCCGATGTCGCCCTTGACGATGCCGAGGATCGGGTCCATCACCACGACGTTGGTGACGACCAGGTCGAGCGCGCCCTCGCGGCTGAGCGCGGCGGGGTCCTGGGCCATGCCGTCGCGGATGGCCTTGCCACCGCCGTAGACGGCCTCGTCGCCGTAGGAGCCGGCGTTGTGGTCGTGCTCGACCTCGACGATCAGGTTGGTGTCGGCGAGGTGGAACCGGTCGCCGACGGTGGGGCCGAACAGGTCGGTGTACTGCTTGCGCGGCAGGAGCGCCATCAGGCGTCGGCCCCCTTGTTCTCGGTGTGCGGCTCGTTCTCGAAGCCCAGCTCGTCGGCGCGGCGCAGCGCCGCGCGCCGGGTGTCGGGGGCGCTCAGCCCGCCGTCGACGAGTCCGGCGAAGCCGACCAGACGGCGGGTGCCGCCGAAGGCGCACAGGCCGACCTCGCGGGTGTCACCGGGTTCGAAGCGCACGGCGGTACCGGAGGGGATGTCCAGGTGCATGCCGTACGCGGCCTCGCGGTCGAAGCGCAGGGCGCGGTTGGCCTCGAAGAAGTGGTAGTGCGAGCCGATCTGGACGGCCCGGTCACCGGTGTTGGCCACGGTGAGCGTCGTCCTGGCCCGGCCGGCGTTGATCTCGATGGGATCGTCGCCGTAGAGGTACTTTGCTCCCCCAGACATCTTGCTTGACTCCTCGGTGTTGCAGGCGCGGCAGTTCGGGTCGGCGGCCGAGGCCGGGGTCAGACGTGGATCGGGTCGTGACAGGTGACCAGCTTCGTCCCGTCGACGAAGGCGGTCTCGACCTGGAGCACCGAGAGCATCTCCCGCACACCCGGCATGACCTCGTCGGAGGTGACGACCTTGCGGCCGAGCTCCATGCACTCGGCCACGGTGTGGCCGTCGCGGGCGGCTTCCAGCACGGCCTCGGTGATGAGCGCGGCGGCCTCGCTGTAGTTGAGCTTGGTGCCCCGGTCCCGACGGCGTCGGGCCAGGTCGGCGACCACGTAGACGTGCAGCTTGTCGATCTCCCGGGGTGAGAGGTTCATGGCGTCACTTCGCTTTCTCGGTGGAGGGCCGGGCCGGTCCGGCGCTGGATCGGCTGCGGAGAAGGCTGGATCGGCTGTCGGGACGAGCGGGGTCGGCACGCTGGATCAGGTCGGTACGCCGCTTGTGGGGGAGGCGGACCTGGTCGAGGCCGTCGCGGCGGGGCGCGGGCGTCGGCGGCCGCGCGGCGTCGTGGTCTGTGGCCCACGGGCTTGCCCTGAGGGCGCCCTTTCCGACACCTGCTCCGCAGCCTGCATCCGTACCCCCGAGAACGTCGTCCCGCGCGCCAATACCGCCTGGTTCGGGCGGTATTGGTTCGTGCGCTGCTCCCGGATCGGAACAGTACGCCTGACCGAGCCGGAGGCAAGCGGTCGATTTCCGGTACCGAATGCGGTTCCCCAGGGACGGGGTGTAATCATCCCAGGTCAGAGTGTGTGTGCAGCTGGGTTTTCGCGGGGGTGCGAGGCCTGCGGAGAGGAAGAGTTAACAGAATGTTGACCGGCTCACGTCTCGGGATCGGCCAAGGAGACCGGCCTGTGGGAAGCCGTTCGGCACTCCTGTGACCTGCTGATGCTCCGGGGCGTCACGACTGGGCCGATGCCCGAACGCCGCAGCGGGGGGTGGTGCATGACGATGCATCCGGCATCGGCGACGGCCCGGACCTCGCGGGCATCGCAGGGCCCGGGCCGTCACCCGGGTCACTCGTAGCGGTAGAGCAGGGCCTCGCGCTCGGACTGCTCGATCATCTCGACGGTCAGCGAGGGGTCGCGCAGATGGGAGAGGGTGACCTGGGCGGAGCTCGGGGCGGCGTCGGCGGCCGGCCACCTCTCGGGCTTCCAGGCGCCACCGCGCAGGAACGCCTTCGGGCAGTGTCCGTAGACCTCCTCGACCCCGACCACGACGGCACTGCGCGGCGGCTTGCCGACGGCGGTCAGCTGCTCCAGCAGTTGCGGATCGGTGGTGACGCAGGCGCGTCCGTTGACCCGAAGGGTGGTGTCGCGTCCCGGTATGACGAAGAGCAGGCCGACCTGCCCGGTCTCGATGATGTTGTGCAGGCTGTCCAGCCGCTTGTTGCCGGTCGCGTCCGGGACGGCGAGGGTGTGCGCGTCCAGGACCGAGACGAAGCCGGGCGGGCCGCCCCTGGGTGTCACATCGGCCCGGGCGTCCGCTCCGGCGCTGGCCATGAACACCAGGGGGGAGCAGCCGATCACCTGCTGGGCGCTCTCGTGGAGATGGTCCACCTGTTTGCGGCGCGCGTGCTCGCCCGGCTGCTCGTAGACCTCGCGCAGCGCCGCCGTGTCGCGCAGGGCGGTGGCGTTCATGGCGTCGAAGAGCCGGCCGGAAGCCAGCGGTGTTGTGGTCACGTAGGGGCAATCTAGCCGAGTGCCCACTCCGTGGACAGGATGTTTCCGTCGCGGTCCCGGGCGGCCGGGTCAGACCGTGATCGGCACGTGGTGGATCTCGTCGGCAAGGTGCCCGGCGCGCTCGTGGATGCGCTGGACGGCTTCCTTCGAGGGGGCTTCGGAGAGGCAGTACACCGTTCCGGACTCGGGGTCGGCCCAGGCCTGCTTGAAGTGCACGTGCTCCTCGGCCTCGATCGCGAGGTCGGCCCGGTGCGCGGCCGCGAGCTGATCGGCCGTGATGCCGGTCATGCCGTGGTGGATGTCGATGAAGGTGGCCATCACCCTCACACCTCCGCTGGTCGGTGGCTCCGGGCAGGCCGTCCGGGGCTGTGAATACCACCAGAGTGCGCCCGCGCGCGGTCCGACGCCAGAGGCATCTTCGGGCAGGGGCGGGAGGCGTCTCGCTGCTGTGCCCCGATAGTTTCCGCAAGAAATAAAGTGTGCTCGTCGGCGGGGGAGCCCTTCCGGCGGCTCCGGGCCGGCCGGTGCTGGTCGAGCCCGGCTCCGTGGCCGTCGACCGCCCTGCGCATCGCCGGCAGGGCGAGGCCGGCCGGGCTCGCAACCTGCTCGTCTACCCGCTCCACGGGCTGTGCAATCCCGAAGAGGTCGCCGAGGCGGTCGCCTTCCTGTCCGGGTCGGCGGCTTCGTACGTCAACTCTCGTGGGGGTCAGGCCGGTTGACGATCGGGTGCGCTTGACCGGCGACGGCCCGGTCCGGGGCGCACCTGCTGCATCGGCGCCGCCCACCGTCCCGCAGCCGGCGGTCAGTTCTCCGCCCGCGTGGGCCAGTTGCGCGCCGTGCGGGTCTCGGGGCCCGCTCTGCCGCCGACCCTCGCGGTATTCCCGTGGCGGCCGACGTGACAGAGTGAATCAGGCCACAGCAACGCCCCCTCCTCGTTCGCCGGAGGGCATGGCAGAATGACGGCAGTAGCAGTGA
Source organism: Kitasatospora sp. GP82 (assembly GCF_029892105.1). Taxonomy (GTDB): domain Bacteria; phylum Actinomycetota; class Actinomycetes; order Streptomycetales; family Streptomycetaceae; genus Kitasatospora. Next base: position 146,280 of record NZ_JARZAJ010000006.1, on the reverse strand, counting down.
CGTTCAGCGCACTCCGGGGTCGGTGAAAATCCGAACCGGCGGTTACAGTCCGCGACCCGTCCGCAGCCAGCGGCCGGTTGACCAGGTGAAATTCCTGGACCGACGGTTAAAGTCCGGATGGGAGGCGTGCGCGGGCGGACAAGCAGTGCCACGGCTTTCCCGAAGAGCCGTGGAAGGTGTACCGGGAGAGCTCCGTACGGCCGGTCGAAAGCCGACGCCGGAGGTCCCTCCTCCGAGTGCCCCTGAACCTTGCTGTCCGTGTCATCTCCCATGCCGCCCCCGGAGTCCGCGCCCCAAGCGCGAGGAGAACCCGGGTGTTCACCGGCATCATCGAAGAGCTCGGCGAGGTCGTCTCCATCGAGGAGTTCGGCGACTCCTCGCGTATCCGTCTGCGCGGCCCGGTGGTCTGTTCCGGTGCCCGGCACGGCGACTCCATCGCGGTCAACGGCGTCTGCCTCACCGTGGTCGACACCCCCGATCAACTGGCCTCCGACAGCGGAGAGTTCAGTGCCGATGTGATGGCCGAGACGCTGCACCGCTCCAGCCTCGGCGCGCTGCGCCCCGGCTCCAGGGTCAACCTGGAGCGGGCCATGGCACTCGGCGACCGGCTCGGCGGACACCTCGTCCAGGGCCATGTCGACGCCACCGGCACCCTGCTCGGTCGCGAGCCGGGCGAACTCGACGCCGAGGGGAGGCTGCGCTGGGAGGTGCTGCGCTTCTCGCTGCCGCAGAGCATCACCCGCTACCTGGTCGAGAAGGGCTCGATCACCGTGGACGGCGTCAGCCTCACCGTGGTGGAAGCCGCCCTCGACAGCTTCACCGTCAGCCTCATCCCGGCCACCCTCGCCCTCACCACCCTCGGGACCAAGGGTGTCGGTGACCCGGTCAACCTTGAGGTGGACGTCCTCGCGAAGTACGTGGAGCGGCTGCTCGACACCCGCACCCTGCCCACCGCCCTTGCCACTCCTTCGAGTTCCGCCGCCCCCGCCGCCACTTCCGCCACCTCGGCCAAGGACGCCTCGTGAACTGGCTCAACGACACCGCCTTCTCGGTCCTCGGCCAGCCGGTCAGGTGGACGGACATGGCCGGCAACCTGCTCGGCCTCGCGGCCCTCGCCCTCGGCTGGCGCCGCTCGATGTGGACCTGGCCGGCCCAACTGCTCTCCGCCGTCGTGCTGATCGCCGCCTACCTCTCCGGCCACCTGGCCGGGCTGGTCGGCAAGCAGGGCATCGTCATCGTCGCCGCCGTGTGGGGCTGGTACCAGTGGCAGCGCGGCCGCCGCAGCACCGGTGACATCGAGGTCCGCTTCGCCACCTGGCGCGAGCGCGCCCTGCTGGTCGGTGCCACCGCGCTCGCCACCGTCGGAGTCGCCGAACTCTTCCTGGCCTTCCCCGGTCTGTCCTGGAGCCCGTGGGCGGACGCGTACATATTCGTCGGCACGCTGGCCGCGATGTTCGCCCAGGCCCGGGGCTGGATCGAGTTCTGGTTCGCCTGGATCGCCGTCGACGTCGTCGGCGTACCGCTCGCCTTCAGCAGCGGCTACACCTTCTCCGGCCTGACCTACGTCATCTACTTCGTCCTGGTGCTGCTCGGGCTGCGTGCCTGGTGGCTGCGCACCCGCACTCCCCGTGCCGCGAGCACGGCCGTCCTCCAGGGAGCCACGGCATGACCACCCAGCCCGTCCACGAGCCCCACCCCGACGTCCGCAAGCTGCTGGACGACACCCTGGCCCTCGACCCGGTCGAGCACGCCATCACCGACATCGCGCTCGGCCGCCCGGTGATCGTGGTCGACGACGAGGACCGCGAGAACGAGGGCGACATCATCTTCGCGGCCTCCGCCGCGACCCCCGAGCTGATGGCCTTCACCATCCGCTACAGCTCCGGCGTGATCTGCGTGCCGATGACCGGCGCCGAGCTCGACCGGCTCAAGCTGCCCCCGATGACGCAGGTCAACGAGGACCGCAAGGGCACCGCGTACGCGGTCTCGGTGGACGCCCGCGAGGGTGTGGACACCGGCATCTCCGCCGCCGACCGCGCCCGTACCGTCAAGCTGCTCGCCACCGAGGCCACCGAGCCGGGCGACCTCACCCGCCCGGGCCACGTCTTCCCGCTGCGCGCCGTCGAAGGCGGTGTGCTGGTCCGACCCGGTCACACCGAGGCCGCCGTCGACCTGGCCCGCCTGGCCGGGCTCCCGCCGGCCGGTGCGATCGCCGAGGTGGTCAACGACGACGGCACCATGGCCCGGCTGCCCGAACTGGTCGCCTTCGCCCGCCTGCACGGCCTGTCGATCATCTCCATCGAGGACCTGATCGCCTACCGCCGCCGCACCGAACTGCACGTGGACCGCGCCGCCGTCACCACCCTGCCCACCGAGCACGGCGACTTCACCGCCGTCGGCTACCGGGGCACCCTGGACGGCGTCGAGCACCTCGCCCTGGTGGCCGGCGGCCTCGGCGCCGACGGCAAGGTCGTCGACCCCGAGGACCTGCTGGTGCGGGTCCACTCCGAGTGCCTCACCGGCGACGTCTTCGGATCGCTGCGCTGCGACTGCGGCCCCCAGCTCCAGTCCTCGCTGCGCGAGATCTCCGAGGCGGGCCGGGGCGTGCTGCTCTACCTGCGTGGCCACGAGGGCCGGGGCATCGGCCTGGCCCACAAGCTGCGAGCCTACGAGCTCCAGGAGCAGGGCCGGGACACCGTGGACGCCAACCTCGAACTCGGCCTGCCCGCCGACGCCCGTGACTACAGCATCGGCGCCCAGATGCTGAGCGACCTCGGCGTCCGCTCGCTGACCCTGCTCACCAACAACCCCGACAAGATCGCCGCGCTGACCGAGTACGGCCTCACCGTCAACGGCCGCCGGCCCGTCGCCGTCGAGCCCGGCGAGCACAACGCCGCCTACCTGCGCACCAAGCGCGACCGGATGGGCCACGAGCTGCCCTGGCTCGACTCCGACGACTAGGCCGTCCGGCTGAATCCTTCCGCGGACGGACGGACCCCCGGCCTTCCGCCCCACCGACCGAAACCCGTCGTACCGACCGAGAGGAAAGCCGAGAACGTGAGCGGCCACGGAGCCCCCGAGCTGACCATCAAGAACGCCGCCGACCTGCGGGTCGCCGTCGTCGCCGCCCAGTGGCACGAGCAGGTGATGAACGGCCTGCTGGACGGCGCCCACCGCGCCCTCAAGGAGCTGGGCATCGAGGAGCCGACGGTCGTCCGCGTCCCCGGCACCTTCGAACTCCCGGTCGCCGCCAAGCGGTTGGCCGAGCGCGGCTACGATGCGGTGATCGCGCTCGGCGTGGTCATCCGCGGCGGCACCCCGCACTTCGAGTACGTCTGCGAGGCGGCCACCCTCGGCCTCACCCAGGTCAGCGTCACGACCGGCGTGCCGATCGGCTTCGGCGTGCTGACCTGCGACAACGAGCAGCAGGCGGTGGACCGGGCGGGCCTGGAGGGCTCCGCCGAGGACAAGGGCCACGAGGCCGTCACCGCCGCGGTGGCCACCGCGGCGACGCTGCGCGCGCTCTCCTAGGCACTGTGCAGGGGTGCGGGGCTCTGCCCGGTCGGCTTCGTGCGTGATCGGACAGAGCCCCGCGCGCCCAGCCGGTGCCCGGTCGCGTCCATTCGGTTGTCCACGGTCCGGGACCGTTTACCGTCGGTCAGCCCGCAAGCCGTAAGGTGAGCTCATCATGGCTTCCAAGACATTCGAGGAGCTCTTCACCGAGCTCCAGCAGAAGGCCGCCACCGGCGACCCCTCGTCCTCCCGTACCGCGCAGCTCGTCCAGCAGGGCGTGCATGCGATCGGCAAGAAGGTCGTCGAGGAGGCCGCCGAGGTCTGGATGGCCGCCGAGTACGAGACCGAAGAGCGCACCGCCGAGGAGATCTCCCAGCTCCTCTACCACCTTCAGGTGATGATGGTCGCCCGTGGGCTGACGCTCGACGACGTCTACTCCCACCTCTGACCTCTGATCGCCGGCATCCGCCACCCGCCAACGCAAGAGCACCGCACCAACCCCTCCACAGCGAAGGACTCCTCTCTCATGCTGCGCATCGCCGTCCCCAACAAGGGTTCGCTCTCGGGTCCTGCGGCGGAGATGCTCCATGAGGCCGGATACCGCCAGCGCAAGGACCCCAAGGAACTGGTGCTGGTCGACCCGGAGAACCAGGTCGAGTTCTTCTTCCTGCGCCCGCGCGACATCGCCCTCTACGTCGGTTCCGGCCGCCTGGACATCGGTATCACCGGTCGCGACCTGCTGCTGGACTCCGCCTCGGACGCCGAGGAGGTGCTCGCGCTCGGATTCGCCGGCTCGACCTTCCGCTTCGCCAAGCCGATCGGCGTCGAGATCAAGGACGTCCAGGGCCTGGAGGGCCTGCGGATCGCCACCTCCTACACCGGTCTGGTCGAGCAGCACCTGGTCGAGCAGGGCGTCAAGGCGACGGTCACCAAGCTGGACGGCGCGGTCGAGACCGCCGTCCAGCTCGGCGTCGCCGACGTGATCGCGGACGTGGTGGAGACCGGAACCAGCCTGCGCAACGCCGGTCTTGAGATCTTCGGCGAGCCGATCCTGATCTCCGACGCGGTGGTCGTGCGCCCCAAGGGCGCGGGCGAGGACCCGGCGGTCGAGCAGTTCCTGCGCCGCCTCCAGGGCGTGCTGGTGGCCCGCCGCTACGTGCTGATGGACTACGACATCCGCGCCGAGAAGGTCACCGCCGCCGTCGCGCTCACCCCGGGCCTGGAGTCGCCGACCGTCTCCCCGCTGCACACCGAGGGCTGGGTGGCCGTCCGCTCCATGGTGCTCCGCAAGGAGGCCCAGCGGATCATGGACGACCTCTGGAGGATCGGCGCCCGCGCCATCCTGGTCACCAACATCCACGCCTGCCGCATCTGACCTGCCCCGGTACCGACGATCCATCGGGCGGGGGCCCGCCGACGCCCCCGCCCGGCTTCGGGAGAACCACCGTGTCCACCCCCGCCCAGCCTGTCCAGTCCACCGCGCCCGCCCCGTGCGTCGAGCTCCCGGTCACCTGGGCGCCGCGCCGCAACCGGGCCGTGCTGCTCCCGCTCTGCGCCGTGATCGTGGTGCTGTTCAGCACGATCGCCTTCGCGCTGCCGGACAGCTGGCAGCTCAACGACCGGGTGGCGATGGTCTTCAGCGGTCTGCTGTTCGCCGGGGTCGGCCTGATGCTGGCCCGGCCCAGGGTGCGCGCCGACGCCGAGGGCGTCACGGTGGTCAACTTCGTCCGCAGCCGCCGTCTGGCCTGGCCGGAGATCGTCCGGGTCAACCTGCGCCAGGGTGACCCGTGGGTCAACCTCGACCTCGCCGACGGCACCGCACTGGCCGCCGTCGGCATCCAGCCCGGCGGTGGGCGCGAGCAGGCCATCCGTGCCGCCCGCACGCTGCGCGACCTGGTCGAGGAGCGCGGGACGTCCCGCTGAGAGCGTCCGGGCGTGCTGCCACGACCTCCTGGATCAAGGTCCTTACACTCGCACGGGTATCGTCTACGCTGGTAAAGCCAGGGCAAAGCACCCTGCCCGTGAAGCCCCGACCTGAGGAGTGACACCTCCCCTCGATGGACGATCCGTCCGGTAGTACCCGCGCCGCCTCACTTCCGACCCACGGACGGCAGGCGGCACTGTGATCACCGCCTGGCTGCTGTTGCTCGCGGCTCTGCTGCTCATCCTCGCCAACGGCCTCTTCGTGGCCGCCGAGTTCGCCATGGTCACCGTCGAGCGAGGCAGCGTCGAACGCGCCGCCCAGTCCGGCGACCGCAAGGCGGCCGGGGTCGCCAAGGCCCTGCGCCAGCTCTCCTTCCAGCTCTCCGGCGCCCAGCTCGGCATCACCGTCACCTCCCTGGTGGTCGGCATGCTCGCCGCGCCCGCGCTCTCCACGCTGCTCACCCCGGTGCTCACCGGCATCGGACTGCCCGAGTCCGCCGCCGCCGGTGCCGCCGTGATCGTCGGCATGCTGCTGGCCACCGTGGTGCAGATGGTGATCGGCGAGCTGGTCCCCAAGAACTGGGCGATCTCCCGGCCGGTTCAGGTCGCCTACGCCGTGATCGGCCCGCAGCGCGCCTTCTCGGCCGTCTGCCGCCCGCTGATCGGATTCCTGAACGGCTCCGCCGACCGCATCGTCCGGGCAATGGGCCTTGAGCCCCTGGAGGAGCTCGGCCACGCCCGCACCCCCGCCGAACTCGTCTCGCTCGCCCGGCACTCCGCCAAGGCGGGGGCGATAGACGAGCAGTCGGCGCGGCTCTTCGTCCGGACTCTGGGCCTCGGCGAACTGACCGCCGAAAGCGTGATGACCCCGCGTGTCGACGTCGTCGCCCTGCAGAGCGACGCCACCGCCGCCGACGTCCTCAACCTCACCCGGGCCACCGGCCTCTCCCGCTTCCCGGTCTACGGCCACAGCGTGGACGAGGTCACCGGCACCGTCACCCTCAAGGACGCCCTCGGCGTCCCCGCCGAGCTGCGCGCCACGACCCGGGTCACCGAACTGGCCTCGCCGCCCCTGCTCGTCCCCGAGAGCCTGCCCGCCGAGCGCCTGCTCGACCAGCTGCGCCGCCAGCAGCCGATGGCCATCGTGGTCGACGAGTACGGCGGCACGGCCGGCGTGGTGACCATCGAGGACATCGTCGAGGAGATCGTCGGCGAGGTGCAGGACGAGCACGACCCCGAGGACACCCCCGAACTGCGCCAACTGCCGTCCGTCGACGGCCACCCGGTCTGGGAGGCCGACGGCCGCGCCCGGCTCGACCAGCTGGAGACCATCGGCCTCCTTGCCCCCGACGGACCGTACGAGACGCTCGGCGGCCTGCTCGCAGACCTGCTCGGCAAGCTGCCCGCCCCCGGCGAACAGGCGGGACTGCCCCGTTGGCGGTTCACCGTGCTCGGCGTGGAGCGGCACCGCACCAGCCGGGTGCTGATCGAACGCCTGCCCGCCGACGACGATGAGGAGACGGACCGATGAGCGCCCTGCAACTGGCCGCCTCGATCCTGCTGCTGCTCGGCAACGCCTTCTTCGTCGGCGCCGAGTTCGCGGTGATCTCGGTCCGCCGCAGCCAGATCGAACCTCTCGCCGAGGCCGGCAACAAGCGTGCCCGCACCGTACTGCACGCGCTGTCCAACGTCTCCGCGATGCTGGCCGCCGCCCAACTGGGCATCACCGTCTGCTCGCTGCTGCTCGGCGCGCTCGCCGAGCCCACCATCGCCCACCTTCTCGAAGGCCCCTTCCACGCCGTCGGCATGCCGGAGTCGCTGGTCCACCCGGTCGGCTACGCGCTGGCGCTCGCGCTGGTGGTCTTCCTGCACATGGTGATCGGCGAGATGGTCCCGAAGAACATCTCGCTCGCCGGTCCCGAGAGGGCCGCGCTCTGGCTCGGCCCGCCGCTGGACCGCCTCGCCCGCTGGTTCGACCCGGTCATCCGGCTGATGAACGCCCTCGCCAGCGGCGTGCTGCGGCTGGCCAAGGTCGAGCCCAAGGACGAGGTCGAGTCCGTCTTCACCGACGAGCAGCTGCTGCACCTGCTGGCCGACTCCGGCGCGGCCGGCCTGCTGGACGAAAGCCGCCAGGAACGCCTGGAGGACGCGCTGGAGCTCGGACGGCGCCCGGTCACCGACGTGCTGCTGCACGCCGACCAACTGGTCACCGTCGGTCCCTCGGTGACCGCCCAGGAGATCGAGGAGCTGGCCGTACGCACCGGCTTTTCCCGCTTCCCGGTGCTCGACGAGGACGGCACGCTGCGCGGCTACCTGCACGTCAAGGACATCCTGGACGTCGAGGAGCCGGCCGCTCCGGTGCCCTCCCGCCTCTGGCGCCCGGTCACCGTCCTGGTCGGCACCATGCTGCTGGACGACGCGCTCGGCGCGATGCGCAGGGCGGCCGCCCACCTGGCCGCCGTGGTCGACGCGGACGGCCGCAAGCTCGGCCTGGTCGCCCTGGAGGACGTCCTGGAGGAGCTGGTCGGCGAGATGCACGACCCCGACCACCGCCAGGTCGCCAGAGCCTGACCACCCCCTCGGCAGCCCGAGGAAACCCGCGCCGGTTCCGAGACGGACGAGGACTGGGAGGCGGTCGAGCCGTTCTTCTACGGTCGCTGGGACGCCGCCGCACAGGCACGCGCCGCATCCGGCGCCGGGCAGAGCAACTTCGAGGCCGCCGAGCGTCATTTCGGCGAGGAAGCGTTCGACCCGCTCGCCACGAAGGAGGCGCTGGCTCGCCTCGCTGCACCGGTTCTGCTCCTGGCGGGCGAGTTGGACGGCGGCCCACTGCCCGCAGTCGCCGAGGAAACCGCAGCGTTCTTCCCGAAGGGCGAGACCGCTGTCCAGCCGGGAGGCGGGCACTTCCCGTGGCTGGACGACGCGGACCGCTTCGCACGCACGGTGGCGGCCTTCCTCGGCTGACGCGGTGCAGGGTTCCTCGCGCAGTGCCTCGCGCCTCTGGGAAGTGCATGGCCGGGCAACGCGGTCGCCGACGGGCTAGCGGCGGCCGTCGATCAGTTCGCCGTAGGCCTGGAGGAGGTCGGGCAGGCGCAGGGTTGCCAGGTCGTCGCGGGTGGGCAGGCCGGGTAGGGCGGAGAGGCGTAAATCCCGGTAGGCGCAGGACTTTTCGTAGAGGGTGCGGATGAAGCGGCCGTTGCCGAGCTCGTCGATCCAGCCTTCGTGGACCACATGGGTGCAGATGCTGGCGAGCTCCTCGGCCGCGTCCTCGTCCCAGCCGTCGCCGCCGGAGGCTGCGAGTGTGCGGCCGATGGCGGTGAGTTCGGTGGGGCGGTAGCTGGGGAAGTCGACCCGGGTGGTGAAGCGGGAGTTGAGCCCGGGGTTGGTGGCCAGCAGGCGGTTCATGCCCTCGGGGTAGCCGGCCAGGATGACGACCAGGCGGTCGCGGTTGTCCTCGGCCCGCTTGAGCAGGACCTGGAGGGCCTCGTCGCCGTACGCGTCGCCCTTGCTGTAACCGGAGTTGGAGAGGCTGTACGCCTCGTCGATGAAGAGCACGCCGTCCAGCGCCGAGTCGATCAGCTCATTGGCCTTGACGGCCGTCTGACCGAGGAACTCGCCCACCAGGTCGGCTCGTTGGGCCTCCACCAGGTGATCGCCGGAGAGCAGGCCGAGGGCGTGGAAGACCTGCCCGAGGATACGGGCGACGGTGGTCTTCCCGGTGCCCGAGGGGCCCGAGAAGACGAAGTGACGTTTCGGCGGCTGCACCGGCAGGCCCTGCTCGGCCCGCAGTCTCGACATCCGCAACTGCGCCGACAGTGCTCGGACCTGGCGTTTGACCGGGTCGAGGCCGACCATCTGCTCCAGGGCGGCGAGTGCCGCGTCCAGCCCCTGCTGGCCGCGCAGCCCACTCCTGCGGGCGGGCCCGCCGGGCGGCGCGGCGCGCTCGCCGCCGTCGCCTCTGGAGGGTGGCCCCGCGCCGGGATCGGCGACCCCGCCGGACCGCTCGGCGGCGGTCCGGGGCTTCGGTGCGCCCGTGGCGGTCGGACCGGCGTACGTCTCGCCGATCCGGTAGTCCGTCTCCGCGCCGAACTCGCCGTCGTTGGCGTACTCGCTGCCCGGGCCGTACCCTCCGTCGGTCCCGTACCTCTGCTCGGTCCCGTACCCGCCCTCGCCGTCCGTCCCGTACCCGCCCTCGGCGTCGGACCCGGACTGGTAGTCGACGTCCGGACCGTACTCACCGACCGGCTCGGCGCCGTCCGCGCTCGCAGCCTCGAAGTCGGCCTCTGCGAGCGCGAGTTCACCCGGCGACCGATCGTCCCCCGGATCCTCGCCGAGCAGCCCCTCGATCACGCCGTCCTCGGCGGTGATCGCCGCCAGCCTGGCCGCGGTGTCCATGAAGGCCGGGTCCGCCCGGTGCACCGCCCGGTACAGCGGCAGAGCGGCCGCGCTGCGCCCGGCGCCCTCGTACGCGCGGGCCAGCCAGTAGCGCAGCTCCTTGCGCTGCGGCTGCTCCGAGCGGCAGCGGGCCAGCGAGGCGGCGAGCGGCCGCTGGGCCTGGGCGCACATGTCGAGACGGACCCGGGCCATTCCGGCGAACAGCCCGGCCTCGATGCCGAGCAGCGGATCGTCCAGCAACTGGTCGGTGTCGCGGATGAGTTGCTCCCAGTCCTTGAGCAGGTAGGAGCGGCAGGCGTGCAGAAAGCGGACCGAGGGGTCCTGGAGGGGCGGCGGGCAGGCGGCGAGCGCCCGGTCGAGCTCCGTCAGGTGGCGGCCGTCGAGCCAGTGCGAGGCGTGGGCCAGGGTCAGGTCCCGGGCGTCCTCCAGGGCGGGCTGCACCCACCAGCCCAGCCAGTACCAGGAACTGAGCGGCCGCCGGTGGCGGATTCGCTGCTCGCCGAAGCGGCCCTGGTTGCGGTACATCGCCAGCAGTGCGCCCGAGGTGTCGCAGCGCAGCGCGTGCAGGCCGAGCCAGGCGTCGGCCATACCGGGGTCGAGCCGCACGGCCGCGCGGAACTCCTCCTCCGCCCTGGCGTACGCCCCTGCGGCATAGGCGTCCATGGCGCGCAGCCAGGCGCGGTCGGCGAGCCGGTCCGGCCCGCTCGTGCTGGAACTTTCCACCGTCACTCACGCCCCCCGCTCTGTGCATCGAGGCCCGGCGGCCAGGGCCTGGGGGTGGCAGGGTGGTGCCCGCCCGTGCCGACGCCCCCGTGCACGCATCCGTGCCTGTCAGGAATCGTACCGGCGCAGGGCTGATCCGGAAGGGTGTCGCACGCTGTCAAATCGGAGTGCCCGCCGGGTCGTTGGACTTCGACCGGAACGCGTTGGCTGCGGTCGATCGCGGCAGGTGAACTGAGCGGTGCGGTAGGTGAAGGAGCGCGACACCTCCGGCCCACGGGGGAACGAGTCGGAGGTGCCGCGTTCGCTGTTGCGAGATCAACCGGCTCGCGACGGGGAGAACTTACGTGCTGACGACGCCCCAGGTCAAGGGCCGGACAAGGAATCATCAAAGGTGGTGAAACGGATCCGGCCGGTGAGTCCGTCCACCCGGAGGTCCGCATACGGACGGCTGGGGTCGGCCGCGAAGTGCGCCTGCTCGGCAGCGGCCCAGCCGGCCCAGAATTCGGCCAACTCCGGTCCGTCGCGCAGCTCTCCGCGAGCGCGGGCGGCGGCCGCGTCCAGCTCCATCCAGATCAGCTGTGCCAGCCGGGGCCGCAGCTCGCGCCGGCCGGAGCCGACACCTTCGATCAGCACCACCGGGGCGAGCGGGACCTGCCGCCGTCCGGCGAAGCGGCGCAACGTCCAGTCGTAGACCCGGTGTTCGGCGTCGCGACCGGCCGCCAGCGGGTCGAGGACCTGTTCCCGCAGGCGCCCGACCCAGCCGAACGGCTCGGCGTGAGTGGCCAGATCGTCCAGGTGCAGCACCGGCGCCCCGCCGAGCGCGGTGGCCAGCCGGGCCGCGAAGGTGGTCTTCCCGGCGCCGGCGTGCCCGTCCACGGCCACCACCCGGACCGGCCCGCAGGACGGGGGAAGGGCGAGCAGCCGACGCGCGAGCGCCGGCAGAGCGCTCGCCTCGTCCGCGCTGCCGCAGGACCGCACACCGGCTGCGGCCGTGGCGCCAGGCCTCCGGGCCGGGTCCGGCTGCGGCTGTGCAGCGCCGACAGCGGCTCCGACCTCCGCAGAGTCGTCGCCGAGCTTTGCAAAGCTGTCCGGATCAACCACGAACCCACTCTACGGGCGGTGCTCCGCCGCAGGTCGTGACGGACTGCTCGGTATCGGGCATACTCGCTTCGCCACGCCAGTGAACGGCCGTTCACCGCAACCCGGTGCCGGTCCGACACACCTGCCGTGCCGCGCCCTGTGACCCCGGGGCCCGGCGCCCGATCGAGGAGGCCCGTTCCGTCATGAGCCCCGCCCCTGCCAAGCCTGTCGACCGCCAGCTGCCCAGTGACGAGGCCCGCGAACTGCTGAGCCTCACCCGTGACCTGGTCCAGCGCGAACTCCAGCCGCGCGCCGCCGAGGACGAGGCGGCCGGCCGCTTCCCGCGCGAGGTCTTCCGCACCCTCGGCGAGGTCGGGCTGCTCTCCCTCCCGTACAGCGAGAGCTACGGCGGCGGCGAGCAGCCGTACGAGGTCTACCTCCAGGTCCTGGAGGAGCTCGCGGCCGGCTGGCTGGCGGTCGGCCTCGGCGTCAGCGTGCACACCCTCTCCTGCCACGCGCTGGCCACCTTCGGCACCCAGGAGCAGCGCGACCGCTGGCTGCCGGGGATGCTGGGCGGCGAGCAGCTCGGCGCGTACTGCCTCTCCGAGCCGCAGTCCGGCTCCGACGCCGCCGCGCTGCGCACCCGCGCCGAGCTGGACGGCGACGAGTACGTGGTGAGCGGGACGAAGGCGTGGATCACGCACGGCGGGTACGCCGACTTCTACAGCGCGATGGTGCGGACCGGGGAGGAGGGCGCGCGGGGCATCAGCTGCCTGCTCGTCCCGGCCGGGGGTGCGGGCCTGTCGGCTGCGCCGCCGGAGCACAAGATGGGCATGACGAGCTCGCCGACCGCCCAGCTGCACTTCGACGGGGTCCGGGTGAACCGGGAGCGGCTGATCGGCGAGGAGGGCCAGGGCTTCCAGATCGCCCTGTCCGCGCTGGACTCCGGTCGGCTCGGCATCGCGGCCTGTGCGATCGGCGTGGCCCAGGCCGCGCTCGACCTGGCCGTGGACTACGCGGGCACCCGGCAGCAGTTCGGCCGGCCGATCGCGGACTTCCAGGGCCTGTCCTTCATGCTCGCCGACATGGCCACCCAGATCGAGGCCGGTCGCGCGCTCTACCTGTCCGCCGCCCGCCGCCGCGACAGCGGACTGGCCTTCTCCAAGGAGGCGGCGATGGCCAAGCTCTTCTGCACGGACGCCGCGATGCGGGTCACCACGGACGCGGTGCAGGTGCTCGGCGGGTACGGGTACACCCAGGACTACCCGGCCGAGCGGTACATGCGCGAGGCCAAGGTGCTGCAGATCGTGGAGGGCACCAACCAGATCCAGCGCCTGGTGATCGGGCGGCACCTGAGCGGCAAGTAACCCCGCCGGGGCCTGTTCGGCCGGGCGTCGACCATGCCGTGCCCAAGGGGCGCGAGGAACTGCGCGAACAACCATGCACCTCCGTAGAGGCCTGGTCGCGCAGAGCCCCGCGCCCCGGGTGGTACGTGGCTGATCGGGTCCCGCGGCCGCGGAGACGCGTCAGCGCCGCACCAGGCCGCCCCGGGCGCGCTGCGCCGGGACGTTCGCGCGGGTCACCGGCACCGCGCCGGGACCGCCCACGTGCGAGAACGGCTGGGTGCGCCAGTCCAGCTCGGCGGGAAGGGCCAGCAGGGCCTCCGCGCCGGGGGCGGCGAAGTCGGTGAGGAAGTCGTCGCACTCGGCCAGGTCGTCGGTGGGCGCACCGGAGCCGGGGCAGAGCGCGGGGGAGAAGGGGTGCCAGGCGGTCGGCAGTACGGCGTGCTGCGGGAGCCGCTCCTCGTCGCCGACGAGGGCGATCGAGCGGTCGCACTCCGGGCAGTGCACGCGGGCGATCTCCCAGGTGTCCATCTCGCCCGGGTCCACCCCCGGGAACCCGGTGAGATCGAAGTCGGCGGCGCGGTCGAGGCGTTCGTCGTCCTCCGCGGCGCGGGAACGCTGGTCAGTAGCAGGCATGGTGATCCCCCTCGGATCGGACCGGGCTCGCGTCGGCCCTGGCCACAACCAGCACTTCCCTCCGACGGAGTGTCATAACCCTGCACTGCGGTGCACTGTGATGCACGAAGTGTGTCGTTCGCCACATTCCTTTGGCACATGCCCCGTTCATGCGCCGGATCTGCTGGGGCTCGCGCTCCGGTCCCATCAGGGGTGGTACGAACCGGCGGTGGGGACGCGTGCGTCCGGGACGGCCACCGCGGTGCCGGCGACAGCCCGGAAGCGGGCCGGAGCGAAATTGCCTGCACCGGTCGGCAAGCGGGGGTGCGGGGCAGTAGGTTTGCGCCTTGTGGAGGATCTCGATCAGCACATCGTCCAGTTGCTTCTGCAGGACGGCCGGATGAGCTACACGGACCTGGGCAAGGCCACCGGCCTGTCCACCTCGGCGGTGCACCAGCGGGTGCGCCGCCTCGAACAGCGCGGCGTCATCCGGGGCTATACGGCGATCATCGACCCGGACTTGGTCGACCTGGCGCTGACCGCCTTCATCTCGGTGAAACCGTTCGACCCGAGCTCGCCCGACGACACCCCCGAGCGGCTGGCCGCGCTGCCCGAGATCGAGGCATGCCACAGCGTGGCCGGTGACGAGAACTACATCCTCAAGGTGCGGGTCGCCGCCCCCGGCGACCTGGAGGACCTGCTGACCCGCATCCGCAGCGCCGCCGGTGTCTCCACCCGCACCACGGTGGTGCTCTCCACGCCGTACGAGGCGCGCCCCCCGAAGATCTGAGCGGGTCCGTGCGGGTGCAGACTTAGGCCCATGACCGAACGCACCAACCGGACCGTGCTCCTGCGCGGCGGCGCCGTCTACAGCCCCGCCGACCCGTTCGCCACCGCGATGCTGGTCGAGGGCGAACACATCGCCTGGGTCGGCAGCGACGGCGCCGCCGAGGCGTACGCCTCGACCGCCGACGAGGTGGTGGACCTGGCCGGTGCGCTGGTCACCCCCGCCTTCGTGGACGCCCATGTGCACGCCACCTCGGCGGGCCTCGCACTGACCGGCCTCGACCTCACCGGCTGCCCCTCGCTCGCCGAGGCCCTGGAGCGGATCTCCGCCTTCACCGAGCCCGCGCTCGCCGGGCCCGCCGGCGGCGGTGTGCTGATCGGTCACGGCTGGGACGAGAGCGGCTGGCCCGAGGGCCGTCCCCCGACGCTGGCCGAGCTGGACGCCGCCGCCAGGGGTGCGGCCGTCTACCTCTCCCGCACCGACGTGCACTCCGCCCTCGCCACCACCGCCCTGCGCGAGCTGACCGAGGGCCTCACCGAGCTGCCCGGCCACCACCCCACGGCCCCGCTCACCCGCGACGCCCACCATGCCGTACGGCAGACCGCCCTGGCCCACCTGACGCCCGCTCAGCGCCGTACCGCCCAGCAGGCCACCCTGCGGCGGGCCGCCGAGCTGGGCATCGGCGCCGTCCACGAGTGCGGCGGACCCGCGATCTCCTCCGAGGAGGACCTGACCGCGCTGCTCGCCCTCGCGGCGGAGGGCGACGGCCCCGAGGTCTTCGGCTACTGGGGCGAACTGGGCGGCATCGAGACCGCGCGCCGACTGGGCGCGGTGGGCGCGGGCGGCGACCTGTTCGTGGACGGCGCGCTGGGCTCGCACACCGCATGCCTGCACGCCCCGTACGCCGACGCCGAGCACACCGGCAACGCCTACCTGACGGCCGAGCAGGTCGCCGACCATGTCGCCGCGTGCACCGAGGCCGGGCTCCAGGCCGGTTTCCACGCGATCGGGGACGCCGCGCTGACCGCCGTCCTGGACGGCGTCCGGGCCGCCGCGGAACGGGTCGGGGTCGCCCGGGTCAGGGCGCTGCGGCACCGGGTCGAACACGCCGAGGCACTGGACGACAAGGCGATCGCCGCGTTCACCGAGTTCGGCCTGACCGCCTCCGTGCAACCCGCCTTCGACGCCGCCTGGGGAGGCCCCGACGGCATGTACGTCCAGCGGCTCGGTGCCGAGCGGGCGGCGGGGCTCAACCCGTTCGCCGCGCTGCTGCGCGCCGGGGTGCCGCTCGCCTTCGGCTCGGACGCACCGGTCACCGCCCTCGACCCCTGGGGCACCGTACGGGCGGCGGCCTTCCACCGCACGCCCGAGCACCGGATCTCCGTCCGCGCGGCGTTCACCGCGCACACCCGGGGCGGCTGGCGCGCGCTCGGCCGGGACCAGGACGGCGTTCTGGTCCCGGGCGCGGTCGCCAGCTATGCGATCTGGGAGGTGGACGAACTCGTCGTCCAGGCCCCCGACGACCGCGTCGCCGGCTGGTCCACCGACCCCCGCTCCGGCACCCCGGGACTGCCCGACCTCACCCCGGGCGTCCCCCTCCCGACCTGCCTGCGCACGGTCGTCCGAGGCCGCACCGTCCACCGGCTCTGAGGAGCAGGCCTTCCTCTCAGCGGCAAGGGGTGACCGAACAGGGCCCCGCGCCCCTGAAGTGCTCACCCTTGCCCCTGAGAGCCCTGGCCCGTGAGATCAGGCACCCTTGGGGTCAGGTGGTACCGGTCCGGGGTACCTTCTTCCGAACGGCTCTCGGTGACGAGCGGCCCGGTCTATCGGACGGCACTCGCGGAGCGAGCGGTATGCACAGCCAGGAAGGTGGTGCGCAGGTGGCACTGCCTGGACAGCAGGAGCAGCCGGCAGCGGAGCCGGAGACGGTCGGGGCCGTCGCCGAACCGGGACCGGGACGGCTGAAGCGCCGTCTGGCCAAGGTCCGCGCCGGACTTCCCAGGACGGGGCTGGCCGTTGCCGCCGGTCTGCTGCTGGGGCTGTCCTTCCCGCCGTACGGCCTGTGGCCCCTGTCCGTCCTGGCGGTGACCGCACTCTCCCTGCTGACCAGGGGCCGCACGGCCCGCCAGGGCATGTGGACGGGCTTCGCGTTCGGCTTCCCGTTCTTCCTCCTGCTGCTCGACTGGATCCGGGTGATCGGCCCGGACGCGCTGGTCGGGCTCGCCCTGCTGGAGTCGCTGTTCGTCGTGGTGCTCGGCGCGGCGCTCGCGGCGACCTCCCGGCTGCGCGCCTGGCCGCTCTGGGCGGCCTGCCTCTGGGTCGCGCAGGAGTGGGCCCGCGACCGGCTGCCGCTGGGCGGTTTCCCGTGGGGGCGGCTGGCCTTCGCCAACACGGCGAGCCCGTTCACGCCGCTGGCCGCGCTCGGCGGCGCCCCGCTGGTGACCTTCGCCGTCGCCCTGTCGGGCGCCCTGCTCGGGTACGCCGTCCTCCGGCTGCGCCGGGGCGGGACCCGTCCCGGCCCCAGGGCCGCCGCGCTGGCCGGCGCCGGGGCCGTGACGGCGCTTCTCGCCGGGTACGCCGTCCCGGTGCCGACCGGGGCCGCCGGCACCGTCAAGGTGGCCGTCGTCCAGGGGAACGTGCCGCACCCCGGCATGGACTTCCTCGGCCGCCCGTTCATGGTCCTCGACAACCACGCCTCCGCCACCGAACGCCTGGCCGCCGATGTGGCCGCGGGCAAGGCCGATCGCCCGGACGTGGTGATCTGGCCGGAGAACTCCTCGGACCTCAACCCGTTCGCCGTCCCGGAGGCGTACCAGCGGATCGACCAGGCCGTGAAGGCGATCGGGGTGCCCACCCTGGTCGGCACCCTGGTGGACGGCCCGGACGACCAGCATGTGCAGAACGAGGGCATCGTCTGGGACCCGAAGACCGGCCCCGGCGACTTCTACACCAAGCAGCACCCGGTGCCGTTCGGCGAGTACGTGCCGTTCCGCGCCGAGCTCTCCAAGGTCATCACCCGCCTGCAGCGGGTCGCCCGCGACTTCTACCCGGGCACCCACGACGGTGTGCTGCAACTCGGCCCGGCCCGGATCGGCGACGTGATCTGCTTCGAGGTCGCCTACGACGAGATCGTCCGCGACACCGTCAACGACGGCGGCCGGGTGCTGGTCGTGCAGACCAACAACGCCACCTATGCCGAGAGCGGCCAACCCGACCAGCAGCTGGCGATGTCCCGGCTGCGGGCGGTGGAGCACGGCCGGGCCGTACTCATCGCCGCGACCAGCGGGATCAGCGCGATCATCGCCCCGGACGGTTCGGTGGTCAGCCGCACCCAGGAGCTCACCCCGGCCGAGCTCAATGCCGTGGTGCCGCTGCGCGACGCCAGGACGGTGGCCGACCGGGTTGGGGCCGCACCCGAGTGGGCGCTGTCCATCGCGGGCCTGCTGGCCTGCGGAGCGGTCGCCGCCGGCGGCGTCCGGCGCCGTCGCAGCGGTGGCGGCCCGGCCGGAACACCGGCGGACGGCGAACCGTTGAGCGAGACAGGTGCCGCAGTCGCCGTCGGAGTCCGCTGACCGGCGCGGAGAGCACCGCGATGGAGTGGATTCGTACCGTGACCCAGCAAGCTACCCCGGTCCGTCCCGTCCCGCGCAGCCGTCTGCGGCGGCTGTTGCCACTGCTGATCACCGCCTGGCTGGTGCTGGAGATCTGGCTGCTGACCGTCGTCGCCACTGCGGTCGGCTGGTTCACGGTGCTGATCCTGCTGGTGGCGGGGGTCTTCCTCGGCGGCTCACTGATCAAGCGGGCCGGGCTGAAGGCACTCTCGGCGGCAGTCGAGCAGAGCCGCCGCCCTGGGGCGCGGCAGCCGCAGTCCCCGCAGCCGCAGACCGGCGCCAGCCTGACCGTGCTGGCGGGCCTGCTGCTGATCCTGCCGGGCTTCCTGTCCGACCTGCTCGGACTGACCCTGCTGCTGCCGCCGACCAGGGCGCTCTGGCGGGCTGCTGGGCGCCGTTTCGCCCGCACAGTGCTGCGTTCCACCGCCCCGGCCGGGGCCGACGCGTTCTCGGACGCCATGCGGCTCCAGGAGCAGCTGCGCATCCACCGGCCCGACGGCAAGGTGATCCACGGCGAGGTGGTCGATCCCCCGGCCGGTCCCACCGGGCCGAACACCGACTACCGCCCGCCGATCACCGGCTGAGCCTCGCGACCCCCTGGGCGTTGCGTGCTCCTGCTCTGGCTGCGGGACGGAACGCCGAAGGGGCCCCGGGCAGCTGCCCGGGGCCCCTTCGGTACCCTCCGCCGAGGCGGAGGGGGTGATCACGCGCTCTTGCGGGTGTCGCGCGGGTGAACGGCGAGGTTCATCCCACCGGAGCGAAGGACCGCCAGCCGCTCGGCCAGCACCTCCTCCAGCTCCTCCCGCGTCCGACGCTCCATCAGCATGTCCCAATGGGTACGTGTCGGCTTGGTCTTCTTCTCCTCCGGCTCGTCGCCGTCGAGCAGGACGGCCTCCTGGCCGCAGAAACGGCATTCCCAGATCGAGGGAATCTCCGCCTCAACGGAGAAAGGAACCTCGAATCGGTGTCCGTTCTGACATGCGTACTCGACGGTCTGGCGGGGAGCCAGATCGATTCCACGGTCGGTCTCGTAGCTAGTGGCCCCGAGTCGCGTGCCGCGGAGAGCTCGCTCGCTCATGAATCGTGCCTCCCGGGCTTATGGCCCACAGGACTAGTGGTCGCTGTCATCGTCGTTCGGTCAACGCTCGGCCGTCGACGAAGATTCCCGTCCCGGGACATGCGTCGCCTGTCGTGCCGCCCCTGTTTGTACCCATCGTCGCCCGATTTGTCACATCTGAGCTTAAATATCACCCAGAGTGCCACTGATTGTGCACACAGCTAGCAAATCGGCCCAGTGACGGCTGCTCAAGTTTATCGGGATCCAGTCATGAGACCGGACGCGGGCGCACCGGCGAGGCGTCCTTCGTCAGCCCGACCGCAGAGGCCCCGGCCGGGGCCGGCGGCTGTGCCGGTGGTTGGGCCGGTGGTTGGGCCGCCGCCTCGGTCCTGGTGTCCCGGTGCGGCAGCAGCGCGATCACCGCGTCCCGCAGCTGCGCCGGCGCCTCGTCGTCCAGCGGGTCCACGGTGGCCGGGATCTGGAGTCGCACCGGGGGCGCGGTGCCGATCCTGGCGTAGCCGCGTCCGGCGGGCATCTGTGCGGCCGGGGTGATGTCCAGCGGGGCGCCCAGCGCCTGGTGCGCCACCTCGGCACCGGCGGGGCCGAGCACCACGCGGGCCCGGGTGGTGGCCCGGACGGTGGGGGAGATCCGGTCCCTGGCCTCCAGGTCGTCGGCGAGCACCACGGTCACGCGCGCCGCCCGGCCCTGCCGCAGCGGGATCTCCAGCAGCTCCTGCGGGTCCGGGCGGCGCTCCGCGTGGGCCAGCTCGCTCAGCTCGGTGGGGTGGTCGAGCAGCAGCCAGAGCGGGCGGGTGACGTCCTCGGGGGCGGCGACGCCGTGCTGGCGGGCGGCGTTGAGGGCGGCCAGGCGGCGCTCGGTCTCCCTGGCGACCCACTCCAGTGCGGCCAGTGCGCCGTGCAGGCTGGTCTCCACGGTGTACACGCCGGGCCGGTTCACCAGGCAGGCGTGCTCACCGGTGCCCGCGCCGTCGATCACCACCAGGTCGCCGTACGGGAGCGCCTGCAGTGCGATCGAGCGGATCAGCGTGGAGGTCCCGTGGCCTGCGGTGCCGAGCGCCAGCAGGTGGGGCTCGGCGGAGCGCGCGCCCGTCCGCCACACCACCGGTGGCTGCTGGGCGGTAGTGCCGCCCTGGTGGACCGGGATGGTCCGGCGGCTGCCCAGCTCGTCGGTGAAGCCCAGCACGATCTCGCCGGGCGTGGTGACGAACAGCTGGGCGGCGATGTCGGTGGGCAGCGGGGCGAGGGCGGTGATCCGCAGCCTGTTGCACTCCTCGTCCCAGTCGAAGCGGTACTCCCTGGAGCGGCCCGCCTTGCCCTGGACGACCTGCTCGATCCGGGTCCGGGCGCCGGGCTCCGTGTCGGTGAAGTACGCCGGATAGGCCATGTCCAGGGCGGCCAGGCGGCCCTCGCCGTCGAACTCCCAGGAGCTGAAGGCCGACTTGTAGCTGCCGTCCAGGCTGTAGAGCGGCGAGAACTCCTCGGGGCCGCCCAGGTAGGGGGTCAGCGCGGCGTAGAGCGCGGCCAGCTTGAGGTCGGCGATGTCCGGTTCGGGCGCCGCGGGGGCGGCCCGGGGTGCTCGGCCGGCCCATGCGGCGCTGCCCATCAGGGCGACCAGGGAGAACAGCACGCCGTGCGGCAGCAGGTAGACGCCGAGCAGCACCGCGGCGCAGAGGAAGAGTGTGGGCCCCCGGCGGTCCTTCGGCGTGGCCGCCCAGCGGCCCTTGGCCCAGTCGGTGTGGGCGCGCAGTCCTCGCCCGATGACGGTGAGCGGGGCGAACATGTCGGAGGCGTGGTCGCCCGCCGTACGGGCGAGATCGCGGCCTCGGTTGAGATGGCGGGTGAGGGACATTTCCTGACTCCCCGGGCGGATGGGACGGGCGGGACGGTGGCAGAAGGCCCGGGGCGGTGGGATCCGCACCCGGGCCGTGATGAGGGGAGCCGGTTCAGAACTTGATGCCGCTCAGCAGACTGGCCAGGCTCGCGCCTCCCGCATTGATGCTCGGGGCGATGGAGGAGCCCGCGATGTAGAAGCCGAAGAGGGCGCAGACCAGCGCATGCGAGGGCTTGAGGCCGTCGCGCCTGAAGAAGAGGAAGGCGATGGTGCCGAACAGGACGATGCCGGAAATCGAGAGGATCACGTGCTCTGCTCCTCGTTGAGGGGGGACAGGGACGGAGTGGAAGAGGGAGTACCGAAAGTGCCCTAATCGTGACAAAAAGTAATAGATGATGGAACGGGGCAAATGGGTGTTTCTGTCGCGACGGTGACCATTGGGCGTGTACGCGCGGACCGCTGCCCGAGCTGGAATTCCGCTCTCTCAAGTCCCCTGGGCGCTCTGTCGCGCGCGCACTCGCCGAGGAAAGTTCGCCCGGATGGATGCGTTACCACCGGGCCAAGGCGTCGTCCGCTACCGTGCCGTACGACACTGCATCCGATCCGAAAGGGCCGTCATGGCCGACTCAGCCCAGCAGCAGCCGCAGGACGCGCAGACCCCCGACCCCGAGGTGATCGAGCTAGCGGGCAGGCTCTTCGACGCGGCCCGCACCGGCGACACGGCGCTGCTCGCCTCGTACCTCGATGCCGGTGCCCCCGCGAACCTCTCCAACGACCGCGGCGACACCCTGGTCATGCTCGCCGCCTACCACGGCCACGCCGAGACCGTAGCGGCCCTGCTGGCGCACGGCGCCGACGCGGACCAGCTCAACGACCGGGGTCAGACGCCGTTGGCCGGGGCCGTGTTCAAGGGCGAGGAGAAGGTCATCGCCGCCCTGCTGGCCGCCGGTGCCGACCCGCAGGCCGGTACGCCCTCCGCTCTGGACACCGCCCGGATGTTCGGCAAGGAGGACCTGGTGGCCCGCTTCGAGGGCCGCTGACCGCAAGGCCGGGGGTCAGGTCTCCGGTGCGTCGTCGGCCGGGTCGTAGGCTTGCCGACCATGGAGATACGCACCACCGGGTACGGCCACCCCGACGCCGAGCAGCTGTCCGCCGAGGTCCAGCAGGAGTACGTCCGCCGCTACGGCGAGGTCGACGTCACGGTCATGCACCCCGACCACTTCGATCCCCCGGCCGGTCTCTTCGTGGTCGGCTACCTCGACGGGCGGCCGGTGGCCTGCGGCGGCTGGCGGGTCAAGGAGGCCGGCAGCGGCGGCCTGCGCGACGGTGACGCGGAGCTCAAGCGGATGTACGTCTCGCCGTCGGCGCGCGGCCGGGGTCTGGCCCGTGCGGTGCTGCGCCACCTGGAGCGGACCGCTGCCGAGGCCGGCCGTACCCGGCTGGTGCTGGAGACCGGCACCGAGCAGCCGGAGGCGCTGGCGCTGTACGCCTCCGAGGGATATGGGCCGATCACCAAGTTCGGCGTCTACAAGGAGCACCCGCAGAGCGTCTGCATGGGCAAGCTGCTGGGGGTCCCGGCATCCTGACGTACCGTCAACTGCGGTATGTCTTCGGGGCTTTCCGATGAGCCGCCCGGGCCCCGCGCCATGCTCGGGGCCCGGACGGTCAGGGGTCACAGCAGGGTGCGCCAGTAGTACCAGAAGCGGTTCAGGATCAGCAGGGCGATGCCCACGTACCACAGGGCCGGGAGTGTCCAGTGGTAGCGCGCCGCCGTTCGCCAGGCCGGGCGGTTGTGGAGCAGGGTGTACCAGCCGAGCGGCAGGACCACGGCCCAGACCACCATGCAGTACGGGCACAGCGCCCCGATCTCGTACAGGGCCTGGTTGATCAGCCAGAGCACGAAGCCCAGGCCGAGGACCGTACCGGCCTGGAGGCTCCACCAGAACCAGGGCCGGTAGGTGGCGCCCGCGAGCAGTCCGACTCCGGCGGCCAGCACGGCCGCGAAGGCGACCAGGCCGATCAGGGAGTTGGGGAAACCGAAGACCTCGGCCTGCGGGGTGCGCATGACCGAGCCGCAGCTGATGATCGGGTTGATGTTGCAGCCGGGCACGTAGCCCGGGTTCTGCAGCAGCCGGATCTTGTCGACGGTGAGCTCGGCCGAGGCGGCCAGGCCCAGTGCACCGCAGACCGTCAGCAGGACGGCGTAGGCGCGGCTCGCGCCGATCGGGGTCGCTGTGGCCATGGCGTCAGCCGCCGATGGTCTGCTGGACGAGAGCGGTGAACTGCTCGCCCGTCAGCGGGGTGCCCTTGGGGTCGAAGAGTTCGAGCGCCTTGCCGTCGAGCTTGACGGTCGGGGTGCCCGTCACACCGCTGCTGTTGAAGGCGGTGGCGACCTTGCTCGCCCAGGGCCGGTAGGTGCCCTCTGTGACGGCCTTGGTGAAGGCGTCGGTCTTCAGGCCCGGCACCTGGGAGGCCAGGTCGAGGATGCGGTTGACGTTGCCGAAGCCGTCCACGCGCTCGTCCGGCTGGTTGGCGTAGAGCACGTCGTGCAGCTGCTTGAACTTCGCCACGCCGCCCTCGTCGAGCGCTGCGCCGACGGCGGCCAGGGCGTTCTTCGAGCCCTGCCCGCCGAGGTTGTCGTCGAGGAAGGCCGCCAGGTGGTATTCGATCTTGTACGTGCCGCTGTCGGCCAGCTGCTGGACGGCCGGTCCGGCCGAGCCCTCGAAGTGCTTGCAGATCGGGCAGCGGAAGTCCTCGTAGACCTGGAGGGTGTGCGGGGCGTCGGCCTTGCCGTAGACGACCACGGTGCCGTTCTGGCCCGCGGTGTTGGCGGGTGTGACGAGGGCGGTGGAGACCGAGAGGGTCTTGGCGCTGTCGCTGCTGCCGGTGCCGCTGCCGTTGTCGGCGGTGCTGATGGCGAGGGTGGTGGCCCCGGCCAGCGCGAGTACACCGACGATCGAGGCGCCGACCACGACCCGGCGGCGGACTGCGGCGGCGCGAGCCTCGCGCAGCTGGGCCTCCCTGAGGCGTTCGCGGGGGCTGGGCTTGGAAGGGTGCTGAGAGGTCATGGTGGTCCGTCAACTCCTGGGAGTCGGGGCAGGCCGCAGGGCCGCGCGAGGCGCGGGCCGGGCGGGGCCGCCCGTGGGAGGGGGAGAAGTGGGCCGACGGACGGTCGGGCCGGACCGGGCCGGGGTGCGAGGACCCGGAGGTGGCGGACGCCGTCAGCAGGCGAGGGCGAGCGCCGGGGCCGGCGGGCCGCGCCGGGGTGCGGGGGTGAGCACCACGTCCGCGCGGCGGGGGAGAGCGTCCTGGGCATCCGGTGCGGGCGCCAGGGAGTCGGGGCGGCCGGGCAGCGGCGCCAGCAGCAGGACGGCCCGCAGCGGCGAGGCCAGCAGCTCGCCGAGCGCGCGGCAGGCCTCGGCAAGGCCGCAGAGCGCAGCGTCACCGAGGCGCAGCCAGAGCGCGGCGGCGAGGGCGAGCAGCAGATGCACCATCAGCACCAGGGCCTGGGCCGTGCCCGGCGCGCTGGTCGTCAGGAACGACTCCTTGACCGAACCCCCGCCGCAGACCAGGAGGTCGACACCGTGCGAGGGAGCGGCGCAGGCGTCCTGGCCGAGGTTGAAGGCGGTGTTCAGCAGCAGTTCGACCGGTACCAGGACGGCCGAGATGTGCAGCAGGCGCCGCTCGGTGCCGGAGGCGGGGAGCGCGACCAGGAAGACGGCGGCCGTCGCCACGAACACCAGGCTGAGCGGCAGCTGACGCCCAGTGATCATGACCTGGCCGAGTGCGGACAGCGGAACGGCGAGCGCGGTGAACACCGCTGCTCGCAGAGCCCTGGTCGCCTGGCTGTCAGTCATGGTGCTCGGAGTATGACACGGGCCCACCGGCGGGCACGAGGGCGCATGGGGCCTGCCCGGCCGGGACCCGGACCCGGTCGGGGCTCAGGAGCGGGTGAAGAGGCCGTGGAAGCCGTAGGGCACGGCGTGTCGACCACGCCCGGCGAGCGAAGGGTCTGCGGGTCGAACTCCACCGGCAGCGGTGTCTCGGTCAGTTCGGAGCCGAGCGTGGTGAAGCCGTTCAGGTGGCTCATACGTCCACTCCGTTCCACGCGGTGTTCGCTTCGCTCGCTCGGGGCCCCTCGGTTGCGGCGGCTGTGGCGGCGGGCTGCGCGAGGACGATCGTGGCACAGCAGGGCTGTCGGGTCGAACGCTTCTGCTGTGTGAAAGACGTTGGATCGCAAGACAGTTCGGAGGTGGTCACCCGGTGGGGCGATCACGGGAAGCGGGTGGGTGATCGTCCCACCGTGCCGCTTCGGAGCGATGGACAATCGGCCGATGGACGATGATCCCGGCTGCCCGCCCGACGTCCCGACGCCGCCCTTGCCGATCCCGCCGACGCCCCCCGAACCGCCGCCGCCACCACCACCGCCGCATCCGCCTCACCCGCCGGTGCCGACACCGCCAATTCCGCCGACGCCGCCCTCACCTGATCCTTCGTCACCACCACAGCCGCCGGTGCCGCCCGCGCCGCCCGCGCCGCCGAGCCCGGTCCAGCCGCACCCGTCGCCCACACCCAGCCCGACCGCGACAGCGGTCGTGCCGCACCCGCAGAAACCATCCAGCTCGCCCACGCCGCACCCGACTCCCGCGCAGGAGGCGGTTCCCACGCCGACCCCGGCGGCGACCTCGGCCGTGGCCGTACCGCCTCCGCCCACGCCGCCGGCGGCCGGGCCCACCGCCGGACCGAGCCTCGACCCCGTGGTCTGGGCGACCGTCCTGCTCCTCACCGTCCTGCTCCCGGCCGCGCTGGCGGCCGTCGCGCACTCGTTCCCCGCCATCCGGAGCCGCAGTTGAACCTCACCCCGCTCATCGGCGCCGCCGTAGCCGTCACCGTCGCTCTCGGCAGCCTCGCCGCCGCCCAACGGCTGCGCCCCGCACCGTCCCCCGAGGCGGCGGACGACTCCCCGCACCCGGCCCTGTCCAGCATCGGATCCGGGCTGCTCTCCGGCTTCGTCCTGCTCACCGGTTTCCTGGTGGCCACCGGTTGGGCCGCGCACTCCACCAACGTGGTGCCGCCGACGGGTCTGTACGTGGCCGACGGCGCTGCGGCGATCGCGGTCCTGCTCTACCCGTCGCTCGCCGCCCTCCCGTTCACCGCCCGGCACGCCACCGCCGTGGGCTTCTTCGGCGCCCTCGTCGGTTACACCCTCGCCCTGGCGATCCAGCTACGGCCCTGAGGCATGCACTGCCCAAGGGGCGCGGGGCTCTGCTTGATCGACTGCGCGCGCGACCGGCCCAGCGCCCCTGAGGTCGTCCATGGTCGACCGGTGTGGGCAGGGCCGCATAGCCTGGAAGTTCACGAGAGGCGGGCGCCATGCCGCACCGGGCGGTTCCGACAGCGGGGACGCTGCTGCACGCCCGGATCGCCGAGCAGACCGCCGTCCTCGCCGGGCTCGAACCGGATGTGCGGGCGGATGCGCCGGACGCCGTCCACCGGATGCGGGTGGCCTGCCGGCGGCTGCGGGCCGCGCTGCGCCCGTACGGCCCGCCGCTCGCCGGGCTCGGCCGGGAGCTGCGCTGGCTCGGCGCCGCACTCGGACAGGCCCGCGACAGCGAGGTCCTGGGCGAACTGCTCATCGCACAGGCCCGTGAGCTGCCGCCCGACTGTGAGCCCCAGGCGCTGGCGGCCGCGCTCGCCGACTGGTCGCGCGATCGGTACGTCCGGGCCTGGCCCGCGGTGACGGCGGCCCTGGACAGCCCCAGGTATCCGGCCCTGCTCGGCGCCCTGCGGGAGTTGGCCGACTCGCCACCCGAGGCCGACCTGCCCGGGATCGGTGAGCTGGCGAGGCGCGAGCAGCGCCGTACGGCGTCCCGGCTCAGGAAGGCCCGGCGGGCCGCTCCCGGCGAGGAGAGCGACCGGGCGCTGCACGAGGCGCGCAAGGCCGCCAAGTGGGCCCGCTACGCGGGCGAGACGGCCGGAGCGCCGGGAGAGCGGTTCACCGCCCGGATGAAGGCGCTCCAGGAACTGCTCGGCGCGCACCAGGACAGCGTGGTGGCCCGCGAGGCCCTTCGCGAGCTGGCCGGCGGCGCCGACGGCCAGCGGGCGTTCGGCTACGGGGTGCTGTACGGCGGTCAGCTGGCGGTTGCCGAGCGTGCGCGGGAGCGGCTGCCGGAGGTCTGGCGCAAGGCGCGCAAGCCGCCGGGGTTCAGCTGAGCGACCGCGCGGCCGCCTCCCGGGTGGGAAGCCCGGCGGCGTGGGCCGCGTCGGCGAGGAGTTCGCGCAGCATGGCGGTGGTCAGCCGGCCGGTGTTGGTGTTGCGCGGGCTGACGTGGTAGCAGCCGAACAGCTCCAGCGGCGGACCCCCGTCTAGGGCCGGCAGCACCACCCGTGCGCCGTGTCCGAACACGGGGCGGGGCCGGGGGAGCTCCCACCCGGCTGCGGCCAGCGGGGGGAGCAGCGCCTGCCAGGCGAAGCCGCCGAGCGCCACCACAGCCCGTGCGGTCGGCCGCAGGAAGGCCAACTCCCTGGCCAGCCAAGGACGGCAGGTGTCCCGCTCGGACACGGAGGGCTTGTTGTCGGGCGGTGCGCAGCGGACCGGGTCGGTGATCCGGACGCCGTACAGTTCGAGCCCGTCGTCGCGGCTGACGGCGGTCGGCCGGGAGGCGAGGCCGAGGTCGTAGAGGGCGGCGTAGAGCAGGTCGCCGGAGGGGTCGCCGGTGAAGATCCGGCCGGTCCGGTTGGCGCCGTGCGCCGCGGGGGCCAGGCCGACCAGGACGAGTGAGGCGTCGCGTGGTCCGAAGCCGGGGATCGGACGTGCCCAGTACTCCCAGTCCTGGTACGCCCGGCGCTTGACGCGGGCGGCCTCCTCGCGCCAGTCGACCAGGCGCGGGCAGGCCCGGCAGCCGGTGACGGCCGCATCCAGTTCGGCGAGGGTGTGCACGGTGTCCGCGGGGTGGCCGTGCGGCGGGGGGTCGTGGGGCGGTGGTGGTGCGCCGGTCATGCGGCGATCCTAGGCCGGCCGCTCCGATCGCGCGGGGCCCTTGGCGGAGTAGCGTGGAACCGGGTCCGTTGGGGATTCGGGTTGCCGAGGTGACGGCTATGCTCATTGTCGACGCGATTCTGGGTGCAGCCGGTCTGGTCTCCGTGTGGGCGGGGCTCAGTATCCGGGTCGTGCAGCAGTGGCAGCGCGGCGTGGTGTTCCGGTTCGGCCGGGTGCGCGAGCACATCCGGCAGCCGGGACTGGTCGTGCTGATGCCGGTGGCGGACCGGATACGCAGGGTGAACGTGCAGATCGTCACCATGCCGATCCCGGCGCAGGAGGGCATCACCCGGGACAACGTGACGGTGCGGGTGGATGCGGTCGTCTACTTCAAGGTCGTCGACCCGGTGCGGGCGTCCGTCAATGTGCAGGACTACCAGTTCGCGATCTCCCAGGTCGCTCAGACCTCGCTGCGTTCGATCATCGGCAAGAGCGAACTGGACGATCTGCTCGCCAATCGTGAGCCCCTCAACCAGGGTCTTGAACTGATGCTGGACAGCCCCGCGCTGGGCTGGGGCATCCAGATCGACCGGGTGGAGATCAAGGATGTCGCCCTGCCCGAGTCGATGAAGCGCTCGATGTCGCGCCAGGCGGAGGCCGAGCGGGAGCGGCGGGCGCGGATCATCACGGCGGACGGCGAGTTCCAGGCTTCGGCCAGGCTCTCCGAGGCTGCCACGATCATGAGCCGGGCGCCGGCGGCGCTCCAACTGCGGCTGCTGCAGACGGTGGTGGAGGTGGCGGCGGAGAAGAACTCCACCCTCGTCCTGCCCTTCCCGGTGGAGCTGCTGCGGTTCCTGGACAACGCGACCAAATCCGCGGGCGGGGAGGAGAAGGGCGGCGACGCGGCAGCCGCCGGGCCCGAGCTGTCGGCGTCGCCGCCCGAAGCCGGCGAGGTGCCTCGGGCCCGCGCGGTGGAGCAGCTGGAACTGCCCTCGCTGGACGAGGTGCTCGCCGTCTCCCCCCTGCCGGACTCCGTCGCGAACGGTTCCACCGCGAGCGGTTCCGTCCCGACCGGGGCCCCACCGGCGCGGGGTGAGGGGCAGGCGGAGGCCGATGGCCTGCCGGACGGTCGGCCGGAGGGCTGAGCGGACCCCGGTGGCGCTGCCGGGTGGCCCGGACCACGATGGGAGTAATGGGGCTGAGCACGCACGGCAGGAGGCCGGACAATGACCACCGCGAGACAGATCATGCACCCCGGAGCCGAGTGCGTCCGGGAGCACCAGACCCTGGCCGAAGCGGCCCGGATCATGAAGGAGCGGGACGTCGGCGCACTGCCGATCTGCGGAGAGAACCAGAAGCTGCTGGGGATCCTCACCGACCGCGACATCGTCCTCAAGTGCGTCGCC
The DNA here is from genome assembly GCF_029892105.1 of Kitasatospora sp. GP82. Taxonomy (GTDB): domain Bacteria; phylum Actinomycetota; class Actinomycetes; order Streptomycetales; family Streptomycetaceae; genus Kitasatospora. Next base: position 116,996 of record NZ_JARZAJ010000006.1, on the reverse strand, counting down.
GAGGGCTTGGACCCGACGAAGGCGACCGCCGGTCAACTCGCCCAGGGACGGCCCCTGGTGGTGGAGGCGGACGAGGACGTCGAGCAGGTGCTGCGGGTGATGGAGCAGCACCTGGTCCGCCGCCTGCCCGTGATCAACCACCCCGACCACAAGCTGGTCGGCATGATCAGTGAGGCCGACATCGCCCGAGGGCTGCCGCAGGAGCGGGTGGCCGAGTTCGTCTCGGCGATCTGCGCGGAGAAGGTGTGATCGGCGCGCGACGGGTACCCGGGCCCTTGCGGTCGGGTGCCCGCCGCGCATTGGCGAGCGCTCAGCGGGGGAAGGCGTCCACCGCGCTCGCCTGTGCTGCCGCCGTCGGCACCTGACCGGACAACCCGCCGTCCTCCCCGGCCAGTTGGCCGGACCATGGCAGGCACAGCACGGCATGCTCCCACACCGAGTACGCCCACTCCAGCACCGCCGACCCGGACGGCCTGACCGAGCTCGGCCGGACAGCCCTCGCCCAGCGCCCCGCCGCTCTGACCGGCCCGGACGGCCGGCCCCTCAACCCGCGCTCGCGGGCCGCGCTGGCCGATATGTTCGCCTACGCCTACGCCTACGCCTACGCCTACGCACTGGCCGAACGGCCGAGCGTCGGCAGTGTGCTGGCTCGGATGCGGGAGGGCGGACTGAGCGCGGAGGAGTTCGAGACGATGTTCTTCCTCTTCGCGGTCGCCGGGAACGAGACCCTGCGCAACGGCCTGCCCGGTGGCCTGCACACCCTGCTCGCCCACCCCGACGCGATAGGCGCGGTCGACCACACGGGCCCCGAACTGCGGCCGTTCTGAGCGTGGCCGGGACGAGCCGGGCTCAGCCGCCGAACCGCGCGGCGCGGGACGTGCTGCTGCGGCTGACGGGTGATCACCGGGCCGCAGCGGAGGAGTTCCGCTGGCCGGTGCTCGAAGGGAGGCTCAACGTGGCCGCCCCGTCCGTCCGCCCGGCCCCGAACAGGTAGAAGGCGCTCTTTGCGTACAGCCGGGCCGCACACCGCCGGCGTCAGGCCCGCTCTCCTCGATCCCGGGCACGCGCTCGGCCGGCGCCGTACCGGGAACGGGCGCCTCCTGCAGAAAGGTCCGCCGCAGGGGCCTGAATGAGACGAAACGGGTTAGACGCAGTCTGTGGCGGCGGGGGCCGCACCAGCCGTGGACGGTCCCCTCCCAACCCCTGCCGTCGGCTTCGCCGCCTCGGCTGGACCCTGCATCTGGAGGTCACCGTGATCGTCGTCGGAATCGTTCTCCTTGTCATCGGATTCATCGCCCATATCGCCATTCTCTGGACAATCGGCATGATCCTCGTCGTCATCGGACTGATCCTGTGGGTCCTCGGGGCGCTGGGCCATGCGATCGGCGGGCGGCGCCACTACTGGTAGCGCACACCCCACCACCGGTGGCGCACAGCCTGGAGACAGCCGGGCGATGCCCGGGTGGCGGGGCAGAGCCCGCGGAGGTGCCCCGCGCCGGGCTCGGGCTCGGTGCGGGGCACCGCGCGGGTCAGGCGGCGGCGCCGGGGGCGTCGGTGAGGTGGCCGGTCCAGGTGGTCAGCAGGGTTTGGGCGGCCGTCCGGTCGGCGGCTTCGGCCCAGATGTGGGTGCTGGGCTCGACCGGGTCGGGCAGGACATGGACCCAGTCACCGTTCGCCCGGGTGGCGTGGATGCCCTCGACGGCGCCGTCGGTGTCGATCGTGCAGCCGTTACGGCCCGCGAAGTCGAGGGCGCGGCGCATCACCGCGCCCTTCGCCCCCGGCTCGGTGGCGACCGCGAGCCGGCTGGGGGCGATGCCGGTGACGGGCACAGCCTGGATGCCGGGGCGGCGGTAGATCGCGGCGTTGCCGGCCGCCATCAGGGCGGTCCCGCTGCCCTGGTGAGTGCCTGTCGTGCACCGGGCGCCGCATGGCGCCGGGGTACGGGGCGGTGGGGCCGGGCTGGCGTAGGCTGTGTTCGGGAACGTTCCCTTACATCTGCTACTCCACCCGGAAAAGGGAGATCCCGTGCGTCGGACGGCAGCGCAAACCCGCGAGCACGTGCTGGACGTCGCGCACGAGCTGTTCTACTGGCAGGGAATCCGCTCGGTCGGCGTCGACAGGATCGCCTCCGAGGCCGGGGTGGCGCCCACCACCCTGTACCGGGTCTTCGCCTCCAAGGACGACCTCGTCGAGGCCTATGTGGAGCGCGCCGCCCAGCGCTACCGCACGTGGTTCGACGCGGCGGTGTCGGCCGGCGGCGACGACCCGCGGGACCGGGTGCTGTCGGTGTTCGACGCACTGCCCGAACAGTTGCGGCCCGAGATCTGCCACGGCTGCCCCTTCATGATGGCGCTGGGCGAGTTCCCGGAACCGAGCCGGGGAGCGCACCGGCAGGCCGCCGAGCTCAAGCAGTGGGTGCACGGGCGGTTCCTCGACCTGAGCCGGGCCCTGCCGGTGGCCGATCCCGATCTGGTCGCCGATCAGCTCTTCCTGGCGCTGGAGGGCAGCTATGCGACGGTGCAGGCGCTCGGCACCGACGGCCCGGCGCGCCGGGCCCGTACGATCGCCGAACTCGTGCTCGCACAGACGCCGGGGAAGCCCGTCACGAGTCCGGTCGGCGGCGGTAGGCGGCGGACGCCCGGCACCGGCCCCGACTGACGCCGAACGCCGTGGCGCGCGAGCGGCCTCTTGAAGTCGGCCCTCGCGCGCCACGGCCCCGCGTCAGCCGCGCGCGGTCTTGCCGGTCAGATCTGGCATGTCTGACTCCTTGTCCGTGACAGCCGGATCAGACGGCCTTGAGCAGACCGCCGTCGATGATGAACTCGGAACCGTTGATGTTGTCCGCCCGCCGGGAGGCCAGCAGCGCGACGACGTTCACCGCACCGGCGACGCCGTGCTGGCCGGCGGGACGGCCGCTCAGCCCCGGGCGAGCACCTTGCGCAGGCCGTACGCGAAGGCCCCCAGCACGATCACGGCCGCTCCGGAGAGCACCGAGGCCGGCGGCAGGGCGAAGGCCAGGACCAGGCAGCCGACCGCACCGACGACCGGCACGAGCCTCGCCGGGCGGCCTTCGGCGGGGGTGAGGGTCCAGGCGGAGGCGTTGGCGACGGCGTAGTAGACGAGGACGCCGAAGGAGGAGAAGCCGATCGCGCCGCGCAGGTCGGCGACGGCGGCGAGGACCGCGACCACCGTTCCGACGGCGAGCGCGGCGCGGTGCGGGACATGGAAGCGCGGGTGGACGGTGGCGAGTGAGTGCGGCAGGTGGCGGTCGCGGGCCATGGCCAATGTGGTGCGCGAGACCCCGAGGATCAGCGCGAGCAGTGAGCCGAGCGCCGCGACGGCCGCACCGGCCCGCACCACCGGAGCCAGGCCCGGTGCACCGGCGACGCGTACCGCATCCGCCAAGGGCGCTGTGGCACGGCCGAGTCGGTCGGGGCCGAGGACGGCAAGAACGGAGAGGGCGACCCCCGCGTACACGGCGAGGGCGATGCCCAGAGCGAGCGGGATCGCGCGGGGGGATGGTGCGCTGCGGGTCGTGGACCTCCTCGCCGAGGGTGGCGATGCGTGCGTAGCCGGCGAAGGCGAAGAACAGCAGCCCGGCGGCCTGGAGCACGCCACCGGAGGTGGCGTCCAGGCGGCGCAGACGTACCCATCACTCACTCTCGATCCACGCGTCAGCCACCGGGCCTTTGCCGGTAGCAGGGACGTCGGTCAGTCTTCGAAGCCGTTTCCGCTCAGGATCCTGTCGATGCGGGCGCGATGCGCCGCCTCCCACGCACCGAGGGATTCCTCGGCCTCCTTGGCCGGCTTCGTCCGAGCGTCGAGGAGCACCTGTTCCCGACGGGCCCCGGGAGTTACCACGATGCCCTCCTCGCCGGCCACCACGATATCGCCGGCACTCACGTTCACACCGCCGCACCGCACCCGGCCGTTGAGCGGCCCAACGGCCGCCGTGGTCCCCGGGACGGGCATGACTCCCCTCGCAAAGACGGGAAAGCCCATCTCGCGCACCTCGGCGAGGTCACGAATCACCCCGTCGACCACGAACGCCCTTCGCCACCCGAACGAGACGGCCGCTGAGCGCCGTCAGGTGCCGTGGGAACACGGCTGCCGGTACGGGGGAGAATCCCCGTACCGGCAGCCGTGTCCGAGTGTCGGTGCTGTTACTCGTTGCTCGACGAGGACTGGCTGCCGCCGAGCAGGGCGTTGGTCAGGCCGTCCGCTGCCGGGGAGCCCCAGCCGGTGACCTGGTCGTAGCCGGTGCCGGCGGAGAAGTCCTGGTTGGCGCCGGTGGTGACGTCGTGGAAGGCCGAGCCGTAGCTGCTGCCGTTGGCAATCGAGTACAGCTTGGGGTTGGCCTCGCCGAGCGCGGACTGGCCGGCCGCGGTGGCCTTCTGGTTGAACAGTGCGGCGTAGCCGGCCCAGAGCGGGGCGGCGGCGGAGGTGCCGCCGTAGACCTGCCAGCTGCCGCCGGTGTAGATGGCGAAGCCGCTGGCCGGGTCGGCGTTGGAGGAGACGTCGGGCACGGTGCGCATGGAACCGCTCACGCCGGTGCCGGTCTGCCAGCTCGGCTGGGCGAACTGGGTGGAGACGCCGCCGCCGGCGGTGCTCCAGGCGCTCTCCGAGGAGTAGCTGTTGTCGCTGTTCACGCTCAGGTTGGTGCCGCCGACGCCGGTCACGTAGGTGTCCGAGGCCGGGAAGTCGACCGCCTTGACCGAGGAGCCGCTGGTGGAGCGGGTGCAGTCGCGGGAGCCGTCGTCACCGGAGGCGGAGAAGATGCTGATGCCCTGGGCGGCGGCCTGCTTGAAGGAGCTGTCCACCGCCGTCATCGACGAAGCGGTGGTGTCCGGCTCGCAGGAGCCCCACGAGATGGAGATGACCGAGACCTTGTTCTCCGACACGATCTGGGCGGCCATGTCGATCTCGCCCTGGTCGCTGTTGGGGGCCTCGTAGACCAGCTGGGTCGCCTTGGGGGCGGCACCGCGCACGATCTCGGAGTCCAGCTCGACCTCGCCCTGACCCTGGCCGGGCGAGCTGTCGTAGTTGGCGCCGTCGACCGAGACGGTGCTGACGGCCGGGCCCGAGAGGCCGAACTGGCTGTCGTAGGTGGTCAGGTTGTTGGAGTCGTAGCCGTCGAACTCCCAGAGGGCGACCGTGGTGCCGGTGCCGTCGGCGCTGATCTTGTCGAGGTTGTAGGCACCGTCGTACTGCGCGGGGGTGACACCGCTCGGGGTGTCCTTGGGGGTCGCCGCCTTCGGCTTGGCGATCCGGGTGGTGCGCACGGTCTTGTTGTTCAGACCGGAGACGCCCTGGACCACGTCGGCCAGCGAGGCCGGCACCGAGGCGGCACCGTCGTTGGCGAAGAACGCCTTGTTCTCCAGCTTGTCGACGTAGCGGCTCTCGTGAGTGCCGAAGGCCTTGGCGATCTGCGCGTTGCTGCCGGTGGCGTTGACCACCTGGCGGTTGGCGCTGACGGAGGTGACCTTCAGGCCCTGACCCTCAAGGTAGGAACGGACCTGGTCGACATCGGCCTTGGTCGGGCCGAAGCGCTCGGTGAACTGAGCCGGGGTCAGGTACTGCCCGAACTCCGGAGCGCCCTTGGTGCTGACGGCGGCCAGGAACCGGTTGAGCTCTGCGGTGTTGCGCAGCTTGAGGCTGACCGCGACGGATATGTGCTGGGCGGCGGGGACATCGCCCTGCTTCTGGGAGTGGGCCACCGCCGGGGTCACGGTGTTGGGCAGGGCCACCCGGGGCGCCGAGACGTGGGGCGTCGGCGCGGCGTAGGCGGTCGTGGCGCCCAGGGACGCCACGGTCAGGGGCAGTACGGCGAGTGCCGAGGCAAGGGCGAGCGAGCGGGGTCGCACGGGATCCTCCGGAAGGTGGGGGTCGCTCCGGTTCGGGAACGCTTGTCCGAAGTTCCCAGCAAACTCTCAGGATTGGACCCAAGCCTGAGTAATTCCTCACTAAAAAACAGTCAACTGTGAAGACCCTGGGGGCAGCAACTGAATGACCCCGCCTCCATACAGTTAACGGCCGCTGCCGAAGCCGGAGTTGGTGACGTCCACCGGGCCGTCACCCAATCACCGGGATCGTGAAGCTTGTGCCCTCCTTGCCGGGGGTCCTCTACATGGACCGGGCCGTCATGAACGTGCTCAAGCGGCAGACGGAGTGCCAGGAGGAGGAGCGGGCCGACTCGGGCTGCCGCCCTGGTCTGGCCAGGAGTCGCCGGCTCCGTTGGTCACGTGACGGCTGCGTCGTGGCCGGAAAACGAAAAAAACCCCACATGAAGTGGGGTTCCTGCTGGTGTCCGAGGACGGATCTGAACCACCGGCCAGCCTGGAGTGGGCTTCTGCGGTGCTGGATCTTGATGCTGTCTGAATACGCAGCGTGGCGGGATGGTGCCCAAAGCTGCTTGGCCCGCGATCGCGTGCAGCAATACCGCCGGCGCCGCACGGGCAGCGGGTGGCAAGCGACTCGATTTCACTCGTTCGAGCGGCGTTGACGGGTCATCGCGGGCCACACGCAAGCGCCCGGGGGCGAGGGTGAGCCGGCGGGCCGTCTCGACGGGGTGTGCGGTCGAGCGGGACCAGCCGGCAGATTGTCGTCGGGTCGGTGTTGTAGGCGGACGGGCCAGGCCCGCGGCCGAGGCGAGGATGGCGTCGTACGGGGCGCGGTCCGGGACGCCGCAGCTGCCGTCCCCGACGCACAGCTCCACATTGTGAATGCCCTGGCGGGCGAGAGTCCGCCGGGCGTGCCGAACCAGCACCGGCCACATCTCGATGCTCACGACGTCTGCGGCCAGACGAGCGATCAGAGTGGGCTGATGCCGACTTCACGGGCGGCCTGGACGAGATCTTCGGGAGCGGGAGAAAGGTGTCTGGTCACATCCGCCTCCCTTACAACCGCCGGAGACTGAGCACGCCGTCCGGACCGAGATCGATTCGTGAACCGAAGCCGCGACTGATCCGGTCGAGAACCTCCCGTACCTGCTCCGAGTCTTCGCGCGAGGCGTGCCCAAGGCGCATCTGCCGAGCCTGTACCGGCGCCATGCGTGCGCCGACCAGCTTTCCGGTATCCGGCTCCACCGTTACGAAATACAGCAGCCGAAGGTCGTCCCGGTACTGCTCATAGCCGGGGATGCCCTCGTAGTCGTCGATGAAGTCGCCGCAGCCATAGAGGATGAGCTTTCCGCGGTAGACCTCGATGGGGCGGGGATGGTGCGAAGAGTGCCCGTGCACCACGTCGACTCCGCCGTCGATCAGCGCGTGCGCGAAGCGGATCTGAGCTCGGGAGATGGTGTAGCCCCAGTTGGACCCCCAGTGAATCGAGGCGATCACGACGTCGCCCGATCGCTTCACCTGCCGTACTCGATCGCAGACTTCGGCTGCGTCAGCCTCCGACGCTTCAGATACGAAGTCGACGCCGGCCCGATTCTCGGCCGCGGCCCACGTCTGCGGAATCCCGCTGGAGGATGTCCCGAACGCGAAGACCAGCACCCGCCTGCCGCCGTCGACTGCGACAATCGCGGGTTGCCGGGCCGCGCTCGCGTCCCAGCCCGCCCCCACCGCCTGCAGCCCCGCTCTTGCCAAGGCGCCGAGCGTCTCTACGAACCCGAGGTGGCCGAAGTCCAGCACGTGGTTGTTCGCCAGCGCGCACGCGTCGGGCCGGGCCGCGGCCAGGCAGGGAAGGTTGTCCGGAGTCATCCGGTAGTGGATGTCCTTCCCGGGCGCGAAGTCGTCGCTTCGGGTAACGCTCGTCTCCAGATTCAGCACCCGGACCTCGGGCGCGGCCTCGTCGAGCAGCTGCAGGGCCTCCCCCCAGGGCCAGGAGAAGTCGACCGGACGGGGAATCGGGCCGTTCACAGCCTCCGCCGACTCGACGTATGCCCGCGCGTCCCGGAGGTACGGCTCTCGCAGCCTCGGATCACCGGGGTGCGGAAGGATCTGGTCGACGCCCCGTCCGAGCATCACGTCGCCGCAGAGAAACAACCTCACCGGGTCGGCGCCCATGATTCAACGCTAGGCCAATGCCGCCGACTCTGGGCTTCGGGCTTCACGCCAATCCGAGTCGTCGCGCAGCTGCAGTGATGCCGCAAGGCGAGCCTCAAGGCGGGTGCTTGGCTTGGCTACTTCGGCTGGATTCCTTTGTCGCTTTCCGACAGGCGCCAGCGGCGTCCGATCCGCGCTGGGGCAGCGCGAATGGCGGGGCTGCGGGAGTTCGCCAGACCGGCCTGGTGATGCCGTGGTGCTGGAGGTTGAGGCGTGCAGGTCCAGCATGCCGGGCCCGACGGCCGCGCCAGTCTCACCCGAAGCCGGGCGCGTACAGGCGCAGGAACGTCCGCACGCCGCCGGTGACGATCCGGACGCCGACTCGGCGATGGGAATCGCGCCGAAGAAGGACTGGTCCGCCACGTTGGTGAAGGTAAGTAGTGTGAAGTGGTTCGTGGCCTCGTCGGCGTCGTCGATCACCAGCAACCCGCGGTCGGCGATCCGGGCGAGGTGCTCGGCGATGTCACGCTGCGACTTGCGCGGCCCGGCTTCCGCCCACGCGTCCAGCACGTCGGGCGGGATGTGGCTGGCCTCCGCGCGGATCGTCCGGGCGAGCGCGAAGTGCTCCTTGGCCGATACCACGGCCTTCGCCCGGTCGATGCCGAAGGCGATCAAGTCCTCCTCCAGGTCGACGATCTTGCGCAGGTGGCGGTCGGCGATCTCGGTGATGGTCTCGGAGAACGCAGTGGCGCCTTCCAGAGCGACCGACAGGAACAGCTGCTCCTTGTCGGCGTAGTGGTTGTAGATGGTGCGCTTGGATACGCCCGCTTCGGCGGCGATCGCGTCGACGCTCGCCCGCGTGTAGCCCTCTCGCCCGAAGACGAGTGCCGCCGACTCAACAGGTACGCCGGGTCGGGGAAGACGCGAAACCATGCCCGCGCACCGCTAACCGGGGCCCGGAATGCAGCACGCTGAGGCCGTCCACGATGGGCACCTTGGCCTGGAGTCGCTCAGAGTTCGAACCACACGGTCTTCCTGGCGGCTCTTCGGATGCAGCCCCACTGGGACGAGAGTTGGTTGACAAGGCGAATGCCGCGTCCGTGCTCGTCAGTGTCGGACGGCCGCGCCAGTGCGGGTGGGGCTGGATGATCATCGGTGACCTCACAGAGCAGGACGTCGGTCCGCACCAGGCGCAGACCGACGGGTCCCGAGCTATGGCGCACGGCGTTGGTAATCAGTTCACTTACGAGCAGTTGGGTGACGTCGGACAGCTCATGCAGCCCCCAGGCCACAAGTGTCTCGCGGACCAGGGCCCTAGCCGAACGAACCTGCGCTGCTTGGGCCGGGAACGTCCAGGTCGCGACATTGCCCGGGGGAATACCGTGGAATCGCGCCATGAGCAGGGCGATGTCGTCGCGGCGGTCGTCGGCCTGCTGTCCGCGCAGGAGGGCTTCGCAGTTCTCGTCGAGCGAGGGAGCGAGAGAGACGAGGCTGCGCTGCAGCGCCGCCAGTCCGACCTCGATGTCCTGATTGCGCGTCTCCACCAGGCCATCGGTGCACAAGACCAGCAGGCTCCCGTCGGCTACGGGGAGTTCGACACTGTCGAAGGCGACTCCACCCACCCCGATAGGCACCCCCGACGGCAGTTCGAGGAGCTCACTTCTGCCGTCCGGATGGACGAGGACCGGTGGGACGTGCCCCGCGTTGGCGATCGTGCAGCTGCGGCCCACCGGATCGTAGACGCAGTACAGGCAGGTGGCGAGGTGAGCGTCGCCGAGACGTTGCGTGAGGTGGTCGAGGTGGGTCAACAGCTGCGCCGGGGGCAGGTCGAGGTCCGCCAGAGTCTGTACGGCGGTACGGAGCTGGCCCATCACCGCGGCCGAACGCAGACCGTGCCCCATGACATCGCCCACCACCAGCGCCACCCGCCGGCCCGGCAGGGGGATCGCGTCGAACCAGTCCCCGCCCACCTGTGCCGCGTCGCTGCCCGGCAGGTAGCGGTAGGCGATCTCCACGCCCGGAAGCTGCGGCAACGCGTTGGGGAGCATGCTGCGCTGCAACGCGGTGGCAGCCCGGACCTCGCGGGTGTACAGCCGGGCGTTGTCGACGCACAGGGCAGCCCGCGCGGCCAGTTCCCGAGCGGCCGTCATGTCAGTGCTGTCGAAGGCGTGTCGGTCCGGGCCGCGCACGAGCGCGAGGAAACCCAGTACCGCGCCGCGGGCCGCAAGTGGCAGGACCAGAAGGGAGGAGTCCAGCAGTAGCTGTCGGGTGGCCGGGGTGTCGAGCTGTTCGGGGAGTTGTCGCAGGCTCTCCTCGGTCACCTGAGGGATGAGGATGGGTTCGCCGACTGTCAGGAATTGAGTCATCGGTGTGTCGGCGAGGTAGACGAAGGCATCACCGGTGCGGAGGCTGTCCCATCGGTGCCGATCACCCTCGTGGGCCACCGCGACCCGGCGCAGCACCACGGAGCCTTTCGGGATGTGCGACGAGGAGTCCTCCAGCGCGGTGACCCGGTCGTGCAGGTGGATGGAGGCGAAATCCGCGAACAGCGGGACCGCCACTTCGGACAGCTCCTTGATGGTCTGGTCCAGATCCAATGTGGTGCCGATCTTGGACATTGCGTCGTGAGCGAACGCCAGCCTCGCACTTCTCTGCGCCGCCTCACGGTACTGGGCGGCCTGATCGGCGCTCGCGCCTTCATCCGCGCTGACCTGAGCATGCTTCGGATCGCGAAGTTCCACCTCGGGCAGCAAGCCGGGACTCCTTCCCACGTGTGAGGCCTTGACTACCGGCTGCCTCACCGGACAGGCACACGGTCGACAGTAGAGCGTCGGCAGCCGTCGCAAGCCGTTTGAGGACGCCCGACCCTCGAACGAGTGGTCATCGGCCATTTCTGCGAGCGTCGGCAGGTGTCGGCAGCCCACCTCAAGGCCGTGACCGTTGATTCCGCCAGATGTCCCGTCACCCAGGCGAGAGATGACATGCAAGGCTGTCAATTATGCGTTCGGCTACGGGAAACGGAGCGGTCGTGACACTGCTACCGCGCCCTGCGCGGACCGCCGATCTCACCCGCCTCTTCGCCCCTACAGCCGCGATCACGCCCAGGACCCGCGCTCACGAGGCTGCTGCTCGGCCACCGTGCGTGCCCCGCGTGAAAATCCGTGTGCGGGCAGCTGCGCTGCAACACACCTCTGCATGAAGTTCCACCCCGCGCCCGGTCACGCCACGTCCTGTGGTTCTGGGCGGTCCAGCTCCGGCCCGTCGCGCGGGAACGGATCCTGCAGTTCACGGACCGGCTGAGGACCCGACCACACTTCTGCCGTGGTCCGCCGCGAGGCGAGGTCGCGCGCTAAGGGCAGCAGGAGGCCGGTGCCCGCCCCCGCGACCAAGTCGGCGAGCAGCTCACGAGCGCAGGCGGCGCGCTCGGTCTCCGGCAGCCAGTGCCGCCAGGGCAGCTCCTCGCTGGGCAGGGTGGGCAGCTACCTCAAGCTGCGCGTCGGCGCCGACCGGCTTGCCGAGCGGTGTCGCGCCGCCGGACCCCACCTCCGGCAGAACAGCACCGGCCTACGGGGCATGCGCATCCTGCACGCCGTCAAGCCCGTCGGCACTACACGGCCGTCAGCACCGTCAGCACCGTCGAGCACGGCTGGCACCGGGTTGACGTCGCGGGCCGATCAGCCGGGCCGGAGTGCCTGCCCAGATCTCGTCGCGGCCGGTCGAACGGGTTAGCACGGCGTTGGCCCCGATGACGGTTCCGGTGCCGACGGTCAGCACCCCGCGCTTGCAGATGATCTTCGCGCCCGCGCAGACCACCACCCCGTCCTCCAGCACGATCCGCTCCATCGGGCTCTTCTCCTGCGGTACCCAGGGGTCGGCTCGCCCGATGGTGACCCCGTTGTAGAGGGTCACGTCGGCGCCGATGGTGGTGTACGGGTGCAGCACGGTGCCAAAGCCCCGGTGGTAGACCAACAGCCCCGGCCCGACCTCGACGGCGGCTGGCACCTCCATGCCGTAGAGCGCGAGCAACTCCTGCACCAGCCGGCCGAACAGCGGGTGGCGGCGGCGGTAGATGAGCGAAGTAACCAGCGACATAAGCTCATTGTGACGAATGCCAACGCGGGCGAGCCGCAGACGCGCCACTCCGCGCGCACCATCGGGGAAGAGTTCGCCGAATTGGAAGATCACGCCGATACCGTGCGACGGTGGGCGTCCGAGGAGCGGCTTCTCACTCCGGTGACATCGCGGCCCTGGCGGCGGCGCCAGGCCCGGGCCGGGGCGCAGAACGACGCCGTGCCAGGCGCAGCGGGTCTGGCGGGCGGGCGAACGCATCCAGGACAGAAACCATGCGGGTGGATGATCGTTGGACAGGACATGAAGATGTTCTCTGGTCTTTCTGCGACCCTCAGACGCGTGTCAGTCACTGCCTTGTCGGTCGTCGCTCTGCTGCCGGCCGTGGCCGCTCCCGCTCATGCCGTATCGGCCGACTCAGCCGCCGACTTGCAGACCTTCCGTGCCGAGGCTCTGGGTGCCCACAACACCTACCGGATGCGTCACGGTGTTCCCCGGCTCGCCCTCAGCGACCGGCTGAACGCCTACGCGCAGGAGTGGGCGGACAAGCTGGCGGCCAAGGACGAGTTCAAGCACCGGCCCGATGGCCTCTACGGCGAGAACCTGTACTACGCGTGGAACTCCTCCTCGAGCTTCAGCGTCAGCGGCGACGCACCCGTCAAGTCCTGGTACGACGGGGTCAAGGACTACAACGGCATCTACGACCGCGACCCCACCGATCAGGAGTTCCCCAAGGTCGGATGCTTCACCCAGGTCGTCTGGAAGAGTACGAGGCTGATGGGCATCGGATACGCCGTCAGCGCCGGCCACAGGCACTACATTGTGGCCGACTACGACCCCACGGGGAACATGATGGGGGAGTTCGCCGCGAACGTCCCCCGGCCCAAGTAGCCGGACCCAGCCCACCGAGGGCGGGCGGCCCCCCACAGCGCGGGCAGGCGCAGCAGTCGCCGGCCCGCCGGGCGGATGCTCAGCCGGCGGCCGCAACCGGCCGGGCGCAAGCCCGGCCTATTCGGAGCTGGACCGCGTCGGCATGTCAATGGGCAAGCTCCTGGCCCAAGTCCAGGCGTACGAGCGCTATCGCAGTCGCGTGCCCCGCCCGTCGAGCAGCCGCTGTCGGCGTGTGGCCGGCGCCCGCCCACTCGCGCGGGTGAGAACGACCAGCATCGGTGGGAACAGCACGCGAGCGCCGTGGGTAGCGGGTGCGCCGGTCCGGCCTGCCAAAGGTGGTGACGACCGCGGTACATGGCAATCGCCGCCGCGGGCGAGCACGCTGCGCGGCGTCGCCCGGAGCGGTTCGGTGTGCGGGGTGGCCAACCTGGAGTGGGTATCTGCGGTGCTGGAGCTGGATGGGCCGTGACCTGTCGGCCGAGGGCCGGGCACTTGATGACCATGGGGGTTTCGTCCATGCGCTGTCTGTTGCCGACCTGGCGTCCAGTGTGGCGGGAGTTGGTCAGAAAGCGGCTCTGGCTTCATCGTTGCTCGCCGGGGGCGTGCAGTCCGCAGACCGCGCCCGATCGGCTTCGCTGCCGCGAGCGAGGATGTCGTTGCTGGTGAGCCTGGTTGCGGTAGACGTGGAAGGGGCTCTTGCGGGCGGCTTCCGGCTGCTCGCATGTTGAGCCATCCGAGTGACTTGGCGTCGGCAGTGTTGCTGGCATATTCGTGCCGGTGCGTAACTATGACCATCCACACCGGTGGGCCGCCCATCCCTCGCCGGGGGAACGTGGCAGTCGGCGTGTCCGCTGGCTTTCCCTGCGCGCAGGGAACGTCGGCATCAAGGCCGTCATGTTGCGATGGGCGCCCCCGTAGAGGATCTGGATCCACCAGCCGCTGCCGTTCGGGCGTCGGCTGGTGCGGCGGGCCGCCGTTGGTTGGTGCCAGCCGTCACCGGTTCGCATGGGGGCAGACGCCGGGTCGCCAGGGCCACCCCCGTCACCGTCCCGATCAGCATGAGTCGACGACGCGCAGACATGGCAAGGGGACCGGTTCAGAGCTCTACCGGTCGTGGCACAGCCACCGCTGCGGGTGCCTGTCCTGCCGGACCTGCTGTCTGACCGGCTGCAAGACCACCGCGCTCCACTCCGATACGGGTCGGCTTGGCAGCCGCGCTTCCCGGCCGTAGACCGCGTTCGGGCTGCGGGCGGCCTACGTGAGCCCCGCCCGAGCGGTACCTCCACACGAGCCCTGACCGGCGTACCCCCGCCAGCCGGGGCTCACCCCGTCCTCACGGGGAGACCGCCACGACCTCCGCCTCGGTGAGCAATGTGAGCAGTCGTGCGTCGAGGTCCGCCGACACGTCGGCCACGCCGACGGGCAGTGGAATCGCAAGGGCTACGGCGGTGCGCTTCGGTGTTGCGCCCGCCGCTTCGTGATCCCGTCCGCGGCCCAGGTCGCCGCTGTGGTGCAGACCGGGTCCGGGACCACGTAGCTCACCGTCTTCTGCTGCTGTGGATCTTACGAGCATCGGCAGACCGCGTGTTGGTCAAGCACATGGCAGACCGGCCATGTTCCCGTCGGGGTGCGTTCTGTCGAGGCCGCGGTGAGGCGAGCTAAGGCATTCATGAGGCGAGCTCCGGTGGTGCCGCGGCACCACCGGAGCTCGCCTCACCCGCTTGCGGGGCGTTCATGCACTGTCCGTCGTGGATCACGTCTCACCGAACTGAGGTTTTCGCACCCGAGCGGGAGCGCCTATGACCAACAGTCCTACAGATAGCGGTAGGCGCCGCCGTTGCTGGTACCCGCGCCCGTGACCACCGTGACCTGGACCGCGCCGGTTCCGGCCGGGGCGACAGCCGTGATGGCACCGTCGAACAGGACGGTGAAGCTGGTCGCGGGCGTGCTGCCGAACATGACCGCCGAGGCCCCGGACAGGCCGGTGCCGACGAGGGTGATGGTGTTGCCTCCGGTCGTCGGGCCCTGCGGGGGTACGAGCGCGAGCAGGATCGGTGCCATTGCTTTCCTCTTTCCGAGTTTGCGGGAGAGGCCGGGCGAGCCGCTTCGAGCGGTGTCGCCGAGGTGTTTAATTTCAAGCTAGATTTCCCGCTCGGCCGTGGCAATGGGATGAATGCGTCCTGGTCGAGCGTCAGCTTAATAAGCGGCTCGTGGTTTTGATTTTGGGCTGCGCGTGCGTGCGCTGGAGCCGCACTGTGATGGCCACCTGCAACCGGATCGCCCGAATTCTAATGCGCATTGATCTCCCTTCGACGGCTGGTGTTCCAGTTGCCCGATCCGCCAGGGAGATCATTTTCCGGAAATGTTGATCAACCCCGTCGGCTTTCTCGGGGGCGCGTTGGAATAAACCCCGGAACGACATCCAGGCCGCTCTTGCCAGCAGGTCTGTGCGGCGCATGCTCCTTGGGCTGCCTGGACTTTCTTGGCATGTCGGCCAGAACCGTGGCGAACGTGATGACGTTGCGCGGCCGGAAGGGCGTTGTATGACCACAACCAGGGAGTGTAAGGTGGCCTGGCGGTGGGGGTCGGGTGAGCGTAGAGAATTTTCATATTCGCATAAAAAGCCTCGTGAGCAGCTCCTGTGGATAGTATGATATTGCCTGGAACGTGTGCTCATCAAGGGTTCTTGGGTGCGCCTCTGGCGCTCATGGGGGCGCTTTGGGGTATCCATTGCGACTTATCTGCGACGCACGCCGCCGCGGTGCCTTCGGTGACTCTGCTTGCGCCCTTCCTGATGGCCACTTTCTCGGTTACATTCATCGTGTAGAAACGGATTCTCTCTTTCCGGAATGTAGGATTGGTGAGTGCCTTGCCGCATCCTTTGCTCGTACTTCTCAAGGGGGGGCCGGATGAAATCCCCAGAGTCTGGGAAATGTCGCCGGACTGGTCCGGAGAGCAAGTGAAGATCCCCCTCCGGAATTGGTATGAGCATTTCGAGTTTTCCCAGGAATACGTCGACATCGGTGGCGGCCTGATGCCCGTCTGCCGCTGGTCGTACCGCACAGCTATTGCCGAGTAGCGTCGCCACGGGGTGGGCTGCCGCCCAGTGGTCAGCGGCGAGGGTGGGTGTCTCCGGTCTCCGGACGACGAACGCCGGCAGTCTGCAGCGGTTGCGACAACTGCCGGCGTGATCAAGCACTCGTCGGGACCTGGCAGGCCTCGGCGAGTGCGCGGTGACCACACAGTGCCAACGGGCTCGGCCGCAGGTCTGGCGGGTGTCAGGGGAAGCGGTCGGGTTCGTGCGGCAGGTCCATGAACCGGCTACCAACACGGAGGTGAGCACTGATGGGTGAGTTCTCCACCGCACAGATCGCCGTGGCGATCATTCTCCCCGGAGCCCGAGGGGGTGTGTCGTGACCCGGCCGGCCGCGACCTCGAACCGCGGCGGCACGAGCGCGCGGGACGCCATGGTCACCGGCATGGGGTTCTGCCTGCCGGGTGACAGCCGACCGGTGTTCACGGGGGACGACGTATGGGACGTTGCCTCCCACGGGCGTTCGTGCCTCAAGCACGACGGCGTTTACTACGGCGCGGTCAACCTGTCGCCCGCCGCGTTCGACGAACGCCTCCCGGACGTTCCGGGGATCTTCTCCCAGCACTACACCAACGCACACCGCTACGGCCTGGTGTCGTTGGTGGAGGCCTGCGCGGACGCCGGACTGGACATCCGTGCGGGGGATCTGGCGCACGCGGCCATCCTGGTCGGTCGTGGGGGAATCGACGCCAACATCCCCAGCTATCTCGCCGTACTGCAGGCCGACGCCGAGACGACGACGCCGCAGGAGGCGATGCAACTGTTCGTCAGGGGCCAGCAGGCTCTCACACCGTCCGATGTGGCTCTGGTGCAAGGGGCGCTCACCTGCACAACCGGTCCCTGCTTCACCGTGTCGTGCGGCTGTGCGTCGTCCGCCGTACAGGTCGGCAACGCCCGCCGTATGATCGCCGACGGTTCGGTCGACCTCGCTGTCGTCACCGGGGTCGATGTCTTCGGCGTGGATGTCATCCAGAACGTCCAGCGTCTACTGCACGGTGCCCAGCGCACGTACGAGTCGATCCGGGTGCCCGGCATGCCGGAGATGCTCCCGTCGTTCGACCGCCTCATGCGGCCCTACGACCGGCGCGCGGACTGCGTGAACCACGGCGAGGGATCGGCGACCCTGGTGCTGGAGAGCCGCGAGCGCGCGCAACAGCGCGGAGCCCACGCCTACGGCCAGATCCTCGCCCATGCCATGACCCGTGACGGGCTCTCGAATCCGCTGGCGAGCGACGAGAACGGCGCCTCGCTGGTCGCCGCCGTCCGCGAGTGCCTCGGGAACCGTTGGGAGATCGGCCAGGTGCCCTACATCCACGGCGGCAGCGACGGCGACGTGGTGGTGACCGCCTTCGAGGCGAACGCGGTCAGACGCCTGTACGGACCTGCGGCAGCCGACCTGCTGATGACGTCCCAGGAAGCCTGCTTCGGCCACAACGGTGCCCCGGCCGGTGCCCTCGGCGTCGCACTGACGCTGCTCATGATGGAGCACGGCGAGGTGTGCCCCACCGCGAACTGCGAGCAGCTGGCAGACAACCTCACCTTCGATCCCGTGCCCGGCGTCCGCACCCGGCCCCTCGACTTCGACTACGCGCTGAGCTGCAACTACCAGATCGGAGGCGTCAAGAGCGTGATCCTGCTCGGCACCCCGGACGCCACCTGACCCCGTCGGGCCGCACCGGCCGACCCGTGCCGACACCAGCCGCAGGCCGCCTTGCCGGTATGTCACCGCTGCCCTGGTGGACAGCGGCAGTCGAAACGCGGCGATCCTGCCGCCCTCACCCGGACCCGCACGGCGCGGTGGACAGGGCGGCCCCCGCGATACCGCCAACCCCCTGTCGCCGCCTGCCGGTTGCGCACCTACCGCATCGCCCGCTGACTCCTGTCCGTTCAGCAAAGTAAGGAGGACCCCGTGGTGGGACACGAAAACGAACCCGGTCACGCCGGCTCGCTCATCGCGATCGTCGGCATGGCATGCCGGCTTCCCGGCGATGTCGACTCGCCCGCCGCCCTGTGGCGGCTGCTCGTGGAGGCGCGCGACGCCGTCGGGGAGCCCCCGGTCGGCCGAGCACGGTTGCAGGCGCCGCACGATCGGCAGAGCGCGGTCGAGCCGCTGCCCCGGTGGGGCGGGTATCTGCGGGATGTGTCCGGCTTCGACGCGGACTTCTTCGGGGTCTCCGGCAAGGAGGCGGACGTTCTGGACCCCCAGCACCGGCTGCTGCTGGAGGTGGCCTGGGAGGCGCTGGAGCACGCCGGACGCGCGCCGGAGCGGCTGGCCGGGACGTCGACCGGACTGTTCGCAGGTCTGAGTTACACCGACTACATGGAAGGTCTCGCCGGGCAGCGCCGGGAGCTGGAGGGTTCCATCCTCACGAACGGGCACTGCGTGGCGGCGGGCCGGATCTCCTACCTGCTGGGCCTGCACGGACCGTGCGTCGCCTTGGACACCGCGTGTTCCTCCTCCCTGGTGGCGGTGCACCTGGCGTGCCAGGCCCTGCGCGGCGAGGAGTGCGATCTCGCCCTGGCCGGCGGTGTCACGCTCAATCTCGGGTCCAGGACCACGATGTCGTTCGTCCGGATGGGGATGCTTTCACCCACGGGACGCTGCCGTACGTTCGACGCCGCGGCGGACGGGTTCGTACGCGGTGAAGGCTGCGGCGTTGTCGTCCTCAAACGCCTCGCCGACGCGTTGCGCGACGGCGACCGCGTCCTCGCGGTGGTCCGCGGCACGGCGGTCAACCAGGACGGCCGTTCCGACGGTCTGGCCGCCCCGTCGGTCCTGGCTCAGCAGGCGCTGTACCGACAGGCGCTTTCGAGGGCCGGAACCGATCCCCGCGAGGTGGGGATGATCGAGACGCACGGGACAGGGACACCGGTCGGCGATCCGGTCGAGTTCTCCAGTCTGGCTGAGGTCTACGGTGTGGGCCAGGGCCGCTGCGCGCTCGGATCGGTCAAGACGAACATCGGACATCTGGAGCCGGCCGCCGGAGTGGTCGGGTTGATCAAGACGGTGCTCTGCCTCCAGCACGGGCTCATCCCGCCGAATCTGCACTTCAACCGTTGGAACCCGGCCATCACCGCGCAGGGAACCCGCCTCTTCGTCCCCACCGAGCTGAGCAGTTGGCCCACGCCGACAGCCTCCCGGCTGGCCGCGGTCTCCTCCTTCGGGTTCTCCGGAACCAACGCCCACGTGGTGCTGGAGCAGACGCCACCCGCGACCGCGAATCACCACGCCGGCGCCCTGGTGCGGCAGGTATCCGTCGCCAACCGCCAGCGGGTGCCGGCCCAACGCAGTGCCCCGTCCGAGGTCTTCCTCGTCCCGGCCGGATCGCCGAGCGTGCTGCCCGCCGCAGCCCAGCGGCTCGCGGACTGGCTCGAGGGCGACGGAGCCGCCGCCCCGCTGCGCGACATCGCCCACACGCTTGCCCTGCGACGTTCCCTCGGCCGCGGCCGCCTCGGCGTGGTGGCGGGCTCGCACCGCGACCTGATCCGCGCCCTGCGCTCGTTCGAGGCCGGACGGGCCCATCCGGGCGTGGTGTGCGGGGCGGTGGGTGCCGGGATCAGCCGTCGTCCGGTATGGGTGTTCTCCGGGCAGGGCTCGCAGTGGCCGGGCATGGGACGCGGTCTGCTGCAACACGAGCCGGCCTTCGCCGCGGCGCTGGCCGAAGCCGACTCGCTGATCTCCGCCGAAGCCGGCTTCTCCGTCCTCGACCTGGTCCGCGCCGCAGAGCAGGTCAACGGATGCGGACGGGTACAGCCGATGCTGTTCGCCCTGCAGACCGCGTTGGCCGCGGCGTGGCGTGCCCATGGCGTCGAGCCGGCCGCTGTCGTCGGCCATTCCATGGGCGAGGTCGCGGCCGCGGTCGTAGCCGGGGCCCTGCCGCTGGCTGACGGCGTCCGCGTGATCTGCCGGCGATCCGCCCTGCTCACCCGGATCGCCGGGGCCGGCACCATGGCGACGGTCGGCCTGGACCCTGCCATGGTGGAGTGCGAACTCTCCGACCTGGGCGCCGCTGGATCCGTCTGCGTCGCCGTCATGGCCGCACCGGGCTCGACGGTCGTCGCAGGCACCCTCGGCGAGGTGAAGCGGCTGGTCGCCGCCTGGCAGAACCGGGGCATCCCCGCGCACCTGATCGCCGTCGACGTCGCCTCGCACTGTCCCCAGGTGGACCCGCTGCTGGCCGACCTCACGACCGCCCTCGCAGACCTCGCCCCCCGTCGGCCGGTCATCCCCTTCTACTCGACAGTCCTGGACGACCCGCACAAGACTCCGCTTTTCGACGCCGCGTACTGGCGCGACAACCTGCGCCGCCCGGTCCGATTCGCCTCCGCCGTCGCCGCCGCCGCGGCTGACCGGCACCAGGTCTACATCGAGGTCTCCCCCCATCCCGTGGTCACCCACGCCGTATCGCAGAGCCTCGCCGGCCTCCTCCACGGCCCGGTCGTCCTGCCCACCCTGCGTCGTGACGAGGACGAGCTGATCACCTTCCGGACCCAGCTCGCGGCCCTGCACTGCGCCGGAGTCGAGGTCGACTGGTCCCACCTCTACGCCGACGCGAACCTCGCCGACGCGCCCTCCCTCACCTTCAACCGCCGGCACCACTGGGCGGAGAGCACCGGGGCCACCCCTCGCGGCCTCGGCGGTTTTGGCACCGCCCTGCCCGGTATGCACACCGAAGTACCAGGCGCACAGCTGCGCCACTCCTGGCAGGCCGACACCGGAACCACGGTCCTGCCCTGGATGGCCGACCACCGCGTCCACAACAGCGCGGTCCTTCCGGGCGCCGCGTACAGCGCTCTGGCGTTGACCGCCGCCTGCGAGGCCTTCCACGCCGCACCGCACGAGGTCGAAGTCGTCGACATCCACTTCCGCGAGCTGATGTCTCTCGCCGACCACACCGACGTCCGCACGATCGTCACCCAGCTCACCCCCGATCGCGCCGACTGCGCGATCTTCGGCCACGGCGAGGACGGTGCCTGGGTACGCCATGCCGATGCGGTCCTGCACCGCATCACCGCGCTCCCGCAGGCGCCGGGCGCGTCGGTGGCCGAACTGGCCGCGGAGCACCCGGTGAGCCTCGACCCGGCCACGCTGTATGCGAGCCTGCGCACCCGGGGCCTGGAACACGGTCCCGCTTTCACCGGCATCACCGACCTGCGCACCGCACCGCGAGGCGACAGCTTCTGGGCCCACGTCAGAGTCCCGGCGGCCGCGCAGACGGCGCCGCACTCCCTGCGGATCCATCCAGTCCTCCTCGATCTCTGCGCGCAACTCGTGGTGGCCGGCTTGATCCGGGAACCGGGCCAGGGCCTGGTCCTGCCGGTCCACGTGCAGGCGGTGCGGATCCTCGCCGACCCGGCGGCCGCAAGATACGGCCACGCCCGCATCTCCCAGAGCGACGAGGACGGCATCGTCGGAGACGTGCTGCTGCTGGACCAGGACGGCAGGACCGTGGTCGCCATCGACGCCCTCCGATTCCTCCGACGCCGTGCAGACGCCGCCGTCGACCGATGGTTCCTCGAGACCAGCTGGCACGCCCTCCCCTGTCCGGAGACGACGAGACCGACCGCCGCAGGGAACTGGCTCGTCATCGGCGAGGCGGACGGTTCCGCCCAGATACTCGCCAGCGCCCTGCACTCCGGGGGAGCGACCACCGACGTCCTGGACGCCCCTCTCGGCGCCGCCCCTCTCGAACGGCTCAGAGGACCTCTCGCCCGGCGCTGGGCCGCCCCGTTCCCACCACCGCGGGCCGTGGTCCTGATCTGCGCACCGCCCACGCCCGGACAGGACCCCGACACAACCGCGCTTCGACGCACCCGGCGGCTGATCGCCGTCGCCCAGGCCGCCGCCGCCCACACCGAGCCCCCGCGCCTGTACGCGGTCACCCGCGCCGCCCGGAGCCTCGAACCCAGCCGGCCGCCCGATCTGGCCCAAAGCGCTCTGCGCGGACTCGTCCGTGTCCTGACGCACGAACACCCCGACCTGCGAGCCAGCCTGGTGGACGCCGATCCGGCCGACGCCGAACTGCGCGGCGTCGCACGCGAACTCCTCGCCGGGTCTCCCGAGGACGAGGTCGCCCTGCGCGACGCCACCCGCCACATCGCCCGCCTGGCCTACACGCCGCTGTCGGACGACGAACGTGCGACGGTCACCACCCGTACCGTCCGCTACGGTGCCGACCGGTTCCAGCTGCGGGCCGGCCGCCTCGGCGACCTCGATGCCCTGGAACTGTCCGCGACCGCACGATGCGCCCCAGGACCAGGCGAAGTAGAACTGCGGGTCCAGGCTGCGGGCGTGAACTTCCGCGACGTGCTCACCACCATGGGCCTGCTGTCCACCGACGAGGACGCCGGGTACCGCATCGGATTCGAGTGCGCGGGCGTGATCACCGCAGTCGGGCCCGAAGTCCAGCACGTCCGCCTCGGGGACAGCGTGCTCGCCGCAGACCTGCGCGGCGGCGCCTTCGCCTCGTTCACCACCGTGCCCGCCGCCGCCGTCGCACCCATCCCCGCCGGGGTCGACCCGACCGCGGCGGCAGGGCTGCCCACCGCTTTCCTCACGGCCTGGTACGCCCTACGCCACGTCGGCCGGCTCACCGCAGGGGAACGGGTCCTGATCCACAGCGCCACCGGTGGAACCGGTCTGGCCGCCGTCGCGGTCGCGACCCGCCTGGGCGCCGAGGTGTTCGCCACCGCCGGTAGCGATGAGAAGCGTCAGTACCTGCGCGACATGGGAATCCAGCACGTGATGGACTCCCGGACACTGGACTTCACCGAGCAGATCCGGGCCGCCACCGCCGGTCAAGGCGTCGATGTCGTCCTCAACTCGCTGTCCGGCCAGGCGATCCGGGCCGGGCTGGAGGCTCTGCGGCCCTTCGGAAGGTTCGTCGAGCTGGGAGTGCGGGACATCCTCTCCGACACACCGCTCGGACTGGCGCCGCTGCGGCACAACATCACCATGAGCACGGTCGACCTCATCGAACTGCAGCACGCCCGACCCGGCGCCTTCGCCACGGTGCTGCGAGAAGTCCTCGGCGAGTTCGACCAGGGCCGCCTGGCGCCGTTGCCGTGCCGGACCTACCCGCTAGCCCGGGCCGCCGACGCGTTCCGCCTCATGGCCGGAGCCGGCCATATCGGCAAACTGGTGCTGATCGTCCCGGAGGACGGAGAGACCACCGCGATGCTCCGAGACGCGCCCTCCCCGGTCCAACCGGACAGCGCCTACCTCGTCACCGGCGGCCTGCGCGGCGTCGGCCTCGCCACCGCCGAATGGTTGGCCCGGCAAGGCGCGCACCATCTGGTCCTCAACGGCCGTACACCGCCCTCCGCAGCCACCGAACAGACGCTCACCCGGCTGCGCCGGAGCGGTACTCGGATCACCGTCGTGCTCGGCGACATCGCCGAGCAGGGCACCGCCGACCGCCTCGTGGCAGCCGCCACAACCGACGGCCTGCCGTTGCGCGGCCTCGTCCACGGCGCCATGGTCCTCGACGATGCCGCGATCACCAACATCACGGACGACCAGCTCGAACGGGTGTGGCGGCCGAAGGCCACCGGCGCATGGCGCCTGCACGAAGCCACCGCCGGACTGGCACTCGACTGGTTCGTCCTGTACTCCTCCATGGCGTCCCTGCTCGGCAATCCCGGCCAAGGCGCCTACGCCGCCGCCAACGCCTGGCTCGACGAATTCGCCACCTGGCGTACCACTCGCGGCCTGCCCACCCTCGCCGTCAACTGGGGCCCTTGGGGCGAGACCGGCGTCGCCACCGGCTTCGCCGCCCGCGGCTACCAGACCATCCCCACCGCAGCCGGCCTCCAAGCCCTCGCCACACTGCTGGCTCACCGTCGCGTACGCACCGGCGTCATCCCCGGCGAACCCGACACCTGGATCCCCCCGGCCGGTCGGCAGTCCTCGCTATTCGACCTTCTCGCGCACCACCGACAAGGCGAACGGGGCGAACGGAACCCCGTCACCCGGGACGTCCAGGCCGGGCTCAGGTCCATCGAACCCGGACTCGCCCGCAGTACCGCCCTGGAGCACTACCTGGCCGAGCACATCCGCATCGTGCTCCGGCTCGGCAGCACCACCCTCGACCCCCAGACCCCCCTGAAGGCACTCGGGTTCGACTCACTGCTCAGGATCGAACTGCGCACACGCCTGGAATCCGACCTGGGCATCAAACTCGCGAGCGACTTCGTACAGCAGCACCCGACCCTGGCAGCGCTGGCCGCCGGCCTCGCCGAGCACATGGGGCTGAAGCTCCACACCAACGACAGCCCATAGCTCTCCGGTGACCGGCGTACCGCGCGTCCCCGAGGCGCGCGGTACGCCGGTCACCCACCCGAAGGGCACTCGCAGGCCCGGGAGAGGCGGCCACCGGGACACCTCTCGCGTCACTCCACCGGCCAGAACGGCGACCAGGCAGGGACCATGAACATGAGTCAGAATCTCCCGTATCCCGATCGGAGCCGGCCCGTCCCCACGAGCCTGCTTTCGGCCGCAGTCTCCCCGGCAAGGCCGGACACCCCGATAGTCGCCCCGGAGCAACCCGGCACCGGGAACCACGACGGCGAGCGGCGACGCACCGTGACCTTCATCCCACAGCCCGAGCACGTTCGCCAGACACGCCACATGGTCACGGCAGTGCTGAGGCACTGGCGACTGGACCACCTCCGACACAGTGCCGAGCTCGCGGTGAGCGAGCTGGTGACCAACGCGATCCAGCACGCTTCCAACCAGAACCCGATCACCGTGACGGTCGAACACGACGAGCAGTGGCTGTCCATCGCGGTCAGCGACCACTCCGTCGGCCTGCCCCGGACCCGCCGCGCGGCCCGTCACCACGAGAACGGGCGCGGCCTGCTTCTTGTCGGACTCCTCGCCGATTCATGGCACTGCGAAGCCCACTCCGATGGAACCAAGACCGTCTCGTGCCGACTGCCCATAAGCAATCCCGACCGGGCGGAACCTTGCGTTCCGCCGCGACGGCAGAGCCAACCCCTCCGCGCCGGCAGCCGTCACTGCCGTCCGCCCCGTGCCGGCCCCCCGTGCGCCGCATAGCCTTCAGCGGGGGACGGCCACGCAGGTGGTCGGGGACAGGCCCCCTGCGGGGTGGCCACCGACTTCGTGCGGACGATCCGTCGGCTCGAGGACCGGATCGCCGCGTAGTGCGGCACCGATGGACTCTTGAGGGAGCTCGGATGTTCGCCAGAGAGGAATACCTGGAGGCGCGCGCATTGCGCTGTCAGGGGTGGTCCATCTCGGCGATCGCCCGACACTTGGGGCGCGACCGCAAAACAGTGAGGTCCTACCTCAGCGGGGAGCGCTTTGTAGGCGTCCGAGGCTCCGGCAAGGTCGAGTTTCTGTGGTTCTTGCCGTACTGCCGACAACGCCTCGCGGATGATGCGCACCTGCCGGCGACCGTGCTGTTCAACGAGATCGTCGGGCTGGGCTACGCGGGCAGCTACCCGACCTTCACCCGCGCTCTGCGCAATCACCAGGTGCGGCCGCCCTGCGAGCGATGCCACCGCCACCCCCCCAGGGACGGCACGGCCACCCCGCACTCAGCAGGTGAAGAACTGCGGTTCGACTGGCTGAGGCTTCCCGACCCACCCGCGGAGTGGGGCTGCGGGAGCCACGCCCACCTCCTGACGGGCTCGCTCACGCACGCGGGCCGCTGGCGTGGAGCGCTGGCGGAGAACGAGGAGTTCCCGCAGCTCGTGGAAGCCGTGGATCGACTACTCAGGCAGCTGGGCGGCACCTGTGGACTCTGGCGCTTCGATCGGACGCCGCTGGTGTGCTGTCCAGCGACCGGCAGGGTGACGTCGAGGTTCGCCGACGTTGCCAAGTACTACGGTGTCAGTGTCGAATGCCCACCAGACCGAGGTGACCCGAACGACTCGGTCGACGAGGCCCGCCGCTCGGCCGTCCACGACTGGTGGCACACGGTGGGCGACGACACCCGCTTGCAAGCCGCGCTGGACAGCCTGGACAGGCTCGCGGTGTCGATGGACGGTAGCCGTCCGAAAGCCCGTGACACGACCGGCGCGCCCGCTCGTCCGAAGAGGCCGCTGGATCTGCCGACCACGCCTTACCCCGCCCGGGTCTGTGTCATCCGCACGGCCAACGCCGAGGGTCTGGTCTCCTTTCGCGGCAACCTCTACGCGATCCCACCCAACCTGTCCGGCGCTGTCGTGGAAGTTCGTTGGCGCCTCGACGAGCCGTACCTGTCGATTGCCACGAGACGCGGAGCGGTCATCGCCCGCCACGCCCTGGCGCCGTGGGGTGCGGGATTGACGGTGACCGGCCCCGGCCACGACATCGTCCTGGAGCGTCCTACGCGCGCGGCTCGCGCCGGCGCCACGCCTCGTAAGGGGAACGCTCACCGTCCGCCCTCTCCAGCGGCCTTGGCGATAGCCGCCGCCCTGCGACCCGTCACCAGGGCCTCCGCCACCCCGCATCAATCGCCGACTCGCCCACCAGCCCCGCCACCCGTGTGAGCTTCCCGCTTCCCGGGGGCCGACTGTCTCCGGGTACATGGCACTGATGGCCCGTGTGGGTGGAGGGATGCCCAGCGCTGTCCGGTCCGCTGGCGCAGCCGAGGTCTCCCGGGAAGCGGAAGGAGCGCTGTCCCGACGGCGAACCTCGGCCTCGGCTGTCCCGGCGGGGTACGCCCCGTGCCGAATGCCCGCCCCGGACGCGTCGTCACGCGTGGCCTGTACGTCCACTGCCTCACCGGCGGTTTGCCTGGTGCTGGTCCAGCCGCCAGGATGTCCTCTGATCGGGTGAGGGATGTGGGGACATGGCGCGACGCACCCAAGCACAGGCGACGGAGCACCAACTCAAGGCCGTGATGGTCGGAGGCAGGCTGCCGAGGCAGCGCGCGCTGCCGCCGCTCGCCGCCCCGGAGGCCGTCTCGTGGGCCACCGGGCTGCTCGGCGACGGCTGGGCCGCCGTGTTCCTGCCGGAGGAACCGTCGCGCAACGGGCGACTGCTGCTGTGGTGCCCCACCGACCTCGGGAAGGCACGGACAACGCAGCCCCCGACCGGTATCGACGCGCGGTCGGCCGAGCTGGTGCTGCAGCACGGGCGCGGGGTGCGCCGCCGTGCCGTCCCGGGTTTCGCCGTGCCCGTCGCCGTGGCCGTACCCGCGCTGCTCACCGCGCGCCCCGCGCACCCTTCCGCGGTCGTCTGGGCCGCCGCCGTGCGCTTCGCGCTGGGGCTGCTTGCCGACGGCCGCATCTACCCGGGGCTCAGCCCCGAGGCGTACGACACCTGGCACGCCGGGCCGTACGACGCCGGGCACCGCCGGGCGCTGGACGAACTGGCCGCTGCCTTCCCGCCGCACGCGCACTGCCTGCCGCAGCCGGGGCCGGCACCGCTGCGCATCGTGGAGCCCGCCGTGCTGCTGCGGGCCTTCTGTGATTCGGTGGCCGACACGCTGGCCCGTACCCCGGCCGCCCCGCTCGCGGTCGGCGAACTGCCCTACGCCTGGCGGGAAGTCCGACCGCTGCCGCAACTGCGCAGCTGGGCCGAGGAGTTGGACGGCGCGCTGGCCGCCGATGTCTCGGTGTCGCTGCGGGTGGACCCGCCCGAGGGCCGCCGCAAGCAGTTCCGTGCCGTGCTCCAGCTGCACACCGCCCAGGATCCCGCCCTGATGGTGGAGGCGGCGCAGGCCTGGGCTGATCCGGCGGCGCAGCGGCTGCTCGGCCCGCGCGCCGAGACGGAGATGCTCCTGGCGCTGCGGCGCGGGGCCAGGGCGTGGGCGCCGCTGGGTCGGCTGCTCCAGGACGCCGCGCCCGACCAGCTGCGGCTGACCGACGACGAGGCGTTGGACCTGCTGGGCGACGCCACCGACGCGCTGGGCGCGGCGGGCGTCGCCGTGCACTGGCCGCGCGAGCTGGTGAAGGCGCTCACCGCGCAGGCGGTGATCGGGCAGCACACAGCTCCTGGCAGCACGGCGGGCGGTCTGCTGGACGCCGACTCGCTGCTGGACTTCCGCTGGCAGATCTCGCTGGGCGGTGAGGAGTTGACCGAGGTCGAGATGGACGCCCTGGCCGAGGCGCGCCGCCCGCTGATCCGGCTGCGTGACCAGTGGGTGGTCGCCGACCCGAGGCTGGTGGCTCGTGCCAAGCGGCGCCGGATGGAACCGCTCAGCCCGATGGACGCGCTCACCGCGGCCCTCACCGGCCAAGCCGATCACGAGGGCGAGCCGGTGCCCTGCGCGGCGGTGGGCGCGCTCGGGGAGCTGGTGGCCCGCATCCGTGACCCCGAATCGCGTCCGGCCGTCGAGCAGCCGGCCGCGCTCAAGGCCACGCTGCGTGACTACCAGCGCCGGGGCCTGGCCTGGCTCGCGCAGATGTGCGAGCTGAGGCTGGGCGGCTGCCTCGCGGACGACATGGGCCTCGGCAAGACCATCACGCTGCTCGCGCTGCACCTGCACCGGCAGGCCCACCCGGCGACCGCCGGACCGACCCTGGTGGTCTGCCCGGCGTCCCTGCTCGGCAACTGGCAGCGCGAGGCGGAGAAGTTCGCGCCCGGCACTCCCGTGCGCCGGTACCACGGTGGTGGACGGCACTTGGACGACCTGGCCGGCGACGAGATCGTGCTGGTGACGTACGGGGTACTGCGCCGGGACCGGGAGCGCCTGGCCGAGGCCGACTGGGGGCTGGTGGCCGCCGACGAGGCACAGCACGTCAAGAACCCCTACAGCACCACCGCCCGCGAGCTGCGCGCCCTGCCCACCCGGGCCCGGGTCGCGCTCACCGGCACCCCGGTCGAGAACAACCTCTCCGAACTGTGGGCAGTGCTGGACTGGACGACGCCCGGGCTGCTCGGCTCGCTGCCCGCCTTCCGCGAGCGGCACGCGCGCGCAGTGGAGTCCGGCGAGGACCCCGAAGCCGCCCAGCGGCTCTCCCGCCTGGTGAGGCCCTTCCTGCTGCGCCGGAAGAAGAGTGACCCCGGCATCGCTCCCGAGCTGCCCGCCAAGACCGAGACCGAGCGCATCGTCACGCTCACCGCCGAACAGGCCTCGCTGTACGAGGCCGTGGTGCGCGAGACCATGGAGCGCATCCGCGAGAGCGCGGGCATCGCCCGCAGGGGCCTGGTGCTCAAGCTACTGACCGGGCTCAAGCAGATCTGCAACCACCCCGCCCAGTACCTGCGGCAGAGCGGACCGCTCACCGGGCGCTCCGGCAAACTGGATGTCCTCGACGAGTTGCTCGACACGATCGTCGCGGAGGGCGATTCGGCACTGGTCTTCACTCAGTACACGCAGATGGCCAAGTTGATCGAACGTCATCTCACACAGCGTGGGATGACGCCGCTGTACCTGCACGGCGGCACCACGGTGGCCCGACGCGAGGAGATGGTGGCCGCGTTCCAGGCGGGTGACGTCCCGGTCTTCCTGCTGTCGCTCAAGGCGGCCGGTACCGGACTCAACCTCACCCGGGCAACCCACGTGGTGCACTACGACCGCTGGTGGAACCCGGCCGTCGAGGACCAGGCCACCGACCGCGCCTACCGGATCGGGCAGGACCGGCCGGTGCAGGTCCACAAACTGGTTGCCGAGGGCACCGTGGAGGACAGGGTAGCCCGGCTGCTGGAGAGCAAGCGCGCCCTGGCCGAGGCCGTGGTCGGCTCCGGCGAGGCGGCGCTGACCGAACTCGGCGACGACGACCTGGCGGAACTTGTCGCCCTGAGGAGGCAGTCATGACTCCGGCCCGCCGCGCGCCCACCCGGGGCGCCCGCGCCTTCGCCGCCACCTGGTGGGGCCAGGCCTGGATCACCGCGCTTGAGGACTCCACCCTCGACTC
Organism: Kitasatospora sp. GP82; assembly: GCF_029892105.1. Lineage (GTDB taxonomy): Bacteria > Actinomycetota > Actinomycetes > Streptomycetales > Streptomycetaceae > Kitasatospora. The sequence continues at coordinate 87,143 of NZ_JARZAJ010000006.1, read as the reverse complement.
CGGCCGCCTCTCCCGTGGCCGCACCTATGCCCGCAAGGGCATGGTCGGCGCGGTCGTGGTCGGACCCGGGCAGATGAAGGCCCCGGTGCAGGGCAGTCAGCCGCGGCCATACCGCTCGTCGGTGCACGTCCCCGTGCTGACGGATGGTCAGTGGGGCACCCTGCTCGACGCGATCGCCGCCCGCGCCGGGCATGTGGCCGCACTGCTGGACGGCGAGATGCCCGCAGAGCTGGTCGAGGACACGCGCGCTGCCGGCGTGCCGCTGCTGCCCAGGCCCACCGAACTGGACCCCGAGTGCTCCTGCCCCGACTGGGGCTACCCCTGCAAGCACGCCGCCGCGCTGTGCTACGCGATCGCCGCCCGCATCGACGAAGACCCGTTCGTGCTCTTCGCCCTCCGAGGCCGGGACCGCGAGCAGGTCTTCGCCGCCCTGCGCGAGCGGCGGATGGCTGAGCGGCCCGGTGCTGAGGAGGCCCCAGCCGGGGTCCCGGCCGCCGCAGCCTACGCGCGCTGGACCGAAGAACAGCCCGCACTGCCGGAGCCACGCCGGCCTGCTGCCGGGCGCGCTGCGGGACCGGCGAACAGCCACCTGCCGGTCGATCCCCCCGCCGAGTCGGGACTCAGTGCCCGCGATCTTGAACGCCTCGCCGCCGACACCGCCGGCCGCGCCCGCCAGCTCCTCGCCGGAGACCACACCTCCCTCGCGCTCGCCCAGCGCCAGGACGCAGTGCGCCTCACGGTCACCCAGCGCAACCCCGAGTGGTTCCACGCCCTGCAGGCCGGAACCGGACTTCGCCCCATGGAACTCGCCCGACTCACCCGCGCCTGGCGGCACGGCGGAGCCACCGGCCTGGCCGTCGCCGAGGAGACCCCGCCCGCCGACCCGGCCGCCATGTCCGCGGCCCGGACAGCGCTGGGCGAAGCGCTCGCGGAGATGGCCCCCAGGGACACCCCGGACGCCCCCCTACCCCTGCGGGCCTGGCGCAACCGGCTCACCCTCGGCGACACCGGCCTCCAGCTCCGCCTCGGCCCGGACGGCCGCTGGTACCCGTACATCCAGGAGAACGGAGAATGGTGGCCGTGCGCCTCGGCGGACCCGGACCCGGTCGCCGCGCTCACCGCGGCTTGGGACCGCTGACGCCAGGAGCCGGCATCCGCCCGCGTCGTGATCCGTTCCTGGAAGGGGCGGGGGTTCTGCCCGTCTCCGTGGACGGCCACCGCCGGCCGCCGCGGTCGCGAAGCCACTCCACTCCCTTGTTCCGGCCGCCCGGAATTCCAAGGTTCTCCGGCAGCTCCACCGCGTCGATCCCCGAAGGCAGCCCGGGAAGCGCCACGCCCTGGCCCAGCACCACGACCTTCGCAGGATCGCCCTCCTGCGCAGCTACCGACTCCAGGAGACCCGTTCTGCTGGCCGCTTGCCAGCCGAGCGGGGCTACTGCTTCTCGTCGTCCTGGGCGTCCCGATGCTTCTGCTCGCTGCGGTCAACGACGAAGGTCCCCTTCTGCGGGCGAGTCAACTTCTTACATGCGTGCCCACGAACTGCGGAACCCGGGGTCATTGTGAACTGTGAATGCCGGATGAGTCGCCGGGGAGGGCCCTGTTTCAGGGGTCCTTACTGTGGCCGCGGGACTCGGTCGGCGATGGCTTGGCGACAGCGCCCTGTCCGTCCTTGCCGTCCTTGCCGTCCCTGCCGTCACCCCCGTCTCGCCCGTCTCGCCCGTTCTGCCCGTCCTGCCCGTTCTGCCCGTCCTTCCCGTCCCTGCCCTGCAGGCCAGGGGGGCCAGGGGGGCCGGGCGGACCGGAGGGGCCGGGCGCGATGTGTTCTGCCTGCAGATCGCCGATGTGCCGAGCCTGCAGATCGTCGATCTGCATTTGCTGGGAGACGAGCGCAGCCGACTGCACGACGAGCGCGGCGATCAGTGATCCGAGGAGCACGAGGCGGCGCCGCGGCCTTCGTGGTGTTTCATTCACGCTACTCACATGACCCCTCACGTTGTGTGACGGCGACAGTGTAAGTGACGAGGCTTCAAAGGAGGCGGATCTCCTTGTCGAGGGTCTGTTCCTCGGCGGCACCGGGCGAGGTGCCCGATTTTTGGACGAGCACTACCAGATGTTGGAGACGACGCCGTGTCCGACCAACTGCGGTATGCCGCTGGGGCGAAGACGGTCCGTCGCATTCACAACGTCCTGTCCGGCGCTTTGGGATCAGCTCTGCCGAAGCTGATCCCGGTGGAGGTCTCGGCGAACGTCCGGCACCACTCGCCGGGCTGCACGATGGCCAGTTACGGGCACTCGCGTAAGGGCGGGGCGCGGCGACTGGCCGCCTCCGGTGCGGGCCGACTCGGCCTGTCTGCCCTGGTCTGAGGGCAAGTCCGCTGGCCGGTGGGTCGCGCGGTGGGTCACGTGACGGCTGAGCCGTGGCCTGGAAACAGAAAAACCCCAGATCAACTGGGGCTCCTGCTGGTGTCCGAGGGGGGACTTGAACCCCCACGCCCGATAAAGGGCACTAGCACCTCAAGCTAGCGCGTCTGCCATTCCGCCACCCGGACAGGGTGTGTGCCTCGGGTTTCTGTTCCTGCGCCCCGTGGCGACAGAGAGAACATTACCAGGCCCGGGGAGTGCTTCTCACCTGCGTATCTGTCGTCCCGGGGTGGGTTTGCCGGGGCGGTGGGGAGGAATGGGATAGATCGTCATAAGGAGGACGTAAGCGGGGCTGGGTAAGGCGGTGGTGGTCGTGGTGCGCAGGAGGCGTGTGCTGGAGGGGGCTGGTGGGGGTGAGGAGGGGGGCGGAGCGGGGGTTGTTGCGAAGGTTCGGGCTGCTGGTGGTGCTCGGGGTGGTGCTGGTGGGGGCGGCGGTGTTCGGGCTGCTGTACAACGCGTTCGCGACGCTGGCGAGCGTGCTGCTGTTCGGCTGGCTGCTGCTGATCGGTGGCGGATCGGGGCTGGAGAATCCGTCGCCGGAGTGAATGTTTCGGCTGCCTCACGAGCGCAAGCGGCACAGGGTCTGCCCGGAATCGTCAGAAAACGATCGGAAGAAGACCACAGAGGGTCAGTTGCAGTCCCTGACCCGCCGTTTGCCGGGGCTTCCCTAGCCTCTGGTGACCAAGGGAGCCTTGAGTGGAGCGCCCGATTCCCGAGGACCGGTGGTCCGGGCCACCGGTGTCGCCTCCCATCACCTGCGCGAAGGGCGGCTTGACGTGGAGCAGATGAGCAGGGCTGCCGAGCCCGCGACCGGACGATCCGAGCCGGAACCGGCCAAGCCTGAGCCGGCGGAGAAGGAGTCGGCCGAGAAGGAGCCACCCGAGGCGGAGTCGCCGGGCTCGGGCCCGGCCGAGGGGGTCTGGCGCTTCGCGGCGGCGGCGCACGAGGCCTCGGTGCCGCAGACCCGGCACGCGGTACGCGATCGGCTGCTGGCCCAGGGGCTGGCGGCGGAGCGGTACCAGGAGCTCGTCGACGACGTTCTGCTGATCGTCTCCGAGCTGGTGGGCAACGCGGTTACGCACGCTGCTGTGCTCTCCCCGTACCTCACCGCCGAGCTGGCGATCGAGGACGGCTGGGTGCGGATCTCCGTGGAGGACGGTCACCCGTACCGGCCCAAGGCGCTGGAGAGCGACCACGGTCAGCTCGGCGGCCGAGGGCTGCTGCTGGTGAAGAGCGTGACCCTGCAGGCCGGCGGAGTCTGCGACGTCGAGTGCACGGGTGAGGGCGGCAAGGTGATCTGGGCCTCCCTGCCGCTGCCCGCCGCGCGCACGGGCGAGGCGGGCAGTGAGGAGGACGAGGACACCGGCGGCGAGGCGGAAGCGCCCTCTCGCCGGGCCGGGGCTGAAGCCGGGGCCGGGGCCGGGGCCGAGTCCGAGCCGCTCGCAGTCCTGGACGGTCTGCCGAGCGGCGGCCTCTGGCCGGCATGAGAACCGGCACGGGAGCTGGCGCGAGCACCGGCACGGGAGCCGGCGCGAGGACCGGGCGCGATCGCCAGCATGAGAAATCGCCGTGAATCGCGGGAGGGCCTGAGTGGAAGGTGAGACGGGAGAGCGGGAGGAAGCCTCGGCTACCAGTCCCGCCCGGCGATCTCCCGGATACCGGGGAGCGCGGCCTCGAAGACCGTGCGGAACCACACGGAGAACGGCTTCTGCGCCTCCAGGTCCTTCAGCTCCTGCGCGGTGACGAAGCGGGTGTCGTCCACCTCCTCGGGGTCCGGGTCGAGCGGCGCGGTGATCAGGCCGACGAACAGGTGGTTCCATTCGCGCTCGATCAGGCCCGAGGCCGCGTCCGGCAGGTCGTACCTGACCGTGCCGGCCTCGCAGAGCAGTGCGGGGGCGGCGCCGAGCTCCTCGGCGGTACGGCGTGCGGCCGCCACGAAGGGAGGCTCGTCGGGGTACGGGTGGCCGCAGCAGGTGTTGGACCAGACACCGGGGGAGTGGTACTTGCTCAGCGCGCGGCGCTGCAGCAGCAGCCGTCCCTGACGGTCGAACAGGAAGACCGAGAAGGCGCGGTGCAGGCGGCCCGGCTGCTGGTGCGCCGAGAGCTTCTCGGCAGTGCCAATGGTCACACCGTCGTCATCGACGAGTTCCAGCAGGATCTCCGGGGCTGGCGAGTTCGACGGCGAGGCTGCCGTGCTCTCGTTAGCGAACTGCGTCTGGCTGGTCGGTCGGCTCTCCGCCATGGGGCCTCTTTCGGCACGGGGTTGCGTCGGTGGCCCAGTCTGCCCCATGCCCTCGGGGGTCGAACGATTCGACGCACACCGCGGCATGGAAGGGCCGAATCACTCGGTAGAGTGTTCGATTCGTGACCGACTCGGTCCTGGCCGGTTCACTTTCTGTCTGCTGAGTTGTCAGGTCACGGTCTTGTAGCGGCAGGTGGGCGGCTTGAAGGCAGGGCATACGGTCCGGAATGATGATCTGCGCGGTCCGGGTGCGTCAGCTGCGGATAAGCGCTGCGTGCTGCCATTTCGAGGGCGAATCACCCGTCCGGTAGCCTCGATCGGTGCGCTTGGTCCCCGGAAACGTTCGGTCCGGTACCGCCTGCCGCAGCATCTGTACGTCCAGACCCCACTCGTCCCTCCGCACACCGTTGTGGCCGGACCGCACACCATCGCCAGGGAGTGAGTTCCGCTGTCCACTGTGATCGTGACCGGCCCCGAGCTGCTCGCGCAGGGAAGGCCCGCCGAGCCCGGCCGTGGCCGACAAGCCACTGCGACCGTGCCCACGGCCGGCCCAGCGGTCACCACCAGGCCGTTCGCCGCCGCATCGGCGGCCGCGACGCTGGAGGCGTCCGGGCCGTCCGCAGACGCGCCGAGCGCGCCGGGCGAGCTGGGCGCGGACCTCGCGGCCATCGGCTTCCGCCGGGTACTGCACGCCCATGACGCCGGGCAGCTGGCCGCGGCGATCGCCTCGGTCGGCCCGGACGAGCGGCTCGCCGTCGTGGACGCGGGCTTCGTCGGACACCGCCACGCGCTCCGGCTGGCGCTCACCGACCCGCGTTTCCCGGCCTCGGCCGTCCCCGGCGCCGTGGTGGCCTGTGGCACCGAGGCCCGCGCGGCCCTCGCCTCGGCCGTCCAGCACCTGAGCGCCGAGCAGCAGCTTCCCCACCAGCGCGCCACCGACCCGTACAGCGTCGGCGAGTACCGCGCCGGCGGTTACGGCACGGACGAGTACGGCACCGGCGACTACGGCACCGGCGAGTACGGCGTTGCCCCCGACGGCACCGACCCGTACGGCACCGCCCGGTACGGCTGGGCCGAGCAGCAGTCGCCGTCCCACCGCCCGCTGCCCGACCTCATCGCCGACGTTCTCGCGCAGCGCGGCCTGGCCGTCCAGCGCCCCGAGCTCGGCACCCTGGTCGCCACCGTGCCCGGTACGGAGAGCGAGCTGCACGCCGCCCGCGCCGCCGTGGCCCAGGTGGACGAGGAGGCGGTCCGACTGCGCCGGGCGGTGAAGGCCAGGGACGGCTTCTTCACCACCTTCTGCGTCAGCCCGTACTCGCGCTACATTGCCCGCTGGTGCGCCCGGCGCGGTCTCACCCCGAACCAGGTGACCACCGGCTCGCTGCTGGTCGCCCTGCTCGCGGCAGGCGTGGCGGCGACCGGTTCCCGCGGTGGCTACATAGCCGCCGGGGTGCTGCTGCTCGCCTCCTTCGTGCTGGACTGCACCGACGGCCAGCTGGCCCGCTACTCGCTGCAGTACTCCACCGTAGGGGCCTGGCTGGACGCCACCTTCGACCGGGCCAAGGAGTACGCCTTCTACGCGGGTCTGGCCCTGGGCGCGACCCGCACCGGCGACGACGTCTGGGCGCTGTCGCTCGCCGCGATGGCCCTGATGACCTTCCGGCACAGTGTGGACTTCGCGTTCATGGCGGCCGACCAGGAGACCGCCCGCAACCCCGTCACGGCCGGCAGCAAGCAGCAGGGCGCCAACTCCAGTCCCACCGCGCAGCTCTCCAGCCGCCTCGACCGGGTCGGCTGGACGGTCTGGGCCCGCCGGATCATCGTGCTGCCGATCGGCGAGCGCTGGGCCCTGATAGCTCTGCTCACCGCCTGTACGACTCCCCGCATCACGCTGACCGTGCTGCTCATCGGCTGCGCCCTGGCCTGCTGCTACACCACCGCGGGTCGGGTCCTGCGCTCGGTCAACCGCCGCCGCCCCCGTGCGGACCGGGCTGCCCGCGAGGTAGCGATCCTCGGCGACGGCGGCCCGCTGACCGAGCTGCTGGCCCCGGTCCTGCGCCCGATCGCGCGCCGCCTGCCCGCACTCGCCGTACCGCTGCTGGCCGCCGTGGCCGCGGCCGGGCTGCCGGTCGCCGTCTATCTGTCCGCGGGTACCTGGCAGGCGGTCGCCGCCGGCGGCGGCTATGTCCTGCTGACCTCCCTCGTCCTGGCCCGTAAGCTCACCGGCGCCCTGGACTGGCTCGCCCCCGCCTTCTTCCGGGCCGGGGAGTACCTGGCGGTGCTGGCGCTCGCGCTGCGGCTCGACATCGCTGCCCTCCCGGCCGCGTTCGGGCTGGTCGCCGCGGTCGCCTACCATCACTACGACACGGTGTACCGCCTCCGCGGCGGCACCGGAGCGCCCGCCAGGTGGCTGGTGCGAGTGACCGGCGGGCAGGAAGGCCGGGCACTGCTCGTCACCCTGGTGGCGGCGCTCGTCTACCACGGCAGCCCGGAGGGACCGCTCGGGCACCAGAGTGCCGGGGCGAACGCCCTGGAGGTAGTCCTGGTGGCCCTCGCGGGCCTGCTCGCCCTGGTCGTGGTCGCCGAGAGCATCCATTTCTGGGTCCTCGGCGACGCCACCGCAGAACACGATGAATCAGGAGACACCGCATGATCGGCCTCGTTCTGGCAGCCGGCGCCGGCCGCCGGCTCCGCCCGTACACCGACACCCTGCCCAAGGCGCTGGTGCCGGTCGACGGGGAGCGGACCGTCCTGGACCTCACTCTCGGCAACTTCGCCGAGGTCGGCCTGCGCGAGGCGGCCATCGTGGTGGGGTACCGCAAGGAGGCGGTGTACGACCGTAAGGACGCCCTGGAGCAGAAGTACGGCGTCAAGCTCACCCTGGTCGAGAACGACAAGGCCGAGGAGTGGAACAACGCCTACTCCCTCTGGTGCGCCCGTGACCTCTTCGCCGAGGGCCTGCTGCTCGCCAACGGCGACACCGTGCACCCGGCCGCGGTCCAGCGCACCATGCTGGACGGCAACGACCGGATGATCAAGGAGGGCAACGCCCCCGGCATACTGCTCGCCCTGGACACCGTGAAGAAGCTGGCCGACGAGGAGATGAAGGTCGTCGTCGACCAGGCCAAGGGCATGCAGAAGATCACCAAGCTGATGGACCCGGCCGAAGCGACCGGCGAGTACATCGGTGTCACGATCATCAACCCCGCCGCCGCCGCCGACCTGAGCGACGCCCTGAAGGCCACCTTCGAGCGCGACCCGCAGCTCTACTACGAGGACGGCTACCAGGAGATGGTCAACCGGGGCCTGCGCATCGACGTGCAGCCGATCGGCCAGGTCTCCTGGGTCGAGGTCGACAACCACGACGACCTCAACAAGGCGCGGGAGATCGCGTGCCAGTACTGACCCGGCTGGTCCCGTCGCCGGTCTTCGTCGAGATCCGCCCGGGCGCGCTGGACGCGCTCGGCGGCATCCTCGCCGACCAGCGTCTGTCCTCCTCGGGACGGATAGCGGTGGCCATCAGCAACGGCTCGGGCACGGTGCTCCGGGAGCGGCTGGAACCGCTGCTCCCGGACGCCGAGTGGTTCGAGGTCGCCGACGGCAGCCTCGACAGCGCCGTACGCCTTGCCGACGCGATGCGTGCCGGCCACTTCGACGCCATCATCGGCCTCGGTGGCGGCAAGATCATCGACGCGGCGAAGTACGCCGCCGCCCGGGTCGGCCTGCCGCTGGTCGCGGTGGCCACCAACCTGGCGCACGACGGCATCTGCTCGCCGGTCTCCATCCTCGACAACGACGCGGGCCGAGGCTCCTACGGGGTGCCCAGCCCGATCGGGATCGTGGTGGACCTGGACGTCATCGCCAAGGCGCCGCCGCGCTTCGTCGCGTCCGGCATCGGCGACGTGATCTCCAACATCTCGGCCTGCGCCGACTGGGAGCTCTCGCAGACCGTCACCGGCGAGAAGGTGGACGGCCTCGCGGTCGCGATGGCCCGCTCGGCCGGGGAGAACATGCTCCGCCACCCGGGCTCGCTCGCAGACCAGGACCTGCTGACCTGCCTGACGGAAGCCCTGGTACTGTCCGGCATCGCGATGAACATCGCCGGCAGCACCCGCCCGTCCTCGGGCGCCTGCCACGAGATCTCGCACGCCCTTGACGTGCTGTACCCCAAGCGCTCGGCCCAGCACGGCGAGCAGGTCGGCCTCGGCGCGGCCTTCGCCAGCTTCCTGCGCGGCGAGCGCGAGCTGACCGGCCTGATCGTGGACCGACTGCGGTTCCACGGACTGCCGGTGACCGCGGCTCAGATCGACTTCACCGAGGCGGAGTTCACCAAGGCGGTGCACTACGCTCCGAACACCCGTCCGGGACGTTTCACCATCCTGGAACACCTCGATCTCTCCCCATCCGACATCAGGGACGCGTACGCCGACTATGTCCAAGCCGTCAACAGCTGACCGCCCCGCGGTCGACCTCACGGTCCGGCCCTCGATCGAGGAGCTGAGGGCCGTCATCCACCCGGAGGGGATGCTCCAGCGCCGCAGCGCCGAGCACTGGGCGGGCCGCTGGTACATGCGGCAGATCTCCCTGCGGATCACCCGGCTGCTCTCCACCATGACGGCGATCACGCCCAACGGTCTGACCTACCTGATGATGTTCACCGGCGTCCTGGCCGGTGCCGCGCTGGTCGTCCCGGGTATCGCGGGGGCCGTCCTGGGCGCCTTCCTGATCCAGGTCTACCTGCTGCTGGACTGCGTGGACGGCGAGGTCGCCCGCTGGCGGCGGCAGACCTCGCTCACCGGTGTGTACCTGGACCGGGTCGGCCACTACATGTCCGAGGCCGCACTGCTCACCGGACTCGGCCTGCGGGCCAGCGACCTGCTGCACCGCGAGGGCAGCACCTCGCAGTGGGAGTGGGCCTTCCTCGGCACGCTGGCCGCGCTCGGCGCGATCCTGATCAAGTCCGAGACGGACCTGGTCGACGTCGCCCGCGCCCGCAGCGGGATGACCGCCGTCGAGGACAGCGCATCGGTGCCCCGCTCCTCGGGCGTCGCCAAGGCGCGCAAGGCCGCCTCCTTCCTGAAGTTCCACCGCCTGGTCGGCGCCGTCGAGGCGTCGCTGTTCATCCTGGCCGCCGGTATCGCCGACGCCGTGCACGGCGGGCTGCTCTTCACCCGCCTCGCGGTCGTGGTCTTGGCCGCCATCGCCATGCTGCAGACGGTCCTGCACCTGCTCAGCATCGTCCTCTCCAGCAGGCTGCGATGAGTGCGGCTGCCGGCTCGGGCGCCGAGGACTTCCGGCTCGGGGCGGTCATCATCACGATGGGCAACCGCCCGGCCGAGCTGAACGCCCTGATCGACTCGGTCCTGAACCAGGAGGGCCCCGCCGTCGAGCTGGCGGTGGTCGGCAACGGTGCCGCGCTGCCGCCCCTCCCGGCGGGCGTACGCACCGTCGAGCTGCCCGAGAACCTCGGCATCCCGGGCGGGCGCAACGTCGGCATCGAGCTCTTCGGCCGCAACGGCCAGGAGGTGGACGCCGTCCTCTTCCTGGACGACGACGGGCTGCTCCCGAACAAGGACTCCGCCCGGCTGCTGCGGGAGGCGTTCACCGCCGACCCCGAGCTCGGCATCGTGTCCTTCCGCATCGCCGACCCGGACACCGGCGTCACCCAGCGCCGGCACGTCCCCCGGCTGCGGGCCAGCGACCCGCTGCGGTCGTCCCGGGTGACCACCTTCCTCGGCGGCGCGAGTGCCGTCCGGAGCACGGTCTTCACCCAGGCCGGGCAACTGCCCGGAGAGTTCTTCTACGCGCACGAGGAGACCGACCTCGCCTGGCGGGCGCTGGACGCCGGCTGGGAGATCGACTACCGCGCGGACATCGTGCTGCACCACCCCACGACCTCCCCGGCCCGGCATGCCACGTACTTCCACAACGTGGCCCGGAACCGGGTGTGGCTGGCGCGACGGAACCTTCCCACCCCGTTCGTGCCTCTCTACTTGGGAACCTGGTTGCTGCTCACCCTGGCACGCCGTCCTTCGGGCGACGCGCTGAAGTCCTGGGTGGGCGGTTTCCGGGCCGGCTGGAGCGAACCCTGCGGTCCGCGACGGCCAATGCGATGGCGTACTGTATGGCGACTGAGCAGGTTGGGCAGACCGCCAATCATCTGATCGCAGCAGTCGGCAGCCCCACTGCCGACCGGACAATCCCCCGAGATCCCTGTGGATCCGCCCGGTCCGCCGCCGTTCCCCCCGGAGGCGGGTCGGCCACCCGATCCCGCGAAGGACGAATGTGTCAACAGTGAGTGACTTCAGCCTCTCCACACCGAGTGGGGCTGATGCGGGCCTGACCCCCAAGCAGCTCGCGGCCAAGTACGGCCTGGCGGTCAGCGGCAAGCGGCCCAGCCTTCCCACGTACGTGAGGCAGCTGTGGGCGCGGCGCCACTTCATCCTTGCCTTCGCCACGGCCCGCCTGGTCGCTCAGTACACGACCGCCAAGCTGGGCCAGGTGTGGCAGGTTCTCACGCCGCTGCTCAACTGCTCGGTGTTCTTCCTGGTCTTCGGTGTGATGATGAAGAGCCGGGACAGCGTCCCGGTCTACCTCGCCTGGCTGTGCGTCGGCGTCTTCGTCTTCCAGTTCTCGCAGAGCGCCGTCCAGTCCGGCACCCGGTCGATCGCCGACAACCTCGGCCTGATCCGGGCGCTGCACTTCCCCCGGGCCTGTATGCCGGTGGCCTTCACCGTGATCCAGCTCCAGCAGCTGCTGATCTCGATGGTCGTCCTGGTCGGCATCGTGCTGGCGAACGGCCAGATGCCGCACATGACCTGGCTGCTGATCATCCCGGCGCTGCTGCTCCAGTGCCTGTTCAACACCGGTCTGGCCCTGATCATGGCCCGGGTCGGCTCCAAGGCCTCGGACATCTCCCAGCTGATGCCGTTCATCCTGCGCACCTGGATGTACGTCTCCGGCGTCATGTACAGCATCCAGAGCGCCATCGCGAGCTGGCCGCCGCTGGCCAAGACGATCATGGCGCTGAACCCGGCCACGATCTACATGGACCTGATGCGCTACGCGTTCATGCCGGACAGCTTCAACAAGCACATCTACCACGGTGGCAAGGACGCCGCGGGCCACGCCCTGGCGCAGCACCTGACGCTGCCGCACCACGTGTGGCTCACCGCCGGTGTCTGGGCCGTGGTGGCCTTCGCGGTCGGGTTCGTGTTCTTTTGGAAGGCAGAGGAGGAGTACGGCCGTGGCTGACATCGCGATGAGCAACTTCCGTGAGGCGCAGCGGGACGTCCCGAACACTGCGACGACCGATCCCGCCCGCGTCCCGACCGTGGTCGTGGACAACGTCCACATCGTCTACAAGGTGCACGGCGCCGGCTCCGGCAAGGGCAGCGCCACCTCGGCGCTGAGCCGGCTGGTCTCGCGCAAGCGCTCGCCCTCCATCCGCGAGGTGCACGCCGTGCGCGGCCTGAGCTTCACCGCGTACAAGGGTGAGGCCGTCGGTCTGATCGGCTCGAACGGCTCCGGCAAGTCCACCATGCTGGCGGCCATCGCGGGCCTGCTGCCGCCCGAGAGGGGCGCCATCTACACCAACGGCCAGCCCTCGCTGCTGGGCGTGAACGCCGCGCTGATGAACGACCTGACCGGTGACCGCAACGTCATCCTGGGCTGCCTGGCCATGGGCATGACCCCGGAGGAGGTCAAGAGCCGCTACCAGGAGATCGTCGACTTCTCGGGCATCAACGAGAAGGGCGACTTCATCTCGCTGCCGATGCGCACCTACTCCTCGGGCATGGCGGCCCGTCTGCGGTTCTCCATCGCGGCGGCCAAGACCCATGACGTGCTGCTCATCGACGAGGCGCTCGCCACCGGTGACCAGAAGTTCCAGAAGCGCAGCGAGGCCCGGATCCGTGAGCTCCGCCAGGGGGCCGGTACGGTCTTCCTGGTCAGCCACAACAACAAGGCGATCCGGGACACCTGCGAGCGCACCATCTGGATCGAGAAGGGTGAGCTCGTCATGGACGGCCACACCGACGAGGTCGTCAGCGCGTACGAGAAGCACAACCGCGCCTGAGCATCCGGGCGCGCGTGGCACGGCGGGGGCCGGTGCCGGGGCTGAACGCCCTGGTACCGGCCCTTCGGCTGTGCCGGGCCCTCGGGCGCGTGTCCGATATGGGCCGATGGACCGGACCGGTGTAGAACGGGGGAGTGACGGTAGTGGCGGCTTCGACTAAATCCGATAACCAGACATACGGCAGTACGCTCGACAAGGCGGACCTGGAGAACTTCCCGGTCGCGCCCTTCTTCCTGCCCGCCGCCTGGCGTACGGACCTGATGGCGGTCTACGGCTTCGCCCGCCTGGTGGACGACACGGGTGACGGCGACCTGGCCGACCCCGCCGGGGTCGCCCGGCTGCTGGGCGTACCGGAGCAGGCTTCGGTCACCCGTTCGGACGAAGGCGAGACCGCCTTCCGGCTGGCCCTGCTGGACGGGCTCGAACGCGATCTGGGCCGTGCCTTCGAAGCGGCCCTCACCCCGTCCGCCGCAGCCCCCCGCCACCCCCTGATGCGCGCGCTCGTCCCGCTGGTCGGCCGGCATGCGCTCACGCCCGAGCCCTTCCGCCGCCTGATCGAGGCCAACCGGGTCGACCAGAGCGTCGCCCGCTACCCGGCCTACCGCGACCTGCTCGGCTACTGCACCCTCTCCGCCGACCCGGTCGGCCGCCTGGTGCTCTCCATCGCGGGCGTCTCCACGCCGGAGCGCGTGGCGTACTCCGACGCGATCTGCAGCGCCCTCCAGGTGGTCGAGCACCTCCAGGACGTCGCCGAGGACTTCGGCCGCGGCCGGATCTACCTGCCCACCGAGGACCTGGAGCGCTTCGGCGTCAGTGAGCACGACCTCGCCAGTCCCACCGCAGGTCCCCGGGTCCGGGAGCTGGTGGCCTTCGAGGCCGAGCGGGCGCGGACCCTGCTCGATCATGGTGCGCCGCTGGTAGGTACGGTTTCCGGGAGGCTCCGGCTGCTCCTGGCGGGATTCACCGCAGGCGGGTACGCGACTTTGGAGGCCATCGAGGCCGCCGGGTACGACGTCCTGGCCCAGCAGCCGAAGCCGGACAAGCGCCGCCTTGCAGCGAAGGCGGCGAGACTCTTCGCGAAGGGAAGGTGAACGCCCGCGTGGCGGCATCACCACTGGCGTCCGCTCAGGTCATGGCGGCGTACCGGTACTGCGAGGCGGTCACCGCCCTGCAGGCCCGTAATTTCAGCTATGGCATCCGGCTCCTTCCGGAGGCCAAGCGGTACGCCATGTCCGCGCTCTACGCGCTCGCCCGCCGGATCGACGACATCGGGGACGGCGATCTGCCGCCCGAGCGCAAGGCCGAGCAGCTCGCGCGCACCCGCGACCTGCTGGACGAGATCCGCTCGGGCAGTGTCGACGTGGACGACACCGACCCGATCAAGGTCGCACTGGCCGACGCCGCCCGGCGTTTCCCGATCCCGCTCGGCGCCCTCGACGAGCTCATCGACGGCGTCCAGATGGACCTCAAGGGCGCCGAGTACCGCACCTTCGAGGACCTCAAGGTCTACTGCCGCTGTGTGGCGGGTTCGATCGGCCGGCTCTCGATCGGTGTGTACGGCTGCGAGGACCCCGAGCTCGGCGCCGAGTACGCCGACACCCTGGGCCTGGCACTCCAGCTCACCAACATCCTGCGCGACCTGCGCGAGGACGCCCTCAACGGCCGCACCTACCTGCCCACCGAGGACCTGGTCAGGTTCGGTTGCGAGCAGGGCTTCGCACTGCCAGGACCGCCGATCGGCGCCGACTTCACCGGCCTGATCGCCTTCGAGGCAGCGCGGGCCCAGGGCTGCTTCGAGGAGGGCCTGCGGCTGCTGCCGATGCTGGACCGCCGCAGCCGGGCCGCCACCGCCGCGATGGCGGGCATCTACCACCGGTTGCTCGGCCGGATCGCCGCCGATCCCGAGTCGGTGCTGCGGGGCCGTGTCTCGTTGCCCGGCTGGGAGAAGGCATACGTGGCGCTGTCCGGGCTCGCCGGAGGGCGTTCTTGATTCTCTCGGAAGTTATGTCACGCTGTGTCAGCGCAACGTCACGGACCGGTGTCCTGTCGGCGTCTGCGGACAGATGCTCGCTTCCCCCTGACGGGTACACGGCGGCCATGAGCGGGCACGGAGTGTCCACGAGTCGACAGCGGAACGACGGCAGGGGGTGGCGCAGATGACGGTACGGCCGGCTTCCCCTCGCCGCACCGCCGTAGTGGTCGGCGGCGGCCTGGCCGGGATCACCGCCGCGCTGCGGCTGGCCGAGGCCGGGCAGCAGGTCACCCTGCTGGAGGGCCGTCCCAGGCTCGGCGGCCTCGCCTTCTCCTTCAACCGGGGCGAACTGACCGTGGACAACGGCCAGCACGTCTTCCTGCGCTGCTGCACCGCCTACCGCGGCCTGATCGACCGGCTGGGCGCGGGCCGACTGGTGGATCTTCAGCCACGCCTGGACGTCCCCGTGCTCGGCCTCGGCGCCGACGGCAGCCGCACCTTCGGCCGGCTGCGCCGGGACGCCCTGCCCGTACCACTGCACCTCACCCGCAGCCTGGCCGGATACCCGCACCTCGGGCCCGCCGACCGGCTCCGGGTGGTCCGCGCGGCGCTCGCGCTCAAGGGCCTCGACCTGGCCGACCCGGCGCTCGACGAGATCTCCTTCGGCGACTGGCTGCGCAGCCACGGCCAGACCCCGGCGACCCTGGCCGCCCTCTGGGACCTGGTCGGTGTCGCCACCCTGAACGCCACCGCCGACCAGACCTCGCTCGCACTGGCCGCGATGGTCTTCAAGACCGGTCTGCTCTCCGACCCCGGAGCCTCCGACATCGGTATGGCCGCCGTCCCGCTCGGCGCGATCCACCACGACGCCGCGCTGGCCGAGCTGGAGCGCCTGGGCGTCCGGGTACTGCTGCGCAGCCGTGCCGCTGAGCTCAAGCCCGCCGGACAGCACGCGGTGCGGCTGGAGGGCGGCGAACTGCTCACCGCGGACACCGTGGTGCTGGCGGGCGCCCAGGACAGCGCGGCCGCCCTGCTTCCGCCCGGCGCCGTGCCCCGGCAGGAGCGGCTCGGCGAGTTCGGCACCGCGCCGATCCTCAATGTGCATGTGATCTACGACCGCCGGCTGCTGCGCCGCCCGTTCTTCGCGGCGCTCGGCTCACCCGTGCAGTGGGTCTTCGACCGAACGGCACACTCGGGCCTGGCCGTGCCGGGGGCGCAGTACCTGGCGCTCTCGCAGTCCGACGCGCGCGAGGAGATCGACCTGCCGGTGGCCGAACTGCGGGCGCGCTACCTGCCCGAGCTGGAGCGGCTGATCCCGGGCGCTCGGCAGGCGAAGGTGCTGGACTTCTTCGTCACCCGCGAACGCACCGCGACCTTCGACCCGGCGCCGGGCACCGCGAGGCTGCGCCCGCAGGCCAGGACCGACATTCCGGGCGTGTTGCTGGCGGGTTCCTGGACCGCCACCGGCTGGCCCGCGACCATGGAGGGCGCGGTGCGCAGCGGCCACGCCGCAGCTGACGCCGCGCTGGCCGGGGCCGGGCGGATCCCGGCCGATCGAGGCGACGGGAGGTGGCCCCGATGACCGCGGGCCCCAGCACTACTGACATCGCACCAGGCCGGCCGTCCAGCGCGGCCCGGCGTCCGGATGGAGAGGGAACGTACGTGGAGGCTCGCGCCGGCTCTGCCGCATCGGCCGCATCGGTCAAGGAGGCCACTTCGGTGCTTGAGCTGCTGGCGCGCGGCCGGAGCCTGTGCACCCCGCCGCTGCGTGCCGCGGTCGGCCGACTGGCGGCGCCGATGGACACGGTGGCCGCGTACCACTTCGGCTGGATCGACCGGGACGGCACTCCGATGGCGGGGGACGGCGGCAAGGCGGTCCGCCCGGCGCTGGCGCTGCTCTCGGCGCAGGCGGTCGGCGCACCGGCCGAGGCCGGGGTTCCGGGTGGCGTCTCGGTCGAGCTGGTACACAACTTCTCCCTCCTCCATGATGATCTGATGGACGGTGACGAGACCCGGCGGCACCGGGCCACCGCATGGACGGTGTTCGGACCTGCCCAGGCGATCCTGGTCGGCGACGCGCTGGCCACGCTGGGCACCGAGGTGCTGCTGGACGCCGCCGTCACCGGCGGAGCGAGCGCGGCCGACGCCGCGCGGGCCGTCCGTCTGATCACCACCGCCACCCGCAAGCTGATCGACGGCCAGGCCAAGGACGTCGCATTCGAGGCGCGCGACACGGTGACGGTCGAGGAGTGCCTGGACATGGAGGCCGGCAAGACCGGTGCTCTGCTGGCCGCCGCCTCCGCGATCGGCGCGGTGCTGGCCGGGGCCGACGACCGTACCTCCGACGCGCTCCAGCGCTACGGACACCACCTGGGTCTGGCCTTCCAGGCCGTGGACGACCTGCTCGGCATCTGGGGCGCCACCGAGGTGACCGGCAAGCCGCACTGGGGCGATCTGCGGCAGCGCAAGAAGTCGCTGCCGGTGGCCGCCGCCCTGGCCGAGGGCGGCAGTGCCTCGCGCCGTCTCGCCCAGCAGCTGGCGGACCCGCACGGGCGCGGCGAGGAGAGCGAGCAGGTGCTCGCCGCCCGCGCGGCGCTGATCGAGGAGGCGGGCGGCCGGGCCTGGACCCAGGAGGAGGCCCGCCGCCAGCACACGACTGCCCTCGCCGCACTGGACGAGGTGCCGATGACCGACGAGGTGCGCGAGCACTTCGTCGCACTCGCCGAATTCGTGGTGGTACGAGAGAGGTGACGTCAAGTGACAGCAACCGCGGACGGCCGGCTCGACCCCGAGTACGATTCCGAGCCGGTCGCGGTGGGCGACCGGCCGCCGGTAGCGGAACGGCCGGCTAGCGGCCGGATCGCGGGGGCGTCCCGCCCGGGCAGAGGGCTCGGCCCGGTCCGGCACGAGGACGCCGAGCCGGTGCGCGGCGCCGCGGCGCCCGGACAGCCGGACGAGCATCCCGGTGCTCTCCCCGGCGAGGCCACACCGGCCGAGACACTCGCCAGGGCCGCGGCCCATCTGCTGTCACTCCAGAGCCCCGAAGGCTGGTGGAAGGGCGATCTGGAGACCAATGTCACCATGGATGCCGAGGATCTGTTACTGCGTCAGTTCCTCGGCATCAGAACCGAGGAGCAGACCCGCGGCACGGCCGCCTGGATCCGCTCCCAGCAGCGGCCGGACGGCACCTGGTCCACCTTCCACGGCGGCCCGCCCGAACTCTCCGCCACCGTCGAGGCGTACGTCGCGCTGAAACTCGCCGGTGACGACCCGCAGGATCCGCACATGCGGGCGGCGGCTCAGTACGTCCGCGCCCACGGCGGCATCGCTGCTGCCCGCGTCTTCACCCGGATCTGGCTCGCGCTCTTCGGCTGGTGGCCCTGGGAGCGGCTGCCGGAACTGCCGCCGGAACTCATCTTCGCGCCCAAGTGGCTGCCGCTGAACATCTACGCCTTCGGCTGCTGGGCCCGGCAGACGATCGTACCGCTGACCGTGGTCTCGGCGCACCGCCCGGTCCGTCCCGCGCCCTTCCCGCTCACCGAGCTGCACACCGATCCCGTCAATCCCTACCCGCAGCGGCCGCTCGCCCCGGCGACCAGCTGGGACGGTCTGTTCGAACGCCTGGACAGGGCGCTGCACATCTACCACCGGTACGCCGTACGGCCGCTGCGCCGGCTGGCGCTGGCGCAGGCCGGGCGCTGGATCGTCGAGCGGCAGGAGGCGGACGGCTGCTGGGGCGGTATCCAGCCGCCCGCCGTCTACTCGCTGATCGCCCTTCAGCTGCTCGGCTACGACCTCGACCACCCGGTGATGAAGGCCGGTCTGGCCTCCTTCGAGGGCTTCACCGTGCACACCGAGGACGGGCGGCGCTGGATGGAGGCGTGCCAGTCCCCGGTCTGGGACACCTGTCTGGCCACCATCGCACTGCGCGACGCGGGTCTGCCCGCCGACCACCCGGCCCTGCTCTCGGCCGTCGAGTGGATGCTCGGCGAGGAGATCACCCGGCGCGGCGACTGGGCCGTCAAACGGCCCGGACTCGCCCCCGGCGGCTGGGCGTTCGAGTTCCACAACGACAACTACCCCGACATCGACGACACGGCGGAGGTGGTACTGGCCCTGTGCCGGGTGGCCTTCCCCGACCGGGCGCGGCTGGAGGGTGCCGTCCGGCGCGGCGTCGAGTGGAACCTCGGGATGCAGTCCAGGAACGGCGCCTGGGCCGCCTTCGACGTGGACAACACCAGCACCCTGCCCAACAAGCTGCCGTTCTGCGACTTCGGCGAGGTGGTGGACCCGCCCTCGGCGGACGTCACCGCGCATGTGGTGGAGATGCTCGCCGAGGTCGGCCGGGCGGGCGACCCGCGGACCAGGCGCGGGATCGCCTGGCTGCTCGCCAACCAGGAGGCCGACGGCTCCTGGTTCGGCCGCTGGGGCACCAACTACATCTACGGGACGGGCTCGGTCGTCCCCGCCCTGATCGCGGCCGGAGTGCGGCCCGGACACCCCGCGGTCCGGCGCGCAGTGCGCTGGCTGGAGGACCGGCAGAACGCGGACGGCGGCTGGGGCGAGGACATGCGCTCGTACGAGGAGCCGGAGCGCTGGGCCGGGCGCGGCGAGTCCACCGCCTCGCAGACCGCATGGGCGCTGATGGCGCTGCTCGCGGCCGGTCAGGGCCCGGACGGGGCGCGCAGCCAGGCGGTCGAGCGGGGTGTGCAGTGGCTGGTCGGCACCCAGTTGCCGGAGGGCACCTGGGACGAGCCGCACTTCACCGGCACCGGTTTCCCGTGGGACTTCTCAATCAACTACCACCTGTACCGCCTGGTCTTCCCGGTGACGGCCCTCGGCCGCTATCTGCACGGCAGCCCGGTGCCGGGCGGACACCGATGAGGACGAGTCCGGTGGCGGACTCGGCCGATGCCCCGCAGGATCGGGCCAAACGGCCGGATCGGCGTGGCCGCCCGAGGATCGGAGGACTTGGATGAGGGCGGATACGGCGCCAGGGCCGGGCCGGCGGACTTCGTTGCGCACTTTCGCGGGGTGCGGGGTGCTGTGTGAGCCGGGTGTCTGGTCGCGCAGTTCCTCGGACCCCTGGCGCGCTGCCTCCCGGCGGACCTCGCGGACCGGGGACGGGCGATGACGGGTGGGGCGCTGCTGGTGGTGTGCGCGCTGGGCCCCGAGGTGTGGGCGCTGCGCGGCGGTGACTGGAGCGAGGCGGTGGGCGGGCCTCCGGTGCTGGCCAGGACCGGGGTCGGCCGCAGCCGGGCCAGACGGGTGGCCGGCGAACTGCTCGGCCAGGACGGGTACGGTGCGCTGATCGTGGCCGGGTTCGGCGCCGCCGTCGGACCCGGCGCTCGGCCCACCGATGTGATCGTCGCCGATGCCGTGCGCGACGCCGACGGCAACCACCACCCGCTGGACTCCGCCAAACAGCTCGCCCGAGCCCTTCAGGCCCGCGGCCTCACCACCCACACCGGCCTGCACCACACCGCCGACCATGTCGTGCGGGGAGCGGAGCGGCGTGCGCTCAACTCCCGGGGCGCCCTCGCCGTCGACATGGAGGCCGCCGCCGTCCTCGCCGCCCGGGCCGAGCTTCGGCCCCGGCTGCCGGCCGCCGTGCTGCGGGTGGTGGTGGACACCCCCGACCACGAGCTGATCCGCCCCGGCACCCTTCCGGCCGGGCTGCGCGCCTGGCGGACCCTGCGGGCCGTCGTACCGGCCCTCACCGCCTGGCACCGCCAGACCGCTGCTGCCCTTGAACCCCTGCCCTCGACGCTCCCTTTGGAGGCGAGCTAGTCATGGCCATGCCGCTGCGCCAGTCCGTTCGCGTCAGCACCTACCTCCTGCAGCAGAAACTGAAGCGCCGGGAGAAGTTTCCGCTGATCGTGGAACTGGAGCCGCTGTTCGCGTGCAACCTCGCCTGTGAGGGCTGCGGGAAGATCCAGCACCCGGCCGGGGTGCTCAAGCAGCGGATGCCGGTGGCGCAGGCGGTCGGGGCGGTGCTGGAGTCCGGCGCGCCGATGGTGTCGATCGCGGGCGGCGAGCCGCTGATGCACCCGCAGATCGACGAGATCGTCCGCCAGCTGGTCGCCCGCCGCAAGTACGTCTTCCTGTGCACCAACGCGCTGCTGCTGCGCAAGAAGCTGGACAGGTTCAGGCCCTCGCCGTACTTCACCTTCACCGTGCACATCGACGGCCTGCGTGAGCGGCACGACGCCTCGGTGGCCAAGGAGGGCACCTTCGACGAGGCGGTGGAGGCGATCAAGGAGGCCAAGCGGCGCGGCTTCCGGGTGACCACCAACAGCACCTTCTTCAACACCGACACCCCGCAGACCGTGATCGAGGTGCTCGACTACCTCAACGACGAGCTGCGCGTCGACGAGATGATGATCTCCCCGGCGTACGCCTACGAGAAGGCCCCCGACCAAGAGCACTTCCTCGGCGTGGAACAGACCAGGGAGCTGTTCCGCAAAGCCTTCGCCGGCGGCAACCGGCGGCGCTGGCGGCTCAACCACAGCCCGCTCTTCCTGGACTTCCTGGAGGGGCGGGTGGACTTCGAGTGCACCGCCTGGGGCATCCCCAACTACTCGCTCTTCGGCTGGCAGCGTCCCTGCTACCTGATGGCGGACGGCTACGTCCCCACGTACCGCGAGCTGATCGAGAAGACCGAGTGGGACAAGTACGGCCGGGGCAAGGACCCGCGCTGCGACAACTGCATGGCGCACTGCGGCTACGAACCCACCGCCGTCCTGGCCACCATGGGCTCGCTCAAGGAGTCGCTGCGCGCCGCCCGCGAGACCATCGGCGGCACCCGCTGAGCCGACGGCCGCCCGTCATCGCTTCGAACCGAGCTGCGAGGTGAAGCCATGCCACTCCTGCCCACTATCAAGGGGCCCGCCGATCTCAGAACCCTGGAGAACGTCGAACTTCCCCTGCTGGCCGAGGAGATCAGGGACTTCCTGATCGACGCCGTCACCAGGACCGGCGGCCACCTCGGACCCAACCTCGGCGTGGTCGAGCTCACCATCGCGCTGCACCGGGTCTTCGACTCGCCCTTCGACCGCATCCTGTGGGACACCGGCCACCAGGCCTATGTGCACAAACTGCTCACCGGCCGTCAGGACTTCTCCCGGCTGCGCGCCAAGGACGGCCTCTCCGGCTACCCCTCGCGCGCCGAGTCCGAGCACGACCTGATCGAGAACTCGCACGCCTCCACCGCCCTCGGCTACGCCGACGGCCTCGCCAAGGCCGACCAGCTGCTCGGCCGCACCGACCGCAGGACCGTCGCGGTGATCGGCGACGGCGCCCTCACCGGCGGCCTCGCCTGGGAGGCCCTCAACAACATCGCCGAGGCCCAGGACCGCCCCCTGGTGATCGTGGTCAACGACAACGAGCGCTCCTACGCCCGCACCATCGGCGGCCTTGCGCACCACCTCGCCACGCTGCGCACCACCCGGGGCTACGAGCGCTTTCTGGCACTCGGCAAGGAGGCGCTGCAACGTACGCCGCTGGTCGGGCAGCCGATCTTCGACGCCCTGCACGGGGCGAAGAAGGGGTTCAAGGACGCCTTCGCGCCGCAGGGGCTGTTCGAGGACCTGGGCCTGAAGTACCTGGGTCCCATCGACGGGCACGACCTCGGCGCCGTCGAGCAGGCGCTGCGGCAGGCCAGGCACTTCGGCGGGCCGGTGATCGTGCACTGCCTCACCGTCAAGGGGCGCGGCTACCGGCCCGCCGAACTGGACGAGGCCGACCGCTTCCACGCCGTCAACCCCATCGACCCGTACACCTGTCTGCCCGTCTCGCCCTCGGCCGGGATCTCCTGGACCTCCGTCTTCGGCACCGAGCTGCTCGCCCTCGGTGCCGAGCGGCCCGATCTCGTCGCGATCACGGCGGCGATGCTCCAGCCGGTCGGGCTGGCCCCGTTCGCCAAGGCGTACCCCGAGCGGATCTTCGACGTCGGCATCGCCGAGCAGCACGCGGTGGCCAGCGCCGCCGGGCTCGCCACCGGTGGGCTGCACCCGGTGGTCGCCGTCTACGCGACCTTCCTCAACCGGGCCTTCGACCAGGTGCTGATGGACGTCGCCCTGCACCGGCTGGGCGTCACCTTCGTCCTCGACCGGGCCGGGGTCACCGGGAGCGACGGGGCCTCGCACAACGGCATGTGGGACATGTCGATCCTGCAGGTCGTCCCCGGCCTTCGGCTCGCCGCGCCGCGCGATGCCGAGCAGCTGCGCGCCCAACTGCGCGAGGCCGTCACGGTGGACGACGCACCGACCGTGCTGCGCTTCCCCAAGGGCGACCTCGGCCCGGCCGTCCCCGCACTGGAGCGGATCGGTGGCGTGGACGTGCTGGAGCGCACCGGGCCCGCGCCCGACATCCTGCTGGTCGCCGTCGGCGCGATGGCCCCCGCCTGCCTGGACGCCGCCGCGCTGCTGCTCGCCGAGGGCTTCGCCGCCACCGTGGTGGACCCGCGCTGGGTCAAGCCGGTGGACCCTGCCCTGGTCGAACTCGCCGCCGCGCACCGGCTGGTGGTCACCGTCGAGGACAACGGCCGGGTCGGCGGCGTCGGTGCCGCGATCGCCCAGGCGCTGCGCGACGCCGCAGTGGACACCCCGCTGCGTGATCTGGGCATCCCGCAGGAGTTCCTGGCGCACGCCGGGCGCGGCGAGATCCTGGAGGAGATCGGCCTCAGCGGCACCGGGGTGGCCGCACAGACCGCCGTCTTCGCCAAGCAACTGCTGCCGACCCGAGGAGTGAACGAGTCCAATGCCGGCTGACCGCCTGGACCTCGCGGCGCTGATCGCCGAACGCGGCTCGGAGCGCTACGAGTTGAACGCCAGATATCTCAATCCGCAGCTGCCCAGGATGCTGCACGCCATCGGCTTCGACCGGTACTACGAGCGCGCCGAAGGCCCGTACTTCTACGACGCCGAAGGCAACGAGTACCTCGACATGCTGGCCGGGTTCGGCATCTTCGCGCTCGGCCGTCACCACCCCGTGGTCCGCGCGGCCGTGCACCAGGTGATGGATCTCGGCCTGCCCGACCTCACCCGCTTCGACTGCTCCCCGCTGCCGGGTCTGCTGGCCGAACAACTGCTGTCGTACACACCGGGGTTGGACCGGGTGTTCTTCGGCAACAGCGGAACGGAGGCGGTCGAGACCGCGCTCAAGTTCGCGCGCTGCGCCACCGGCCGGCCGCGCATCCTCTACTGCGACCACGCCTTCCACGGCCTGACCGCCGGCTCGCTCTCGGTCAACGGCGAGGGCGGCTTCCGTAGGGGTTTCGGCCCGCTGCTGCCCGACACGGCCATCCCGCTCGGCGATCTCGGCGCGCTGGCAAAGGAGTTGAAGAAGGGCGATGTCGCGGCGCTGATCGTCGAGCCGATCCAGGGCAAGGGCGTGCACGCGGTCCCGCCTGGCCGGCTGCTCGCCGTCCAGCAACTGCTGCACGAGCACCGGGCCCTGCTGATCTGCGACGAGGTGCAGACCGGTATCGGGCGGACCGGCGACTTCTTCGCCTACCAGCACGAGGAGGGCGTCCAGCCCGACCTGGTCTGCGCGGCCAAGGCGCTCTCCGGCGGCTATGTGCCGATCGGAGCCACTCTCGGCAAGGGCTGGATCTTCGAGAAGGTGTACTCCTCGATGGACCGGGTGCTCGTCCACTCCGCCAGCTTCGGCTCCAACGCCCAGGCGATGGCGGCCGGTCTGGCCACCCTGCATGTGCTGCGCGAGGAGCGGGTGGTCGAGAACGCCCACCGGGTCGGCGAGCTGTTCCGCGCCCGGCTGGCGGCGCTGGTGGAGCGGTACGAGCTGCTCGCCGAGGTGCGCGGGCGCGGTCTGATGATCGGTATCGAGTTCGGCCGCCCCAAGTCGCTGAAACTGCGCACCGGTTGGACGGCTTTGCAGGCGGCGCGCAAGGGCCTGTTCGCACAGATGGTGGTGGTACCGCTGCTGCAACGGCACCGCATCCTCACCCAGGTCTCCGGCGACCACCTGGAGGTCATCAAGCTGATCCCGCCGCTGATCATCACCGAGCGCGAGGTGGACCGCTTCGTCGACGCCTTCACCGAGGTGATGGAGGACGCCCACCGCGGCAGCGGGCTGATGTGGGACTTCGGCCGCACCCTGGTCAAGCAGGCCGTGGGCAGTCGTCCTTAGGGCCCGGGGCTACCTGGGGCACACGTCGGCCTGGACGGCGGCGAGGATCTTCTCCGCCTTCTCGGCGCCGAAACCGTCGGGGTGCTTGGACGAGGTGAAGCGCTGGTTGGTCAGGTCGATCAACTTCGCCTTGTCCTTGGGGAAGTTGTAGATCGCCTGGCACTGGCTCCGCGCACGGTCCACGGCCTGGTCGGGCCGGCCGGAGACGATGTCCGGGTCGATGGCGTCCAGAGCCGCGACCAGCTTGGTCACCGTCGCGCTGTCCGGCTTCGGCGGCAGGCCCGCATCGCTCGGCGCAGCGGGCTTGGCGGGAGCGGACGCGTCGGCCGCCGGGGCAGAACTGCCCGAACCCGGCTGCGCCGACGAGCTGTCGGCTGCGGGCGAGGAGGCGGCCGCGGGAGCGGCGGTGCTGGAGCCGCTGCTGCTGCAGGCGGTCAGGGCGAGCGCTGCGGCGGCGAGGGCCGGTGCCAGGGATCGGAGGCGCATCGGGCCAGGATGTCATGTGCGCGACGCGCGCACCGGATTCGTAATGATCTTGTGACCTGATCCGGTGTGCTCTGACGGTCCGTCACAGCTCCGTCCGACGGCGACGGATCACCACCCACAGGTCGATCGACGCCAGCAGGGTGAGGACGCCGCAGAAGACGGCGAAGGCGGTCAGCGTACCGCTGCTCGGCGCGGCAGCGGCGGAGGTGTGAGCCGCCCAGACGGCGAACAGTGCGGTGAGCAGGGCGAAGAACGGGGTGAAGGTGACGGACAGCAGAAAACGCAGCTTGAGGTCGCTGCGCGCGGTGGCGGGCTCGGTGCCGCTGCGCCATCGCCGTGGGGTCTTTGCCGGACGCATTCCTGATCGCCTCCACCCGCCAGTCCCGCATGGCCGGTCTACGATTCCAGCGTACGTCCGGCGACCGTGGGGAGAGCGGCACCTCTGGGGGGCGCAGAGCCGGCCGGGGGCTAACGGCTGTCGCGCCAGAGGCCGGTGATCCGGTCGTCCACGGCTGCGATCATTGGTTCGAACAGGGGCATCGCCAGGAGGACCAGTGCGCCCGCTGCCCAGCCGGCGAGGACGTCCGAGATCCAGTGGGTGCCCAGATAGACGGTGGTCAGCCCGATGGAGAAGGCCGTCAGGCCGGCGAGCACCGCACCGGTGCGCCGCCAGCGGTCGGCGAGGTAGGCCAGCACGCCCCAGGTCACCACGGCGTTGGCGGTGTGCCCGGAGGGGAAGATCGTTCCTCCGGAGAACAGTTCGGGTGAGCCGATGTAGTGCGCGTAGTGCGGCCCGAGCCGGCCCGTCACGATCTTCACGCCGCCGACCGTGATGTTGAGCAGCAGCAGTGCCGCCCCCACCACCAGCAGCGGTCGGAGCGTTCTTCGCCGGAAGCAGCGCAGACCCAGCCAGGCGCAGGCGATGATCGCGGAGGGCCCGCGCTGACCGGCGATGATCCACACGTTCAGCAGGGGCTCGACGTCGGGCCAGCGCTTGTACGGTCTGAGCTGCTTGAGGGCCCAGTCGAAGTCGACGAGCTTGGTGTTCAGGATCACCGCGACCACGATCAGCAGGTACGCGAGCCCGGTCAGCCCGAAGGCGATCGCATGCAGGCGGCTCATCGGTGGCCACCCTGCCTCGGCGGATCCCCCGTCCTCGGGGGGGTCGGTCCGGTGGCCGGACGGTTCGATCTGAGCTTGCACGGCTTCGACACTACCCGTTCGACCTGGGCAGTCTTGCCCGGTGCCAACAACGACCACCCAGGAGTGAGCAATCACTCCCGGCGTGCTCCCGTGCGCCGCCGCAGGAGGTTCGAGCACGGGGAGGCGCCCGCCCCCGCAGGGTGGGGGACCTGCGGGGACGGGCGCCGGTTCATGGACGGAGCGATTCCGGTCGGGCGGATCGGCAGGTCAGGCGCAGTGGAACTTGGCCGCCGCCCAGTCCGCGTGGTCACCGGTCTTGCTGTCGGCCGCGGTGACTTCGAGGTGTACGCGGTCGGCTGTGCCGAGTGGGACGGTGACCGGGAGGGCTGCCGACCGACCGGTCAGAACGGGCGAGGTCCACAGTGTCCGGCCGTCGGCGACCACCGAGAACGTCACCGAACCGTAGCCATTGATCTCGTCGTCGATACCGACCACGGCGCTGAGGGCCGAGCAGCGTCCGCCGGTGGCGATCTCGATGTCCGAGTCGGCGTGCACGCCGATCCCCTTCGGGTAGACGGTGCCCTTCAGGGTGATCGGGTGGCCGTCGGCCGGGCCCGTCTCGCCGTTGCTGCGGTCGCGCTCGGCCGGGCCCCAGCCGTTCACCTCGTTCGTCCAGGGCAGGTCGCTCGCCCAGACGTCGCCGCTCGGGCCCGCCTGGCTGCCCACCGCGCTCGCGCCGTCGAGCACCAGCCGGAAGGCGGACGAGGTGGCGAGCGCAGCCGTCTTCACCTGGACCACGCCGCCCCGGTCGGCGGCGTCGTACCACCAGCCCTCGGTGGCCGCGTCGAAGGCGGCCCTGCCCGTCAGCTTCGGCAGCGCCCGTCCGCCGAGCGTCACCCTGCCGGGCGCGGTGGAGCTGTGGACGGTGAACAGGTACGGCCGGGCGGCCTGCTTGCCCGTGAAGTCCCCGGTGCTCGCCGAGAGGTCGATCCGGACCTGGCCGGCACCCGAGTTCGGGGCACTCACCTCAGCCCGCTGGGTGGCGTACCGGCCCTGCCGGTACTGCCGGGTGACGCCGTCGTCCTCGTAGAGGCTGAAGCTGCTGTGCCCCTGCGGGTAGATGTCCCAGGCCAGCGGGGAGGAGGCGGTGCGGTCCTGGTACGAGCTGATGCCGGGCCACATCGGCACCGTGGCACCGGCCTTGACGAACAGCGGCAGGGTGTCGAGCGGTGCACTGTAGCCGTTGACGGTGGCCGGGCCCTGGTAGGTGCGCCCCGACCAGTAGTCGACCCAGGTGCCCTTGGGCAGGTAGATGCCGTCGCGTACCGAGGTGTCGGAGTAGACGGGGGCCACCAGGAAGTCCTGGCCGCTGAGGAATTCGTACTTGACCGCATCGGTGGCCGTCACCGGGTCGTCCGGGTACTCCAGCGCCAGCGGCCGCACCGGACCGACGCCGGTCCGGCTCGCCTCGGCCGCGTAGCTGTACATGTACGGCAGCAGCGACTCCTTGAGCTTCAGGTACTTGCGGTTGATGGAGGTGTACGGCTCACCGGAACGGTAGGGCTGCTTGTCGCTGGGCGCCCAGCCGTCCATCGACATGATCGCGGGGAGGAAGGACTTCCACTGCAGGTCGCGGGTGTAGGTCTGCGGGCTGCCGCCGAAGATGCCGTCCACATCGCCCGTGTTGTACGCCATGCCCGACATGGTGGAGCCGGCGTAGGTCGGGATCTGCCAGCGGATGTAGTCCCAACTGCCGGACTGGTCGCCGCTCCACTGCACTCCGCAGCGCTGCGCGCCGGACCAGCTCTCGGGTGCCCAGGTGAAGCCGCGGGCATCGCTGTTGTCCTCGATGCCCTGGTAGGCGGCCTTGCATCCGTCGAGGGCGAACTTGTAGCCGTCGCCGACCCAGGCCACGTCCAGCTTGGCCACCCGTTGCCCGGCCTTGACCTGGTCGGCGAGCTGGCCGAGGCCGTTCTCGGTCCACAGGCCGAGCTGCATCTTGCGCTGTGCCAGGCCCTGGGCGGTCTGGGCGAGGTTCTCGTAGCCGCAGCCGTAGCCGTCGTTGACCAGCATCCAGCCGTTGGGGATGTCGTTCTTCGCATAGTCGTCGGCGATCTTCAACGCGTCCAGGGTGTGGCGTTCGCCCCGGTTGGCGTTGTGCAGATAGCAGTCGGAGTCGCCCATCTCCAGGCCGTAGACCGGCGGCAGGAAGGGCTTGCCGGTGAGCGAGGTGTACTGGCCGATGACGTCCTTCATGTTCGGCCCGGCGAAGTAGTACGCGTCGAAGCGCAGTTCCTGCTCGGTGGTGGTGACCGGGTCGTTGAAGGCGTAGGTGCCGGGGGCGTAGGTGTTGCGGTAGACGCCGTAACCGGCCGAGGAGAGGTAGAAGGGGACGGAGTTGGGGTGGCCTCCCTCGTTCCAGTTGTAGTCCACGCCGATCTGGACGGTCTTGCCCCGGTGCGAGAAGGAGCCGTTCTGCTCGCCGGCGCCGAAGTACTGCTCGTTCGCGCCCCTGGCCAGGGTCTGGGTGGTGGCCTTGCCGTCCCAGGACAGCGGCTTGGTCTCCTCCCAGACCCTGCTGCCGTCGGCCCGGTAGAGCGCGAAGCGCAGAGCGGATTTGTAGACCCGCAGGGTGATCCTGCCGGTGGACAGTTCGTACCGGTCGCCCGCGTCGTGCCACCTGGTGGCGGGCGGGGCGCCCTGCGGCAGGACGACGTCCGAGCCGACCGGGTCGGTGAACTGCCCGTTGGGCGCCAGCTCGATCCGGAAGACCTGGTCGGAGACGAAGCTGACCCGGGCCTTGGCGCTGCCTGCGGAGATGGTGTAGACGGGGCCCTTCGCGGCGAATCCGGTGACCGCGCCGGCCGATCCGGTGACCGCGGCGGCGGCCGCCTTCGTGGTGAGGGCTGGGGAGAGCGAGCCGGTGCCGAGGGCGAGCGCGGCCGCGAGGGCCAGGCCGACGGGACGGATCCGCCAGGAGTGTTGCAAAGTTCTGCGCATATGAACCCCTCATCATGCAAGAACGAACACTGATGAGCAGGTATAGCGCAAAGCCTCCCGGTTGACCACACCCCGAGAATGGCCGGAAACGCACTCAGGCCCCCGCACGGATGCGGGGGCCTGGGCGTGGCTGGAAGGACTCAGGGCATCAGGCGTTCGACGGCGGCGGCGCCGTACTTCTCCAGGTCCTGTCGGGCCCTCTCGATGAGCTCCGGGGTGGGGGTGCGGCCCGAGGCCATGACCAGGTCCTCCGGATCCACCGGGTGCTCGGCACCCGTGTGGAGGAGGCGGTCCGGCGTCGGGCGGGAGTCGCTGTCGGTGGGCTCGTTCGTCATCTGGTGCCTCCCGTGGAATGCAGCTTCTGACCCCTGAGTCTCCTCCCGCACGGCCCCGCGCGCATGGCGAACGGGCGGTGCGGCGCCTTGGACCGGCCGGAAACGGGGCCCGCGGCGTCGCGCTCCCTGCTACCGGTCGGTCTCAGTCGAGCGGCCCGCCCGCCACGTAGATCACCTGACCGGAGACAAAACCGGCCGCCGCACCGGCGAGGAAGGAGATGGTGTTGGCGATGTCCTCGGGGACGCCGACCCGGTTGACCGGGATCTGGGAGGCGGCGGCCTGCTTGAACGCCTCGAACTCCATACCGACCCGGGCGGCCGTGGCAGCCGTCATATCGGTCGCGATGAAGCCGGGCGCCACCGCGTTGGCGGTGATGCCGAACTTCCCGAGCTCGATCGCCAGGGTCTTGGTGAAACCCTGCAGTCCGGCCTTGGCGGCAGAGTAGTTGGCCTGGCCGCGGTTGCCCTGTGCCGAGGAGGACGAGAGGTTGACGATCCGGCCGAAACCGGCGTCCACCATGTGCTTCTGGCAGGCCCGGGTCATCAGGAAGGCGCCCTTGAGGTGGACGTTCATCACGGTGTCCCAGTCCGATTCGGACATCTTGAACAGCAGATTGTCGCGGAGCACCCCGGCGTTGTTCACCAGCACCACCGGTGCGCCCAGCTCGGCGGCGATCCGGTCCACGGCCGCCTGCACCTGCTCGGCGTCGGAGACATCCGCCCCGACCGCCAGCGCCCGGCCGCCCGCCGCGACGATCCGGTCCACGGTGTCCTTGCCGGCCGACTCCTCCAGGTCGACCACGGCCACCGCGTAGCCGTCGGCGGCCAGCCGCTCGGCGGTCGCGGCGCCGATGCCGCGTGCCGCGCCGGTGACGACCGCGACCCTGGGGGTGCTGCTCTGCTCGGTCATGCTCGTACTCGTCTCTCTCGGTGGGGTGACGGGCACGGTCGCTGCCGAGAGCGGCCCTGCCCGGAAGGGTGGTGTAGGAGAGCGCTGCGCGCACACCCTACCGGCGGGTAGCCTTCCCGGCCAGAGTGCAGATTCGCAGGTGACGGAGGGTGAGGAGGCTCGGTGGGGGTCAATAGGTCGAACCGGTAATCGTGACCGCGACATGCTGCGGAAATATGCCAACTTCGACGAACATGCGTCTACTCTTGGCCCCTGCCTGCCAGCGCGGGCCGACCGTTTGTATAGTGTGCGCCAGCAGCCACCGGCTGCACGGCTGGCGTGCCTACCCTCACAGCGGGACGCTCACTCGCCGTTACTGCCCCGCCCGGGTGTCCTACACACGCCGGGTGTGACATCGGGACGGATTTCATGGTGCTGGGGGAGATCCCGACGACCCGTGTGCCCGCGCGACTTCAGCAGTCGCCCGGTCACCTCATCCGCGTGGCCCAGCAGGTGCACACCCGCCTGTGGTCCGAGTACGTCGGTTCCGAGCTCACGGCTCCGCAGTTCGCCGTGCTGCTCGTACTCGCACTCGAGCCGGGAGCCGACCAGCGAACGGTCGGCGAGCGGGCCTCGCTCGACAAGGCCACGATGGCCGAAATGGTCGCCCGCCTGGTGCGGCGCGGCCTGGTGCTGCGCCGCCGCGACCCGGCCGACGGCCGCCGCAAGCTGCTGGCGCTCTCGCAGAACGGCGCGCAGGCGGTCCGCGAGGCCACCGGCGGAGTGGTCCGTGTTCAGCGGACGCTCTTCGAGCCGCTCAGTACCGAGGAGCAGATCGAGATCGTCCGGGTGATGGCGAAGATAGCCCGGCTCGAGCCGGCCGCCGTCGCGGTCATGACGGACGCCCGGCCGATGCTGGACGCCCAGCGGGCGATCGGCTACCTGATCCGGGTCAGCCAGCAGGTGCACACCAAGCTCTGGTCCGACAAGGTCGGAGCCGAACTGACGGCACCTCAGTACGCGGTGCTGGACGCCCTGGAGACCGAGCCCGGCGCCGACCAGCGCACCGTCGGCGAGCTGGCCTCGTTGGACAAGGCGACCATGGCCGAGATGGTCAGCCGACTGGTCAGGCGCGGCCTGGTGCTGCGTCGGCGCGACCCTTCGGACGGGCGGCGCAACCTGCTCTCGCTCTCGCCGGCCGGGCAGGACCTGCTGCACCGATCGGCGGCCGGGGTGCGGGAGGTGCAGGAACTTCTGCTCTCCCCGCTGGAGGCGCACGAGCACGAGCCCGCGCTGGCGCTGATCGCCAAGGCCGCCAGGCTGTAACGATTCGGCGCAGTGCCCGTGGCAGTAACGATTTGCCGACTCTCCAGGTCGCGGACAGTCAAGTGAAGAGCAGTGACGAACGGCCGGTCGCCCAAAGTCAGGGCGGTGACCGGCCGTTCGTCTGCTGTCACCCGGCAGCGGCCGACGGTGTCAGCTCCAGTCGAAGCTCTGCGGGTCCGGGCCCAGGCGCGTACCCGTCGCCGTACCGGCGATGGCGGCCAGGTCGTCGGCGTCCAGCTCGAAGCCGGTGACGTCGATGTTCTCCGCGATCCGGGACGGGGTGACCGACTTCGGGATCGCGATGACGCCGCTCTGCAGGTGCCAGCGGAGCACCACCTGGGCCACCGTGCGGCCGTGCTTCTCGGCGATCTTCACCAGGGCGGGCTCGGTGAGCAGCGCCTTGCCCTGGCCCAGCGGGCTCCACGCCTCGGTCGCGATGCCGTGCTCGGCGTGGTACTCGCGCAGCTCGAGCTGCGGGAAGTGCGGGTGCAGCTCGACCTGGTTGAGCACCGGCACGACCGAGCTCTCCTGGCGCAGTGCATCCAGCTGCTGCGGGCCGAAGTTGGAGACACCGACGGCCTTGACCCGGCCCTCGGCGTACAGCTTCTCGAACGCCTTCCAGATGTTGAGGAAGGTGCCGTGCATCGGGCGCGGCCAGTGGATCAGGTACAGGTCGATGTAGTCGAGGCCGAGCTTGGCCAGCGACTCGTCGAAGGCGCGGAGCACGGCGTCCTGGCCCTGCTGGCCGGACCAGTCCTTGGTGCCCGAGTTCCACAGCTTGGTGGTGATGAACAGCTCCTCGCGCGGCACGCCGGCCGTCGCGATCGCCTGGCCGGTGCCGGCCTCGTTCTCGTAGATCGCGGCGGTGTCGATGCTGCGGTAGCCGGCCTCGATCGCGGTGCGGACGGCGATCGCCGCCTCGGCGTCCGGGACCTGCCAGACACCGAAGCCGAGCTGCGGGATCTGGACGCCGTTGTTCAGGGTGACGCTGGGAATGGTGCTCACTGGAAGGGGTGCCCTCCGGTCCGTCGGATAGTGCCGGTGGGGAGCAACCCCAGAATCGGTGGCATTGTTCCCAGATATCCAATGATTCACCAGAAATGATGAATCTGGACCATTGTTGACGCTCTGTGGCCCCGGCGCCGGAGGCTCGCGCCGGAAAACCTGTTGCGCACGTCACACATGAGCGGCACGCTCGGTGCCCATGACGTCCTGATGACCAGCACTCCGCCGTCACCCCTGTCCGCCCTGGCCCGCGCACCGCGCCGGGCGGCCCCGCCGCGCCCACGACCTGGGCCGCGTGCCAGAGCTTCCTGCCCGTACCACCCTGTAACGGAGCGTCATGCCGCTCAGACCTCTGCCGATGCCCGATCCCGGCAGTCCCGATCTCAGCTCACCGCCCGCCTTCCTGCGCTGGATGCAGCGCAGCCAGCGGCGCGGCCAACTGCTCGCCACCTGCTGGGCGGTTCTGGAACTGGCCTGCCAGGCCGCCCTCCCTGCGGCGCTGGGCCTGGGCATCCAGGCCGCGGCCCGGGGCGACACCGCCGGTGTCTGGCGTGCCGGCGCCCTCGCACTCGGCCTCGCCGCTCTCCAGTCGGTCGGCGGTGTCCTGCTGCACCGCCAGGCGGTGTGGAACTGGATCACCGCCGCCGCCCAGCTGCGCCAACTGCTGGCCCGCCAGGCGTCCCGGCTCGGCGCCGGACTTGCCCGCAGGATCGCCACCGGCGAGATGGTCGCCGTCAGCAGCAGTGATGTGGAGCGGATCGGCTGGTACGTCGAGCTGAACGCCCGGGTGCGGGCCGCCGTGGCGGTCTGGCTCGGCGTCAGCGTGGTCGTGGCGGTTCGCCAACCGGTGCTCGGCCTCGCCGTCCTGCTCGGTGTCCCGGCTCTCGCCGCCTCCGTCTGGCCGCTGCTGGCGCCCCTGGAGCGCCGCTACAGCAGGCAGCGCACGCTGGGCGGCAGAGCGACCGAGCTGGCCGCCGACACCGTGGCCGGGCTGCGCGTGCTGCGCGGCATCGGCGGCGAGGAGCTCTTCCTCGAGCGGTACCGCCTCGCCTCGCAGGAGGTACGCGGCGCCGCCGTCCGCACCGCCAGGGTCCATTCGCTGATGCAGGCCCAACAGGTGCTGCTTCCGGGCCTGTTCGTGGCCGGCACCACCTGGTACGGGGCCGAGCTCGCGGTACGCGGGCAGATCGGTGTCGGTGAACTGATCGCCGTGTACGGGGCGATGGCCTTCCTCGCCGCCCCGCTGCGGATCCTCGGCGAGGCCGCACACGCCTGGAGCGTCGCCCGGGTCTCCGCCGAGCGGGCGACCCAGGTGCTCGGGCTGAGCCGCACGGCGGACGGCGAGGCCCTCGTCGCCACTCTCACCCGCCCCGAGCGCAGCGACCTGCACGACCCGGTCACCGGCCTCACCGCCCGCGCCGGGCGGATCACCGCCGTGGTCTGCGGCGATCCGGACATCGCGGGCCGACTGGCCGCACGGCTCGGCGGTCACGTCCCGCTGGCCGAGGACGAGCAGCCCGAGCCCTCCGTACGCCTCGGCGGCATCCCGCTGGAGGAGGTACCGCTGGCCGAGGTGCGAGCAGCGGTGCTGGTCCACGACAAGGAGCCGACGCTGCTCTCCGGCACCCTCGCCGAGCTGTTCGAGGTGCCCGCGTCCGGGCGGGTCACCCCGGGCCAGGCGCTCGCCGCCGCCCGCGCGGAGGATGTACTGGACGCCCTGGTCGAAGGCTCGCCCGAGTGCGAAGGAGATGCGATGCGGGCGCGGATCACCGAGAAGGGACGTTCCCTCTCCGGCGGTCAGCGTCAACGGCTCGCCCTGGCCCGCTCGTTGGTCGCGGACCCGGCGGTACTGGTCCTGGACGAGCCCACCAGTGCGGTGGACGCCCACACCGAGTCGCGGATCGCCGCCGGGCTGCGGGAGCTGCGCGGTGGCCGTACCACGGTGCTCTTCGCGACCAGCCCACTGCTGCTCGATCAGGCGGACACCGTCCTGCTGGTCCACGAGGGCCGGGTCGCCGCGGCCGGCACCCATCGCGAACTCCTGCACACCGACCGGCAGTACCGGTCCGTCGTCACCCGCGACACCGAACCGGCCGATCTGCCCGGCCCGGCCGATCCGCTCAGTCCGGCCGAACGGCCTGCCGCCGATGGGCCGACCCCCGTCAAGGAGAAGGTATGAAGCCCCCCGTCGGTCAGGAGCACGGGCCGGCCGGCATGCTGCCGGTCGCCTCCGCGGCCACCGTCCGCTCCTATGTACGGCTGCTCGCCCGGCGGCACCGCTCGGGCTTCGCCGCCGTGATCGTCCTGCACTCCGTCGCCACCGTCGCGGGCCTGGTCGGCCCGTGGGTCCTCGGTTCGCTGGTGCAGGAGCTCAACGCCGGGACGGCCCAGGGCCGGATCCTGGCCGCCATCGGCTGGTATCTGCTGGCGCTCCTCGTCCAGTCCGTCTTCATCGGCTTCTCCCGGCTGCGCGGCGGGGTACTCGGCGAGGAGGTGCTGGCCGATCTGCGGGAGGACTTCCTGGTCCGCTCGGTCGCGCTGCCGCCCGGTGTGCTGGAGCGGGCGGGGACGGGCGACCTGGTCTCCCGGGGCACCACCGACGTGGACCGGCTCGCCAAGTCGGTCCGCGAGGCGGTGCCCGAACTGGCCGTCGCCCTGGTCTCGGTGGTGCTGGTACTCGGTGCCCTGGTGCTCACCTCGCCGCTGCTCGCCGTCACCGCGATCGTCGGCCTGCCACTGCTGCTGGCCACCTCCCGCTGGTACTTCCGCCGTGCTCCGCAGTCCTACCGCTCCGAGGCGGCCGGGTACGCCGCGGTCAACACCGTGCTCGCCGAGACGGTGGACGCCGGGCGTACCGTCGAGGCGCTGCGCCTGGGCGAGGCCAGGGTCCGGCTGACGGACCGCAAGATCGGCGAATGGCTGGCCTGGGAGCGGTACACCATGTGGCTGCGCACCATGTGGTTCCCGAGTGTGGACGCCACCTATGCGCTGGCGGTGCTGGCCACCCTCACCCTCGGTGGTGTCTACACCGTCCAGGGCTGGATCGGCATCGGCCAGTTGACCGCCGGAGTGCTCTACGCCCAGGCGCTGACCAACCCGGTCGATCTGATCCTCCGCTGGTACGACGAACTCCAGGTCGGCCAGGCATCCTTGGCCCGGTTGGTCGGTGTCCGCGAGGTCACGGATCCGGAGACGGACGAGGACGCGCACCCGGTGGGCCGGCAGGTCTCGGCCGCCGAGGTCAGGTTCGGCTACCGGGAGGGCGCGGACGTGCTGCACGGCATCAGCCTGGACGTGGCGCCCGGCAGCCGGGTCGCCCTGGTCGGTCCCTCGGGCGCGGGGAAGTCCACGCTCGGCCGACTGCTGGCCGGGATCTACGCCCCCGGCCGGGGCAGCGTCACCCTCGGCGGGGCGTCGCTGGCCAGGATGCCCGCCGAGCGGGTCAGGGCCCAGGTCGCGCTGGTCAACCAGGAGCACCACGTCTTCGTCGGCACCCTGCGTGACAACCTCCGCCTCGCCCGCCCGGGGGCCGACGACACCGAACTGCACGCCGCCCTCGCGGCGGTGGACGCGCAGGACTGGGCGGCGGCCCTGCCAGAGGGCCTGGACACCGAGGTCGGCTCGGGCGGCATGGTGCTGACACCTCCGCAGGCCCAGCAGCTGGCGCTGGCCCGGCTGGTGCTGGCGGACCCGCACACCCTGGTGCTGGACGAGGCCACCTCACTGCTCGATCCGCGCGCGGCCCGGCACCTGGAGCGCTCGCTCTCCCGGGTGCTGGAGGGCCGTACAGTGATCGCGATCGCCCACCGGCTGCACACCGCGCACGACGCGGACGTGATCGCGGTGGTCGAGCAGGGCCGGATCAGCGAGTACGGCAGTCACCCCGAGCTGGTGGCGGCCGGTGGACCGTACGCGGCGCTCTGGCGCTCCTGGCGGGACGAGGGGTAGGGCGCTGTCCGGACCGTTGGCCCTGCACTACCCAGGGGCGGTCGTGCCGGCAGTTGATCAAGCACAGCCCCGCGCCCCTGGGGCGCTGTGCACCCGGGTGGGTGCACGGGGTGGGCCAGGCGGGGTATCACGGGCGGCGTGGGCTGCGGAGATGGTGTAGTCGCGGCGCAGACTGCGTCCGTGGCCAAGACTTCAGGCGGTTCCTCATCCCCCGGCAGCCGGGGCAGGGGCGAGATCGCGGGTATCCCGACCCGGGTGATCGCGATCGGTGTGATCGTGATCCTGGCGATCTGGTTCCTGTTCGCCAATCTGGACAAGGTGAAGATCCAGTTCTGGGTGTTCACCGTGACCGCCCCGCTCTGGATCGCCCTGCTGGCGACCCTTGTCGCCGGCGGCGCACTCGGCTGGCTGGCCAAGGGCCGACGCGGCAAGTAGCCGTCCCGAGCCCCGGGAGGGTTCCCGCAATATGAGCACCGCAGGTTTCACACCGCTGATCGAACTGAGCGGCGTCAACAAGCACTACGGCCAGCTGCACGTACTGCAGGACATCGACCTCACCGTCGGACGCGGTGAAGTGGTGGTGGTGATCGGCCCGTCCGGGTCCGGCAAGTCCACGCTGTGCCGGGCGATCAACCGGCTTGAGCCGGTGGAGTCCGGCACCATCACCATCGACGGCGTCCCGCTTCCCGAGGAGGGCAGGGGCCTGGCCATGCTGCGTGCCGAGGTCGGGATGGTCTTCCAGTCCTTCAACCTCTTTGCGCACAAGACCGTGCTGCAGAATGTGACGCTCGCTCCGCTGAAGGTCCGTAAGCGCGGCAAGGAGGAGGCCGAGCGGAAGGCCCGCGACCTGCTGGACCGGGTCGGCCTGGCCTCCCAGGCCGACAAGTACCCGGCGCAGCTCTCCGGCGGTCAGCAGCAGCGGGTGGCGATCGCGCGTGCGCTGGCGATGGACCCGAAGGCGCTGCTGTTCGACGAGCCGACCTCGGCCCTCGACCCCGAGATGATCAACGAGGTCCTGGACGTGATGCGCCAACTGGCGCGCGAGGGTATGACGATGGTGGTCGTCACCCATGAGATGGGCTTTGCGCGGGCCTCCGCCAACCGGGTCGTCTTCATGGCCGACGGCCGGATCCTGGAGGACCGTCCGCCGGAGGAGTTCTTCGGTTCGCCCAGCACGGAGCGGGCGAAGGACTTCCTCTCCAAGATCCTGAAGCACTGAGGGGATGCTCCGATGAAGCGTCTGCCCCTGCTGCTGGCCTCCCTTGTCCTGCTGGCCGCCTGCGGCAAGCCCGGCACCCCGCCGCCGAAGGGCCCGCAGCCCGGTGCACTGCCCACTTACCAGGTGCAGAACGCCTCCGGGATCCAGGGTTCCCCCACCCTCGACCGGGCGCGTGCGCGGGGGCGGTTGGTGATCGGCGTCAAGGAGGACCAGCCCTACCTAGGGCAGAAGAACCCGGCCACCGGCCAGTACTCCGGCTTCGACATCGAGATCGCCAAGATGGTCGCCGCCGATCTCGGCTTCGGGCCCGGCCAGATCGAGTTCAAGACCATCGCCTCGGCCAACCGCGAGACCGCGCTGCAGAACGGCCAGGTCGACTACTACGTCGGCACCTACACCATCAACGACAACCGCAAGAAGCTGGTCGGCTTCGCCGGACCGTACTTCATCGCCGGGCAGAGCCTGCTGGTGCGCAAGAACGACAACAGCATCCACGGCCCGCAGGACCTGGACGGCAAGAAGGTCTGCTCGGCCGGCGGCTCGACGCCGTACCAGCGGATCGAGCAGAAGTACCCGAAGGCCCATCTGGTGTCGTACGACACCTACTCCGCCTGTGTCGACAATCTGATCACCGATCAGGTGGATGCGGTGACCACCGACAACGCGATCCTGCAGGGCTATGCGGCCAAGGCCCCGGACGAGCTGAAGATGGCCGGGCAGCCGTTCTCCACCGAGCCGTACGGCATCGGTACGCCGAAGGACGACAAGGTGCTGCGCCTCGCCATCGACGATGCGCTCGCGCGGCACGAGCAGAACGGTGACTGGAAGAAGGCGTACGACGCCACGCTCGGCCTGTCCGGGGTGCCTGCGCCCACCCCGCCGCCGATCGACCGGTACTGAGGAGGGCCGGCCCGGTATGAAAGTCCTGACCGACAACTTCTCGATCTACTGGCACGGGTTCCTCGGCACGCTCGAACTCACGGTGGTCAGCGCGGTGCTGGCACTGCTGCTCGGTGTGCTGACGGCCTCCTTCCGGGTCTCCCCGGTGCGGCCGCTGCGGGCCTTCGGCACCGGCTGGGTGACCGTCCTGCGCAACACTCCGCTGACGCTGCTGTTCTTCGTGGTGGTGCTGGGACTGCCGCGCTTCGACATCGTGCTGCCGTTCTTCACCTTCGCGGTGCTGGCGCTCGGCTGCTACACCTCGGCCTTCGTCTGCGAGGCGCTGCGCTCGGGTATCAACACCGTTCCCTCCGGGCAGGGGGAGGCGGCGCGCAGTCTGGGGATGACCTTCGGTCAGACGCTGGGCACGGTGGTGCTGCCGCAGGCGTACCGGTCGGTGGTGGCGCCGATTGGCAGTGTGATGATCGCGCTGGCGAAGAACACGGCGATCGCCGGTTCGTTCAGCGTGGTCGAGCTGCTCGGGACCTATCGCACCATCAACGAGCTCGGCTACAGCATCCTGTGGACCTTCGTCTGGATCGCGGTCGGCTATCTGATCATCACCCTGGCGATCAGCGCCATCTTCAACCTCCTCGAACGACGGGCGGCGGTGTCGCGATGACCACCAGCTCCGCGCTGTACGACGTCCCCGGCCCCAAGGCGCTGGCCCGCCACCGGCTCTACGGCGGCCTCGCGCTGCTGGTGATCGCCGCCCTGATCGGCTGGGTGGTGTACATGCTCTTCCACACCCACCAGTTCACCTACCAGAAGTGGATGCCCTTCGAGTACCGGGGTGTTCAGGACCTGCTGCTGCGCGGACTCGGCAACACCCTGAGGGCCTTTGCCTGGACGGTGGTCTTCGCGCTGCCCTTCGGTGCGCTGTTCGCCGCCGGAAGGCTCTCCGACCACCGGGCGGTGCGCTGGTTCTCCACGCTGGTGGTGGAGTTCTTCCGGGCCATGCCGCTACTGGTGATGATCTTCTTCATCTTCGTCGCCATGAAGGTGCAGCCGCTGTGGGCGCTGGTCGCCGGGCTGACCCTCTACAACGGCTCGGTGCTCGCCGAGGTCTTCCGCGCGGGCGTGCTCGCCGTACCCAAGGGGCAGCGCGAGGCCGCGTTCGCGCTCGGGCTGCGAAAGACCCAGGTGATGACGTACATCCTGGTGCCGCAGGCCAACCGGGCGATGCTGCCGACCATCATCAGCCAGCTGGTGGTGGCGCTCAAGGACACCTCGCTCGGCTTCCTGATCACCTACGAGGAGTTCCTGCACGCCGGGAAGCTGATCGCCACCAACCTCGACTACGACCTGCCGTTCATCCCGGTGGTGATCGTCATCGTGCCGGTGTACATCGGGATGTGTCTGCTGCTCTCCTGGCTGGCCCGCTGGGTGGAGAAGCGCGGGCGGCGCAGCCCGAAGGTCAGGGGCGGCGCCCCCATCGCCAAGGCCGGAGTGGTGATGGGACTGCCGCCGGAGGCGCAGTAGCAGGCGGGAGACCCCCGGACATCAAAGGGGCCGAAGGGATATTGCTCGGCCGACCCAAAATCTGCTTATGATTCAGGGGTGTTCGACTCACGGCACATCAGGACCTTCCACCAGGTCGTCAGCAGCGGCTCCTACTCCGCCGCCGCCCGCGCCCTCGGTTACACCCAGCCTGCCATCACCCAGCAGATGAAGGCGCTGGAGAGGGATGTCGGCGTCCCGCTGTTCACCCGCGCGGGGCGCGGACTGCGGCTCACCGAGGCCGGCGAAGCCCTCGCCCGGCATGCCGAGGTCATCCTCGGCAGTATGGCAGCTGCCGAGCAGCAACTCGGCGCGCTCGCCAGACTGCGCGCCGGACGGGTCCGCGTCTGCGCCTTCCCCAGCGCCAACGCGACCCTGATCCCCGAGGCGATGGCCCGGCTGCTCGCGGAACACCCGGGCGTGCGGGTCGAGTTGCTGGAGGCCGAGCCGCCCGAGTCCGTGCAGCGTCTGCTGCGCGGAGAGTGCGATATCGCGCTCTCCTTCAGCTACCCGGGATCACGTGCCGAGACCCCGCCCGAGCTGGTCGAAGTCCCGCTGATGGAGGATCAGCTCACCGTGGTGCTCCCGGTCGGCCACCAGCTCGCCCGCCGGCACGCGGTACGCCTGGCCGACCTCGGTGCCGAGCGCTGGATAGCCGGCTGTCCGCGCTGTCGGGCCAATCTGCTCCAGGTCTGTTCCGACGAGGGCTTCGCCCCGGACGTGGTGTTCTCCACCGACGACAACCTCGCCGTGCAGAGTCTGGTCGCGGCCGGGGTCGGGATCGCCCTGATGCCCGCACTGGTGCTCTCCTTCATGTGCCACCGCAAGGTCACCGGCCGCCTGGTCGAACCCCATCTGCGCCGCCAGGTCTCCGCGTACCTGCTGCGCGAGCACCTGCGGATGCCGGCCACAGCGCTGGTGCTGGACGAGCTGCGCAGGGCGGCCGCCGTGCGCGTGGGCTGCTGAGGCACGGGCTGCGAGCCGTCGGAGCCGATCTCTTCGCCCGCCCACCCATAAGCGGACGTTGGCATATCGCCAAAGAACTGTCGTTGGACGTGATAGGTGGGTCGGGCCGACGCTGCAAGCATGACAACTTCCGCCACCCTGGGCGCCGAGCGGCGCACACAGCGTATGCACCGCCTGATCGGCGCGCTGCGCGAGGTCGTCGACCGCGGCCTCCCCCCGGACCTGACCGCATACCTCATCGGTGAGCAGCTCGCGCCGCACCTCGGCGCCCCCGACCTGCTCACCCCCGAGCAGCAGCTCGGCGACCCCGACCGCTACCGCCAGCACCTGATCCACGCCGAGGCGGACGGCAGCTTCTCCCTGGTCGCCCTGGTCTGGCTGCCCGGCCAGCACACCTCCATCCACGACCACGTCTCCTGGTGCGCCACCGGAGTCCACCAAGGGATGGAGAGCGAGCGCCGCTACCGTCTGGTCTCCGACGGCCGCGCCGCCCGGCTGATCGCCACCGAGGACGTCACCAACCCGCTCGGCGCGGTCTGCGGCTTCGCCCCGCCCGGCGACATCCACCGGGTGCAGAACTGCGGCACCGCCACCGCGATCTCCCTGCACGTCTACGGCGCGGACATCTCCAGGCTCGGCAGCAGCGTCCGCCGGGTCTACCGCCTGCCCGCAGACGAGGTGTGAGCGGACCCGTGGCACTGACCCTCCGAACCGTCGCACGCCCCGCCGCACCGCCCGCCTTCCGGCCCGCGTTCCGGCGCAACGGCCCAGGACTGGCCCTCGCCGCCCTCGGCGTGGCCGCAGCCTGGGCCGTGCACCAGCTGGTCCCCGCCATCCCGAGGCTGACCGCCGCCGTCGTCCTCGGGGTGGCCGCCGCACACGTCCCCGGGCTGCGCGCACTGGTCCGCGGCGCAGCCAGGCCCGGACTCTCCCTCGCCGGACGCCGGTTGATGCGCGCCGGAATCGTGCTGCTCGGCCTCAAACTCAGCATCGGCGACGTACTCGGCCTCGGCTGGGCCACCGTCGCGATGGTCCTCGCCGTGGTCACCGCGACCTTCTTCGGCACTCTCTGGCTGGGCCGCAAGCTCGGACTGCGCGGCGATCAGCCGCTGCTGATCGCCACCGGCTATTCGATCTGCGGCGCCTCGGCGATCGGCGCGGTCAGCCAGGTCGCGGAGAGCGACGAGGAGGATGTCGCCACCTCGGTCGCCCTGGTCACGCTCTGCGGAACCCTGGCGATCGCGGTACTGCCGCTGCTGCAGCACCCGTTGGGGCTCGCCGGCGCCGAGTTCGGACGCTGGGTCGGCGCGAGTGTGCACGACGTCGGCCAGGTGGTCGCCACCGCGCAGACCGGCGGGGCGGACGCGCTGCGCGAAGCCGTCCTGGTCAAGCTGATGCGGGTGGTACTGCTGGCGCCGCTGACCGCCGGGGTGGCGCTGGCGATCGTCCGGCGGCGTGGCTCGGCGGCTCGGGCCGAGGGCAGGGCGGTTGGCAAACGGCCGCCGCTGGTGCCGCTGTTCGTCCTCGGCTTCCTCGCCATGATCGTGCTGCGCAGTGTGGTGGACGTCCCGACGGCCGTGCTGACGCTGGCCCAGAACGGACAGGAACTGCTGCTCGCGGCCGCTCTGTTCGGCCTCGGCAGCGCCGTCCACCTGCCCACCCTGGCCCGAACCGGCGGACGGGTCGCGGCACTCGGGCTCGCCTCCTGGGCGGTGGTCGCCGGCGTTTCGTACGCGGGCGTGCTGCTCACTGCATAAGACCGGAGGGTCTGGGGCCGGTCTCCGTGGACGTCGGCGATGCAGTGTGCGTGGGGCTCTGCGGATTTGCCTGGCAGGTGGCTGTGATGGGGCGGAGGACGGTCGGGCGGGTGTCATAGAGTGGGTGGGTTGCCGCCGACCACCACGCACTGTGAGGACGACGATGTCTGTACTGCCCGACCGGGACGGACTGGACGCTCCCGTCACGCTCCACCGGTGCGAGGGGCCGTACGGCGAAGTGGCGCTGCGGCGACGCGGCGAGCACTTCGAGATCATCGCCAACGGGTGCTTCCTGATGGACACCGCCGACGGACGCTCCGAGCGGCTGCTGATCCAGGCGGCGCTGGACGAGCTGTCCGCCGAGCGCCCCTCGGTGCTGATCGGCGGTCTGGGCGTGGGTTTCTCGCTCGCCTACGCCGCCGCCGAGCCGCGCTGGGGCCGGATCGCCGTGGCCGAGCGGGAGGGCGCCATCATCGGCTGGCACCGCTCGGGCCCGCTGGCCGCGTTCTCCGAACACGCCCTGGACGACCCTCGGGTGGCCGTGCTCCACACCGATCTGGTCGAGTACCTGCGCGCCGAGGGCGAGACCTACGACGCGCTCTGCCTGGACATCGACAACGGCCCGGACTGGACGGTCACCGACTCCAACCTCGGCCTCTACGGTCCCGCCGGACTGGCCGCCGCCCGGCGGCGGCTGGCGCCCGGCGGGGTGCTGGCGGTGTGGAGCGCACAGCAGTCCGCCGCCTTCGAGGAGGCGCTGCGGACCGCCGGATTCGCCGAGGTGCACACGCTGGAGATCCCGGTGCTGCGCGGTGTGCCCGATGTGGTGCACCTGGCGCGCCGCGCCTGAACTGCCGGGCTGCTCCAGCCCGTTGCCGATGTCCTTGACTATCCGGGGGTGGCCGTGTTCGGCCACCCCCGGGGGTGGCTCAGCCGAAGGGGTAGTTGGCAGGGGGCTCCGGGGTGGCCGGTGCCGGGGCGTTGGCGGCCGGAGCGGTGGACGGGGCCGGGGGCGCGAAGGGGTTGAAGTCGGCCGGGGGTACCTGGACGGGCGTCCCCTTGCCCGGGGCGGGTGCCTCGGTGGCGGCGGGTGCCTCGGCGGCCGGAGCGGTGGACGGGGCCGGGGGCGCGAAGGGGTTGAAGTCGGCCGGAGGCACGTGGACAGGCGTTCCCTTGCCGGGAGCCGGGACCGTGGGCGGGGCCGACGGCGGCGGGGGC
This sequence comes from Kitasatospora sp. GP82, assembly GCF_029892105.1. Classification (GTDB taxonomy): domain Bacteria; phylum Actinomycetota; class Actinomycetes; order Streptomycetales; family Streptomycetaceae; genus Kitasatospora. The sequence continues at coordinate 42,548 of NZ_JARZAJ010000006.1, read as the reverse complement.
GCGGCGAAGGTGGGAGCCGGGGCGGGCGCAGCGGCGGCACGGGCGGGCGACGAACCGGTCGTCACCGTCCCGAACGGGTCCGTCGGCTCGTTGTTCATCACCGTCCCGAACGGGTCGGCCGACTGCGCCGGCTGCGGAGCCGGTGCGGCAGCCGGGGCAGCGGGCACCGGGGCGGGTGAGGCCGGTGTGCCGAAGGGGTTGAAGTCGGCCGGGGGCACCTGGACGGGCGTCCCCTTGCCCGGGGCCGAGGCGTTGGCGGCCGGAGCGGTGGACGGGGCCGGGGGCGCGAAGGGGTCGAAGTCCGCCGGCGGCACCTGGACGGCCGTCCCCTTGCCCGGGGCAGGAGCCGCGGCCGCCGGTGCGGCAGCGGACGGGGCCGGGGGTGCGAAGGGGTTGAAGTCGGCCGGGGGTACCTGGACGGGCGTCCCCTTGAGCGGCCGTGCCTCCTCGGCCGGCGCAGCCGACTGGGCCGGGACCGAGGCCGAGGGCGGCGCGAAGGGGTTGAAGTCCGCCGGCGGCACCGTGACGGGTGTGCCCTTCGGCGCAGACTGCTCGGCTGCCGCAACCGACACGGCCACCGGCGGAGCGGCAGGAGCGGCTGGCGGAACCGGCGGAGCGGACGGGATCGGCGGGGCGCTGGTCGGCTGCGGCGGAATCACAGGCTGGGGCGACTGCGACTGCGACTGCGCCGGGGCAGCGGTGTACGGGTCCGTCGCGGGGGCGGTCTGTGCGGCGGCGGCGTACGGGTCGGTGGGAGCCGGGACTGCCGGTGCGGCGGCGGCGTACGGGTCGGTGGGGGACTGGGTCTGGACGGGGATGGGCAGTTGGGCGCCGTACACGCCGTCCCAACCGAGCTGGATGCTCTTCAGGACATCGGCGAAAGCCGCCATGTACAGCTCCCAGTCCTCCGGCTGTGCGACGGAGAGCTGAACGGCCAGCACGGAGGCGCCGTCCGGCAGCGGTACGAAAGCCTGTGCCACCGAGCTGGACGTCCGGTACGGCTGTCCGTCGCTCGACAGGGCCGGCGGAACCGGGGACGTCCGCCCCTCGACCAGGACGGCCGCCGGGCCGGAGGGCAGCAGGACCGTCCACACCTCCGCGTGCGGGCGGGAGTCGGCGAGCTGGGTGGCGAGTTCGGAGACCTGGACCGGACGGTGTGTCAGCGAGACGACCAGCGAGGCATGGCTCGGCCGCTCCGAGACGCGCAGCGCGGCGACCCCCGCGAACAGCACTCCGGCGGTGCCGAGCGGCTGGGCGAGGGCGCCCGTCAGCACCGCCCACTCCTTGCGGGTACGGAGGTCGCCGCCGGCGAAGATCTCCTCCGCGACCTCCGCGAGCTGGGCGGTACGGGCCGGCGTGGCCCCCCGGACGGCGAGCGCGTGGAAGACGGAGGGAACCACCAGGCGTATCTCGACACCCGAACCGGTGGACAGCTCCTCGGGCGCCACCGTCTGCCGGTCGGCGGCCAGTTCGGCGAGGACGGCGGGGAAGGACGGGCGGAGCTTCTCGTCGTCGGTGCGGTCCGCGCCGACCGGCAGCTGGAACTGCCCGGCGTCGAGGCCGTGGGCGGAGGCGAAGACTCCCCGGACGGCGCCGCCGCCGAAGCGGGAGAGCAGTTCGGCGGCGACGGCGGCGTCCGGTGCGGACGGGTCGGCGGTGCTGCCCGCGACTACCGTGCCGAGGCCACGGACCGTCAGGGTGCCCGGGCCGTTGGGGCTCAGGCGCAGGCCGAAGAGCGCGGAGGCGGACTGGTGGGCGTCGCGGCGGAAACCGGTCAACGAGGCGACCGGGTAGTGAGTGGCCCGCCCGTCGAGCAGGGCCGCGGCCAGCACGTCGAGCGTGGCTCCGATCTGCTCCGCGCCGGCGAAGTCGTCCTGAATCATGGCGCTGAAGCCCCCCTCACCCAAAAGCCGAAATTCCGTCCACTTTCTATCAGAAACCGCTGACACTCCGGGACAGGGACGTGGAGGAGGTGGGCGGAACGGGGCCGTGGAGGGGCCTGGGGCGGGCCCGGGGCGGGGGTCGAGGGAGATGGCGGGGCGGGAGGTGGGACGGTCAAGGGGTGGCGAGGCGAGTGAGTTGGCTGGCCAGGCCGGGGACGGTGAGGAGGGCGGCCAGCTCGCGGACGAGGCGGCCGGTGGGGCCGTCGGGGCGTTCGGCGGCGAAGAAGTCCGCCAGTTCCAGCGCGAGGGCGGGTTCGCGTGCGGCGGTCAGGGTCAGCGCGGCCACGAACTCCTGGACCAGCTGGATTTGGAGATCCTCGCGCGGCACGGCCCGTTCGGCCAGCCACTCCAGCGAGGTGATCTCGGCGTTGGCGATCCACGCCCGGACCGTCCGCCGCAGGCCCGCGCTGGGCTCGGCGACGGCCAGGTGCAGCAGGATCTGGTCGTGCGCGGCGCGCCGGACGTCGTCGATGACGGCCGTCGTTCCCGGGCTGGCCGCCACCGAACCACCGCGCAGCAGGGCGGCGAACCCGGGGCCGTGGCTGTCGACGAAGTCCAGGTAGCGGCCCATCACCCGGTACAGCCGCTCCGAGAGCGGACCCTGCGCGTGTTCCTCGAAGCGTCCGGCCAGCTCCTGTCCGGCCCGCCGCAGCGACTCCTCGTACAGCGCCTGCTTCCCGGGGAAGTAGTGGTACACCAGCGGCCGTGAGGCGCCTGCCGCCGCCGCGATGTCGTCGATGGACACGTCCTCCGGCGGGTACTTGCTGAAGAGGTCCAGTGCGACCGCGATCAGCTGCTCCCGCCGCTCGTCCACGCTCAGTCTGCGCCGCGGAGCCCGCCCGCCGGTCGAGCGCCCGCTGGTCGAGCGCTCGCCGACGGAACGCCCGGCGGCCGGGCGCCCGGCCGTGGCGTGTTCGTCGTCGGCGTGGTGGTCCGCCACCGCCGGTGTACGGGAGGAAGCCATGCCCGCCACCCTATCCGTGGCAGAAGATGACGAAACCCTGACGTCCGGGCCCCGGGCCTGGGCAGCGCGTCCCCGGCCTGCTCGAATGGCGACGTGAACGCAGAGAGAGCCACGCCATGAGAGCCGGCCCAGGTGATTCCCCGGGCCACCAGGACGGCCCACCGGTCGGCCGCCGGGTGGTGCTCGGCATGCTCGGCCTCGGCGCGGCCGGGGTGGCCGCCGGGCCGTACCTCCAACGGGCGGTCGAGGGTGTGACCAGCAAGGACCCGACCGGGCTGAGCGGCCTGCTGCCGGGTGGCGGGGGATTTCGCTACTACTCGGTGGCCGGCACGGTCCCGGCAAGGACGGCGGCCGACTACACCCTCGCCATCGGCGGCCTGGTCGACCGCCCGGCCACCTATCGGCTGGCCGACCTCCAGGCGATGCGCCAGCGCAGGATCGTGCACGACGTGCAGTGCGTCACCGGCTGGCGGGTGCCTGGGACGCCGTTCGAGGGCGTCCCGCTCGCGGATCTGCTACAGGCCGCCGGGGTGCGTCCGGAGGCGACCGCCGTCAGTTTCGGCTGCTTCGACGGCAGCTACAGCGAGAGTCTGACGTTGGATCAGGCCCGGCGCGAGGACGTGCTGGTGGCCCTGCGGATGAAGGACCAGCCGCTCGGCCACGAGCACGGCGGGCCGGTCCGGCTGTACGTCGCGCCGATGTACTTCTACAAGTCGGCGAAGTGGCTCGACTCGATCACCCTCACCTCCACCGTCCAACCCGGCTACTGGGAGCACTTCGGATATGACGTCGATGCCTGGGTCGGCCGCTCCAACGGGCGCGACGACGCCCCGACCGGCTGACCGTCGCCCGGTGCTGCGCTTCACCCGGGCAGAACGCTGGGTGCACTGGGCGACCGCCGGGCTGATGCTGGTCTGCCTGGCCACCGCCGGCTGCCTCTACTACCCGCCGCTCGCCGAACTGGTCGGCCGTCGCAGGCTCGTGGTGACGCTGCACGTGTGGTGCGGGGTGCTGCTGCCGGTGCCGCTGCTGCTGGGTCTGGCCTCGCGGGCGCTGCGCGGCGATCTGTCCAGGCTGAACCGGTTTGCCCCGTACGACCGGGAGTGGCTGCGCGCGGTGCGCCGCCGCTCGTACCGCCGTCCGGCGGGCAAGTTCAACGCCGGGCAGAAGCTCTACGCGGCGTGGACGGCCGGGGCGGTGCTGGTGATGGTGGGCACCGGGCTGCTGATGTGGTTCACCCGTCTCGCTCCGCTGCTCTGGCGGACCGGCGCCACCTTTGTGCACGACTGGCTGACCGTGGCGATCGTGGTCGCGGTCGTGGGGCACCTGCGCCAGGCGGCGAAGGATCCGGAGGCCCGGCGCGGTTTGCGTACCGGCCGGGTCGATCCGGGCTGGGCCGCCCGCGAGCACACCCACTGGGACTACCGGGCCGAGCAGCCGGCCGAGGCAGGACCGACCGGCGACACGGCCCGCGGCGTCGCGTGCCGATAGCTCTCGTCCGGACTGCGTTGTCGTCGGTCGCCGCAGCTCCGCTGCCACCCCCTCCTCCGCCTTGCGATGCGCGCACCCCAGCGCCGCTCCTTCACCCGTGCTACCTGGCCCGCCGGTCGGGCTTAGCCCGACCGGCGGGCCAGGTAGCGCCGGTACGCCTCCCGCCCGTCCGGTACGAAGTCCCAGTCGCCCTCGGCGAGCCGCTGTCCGAGCTCCTCCTCGCTCAGCCAGCCGTGCCAGGCGACCTCCTCCACCTGCGGGGAGACGGGGCCGTCCCACCGGGCTTCGTACAGATCGCACCACCAGGAGTACTTCCGGCCCTCGACGATCTCCTCGAAGAGGAACTTGAACAGCGGGGCGGGCTCGACACCGTGCACGCCCAGCTCCTCCTCCGCCTCCCGTCGGGCCGCGTCGGCGTAGTTCTCGCCGGAGCCGACCACGCCGCCGACGAAGCAGTCGTAGGCGCCGGGGGCGAAGAGTTTGGTGTCGGTCCTGCGGTGGGTGAAGATCCGCCCCTGGGGGTCGCGGACCAGGACGAAGACGCAACGGTGCGTCAGCCCGTCCCGGTACACCTCCCCACGGGTGGCCGTTCCGATGACGCGGTCCTGCGCGTCCACCACGTCCAGCAGCTCTTCGGCGGGGTTCGTCATGGGGTACACGCTAGGCGCCGACTGGTGGAATCGTCCGCGGAGGGTGACCATGCACCGCACCGCGCCCCGGGTGGCGGACGGAGAGGCCGCGCGGCGGCGGGAGCGCACCTGACACCGGCTCGGCGTCCCCGCGGTGGTCCGACTATCGTTCGAAAGGTCTGAGGAATGTTCTGAGGAATGTGGACGCACGAGCAAGAAGGTGGCGCGCGGTGGTCGAGATCTGGGGCGAGGCGGCGCAGGGCTTCGAGCCGGTCCGTGAGGCGTTCGCGCAGAACTTCCGTGACTACGGCGAACTGGGCGCGGCCTTCGCGCTCTACCTGGACGGCCGCAAGGTGGTCGATCTGTGGGGCGGCGACGCCCGGCCCGAGGTCGGCGGGCGGCCTGCCCCGGCCGTGGAGTGGACGGCGGACACCGTACAGGTGCTGCGCTCGGTCACCAAGGGGCTCACGGCGGCCACGGCGCTGCACCTGGTCCAGCAGGGGCGGCTCGACCTGGACGCGCCGGTCGCCTCGTACTGGCCGGAGTTCAAGGCCGAGGGCAAGGAGCGGGTGCCGGTCCGCTGGCTGCTCTCGCACCAGGCCGGGCTGCCCGCCCTAGACGTTCCGCTGCGGGTCGAGGACGTGATCGCCTGGGAGCCCGCCGTGGCCGCCGTCGCCGCCCAGACCCCCGCCTGGGAACCCGGCACCGCGCACGGTTACCACCCGTACACCTTCGGCTGGCTGGTCGGCGAGGTGGTGCGGCGGGCGAGCGGGCGCTCGATCGGCCAGTACTTCGCCGAGGAGATCGCGCGCCCGCTCGGCCTCGACCTGTGGATCGGACTCCCGACGGGTGTCGTTCCCCGGGTCGGGCGACTGGTGGACCTGCCCGCGCCCGAAGCGGCACACAGCGGCCCGTCCGGTCTGAGGGTGCGGCCCAAGCAGGCCGTGGTGGACGCCTACCGGGACCGGCACTCGCTCACCGCCCGCGCCTTCGCCTCGGTGCGCCCGGCCGTGGACCTCAACGACCCGGCGGTGCAGGCGGTCGAGATCCCCGGTGCGGGCGGCATCGGCACCGCGCGTTCGGTGGCCCGCTTCTACGCGGCGCTGATCGGTGCGGCGGACCGGCACGGCGGTACGCCGGGCGAGCTGCTGCCGCCGCTGCTCGGCCTGGAGCTGCTGGACGAGGCGATGGGGCCGGCCGTCAGCGGCCCGGACCGGGTGCTGATCGTCAACACCACCTTCGGCCTGGGCTTCTTCCGGCACGGCCCCAGCTCGCCGATGTCCTCCCCGGCAGCCTTCGGCCACCCGGGCCGCGGTGGCTCGCTCGGCTTCGCCGACCCCGAACTCGGGATCGGCTTCGGCTATGTCACCAACGGCATGCAGCCGGGCGTCACGGGCGACATCCGCTCACGGACCCTGATCGCGGCGGTCCGCCGGTGCCTGGCCGACCGCATCTGACCCGGACCGACCGGTAACGGGGCCGGGCACTCAGGACTTGGGGCCGAGGCCCCGCTCGCGCAGCCACTCCAGCTGACGGCGGACCTGGGTGCTTCCGCCGCCGGCGTGGTCGGCGAACTCCCAGACCTCGATGTCCTTCTGGCCGCCGTAGCGGTTGTAGGAGGCGAAGACGGTGGAGGGCGGGCAGACCGGGTCCATCAGGCCGACGCTGAACAGGGCCGGGGCGCTCGCCCGTCCGGCCAGGTGGACGCCGTCGAAGTAGGAGAGGGTGCGGAAGGTCTGCTCGACCTTGTCGCGGCTGTGCGTCCGCAGGTAGCTGGCGATCTCGGGGTAGGGCCCGAGCGGGGAGATCTCCACGGAGCGCCGGAAGTGCTGAAGGAACGGCACATTGACGATGGCGCCGGCCACCAGGCCGTCCGCGAGCGCGGCGGTGGCCAGCGCGAGGCCGCCGCCCTGGCTGTTCCCGGCGACCACCACCCGGTCGGCGTCCACGATGTCGAGGCCGCGCACCGCGTCCACGGCCCGGACGGCATCGGTGAACAGCCGGCGGTAGTAGTAGTTCTCGGGTGCGTCGATGCCCTTGGTCATGAACCCGCCGTACCACTGCGAGGCCGAGCCCTCGTGCTGGTCGGGGGTGTCGTGGCCCTGGCCCCGGGTGTCCATCACCAAGTACGCGAAACCGGCCGAGGGGTAGACCAGCCACTCGGTCGGGATATCGCGGCCCCGGCTGTAGCCGAGGTACTCGATCACGGTCGGCAGCGGTCCGGTGGCCCCGCGCGGGGTGAGCAGCCAGCCCGCCACCGGCTCGCCGCGCCAGCCGGGGAAACGCACATCGTGGACGTCCACCGTGGTGAGCAGGGTGTCGGTGACGGGCGTCAGCCGAACCTCGCCGCCGGCGGCGCGGGCCTCGGCCAGCGTCCGCTCCCAGAAGGCGTCGAAGTCGGCGGGCTCGGTCAGGGCCGGACGGTACGTCACCAGGTCCTGGTAGGACATGTCGGTCAGCGGCACGGTGGTCTCCTCGTCGGGAACGCGTCGATCAGGTGATCCGGTGTTGGCGCTCAACGTCCGGAGGAGACCGGATTGTTCCGGTGGCCGGGAGACGGCTCCGAGGATCAGGCCTGGCCGGTCTCGAAGCGGCTGATCTTCCCGTGGTCGACGGTGAACTTCCAGGCGGTACGCATCTCTCCCCAGGTCTCGTTGCTGAAGTTGGCCAGCAGCGCGCGTCCGCCGTCCGACTCGGACTGAACGTCCATATGGCCGCGGGTGGAGAAGATCTCGTGGTCGATCCACTGGCGCAGATCGCGGTCCGAACCGTCGTCGGACATCGTCGCGTCCTCGGTGAGCAGGTCGAGGAACGCCTGCCGGTCGTTGCTGTTGATGGCGCTGACGGCGGCGCGGACGGTCGGGTCGGACAGTTTGGCGGTGGAGATGGTCATCTGACGACTCCTCGGGCTAGGGGACCGAACGGCAGAACTGTCGCACACTGTGATGTTCCGCGCACTCACCGTCGTGGGTGTCGGGCATGCCCATGTTTGCGAAGAATCAAGGTATTGGTGTGCTTTGATCCGATATGGGGCAATCGCGATCGGAAGGGGGCCGTGGATGGGGCCGGCCGAACTGCTCGTCCTGACGTTCCCTCAGGAGACCATCACCGCCGAGGCGGCGTCGGCACTGTCCGAGCTGCGCACCGGTGGTGACATCCGGGTGGTCGACTCACTGGTCGTCACCAGGCACCTGGACGGCGAGGCCACCTACGGGGAACTCGCCGACTTCGAGCACCTCAAGTGCGTCGTCGGGGGCGGCGGCGACGAGCTTCCGCTGATCGGCCCCGAGGACGCCCAGGAGGCTGCCGAACTGCTGGAGCCCGGCACGGTGGCGCTGTTGGTGCTGATCGAGCATGTCTGGGCGAAGGCCGCCGCCGAGGCGCTGCGCAGGGTCGGCGGACGGATCGCCTCGGGCGTGCGGATTCCGCCGGAGAACATCGAGGAGGCCGTGCGCGCCGCCGAGGCCCGTGCCGCGGCCGGGAAGTGAGGACGCCATGCCTGTGGGCCGCCCGGCGGACCGACCGCAGCGCCCGATCCGGCGGATCTCGGGCGCTCGATCGACCGCGGTGGGTGGTCGGCGGGTGCTCAGGGGGTCAGAGCCTCGGCCTCCTCGTCGGTCAGCAGGCGGGAGCGGGTCAGAAAGCGCAGGCCGGTGGGGGATTCCAGGGAGAAGCCGCTGCCCCGGCCGGGCACCACGTCGATGGTGAGGTGGGTGTGGGACCAGTACGCGTACTGGTCCTTGGCCATCCAGACCGGGATCGGGTCCATCCCCTCCACCACCAGTTCGCCGAGCAGCCGGTCGGTCTCCTGGGAGACGTGCAGCTCCCCGGCGGGGTAGCACATCGGCGCCGAGCCGTCGCAGCAGCCGCCGGACTGATGGAACATCAGCGGCCCGTGCTCGCCGCCGAGCTGCCGCAGCAGCTCGGCGGCCTGCGAGGTGACTGCCACCTGGGAGGGGCGCATCCTAGAAGAACCCCTGGGCCTTCGGGCTGTAGTTGACCAGCAGGTTCTTGGTCTGCTGGTAGTGCTCGAGCAGCACCTTGTGGTTCTCCCGGCCGATGCCGGAGTTCTTGTAGCCGCCGAACGCGGCGTGCGCCGGGTAGTGGTGGTAGCAGTTGGTCCACACCCGGCCGGACTGGATGGCCCGTCCCGCCCGGTACGCCGTCGAGCCGTCCCGGCTCCAGACGCCCGCGCCGAGCCCGTAGAGGGTGTCGTTGGCCAGGCCGACGCCGTCCTCGAAGTCCTCGAAGCGGGTGACGGCGACGACGGGTCCGAAGATCTCCTCCTGGAAGATCCGCATGCTGTTGTCGCCCTCGAAGACGGTCGGGGCGACGTAGAAGCCGCCGGACAGCTCGCCGCCGAGGTCCACCCGCTCGCCGCCCGCCAGCACCTTGGCGCCCTCGGCCCGGCCGATGTCGATGTACGAGAGGATCTTCTCCAGCTGGTCGTTGCTGGCCTGGGCGCCGACCATGGTTTCGGTGTCCAGCGGGTTGCCCTGCCGCATCGCGCGGACCCGCTCGAGGCCGTCGCCGAGGAAGCCGTCGTAGATCGAGGACTGGATCAGCGCCCGGCTCGGACAGGTGCACACCTCGCCCTGGTTGAGGGCGAACATGGCGAAGCCTTCGAGCGCCTTGTCGTAGAAGTCGTCCCGGCGGTCGGCGACATCGGCGAAGAAGACGTTGGGGCTCTTGCCGCCGAGCTCCAGGGTGACCGGGATCAGGTTGGCACTGGCGTACTGCATGATCAGGCGGCCGGTGGTGGTCTCACCGGTGAAGGAGATCTTCCGGATCCGGGAACTGGAGGCCAGCGGCTTGCCGGCCTCGACGCCGAAGCCGTTCACCACGTTGATCACGCCCGGTGGTACCAGGTCGGCGATCAGCTCCATCAGCAGCATGATCGAGGCCGGGGTCTGCTCGGCGGGCTTGAGCACCACGGCGTTGCCGGCCGCCAGCGCCGGGGCCAGCTTCCAGATCGCCATCAGCAGCGGGAAGTTCCACGGGATGATCTGGCCGACCACACCCAGCGGCTCGTGGAAGTGGTAGGCGACGGTGTCCTCGTCGATCTGGGAGAGGCCGCCCTCCTGGGCCCGCAGCGCGCCCGCGAAGTAGCGCAGGTGGTCGACGGCCAGGGGCAGGTCGGCGGCCAGGGTCTCGCGGACGGGCTTGCCGTTCTCCCAGCTCTCCGCGACCGCCAGCTCCTCCAGGTGCTGTTCCATCCGGTCGGCGATCCGCAGCAGCAGCCGGGCCCGCTCGGCCGGGGCGGTGCGGCCCCAGGCGGGGGCGGCGGCGTGCGCGGCGTCGAGGGCGGCCTCGATGTCCTCGGCGGTGCCCCGGGCGATCTCGGTGAATGGCAGGCCCGTCACCGGGGTCGGGTTCTCGAAGTACCGGCCGCGTACGGGCGGAGTCCAGGTGCCGCCGATCCAGTGCTCGTAGCGGGGGTGGTAGCTGACGACGCTGCCGGGTCGGCCGGGGGGTTGGTAGACGGTCATGGTGTGGTGTCTCCTCGCTGCGTCGGGGCGCCGTCCCCGGCCAGGCCGAACGGCTCAGGCGGGACGGCGCGAGCAGAGCTGTGCGGGCAGAACTGGGCACGGGCCTGTACGCGGGCCCGGCGAAAGGATGTGACACGTGCGCGGCGCGGGGAGTCGGCTCCCCGCGCCGCACCCTAGCCGCGCTCGGCGCGGCCCGCCATGGTGCACGCTCGGTCACTCCGCGGGCGTGCATGGCGGCTGTGCGCCGGTTGTGGAAATATTCGGACTCGCGGGTGGATCGGCCGAGTTGCGGCCTGGAGCCGCTGTCGGCGTGGCCCGGGCCCTGTCCGGTCAGTCGAGGTGGTAGCGGGCGGTCCGCGACTCCCAGCGCAGATAGCCCGCCAGCCACAGTGCCATGCCGTCCGCGTACCGCTGGGCAACCTGCTGCTGCGCCCGGTCCAGCTCCATCCACCGGTAGGCGTCGGGGAGTTGTTCGCGGAGCTCGAAGAAGCGATCGGCCATCCGCTGGGCCTCGTCCCAGACCACCGCGCAGGCTTCCTCGGCGGAGCAGCTCCGGTCGCGTTGGACGATCATCACCAGGTTGGCGACGTCGCCGCGCTGTGCCTCCTGTGCGTAGGAGCGCACGTCGTTGGTGAACGAGGGTATGTCGGCCGCCAGTTGGCGCAGCTCGCGGAGCAGGGGGTGGTGCAGGACGTGCTGCGGCACCTCGAAACGGCCGAGGCGCTCGATCATGTCGAAGATGCTCTCCATGGCGGCGGTGCCGCGTCGGAGCATCAGATAGCCGTCCCGGTCCGGCGGTTGCCCCGCGTTGCGACCGGCGGCCTCGGCCGGGTGGCAGGCGAAGTACCACTCCCAGTGGTAGGCGGCCCTGGCCTTCCAGCGGGCCGTCATGCCCTTGGTGATGCGCCGCCACAGGTCGGCGAAGGCGCGCTCGACGGAGGTGCCGGCCGGGCGGGCGCCGTAAGTGATCGCGGTGAGCCGCTCGCAGAGCATGGCCACCTGGTCGGGGCGGCGGCCGAGCGATCCGTCGAACTGGTCGTCGAAGAGGAAGTAGAAGCCCATGAGGTCGGCGGCCAGTGCCAGGTCCTCGGCTGTGCTCTCGGGGTAGACCAGGGCGGCGAGTTCGACGATGTCCCAGCGGGCGTAGGTGGACGGGTCGACCACGGCGGCGAGTTCACGGTGACGTTGGAGCCAGTTGCGGTGCTGCTCGGCGGCTTGGTTCTGATGGGGGTTGCGTCGGTGCGGGAACGGAAGCTCAAGTGAGGTGTCGTCGGACATCGGACTCCCGGCGCTGCTGGAGGATCATTGGTGCGGTCTTCTGAGGTTCCTGCCGGCTCCTGCGTGGTAGAGATCAACTGCCGGTATCGGGCGGAAGATTAGTCCATCTGATCATCAGATGTTGGAGATAACAGGGCATTTGCCCCTGCCGCTGCGTTCGAACCCTGGAGATGTCCTGCGGCCTGCGAGAATGACCCGCACGCGAACGGCGGCGGGGATAGTCTCGGCAGCGGAACCACGAATCGGTGAGGCGGAGGCGCGACGGTGGCCGAACAGCACAGCGAGCTGACGGGCGAGGGTGAGCACGGAGTCGGCGCGACGGGGGCAGGGCCGACGGCAATCGCCCTTGGGCTGCACGAGCGTGAGGCCGAACTCCGCTCCGCCGAGCAGGCGCTGAACAAGCTCTGCCGCCGCTTCGCGGCCGGCGGCACCGAGATCGGCGAGGTCCTGGTCTTCTCCGCACCGGCCGGTGGCGGCAAGACCTCCGTCCTCGACGAGATCCGCAGGCTGGCCAGTCTGCACGAGCCCTGCACCGTGCTCTCCGGCCGCGGCGGCGAGCGCCAGATGAAGGCACCCTTCCACGTGCTGCGGCAGCTGCTGCTCCCGGTGCTCGGCACGCTCACCAAGGAGGAGCTGGCCGAGGTCTTCGGCGGCTGGTACGGCATCGTCGGTCCGGCCGTCGGTCTCATCCCGCCCTCCGACGAGGTGGAGCGCCTCGACCCGCAGGGCGTCCGAGACGGCCTCGACTACCTGCTCAGCCAACTCGCGCCCCGCCGGGCACCGTTGGTGATGGTGGTGGACGACCTCCACTTCGCCGACCAGGAGTCGCTCACCTGGCTGGCGTCCTTCGCCGTCCGCACCCGGCACCTGCCGGTGCTGCTGGTCTTCGCCTACCGGGACGAGTTCCAGGAGGATGCCCAGAACTTCAGGCAGCAGATCCAGTCCCAGGCCACCCGCCGCCACGAACTGCGGCCGCTCAACCCGGCGTCCGTCGCCGAACTGGTCCGCGCCGAACTCGGCGATGCGGCCGACGACGCCTTCTGCCGTCAGGTCTGGGCCGTCACCGCGGGCAATCCGTACGACACCACCGCCCTGCTGCGCGAGGTCCGTGAGCAGTGCCTCGACCCGGTCGAGGAGAACAGCCCGCAGCTGCGCGACCTGGCCGCCGCCGCCAAGGGAATGACTCTCCAGCACTGGCTGGAGAAGCTCGGCCCGAGCACCCTGCGCTTCGCCTGGGCGGCCGCCCTGCTCGGCTCCGACATCAAGCAGAGTCTCGCGGCCAGCATCTCCGCCCAGGGCCAGACCGAGGCCGACGAGTCGGTCCGCCGGCTGCGCAGGCAGCGGATCCTCACCAGCCTGCCCAGCGGCCGCCTGGAGTTCGTCCACCCGCTGATCGCCACCTCCATCTACCAGTCCATGCCGACCGGCACCAGGACCGGAATGCACGGCATCGCCGCCATGGTGATCGAGAACAACGGCGGAACCCTGCTGGAGGCCTCCCGGCACCTGCTGGAGACCCACCCCGAGGGCGACGATCTGATGGTCCGCAAGCTCCGCGCGGCCGCCGCCGAACACCTGGCGATCGGCGCACCGGAGGCCGCCCAGCGCTGCCTGGCCCGCGCCCTGAGTGAGCCGCCCGACGAGGACGACCGCGCCGAGGTGCTGTACGAGGCGGGCTGTGCCGCCCTGCTCACCGACCCGCTCGCCACCGTCAACCAGCTGAAGCTGGCCCTCTCGCTGGAGCCCGGCCTCAGCCCCGAACTGCGAGTGGACGCCACCTTCCGGCTCTCCGAGGTGCTCGCCCATGCGGGCGAGCTGGTCGAGGCCGCCAACGTCCTGCTGGAGGAGGCCGAGCGCACCGAGCCCGGGCCCGGCAAACTCCGCCTGCACGCCGCACACTTCGTGTGGATCGCCTTCCAGCGCGACGAGGAGGACGGCCCGGCCCGCTCCACGCGGCTGGAGGAGCTGTCCGCCAGCCTGACCGGACGCAGCACCGCGGAGCGGGCCGTACTCGCCATGCGTGCCTGGGACTTGACCCTGCGCGGCAAGCCCGTGGCCGAGGCGATCGAACTGGCCGACCAGGCCCTGGAGAACGGCCGCCTCCCCAAGGAGCTCGGCTGGACGAGCACCACCTGGGGCTTCGAAGTGCCCGCACTGATCGGTCTGACGTACACCTACACCGACCAGCTCGCCCGCGCCGAGAAGCTCTTCTCGGAGGCCGTGCTGGGCTTCGAACTCGCCGGATGGAGCGGTGCCCACAAGGGCTTCAGCTACTTCCTGATGGGCCTGACCCGCTTCCGGCGCGGCTTCCTGGTCGAGGCCGAGGACTACCTCCGCCAGGGCCTGAAGCTCTCCGAGCGAATCGCGCCGGACATCCCGCTCCAGTGGGACATCGTCGGTGTGTACGTCGACACCCTGCTCGCCCGCGGCCGGACGGACGAGGCGTGGGAGCTGGCGCAGAAGTACCGCTTCGCGCCGCCCTACCACCCCACCGCGATGGTCCTGCCCGACGCGCCCACGCTCTACGGCAAGCTGCTGCTGGCCAGGGGCGAGCACGCCGCCGCGGCCGCCGTCTTCGAGGAGGTCGGCGAACAGCTCACCGCGCGCGGCTGGCACAACACCCTCTGGGCACCGTGGGTCGGTCACCTCGCGCTGGCGCTGTTCCCGGACCGTCCCGAGCGGGCCCGCGAACTCGCGGCAGAGGCCGTCGCCCGGGCCGAGAACTTCGGCTCGGCCTCCGCCATCGGCACCGCGCTGCGGATCCAGGCCACGCTCTGGGACGGCCAGCGGGCCGTCCAGCTGCTCGAGAAGGCCGTCCGGTGGCTCTCCCAGTCCCCGGCCGGGTACGAACTCGCCTACGCGCTGGTCGATCTGGGTGCCGCGCTGCGGCGGACCGGACGGCTCACCGATGCCGCCGAGTACCTGTACCAGGGCATGGAGCTGGCCCAGACCTGCGGAGCGGACGGGCTTGTCGACCGGGCCCGCACCGAACTGGCCGGCTCGGTGCTCCGGCCCAACCGCCTGCGCACCCTGAGCAAGGAGGGCCTCAGCGAGCCCGAGTGGGAGGTCGCCAAGCTGGCCGTCCAGAACGTCCCGCCGCAGCGGATCGCCGAGGAACTCGACCTCCCGCTCAGCCTGGTGCACCGTCGGCTCGCCGCCGTCCACCGCAAGGCGGGCAGCGGACCAGAGGGCCTCGCCAAGGCACTCGGACTGCCCGAGGACGAGACCGGGCAAACAGGCTGACGACCGGTCGGCCGGCGGACAACTCCTCTGGGGCGCGAGGCGGAGTCTCGTGTCCCAGAGGAGCGACGGAGGGTCGCAGCCACTGTCCGTGCACCCGCCGGGGCTACCCTGGCAGCAGCGGCGAGCGGATCGCCCGGATGCGCACAGCGCTGTTCGTACCGATGGATTCGTACAGATCTCGAACCAGGGTGGTCGCCGCACCGGCGGTCGCAGGGAGGAGCGAGCCATGACGGGGTCGGCCGAGAACACCGAGGTCAGCCGGGCGCACTTCGCCTCCGGCGGCGCCGGGGCCGCGATCGAACGCTGGACGCTGCGCAACGGCCGGATCGAGGCCACCGTGCTCACCCTGGGCGCGACCCTGCACACCCTGACGGCCCCCGACCGCACCGGTGCCACCGCCCAGATCCTGCTCAGCACCGACGAGCTCGGCGCCATCCTCGGTGCCGCCCGCCACTACGGCACCGTCGTCGGCCGCTACGCCAACCGGATCGCCGACAGCCGGATCACCATCGACGGCGAGGAGCACCAGCTCGCCCCCACCGGGGGCGGCGTCACCCTGCACGGCGGCCCCGACGGCTTCGCCCACCGGATCTGGGCCGCCGAGGAGGCGCCCGGCGGAGTCCGCCTCCGTCTGCACAGTCCCGATGGCGACCAGGGCTTCCCCGGCGCGCTCGACGTCCAGGTCACCTACACCCTGAGCGGTGACGCCCTCACCATCGACTACCGGGCCACCACCACCCGCCCGACCGTCGTCAACCTCACCAACCACGCCTACTTCAACCTGTCCGGCGAGGGCGGCGGCGACATCCTCGGCCACCTGCTCACCCTGGACGCCGAGGAGTACACCCCCGTCGACGAGCGGCTGATCCCGTACGGGCCGTACGAGCCGGTCGCCGGTACACCCTTCGACTTCACCGCCCCCAGGCCGATCGGCAAGGGCATCCACGACGAGCACCCGCAGC
This sequence comes from Kitasatospora sp. GP82, assembly GCF_029892105.1. Lineage (GTDB taxonomy): Bacteria > Actinomycetota > Actinomycetes > Streptomycetales > Streptomycetaceae > Kitasatospora. The sequence continues at coordinate 26,549 of NZ_JARZAJ010000006.1, read as the reverse complement.
TGCGCGCGGGCGGATACGACCACAACTGGGTGCTCAGGCCCCGCCCGGCCGACGGCAGCCCGGCGCGCGCGGCCTTCCTGGAGGACCCGGCCAGCGGGCGCACCCTGGAGGTGCTCACCAGCGAACCCGGCATCCAGGTCTACACCGCCAACAGCTTCCACGGCGCGGTCACGGGTGCGAGCGGCGTCCCGTACGGGCCGTACGCGGGCGTCGCGCTGGAGACCCAGCACCACCCGGACTCGCCCCACCAGCCCTCGTACCCGTCCACTCGGCTGCGCCCCGGCGAGGAGTTCCGCTCCACGACCGTGCTGCGGCTCGGCGTGGCCTGAGGCTCCGCGACCCTGGGCTTCTGCGCCCCGGACTTCGGTGCCCAGGGGTTCCGTGCCCCGAGACCCTGCCGGTCGGCGCCGTAGTATTGGGTGGATGGAGAGCTCGGACCCCGGTGTGCACAAGGCCCTTGCGGTGCCCGCGCGGCGGGTGCTGCTGGCGGCGCTGACCGACGCGGCCGAGCCGCTGGACAACCGGCAGCTGGCCGGGCTGGTCGGGCAGCACCTCACCACGGTGCGCCACCATCTGACCGCGCTGGTCGAGGCTGGGCTGGTCGAGGTGCGCCAGGAGGAGCCGAACGGCGGACGCGGCCGGCCCCGGCTGCTGTACGCGGCGGCGCCCGCCCGTGAGCAACTCGCCGCCTACCGCACGCTGGTGGAGGTGCTGGCGCTCGGTTTCGGCGCGAGCCGGGACGAGCGGTCGGTGCGCGCGGGGGAGGCCGGCCGGATCTGGGGTGCCGCCGAGCAGGGGACGGGCGGCTCGCTCACCGGGCAGGTGCTGGCCGCAGCAAAGCGCTGGGGTTTCGAGCCGGAGCTCCGGACCGGCGCCGGATCCAAGGGCTCGCAGGCCTCCGACGGCGGCGAGGTGCTGCTGCACGGTTGTCCGTTCCAGCACAACGCGGAGCGCCACCCCGAGGTGGTGTGCTCGGTGCACCAGGGTCTGCTGGACGCGATGGCGGAGCGTGCCGGTCAGCCCGGCACGCTCCGCCTGCACCCCTTCGTGGGCCCCGGGATCTGCAGCATTTCGATGGCGGGACACCTGGACTGACGGCAGGTCAGTTTCCGGAGGCGAGCCAGAGGTCGGGGCCGGACACCTCGTAGTTGATCGCCTGGGCGGGCACGCCGCGCCGGAGCAGCTCGGCCCGCGCCGCCCGCATGAAGGGCAGCGGGCCGCAGATCCTTTTAAATGCGTGCGGTGGTGCCGACGGCTCCCTGTGTGGCGCCTTGCAGTCACGGCAGTACGAAGTAAATCGGACAATTGATGCCGAATCAGCGTCAGTCGACTACCTTGCGGCAACGCGGAGGACACGCGCGCGTAACGATCGCAAGATCTTGCAGAAACTTGCTGCAAGACCTTTCCGTGGCGATTGCGCGCCTGTTACGTTCCTGCCCAAGCCCGACGGCCGCAATGGCGCAGTCGGCACGGGACAGCCATTATGCGCGGTTCCTCACCATCTCGGGCACCCCCACCTTCTAGGAGTTCTCATGCGGCGTGGCATCGCGGCCTCCGCCCTCGTTGCGGCCCTCGCGGTCTCGACTGCAGCCTGCGGCAGCAGCAGCGGCGGCTCCGGTTCGGACGGCAAGGCCGACGGCCCCGTCACCATCACCTACTGGGACACCTCGAACGCCACCAACGAGGCGCCGAACTACCAGGCGCTGGTCGACAAGTTCCAGGCCGCGAACCCGACCGTCAAGGTCAACTTCGTCAACGTGCCCTTCGACCAGGCGCAGAACAAGCTGCAGACCGCGATGGGCGCCAAGGGTGCCCCGGACGTCTTCCGCTCCGAGGTCGGCTGGACCGCCGCCTTCGCCAAGGCCGGCTTCCTGGCACCGCTGGACGGCACCGACGCCGCCAAGGACACCTCCGCGTTCCAGCCCAGCCTGATCAAGCAGGCCACCTACGAGGGCAAGCTGTACGGCGTGCCGCTGGTCACCGACACCCTCGGCCTGCTCTACAACAAGGACCTGTTCGCCAAGGCGGGCATCACCAAGGCCCCCGCCACCTGGGACGAGCTGAAGGCCGACGCCGCCCAGCTCAAGGACAAGACCGGCGTGGACGGCCTGTTCATGCGGGCCGGTGACAGCTACTTCGCGATGCCGTTCCTCTACGGCGAGGGCACCAACATGGTGGACGCCGCCAACAAGAAGATCACCATCGGCTCGCCCGAGGCCGTCAAGGCCATCGACACCTACAAGTCGATGTTCACCTCGCCCGGCACCGTCAAGGCCGACGTGACCACGGACAGTTACGCGCACATGATGGACGCCTTCAACAACGGCAAGGCGGCGATGATCATCCAGGGTCCCTGGGAGATCACCAACATCTACAAGGGCTCCGCCTTCGCCGACAAGAACAACCTCGGCATCGCGCCCGTCCCGGCCGGCTCCACCGGCAAGGCCGGCGCCCCGACCGGCGGCCACAACGTCTCGGTCTACGCCGGTTCGGACAAGGCCCACCAGGCCGCCGCCGAGAAGCTGGCCGCCTTCCTGACCTCCGCCGAGAGCCAGACCTTCCTCGCGCTGAAGAACTCCACCCTGCCGACCCGCTCCGACGCCTTCACAGCCGAGGTCAAGGGCAACCCGGGCATCGCCGGCTTCCAGGCCGTCCTCCCGGTCGCCCAGCCGCGCCCCGAACTGCCGGAGTACAGCTCGCTGTTCACCCCGCTCAACACCGATCTGGTCAAGATCGCCCAGGACCAGGCCGGCACCCAGGCCGGCCTGGACGGCGCCGCCACCGACTTCGCCAAGCTGCTCCCCGGCTTCGGCAAGTAAGTCCCCAGCCGCCCGGCCCGTCGCCCCACCGGCGGGCCGGGCGGCCTCCCGTGTATGCACAGCAGTCGCCGCAGCGAGGCGGCGGACCTCCCGAGAAGGTGTCGATAGATGGCAGTCGCCGTGCAGGGCGCTCCCAGCCAGGGCAGCCGCGACCGTGAACCGCGGCCCGGCCTCGTCCAGCGCCTCAAGCTCTCGTACAGCAAGCACTGGTACGCCTATGCGATGGTCGCGCCGGTGGTCGTCGTGCTCGGCGTACTGGTCGGCTACCCGCTGGGGCGGGGCATCTACCTGACCCTCACCAACGCCAACAGCCTGAACGTGGGCCGCCAGATCGGCGTCAACCACATCCCCGACAGCTTCGACTTCGTCGGCCTGCACAACTACGCCGACGTGCTCTGGGGCCCGGGCTCGTACGACCGGCTCTGGTCGCACCTGATCTGGACGGTCCTGTGGACGGTCCTCTGCGTCGGCCTGCACTACTCCATCGGCCTGGGCCTGGCCATGCTGATGAACCAGAAGCTGCGCGGCCGCACCACATACCGGATGCTGCTGATCCTGCCCTGGGCCGTGCCCACCTTCGTCACCGTCTTCTCCTGGCGGCTGATGCTCTCCGACAGCGGAGTGGTCAACACCGCTCTCGGCTTCCTGCACCTGCCGCAGCCGTCCTGGCTCAGCGACCCGCTCGCCTCCAAGGCCGCCGCCGTCATCGTCAACACCTGGTGCGGCGTGCCGTTCATGATGGTCTCGCTGCTCGGCGGCCTGCAGTCGATCCCGGCCGAGCTGTACGAGGCGGCCGAGATGGACGGCGCCACCGCCTGGCAGCGCTTCCGCTACGTCACCCTGCCCGGGCTGCGCACCGTCAGCAGCACCGTCGTCCTGCTCGGCGTGATCTGGACCTTCAACCAGTTCGCCATCATCTTCCTGCTGCTGGGCGACGGCTCGCCGGACGCCCAGATCCTGGTCACCTGGGCCTACCGCCTCGGCTTCGGCCAACAGCCGCGCGCCTACGCCGAATCGGCCACCTACGGGGTACTGCTGCTCTCCATCCTGGTCGTCTTCACCAGCTTCTACCGTCGCTGGCAGGTCCGCAACGAGGGGAACGCCTGATGGCGCGGACCGGCGCAGTCACCCCACCGACCACGACGAGGCAGGCCAGCGAATGAGCGTCACCACCGAACTCCCCACCCCCGTGCCGCAGGCCCAGCCGGCCGCCGCCCCGCGCAGGAGGGCGCGCGGCGAGCGCGGACCGGCCCTCACGGCGCTCCTCCACGGACTGCTCACCGTGGCCTCGCTGATCGCGCTCTTCCCGGTGCTGTGGATCGCCTGGATCTCGCTCGGCCCGGACAAGACCGACTACCTTCACCCGGGCCAGATCCTCGGCAAGATGAGCCTCGGCAACTACGGCTTCGTGCTGCAGCACACCGACTTCCTCACCTGGTTCGGCAACTCCATGCTGGTCGCGATCGGCACCACGGTCTTCGCCGTCCTGGTCGCCGCCACCACCGGCTACGCGGTCTCCCGGATGCGCTTCCCCGGCCACCGCCAGCTGATGTGGACGCTGCTGCTCACCCAGATGTTCCCGATCGCCGTGGTGATCGTGCCGATGTACACCATCCTGTCCAGCCTCGACCTGCTGGACAGCTACCTCGGCCTGATCCTCACCTACTCGGGCACCATCGTCCCGTACTGCGCCTGGCTGATGAAGGGCTACTTCGACACCATCCCGGTGGAGATCGACGAGGCCGGCCGGGTGGACGGGCTGTCCCCGTTCGGCACCTTCTGGCGGCTGATCATGCCGCTGGCCCGGCCGGGACTGGCGGTCGCCGCGTTCTACTCCTTCCTCACCGCCTGGGCCGAGGTGCCGTTCGCCTCGACCTTCATGCTCAGCTCCGACAAGTACACGCTGGCGGTGGGCCTGCAGACCTACATCAGCGAGCACGACGCGCAGTGGCACCTGATGGCCGCCACCTCGGTGCTGATCGCGCTGCCCGCCGCGCTGTTCTTCTACCTGGTCCAGAAGCACCTGGTCACCGGTCTGACCGCCGGTGCCGCGAAGTCCTGATCAGCAACCGTTCCCCGAAGCAACCGTTTCCTCAAAGGATGACTTGTCCGATGACCCAGAACCTGGCCGACACGTCCCGGCCCGCCGCAGCGCCGATCGCCGCGAACGCCAGTGCGACCAGAGGCTGGTGGCGCGATGCGGTCATCTACCAGGTGTACCCGCGCAGTTTCGCCGACTCCAACGGTGACGGCATGGGCGACCTGCCCGGTATCCGCAGCCGCCTGCCGTACCTGCGCGACCTCGGCGTGGACGCCGTCTGGCTCTCTCCGTTCTACGCCTCCCCGCAGGCCGACGCCGGTTACGACGTGGCCGACTACCGCGCCGTGGACCCGATGTTCGGCACCCTGCTGGACGCCGACGCCCTGATCCGCGACGCCCACCAGCTGGGCCTGCGGATCATCGTGGACCTTGTCCCCAACCACTCCTCCGACCAGCACGAGTGGTTCCAGCGCGCCCTGCGCGAGGGACCTGCGTCCCCGCTGCGCGACCGCTACCACTTCCGCCCCGGAAAGGGCGAGGCGGGCGAACTCCCGCCCAACGACTGGGAGTCCATCTTCGGCGGCCCCGCCTGGACCAGGACCGAGAACCCCGACAGCACCCCGGGCGACTGGTACCTGCACCTCTTCGCCCCCGAGCAGCCCGACTTCAACTGGGAGAACGCGGCCGTCGCCGACGAGTTCCGCTCCATCCTGCGCTTCTGGCTGGACATGGGCGTGGACGGCTTCCGGATCGACGTCGCCCACGGCATGGTCAAGGCCCCGGGACTGCCCGACATAGGCTCGGGCGACCAGCTCCAGCTGCTCGGCAACGACGTGATGCCGTTCTTCGACCAGGACGGCGTGCACGAGATCTACCGTGCCTGGCGCAAGATCCTGGACGAGTACCCGGGCGAGCGGATCGGTGTCGCCGAGGCCTGGACCCCGACCGTCCAGCGCACCGCCAACTACGTCCGCGCCGACGAGCTGCACCAGGCGTTCAACTTCCAGTACCTGGGCGCCTACTGGGACGCCACCGCACTGCGCGAGGTCATCGACGTCTCGCTGGACTCGATGCGCCCGGTCGACGCCCCTACCACCTGGGTGCTCTCCAACCACGACGTCACCCGGCACGCCACCCGCTTCGGCAACCTGCCCGGCGGCACCCAGATCCGCACCCCGGGCAACCGCGAACAGGGCCTGCGCCGCGCCCGCGCCGCCACCCTGCTGATGCTCGCCCTGCCCGGCTCCGCCTACCTCTACCAGGGTGAGGAGCTCGGCCTGCCGGACGTCACCGACCTGCCCGACGAGGTCCGCCAGGACCCGTCCTTCTTCCGCAAGGCCGGTCAGGACGGCTACCGCGACGGCTGCCGCGTCCCGATCCCGTGGTCCGGCACCGAGGCCCCGTACGGCTTCGGCCCCACCCCGGGCGGTCCCAGCTGGCTGCCGCAGCCCGCCGAGTGGGCGCAGTTGAGCGTCGAGGCTCAGACCGGCGACCCGAACTCCACCCTGGAGCTCTACCGCTCCGCGCTCGCCGTCCGCCGGGCGCAGCCCGCGCTCGGCGCCGGCGCCGAGGTGACCTGGCTGGACAGCCCCGAGGGCACGCTGACCTTCCGTCGGGACAGTGCGGAGGGCTCGTTCGTCTGCACGGTGAACACCACCGCCGAACCCGTCACCGTCATCGCACCCGGCACGGTCCTGCTCTCCTCCGCCGGGAGCACCGAAGTGACCGGCGCCAAGGCCGTGCTGGAAGCGGACAGCACCACCTGGTGGGAGGTCTGAGATGGTTGCAATAGGCTTCGGGACCGTGACTACGGCGCGACTCTCGGACATCGCGGCGCAGGCGGGGGTCAGTGAGGCCACCGTCAGCCGCGTCCTCAACGGCAAGGCAGGCGTCTCCGCCACCACACGGCAGACCGTGCTGGCGGCGCTCGACGTGCTCGGTTACGAGCGGCCGACCCGCCTGCGCCAGCGCAGCGCGGGCCTGGTCGGTCTGATCACCCCCGAGCTGAGCAACCCCATCTTCCCCGCGCTGGCCCAGGTGATCGAGCAGGTGCTCAGCCGCCACGGGTACACCCCGGTGCTCTGCACCCAGACGCCCGGCGGCTCGACCGAGGACGAACTGGTCGAGATGCTGGTCGAGCGCGGTGTCGCGGGCATCGTCTTCGTCTCCGGACTGCATGCCGACACCACCGCCGACCACGACCGCTACGCGAAACTGACAGGTCGTCAGGTACCGTTCGTGCTGATCAACGGTTACAGCGACAAGATCGCCGCGCCGTTCATCTCGCCGGACGACCGGGCGGCGATGTGGATGGCCGTCCAGCACCTGGTCGAGCTCGGTCACGAGAAGATCGGCCTGGCCGTGGGCCAGCGCCGCTACGTCCCGGTGCTGCGCAAGATCGAGGGTTTCACGGCGGCCGTCCAGGAACTGCTCGGCAGGACCAGGGAAGAGGCCGAAGGACTGGTCCACCACACGCTGTTCAGCGTCGAGGGCGGGCACGCGGCGGCGGGCGCCCTGCTCGACCAGGGCTGCACGGCGATCGTCTGCGGCAGCGACATGATGGCGCTCGGCGCGATCCGCGCGGTGCGCCAGCGCGGTCTCTCGGTGCCGCACGACATCTCGGTGGTCGGCTTCGACGACTCGCCGCTGATCGCCTTCACCGAGCCGCCGCTGACCACCATCCGCCAGCCGGTCGAGGCGATGGCCACGGCGGCGGTGGACGCCCTGTTGGAGGAGGTCGGCGGCGGCTCGGCGCAGCGCGCCGAGTTCATGTTCCAGCCGGAACTGGTGATGCGCGGCTCCACCGGGGCCAGGCCCCACTGAATCCATCCACCGGGGCGGCGGCCCCGGTGGACGCCTTCGGCCCGCCAGGTTGGAACCTGGCGGGCCGAAGTGTTGCCGCACCCGGTGCCGGGATGCCCTCAGAGCCGGTCGGACGGGCCCCGGGCCCGCCGGCCCTCGCCCGGACGGAGCAGTACCGGCCGGTGAGCGTTCGGCTCCTCCCCGGGCCCGCCCGCTCTCCCGTGGACGGCGCGGCTCCTCGGAAGGCTCTGGGCGGGGGCGGGCATCGTGCTGCGGGCGGGGCCGGTTGTTGCCAGCATCGAGGCATGAGACCTGGTCGGACGAGGGAGAGCGAAGCGGGACTCCTCTGGCGCAGACGGCTGCTGCTCGGCGGGGGGCTGCTGGTGGCCGCGGTGGCCGTCTACTTCCTCTGGGCCGCCACGATTCCGCGGTGGTGGTCGCAGCGGGTGGGCGACATGGTGAACGGCCACCTGAGTGTGGGACTGATCCTGGGACTCGTCTTCGGCGTGTGCTTCACGCTGCTGCCGCTGGTGGCAGCCTGGTTCGGTCTGCACCGGCGGCGGCCGTGGAAGGCGGCGGTCGCCTGGCTGGTCCTCGCGGTGGTGCTCGCGCTGCCGAACCTCTGGACGCTGGGCGTGGCGGTGGGGCGCGGCAGCGGCGCGCATGCCGGGCAGCGGGTGATGGACGTCAGGGCGCCTTGGTTTCGCGGCGCGACCCTCACCGGTGCGATCATCGCCGGCGTGCTCTTCGTGGGACTCCTGGTCTTCTCCCGCTCGCGTCGGTCCCGCCGTGCCAAGGACCGTGCCCGAGAGCACGGCACTGAGAAGTGATCGCCCCTCAGTCCTCCGCCTTGAGCCCTCGGCCTTCAGCCCTCCGCCGGGCCCGGTTTCGGGTCGGTGAGGCGATGCCGGTCGGCGGCGTCGCCGGTGCGAGCCTCGGTGCGGCGGCCGGTGGCCAGGTAGTCCCGGACGATCAACTCGACCGCGTCCTGAGGGCTGGTGGTGCCGGACAGCAGCATGGCGTCGATGGCCAGATCGCTGTCGAGGGTGATGCTGACCTTCGCCATGGCGGTACTCCCCCTGAAGTCCTGCCGTGAAGCCTACCCGGCGGTCCCCGCCGGCAAGCCGGGCGCGGACAGGCCGCTGCCCCCGGCGCCGACCAGAGCACCGGGGGCAGCGGCCTGCCCGTGGGGACAGCCAGAGCAGTCCGGGGGAGGGTCAGACGCGACCGGCGAAGTCCGGGGCCCAGTTGGCGATGGTCTCGGTCTTCACACCGGAGCTCGGGTTGGCGGCCTCGACGTACTTGCCGTTGCCGACGTAGATGGCGACGTGGTAGACGCCCGAGTTGCTGCCGTTGTTGGACCAGAACAGCAGGTCGCCCGGCTGCAGGCTGTCCAGCGAGACGTGGGTGGTGACGTCGGCCTGGTCGGCGGCCACGCGCGGCAGGGAGATGCCGGCCTGGCGGTACGCGGCCTGGGTCAGGCCGGAGCAGTCCCAGCCACCGTCGCTGCTGCCGCCGTAGACGTACGCCTGGCCGACCTTGGACAGGGCGAAGTTGACCGCGGCGGCCTTGCTGCCGGTCGCGGCGGGGGCCGTGGTGGTGGTCTTGGCGGTCGTGGTCGCGCTCACGCTGCCGCCGGAGGTGCTGGAGCTGCCCGAGGTGGCGGGCTTGCTGCTCGGCTTGGTGGCGGGCTTCTGGGTGTCCTGCTGCGGCGCGGCGGTCGCGGTGTTGCCACCCAGGGTCAGCTGCTGGCCCGGGAAGATGACGTCCGGGCCCTGGGTCAGCACCGACTTGTTGAGGTCGTACAGCTTCTGCCAGCCGCCCTCGACGCTGTTCTTCTGGGCGATGGTGGAGAGCCAGTCGCCGTCCACGACGGTGTACTTGGCGCTGTCCGCAGCCGGGGCGGTGGTGGCCGGGGCGCTGTCCTGCTTCTTGGCGGCCGGAGCCTGCGGGGCCGGGGCCTTCGGGGCGGGGGTGCTCTGCGCGGGAGCCGCGGCGGAGGTGTCGACCTGGGCGGGGGCGCCGCCCTTGGTCAGACCGGCCTGGACGGAGCAGACCGGCCAGGCGCCGGGGCCCTGGGAGGCGAGGACCTTCTCGGCGACGGCGATCTGCTGCGCCTTGGTGGCGAGGTTGGCCTGCGCGGCGTACTGGGTGCCACCGTAGGCGGCCCAGGTGGAGGAGGTGAACTGCAGGCCGCCGTAGAAGCCGTTGCCGGTGTTGATGCTCCAGTTGCCGGTGCTCTCGCACTGGGCGACCTTGTCCCAGGTGGCGACGGAGGCGGCGGAGGCGCCGGCGGCGGTGAGGCACGGGATCGAAAGGCCGAGGCCGACCACGCCGGTCGCGGCGATCAGACGGCGGGCACGCTTGTTGGCGTTGATGGGCAGCATGAAGATGCGTTCCTCTCCCACGCCTGCGAGGTGAGCTGTCGGATTCGGGCTGGAGTTGCCCGGCCGCGCAGTGCACGGCTTCACCCCTAGCCCGGCGCCGGTCGTTTCTGACCGGCTCCCGGGCGACTTACCTGGTTCCCCCGCCCCTGCCGTAGGTGCGTTCTGCGTTCCAGCTCATCCGGCGGCAGGACTCGGCGTTCCGGGTGAGTTGGGTCCGTGTGACCACGAACGTGGAGCACGTTAGACAGACTTAAGTTGAATCCGCAAACATCTGTGAGCTCCCTCACAGGGCATCTGCCGGCCATTCAAGATCGAATACGAAAGGTCATTCCGATCGAATTCGATGGGTCTCTTTCAGTCGGCCCGCGAGGGCGGCAATCTGCCTGTCTTTCAGGTGATGGTGCGGCATCTTCGGGTCGATTCGACGACCGGTTGTGAAGTTTTTGAAAAGGCTCGCCGGAGCCTGAATCCGGAGTCAAAGGGCTTGGGCGGGCGAGATGGTGGGAAATGTCCGAAATGTAGGCCAATGTGACTCGACGGGGGAGGCGCCGCCGGATGCTGCGAGCGCTCCGCCCCAGCGGCCGGCCGGGACCGGGGGAGTGCTTTCGGACCCGCCTCCCTGGGTGCTGTATGGCCGATCGTCGTCCAGGTTCGGCCGGACGGGCCCTGGTGGCCGAGCGGTCCACGATCCGCAGGGCTGTGCGCGGCGCTGACCGGGCGCTGAGCGCCGCACGGGCATCGGCCTGTACAGGTCGGAAGGTCCGGGGTCCGTACGGGCCGCACAGTGGCCCTGCGGGATGCCCTGCCGCGGCGCTTCGTGAGCCGCCCCGGCCGGTGCCGCCGCGTGCCGTGAAACGACGAGAGGCCCCTCGGCGGGGGCCTCTCGTCCTGCTCTGTCGGCTGCTCAGCCGGCCGGGTGCTCCTCGGCGGCGGCCTGGGGCTCGCCCGGCGCCGGGAGGCCGAGTGCGGCGAGGTAGGTGGAGGCGATGAGCTGACCGACGGTCGGGTACGTACCGATCGGTGCCGCGCTCGGGCAGCCCGTCTCCTCGGCGGCCGCGGCGAGCAGCTCCGGGTCGGCCTCCGGGCCGATGACCAGCGGAGCCAGGGCGGGGCGCTGGGAGCCGGTGGCCTTCAGGTGGTCGACCGCGGCGGCCACCGATCCGGGCACGTCCAGGGCGGCGGCCACCACCGGCACGGCGAGCCGGGCGGCCAGCAGCACGCCGGTGATCCCGGCGGCCGCAGCGGCCTCCTCGCCGCCGGCCGTGGTCAGCACCACGCCGTCGGCCGCCGTGGTGATGGCGAACAGCCGGGCCCGGTCGGCTCGGGCGAGACCGGCCTCGGAGAGCCGTACGTGCACCGCCTCGGCCAGCAACGGGTGCGGGCCGAGCACATCGGTGACCCGGGCCCCGGTCTCGGCCGCCAGCTGGTGCAGCTCCGTCAGGAAGCCGTGCGGGCCTGCCAGCAGGGGGATCACGACGGGTGCGGGAAGGCCGGCCTCGGCGGCCTGGGCGAGCAGCCCGGCGACGGTCTGGGCGGCCTGCGTGCCGTCGGTCTCGGAGTGGGAGCCGACGAGGTAGGCGGCGGCCGTCTCGATGCCCGGCTGCTCGCCGCGCACGATGGACAGCAGTTCCTCGACGACCGGGGTTGCCTCGGGCCCGGCCGCTGCCGGGACAGCCAGCACAAGCGCCGGGGAACCGGCCGGGACCTCGGGGCGCTCGGGACGGCGGTGGCGCCCCCGCGCACGGGAGCCTGGAGTGCGGACGGGCAGTGGCGCGCCCGGGATGGCTGCGGTGCTCATGGCGGAGATCGTAGGACATTCCGCAGACATGCCTGCAGTCGGATCCCAGGAGTGGACACCGAGTCGATCGGTAATGCGGACATATGCTGCCAAATCACCCAAGTCATGCTGACATCCGGTCTCGCACTGGAACCGGCGGCCGTTCGAGGCCGTCCTGGGTGACGTGTCTCACAGCGGTCTCCGAGTGACGGATCGTCCGCCGTTGGCGCTGATGAAGATCAACACGGTGGCGCAGCCCCGGCACGGGCAGTCATCGGCCGGTCGGCGATTCGCGGGCTATGTCCGCTTACGTTCCGTCAGAGTCGGCTAAGCGGAGCGTTCAAGGTGTATTCCGACATGACTTCTGCACGAGCACTGTCCCGTGCTGATGCACGTGCACTGGAGCTATCATCACGTCAAGTGAGGCGTAAGCCAGGCACGTCGGGAGAATTCGGTGCAGGAGATGCAGGAAACGTACAACGGCATGGCGGCTGCGGACCTTGAAGGCGTGGTCTGGCAGAAGAGCCGGCACAGCAATTCCCAGGGCAACTGCGTCGAGTTCGCCGCCCTGCCGGGTGGCGAGGTGGCCATGCGCAACTCGCGCTTTCCCGAGGGTCCGGCGCTGATTTACACCCGGGCGGAGATCACCGCGATGCTGCTCGGTGCGAAGGACGGGGAGTTCGACCATCTGACGGGCTGAGCCGTCATCAGCCCTGCTGCCGTCAACTCTGCTGCGGACGGGCCGTCGTGGGACTCACCGCGACGGCCTTCACTGTTCTTCGGGAGAGTTCGCCGGGCGGTCCGCCCCCGGGGGGTGCGGCGGGGCCCTGTGGGGTCTCTTTTGGGGCTCCTGCGGGGCCCGGAGGGCCTTCGGGAGTCCGAAGGAGCCTGGGGGCCTGCGCGGGGAGGAGTTCGCCGATCGGCTGTCGGGAGCGGCCGCGCTCCCCGCGGATCGGACGGGAGCTCAGGCCGAGCGGCGGTGCCGGCCGACCGACATCCCGGCCGTCGCCTCGGACTCGGCCTCGAACATGGCCCAGACCACCTTGCCCGCGCCCGCCAGCGGGTGCCAGCCCCAGGAACGGCTGAAGGAGTCCACCAGGTGCAGGCCCCGGCCGGATTCGGCGACGAAGTCCGGCTCGCGCGCGATCGGCCCGGCACTGCTCGGGTCGCTCACCGCGCAGACCACCTGCGGGGCACGGTGCACCAGGCTTATTCGGATCGGCAGCCGGTCGTCCGCCGACTGCTGCGGACCCGGCTGCATCGGGAGGTAGCTGGGGGCGATCGCAGCCTGCTCGCTCCGGCGGGGTTCGAGGGCGTGCCGCAGCGCATTGGTCACCAACTCGGAGGCGACCAGGGCGATATCGTCGAAGAGCTCGCCAAGGCCCCAGCCGTGCAGTGTCGACCTGGCGAACTCCCTGGCGGTTCTGACGGCGTCGAAGCGTGGCGCGAGCGTACAGGTGACCACGTGGGGGTCGGCCATCACGGCCGTACCGGTGCTCATGAAGAGCTCCTCCCATAAGGGGGCGGACACGGCTGGACCCATCGGGGTCATGCCGGTCACCTCCGACTCGCTCGGCCGCGCGGCAGCCTCCTCGACGGCCCACTTCGCGCACACGCGCGCCCGGCCGAGCTGTGGCGCGGCCGAGCGGTGTGCGGATTCGCGCGTGGGGTCGAACGCGGAGCCCGCGGGATTGCCAGGGATGTGCAGGTGCACGTGCACCATGGTCCTCTGCGCTCACTGCAGATGCAAGAGTCGATTCACGTGCAATCGCACTATTGGCATATGCAAGCGCCGGATGCACGTGCATCATGGGGGGACTGATGCAGAACTGGTAGATCGTTATGCCAGTACCGGCACCCTGAGCGCTCAACTGATGGCAGACTGTGCCCTGTTTGCCCAAGGTGGAGGTTTCGACGGCATGACCGCAGTTCAGCCCAACGGTGGGTCGATGGTGCGCCGCATCCTCCTCGGCTCCCAGCTCCGAAGGTTGCGCGAGGGTCACGGCATCACCCGCGAGGACGCCGGCTACCAGATCCGCGCCTCCGAATCGAAGATCAGTCGCATGGAGCTCGGCCGGGTCAGCTTCAAGGAGCGCGACGTCGCCGACCTGCTGACCCTCTACGGGGTCCATGACGGAACCGAGCGCGAGGCACTGCTCGGCCTGGTCCGGGAGGCCAACAAGCCGGGCTGGTGGCACAGCTTCAACGACGTGCTGCCCGGCTGGTTCCAGACCTACGTCGGCCTGGAGGAGGCCGCCGCGCTGATCCGCACCTACGAGGTGCAGTTCATCCCCGGCCTGCTCCAGTCCGAGGAGTACGCGCGTGCCGTCTTCTCCCAGACCCGACCCGTCCTGAGCAACGAGGAGCTGGAGCGCCGCCTCAGCCTCCGGATGCGCCGCCAGAAGCTCCTGACCGAGGGTCAGAGCCCGCGCCTGTGGGCCGTCATCGACGAGGCGGCGCTGCGCCGGCCGGTCGGTGGTCCCGCCGTGATGCGCGCCCAGGTCCAGTACCTGATCGACGTCGCCGAGGAGTCCAACGTGGTGATCCAGGTGATGCCGTTCCGCTTCGGGGGGCATGCCGGTGAGAGCGGCGCGTTCAGCATCCTGCGCTTCCCTGAACAGGACCTGGCCGATGTGGTCTATCTGGAACAGCTCACCAGTGCGCTCTACCTCGACAAGCGCGACGACGTCGACGCCTACGTCCAGGTCATGGAGCGCCTCTGCGTCGACAGCCTCACGCCCGACCAGACGATCGACCTGCTGAAGTCGATCCTCGCCGACCGCTGAGATCCGCACCCGGCGGACCACGCACCGCCTCAGGGGTGCGGGGGAAGGTTTGACGCGGACCGTGCCATGCAGCACCCGGGGGTGCTGCATGGCTGATCGTGGAGATCTCCCTGTGGGCAGGGGAGGCGGCACTCCTCAGGCCCTGACCGACGGCTGTGGCCGGGCCGGGGCCTGGGGCTGTGGCGGCACGCCCAGTTCCCAGGCCAGCCCGTAGCGGGCGAACAGGTCCGCCCGGATCGGCGCCAGCGGCAGCGCGGCGCCCGGCAGCAGGACCCCGATGCAGCCGCCCATCAGGGCGCTGCGCAGTACGGCGTGCTCGGCGACCGGATCGGCCGCGCCCCAGTCGCGGATCAACTCCCGCAGGATTGCCCCGAGTTGCTGCTGCTCCGGGTCCTGGACGAAGGCGCCCACGTCCGGGTCGAGGATCAGTGCCAGATGCGAGCGCATCACCCGGGGATGCTCCAAGGCCAGGCCGAGCACGGCGTCGATGGCGCGGGCGAGCCGGGCTTCGGGGCCGGCGTCGGCGGGCAGTTCGGCCAGCGCCGCCGAGAGCTCCAGGTGCATCAGGCGGTGGGTCGCGGCCTGCATCAGCAGTCGTTTGCCGTCGAAGTAGTACGAGAGCAGCCCCCGGGCGAGACCGGCCCGCGCGGCGATGTCGCCGAGCGTCGTCCCGGCGTATCCGTGCTGGTCCACCAGCTCGACGGTGGCTCGCATGATGCGCTGCCGGGAGCGCTGACGCATCTCCTCGTTGACCGATTCCCCGCGAGGTGCCATCGTGTCTGCTCCGTACGTTGACTGGCTCCTGGCCAATATACTTCTGGAGCCTGGTCCGCCGCGTCCGAACCCGGATGCCCCTGTACCCGGAGGTCCTCGGGGCACGGAGGCGGGCGGAGTCGTACGGGCCCATGGCTGAGAGCCGACTCCACCAACACGGGGGTTTGGTGGAGTCGGCTCTCGTCGGCTCTCGTCGGCTCGGCAAAATCTCGGTAGCTGCCGCTCGCGCCGAGCGGCCGGTCACCGCTCGACGAGCACCTCGGCCGCGGGGGACCGGCTGTAGTCGTAGTCCGGCACCGAAGGCGGTGCCACGGCGGCCCGCTCCCGCCGACGGTCGAGTACGGCACCGGACACCGCCACCAGCAGGCCCGCGAGGGAGACGCCCGCGACCAGCAGCAGCGCCGGGCGGTAGCCGTCGAGCTGGGCCTGCGGGGTCTCGCCGCCGCCGCTTCCGGCGGTGATCACCGCCGTCACCACCGCGAGTACCACGGCGCTGCCGACCTGGAAGGCCGTGTTCACCAGGCCGGAGGCGAGCCCCTGCTCGTCGTCCGGAACGCCGTTGGTGGCGGCGATGTTCACTGCGGGGAAGGCCAGCGCGAAGCCCACGCCGAGCAGCACCATGCTGGGCAGCACGAGCCAGACATAGCCGCTGTGCTCGCCGAGGCGGAGGAAGAGCACGTACCCGGCGGTCAGTGCCAGCACGCCGATCGGCAGCAGCCTGCTGGTGCCGAAGCGGTCGATGATGGCGCCCGTCCTGGGGGCCGAGAGCGCCACCAGCGCCCCGGCGGGCAGGAAGCCGAAGGCCATCTCCAGCGCGGACCAGCCCAGCAGCCGCTGGAGGTAGAGAGTGGCGATGAACTGGAAGCCCGCGTACGAGCCGAAGATCGCGAAGGCGGTGAGGTTGGCGCGGCTGACCCCGCCGTTGCGGAAGATCCCGAGCCGGACCAGCGGGTGCTCGGTGCGCTTCTCGATCAGCAGGAAGGCGGTCGCGAGTACGGCGACCACCAGCAGCGAGAGCAGCGTCCTGGCGCTGGCCCAGCCGACGCTCTGCGCCTCGGTGACGGTGAAGACGAGCAGTAGCAGCGAGCCCGTGCCGGTGACCGCCCCGGCGATGTCGTAGCCGCCGGAGCCGCGCTCGGGGGTGTGCTGGCGGGGGAGCAGCCGGAAGGCGAAGACCAGTGCGACCAGTGCGACCGGGACGGGCATCAGGAAGGTCCAGCGCCAGCCGGCCGAGGTGAGCAGGCCGCTGAGGACCAGGCCGAGCGAGAAGCCGCTCGCGCCGCAGGTGGTGTAGATGCTCAGCGCGCGGTTGCGGGCGGGGCCCTCGGCGAAGGTGGTGGTGATGATCGAAAGACCGGCCGGCGCGGTGAAGGCGGCCGCCACACCCTTGAGGAAGCGGGCGGCGATCAGCAGTCCGCCGTCGTCCACCAGGCCGCCGAGCAGCGAGGCAGCGGCGAAGACGGCGAGCGCGACCAGGAAGACCTGGCGGCGGCCGAGCAGGTCGGCCGCCCGGCCGCCGAGCAGCAGCAGTCCGCCGTAGCCGAGGACGTAGCCGCTTACCACCCACTGCAGGGTGGAGGTGGACAGATGCAGGTCGGTGCCGATCGAGGGGAGGGCGACGCCGACCATCGAGACGTCGAGGGAGTCGAGGAACAGGGCCGCACAGAGAACGATGAGGGTGCCCCACAGGCGTGGGCTCCAAGGTTCGTCGCCGTGGACCGATGCATCGTCAGAAGGGCTGGCAGAAGGGTCGGTTGCGGACCGTCGGGCTGTGGTCATGAGGAGGAGACTACATGCATATGCAATCAATGCAACTAGATTTAATGCACCCGCATTAAATGCTTGAGTACGTGCTAGCCTGTTCGCGTGCCTGGACTCGACGCCGTCACCGCCGACGCCTCGGAGGCGACCCTGGTCGCCGGATGGCGTGACCTGCTGGCCCGCCATGCGGCGGCCTCCTGCGCGCTGGAGCGCGAACTGGGAGAGCTGCACGGCCTGGGCATGAGTGAATTCGAGGTGCTTGAACGGCTCTTCGAGGACGAGGAACAGGTCGACCACAAGCTGCGGGTCCAGGACCTCGGCCAGACCGTCCACCTCAGTCAGAGCGCCCTCTCCCGGCTGATCGGCCGACTGGAGAAGGCGGGGCTGGTCGAGCGGGCGATGTGCAACCTCGACCGCCGTGGCATCTACGTCACCCTCACCGAGGCGGGGCGCACCCGCTACACCGAGGCCCGCCCGCTGCACCGCCGGATCCTCGCCCGTACGCTCCTGGAGCCGGTGCCGGTCGAGGACTGCGACGCCTGAGCGGGCTTCAGAGCAGGGTCGACAGGCCCGGCGCGACGGCCAGCAGGACGACGGCGGCGGGTGCCGCGAGGGCGGCGACGGTCAGTCGCAGCCGGTGGTGGACGGGAAGCCGGGGCTCGCCGGCCAGCAGCCGGTCCACCCGGCGGGGGGACTGGGCCAGCAGATGGGGCGGACATGACCCGAGCGCCCCGCAGGGCCCGAACACCCCGCGCCCGGAGTTGAGTTCGACCAGGGCCAGGGCTGTGGTCACCCGGCCGTGACGGCGGGCCGCCCGGTCGTCCGCCGCCAGCTCGACCAGTTCGCCGACCTGGTCCCGGAACGCACTGAAGACACCCACTCCGGGAAAGCCGGTGGCCAGGGCCTCCGCACACTGGGCCAGCCAGTGGTGCCTGGCCCGGACGTGCCCGCGCTCATGGCTGAGCACCGCGGCCAGTTCATGGTCGCTCAACTGCTGGAGCGCGCCCGTGGTGACCACCAGCCGGGCGCCGGGGCCGGGCAGGGACCACGCCTCGGGCCGCGCGTTCTCCAGGACGACCAGCCGCTCCCGTCCGCCCCTGGGCTGGGGAGTGGCCAGCTCGGCAGGCAACTCGGGTGCCCGATGGCTGAGTTGGGCATGCCGCTGGTCGCGCAGCGCGCGCGCCGAGCGCACCTCGCGCGTGAACGAGACGGCCGTCCACACGCCGCCGAGCGCCAACAGCCCGGCGCACAGCCGTCCCCAGCCCTCCGCCCCCGCCAGGCCGTACGCGGCCTCGACCTCCCTCGGCGCGTTGGCGAAGACCAGTTGCCGCAGTTCCGGCAGCGCGGCCGCGGCGGCCAGCAGCAGCCCCAGCACACAGCAGAGCAGCACGGCCACCACCAGGCACTGCCACGCCCACAGGGCAAGCACCGGTTCTCGCTCGGCCCAGTGGGCCCGGGCCAGCCGAGCCGGGGCCACGGTGGCCAGCATCGTTCCGAGCAGAAGCAGGCTGAGCAGGGCCGTCATCAGGAGTGCTCCCCCAGGACACACGGGAGCGCGGCATCGCGCTCACCCCAACCTATGCGCTGCCAGGCCCCCCACGGAACGCCTTGGCCGGGCAGGTGACCAACACCACTGACCGCCGGAGCCCCGGCGGCCCGGCTCGGGGCCGGAACGGCCGGAAGCATCTCAGGACCTCCTTCCTAATTCCTGCATCGACCCGGCCCAGGAGATCCTTTTCGAGGCGGGTGGCCGGGTGTACTACCGGTGAGCATGTGCCCGGCGCGTGGTGGTGGGCGTCCGAGAGGCACTCCCGCGCGTCCACGGGGTCACATCGTCAGCAGCATCGCGAACATCCCGACACCCATGGCCAGCCGACAGGCCCGTGACACCCCTTCGCCCACGGCCGGGCCGACCGTTGCCGAGACACCCGCGCCCGGAACGGTGAGCAGGCGGCTGCCGGACCAGAGCGCGTAGCAGCCGAAGTAGAGCAGTAGCGCCCCCGTCAGCAGCGGCAGACCGGGGGGTGCTGCGCTGTGGTGGGCGTGCACGGGCGCGTCGGCCATGGCGAGCGCCATGTACGCCATCGCGAGTGCCCCGATCCCGTGGTGCAGCCGGTGCGCCCGAACGGCCGGGCTGCTCCGGCCGAACGCCGCGACGATCTCGGCGGTGGCGAGCAGCGCGAACGGCCAGCCCCAGAGGCTGCCCGGCAGCAGGGCCATGCCGGCCATGCCGAGTCCCATCAGTGCCTCGGTGACGTCGGACTCATGAGTGGGCCACCGCCGTCGTGCGCCGCCGTGCGTGCCACAGGCGGGGCCGACACCCCGCAGCCGGGCCAGGCAGTACAGGCCGGACGCGAGGGCGAGTGCTGCCAGCAGCCAGGTGACGAGGGCAGGTCCGTGCATCGGTGCCCCTCTCGACCGGTCACATGTGCACCGTCCACGATCACCGATCAGAGGTGGGCGTAGCAGGGCGCGCACAGGGGCGCACAGACGTGTTCAGTCCCGGGGTAACTCCCCAGGGGGCGCGACGAACTGCGCGAACAACCCCGTGAGGGGGATGCTCGGGCATTCGATCGCCCGCGCCCCTGGAACTCACCCCGCGCCCCTGGGGCGTTGCCCGCCCCGGTGGGGGTCAGCGCGGGAGGCGGCCGGCGGCGACGACGCGGCTGAGGAACTGCCTGGTGCGCTCCTGCTGCGGGTCGCCGAAGACCTGCTCGGGCGGGCCCTGTTCGAGGACGACACCCGCGTCCAGGAAGCAGACCTGGTCGGCGACCTCGCGGGCGAAGCCCATCTCGTGGGTGCAGAGCACCATCGTCATGCCCTGCTCCTTGAGGCCCCGGACGACGGCCAGCACCTCGCCGACCAGCTCGGGGTCGAGCGCCGCCGTGATCTCGTCCAGGAGCAGCAGTCGTGGCCCGGTGGCCAGCGCCCGGACGATCGCGACCCGCTGCTGCTGCCCACCGGAGAGCCGGTCCGGGTACTCCCCGGCCTTGTCGGCCAGTCCGAGCCGGTCCAGCAGCTCCCGCGCCCCGGCCTCGGCCTCCGCCCGGCCGACGCCGTGCACCCGGCGCGGGGCCAGGGTGATGTTGTCCAGCACGGTCATGTGCGGGAAGAGGTTGTACGCCTGGAAGACCACGCCGATCCGGCGCCGGATCGTGTCCTGGTCGGCGCGCGGGTCGGTGATCTCCTCGCCGTCCAGGAAGATCGCGCCGTCGTCGATCTCCTCCAGCAGGTTGGCGCAGCGCATCAGCGTGGACTTGCCGGATCCCGACGCACCGATCAGAGCGGTCACCGAATGGGCGGGCACGGCGAGTTCGACGTCGTGCAGCACCAGGTGCTCGCCGAAGCCCTTGCGGACGGACTCGAAACGCAGCACGGATTCGGTCACACCGTTCCTCCTTGGTGCTGGCGGCGGTTCAGCCGCGCGGTCGTCCAGTCGGTGAACCGGGTCATCGGGATGGTCAGCACGAGGAAGACCAGCGCCGAGACCAGGTAGGGCGTGTAGTTGAAGGTCTGCGAGGTGATGATCTTCGCCGCGTACACCGCGTCGATCACTCCGCCGATGGAGACCAGGCCGGTGTCCTTCTGGAGTGACACCAGGTTGTTGAGCAGCGGCGGCACCACCCGGCGCACGGCCTGCGGCAGCACCACGTAGCGCATCGCCTGGGCGTTGCTGAGCCCCAGCGAACGGGCGGCGGCCCGCTGGCTCGGGTGCACCGACTGGATCCCGGCGCGGAACACCTCGCTGACGTACGCGGAGTAGGTGAGCACCAGCGCCGCGCCGCCGAGCAGCAGCGGATCGGTGGTCACACCGGTCAGCCTCAGCGCGGGCACACCGGTGATCATGATCAGCAGGCAGATGATCATCGGCAGGCCGAGGAAGAAGTCCACGTACACGGTGGCCAGCAGCCGCACCGGCAGGAAGACCGGTCCGCGCAGGGTGCGCAGCACCGCCAGCAGCAGGCCGAAGACCAGGATCAGCACCCCGCAGCACACCATCAGTTCGAGGTTGACCCGAAGGCCCTTCAGTACCTCGGGCAGCGCCTGCCAGGCGTAGTGCGCATTGAAGAAGGTCTCCCGAGTGCGCTGCCAGCCCGGGGAGTTGACGACCACCAGGTAGAGCACCAGCGCGGTGGCCGCAGTGCTGAGAGCGGCGATCAGCGCCGAGCGGCGGGCACGCTGTCTGCGGTACGCCTCGCGGGCCAGCCGGCGGTCGGACGGGCGGTACGGCTCGGCCGCGCCGCCCCCGCGCCGCCGGCTCTCCGCCGTCGGCGTACCCACTTCGGCGCTCACTTCAGCACCGGGGCGGACACGGCATCCGACAGCCACTGCTGCTCCAGCTTGGCCAGCGTGCCGTCGGAGCGCAGCGCGTTCACAGCCTGGCTGACGCAGCCGGTCAGCGTGCTGCCCTTGTCCAGCACCAGGCCGAACTGCTCGGCGCCGCTGCCGCCCTCCAGCTGCCCGACCACCTTGGCGTCCGTCACCTCGGCGCCGGTGATGTAGAAGGCGGTCGGCAAGTCGACCACCAGCGCGTCGATCTGACCGTTCTTCAGTGCGGCCTTCGCCAGATCGTTGTCGTCGAAGACGGCCGGCGGGCCGCTGGGCTTGATCTGGTCGGTGATGCTCGCCAGGCTCGTGGTGCCGACCTGCGCGCCCAGCCTGGCGCCCTTGAGGCCGGCCAGGCCGGCGGCCCCCGCGAACTTGGAGCCCTTCAGGGCGACCACGGCCTGCCGCACGTCGTAGTAGCCGGAGGAGAAGTCGACCGACTTCCTGCGGTCGTCGTTGATCGAGACCTGGTTGATGTCGAAGTCGAAGTCCTTGGCACCCGGCGCGAACGCCTTGTTGAACGGGCTGACGACCCAGTCGACCTTGTCCTTGCCGTAGCCGAGCCGCTCGGCGACCGCGTATGCCACGGCGGACTCGAAGCCGTTCCCGTTCGCAGGCTTGTCGTCGGAGAACCACGGGGCGTACGCCGGCTTGTCGGTGCCGACCGTCAGCGTGCCCGCCTTCCTGGTCGCCAGCGCTCCCTTCGCGCAGTCGCCCGCGGCCTGCGCCGAGCCGGCACCGGTGGCCGGCGAGGCCGCGCCACCGGTCTTGGCCTCCTGCGGGGCGCAGGCGGTGAGCGCCGAGGCCGCGACGAGCAGGGCGGCGAACGGCGCCAGCCGGGCGGCACGCGAACCAGGGGCAGAGGTCATGGCGGGACTCCACATGGCAGGACTCCAGAGAGGGCGAAGAGGTGGGATCGCGGACGAATGCCCTCGGGAAGGTGCCCACCACGCGCGGTGAAAACACCGGATCCCTCCCGGTGGCGGCGCTGCAGGGCACGAGGCATGGTCGGCGTACGGCACCGTCTCCGCGGTGCCTCCCGAGCAGGCGTCAGTGACGACAGCGGCGGCAGAGGCAGCAGACGCGCGCGCGACAACAGGAGCGCACCCGGAGCAGGTCGGGGTGGCCGGAGGTCACAAGATCCGCCGGGAGCACGGCGGGAGGTGCGCATCCCGTCCGCACCGCTGTCCACACCATCCGAGAGCTGTCCAGATAGCGGACACCTCCCGGATTGCACCGGATCGCGAACCGGTTCCCCTTGAACAGGAGAACCTTTCGAATCTATGGTGTCCGTGTCGAAATAACTCCTGTCGAAGTGAGTCTCAGATGCAGAATCTTTCGCCTAGGCTCGCTGTGGCGGCCGACCTTCCCGTAGCGACCCCGGCCACCCAGCCCTCCGGCCACGCGGCCCACCCCGCCTGGCTCCGGCTCAAGGACGCCGTCGAGGCCCTGCGCCCCCTGCAGTCCAAGGACGGCTCCATCGACCTCGCCGCCGTGCAGCGGCACGTCGTCGACCCGCTGCTGACCACCGTGCTCACCGCGATCGAGGAGCTCACCCCGCTCTTCCCGCACGACGCCGAGTACCTCACCGCCGTCCGGGCCGACCTGCGCAAATGGGCCGACACCGGCTACCGCGAGCCCGACTTCCTCGACTCGCTGCTCGCCTTCCAGCCCGCCGCGCAGCGCGCCGACGGCCTCGAGCACCTCGTCGTCTTCCCGATGTACACCCAGAACGGCAACCCGGACCGCAACCTCGAAGCCGTCCTGCTCAAGGTGGTCTGGCCCGAGTGGCTGGCCGAGCTGGAGCACACCCGCTTCGACAACCCGATGTTCGTGCCGATCACCTTCAGCGACTTCACCGCCGGGTACGACACCAACTCGGCCGTGCTCTTCCCCGAGACGGTCGCCGTCCGCCAGGCCCCCGAGCGCTTCACCTGGGGCGGCATCTTCTGCGACCGCGAGGCCGCCCGCTTCCGCGCCGTCTCCACCAGCGCCGTCGACCAGCTCGGCCTCCAGATCCCCGCCGACGCCGCCGAGCTGCTCACCGACCAGGAGCGCGCCCAGCAGACCTTCGTCCTGTGGGACCTGGTCCACGACCGCACCCACAGCCACGGCGATCTGCCCTTCGACCCGTTCATGATCAAGCAGCGCAGCCCGTTCTGGATGTACGGCCTGGAAGAGCTCCGCTGCGACCTGACCGCCTTCAAGGAGGCCGTCCACCTGGAGGCCGAGGGCTACGCACAGGGCCGCGACGTCCAGTACGCGATCCTCTTCGACCGCCTCTTCCGCTTCCCGGTCAGCGGTGACCGCGTGCGCAACTACGACGGCATGGGCGGCCAGCTGCTCTTCGCCTACCTGCACAAGCACGACGCCCTGCGCTGGCGCGACAACCGCCTCACCATCGACTGGACCCGCGTCGCCGAGGTCACCAACCAGCTGTGCGGCGAGATCGAGACCCTCTATCGCGACGGCATCGACCGCCCCAAGACCGCCCACTGGATCGCCGCCTACCAGCTGGTCTCCCGCTACCTCACCCCCCACCCGGCCTCCACCTGGGCCAAGGGAACCGAGGCGCTGCCGCTCGACATCACCGACGGCAAGGCCCTCAACAAGGCGCTGTGCGACGCCGTCCTGCCCGACGAGTTCCCGCTCAGCATGTTCTACGAGGCCCTCTCCAAGAAGCTCCGCGGCGTCATCGCCGCCACCACCGGCATCACCGGTGCCGGCCTCCAGGGAGCCGCCGCGTGACCACGCCCTCCTACTCGACCGCCCTCGCGGACAAGGTCGTCGCCGTCGCAGGCGCCACCGGACCGGCCGGACGCGCCACGCTGCGCCGCCTCGCCGCCCAGGGCGCCACCGTGATCGCCGCCGGCAGCGACGCGCAGCGCCTCGACGCCGCCACCGACGCGGTGCGCTCGGCCGTACCGGGCGCGCGGATCAGCGGCCAGGTCATCGACCTGCTCGACCCGCAGGAGGTCCACGACTGGGCCGACCACCTCGAGGCCGAGCACGGCCACGTCGACGGCCTCTTCCACCTCGTCGGCGGCTGGCGCGGCAGCAAGACCTTCTTCGACAGCCGGATAGACGACTGGGACTGGCTGCACGACCGGGTCGTCCGCACCCTCCAGCACACCTCGCTGGCCTTCCAGCCCGCGCTGGTCCGCAGCGCCTCCGGCCGCTACGCCATGATCTCGGCCACCGCCGCGCACAAGCCGACCGCGGGCGGCGCCGCCTATGCCGCCGCCAAGGCGGCCAGCGAAGCCTGGACGCTCGCCATGGCCGACTCCTTCAAGAAGGAGACGACCTCCACCGACGGCCTGCCGACCGCTGCGGCTGCCATTCTGGTGATCAAGGCACTGGTCACCCCGGAGATGCGCGCCGAGAAGCCGGAGGCGAAGTTCGCCGGTTTCACCGACACCGCCGACCTTGCCGAGACCCTGGCGGGCCTCTGGGACCGCCCCGCAGCAGAACTGAACGGACAGCACCTGTGGCTGACAGCCCGATGAGCACCACCCCCGGCGCACCCGCTGGAGCACTCCCCGGAACGACGGACGCGGTACGGCGGCACGACCCCGCCGTCCGCGGCTTCGCCAGCGACAACTACGCCGGGGTCCACCCCGAGATCCTCGCCGCGATAGCCCTGGCCAACGACGGCCACCAGGTCGCCTACGGCGAGGACCAGTACACCGAGCACCTCCAGACGGTCTTCCGCAAGCACTTCGGCGAGCGCGCCGAGGCGTACCCCGTCTTCAACGGCACCGGCGCCAACGTCGTCGCCCTCCAGGCCCTGCTCCCGCGCTGGGGCGCGGTCATCGCGGCAGGGACCGCCCACATCAACGTGGACGAGTGCGGCGCCCCCGAGAAGATCGCGGGCATCAAGCTGCTCACCATTCCCACCCCGGACGGCAAGCTCACCCCCGAGCTGATCGACCAGCAGGCGTGGGGCTGGGGCGACGAGCACCGGGCCCAGCCGCTCGCCGTCTCCATCACCCAGAGCACCGAGCTCGGCACCCGCTACACCGCCGAAGAGGTCCGGGCGATCTGCGAGCACGCCCACGAGCGCGGCATGCTCGTCCACATGGACGGCTCGCGCCTGGCCAACGCCGCAGCCTCGCTCGGCCTCCCCTTCCGCGCCTTCACCACGGACGCGGGCGTCGACGTCCTCTCCTTCGGCGGCACGAAGAACGGCCTGCTCTTCGGTGAGGCCGTGGTCGTCCTCAACCCCGACCGGGTCCGCGACATCAAGTACCTGCGCAAGATGTCGATGCAGCTCGCCTCGAAGATGCGCTTCGTCTCCGTGCAGTTCGAGGCCCTGCTGGCCGGCGACCTGTGGCTGCGCAACGCCGGACACGCCAACGCCATGGCCAAGCGCCTGGAAGCCGCCGTCCGCCAGATCGACGGTGTGACGGTCGTCCGCCCGGTCGAGGCGAACGCGGTCTTCGCGCTGCTCCCGCGGGAGGTCAGTGAGCGTCTGCAGAAGCGGTACCGCTTCTACTTCTGGGACGAGCACACCGGCGAGGTGCGCTGGATGGCCGCTTTCGACACGACAGAGGCCGACATCGACGCCTTCGCGGCAGCGATCGCGGAGGAGATGAGCCGGGCCTGACCTCGGTGTCCGGTCCGTCGATCGCCCCTGTCCGGGACCCGTGGGGGGCTCCGGGCGGGGGCGATTTGCTTATGGAGGTCCGGGACCCGTACAGTTCCGGAGTCGCACCGAGAGGGGCGAAGAAAAGCAAGTCTGGTGAGTGAAGCGCCGGTAAACGGAGCGGAAAACATCTGATAAGCTGGAAACACGAAAGAACGAAGCGCCCGGAGGGCCCGCTGGAAGGCGGCTCGAAGGAAGCGTCCGTTCCTTGAGAACTCAACAGCGTGCCAAAAGTCAACGCCAGATATGTTGACATCCCCGGCGAGACCGTCATGGTCTTGCTGGAGATTCCTTTTGAAATAAAACACAGCGAGGACGCAGTGCGCGGGACTACCTTATTCCGGTGGTTGCCGTGCCGCTCAACGCGAGTGTGAACCGGCCCTTGGAATTTTGGGGCCGAGTAATCATTCACGGAGAGTTTGATCCTGGCT
>NZ_JARZAJ010000005.1 GCF_029892105.1 Kitasatospora sp. GP82 | reverse complement strand
GGCAACATCGGCGGTCAGATCAGCCACTCGCACACGGACATCAACGACGACCACCCGGGCGAGGTCTGGGCGGCGGTCCGGTTCCTGATCCGCAGTGAGCAGGACATCGCCGCGTTCAAGAAGTACCTCCAGGAGCACCAGTCGATCCTGGCCATGTACTTCGAGGAGCTCTACAAGGACACGATCCTGGGCGCCGACCTCAACACCGAGAAGATCGCCAGTTGAACCACGACGCGGCAAGGGACACGCGAGGGGGTGTCCTCCTTCTCAGTCATGTCGGGTTCTCCTTCATGGAGGACCTCGTCGAAGCCCTCGGCGCGAGGCACCTCAAGAGCTTCGTCCTGAGCTCGCTGCCGCTGCCGGAGCACCAGCCGCAGCGCGCACGCGACCTCCAGGACAAGGCCGACCGCGTACAGGTGACCGGGTCGCATGTGCTGACCCGCGAGGACGTCGAGGCCCACATCGCCGAGCTCCAGCGGAGCGGCGAACGGGTTCTCGGCTGCATCACGGTCTGGGAGGGCTACCGGCACCTGATGGCCCTGGCCAATGCACAGCTCGGTGTTCCCGACCTGGACGAGAAGCAGATCCTCGGCCTGCGGGACAAGCTCGCGCTGCGCAACCGGCTGGCCGACGCGGGGCTGACCCGGGTGCGGGCGACGGAGCTCACCGCCGGGTCGCTCCGGGCGCACCAGGCAAGCACGCGGCGCTACTTCGTCAAGCCGGTGAGCGGTATCGCCTCCTACGGGGCGTTCCCGCTCTCCCCGGACACCACCTGGGCCGACATCGAGCAGATCACGACCGACGCCCAGGCCGACACCGTCTACGCCTCGGCTTTCGGCGACGGGCTGTCCTTCCTCATCGAGGACTACCTGCCGGGCCGTGAGTTCAGCTTCGAGGTCATCGTCGTCGACGGCGAAGCCAGCATTGTCGGGATCCACGAGAAGTGCGAGGTGACGGAGGCCGAAGGCACCGTCCTGGAGAACTGCTGCACCAGTCCGCCCTGGAGCATCTCCCGCGAGGACTGCGCCGCCGGTATCGAATGGGTCGTCAGCCTGCTGTCGCACCTGGGCCTGCGGTGGGGCTGCTTCCACATCGAGGCCCGCCACCACCAGTCGCGCTGGGACCTCATCGAGGTCAACCCGAGGGTCGGCGGCAGCCTGATCTCCCACAGCGTGAAAGCGCTCAACGGCGAGTGGGACCTGCTCGACCTCTGGCTCGACCTGCTCCTGTCCGGGGCCGACGAGGAGACGGACGAGGCGAAGTCCTTCCGCGCCAGGCTGAGGGAGATCTCGTTCGCGGCGGACGGCACGTCACCCGTGGAGAACGCCACCTTCTTCCGTGTCTTCTTCGCCGAGAAGGGCGTGATCAAGAAGGTCGGGCTGAACAGCGAACTGCCCCTCAAGCCGGTCGTCTCGCAGATTCTGCTCAAGGCGGGGGACACGGTGGAGTCCACCTCGCGGGAGGTCTTTCTCGGGCAGCTGCTCTGGCAGCTGCGACTCGATGAGCGGGACCAGCAGCTTCCCGAGCTGATGCGCACCTCCGAGGATGCCATCGAGATCCACTACGAGGCCGAAGCCCAGAGTCGCGGCTGAACCACTGTGACGAGCGGCGTGCCAATTGGAGCCTCCGGCGCGGGACTTCTGTCCACGGGAAGACCGAAGCCGCACCGGAGGCGCCACCGTGCCCGCCGGCACGTCCGCTCCTCGCCGATCCACCCGCACACCCGGTCCACCGGAGCCCCGGCGCCGGTGGCGTGCACCTGTAAGCGAAAGCGGGAAGGCACCCGCACCGACTCCCGAACCGGAACGCTATCGCGGCACATTCCGCAAGTGGTAGGAGACTTTCAATGTCGGCAGCCAAGCCTATTTTCTTGATTATCGACTACAACCTGAGTCGCATCGACGACGTCCGCCACCTGCGCAATTACGCACGTGATCGCTACGGGGCCGAAGTCACCCTGATCCGCGCGAATCCCACCGAGGCGGACGCCGAGATCTGCGACGAGGTGATTGATCTCGACCCGCTGCGGAACGACTTCGAAGAGGTGGGGGAGAAGCTGCTCTCCGGACACCGCGGCCGGATCAAGGCGGGCATCGTCTTCTCGGACAACGCGGTCCAGAGCGGCGCCGCCCTTCTGCAACGCCTGGGCCTGGCGGTGGACTCGCCCGAGCTCGCCCTCGGTGCCTTCTGCAAGCACGAGTACCGGCTCGGCGAGGCCCGCCATGCCGACCTGCTCGCCGCCCAGCGGATGATGGTCCCCGACTTCACCGAGGTCGGTTCGCTCGACGGCCTGCACGCCTTCGCGAGCAGGCACCCGGAAGGCTTCGTCGTGAAGCCGACCAAGGAGGGCAACAACCGCGGCGTCGTCGTGGTCCGCCCCGGCGACGACATACGCGCCGCGTTCGCCGAGGTCCTGCCGTACCTCGAAGGCGGCGTCATCTGCGAGCAGATCATCCCGTACCGCAGGGAGTACTCGTTCGACGGACTGGGCCATCTCTCCTTCGTCACCGAGAAGGTCAGCGCCAGCGGCCGCTACCCCGTCGAGGTCGCACAGGTCCTGCCCGCCCGTCTGGACGAGGTCGAGCGCAGCACCCTGGAGCGGGCGGGCCGGCAGGTCAACTGGCTCGTCGGTCAGTGCGACGGCCCGTTCCACAACGAGATCAAGCTGAGCGACAACGGCACCCACGCCGCGGTCGTCGAACCCAACCGGCGGCCGGCCGGTATGAAGATCTGGTCGCTGGCCCACTGGGTCTACGGAATCGACTTCTACCACCGCTGGGTCGACTCGGCCTTCCAGAACGCAGCCCCTCTGATGCTGCCCGAACCGACCTGCTCGGCGGCCACGGTGATGCTCGGGGTGAAGAGCGACCGGCTCTTCGCCCCCGAGGACCTCGACCCCCGCGCCACTCCCTTCGAGGACGCCGTGGCGGCGACCGCCGACCACCACGGCCTGAGGGCGGACGAACTGTCCGTCAAGGAGTTCGCCTGGATCTCGCCGCAGCGCCGCGAACTGCACGGCACGCCGCGGGACAACGCCGACTTCTCGGCGCAGGGCTGCATCGTCCTGAGCACCAAGCGGGCCGACATCCGCGACGTCGTGCACACCCTGCGGGAGCTGTGGCTGGACGCGCTGGACCAGAGCTGCCTCAGCCTTGAGCACGCGGTGCGGTGAGCGGTGCGAGGACCAATCCATCACCTGACGACCGCAAGGGGAGTTCGCCGATGAAAATTCTCATCCTTCACCGCGTGCCGTATTTCAAGATCGAATACCACCGCGGTATCGACCACGTGCTGCACGACGTCACCTACTTCGGGACTCGCGACGCGCTCGCGACCCTGCCGCCCGGTCTCCGGTGCACCCAGGTCGAACGGCCGGGAGAGCGCTCCACCTTCGAGGAGGCCTGCACCTGGCTGGACGGCGCGCCCCAGGACTTCGACCGCGTGATCTCCATGTCGGAGTACGAACTGCTCGACGCCGCACAGCTGCGCGAGCGGCTCGGTGTCGACGGCGCACCGGTGGACCAGGTCATGCTCTCGCGCGACAAGGTGCTCATGAAGAGCGCGGTCGAGCAGGCCGGCGTGCGGGTCCCCCGCTTCATGCCGCTGACCGCCTTCATCGACGCCGGTGGCACGACGCCCTGGTCCGGGGCGACCGTCCTGAAGCCGCACCGCGGTGCGTCCAGCGTCGACGTCGTCGTGTTCGACGACCAGACGCAGGCGTACGAGGCCGTCGCCGGCAAGCGGTCCGGCGTCGCCGAACTGGACGGGGCCGAGGCCGCGCTGTCCGACTACCAGGTCGAGGAATTCGTCGACGGCAGGATCCGGCACTTCGACGGCCTGATCGAACAGGGCAAGGTCCTCGTGCTGGGCGCGAGCGAGTACGTGGGCACCTGCCTGGAGTACGCGCAGGGCACTCCGATGGGATCGTTCCAGATCGAATGCTCCGACGAGACGCGGGCCTGGGTGGGACGCGCCCTGGACGCCGTGCAGATCCGCAACGGCAGCTTCCACCTGGAGGCGATCGTCCACCGCGGCGAACTGGTCTTCCTGGAGGTCGGCAACCGGGTCGGCGGAGCCGATGTCGCGGCGACCTTCGAACTGGCGACCGGGGTGCACCTGCCCTCCTGCGAGCTGCGGATCCTGCTGGGCGAGCCGGTCACCGACAGCCTGTCCGCCGCCCCCGAGGACCGTTCCTGGTACGGCTGGTTCGTCTATCCGGGGCACCACCTCAGCGGCCGCACGTTCGAGGGCTTCGACGGCGCCGACGCGTTCCGTACCAGCCCGGAGACGGTCACCTGGCACGAACTGCCGCTCGGCAAGCCGCTGCCCGACCACATCACCTACGGAGCCGGCGAGACCGCGCTGGCAGGCATCGCCGTGACGGACAGCCCCCAGGAGACGCGGAGCTGGATGGTCCGCCTGTTCGAGTCGTTGCGCATCCGCACCTCGGTGCCGGCCGTTCCCGACATGGCGGCGAGGTAGGCGTTTAGGGCATCCGTCCGCCGGCGGTGTCCGTCCGCCTCCGGCGGACACCGGGCCGTCGCACCGACAGCTGTCAGGACACAGCCGAGGCCCTCACCCGTCGTCCGGAGGCGACGGACGCGCGATCGCTCGTGTCCCAGCGGTCGATTCCATGAACAGTTACTACCGGGAAGCAGAAACAGGAATGACCGAACTGAGATTCCACTGGGGCTCTGCGCTGGACAGCGGGCAGAAGAAGTCGGCCCAGAAGTACCAGGCCGAGCTGCTCGACATCGACGGTGCGATCGAGTTCGCCCAGGACGCCGACGCGCTCGGGGTCGAGTCCCTCCTGATGGCGCAGAGCTACAGCCTGCCCGATCCGCTGCCGATCGTCGGGGCGCTCGTACGCGAGACCAAGCGGGTCAAGTTCATCCTGGCGTACCGTCCCGGCCTGCTGTCCCCCACCCTGTTCACGCAGCTGGTGAACACGGTGTCATGGATGTCCGACGGGCGGATCTCCCTGAACATCGTCGCCGGAATCTCGCCGGCCGAGCAGGCGTACTACGGCGATTTCCTTCCCCACGACGCCCGCTACGCCCGCTCCAACGAGTTCCTGGAGATCCTGCACCGCTTCTGGAACGGTGAGACCCCCCTGACCTACAGCGGCGAGCACTACCGCCTGCAGGACGCCCAGCTCGGCCTGGGCTTCAAGGGCGGCGGCCGACCGGAGATCTACATCAGCGGTGCATCGGGCGTCGCCCAGGAGACCGCCGTCAAGTACGGCGACTGCTGGTTCCGCTACGGGGACACCCCCGAGGAGATCGCCAAGGCGGCGGCGCCCATCGTGGCCCGGGGATGCCGGGTGGGCCTGCGGATGCAGGTCCTGGCCAGGGAGACCCGCGAGGAGGCACTGGCCGATCTGGAGCAGGTGATGAGCGGTGCCGACGAGGAGCACAAGGCGTTCGTCGGCAAGTTCGTCGCGGCCGCCGACTCGCAGGCGGTGAAGAACTCCCTCCGTCTGGCCGAGGAGGCCGGCCACGGCTGGATGTCGCCGGTGCTCTGGTCCGGAGCCGTCGCCTACCGAGGCGGTCCCGCCCTGTGCCTGGTCGGCAGCTACCAGGAGGTCGCCGCCTACCTGATGGAGTACAAGGCGGCCGGTGTGGGCGAGTTCATCTTCTCGGGCTGGCCGGCCCGGGACGAGATGAGGCACTTCTTCACCCGCGTGCTGCCCCTGGTGCGCGAACTCGAGCGGGGCGGCCGGCCCTCGTCCGAGCTGGAGCTGAGCGGATCGGTCGAGGCACACCGATGAACGCAGAACGCCTCCGCCGCCCCCTCTTCGCCTCGGGTGTGCTGATCGGCCTGATGGCGGAGCAACTGGTGCTGTTCGCCGTTCCGCTGATTCTCTTTCAGGAAACCCGGAAGGTGTCGACCCTCGGCCTCGCCTTCGCCCTGGAGTGGCTTCCGGCCATGCTGGCCTACCCCTTCGCCGGGCTCATGGCCGACCGGGACGGCGGACGCCGCCTGTTCCTGCGCGCCAACGGTGCGCGAGCCGCCATCCTCGGCTGTGTCGCCCTGATCTGCCTCACCACGCCGTCCTGGTCCACCGGGGCCCTCATGACCAACGGAGCCGTGCTCGCGGCGCTGATGGCGCTGGTGCGCATGTCCACCGAGAAGATGGTCCCGCAGATGGCCACGGGCACGGACCTGCCGAAGACGCAGGCACTGGTCCAGAACATGGAACTGCTGGCAATGGCGCTCGGCCCCGGCCTCGCGATGGTCGCCGTGCTCGTGCTGGCGAAGGTCTGGCTGCTCGGACTGGCCGCGACGATGTTCGCGCTCGCCGGGGCGAGCTGGTGGATCCTGCCGCGCAAGAAGGCGGCGCCGGCCGTGACGAGTGTCCGGGCGAACCTGGCGGAACTCAGGCTCGGCTGGTCACTCCTGACCGGGAACAAGCCGGTCATCCTGCTGGCCTCCCTCAACTTCGCCATCAACCTGGCCTTCGCGACGGCCCTGAGCGCGAACGCCGCGGTTGTCACAGGTGTGTTCAAGGCCCCGGAGTCGTCGTTCGCACTGCTCACCATGTGCGTCGGCATCACGGGTCTGGTCAATCTGCTGCTGACCCCGTTGCTGCTCAAGAAGTTCGACGTACGGCTGCTCGGGACGGTCGGCTTCGTTCTCCTGAGCGGCTCGCTGCTGCTGCTCGGCCTCGCCCCGTCGTTCATGGTCTACGCCCCGGCGTACGTGGTGGCACTGGTAGGGGTCGCGTACTTCAACATTTTCAACCGTACGCAACGGGTGAAGGTGATTCCGCGGGAGCACCTGGGCAAGGTGATGGGCCCGTTCTTCCTGCTGGGCGTGGTGTCCTACCCCATCGGCGGCCTGCTCGTCGCCGGCGTCGGTGCCGCCGCCCCTCAGCGACTCGTCACCGTCCTGGCGGTGCTGCTCGGCATATTCGGCGCAGTGGTCTTGCCGTTGACGATTCGCAGCTTCCGCAGGACGCTCGCCGCACGCGAGAGTGTTCCTGTCATGGCCGACGTATGAGGAACGAGAGAGGTAATTCCATGGGGGGACTCACCCGGACCACGCCACCGCCGCTGGACAGCGACTGCTTCCGCGAGGCCATGTCGCTCCTCGCGGCTCCGCTGACGATCGTCACCACCCGCGATGCCACCGGGCGCCGTTGGGGGTTCACCGCCAGCTCGGTGACCTCGGTGTCACTCGACCCGCCACTGGTCCTCGTAGGTCTGTCGAACAACTCCAGCTGCCGGGAGGCGATCACCGAGTCGTCCGAGTTCGTGATCAATGTGCTCGGCGAGCAACACCGTGATGTCGCAAGCGCCTTCGCCAGCCGTGGCGTGGACCGGTTCGCCGGACACGACTTCGGCACCTGGCCCGACTCCTGCCTGCCGTACCTCATCGGCGCCAACGCGGTGTTCCGGTGCACCACCGTGGACCGGATCCCGGTGGGGGACCACCAGCTGCTGATCGGCGAACTGAGCGGGCTGCTCACCGATGGTCCGACGAAGCCGCTGCTCTGGTACCAGCGGGAGTTCTGTTCCGCGGAGCCGGTGGTCGCCGCAGACGTCCACTGACCACCGGGGACGGGTGTGCCGCCAGGAGGGAAGGCGGCACCACCTCGTTCCCGGATTCTGCCTTGCTCCCCGATTCCGTCCGGAACCATCGCAGGGTTCCTCCCTCGACCTGCGACAGCAAACCCATCAGCCCGTCTGCCCCGGGTGACAGCGCCGCCTTGGCGAGGGCCGGCTCGGCGGGCCGAACGACCGATACGATCCGCAGGAGTGCCGGATGTCGATGAAAACACGACACATTTTGCTCGCCGTTCTGATCACCGCGATATGGGGCTTCAATTTTTCGGTGATCAAAATCGGCCTGAAGACGGTCGATCCTTTCATTCTGGCGGGCATCCGCTTCTCGCTCTGTGCCTTGCCCGCGATCTTCTTCATCAAGAAGCCGAATGTTCAATGGCGCTACCTCGCCGGCTACGGTCTGGTCTTCGGGGTCGGCCTCTGGGGGGTCGTGAACCTCGGCATCAAGGCCGGGCTTTCCTCCGGAATCTCCTCGCTGGTACTTCAGTTCAGCGCGTTCCTCACCATTCTTCTCGGCTCCTTCGTGTTCCGTGAATCGCTGTCGCGCTACCAGTACATCGGTCTCGCGGCAGCCCTGCTCGGCCTCGTGTGCGTCACCTTCATCACCGATGGCACCGTGACGGCCGCCGGGGTCGCCCTGGTGCTGTGCGGTGCGGTCGCGTGGAGCGTGGCCAACATCATCATCAAGAAGGCCGGCCCCAAGGAGGTGCTGGCCTTCCTGGTGTGGTCGAGCATCTTCTCGCCGATCCCGCTCTTCGCGCTGGACTACGTGATCAACGGATCGGCGGGCTACGTCAACCTGCCGCACCAGCTCGATCTCGCCGCGATCCTCTCGATTCTCTTCCAGGCGTACCCGAACACGGTCTTCGGCTACTGGATCTGGAACTGGCTGCTCAAGGAGTACCCGGTGTCGACCGTCGCCCCGATCTCGCTGCTGGTGCCCATCTTCGGGATCATCGGGTCGATGCTGATGTTCAACGAGAAGATTTCCGGGCTCAAGCTCCTCTCGCTGGCGCTGATCGTGGTCGGCCTGGTCGTCAGTCTGTACGGAAAGCGCATAGCAGGGGCGCTGGCTGTACGCCGCCAGCAGACCACCTAGTATTCCAGCGCGCCCGTCGTCCACATATTCGCGAGAGGAGCCGGATGATGACGAATATCCACACGCGGGCGGGACACTTCCGCAGCGGCGAATCGGTACCAGCGATGATCCCCGGGGTCGTCGACGGGATGATGACGACATCTCTCGACGCCGAGGGGAACGTCTCCTTCCATATCCTGATCAGCGAATACGGAAGGAGTGCCGAGATATCCGACCGGGTCGAGTTCATCCTCACCGGGGAGCACGCCCGGCAGCTGGGCGAGACGCTGCTGGCCCGTGCCCAGGATCCCGCCGCGTCGACGCCGGAGGCCTCGCCGGTGCCCTGTTCCGTAGGGGTCCGGCTGAGCTCCATTGTCGGCGCTGTCTGACACGGTCACCGAGCCGGGCGCATGCCCGTGAAGACCGTGGTGGCGGAGAGGAGGAAGGCGTCGGGCCGCCGCAGGATGCCCTCCGGTGCTCCGAGATCGAGCAGCACGTCGAGTGTCTTGCGGTCCGCCGCGTCCAGGGACTCGCTCATCGCCTCCCTCAGCCGGGTCAGATGGGCGTGCAGGAAGGCGCGGGCCGTCTCGCCCAGAGGCGCCGGCAGGTCGAGGAGGAGCGTGAAGCTGCCGACGGAGGTGAGTCCGGCGCGGCTGAGCATCGCGGGCCAGTCCTCGACCACGGCGGTGCTGCCGGGCAGCTCGGCTCGCATGATCTCGAACCAGTGCTCCTGGGCGGCGTCGAGCCGGGCCTGGAGGCCCGGCCTGCCGATGCCGATGTCGCGCGGGAGGAAGCGCATCGGCAGGCCGCCCTCCGCCACGGCGAGCAGCCCGCCGGGCCTCAGCACACCGGCGAGCGCGTCCAGCGCGCCCTGCTGATCGCCGAGGTGGTGCACGGCCTTGCTGCTCCAGACCAGATCCGCCGTGCCGGGGCCGCCTCCACCGTGCTCGTCACCGCCGTCCAGGCCCTCGGGCAGCTCCGCGTGCCGGACGGCCACCCTGCCGCCGAGGCCGAGCCGGTCGGCGCGAGCCAGGGCGCGGCCCAGCAGCCCGGGCGCGCCGTCCACGGCGACCGCCTCGGCGTCCGCGAAGGCCTCGGCGAACACACAGGTCATCACGCCCGGCCCGCTGCCGATGTCGAGAATGCGCCGGACCTCCGTCGTAGGGGCGAGCAGCTCCCGCAGGTGGGCCGCCGTCCGGCGCAGGAGCGGGAGTTGCAGTTCGCCGTTGCGCTCCAGGTGGGTGGCCATGACCTCCCAGTCGATGTCGGTGTGGTGGTGTCCGTGTCCGGAATCGGTGTGTGGGCTCATGCCGGGGAGCGTGCACCCGCCGGAGCGGCAGCGGCAACTTCTGTTGCCAATTCCGGGACAGCGGGATGGAATGCCCGCATGGACGAACCACCGACCTACCAAGCGGTCCTCGACGAGGTCGCCCCCCGGCTCAGACGGCTGCGCGCCAAGCGCGGCCTCACCCTGGCCGCGCTCTCCGAGGCGACCGGCATCTCCAAGAGCACCCTTTCCCGGCTGGAGTCCGGACAGCGCCGCCCGAGCCTGGAACTGCTGCTGCCCCTCGCCGGCGCGTACCGCGTGCCCCTGGACGACCTGGTCGGCGCCCCCGAAGTGGGGGATCCCCGAGTACGGCTGAAACCCCGCGCCATGCCGAGCGGCGGTACGTTCGTCCCCCTGACCCGGAGCCCGGGCCCCCTCCAGGCATACAAGATGATCATCACGGATCGGGGTGCCGAGCCGGATCTCCGTACGCACGAGGGCTACGAGTGGCTGTACGTGCTGGACGGCCGGCTGCGGCTCGTCCTCGCCGAGCACGATCTGGTCCTCGGCCCCGGCGAGGCCGCCGAGTTCGACACCCGGCTGCCCCACTGGTTCAGCAGCGCGGACGGGCGTCCCGTCGAGATCCTCAGTCTCTTCGGGAGACAGGGAGAGCGCATGCACGTCCGCGCCAAGCCCCCCGCATGACGGCACGACACCTCGGCGGACGCAACGACCAGCACGTCTCCGACCCCACATGCCTCTCCCGGCACAGACCGGGCCGACTTCCGCGTCATCGGCACCCGCGAACGCATCGGCAAGCACCACGGCATGTGGCGCGACGTGCTCCCCCTGGAACACCGCAGCCCCGCTGTGTCCTGAACCACTCCGCCACGCCGGGGAGCAGACCACGGACCGGCCAGCAGCCCGTCAGCGATCCGCCCCGGCCGTTGCCGGTGGTCGCAGCGGTTCGGTGCGGCTGCCGCACTTTTTCTGCTGCACACAACGTCAGAGGCCCTACCGGATCCCTCCGATATACGCGGCCGCGGTCGCTGATGACGGCCGCACCGGTAGGGGGTCAGGGGTGTGCAGACCGGGGTGGCGAGCCCGGCGAGTTTCACCAGTCCCACGCCGCCGGTCGGCGGGAGGAGTTCCGACCCGTTGTTGCGAGGTGCAGATGTTTCATCGGTATGCGATGCGTGCTGCATTTCCACCTGGCTGGACTCCTGGTGTCACACCTTGGATACGTCCGAAATGACAGCTATAGGGGCTGTCGTTACGTTCGTCGCAGGTCGGTCGCCCGGCCGACGTCCGTGTGACAGGGAGAAGTGAAATGCGCACGCGTACATTAGCTGTGGCCGCTGCCGGAAGCGCGACGGTCCTTGTAGCCACCGGTATCACCTATGCCTCGGACGCCGGATCCGCCCCGGCGTCCCCGTCTGTCCAGTGGGCGGCCCGGTCTGTCCAGCCAGCCACCCCTGCTGCGGCTACCTCGGGCGGCGGCAGCGCAAGCGGAGAGAAGGACGAGGGCCGCGACCGCAAGGGCGGCGGACGCGCAAGCGGAGAGAAGGACGAGGGTCGCGACCGCGAGGGCGGCGGACGCGGCTACGGCCACAAGGAAGAGGGAAGGATCTACTTCAACGAACGTACGTACTCCGCCTCCACTGAGGGCTGCATCACTGCGGCCAGCGGACTGGGCGCCAGTAGCTTCAGTGTTTTCAATGACAGCCGGAAGACTGTCGAGGTCTTCCGCGGCTTCAACTGTGACAACGGCGCTCCAGTAGCCACCGTGAGTCCCCACGGCGAAACCAATGGCGTTGTGACCCGTACCGTCCACGGGGGCGTGTTCGGTGACGAAGGCGTCGTGGGCAGCTTCCGGGTGATCGGCGACTACGACGAGTGGTGACAGCGCCGCCCGGAGCACAGGAAAGATCCCGGCCCGCCGGAATCGGGCCGACGCTCCCGGCTTCGTGGATGTACGCGGGGCCGCGGCGAGAAGGTCCGGCAAAAAAGGGGCGGCGCGGAAGGAGAAGACGGGCGGGACGCCGGATGGGCCACATGGACGGGTCGGTCCAGGCCCGCTACTCGCACGTCACTACGGAGATACGCGAGGAACTGGTCGAGGGCCTCACCGCGATCTGGGAGGACGCGCTCGAAGCGCGCCGGCGGATGGCCACCGGCTCGCCCGTGGCCGTCCTCGACGCTCTGCTGAAGGGGAGCCAGTAGGGAGCGCTCCGGAGAAGGATTCCGCGATCTTCTCCAGGATTTCTCCGGAGGCCCCCCTGAAAGCCAGTCAGGGCCGGTGTCCCTTGCGGGACACCGGCCCTGAGCGGGTGTTACTGGGTCGGGGTGGCGGGATTTGAACTCACGGCCTCTTCGCCCCGAATCACGGGCAGGGCGGTCACTCAGGTTATCTGCGCAGCTCAGAGGCGGTGCCAAGCGTGCTGATGGCCACTGCTGGGCGGCCCGGTCGCTGTACTTTGCTGCTGTACGTCCGGCCTCTGTGCGTGGCGGATCGGCACGTCACGACCGCCCGTACTGGAGCGGCTGTGCGGGATGCCGAGGATCTGATCAGCCAGGATTGACCGCGAAGGCGCGGAACCTGTGCTGGCATCGCGGGGATCGGCCGGTCAGGGGGTCACCGTACCGATCCGGCTCACGACGTTCTCGGTGAACCAGAGATTGCCGTCGGACCCGGTGGCGATCTCGAGCGGGTTCACGAAGGTGGTCGGGATCGGCACCTCGGAGATCGTCCCTGACGTGGTGATCCGGCCGATGTTGTTGCCGTACTCCTCGGTGAACCACAGGGCGCCGTCCGGTCCTGCGGTGATGCCCCACGGGAACGGGAAGCTGCCCGGGAGCGCGTACGCGGTGAACACACCCGCCGTGGTGACCTGACCGATCTGCCCTGCGGCGGCGTCCGTGAACCACAGGGCGCCGTCCGGTCCTGCGGTGATGCCGAGGGGCAGCGTGCCGACCGTGGGAACCGCGGTTTCCGTGATCGAACCGCTGGTGGTGATCTGCCCGATGCTGCCGGAGAGCAATTCGGTGAACCAGAGGGCGCCGTCCGGCCCGGCGGTGATGCTCAGCGGGTACGCGCCCGAGGTCGGGAGCGCGTACTCGGTGATCGAACCGCTGGTGGTGATCCGGCCGATGTTGTTGCCGTTCGCTTCGGTGAACCACAGGGCGCCGTCCGGCCCGGCGGTGATGCCGAACGGGTACGCCTCGGAGGTCGGGAGCGCGTACTCGGTGATCGAACCACTGGTGGTGATCCGGCCGATGTTGTTGCCGGTTGTCTCGGTGAACCACAGGGCGCCGTCCGGCCCGGCGGTGATCTCCGCCAGCCCCGAGCCCGTATTGGGCAGCGAGTACTCGGTGAACGCGCCCGCCGTGGTGACGCGCCCCACCGCGTCCGCGGAGTTCTCGGTGAACCACAGGGCGCCGTCCGGCCCGGCGGTGATGCCCCAGGGGCCCGAGAAGGCAGTGGGTGTGTCCAATTCGCTGATGGTCGAGGTCAGGCGGGGCTTCAACGCGCCCGGTCGGGGGGTTGTTTCCTGGTGGGAGTGGTGCCGGAGGCAGCTCGCGAGCTGCTGCGGGCCCTGGTGCTGGAGACAGGTCTTCGCCTGCGAGCGCATGGATCCGGGGTGATCCGAGGCGTCGCCGAAGGCGGCGGTACCAGGCGCGCTGACCGTGGCCGTCAAAGCCAGGACGGCGAGCCAGCGCGAAAGCCGCCTGAGGCGGCCAAGACGGTGGAACATGAGACACCTTTCCGAGGAAGACGGACGGGGCAGAGTAGTGGCAGCACTCGCGCGACCGTTGCGCTTAACCGGCGAGGGGACGGCAGCGCAGCCGCCCATACCGCGACACGGCCGACTCAGGGCGAGATATCTTTCACCGTCACACTGTATGCGCACAATCCCCTCTGAGGTGGCGTCAAAAACTGCGAGTGGAAGGAAAATCTCAGACTCGAACTTTCGGGGATCCGGGTGTGCGTGTAGATGTCAATCTATTCGCAAATCTCTTCGCCTGGAGGCGGTACGTTCGACATGAGAGGGCATCACCCTTCAATCCGTCAGTGGTCAATCACGTCAAGATGGACGAGAAGGTCGGCAGTGCACATTTCCGTGCACCCTTCTTGCGGTCGGGACCTGCTGGAGTGTCGGGGCCAGGATCCCTTGTCGTATCGCAGGCATGGGCGCCACCTGTGTCCGCGTTCGGCCAGAAGAGGGAATGATGTTTATCCGCTGTGCGCGTAGGGTACGCACGAGGCGCAGGTGCCCATATCGTTTGCGCATGGTAAGGGTGCGGCGTGGAGCGGGTTGGCTCGTTGTGGTCCTGTTGGCGGTGGTGATGCCGCCGGTTGTCGCGCCCCATATCGCGGGGGCAGCCGGAGCCCCAGTCTTCGCGACGCACGTCGACTACACCACGGGGACGACCCCGTTCTCGGTGGCGGTCGGAGATTTTCGGGGGAATGGCCGCAAGGACCTGGCCGTCGTTAACTACGGCTCGAATACCGTGTCGGTGTTCCTGGGCAACGGGGACGGCACGTTCGCGGCCAAGGTCGACTACGCCACCGGGGCCAACCCGCAGTCGGTCGCGGTCGGCGACTTCAACGGTGACGGCCACCTCGACCTGGTCACCACCAACTACGGCTCGAACACGGTATCGGTGCTGATGGGCAGCGGGACCGGCACCTTTGCGGCGAAAGTCGACTACGCCACCGGGACCAACCCGGAAGCGGTGGCGGTCGGGGATTTTCGGGGGAACGGCCGCAAGGATCTGGCCGTCGTCAACCACGCCGTGGACACGGTCTCGGTGTTCCTGAACAACGGGGACGGCACGTTCGCGGCCAAGGTCGACTACGCCACCGGCGTCACCCCGCAGTCGGTCGCGGTCGGCGACTTCAACGGTGACGGCCACCTCGACCTGGTTGTCGCCGACCACAACGCGGCCAGCGTGTCGGTGCTGCTGGGCAGCGGGACGGGCACGTTCGCGGCCAAAGTCGACTACCCCGTCGGCAACGCCCCGTGGTCGGTGGCAGTGGGGGATTTTCGGGGGAACGGCCGCCAGGATCTGGCCGTCGCCGACTACAACTCGGGTACGGTCTCGGTGCTGCTGGGCAACGGGGACGGCACGTTCGCGGCCAAGGTCGACTACGCCACCGGCACCGGCCCGGAGTCGGTGGCCGTGGGTGACCTCAACGGTGACGGCCGCCTCGACCTGGCCGTGGCCAACTACCTCGGGGGCACCGTGTCGGTCCTGACGGGCAACGGGAACGGCACGTTCGCAGCGAAAACCGACTTCGCCACGGGCGGTGGCCCGGCCTGGGTGGCGATGGGCGACTTCAACGGCGACGGCTACCTCGACCTCGCCACCGCCGACTACGACGCGAACAAGATGTCGGTGCTACTCAACACCACTCCGGAGCCACCGGCGATCACCAGCGCGAACAGCGCGACGTTCACCGTGAACACGGCGGGCACGTTCACCGTCACCGCGACCGGCACCCCCATGCCCACCCTCTCGAAAACCGGAACGCTGCCCTTCGGAGTCAGCTTTGTCAGCCACCCAAACGGCACCGCCACCCTGTCCGGAACGGCCTTGAGTAGCGGCATCTACACCCTGACCATCACCGCCCACAACACCACCGGCCCCGACGCCACCCAGACCTTCACCCTGACCGTCGTCGCCGCACTCTCGATCAGCCTGCCCTCGGCCGTGAACCTGGGCGCCGGGGCACCCTCGAGCACGATCAGCGCCCACCTCGGCGCCGTGCAGGTGACCGACGCTCGAGCTAACACCGTCGCATCCTGGACGGCCACCGTCTCTGCGACGAACTTCACCACCGGTGGCGGCACCGCCGCCGAGACGATTACGACATCAGCCGTGTCCTACTGGTCCGGGCCGGCCACCGCCACCACCGGAGTGGGCGTCTTCACCCCCGGGCAGGCCACTGCCCTGAACGCACAGACCCTCACCGTCTCCCGCACCGCCTTCACCATGACCCTCGGCACGCTGAACACCACTGCGAGCTGGAATCCGACCCTCGTCATCGCGGTGCCCGCCGCTGCCGTCGCAGGCACCTACACCGGAACGATCACACACTCCGTCGCATGACCAGCGGGACTGATCGGCCATGTCGGATGGTCGATCCGGCACGAGGTGGCGGCTGTTCAGCATGTCGGAGTCCTGGCCGAGGTCCGCACGCCGCGGGTAACGCACACGGGGCGGGAAGGACGACAAAGGCGGCCGATACGAGCCCGACAGACCTGGCGTCAGAGACCTGAGTCGCCGGCGCACGGTCATATTGGGGCCGGTCGGGTGATTGTTCGATTCCTCTTCGGTGCTCCCGGTCGGTGAGGTTCTCCGCTCTCTGAAGCACGGTGACCAGCGCCAGGCGTCCCGGCGGCCATCCTGGCTTGCCGCGCTGTCCGAACGCCACCGCGAACTCGGCATCAGTGCGCAGTTCGCCGAGCCGTCACGCACCTGCACCCGTAGCGGAACGTGCCGTTTTCCCCCGCACATCGCCCGGACCCGGTAGCGGGGAGGCCGACCCTGCCGATCTCCGTGCGCGCATCGCGGTACCCAGGTGGTCGACGGACGAGTCAGCCTCGATCCCGAGCGCTGGCACGCGACTGGTCTGTCCTTCGCGGTGCTGGGTCTGGGTACCGTCCTCGGCGGTGCCACCGTTTCCGACATGATCCACCGTCAGCCATGCCCGAAGACGGTCCGCCTGACGCGACGGAAGATGAAGACCGCGCAGCGCCGCCGTAGGGGTCGGCAGCGTGGCACCCAGGGGACAC
This sequence comes from Kitasatospora sp. GP82, assembly GCF_029892105.1. Taxonomy (GTDB): domain Bacteria; phylum Actinomycetota; class Actinomycetes; order Streptomycetales; family Streptomycetaceae; genus Kitasatospora. Next base: position 255,345 of record NZ_JARZAJ010000005.1, on the reverse strand, counting down.
GAGCCGACTGACAACTCGTGCCGCTTCATGCAATGTTTGGCCTGTACAAGGGGCTGCTCGAGGTTCCCGATGGTGCCGACCCGGCGTCGGGCAGCATGAACGCGATCGCCCGTCATCGCCTTCTGACGCGGCGCGCGACGAGGAACAGTACGGCCACGCATCCGGCTGCCGTGACCGCGACGAGTGAGCCCAGGGTGGACTCTTCCTTCCGAGGTCGGACGGCCTGGCCAGTGCTGCCTGCGGCGGTCGGAAAGGTGAGGGTCGCGGTCGCGGTCTTCTGGACCCGGCCGCTGGCGAGCGTCAGGTGCACTGTCCAGGGGCCGTCGGGAAGTCGGTGGTCCAGTAGCACGGTTACTGGTGCGCTGTTCCCCGGTGCCAGTGTGGTGCCGTCCGTGACCTTGAACGGTCCGGCGCTCATCGAGGCCGGCCCGTCCGACAGTGACAGCGTTCCGCTCAGGTCCAAGGCGCGTTGCCCGGTGTTGTGGACCTTGGCCAGGACCTCGGGTCGCCCGTCGTCGGTGCGCGCGGGAGTCAGCTCCTCGATCTGGAAGTCGGACGGCGGTTCGCCACCGGGCCCGACGTCGATGTAGAGGCGAACCCCGACGCGGTTGATGGCCTTCACGTTGCGCTCAGGCTCGGCCTGGGAGGCGACCTGTGCCCAGATGACCGAGTACCGCTCTCCGGACGACGCCTCCGGCGGTACAGCGACTTTTGCCATTACCTCTGTTGTGCCGTAAGGGGGGAGGTCAACACTGGTGTGGTCGAGTCTGATCCAGCCTGACAACTCGTTCGTTGTGCGATCCGGGGCGAAGACGAATGTGTCGTGCTCGATGGCCGCAGCGCCGGGGTAGACGTCGACGTGGACGGGTTCACTCGACGTGCTGGAGATCTCCAGCCGTCGCTTGATCACGGTGTCGGGGGCGAGATAATCGACGACGGAGGTCAACGCGCGAGGATCGTCTCGCCGGTCGACCGGGGCTTCGAGCAGCCGGATGCCGACGTCGCCGTCCGGTTCCGCGCTTGCGGCCCGGCCTGTACGGGGCGTCGCGCCGGCCGCGCTGAGGCACAGCGCGGACAGCAGAAGCGTCAGCAGTGCCAGGCGAAGCGCCCGACTAGGCGACCGAATGGGTCACCGTCCCGGTGTAGTTGCCCCCTACCGCTGCGGCGGGTACCGCGACCACCAGGGTCGGATTCCAGCTCGCGGAGTTGTTTCCTACGCCGGCGGTCAGGGTGAAGGCTGTGACCGTCGAGGAGAAGGGCTGCTTCTGAGTGGCGGTGGCCTGGCCCGGGGTGAAGGTTCCGCTGCCGGTGGTGGCGGTGGCTGGTCCCGACCAGTACGACACGTTGCTCTTCGTGATGGTCTCCGAGGCCGTGCCGCCGCCCGTGGTGTAGTCCGTCGAGGACACCGTGGAAGTCCACGATGCGGTGAGTAGGGCGCGGTTGTCGGTCACCGTCACGGCCCCGAGCTGTCCGGTGATCGTGCCACCGGGGGTCCCCGCGGGGAGACCCGCCGAGGCGGGAACGGTGATCGACAGGGCGCCGACCGTGATGCTGAACGTCACGGTGGTGTTCCCCGAGCCTGCGGCGCTCGCCGGCCCTCCGACGGCCACAAGGAACGAGGCGGCAGAGCCGACGATCAGCAACTTCCTCGCGCGCATCGATGCCTGCCTTCCCACTGGAATCAGAGCGGGGCCGGCCATGTCGACCACACCGGCCAGTCCGGTTTCTTGTCGAATGATCGGTGTCGGCGATCCGCTCCTTGAGGGGGCACGCTCCAGCTTCACCAGTTCGGCCGCAACGCGGCCGGCCGCTGCCGTCCAGCTCGGATCTCGCGGCCTGTCCGGGGCGTCGCACTGGCCGGACCGAGGCGCAACGCGGAAAGGAGAAGCGTCGGCGGTGTCAGGTGAAGCGCCCGGCTAGGCGACCGAATGGGTCACCGTCCCGGTGTAGTTGCCCCCTACCGCTGCGGCGGGTACCGCGACCACCAGGGTCGGATTCCAGCTCGCGGAGTTGTTTCCTACGCCGGCGGTCAGGGTGAAGGCCGTGAGCGTCGAGGAGAGGGCCTGCGCCTGGGCGGCCGTGACCTGTCCCGGGGTGAAGACGCCCACTCCGGTGGTGGCGGTGGCTGGTCCCGACCAGTACGACACGTTGCTCTTCGAGATGGTCTCCGAGGCCGCGCCGCCGCCCGTGGTGTAGTCCGTCGAGGACACCGTGGAAGTCCACGACGCGGTGAGCAGGGCGCGGTTGTCGGTCACCGTCACGGCCCCGAGCTGTCCGGTGATCGTGCCACCGGGGGTCCCCGCGGAGAGACCCGCCGAGGAGGGAACGGTGATCGACAGGGCGCCGGTCGTGATGCTGAACGTCACGGTGGTGTTCCCGGAGCCTGCGGCGCTCGCCGGCCCCCCGAGGGCCGTAAGGAGTAGGGCGACCGAGCCGACGATCAGTACCTTCTTCGCACGCATCGAAGTCAAGCCTTCCCGCTGGAATCAGAACGAGGGTGCCCGCGGCAATCACGCGAGTCGATCCGATTGTTATATGGGCGATCGGCATCAGCCATCCGCCCCAGGGGAGGGTCGCTCGAGCTTCCCCCATTCGGCAGCAATGCGACCGGCGTTCCCTCCTCGCGCTCGCCGGGCGGATGCCTCGTACTCACCGGTGCGCTTCGTGTCTGCGCCCCCGAAGCTCAAGGACGAGCGGATGGGGCACGAGGACGGCTCGGTACAGGCCCGCTGCTCCCACGTCACCCCGGAGATGCGCCGGGATCCGCTCGACGGTCTGACGGGGATGTGGGAGGCGACCCTCGACGCCCGCCGGCAGATGTCGCCGGGGTCGCCCGTGGCGGTCCTCGACGCTCTGCTGAGAGCGCGTCAGTAGGGGCCCGCCGGGAGACGTTCTGACGCAGGTTTCTCCCAGAATTCTCCCGAGAGCCCTGAGCTGGTGTTACTGGGTCGGGGTGGCGGGATTTGAACCCACGGCCCTCCTGCTCGTCGCGGTCTCCCGAAGCGGCGTCAGCTGCTCCGGACTCCACGCAGCCTACGGCCCCGAGGAACTGCTCAACGCATGGCGCGCTCGCTGAGTCGCGGCCCAGGCGGGGTCGGCTGGTGAGGCTCTGCCGACCGCTTCGCCACAGGTTCGACTTCAGCGTCGGCGCTGGGATCCGACCTTGGTCGCGGCCTTGCGCAGCCGTTTGGCGAGCGCCTTGTCCCGGGCCCTCAGGTGTCGCCCCGCCGCTTCCAGGACGGCGCCGGTGGCGGGGTGGTCGCAGCGCCACAGATCGTCGGCTGCCTGCTCCAGAAGTGCCAGCACCAAGTCCCCTTCCTGGTCCAGGAATGCGGCAAGCGCCTCGTCGGCGACGCCGAGCGGACCCCACAGATGGTCGACGAGCCCCCAGAGTTGGAGTTCCGGACCGTGCCCTTCGGGGATCTCGCCCCGGCTGGCCAGCGTGATCGCCGCGGCCTGGGCGCAGCCGGGGACCTGGGAGGCTGCGGCCTTGCGCAGAACAGTGAGCGCTCTGGGTTCGTCGAGTTCGGCCAGCACCGGTGCCGCGCTCAGGCGACGGAGGGCCGCGTCGGCTTCCAGTCCGGCGCAGGAGTCGATGAGTTGGACTGCGGCCGGACCCTGGCCCCGATAGCTGATCCATCCGGCGATCTCGGCACGGGCGGCGTCCTGGTCGTAGTCGAGCAGGGCCTCCAGCAGTGTCGGGGCGTCGGCGTCGGCCAGTTCGCCGATCAGCGGAGCGGGAACTCCTTCGGCGAGCAGGTATTCGCGCAGGCCGTGGCGTCCCAGTGGGGTGAGCCTGAGCCGGTTCCCGGGCAGGGGAGTGCCGTCGCTGCCCTCAGAGGTCCCCTTGATGCCGAGGATGTCGAGCAGGATGTGGTCGCGCTCCCGGCGGGTCTCCGGGCCGACTTCGACCTCCGCTGCCTGGTACTCGGCGAGGACCATGGCCGCTTGGTCGAGGATCTGCAGGAGGAGCAGTTCGACCAGTCGCGCCTCCTGCTTGGGGAGGCCCTCGCGGAGTGCGGCGACGAGCAGTTCCGTGCCCAGCCATTCGCCGTCGGGAACCTCGTACAGTGCCCGCAGTACCGTCGCGGCCAAGCCGTCGCCGTCCTCGCTCTGCATGCCGAGTGCGGCCAGCAGCACCGGGGGCAGGCCGAGGGTTTCGAGGTCGTCCAGGCCGTCGAGTTCGTCGCCGATTGCCTGACACCAGAACTCCACGACTCCCTCGTCTCCTGCCGTGGCGGGCAGGTCGGCACCGGGGCGTGCGGTGCTGGCGCTGATCTCCACCAGGTCCGCGTACAGGGCGAGTTGCCAGGGGCTGTCGAGGCAGGGGAGGTCGCCGGAGCTGCGCAGGCGGGCCAGCCGTTTGTCGCGCTCCGCGGGTGCGAGTGCGCTCAGCTCGTCGTCCTGGGACCACAGTTCGAGCTCCTGTACGGCCAGGCGGCCCAGTGCGGGCTTGAGCACGCCTCGGGACGTGACGGCTCGTCCGCCCTGGCACCAGTGGGCCAGGCGGAGCGTGGAGGCGATCAGCGGCACCTGGCGTGCGGCTGCGGCGAGCTCCGCGAGGGGTGCCAGGGAGACAGGGCGCACCGGGACGAACTCCACGTCAAGGTCCTCGTCGTCGTGGATCTCCCCGCAGGAGCAGCGCCGCCCGCCGGTGGCGGCCTTGGCCAGCCTGGGTGCCGGGGTGGCCGTGGACGGCCGCGGGTTCATTTCGGCCAGATCCAGGTCCAGGGCCTCGCGGTCGAAGGCGGCGGGGTCGAACCCCTCCTCGCGCAGCGTTTCGACCAGCTCGGTCCACGGCTCGGGGGCCGGTGCGGTGCGGTCCGCGACGGCGTCGAGTACGGCCCGCAGTCCCCAGGCGCCGCCGGTGTCCTCGGCGTAGGGCATCGCGCGGCGGCCGCCGGTGCAGTGGACGCGCCGGTCGCCGGTGGCCGCGGGGAGGGTCTTCTCCAGGGTGATCAGGTGCCGCCAGTCGTCGCCGAAGTCGTAGGTGTACTCCAGCCGTCCGCCCACGTAGGGCAGTAGCTCGGCCACAGACGCGGACTCCTCGTCGAAGTCGCGGCTGGGATCGCGGTCCAACGGTGCGTCAAAGTCGACGAATCGGCGGCCGGAGCCGGGTTCGGCGAAGGAGTGCAGGTGCGAGTCGTCCCAGCCGAAGCAGGCCTGGACGATGTCGTGCAGGCAGCCGAGCGAGGTGTCGGCCGGCAGAGTGACCCGGCGCCAGATCGGCGGGCTGGTGTCCCGCAGGGCGATCTTCAGTTGGTAGGTGGGCACGGGCTCGGCGCTCACGGTGAAAGGGACCCCTCGAGACGGAGACGGCTTCCGGCACCGGTGCGGGGCGGCGGCCGAACATGTGCCGCAGCCGTCTGCGGTGGGTACCGGCGCCATCTTCTCGCACTGCGCCGAGTGGGCGAAGCCGCTCTTGACACGTCCTGCGCACCCGTGCGTATGGCCTTGGCCCGCCGAGGGCCGCGACGCCCAACTGCGCCTGGGTCAGGACGGGCTGTGCTACCCGTACACCAAGGACCGAGGCACCTGGTGGCCGGCCGGACCACCGGACGCAGACCCCGCCGTCGTCCTGACCGCCCTTCTCGAACCATGACCTGCTGCTCTCGGAGCACGCCGCCCTCGGCGGCCGAGCCGGGCCGCCCGTCCCGCACTGGGCGCCAGGTTGGTGGAACCCAGCTTCGCTGCAGCGGGTGCCAGGGCGTCCTCCATGGCGTGCGTGGCTCCCGACCTCGACAGTGGGCGGGCACACGCGGGCCAGCATCGCCTTGAACCGGGCTTGCCCTCGTCCGGTGTGCATGCCCACCGGACGATGATCGCTCCTTTTCGGGCGGCTCGGCGCTCTCATGCTCGGCGCATCCCCTGACGTCAGCTCCGCCGATCCGGCGTCAGCCGCTCGCGAGGGCGGTCTGCCTGACCCGGCGGTTGATGAAGGTGGCCAGCAGCCGGAGTAGTTGCTGTACTTTCGTGCCGCCAACGCGCCAGAGGCCCTAAACGACAAGTGGCTCAAGCTCCACAACGCCGCCAAGGCCGGCCCGGTGGCCACCGGCACGCCCACCATGGAGCAGTACCTCGCCTTCTGGCTGAAGGAGGAGGTCGAGGTCAACCTCAAGCCGCTCACTGCGGCGACCTACGAGACGGCCGTGCGCCTGTACATCGGGCCGTTCCTCGGCTCCAAGCGGGTCGACAAGCTCAGCGTCCGCGACGTGCGCGAGTGGCTGAACAGGCTCGGCACGACCTGCCAGTGCTGTGCCCAGGGCAAGGACGAGCGCCGCCCCAAGGAGCGGCGGAAGTGCTGCGCGATCGGCAGGTGCTGCGAGCAGGTCCTGTCCAAGCGCTCCGTCGCCGACGCCCGCACCGTGCTCCGCAGCGCGCGCTCACCTACGCGATCAGCGAGGAGATGATCTCGCGCAACGTCGCCCAGCTCGTCAAGATGGCGAAGCCGCGCAGCCGCAAGGTCGTCCCGTGGTCGGTCGAGGAGGCCAGCCGCTTCCTGGAGTCGGCCCGCACCGCGCGCGACCCGCTGTACGGCGCGTATGTGATGATCCTGGTCCTCGGTCTGCGCAAGGGCGAAGTGCTCGGCCTGTGCTGGTCGGACGTCATGCTGGACCGGGGCGAGATCCCCGTCCAGCAGCAGCTCCAGCGCGTGCGCCGCCGACTGCTGCACTCCGAGGTCAAGACCGATGCTTCGGAGTCGATGCTCCCGCTGCCCGAGATCTGCCGCGCGGCGCTGCTGCTGCGTCAGAAGCGCCGCGCGGCCGACAAGCTGGCCGCTGGCGAGCTGTGGACCGACTCCGACCTCGTGTTCACCACCCGCTGCGGGACGCCGATCGAGCCGCGCAACTTCAACCGCTTCGAGTTCCGCTGCAGGAGGCGGGCTTGCCGCTGGGTTCAGCGATAGGCGCCGAGGAAGGCCTCGACGCCGGCGGTGGCGTAGCGGTCGAGTTCGTCCTGTGTGTGCTGGGGGCTGCCGTGGAACATGGCTTTGTTCACGGGGATCCAGAGCAGCAGGCCGGAGAAGTGGTTGGCGGCCAGCAGCGGATCGTCGATCCGGAGCAGTTCCTCGTCGGCGAGATGTTGGAAGGTTGCCGCCAGGGTGGCGAGGACTCGTTCGAAGCCCCGCTCGTACCAGGCGGCCCCTAGCTCGGGGAAGGTGTCGGCGTTGGCGATGATCAGGCGCCGCAGCTGGAGTACCTGCGGTTGGGTGAGGGCGGCCAGGAACTGGCGGGCGAGCCGGGTGAGGTTCTCCTCCAGTCGATCGGCGTCAGCCGGGATGTCGGCCACCAGGTCGACCATGGCGTCGACCCGGTCGGTGGTGGCCAGGACGATCTCGGCGAACAGCTTCTCCTTGTCGGCGAAGTGCTTGTAGACGGTCTGCTTGGAGACCGCGGCCAGCTTCGCGATGTCGTCCATGCTGGTTCCCGAGTAGCCCTTGTCCATGAACGCCTGAGTTGCGGCGTCCATGATCGCCCTGTGTTTGCGGGCCGATCGGCTCTCATCGCGCGCTTCCATGACGGCTCCTAGTCAGTACTGGACAGTCTAGTTCTTGTGGGTTTACTGTATCGCTCAGCGCCAACGAGTACCACACCGTCTAGTTCTTTCCTGGGGGGGGAAGACACCGATGACCCACACCATCGAAGCTCCGATCACCACTGCCGTGCCGGTATCGACCTGGCCGACAACCCGCGCCCTTGTGACCGGCGGCATCGTGGCAGGCCCGCTGTTCCTGGGCCTGGGCGTGACCCAGGGGCTGACGCGTGACGGCTTCGACTTCACCCGCAACGCGATCAGCCAGCTCAGCCTCGGCGGCCTCGGCTGGATCCAGGTGACCAGCTTCCTGCTGACCGGCGTACTGGTCATCGCCGGCGCGGTCGGGATGCGCCGTGCGCTGCGAGACACACCCGGCGGGATGTGGGCACCCCGGCTGATCGGCGTCTTCGGCGCCTCGTTCTTGCTCGCCGCGGTGTTCACCGCCGACCCCGGTGGCGGCTTTCCCGCTGGTGCCCCCGATACCCACGCCGCCTCACTGAGCTGGCACGGCAGCATCCACATGCTCAGCGGCACGGTGGGCTACCTCGCCCTGTGCGCGGCCTTCCTCGTTCTGGCCCGCCACTTTGCCGCCCACCAGTACCGTGGATGGGCCCTCAGCTCCCGCCTCATGCCCCTCGGCGTCCTCACGGGTTTCGCAGCCTCCTCCGCCACCGTCCTGGCCTTCACCGCCGGCGCCGGCCTCGGCCTCCTGTGGCTCACCGCAGTCACCGCCCGCTTGATCAAGGCGTAGGCAACACTCCGCAAGCGCTACCGACAGCATCACGAATCAAGAGACAAGGACATCGCGATGACCACTCCGGCAAAGGGCCCCGCCAGCTACTTCCCCTCGATCGAGAAGAAGTACGGCCGCTCGATCGCGCACTGGAAGGACCTCGTCCGCACCTCGCCCCTGACCAAGCACATGGAGCTCGTCACGTGGCTCAAGACCGAGCACGGACTCGGCCACGGACACGCCAACGCGCTCGTCGCCCACACTCTCGCCGAAGACAGCGGCCAGTAACCCGGACATGCGCGCCGTGGGACCTCAAGCAGGTCCCACGGCGCGGCCGCAGTGCTGTCACCTCTCGTGAACATCGAACACGACACGGGGAGGACGCCGCCCGAAGCGATGAGCAACTGCTGTCGAAACTGGTGAACAGAGCCATCCCCGAGACTCGAGCAGTCGGCACGGGCCAGTGGCAGCAGCTGACTGGTCGTCACGCTGGCTGAGCGTTGCAGCCGGACCATGCCCCAGATCACATCGCGTCGTCGGCGGGAGGGCCCGGCTCGCCCACACTTCTTCGGCAAGCGTTGCTGGCGGTCGGGGACGGCCGGGGCGGTTGCTGTACTTTCGTGCTGGCAAAACGTCAGAGGCCCTATCGGATCTATCCGATAGGGCCTCTGACCTGGGTCGGGGTGGCGGGATTTGAACCCACGGCCTCTTCGTCCCGAACGAAGCGCGCTACCAAGCTGCGCCACACCCCGGTCTTTCCTTTGTTGCTTCCGTCTCCGTCGCAACGAGTAGAACTCTACCGGACGAGTGCCGAGAGGCGAAATCCGTTCCTCCGGCGGTGGCGGAGCAGGGCGGCGAGGGGTGTGGCGGGGCGGTTCAGGCGCGGGGGGTCAGGGTGAGCAGGGTGGCCTCGGGCGGGCAGGCGAAGCGGATGGGGGTGTAGCGGTTGGTGCCGCAGCCGGCCGAGACGTGCAGGTAGGAGCGGTGGCCGCCGGCCTGGTGGGTGGACAGGCCCTTGACCCGGTCGGTGTCGAGATCGCAGTTGGTGACGAGGGCGCCGTAGAAGGGGACGCAGAGCTGTCCGCCGTGGGTGTGGCCCGCGAGGATCAGCGGGTAGCGGTCGGCGGCGAAGGCGTCGAGTACCCGCAGATACGGCGCGTGCACCACGGCGAGCGAGAGGTCGGCGTCGGCGGAGGGGCCGCCGGAGACCTCCGCGTAGCGGTCGCGGCGGATGTGCGGGTCGTCCAGGCCGGTGAACTCGATGTCCAGCCCGGCCAGCTTCAGCCGGCCGCGGGTGTTGGTGAGGTTGAGCCAGCCCGCCGCGTCGAAGCCGTCCCGGAGCTTCTCCCACTCGATGTGGACGGCGCCGGTGACACCGCGCCGCCCGGAGCCGTCGGGGTTGTTCAGCCCGTGGACGCCGGTGCGCAGCGCCTGCAGATAGCGGGCGGGGTTCTTCTTGGCGGGGCCGTAGTAGTCGTTGGAGCCGAAGACGTACACGCCGGGGAACTCCATCAGCGGCCCGAGGGCGTCCAGCGTGGCCGGGATGCCGTCCGGGTCGGAGAGGTTGTCGCCGGTATTGACGACCAGGTCAGGCTGGAGCGCGGCCAGGCTCTGCAGCCACTGCTGCTTCTTCCGCTGCCCGCTGACCATGTGGATGTCGGAGACCTGTAGGACCCGTATCGGCCGTGCACCCTCCGGCAGGATCGGGACCTCGACTCGGCGCAGGCGGAACGAGCGGACCTCGTAGCCGACGGAGTAGACGAGGCAGGCGGCGCCGGTGGCGGCGATTCCGAGGGGGACGGAGTACAGCGGTCGCATCGGTCCATGGTCGCAGACGTCGAAAGCGCATGTGAACGGGCCGTTCCCCGAGCCCTTTGCCCGGCCTGCCCCGGTGGGGAGGCGGATCTGACGATCAGTCGGGCAGGTGGACGCCGATCACCGTGCCGAGGTCCGGCGCCAGGACAGTTCGACGGTGTGCCGCCCGGTGCGCCGTCGCCAGTGCAGCCGGGCCGGGCCACCCCCGGTGCCGCGGGGGCCGGGTCGGGAGCTCGGTGAAGTCGTCGATCACCAGGACACTGCCGGGCGAGCGCAGTCGGCCGGGATCTGCGGCCTCGCCGCCGGTGGCGCTGTCCTTGGCCCGACCTCCGCCGTCGAGCACGCACGCGTCGTAGACGACGACGAAGGCCATGGTTCAGTCCAGCCCCAGCTCCCGGTCGAGCCGCGTGAGTTCGTCGGCTGCGTCCTTGCGCTTGCGGTCATCCGCGCGCTGGTAAGCCACCAGGTCGTCGAAACGAACCCTTCGGTGGCGGCCGACGAGCCGGAACGGGATCTCGCCTCGCTCCAGGAGCCCGATCAGGTAGGGACGAGAGACGTTCAGCATCTCCGCAGCCACCTGGGTCGAGACCTCGGCATTGACCGGGAGCAGTTGGACGCCTTGGCCGCCCGCCAGGGCAGCGAGGATCGCAGCGAACATCTCCACCGTCGGCCGAGGGAGTACCAGGACGTCGCCACCGGTCTCGGTGTGGATCCGCACGTCTTCATCGGGCCGGGTGGTGTGAGCCAGGTAGTCCTTGAGTCTCCGCAGCGCTCTGGCCGCCGACTCGGCGTCGACTGCGCCCGGAGCGATCTTCCGGCCCTCGGCGATCGATGTCATCAGTGGTCCTCCCTCTCTAAGTGGAGTATTCGCAATATTCGAAGCATTCGCAAGATGCTTCACTCGCGCGGTGGACAGCGTCAGGGGCTCCTGCACGGGCACGCCAAAATTCGGCAGCGAGAGGAGATTCCACCTGCGAAGATTCAGGAATGAAGACGCTCAAGGAGCAGCTGCAGGAGGACCTCACGGCTGCGATCAAGGCCCGGGACGAGCTGCGCTCGTCCACGATCCGGCTGACGCTGGCCGCCGTCACCAGTGAGGAGGTGGCGGGCAAGACCAAGCGTGAGCTGTCGGACGACGAGGTGCTGAAGGTGATCGCCCGGGAGGCGAAGAAGCGCCGGGAGGCCGCCGAGGCTTTCGAGACGGCAGGCCGGGCCGAGTCGGCGGCGCAGGAGCGCGCCGAGGGCGAGGTGCTGGCCCAGTACCTGCCGAAGCAGCTCAGCGACGAGGAGCTGACCGCCATCGTGGCCGCTGCCGTGGCGGAGAGCGGGGCGACCGGGCCGCAGGGCATGGGCGCGGTGATGAAGCTGGTGCGTCCGAAGGTCGAGGGCGTCGCCGAGGGCGGCCGGGTGGCTGCCGCGGTGAAGGCCGCGCTGGGCTGATCAACGCTTCCCGGCCGGGCCGGGGACTTTTCAGGGGCCGAGGCCCTGCAAGGCCAGGGGCCATCCCTGGGGTCTCTTCGGAGCAGGACGCGACACGACGAAGGGGTGCCCCTCAGCAGAGGGGCACCCCTTCGTCGTGTCGCCGCTGTCAGTGGTGGCCGGGCTTGCCCGGCTTGCCACCGGTGGTGCCGCCGGTGATCACGCCCGGCGGCAGGGTGAAGCCGCCGTTGATCAGGCCGGTGGTGTTGTCGCCCGGGGTGGCGCCGCCGTTCGCGGCCGTCCCGTCGCCGGCGGGCGGGGCGGGGGTGCCGGCCGGGGCGCCGGCGGGGTCGGGGATCGAGACCAGCTGGAAGGTGCTCTTCGGGGTGCCGGCCACCGCGTCGTTCATGGCCATCTGCCAGATCGGCCCGGGGCCGTCGGAGCCGTAGACGGAGGAGAAGTACTCGCCGCCGATCCTGATGTTGCGCATGGAGACGTTGCCGCCGGGGCCGCCGAGCCAGACGGCGGTGGCGATGTCGGGGGTGTAGCCGTTGAACCAGGCCGCGTAGCGGTTGTCGGTGGTACCGGTCTTACCGGCGAACTCGCGGCCGTCGTTGATCTTGATGTTGGCCGCAGTGCCCTTCTCGGTCACCGTCTTCAGCAGGGTGTTGACCCCGTCGGCGGTGGACTCGGACATCGCCTGGGTGCAGTTGGCCGGGGGGACGGCCATCTTCTTGCCGTCGGCGGCGACCACCGAGCTGATCGCGATCGGGTCGCAGTACAGGCCGCGGGCGGCGAAGGCGGCGTAGACGGCGGCCATCCGCATGGGGCTGACCTCGACCGCGCCGAGGATCGTGGACGGCTGCTGGATCAGCGGCTTGCCGCTGGCGAGGGTCTTGATGCCCAGCTTGTTGACCATCTGCTTCATCGGGCAGAGGCCGACCTGCTGGCCGAGCTCGACGAAGTAGGTGTTGACCGACCTGGCCATCGCCTCCTTCATCCCGAACGGCCCGACCTCCGACTTGTTCTCGTTCTCGACCGTGGATCCGTCGGACTTCCAGCTGCCGTCACAGGTGGTCATGGTCGGGTAGGGGATCTGGAACTCGGAGGGGTACTGCTGGGTGAGCGGGATGCCCGACTCCAGCGCCGCCGCGGCCAGGATCGGCTTGAAGGTCGAGCCGGGGGAGAAGCCGTTGCCGCCGCCCATGGCCGCGTCGACGTTGAGGTTGACGACCGTCTGGTGCTGCTTGTCGTCCAGGCCGTAGGGCCGGGTCTGGGCCATCGCCAGGATCTCGCCGGTGCCCGGCTTGATCATGGTCATCGCGGCCGAGACGTCGTCCGTCGGGTTCACCTTGGTGGTGACCGCCTTGTACGCCGCCGCCTGCTTGTCCGGGTCGATGGTGGTGTAGATCTTCAGGCCGCCCTGGCTCCAGAGCTTCTGCCGGTCGGCCTGGGTCTTGCCGAAGACCGGGTCCATCTTCACCACGTGCCGCACGTAGTCGCAGAAGAAGCCCATCCCCGCCTGGGCGGTGATGCAGCCGTTGAGCGGCTCCTTGTACTTGATGCCGAGCGGCGCCGCCAGCGCGTCCTTGGCCTCCTGGGGGCTGATGTGCTTGTACTCCAGGAGCTTGTTGATCACCGTGTTGCGGCGGATCTGCGCGGCCTGCGGGTGCAGGACCGGGTCGTACGCCGTCGGGTTCTGCACCAGGCCGGCCAGCATCGCGGCCTCGGGGATGGTCAGGTCCTTGGCGCTCTTGCTGAAGTAGCGGCCGGCTGCCGCCTCGACGCCGTAGGCCTGGTGGCCGTAGAAGGTGATGTTCAGGTAGTTGGTGAGGATCTGATCCTTGCTCAGGTCCTCCTCCAGCTTGATGGCGTACTTCAGCTCCTGGATCTTGCGACCCATGCTCTTCCTGGTGGCGTCCAGGAAGGCGGCCTGGTCGTCACCGGCCTTCTCCACGTTGACGTTCTTCACGTACTGCTGGGTCAGCGTGGAGGCGCCCTGGGCGGCGGAGCCGGACTCGGCGTTCTTGCCGGCCGCGCGGAGGATGCCCTTGAGGTCGATGGCGCCGTGCTCGAAGAAGCGGTTGTCCTCGATGTCGACCTGGGCCTGCCGCATGATCGGGGCCATCTGGTCCTTGGTGAGGACGGTGCGGTCCCGGTCGAAGACCTTGGCGATCACGCCGCCCTTGGCGTCGTAGATGTACGAGGCCTGGGAGAGCGGCGGTGTCTTGAAGTCGTCCGGGATGTTGTTGAAGCTCTCGGCGGTGTCCTTGGCGGTGAGCCCGAGTGCGCCGACGGCGGGCAGTGCCATGCCCGCGACCAGCAGTCCGGCCAGCACACTGGTGCCCAGGAACTTGAGTCCGAGGCCGGCCTTGTCGACGGGGGATCCCGAGGGTCGCTGAGGTGCCATGGGGAAACACTACGTTGCCAAATCCCGGGCACGGGGGCAGGTGTTCGCCTAGGCTTGTCACAAGACTGCGACAGCTTCGCTCTGTTCATCGCCATCACTCTTGTGAGTGATGAGCTTTGCCCGAATCGCCCCGGTTTGAGGTGGGATGGATCGGGCCCTGTCGGCGATCTCATGGCGGAGCGTGACGAGAGTGGTCCGGGAGTCCCTGGCAAGCCCCGCGACCTGCGATCACTCCAACGAGTGAGATGTCAGATACCCATAGTCCGATCGGGTCATTTGAGATTGGGCACGTAGGGGCTGTTGCACTCTGTCGTTCTTCCGTAACGTCCTCAACTGGCAACGGTGAATATGCCGTTGCCGCCGTGGGGGAGCCCCGATTCGGGAGAGGACGGCGCCGGCATGGGCTGGGTGGACGACTGGAGTGCGCAGGCTGCCTGCCGCACGAGTGATCCGGACGAGCTGTTTGTTCAGGGGGCAGCACAGAATCGCGCCAAGGCGGTGTGCAGCGGGTGCCCCGTGCGCACCGAGTGCCTCGCGGACGCGCTCGACAACCGGGTCGAGTTCGGCGTGTGGGGCGGGATGACGGAGCGCGAGCGCAGGGCGCTGCTGCGCCGTCGGCCGACGGTGATGTCCTGGCGCAGGCTGCTGGAGACGGCGCGTACGGAGTACGAGGAGTCCCTTGCGACCGGTGTGATCCTCACCGACTACGCGCAGGCGGGCTGAGCACAGCCGGGCGCAGCCGAGTTGGGCGCAGCCCGGTCGGACGCCGGTGGGCCGAACACGGCCGGGCCGCTGGGTGCAGGCGGGTTGAGTACAGCCAGGGGGTGGCTCACTCCGTCCCGCCGAGGCGTTCGCCGATGGCGCGCAGGCCGTCCAGATCGTGCACATCGCCCGGCAGCGCGCCGACTTCCACGATCGGCACGTCCGGGTACACCGACACGAAGCGGTCCCTGGTACGTCGTTCCCGGTCCATGATCTGCATCCGTTCGGCGTGCAGTCGCAGCAGCCCGGCAGCCAGCGTCTCCGCAGCTGCCGAGGAGTTCGGCGAGCCGTTCTCCTCCAGCGCCTCGGCCGCCGCGAGTGCGCGCTCCGCCGTGAGCTGCGGCACACCCGTACCGTGCACCCGGTTGATGACCAGGCCGGCCAGCGGCATCTCGTCCGCCGCGAGCCGGTCCACGAAGTAGGCCGCCTCGCGCAGCGCGTCCCGTTCGGGTGCCGCGACCACCAGGAAGGCCGTGCCCGGTGCCTTGAGCAGCTGGTACGTACGGTCGGCCCGCTCGCGGAAGCCGCCGAACATCGAGTCCATGGCGCCGACGAAGGTCTGAACGTCCGTCAGCAGCTGAGTACCGAAGATCTTCCCGAGTGTGCCGGTCAGCAGGCCCATACCGACGTTCAGGAACTTCATCGCGCTTCGCCCGCCGACCTTGGCCGGTGCGGTCAGCAGCCGGATCACCCTGCCGTCCAGGAAGGAGCCGAGGCGGTTCGGCGCGTCCAGGAAGTCCAGCGCTGAGCGGGACGGCGGGGTGTCCACCACGATCAGGTCCCACTCGTCGGCCGCCCGCAGCTGGCCGAGCTTCTCCATCGCCATGTACTCCTGCGTACCGGCGAAACCGGCCGACAGGGACTGGTAGAAGGGGTTCTCCAGGATCGCCTTCGCCCGCTCGGGCTCGGCATGGGCCAGCACGACCTCGTCGAAGGTCCGCTTCATGTCGAGCATCATGGCGTGCAGTTGGCCCGGGCCGACCGATCCCTTGACCACCCGAGGGGTGTTGTCCAGCTCGCTCAGCCCCATCGACTGGGCGAGTCTGCGGGCCGGGTCGATGGTCAGCACGACCACCTTCCGGCCGCGTTCGGCCGCCCGGAGTCCGATCGCGGCGGCGGTCGTGGTCTTGCCGACGCCGCCGGAGCCGCAGCACACCACGATCCGGGTCTTCGGGTTGTCGATCAGTGCGTCGATCTCCAGCAGTGCCGTCATGCCGCCCCCTGTCGCTTCAGCTCGCCCGCCAGCCGGTACAGCCCGCCGAGGTCCACGCCCTCACCGAGCAAGGGCAGTTCGTACGTCGGCAGCCGGAGCTGCTGAAGTGCCGCCCGCTGCTCGCGCTCCAGCTCGACCCGCTCGGCGTGCTCGCGGGCCTGCGCCAACAGCGGGTCCAGCAGCGGCTCGACCGCCGTGCGGACCGTCTCCGCCGTCCGTGAGCGACCTCCGAGCCCGGCCTCGCCGAGGGCAAGGGCGACCTCCTCGCGGTGGTCCCCGTCCACCGCCGCCACGGCGGCGGCATCCAGGATCGGCGGACGGACCATGTTCACCAGGACGCCGCCCACCGGCAGCTGTGCGTCGTGCAGTTCGGTGACGCCGTCCACCGTCTCCTGCACCGGCATCTCCTCCAGCAGGGTCACCAGGTGCACCGCCGTCTCCGGCGACCTGAGCACCCGCATCACCGCCTGGGCCTGACCGTGGATCGGCCCGATCCTGGCCAGCCCGGCGACCTCGGAGTTGACGTTCAGGAACCTGGTGATCCGTCCGGTCGGCGGCGCGTCCATCACGATCGCGTCGTAGGCCCGGCGCCCGTCCGGTCCCTTGCGGCGGGCCGCCTCGCAGGCCTTGCCGGTCAGCAGGACGTCCCGGACGCCCGGCGCGATGGTGGTCGCGAAGTCCACGAACCCGACCTTCTGCAGAGCCTTTCCGGCCCGGCCGAGCTTGTAGAACATGTCCAGGTATTCGAGCAGCGCCTGCTCGGTGTCGATGGCCAGCGCGAAGATCTCCCCGGAGCCCTTGCCCGGCAGTCCGAGCTGGGCCGGGGTGACGGCGGCGATCTTCCGTTCCTGGTACGGCAGTGCGGCGATCCCGAACAGCTCGGCGATGCCCTGACGGCCCTCCACCTCGATCAGCAGCGTCCGGCCGCCCTCGGCGGCCAGGGCGATCGCGAGCGCGGCGGCCAGCGTGGTCTTTCCCGTCCCACCCTTACCGCTGACGACGTGCAGTCTCACGCCCTCCCAGTCCGGGCCGTTCGCCGGGCCAAGGCCGCGCTCCCCGTCCGGGCCGCTCGCTCCGAGGCTCTCCTGCGGGGTCTCCTCGGGGGTGGGTCGGTCCGCTGGGCCGGGGGTGCTCGCCACGCTCCGTCTCCGTCCGTCCGTTGGCCGGCACCGGGAGGTGCCCTTCCCGCGAGGGTAACCAGCAGCGGCGCCCGATGCCCGGAGCACCCTGGCACCCCCGGGGATTCATGCCCTCTTTGTGCTTCACATCACATCGGCGGCGCGGGGTGCGCGGGCGCGGTGCGTACCGCGTCGGTCCTGGGCCGCTCCTCGTCTAGAGTCAGCGCCATGACCAAGTGGGAATACGTCACCGTGCCGCTGCTCGTGCACGCCACCAAGCAGATCCTCGACACCTGGGGCGAGGACGGCTGGGAGCTCGTCCAGGTCGTTCCGGGGCCGAACAACCCCGAGCAGCTGGTTGCCTACCTCAAGCGGGAGAAGAGCTGATGAGCAAGGTTGAGGAGAAGCTGGCCGAGCTCGGTCTGACCGTCCCCGAGGTGGCGCCGCCGGTGGCCGCGTACGTCCCGGCGGTCCGCTCGGGCGAGTACGTGTTCACCTCCGGCCAGCTGCCGATGGTCGCGGGCAAGCTGGAGCACACCGGCAAGGTCGGCGCCGAGGTGACCCCGGAGCAGGCCAAGGCGCTCGCGCAGATCTGCGCGCTCAACGCGCTGGCCGCCGTGAAGTCCGTGATCGGTGACCTGGACCGGATCGAGCAGGTCGTCAAGGTGGTCGGCTTCGTCGCCTCCGCCCCCGACTTCACCGGCCAGCCCGGCGTCGTCAACGGCGCCAGCGAGCTGCTCGGCGAGGCGCTCGGCGCGGCCGGTGTGCACGCCCGCAGCGCGGTCGGCGTAGCGGTGCTGCCGCTGGACGCCCCGGTCGAGGTCGAGATCCAGGTCCGGGTCAAGGCCGGCGCCTGATCCGACGGATGCGGTTGGCCGGGGTTGGGCTCTGTCCAACCCCGGCCCCGCACGCTTAGCATCCGGACATGGATCATCGAGCACCGTCGCTCCCGATGCCGCCGTCCTGGCCTGCCCGGATCCGCGCAGTCGAGTCCGGCGAGCTGAGCCCGCCCGTGCCCAAGCCGTCCGCCACGGTGGTACTGCTGCGCGACGGGGCCGAGGGCCCGCAGGCGTACCTGCTGCGCCGCCGCACCTCGATGGCCTTCGCGGGCGGGATGTACGCCTACCCGGGCGGCGGCGTGGACCCCCGGGACGCCGAGGCCGAGCTGGGCTGGGCAGGGCCTTCCCCGAAGGAGTGGGGCGAGCGGCTCGGCGTGGATGCGGGGACCGCGCAGGCGGTGGTCTGCGCGGCGGTCCGGGAGACCTTCGAGGAGGCCGGTGTCCTGCTGGCGGGACCCGACCCGCACGGCACCGCCGAACCGCGGGACTGGTCCGCCGAACGGGCCGCCCTGGAGGCGCACGAGCTCTCCTTCGCCGACTTCCTGCGGGCGCACAGCCTGGTCCTGCGCAGCGATCTGCTGGGCGCCTGGGCCCGCTGGGTCACCCCGGCCTTCGAGGAACGCCGGTACGACACCTGGTTCTTCGTCGCCGCACTGCCGGCCGACCAGCAGGCAGCGGTCCAGGTCGGCGAGGCCGACCGGGTCGCCTGGCTGTCGCCCGCCGAGGCCGTCGAGGGCCACGCGGAGGGCCGCTACGGCATGCTGCCGCCGACCGTGACGGTGCTGCGCGAGCTGCTGCCGGTCCGTACGGCGGCCGAGGCACTCGCGGCGGCCGCGCACCGCAGGATCGAACCCGTCCTAGGCCGTGCCACGGTGGCCGGTGACCGCCTGACGGTGCGATGGTCTGGGTACGAGGAGCTGACCATCGACGGCCACTTCCCGCCGTGACCGCGACGACCGCAGGCACCTGCCGCTCCGCCTGCACCTGCCGTACTGCCCGACTCTCCCGTACCGTCCGCACCTGTTCTGCGCTCTCAGGAAGGAACCTCGCCCGATGAACCACGACGATGTGGCTCTGCGCCCGGCACACGCCCTGTCCGGCGGTGACCGGCTCGTCCGTCCGATCCCGGCCCGTACGCCGGTCGGCCGGTACGACGTACCGGCCGACGAGTGCGGCAAGCGCCCGCTGGTGCGCCCCCTTCCCTCGCGCACGCTGATCCGGATCAGCGAGGGCGGCCGGTGAGCGGTCTTCTCCCGGGTGACCCCGCCGCCACCATCGGCGGTGAGGCCACCCCCCGGGCACTCTGCGTCCTGGCGCCCAACCCGTCGCCGATGACCCTGGACGGGACCAACACCTGGCTGCTCTCCGAGCCCGGCTCCGAGCTCGCGGTCGTGGTCGATCCCGGCCCGCTGGACGAGGGCCACCTGCGCCGGGTCGTCGACGCCGCCGAGAGCCGGGGCAAGCGGATCGCCCTCACCCTGCTCACCCACGGCCACCACGACCATGCCGAGGGCGCCGCCCGCTTCGCCGAGCTGACCGGCACCGAGGTCCGCGCCCTGGACCCCGACCGCCGGCTCGGTACCGAGGGCCTGCACGGTGGCCAGGTGCTCGACATCGGCGGCCTGGAGCTGCGGGTGCTCGCCACCCCCGGCCACACCTCCGACTCGCTGACCTTCCACCTGCCCGCCGACGGTGCCATCGTCACCGGCGACACGGTGCTCGGCCGGGGCACCACGATGGTCGCCCACCCCGACGGAAGGCTCGGCGACTACCTGGACTCGCTGCGCCGGCTGCACACCATGGCGGCCGAGCACGGCGTACGGACCGTCCTGCCGGGCCACGGCCCGGTGCTCGCGGACGCGCTCGGCGCGGTCGACTACTACCTCGCCCACCGGGCCACCAGGCTCGCCCAGGTGGAGACGGCCGTCGAGGCCGGCTGCCGGACGGCCGCCGAGGTGGTCGCCCGGGTCTACGCGGATGTGGACCGGACGCTGTGGCCGGCCGCCGAGCTGTCGGTGCAGGCACAGCTCAGCTACCTGGAGGACCACGGCCTGATCTGAGGCCCACCTCAGAGCCTCGCGCCGCCAGAGCCGTCCCTCGCCCCGAACTGCATGCCCGAGGGCCCGCGAGCAGTGGAAGCTCACGGGCCCTCGGACGTGGTTCGGATCAGCGGGAGCGGCGGGAGAGGCGCTCGACGTCCATCAGGACGACCGCGCGGGCCTCCAGCTTGAGCCAGCCACGGCCGGCGAAGTCCGCGAGCGCCTTGTTGACCGTCTCGCGGGAGGCGCCGACCAGCTGGGCCAGCTCCTCCTGGGTGAGGTCGTGGGCGACGTGGATGCCCTCCTCGGACTGCACGCCGAAGCGGCGGGAGAGGTCCAGCAGAGCCTTGGCGACGCGGCCGGGGACGTCGGAGAAGACCAGGTCCGACATCACGTCGTTGGTGCGGCGCAGCCGGCGGGCGATGGCGCGCAGCAGCGCGATCGACACCTCGGGGCGGGCGTGCAGCAGCGGCAGCAGGTCGCCGTGGCCGAGGCCGAGCAGCTTGACCTCGGTGAGGGCGGTCGCGGTGGCGGTGCGCGGGCCCGGGTCGAAGAGCGAGAGCTCGCCGATCATCTCGCTGGGGCCGAGTACGGCGAGCATGTTCTCTCGGCCGTCCGGCGAGGCGCGGTGCAGCTTGACCTTGCCTTCGACCACGACGTAGAGCCGGTCGCCCGGATCGCCCTCGTGGAACAGCGACTCGCCACGGGCGAGGGTCACCTCGGTCATGGAAGCGCGCAGCTCAGCGGCCTGGTCGTCGTCGAGAGCCGCGAAGAGCGCGGCACGCCGCAGAACGTCGTCCACGAGCTTCCTCCTGCTGGGTGTGGGGCGGTCTTTCTCGTCAAGACTGCATCACCAAGGATGACGCATGTCGCTCCGATCATATGAGGAGGGGTGGGGCGTGGTGCGTGGTACGCGGCCATTTGTACTCACCGTGACCTTTGAATCCCCGGCGCAGCACCGCTTCGGCGTCCGTATACGTCCGGTGGCGACTGGGGCGGGACGGCACTCCCAAGGCTAGGACTAGACCAATACGATGCAGTCCAGTCCATGTTTGGACTGGAGAACAGCAATCGACATCAGCGGCCTGCTGGACAGGGAGATCTGTGGCTATGGGGAGTGCCGGACATAGGGAGCTCAACCAGCCGGTGGCGGTTGTCGGCATGGGGTGCCGGTTCCCGCAGGCCGAGGGGATCGACGGTTTCTGGTCCCTGCTCATGGACAACACCGATGCCGTGACGCCGGTCCCGGCCGACCGCTTCGACATCGAGGCGTACTACGAGGCCGAGCCCGGTACGCCGGGAAAGACGATGTCGCGCCACGGCGGCTTCCTGAAGGACGTCTTCGCCTTCGACGCCGGGTTCTTCGGCATCTCGCCCGCCGAGGCGAGATGCATGGACCCCCAGCAGCGCCTGCTGCTCCAGGTCGCCTGGGAAGCGCTGGAGGACGCGGGCATCCGCCCGTCAGCACTGGCGGGCAGCCGGTCCGGGGTCTTCGTCGGGCAGGCCACCGGTGAGTACGCCGACCTGCCGCAACCGCTCTCCAGACGCGGGATACACGACTCGGCGGGCCGTCGTCTCCGGGCCGTGACGGCCGGTCGGCTCTCCTACGCGCTGGACCTGCGCGGTCCCAGCGTCGTCATCGACACCGCATGCTCCTCCTCGCTGGTCGCCGTGCACGCCGCCCGGCAGAGCCTGCTCACCGGCGAGAGCGAACTGGCGATCGCGGCCGGGGTCAACATCATCCTGGCCCCCGACGACGCGGTGGCCTACTCCCAGGCCGGGATGCTCGCCGCCGACGGCCGGTGCAAGTTCGGCGACGCCTCCGGCGACGGCTTCGTCCGCAGCGAGGGCGTCGGCGTCGTGGTGCTCAAACGGCTCGCGGACGCACTGCGCGACGGGGACCACGTGCAGGCCCTGCTGCTGGGCAGTGCGGTCACCAACGACGGCCGCGCCAGCGGTTTCCTGCTGCGCCCGGCGGTGGCCGGCCAGGTGCAGATGCTCCGCGCGGCCTGCGACAGCGCCGGCATCTCCCCGGCGCGGCTGGACTATGTCGAGGCGCACGGCACGGGGACGGTGGCCGGGGACGAGGTGGAGCTGAGCGCCCTGGCCGAGGCGATGGGCGGGCAGAGGGGGGCGGACCGGCCGCTGTCGATCGGCTCGGTGAAGTCCAATATCGGGCATGCCGAGGCGGCGGCGGGGATCGCCGGACTGATCAAGGCGGTGCTGATGGCGAGGCACGGTCAGGTGCCCGCCTCACTGCACTACCGGACCGCCCACCGCCTGTTGGCCGAGGGCGAGCTGCCGCTGCGGGTGGCCACCGCGAACGGGCCGCTGTGTACCGGGGGGCCGACGGCGCTGCTGGGCGTCAGCTCGTTCGGACTGTCGGGGACCAACGCGCATGTGGTGGTGGGGGCGTACGAGCCGGCGGGGGCGGTCGCGGACGAGACTGCGGGGACGGTGGGCGACGGGCGGGAGGAACCGCAGTCCGCTCCGGTCGAGGCGGCGGTGCGACGGGCAGCCGACACGGCGCCGGTCGAGGCGGTGCAACGAGCGGTCGGCAGGCCGGAGTTGCTGGTGCTGTCGGCGCGGTCGCCCCGTGCGCTGCGGCACCTGGCGCGTGCCTACGCCGCGCACCTGGGCCCGAGTGGACCCGGGCGCTCGTACGCGCTGCGCGACCTGTGCGCTGGCGCCGCGCTGTACCGCGATGCGCACCCGTTCCGGTTGTGGGCGGTCGGGACGGAGCACGACGGTCTTGCGGCGGTCCTTCGGGCGCTGGCGAAGGGGGAGGAGACGCCTTACGGCGGGGTGGGGGCGGATCCGGCGGTGGACGGGGCGCCGACCGTGTTCGTCTTTCCCGGGCAGGGGTCCCAGTGGGCGGGGATGGGCCGTGAGCTGCTGGAGCAGTGGCCGGCCTTCCGGGCCGCGATGGCCGACTGCGACCGGGCGGTCCGTGCCGAGACCGGCTGCTCGCCGCTGGAGGTGCTGACCGCCGAGGGCAGCGGGCTCCCCTCCGGGGTGGCGGCGGTGCAGCCGGTGCTGTGGGCGATGGAGGTGGCGCTGGCCGAGGTCTGGCGCAGGCACGGGGTCGAACCGCAGGTCTGCCTCGGGCACAGCATGGGGGAGAGCGCTGCCGCCCGGGTCGCGGGGGCCCTGTCGGTGGCGGACGCGGCGGCGGTGATCTGCCGTCGCAGCGGGCTGATGGCGCGGCTGTCCGGACGGGGCGCCATGCTGCTGGTCGAACTGCCCGGGGACGAGGCGCAGTCGCTGGCCGCCCGCTTCGGCGACGGGGCCGGCCTCGCCGTCGAGAACTCGCCCTCGTCCAGCGTGCTGGCCGGTGACGGGCAGACCCTCGACGTCATCGCCGCCGAGCTGCGGGCCCGTGGCGTGTTCTGCCGCCCGGTGAAGGTGGACGTCGCCTCGCACTCACCCGGTATGGACCTGCTGCGGGACGACCTGCTCGCCGCGCTCGCGGACCTGCGGCCGGGTGCGGGGGAGGTGGAGCTGTTCTCCACGGTGCACGGGCGCCCGGTCCTGGGCGGCGAGCTGGACGCCGAGTACTGGGTGGACAACCTGCGCAGGCCGGTGCGGTACGCGGACGCGGTGGCCGCCCTGGCCCGGCGCGGCGAGCACGTCTTCCTGGAGATCAGTCCGCACCCGCTGCTGACGGCCGCGACCGAGGAGACCCTGGCGATGGCCGGAGCGGTACCCCGGGTGGTGCCGAGCCTGTACCGGGGGCAGTCGGAGACCCTGGCGATGGCCAGGGCGGCGGGTCGCCTGTTCACCCACGGCACCCGGATCGACTGGCGGCGCTGGTACGGCGAGGCCACCAGGCGCGCGCCGCTGCCGAGCTACACCTGGGACACCGAGCAGCACCGGGAGGAGCCCGCGCCGGACGAGCGGACGCTGTACCGGGCCGAGGAGCGGAGCCTGGTCCTGCCGCTGGGCCGGGTCGGCGGCACCGCTTTCCGAGGGAGTATGCCGCTGCCCGCTGCGGTGTACCTGCTGGCCGGGCTGAACCGTTTCTCCTTCGGCCCGACCGCCGGGGACCGGTGCGTCCTGGAGGACGTCCGCTTCGGCTCGGAGCTGGTCGAGGAGAGCTGGGCGGAGGGGCTGCGGGTGCGCTGGCGGCCGCTGGCGGCGGCCGGGCCCGAGGCATGGGAGACCACCGTCCATGCGGTTGGTCCCGGCGACAACGCCGTGTTCGGCCTGCACGCCCGGCTGCGTACGGTCAGGGACGGCTGTTTCGACGACCGGCCGTCGGCCGAGGTCGAGGACCGTCTGGACGGCGCGCTCACCCGCTGCACGGACTACCTCTCTGCGGACGCCTTCCTGACCGCCGCGCGGGCTCGCGGGTACGAGATCCCGCCCCATCTGCGGGCCGTCCGGCGGCTGTGGCGCGCCGAGGGCGAGGCGGTGGCCCGGATGTCCCGCCCTGCCGCCTGGGGCGCCGGTGAGGCGGCCGGGAAGGCCGCGCGGGCGGACAGCCGGCACGGTGTCGCCCGGCAGGGTGCGCTCTGGGAGGCCGCCCTCCAACCGCTGCTCGCCGTCTGGCCCAGGACCGGTGCCCCCGACGCGGAGCGGGCCACCTACCTGCCGACGGGGATCGGCCGGGTGAACCTGATCACGCCGGAACTGCCGGCGGACTACTGGAGCCTGGTCCGGTTCACCCCGGCCGACCCGGACGGCCCCGACCGTGCCGAGGTCACGCTGCTCGACCTGGACGGCGGCCTGCTGGCCGAGTTCTCCCGTATCACGCTGCACCGCCTCGCAGGCCGTCCGGCGGGAGCCGTGGCCGCCTTCAGCAGGTTCGTCCCGGCTGCGGAGCCCGGCCGGGTACCGCCGCAGTCCTCGGCTCCGCCGGATGCGGCAGGGAGATTGACGGCGACTCAGAGATCGATCCCGCGTGAGGCGTTGGAGCAGGATGCCGTGCTGACCCGGGCCGCCGCCGTGCTGGGGCTGCCGGTGGCGCGGATGGAGCGGCGCCGCTCGCTGCGTGAGCACGGTCTGGACTCGATCATGGCGGTGCAGCTGCGCCGCCGCCTGGAGCGGGAGTGCGGGCTGACGGTCTCGGCGGACCGGCTGCTGGGTCCCGAGACCTTGGCCCAGCTGTGTGCCGCCCTGATGTCCGGCGGCACCTCGGGAAAAAGATGTACTGCAGACCAAGAATGTCTTCTGGTATAACTTTCGGCCGGGGGGCTGTCAGCGGTCGGCCGGTAGCACCATCGAGGCACAGGGGGAGACGCAGCGGATGGACAGGCCGACCGCGACAGCGGCACCGGGGCGGCGCGAGCGCAACAAGCAGCGCATCAGGGAGCGCGTCTACCAGGCTGCTCTGGAGCTCTTCGCCGAGCAGGGGTATGACGCCACGTCGGTCGACGCGATCGCCGAGCGTGCCGATGTCGCGCGGGGGACGTTCTTCAACCACTTCCAGCGCAAGGAAGACCTCATCACCGAGTGGGGTGAACGGCGGCGTGCCCGGCTGAAGGCCGAGTTGGAGGGGGACGTGTACGCGGAGGGGGGCGAGTTCGAACTCCGGTTGCAGCGCTGCATGACGGTGCTCAGCCGGATCAACGAGGAGGAGCGGCACACCACGCCTGCCATGTTGCAGGCCTGGGTGCAGGCGGGCCAGCCGCTGCTGGAGGAGCCGTACGCCGCGCTCATCTTCGCCGAGATCGTCGAACGGGGGCGGACCGGAGGGGAGTTCGCCCCCGGCGTCGACCCGGTCCTGGTGGGGAACATCCTGCGGGACACCTACCTGGGTGCGCTCTACCGCTGGGCGCGGGCCGAGAACCGGCGGCCGTTGCAGGGTGAGCTGGAGCAGATGCTCGGCATCATCCTGAACGGCATCAGGAGGAGGCCGGAGGGGCCGGATACGGGCTCCTCCTGATGCCCGGCCGGGGCGGCCGCCGGGTGATCGGGCACCGAGGTGGCCGTGCGCCGGGGCGACTGCGTATCAAGGCGACTGCGTATCAAGGCGACTGCGTTTCAGGGTGAATGTTGCGACGCAGTGGTCTGTGCAACAAGCTGAACGCCGGGACCTGGATCGTCACCGTACACGGAGTGGGTTTCCGTTCGGGTCATGGTTGACCGTTTCCCCAACCCGGGGGAGAGCACACAATGAGGAATCCTCGACCTGGCGTGCTGATTCCCCGAAATACCTGTGTCCCCACCGTCATTCATTTCCGCAGCGGGCGGGCGGGGCCTCGGACAGTGCCGTCGCCGCCGCCCGCGCTCGCCTGTCAGGCCGGTAGTCGATCAGTTCGCCGAGTGGACCGTGGCGCTCTCGATCACCACGGGCTCGGCGGGAACGTCCCCGTGGCCGCCACGGTTGCCCGTCTTGACGCTCTTGATCGAGTCGACCACGTCCTGGCCCTCGACGACCTTGCCGAAGACGGTGTAGCCCCAGCCGCTCGCGGTCTTCCCCGAGAAGTTGAGGAAGTCGTTGTCCGAGACATTGATGAAGAACTGGGCCGTCGCCGAGTGCGGGTCGCTCGTCCGGGCCATCGCCACGGTGTAGGCGTCGTTCTTCAGCCCGTTGTCGGCCTCGTTCTGAACAGGCGCCTGGGTCGGCTTCTGCACCATCTGCTCGGTGAATCCGCCACCCTGGATCATAAAGCCGTTGATCACCCGGTGGAAGACGGTGCCGTCGTAGTGCCCGCTGCGGACGTACTTCAGGAAGTTCTCGACGGTCTTGGGGGCCTTGGCCTCGTCGAGTTCGAGAACGATGTTGCCGAAGTTGGTGCTCAGCTGGACCGTGGTCATGGTGCTCCCTTTTCGTGGTGTACAAGCCAGGGAACAGCTTGGCACGGGCCGGGCCGCATCTTGATAGATCCTCAGGAACGTGCCGCGCCGCCGGGTGGGCGCTCAACACAACGGCACATGGTGGGCGGCGTCCGCCCACCATGTGCCGGTCGGTCTCAGCGTGCGACGTCCTTGCGGGTCGCGGCCAGATAGCCGACCAGGGCGAGGATCGCGAGTGTCCAGCCCATGGTGACCGGTCCGAGCCC
The DNA here is from genome assembly GCF_029892105.1 of Kitasatospora sp. GP82. GTDB lineage: Bacteria > Actinomycetota > Actinomycetes > Streptomycetales > Streptomycetaceae > Kitasatospora. Next base: position 228,454 of record NZ_JARZAJ010000005.1, on the reverse strand, counting down.
GAGGCCGAGGCCGCCCCGGGAGTGCGGCAGCGCCATCCAGTCCGCGAGGGAGGCACCGAGCGGCCGGGTCAGCACATACGCGGCCCAGAAGGCCGGAATGGCACCGAGTCCCATCCACCGGTGAGCCAGGGCGGGGACGGCGATCAGCACGGCGAACAGGACGGCCGAATCCAGGTAGCCCAGGTTCATGGTGACCGCGGTCAGGTCGCCGGCGGCGGTGCCGAGGGCGAAGGTGGCCAGCACCGTGGCCCAGTAGAACGCCTCCCGCCGCCGGGTGTGGATGCTGTGGATGGACAGCGTCCGCTCGGTCGCGTACCAGGCGCCGAAGATCGCTGCCAGTGCGAGCAGGAAGAACGGGGTGGACACCAGGTACGGCACGTTCAGCGCGACGTGCAGGACGTCGGCGGCCATCGTGCCGAACACGCTCACCATGACGATGGCGGTCCAGTAGATCCAGGCCACATAGCGGCGGACGCTGAACTGCACCGCCAGTGCCACCACCAGCCCCAGACCGCCGAGTGCGACGGCGATCATCGGGTCCATCACGTGGGCCAGGTAGTCCGAGGCGGTCTCACCCATCCCGGTGGTCAGCACCTTGATGATCCAGAAGAGCGCCGTCACCTCCGGCACCTTGCTCATCGCGTGCCGGACGGGGGCCTGCGGGCCGTTCTGCCGGAGTTGCGCTGTCGTCATGGGCGGCAGGATCGCACACGGTTTCTGAAGCCAACCTGAAGAAGCCCGAGGGCCCGGCCGGGACGGATGCCCGAAAGACGCTGTCCCGAAAAACGCTGTCCCGAAGAACGCTGTCACGAAGAGGAGAGCCGCGCCGTGGAGACACGCGTCGACGAGATCGCCGAAGGCATCTACCGGATCTCGACCTTTGTGGCCGAGATCGCGCCGCCCGCAGGCTTCACCTTCAACCAGTTCCTGATCGCGGCGGAGGAACCGCTGCTCTTCCACACGGGAATGCGACAGCTCTTCCCGGCCGTCTCCGCGGCGGTCGGCCGCGTAGTGCCGCTGGAGCGGCTGCGCTGGGTGGCCTTCGGACATATCGAGGCCGACGAGTGCGGAGCCATGAACGAGTTCCTCGCCGTGGCGCCGCACGCCGAGGCGGCCCACAACACCCTGGGGTGCCTGGTCTCCCTCAACGACCTGGCGGACCGCCCGCCTCGGCCGATGGACGACGGTGAGACCCTCGACCTGGACGGCAGGCGCGTGCGTCGACAGGTGCGCAACATCAACACCCCGCACGTGCCGCACAACTGGGAAGCCCGCGTGCTGTTCGAGGAGAACACCCGAACCCTCTTCTGCGGCGACCTGTTCACCCACCTCGGCAACGGACCGGCGGTCACGGACCGCGACCTTGTCGAACTCGCTCTGGATTCGGAGCAGGTGTTCCGGCAGACCTCGTGCCTCACCGCTGCGGTGGCAACGCCGCGCTCGCTCGCCGACCTCAAGCCCCAGACGCGCGCCGTCATGCACGGCTCTTCCTATCGGGGTGACGGAGCCCGGGCGCTGAGCGCCCTCGCGGACGGCCTCGAAGCGCGGTTCAGCCCCGAGGCCGAGTTCGCCGCCCGGCCGAGTGCGCTGGCCGGTCCGCTCCCCTGAGAGCAGGAGGACGGACCGGCCGTTCCGTCACCGCAGAACCGGCAGCACAGCGGCGTCCGTTCGCCCGGTCGCGGCCTCGATGAAGGCGATCGGATCGGCCACGGCGACCAGCAGCCCTCGGGTCGCCTCCAGCGCGGCGGTGGGCGGCGGAGGACCACCGACCGCGGCGATCAGGTCGAGCAGGTGCACCGTGGCCTCCATGACGGCGACCTCGCCAAGCGCTCCGAAGGTGACACTGCCAAGCATCGGGTGCGCGATCACGGCGTCGGCCGGTATGTCGGCGAGCGCGGAAAGGGCATTGGGCCCCTCCTCGGCGAAGCGGACGAGCAGCACCTCCGGGGGCACGGACTCGGCCACCTGTCGTGCCCGCTCCTCGACGGCCTCCGCCGAGACGTGGGCCACTCCGCCGGGCTGGTTGTAGACCCTGAGAATCTCCGCCCCACCGGTGATCGCGGCCGGCCCCTCCGTCAGGGCACCCCGCAACTGGCCGAACATCGCCGGATCGGGGGCCACATGGGCGAACAACGCATGTACCGACCACCCGGGCAGTCGCGTGGGACCGGCCCACTCATCGGGCCTCAGCTGCGCCCCGCGTTCCGCCCACGATCGCCACAGAGTCGCCAACAGGTCTGTGTTCGAGTCGTTCTGATGCTGCATCATCTATACCTCCTTCGCTCGGCGAGCCTACGCTCCGCCCGCCCACCGATGGCCTCGCTGTGCAACTGTGCAGCCGATCAGCTCTCCGCCGTGCCGAGTTCATGTGCCTGGCGCAGCCAGTCGGCGAACAGCCCGGGCTCTACGTGTTCGGGCTCTGCGCGTCCAGGCGGGAGGGCAGGCCGAAGAGTGGGAAGAGCGCAGCGGTGTCGAGGAAGGAGTTGAGCCCGACGATCCGACCGGCTGACACCTCGATCACCTGGAGTGCCCACGGCTCGTAGCCGCCGTCGGGGCTCGGTCGGTACTGGCCGAAGGCGGGGGTGCCGTTGGCCGCGGTCGTGATCAACTGTGAGCCACGGCATCCGCTGCCCGGACCGAGCATCCACTCGCGGATGTCGGCGTGCCCGCGTAGCCACAGCTCGTACGGCGGCATCGACAGCGTGGCGTCCTCGTGCAGCAGGCCGGCCAGTCCGTCCATGTCGTAACGCTCGAACGCCGCGACGTAGCGGGACAGCAGTGCCGCCTGCTCCTGGTCCATCGGCCGGAGTGGATCGGTGGCTGCTGCCTTGCGCGCCGCCAGCGTCGAACGGGCCCGCTGCAGTGCGCTGTTGGCCGAGGCCACCGTGGTGCCGAGCAGCTCGGCGACCTCGGTGGCCCGCCAGCCGAGCACCTCGCGGAGGATCAGTACCGCCCGCTGCTTCGGCGCCAACCGTTGCAGCGCCGAGACGAACGCCAGCCGCACCGACTCCCGCTGCATGGTCAGCTCTGCCGGATCCCCGGACTCCGTCACCACCCGCCCGTCGGGCACCGGGCCGATCCACGTTATCTCTGGGAGCTTCGCGAGGCTCGCCGTCGCCACCGTGGACGGGCTCGCCAGGTCCATCGGACGGGCCCGGTTCTTCCGGCCGTTCAGCACATCCAGGCACACGTTGGTCGCTATCCGATAGAGCCACGACCGCAGCGCTGCTCGGCCCTCGAAGCCCTGGTGGCCCCGCCATGCCCGGATCATCGTCTCCTGCACGGCATCCTCGGCCTCGAACGCCGATCCGAGCATGCGGTAGCAGTATCCGGTCAGTTCGGTGCGGAACCGCTCCAGCTGAAGCTCCAACGGTTCGTCGGTCGGGGCTGACGCACCGTCTGCCAGCTTGAGATCAGCCATCGAAGCCCCCACGTCGAGTCCATGTGCAGCGAAACCTACCGGACGTCTCCGACACAGCTGCGGGGCCAGGCGTGGGCGGCGGGAAGGCGGACTTCTTCGGTGAGGCAGCTGGTGGGGGACGCCTGCCGGATGGGGACCGATTCTTTCGATCAAGAAGGGTCGGCAGGAACTGCCGCCGGCCGCCGCTCGATCCCGGGAATCGTGCGGGGCTGCAGCAGGGCGTAGTACGCGAAGGGTGGGCCGATGAGCTTTCGCACGGCAAGCCCTGCGGAGTCGGCGTGGGCGATCAGGTGGGCGGGCCGGATCTGATGGCGGTCGAAGAACTCGCCGACCACCAGCCTGCCGCCGGGCTTCAGCACGCGACGCAGCTCGCTCAGTGTCTGCGTCGGTTCAGGTATTTCGCCGAGTGCAGTCACGAGATAGGCGGCGTCGAAACTGGCGTCGGAGTAGGGAAGTCGGTGCGCATCAGCCAGGGCGGGCACGATGTTCCCGATGCTCCGCTCGTCTGCGCGACGCATGACATGGTCGAGCATCGGCTGCTGGATATCGACGATGTCCAACCGCCCCTCGGAGCCCAGCTGCGGTGCGACATGGAGGGACTGCAGACCCGTGCCCGGCCCGATCTCCAGCAGCCGCTCGCCAGGACGCGGGCCGAGCATCACATCCAGTCGACGCAGTGTCAGGAAGGGGAGTGGAAGGTCCAGCAGTCGGTGTTGGGCGTACGGGTAGGGAGCGGTGTCGAATGCCCACCAGGCGGCCACGGCCGCTGCGACGGAACCACCGATGGCCGTGCGCCGAAGGGCTCTGCGGGAGGTGGGTGAGGTCGGGACATTGATCACGGTTACAGGTGCCTCTCTCCGAGGAAGTGTGTCTGATTGGGTGGTGGCCATGCGGCCGAGGCGCCCGTGCGGATGCTTCATAGGCGTAGCTTCTGGTCCGAGCGGCCGAGGCCGGGCTTCGAAGCTGCTTCAACGATCGCGGAGAGCGCGCCCAGTGTCGTTAACGCTGGCACCCGACTTTGTGGTGGCGCTAGCTACACCATGAGCAATGTCCTTGTGGGTCGCGCCGGTTACGGAGCGGCGAGCGCGGTCGCGCCAACTGCCGCTCCAGCGTGAGGGAAGCGTGGTTCGAGCCGGGGATAGGTGAGAAGGAAGCGGGGACGCTGAGGCTGGACTGGGCGGAGGTCGGGGTGAGTTCAGCTCCCGGGGTGAGGGGACGCCCGGACGGCGAGCGTCGCGCATACGGCCGCCAGGGGCAGCTCGGCGCAGACAGCCATGGCCACGGCTATCGTGAAGTCGGAGCCGGGGGCCGCAGTCATTGTGTCGAACCACGCGTCGACCACGAGTAGAGTCGAACTGACCATGGCTGCCAGGGCAGTTCGGCCGTTTCGCCGCCGGAGGAGCATGCCGGTCGAGAACAGGGCCAGGGCCTCCAGGGAGTCCAGCCCCGTCCATGTCCAGGCCCAGCGTGAGGCCACCGCGGTGGCAGGCAGGCCGGTGTGCAGGACGATGACCCACGGGACCATGGCCAGACCGAGAAGCGCCAGCGCGGTCGCTGTCCACCGGTGCAGGCCGGTGGACGGACCGCCCGCATCGACGGCGCCGCCCGAACCACCCGCATCAACGGCTCTGCCGGCCCCGGCAACGCAGATGCGCTGCTCGGGAGCGCTCGCCCGGCCGCGTTCCGCCTGCTCGGAAGCGAGCGTTGTCTGCTCTGCGATGGCCATGGCAGCTGACTCCTTCCCGCACTCGGATTTCGAGCACGTTCTTGAGCATGGCCCGCGAAGAGAGCGGAAACAGTAGCCCAGCTATCCGACTTGGGGGTGGTGCTAGCTTCACCATGCCGCCCGAGGTGGCTGTCCGGAACGGCTCAATCTGCCGACTGTCGAAGGCGGTTGTGAGCTGTGGCGCTGCTGTGATCCGCTGCGGGTGGGCCGTTGGATCGCGGTTGCGACTATTGCGGGGGCGGCCGACGCGACGCGTACGGGGCGGTGGGCATCATCTGCTGCCTGCGACGCCCAGCTGGGCGAGCAGCGTCTGGTTGTCCTCGATGCGCCTAGTCTTCGACGGCCTCCTGCTGCGCTCCGGCCCTCCGGTGCGCCGCTCTCTCGTCGCCCGCACCCGCACCCGCAACGCCGGCGACCCCTTGCGCCGCGAGCTTGATCCACGGGTGGTCGGCCGTCGGTGCACCGAGGTCACTGATGTCGTGCGCGGAGGCGCGATAGCCTCGTCCCTCCGCGAGACCGCCGACGAACCATGAAGCGGTGGACAGCAGTTGGGCGGCGATGGCGCCCCAGGTGAGCGCCCTTCGCATCCCGCTCATCCGCCGGCCCCCCTTGCCTTCGGTGCTGTCACCCGTGGCGGCCGCAAGCACTCGCCCGCGCGACCGTAGGCGCGGAGCGGGATGGTGCCGGCAGCGTCGCACCCAGACTGGTGATACGGTTGTATCAGATCCTGGAGGTGCTTGAGAAGTGTCCACCCGCGTCGATCACGAGCAGCGCCGTGCTCAAATCGCCGAGGCGCTCCTGCGGATCGCCGACACCCAGGGCCTGCAGGCGGCCAGCATGCGGGTCGTTGCCGCCGAGGCCGGTGTGTCGCTGCGTCTGGTGCAGTACTACTTCCATACCAAGGACGAGCTCCTCATGGACGCGCTCGCCCGCCTGAGCGCACAGCTCCAGGTCCGCATGCAGAAGTGGATCGCAGCTGCGGGCAGTCCGCCCAACCCACGCAGCATCGTCACCGCGATCCTCTCCAGCATCCTGCCCACAGATGCCGAAAGTCGGCGGATCACCCGTACCTACGCCGCCTACTACACCCTGGTCCTCAGCGAGCCGAGGCTCGCGGAACAGCACGGCACCACGTATCCGGACATGCTGGAATCCTTCCTGGCCAAGCAGATCCGGGCCGCCCGGCAGTCCGGAGACGTCAGTGCCGAGCGCGACCCCGAGCTGACCGCCGCCGGCCTGCTGGCCATGACCAACGGCCTCGGCTCCAGTGTCCTCGGTGGCCAGCGCAGCGGCGAGGCCGCGCTCGCGGTCCTCTCTCACCACCTCGACGAACTGTTCGGACCGGCCGCCGCCACCGACCTTTCCCCGCGGTGAGCCGAGCGCCGCAGAGTGTTGGACCTGTCACCCCAACCCTCCTGGCGTGAACCGAGGTTGTGCATGTTCGGTTCGCCCGAGGTCCATTGCCCTCTTCGTGATACGCCTGTACCGTCAGGGCCGGCTCCTTGTCGTACTGAACGGAAGGCTCCCGATGACGCGATTCCCGATACTCGTGGCGGCCGCACTGATCGCGGCTCTCGCCTCACCCGCGGTGCCGGCCCGGGCCGCGAGCCAGGACGTGGTGGTCGCCACGCACTCCGGTCCGGTGCGCGGCACAGCCCATGACGGCTACCAGAGCTTCCAGGGTGTTCCCTACGCCGCGCCGCCGGTCGGCGAGCTGCGCTGGCGCGATCCGCAGCCGGTGGCACCGTGGTCCGGGGTACGCGAGGCGGCCGTACCCGGCAACCCGTGCCCGCAGGGGCCGGCAGACCACCTCACCGGCAACGAGGACTGCCTCTACCTCAATGTGACCGCACCGGCCGGGGCCAAGCGGCGACCGGTGGTCGTCTGGTTGCACGGTGGCAGCTTCGATTCCGGGGCCGGAAGCGACTACGACCCGCACCGGATGGCGGTCACCGGTGACGTGGTGGTGGTGACCGTCAACTACCGGCTGGGCGTCTTCGGCTACTTCGGCTACCCCGGGCTGCCCGACTCGGGCACCTTCGGGCTGGCCGATCAGCAGGCCGCGCTGCGATGGGTACGGCGAAACGCGGCCGCCTTCGGAGGCGATCCCCGGAACGTGACACTGGCCGGGCAGTCCGCCGGCGGAATGAGCGTGTGCTCCCAGCTGACCTCGCCCTCGGCGGCAGGCCTGTTCGACAAGGCGCTGATCCAGAGCGGTTCCTGCCTCATCGACTACCCGAAGAACCTGTTCTGGCCGGGTATGCCGGCCGGTTCGCCCTGGACCAGCCGGACCGCGACAGAGGCCACCGGCAGCGGGTTCGCCGCCCGGGTGGGCTGCGGCACGCTCGAGTGCCTGCGGCACAAGTCCACCGCCGACCTGTCCGCGATAAGCACCGGCATGTTCACCAAGCCCGCCTACGACACCCCTCTTCTCCCGATCGAACCGGGGTCGGCGCTACGCGAAGGCCGGTTCCAGCGCGTTCCGGTTCTCGAAGGCGGCAACCGCGACGAGCACCGGGGATGGGCGGCAGCCCTGAACGCGCACGAGCCGATCACCCCGCAGCGCTACCGGCAACTGCTCACCGACAGCTTCGGCAGCCAGGCAGACCTGGTCGCCGAACGGTATCCGCTCAGCGACTACCCGTCACCCGTGCTGGCCTGGGCTGCCGTCGCCACGGACCGCATCTGGTCCTGCCCCACCCTGACCGGTGACCGCCTGCTGGCCCGGCGCACCCCGCTCTATGCCTACGAATTCGCCGACCGTGACGCACCCGCTCCGCTCGGGCTTCCGCCCGGATTTCGCTACGGCGCCTACCACGGCTCGGAGTTGCCCTACCTGTTCGATGTCACCAACTGGCCGGCGAAGCTCACCCCGGACCAGCAGCTCCTCTCCGACCGGATGATCCGCTCCTGGGCGGCTTTCGCGAGTACCGGCCGGCCCTGGCCTCGGTTCCGGGACGCCGGCGCGGTGGCCCTCAGGCCCGGCGGCGTCCAGTCCGTCGACCTCGCCAAGGAGCACAACTGCGACTTCTGGTCCCAGCTGCCCTGACGAACATCACCCGGTGCACGCCAACCCCGGCGGCGGTGCCCTGGGTTTGGAGGCCGGGCAACTGCGGCCGACTCGCCCCTGGACGTCCGCACACGGCGTAGCCTTCGGGGCATGGCAGAGAGCAAGGCCCGAAAGGTCGCGGCAGTGAAGGCGGTCGCGAAGCCGAGGAAGCCGGAGTCGCACCTGGCGATGGTGCGGCGTGCCCGCAGGATCAACCGGGCGCTGGCGGAGCTGTACCCGTACGCACACCCGGAGTTGGACTTCGAGAACCCGTTTGAACTGCTGGTGGCAGTGGTGCTGTCGGCACAGACGACGGACCTGCGGGTGAACCAGACGACACCGGCGTTGTTCGCGAAGTACCCGACTCCGGAGGACATGGCGATGGCCGTGCCGGAGGAACTGGAAGAGATCATCCGGCCGACGGGGTTCTTCCGGAACAAGGCGAAGGCGCTGATCGGCCTCTCGGCAGCCATCCGTGACCGTTATGACGGCGAGGTCCCCGGGCGGCTGGACGATCTGGTCTCGTTGCCCGGCGTCGGTCGGAAGACCGCCAATGTCGTGCTCGGCAACGCGTTCGGCGTGCCGGGTATCACCGTGGACACCCACTTCGGGCGGCTGGCCCGGCGGTTCGGCTGGACGACCGAGGAGGACCCGGAGAAGGTCGAGGCGGCGGTGGCCGAGATCTTCCCCAAGTCCGAGTGGACGATGCTCTCGCACCGCGTGGTCTTCCACGGCCGCCGGATCTGCCACTCCCGCAAGCCTGCCTGCGGCGCCTGCCCGATCGCCCCGCTCTGCCCCTCGTACGGGGAAGGGGAGACCGATCCCGAGAAGGCACAGAAGCTGCTGAAGTACGAGATGGGTGGCCAGCCCGGGCAGCGGCTCAGGCCGCCGGCCGACTACCCGGGCCAGGCCGCCGGCGCGGCGAACGGGATCGGCGCGGCAGTGGGCGTGGAGACGATCGGGGGTAACGAGTGACGGGCGCGGTCGAGCGGGACGGGATGCCGGAGTGGCTGCTGCCGGTACGGGCGGCAGCCGAGAGGCTGCGGCCGGAGCAGATCAGCAGGTTCCTGCCGCCACCCGAGGGTGGTCGGCGCTCTGCGGTACTGATGCTCTTCGGGGAGGGCCCTTCGGGGCCCGACCTGCTGCTGATCGAGCGGGCTCGTTCGCTGCGCTCGCACGCCGGGCAGCCCTCGTTCCCCGGCGGCGCGCTGGACCCGGAGGACGGTGACCCGGACGGCGTCGGGCCGGTGGCCGCCGCGCTGCGCGAGGCCGAGGAGGAGACGGGTCTTGACCCCTCGGGTGTGCAGGTCTTCGCGACGCTGCCCGCGCTCTACATCCCGGTCAGCGCCTTTGTGGTGACCCCGGTGCTCGGGTGGTGGCGCCGGGAGACGCCGGTGGGTCCGGTGGATCCGGCGGAGACCGGTGCGGTGTTCCGGGTGCCGATCGCCGAACTGGCCGATCCGGCGAACCGGGCCCGGCTGGCGCATCCCTCGGGTCACCTCGGTCCGGCCTTCGAAGTGGCGGGGCGGCTGGTCTGGGGTTTCACCGCCGGGGTGATCGACCGCGTGCTGCACTACAGCGGACTGGAGCGCCCGTGGGACACCACCCGTACCCTCACCCTGTCCGAGGAAGCCGCCGGTCTCGCTCTCCGCAGCGCCGCTCGCCCGCGCAGCTGACGGACACGAGCAGAACAGGGCAGACGATAACGAGCGCAGGCCCTGGTTTGTCCGCCGCCGCACGCACAATGCAGTCAGGCCGACCGTGAGGACCGTGAAGACCAGGCAGCCCAGGCGGACCGGGCCGACCGGACAGACCGGACAGACCGGACCAATCGTGAGGACCGGGCCGACCGTCACCACCGGTCCGGCCGGGGCCGCCGCCCCCCGGGTGGGTGCACGTGGGAGGGTATCGGGGTGAATGTCCTGGATCTGCTGCTGATCGCCGCCGCACTCGGCTTCGCCGTGTCGGGATACCGGCAGGGCTTTGTGGTTGGTGTGCTGTCCGTCCTGGGCTTCCTGGGGGGTGGTCTGATCGCGGTCCAGCTGCTGCCCCTGCTGCTCAGGCACCTCAGCCCGGGGACCACGGCCTCGGTGGTGGCGGTGGTCGTGGTGATCGTCTTCGCGGCGGTCGGCCAGGCGGTGACCACGCACTTCGGCTGGAAGCTGCGTGGCCACATCGGCCGCCGCCAGGCCAGGGCGGTGGACGCGATCGGCGGCTCGGTGGTCAATGTGATCTCGATGCTGCTGGTCGCCTGGCTGATCGGCTCCGCGCTGGCCGGTACCTCGCTGCCCACCATCTCCAAGCAGGTGCGCACCTCCAGGGTGCTCAGCGGGGTGCAGAGCACGCTGCCCGCCGACGCGCCGAACTGGTTCTCCGACTTCACCAAGGTGCTGGCGCGCAACGGCTTCCCGCAGGTCTTCAACCCCTTCGAGCACGAGCCGATCACCGAGGTCGAGGCACCCGATCCGGCGCTGGCGGGCAGCCCGGCGGTGGCGATGGCCAGGCAGAGCCTGGTCAAGGTGGTCGGTACGGCGACTGCCTGTGGCAAGACCTTGGAGGGCAGCGGATTCGTCTTCGCCCCCCACCGGGTCATGACCAACGCCCACGTGGTCGGGGGTGTCAACGAGCCGACCGTGCAGGTCGGTGGCACCGGTCAGCTGTACGACGCCACGGTGGTCCGCTACGACTGGCAGCGCGACATCGCCATCCTCGACGTGCCCAGGCTGAACGCCCCCGCACTGGCCTTCGCCGGAGACGCCAGGTCCAACGACAGCGCCATCGTCGCGGGCTTCCCGGAGAACGGCGCCTTCAACGTCCAGCCCGCCCGTATCCGCGGCCGTATCGACGCCAACGGCCCGGACATCTACCACCGGGGCCAGGTGGTCCGCGACGTCTACTCGGTCCGCTCCCTGGTCCGCCAGGGCAACAGCGGCGGTCCGCTGCTCAGCCCGGACGGTCATGTGTACGGGGTGGTCTTCGCCAAGTCCCTGGACAGTCCGGACACGGGCTACGTGCTGACCGCCGACGAGGTCCGCCAGGACGCCGTGCTCGGCAGCCAGGCCACCGGTCGAGTGGACACCGAGGGCTGCGCCCTCTGACCTGCCGCGCCATCTGACGGGCCGTCGGCGCCCGAATCCGGCGGTGTGTCAGTTCCTCCTGATAGCGTCGGCCGCGCTCACCCGTTCGGCTCAACCGAGCAGCACCGGAACGGGTCCGACGGGAGGTCGTAGAACGTCATGATGGGTCACTCGCACGCGGTCAGCGGCGCAATGCTGTACGCGGTCTCCGCGCCGTTCCTGCCCCCGCTGCTGCTGGGCACCCATCTGAAGCCGGCGGACATCCTGATGGGTACGGTGCTCGCCGCCGGCGCCGCGCTGCTGCCGGATCTGGACCACCACGACGGCACCATCGCCAACTTCATGGGCCCGCTCTCCAAGGCGCTCTGCCGATTCGTCGCCTGGGCCTCCGGCGGCCACCGCCACGCCACACACTCGCTGCTCTTCGTCGCGCTGATGGGTGGCGGCACCTGGGCGGGTGTGACGTTCGGCGGGCGCTGGTTCACCGTCGGCATGACGTTCTTCCTGCTGGCCATGGCGCTGAAGGCGCTCAACGCGCACGTGCCGGGCCATGGCCACCACACCTGGCTCACGGTGGTGGGGCTGGCCGGGCTGGGCACCGTGGTGCTCGACCGCTACCTGCCGGACGCGCCGGGCTGGCTGCCGTACGCGGTGGCACTCGGCACGCTGGCGCACCTGCTGGGCGACTGCCTCACCAAGATGGGTGCGCCGCTACTCTGGCCGCACAAGGAGCGCTACGAGATCGTCCTCATCAAGCGCACGGGCAACAAGATGGAGACCAACATCCTGGTCCCGATCATGAGCGCGGTGACGTTTGTGATGTTGGGCTTCGCCTTCCTGGGGCCCACCGTCGTCAACTGACCGGATCAACGAGGTCCGGCAGACGGTACTCGGGGCGCTCGGCTCAACCCTCGCGCCTCAGGCGTGCGCTCACCCAACGGGCGCGCCGCCCAAGAATGCGCGGGATGCCCAGCCGATGCGCCCCTGAGCGCCGGGGCCGCCCGGTGCCGTCGTACGGCCAGTCGGGCTGCTGAACGAGGTGCTGCGAGCTGCTGCGGCGGCGTTGGCGCGGGGCAGCATCGCGGTCGGGCATCCAGGTCATACCGGATGGATGCCCGTGGGTCGAGGGAGGTAATCGTGCCGGGCGATCCATTTGTCCTATGCGATTGTCATATGATCCATCGTTACTAAATCGGCGCCCGGCCGCTCGGTACCTGACGGACCGGCGGCCGGTAACCGGTGGGGCCCTGCGTTACCCCTGTGGCGTTACGCCTTGTGCTCCCGCACCCAGCTGATCAGCTCCGCCGAGAACTGCTCCGGCGCCTCCTCGTGCGGGAAGTGCCCGACGCCGGGCAGCAGCCGCCACCGGTACGGCGCAGAGACGTACTCGCCCGCGCCGAGCGCCGTGTGCGAGAGCACGACCGGATCGGCCGCACCCTGGATGTGCAGGGTCGGCGCGGTGATCGGCTTCTTCATCCGCCGGGCGAACTGGATCCCGTCGGGCCGGGCCATCGAGCGCAGCAGCCAGCGGTACGGCTCGATCGAGCAGTGCGCGGTGCTGGGGATCTGGATCGCCTGTCGGTACGCCGCGAGGGCCTCGGGCGGCAGTTGGTTGGGGCCGGTCCAGGCGTTCAGGTACTCGGCGATCTGCGCCGCGTCGTCCGCGACCAGTCGGCGTTCCGGTATCCATGGCCGCTGGAAGCCCAGGACGTGGTCGAAGGCGGCCATCTGCCGACGGTCGGTCAGCAGGGCGCGGCGCAGCTGGCGCGGGTGTGCGGCGGAGACCACGGTCAGGCTCTGGATCACCGAGGGCCGCATCACGGCCGCGACCCAGGCCAGCGAACCGCCACTGCCATGGCCGACCAGGTGGGCCCGCCGCTCGCCGAGCGAACGGATCACGCCGGTGATGTCCAGGGCCAGGTTGCCGGGGTCGTAGCCGCGCGGGGTGCGGTCGCTGCCACCCATACCGCGCAGGTCGAGGGCGACGGCCCGGAAGCCGGCCTCGGCGAGTGCGGTGAGCTGGTGCCGCCAGGCCCACCAGTACTCGGGCCAGCCGTGCACCAGCAGGACCAGCGGGCCCTCGCCCGCCTCCGCGATGTGGAAGCGGGCGCCGTTGGCCGCCAGATCGCGGTGCGTCCACGGGCCGTCCGAGCGGACGGTCCAGGCGGTCTCGGCGGGCCTGGGGTCGGCGGCCGGAGCGGGCACGGGCTTCTGGTCCAACGGCATACCGAGAGCCTGTCATACCTCGGCCGAGAACACGTCCCCGGCACTCGTCCGGCCGGTGAACGCCCTGCCGCACACCGGTGCCGCCGTACATCGGCAGCGGCGCACATCGGCGCCGCCGCGCACTGACGCCGCCGCCCGCCGGCTCCCGGTTACTGCGGGATGCGGCCCAGGGCGCGGTCGATCTCCTCCTTGGTGGCCGGGCGCGGTCGGGCGTTCTTCAGCACGTCCGCCGTCGCCTGGGCGCCCTCGATGGTGCGGTGCGGCTTCTCGATCTTCTTGAACGAGCGCAGGGCCAGCAGCCCGAGCACCGCGGCCAGCAGCAGGTACGCACCGGCCACGATCAGGAACGACCAGCCAAGGGTCAGGCCCAGGGCCTGGAGCCCGTACGCGGCGGCGAAGCTCAGCATCGGGATAGCGGCCAGTGCCACGACACCCGCGACTGCCAGTGAGACGCCACCGGAGACCCCACGCTTGACGTCCTGTCGGATCTCCGCCTTGGCGAGCGCGATCTCGTCGTGCACCAGGGCGGACAGGTCGGCGGTGGCCGCCGCGAACAGCTGGCCCACCGAACGCTCGCCCTCGTAGGGCACCCGGCCGTTGCTGGACGGGTCTGCGGCTCCTGCGGGCATCAGCGGTTCTCCTTCGACACGGCTTCCGTTTGCTCGACAGCTCAGAATCATGCCCCTACCGGTCAGTCAGGCACCACTCCGGGGGCTCCGCCGGGCGACGTGTCATGGCAGCGCCCACCTGACACGCCGTCCTCTCAGGCCCGCTGCCGGTACACGTCCGGGCCCTGACCGTCGAGAGGGCCGTCGCCGTCCGAGTCGCGGTCCTCGTCCTCGCACAGCTGCCGGTAGTGGCGATTGCGCAGCTTCAGCAGCACGGTGGCGACCAGCGCGCAGAGCAGCGAGCCGACCAGCACGGCGGCCTTGGCCCGGTCGGCGAGGGCCGGGTCATCGGGGAAGGCCAGCTCGCTGATCAGCAGTGAGACGGTGAACCCGATGCCCGCCAGGGTGGACACCGCGAACAGGTCGGCCCACTTGAGCTGCGGGTTGAGCTCGGCCCGGGTGAACCGGGCGGCCATCCAGGTGCCGCCGAAGATGCCGACCGTCTTGCCGACCAGCAGGCCGAGGATGATGCCGAGCGGCGTCGCCTGGGTGAAGACCTCCTTCAGCGCCGGGCCCGAGATCGTCACCCCCGCCGCGAACAACGCGAAGACCGGCACCGCGACGCCCGCCGAGAGCGGGCGCACCAGGTGCTCGATGTGCTCGCCGGGGGAGTGTTTCTCGTCGCCCTCGGTGTGGCAGCGCAGCACCAGGCTCATGGCCACACCGGCCACGGTGGCGTGGATGCCGCTCTCGTGCATCAGCGCCCAGATCACCAGGGCCAGCGGCACGTACAGGTGCCAGCCCCGTACGCCGTGCCGGTGCAGGAACCAGAACAGCACCAGACCGGCGAAGGAGAGACCGAGCGCCCAGAACTTGATGCCCGAGCTGTAGAAGATCGCGATGATCAGGATGGCGATCAGGTCGTCCACGACCGCCAGGGTGAGCAGGAACGCCCGCAGTGCGGAGGGCAGGTGACTGCCCACCACGGCGAGTACGCCGAGCGCGAAGGCGATGTCGGTCGCCGTCGGGATGGCCCAGCCGGAAGGGTGGCCGCCCGCGCCGCTGTTGGCGAGGGCGAAAACGATCGCGGGCAGCGCGACGCCGCAGACCGCGGCGACCACCGGGAGCATTGCCGCGCTCGGCGTGCGCAGCTCACCGGCCACGAACTCGCGTTTGAGTTCGATACCGGCCACGAAGAAGAAGATGGTCAGCAGACCGTCCTTGGCCCAGGCTTCAAGACTCAGATCGAGGTGGAGCGGGACCGAGGGCCCTATATTCCAGTCGAGGACACTCGCGTAGGCATGTGGCCAGGCGTTGGCCCAGATGAGTGCGACCACGGCCGCGATCAGCAGGAGGATGCCGCCCACGGTCTCGGTGCGCAGCGCGTCGGTGATGTATCTGCGCTCGGGGAGCGAGAGCCGGTCGAGGAACTGGCGGCGATCGGTGGACGGCGGAGTGGCCACGAGGGGACCTCCAAGGCGGGGGCGGCAGATGGATGCACCTGTGGTGCAGTGCCGACCAGACTTCCCGGCGCGCCTCAGAAACCTTGTTGCGTTTTTGACAGTCTACTGGGAACTTCGGCACGATATCCGGTTTGTCGTATTTTATGGCCTATGTTCTGACCTATGCCCTGACCTTTGTCCGCCACTGTCAGGAGGGCACTCGTCGGCTCACCCTGGCCTCGGGGCCCGGTTCTCAGTGCCGAGGTAGCGCAGAACGGCCAGCACCCGGCGGTGATCGGCGGAGGAGACGGGCAGGTCCAGCTTCAGGAAGATGTTCGCCACATGCTTCTCGACCGCCCGCTCGGTCACCACCAGCTGCGCGGCGATCGCCGCATTCGACCGCCCCTCCGCCATCAGCCCGAGCACCTCGCGTTCGCGCGGGCTGAGCCTGTCCACGGCTCGGCGGCTCGGGCTCGCCCCGACCAGCTGGGTCACCACCTCGGGGTCGAGCGCGGTGCCGCCACCTGACACCCGCTCCAGCGCGTCCACGAAGTCCTGGGTGTCCAGCACCCGCTCCTTGAGCAGATAGCCGACCCCCGCCGAACCGCCCGCCAGCAGTCGGGCCGCGTACTCCGTCTCCACGTACTGGGAGAAGATCAGCACCGCCAGGTCCGGCTGGGCGGCTCGCAGTTCGATCGCCGCGCGCAGCCCCTCGTCCGTGTGGGTGGGCGGCATCCGGATGTCGGAGACGACGACGTCGGGCTGGTACTCGGTCACGGCCGCCCTGCCGTCTCGTCAGATCATCGTGATCCGGCGCACTGTTGCCGTCACAGTCTGCCGGGAAGATCGACTGTCACCGTGGTCGGTCCGCCCGGCGGGCTGTCCACCGTCACGATGCCGTCCGCAGTACGTACTCGTTCGGCCAGCCCGCGCAGGCCGCTCCCGGTGCCGTCCAGCCGGGCACCGCCTCGTCCGTCGTCCGTGACCAGCAGGCGCAGGCCGTCCCCGTGGCCGAGCACCGAGATCGCTATCCGCTCGGCGCCGCTGTGCTTGCCCGCGTTGGCCAGCAGTTCGGCGGCGGCGAAGTACAGCATCGTCTCGACCGAGGCAGGCGGCCGCTCCGCGGACTCGACCCGTACGGTGGCCGGGATCGCCGATCGCGCGGCCAGCGTGCTGAGTGCCGGCCCCAGACCGGAGTCGAGGGCGGGCGGATGGATGCCCCGGACCAGCTCGCGCAGCTCCTGGATGATCTCCTTGGTCTCCGCCCGGGACTCCTTGAGCAACTCCTGTGCCTTGACGGCGTCCCCCTTGGCCAGCCGGCTCTCCGCCCGCCCGAGACGCATTCCGAGTGCCACCAGCCTGGCCTGCGCCCCGTCGTGCAGATCGCGCTCGATACGGCGCAGGGTGGCTGCGGCTTCGTTGATGGCGTGTTCGCGGGTCTCGACCAGCTGGGCCAGCCGCAGTGCGGTCCGACTCGGCCCGAGCAGCCGGGGGAGCAGCAGCCGATCGAGCGCCAGCGGCCCCCGGGCCAGCCAAGGGGCGAGGAGCAGCAGCAGCACCCCGACCGCACTGACCGCCAGCGCGCGCGGCCAGGTGTCGAAGTAGAAGCCGTTCACCTCGAACCCGAAGGTGTGCCTGACGCCGTGCGAATCCGTCTTCCGCAGTGGCTCCAGCTTCCACAGCACCGGGTAGGCGAGGAACAGCACCCCGTACGTCCACCAGGCGAATCCGAGTACGAACTGCACCGGGCCCAGCAGCCCCCGCAGCGCCAGGTAGGCGACGGACCGCCAGGCCGCCGAGTCCCCGAGGTGGTACCCGAGGAGGCCGGAGAGACCGGGTGAGCGCGGCGGGCGCGGCGGGGTCGCGATCTCCAGCCGCAACAGCCGCCGGGACAGTCGGCGGTGCAGAACGCCGAAGGAGCGGTCGAGACTCAGCAGGAGTGCCAGCAGTGGCGTGATCAGCAGCCCGAACAGGATGGTCAGCACCACCGCGACCAGGCCGAGCAGCGCCAGCGGGAGGCTCAGCAGCGAGTACAGCAGCTCGCGCCAGGCACGCGCCGTGAACGGCTCCCGCAGGAATCGCCCGATGATGGAGCTGCCCGACGCAGACCGGCCTCCTGGGCTTTCAGCTGCACCGATGCGATGGGTCTCGTCCACTCTGCCCATGATGCCTATGCCCATGGTGCCGTCGCACATTCCGCTTCCTGAAACCCGATCAGGGCCGTGCGGACGCTGAAGCAGAGGGCCGCGATCGCGGGCCGAGTGGGCGAGGCAGGGGTGGAGTCGGTGAGGGGCGTACGACTCTCGGGTGTTCCGGCTGTCCTGGGCATGGGACAACGGTGCCGCCCGGCGGGGACCCCGGACGAGGGAGCTGCCACCCGTCCGCGGGGGTGGGGCCAGCACCGACCCGGGCGTTCGACCGCGACCGGACGCCGTACAACGTGCCCGGTCGGCTCGCCGACTGGCGGGCCGACCGGGCAGGGGTGGGGCTGGTGGGGGGCATTGCTCGGCGCCCCCACCAGCCGTCGATCAGTTCTCGCTGCCCGCACCGGCGTGGGGCAGTTGGGACTGGATCAGGTTCATCACCGAGGAGTCGGCCAGCGTGGTCGTGTCGCCGACCTCGCGGCCCTCGGCGATGTCGCGGAGCAGGCGCCGCATGATCTTGCCGGAGCGGGTCTTCGGCAGCTCGCTGACTACCTTGATCTGCTTGGGCTTGGCGATCGGGCCGAGCGTCTTGCCGACGTGGTTGCGCAGCTCGGCGATCAGCTCCTCGCTGTCGGTTGCGGTGCCGCGCAGGATGACGAAGGCGACGATCGCCTGCCCGGTGGTGGCGTCGCTCGCGCCGACGACCGCGGACTCGGCGACGGCCGGGTGGCCGACCAGTGCCGACTCGACCTCGGTGGTCGAGATGTTGTGGCCGGAGACCAACATCACGTCGTCCACCCGGCCGAGCAGCCAGATGTCGCCGTCCTCGTCCTTCTTCGCGCCGTCACCGGCGAAGTAGCGGCCCTGGAAGCGCGACCAGTAGGTGTCGACGTAGCGCTGGTCGTCGCCCCAGATGGTGCGCAGCATGGACGGCCACGGCTCGGTGAGCACCAGGTAGCCGCCGGAGCCGTTGGGCACCTCGCGGGCCTCGTCGTCGACCACGGTGGCCGCGATGCCGGGCAGCGCGCGCTGCGCGGAGCCCGGCTTGGTCTCGGTGACGCCCGGCAGTGGGCTGATCATGATGGCGCCGGTCTCGGTCTGCCACCAGGTGTCCACGATCGGGGTCTTGCCGGCACCGATGTGCTCGCGGTACCAGACCCAGGCCTCGGGGTTGATCGGCTCGCCGACGCTGCCCAGGACGCGCAGGCTCGACAGGTCGAACTTCGCCGGGATGTCGTCGCCCCACTTCATGAAGGTGCGGATCGCGGTGGGAGCGGTGTAGAGGATGGTGACGCCGTACTTCTGGACGATCTCCCAGAACCGGCCCTGGTGCGGGCTGTCCGGGGTGCCCTCGTAGATGACCTGGGTCGCGCCGTTGGAGAGCGGGCCGTACGCGATGTACGAGTGGCCGGTGACCCAGCCGATGTCGGCGGTGCACCAGTAGACGTCGGTCTCCGGCTTGAGGTCGAAGACCGCGTGGTGGGTGTAGCTGGCCTGGGTGAGGTAGCCGCCCGAGGTGTGCAGAATGCCCTTGGGCTTACCCGTGGTGCCCGAGGTGTAGAGGATGAACAGCGGGTGCTCGGCGTCGTGTGCCTCGGGCGCGTGCTCGGTGGCCTGGCGTCCGGTGATCTCGTGCCACCAGACGTCCCGGCCCTCGGTCCAGGAGACCTCCTGGCCGGTGCGGCGGACCACCAGCACGTGCTCGACCTGCGGGCAGCGGGTGAGCGCCTCGTCGATGGCGGGCTTCAGCGAGGTGGCCTTGCCACGGCGGTAGCCGCCGTCGGCGGTGACGACCAGTTTGGCGTCGGCGTCCTGGATCCGGGAGGCGACGGCGTCGGAGGAGAAGCCGCCGAAGACCACCGAGTGGGTGGCACCGATCCGGGCACAGGCGAGCATTGCCACGACCGCCTCGGCGATCATCGGCAGGTAGATGGCGACTCGGTCGCCCTTGGCCACGCCGAGCTCCAGCAGGGCGTTGGCGGCCTGCGAGACCTCGTCCTTGAGCTGGGTGTAGGTGATCGAGCGGCTGTCGCCCGGCTCGCCCTCGAAGTGGATCGCGACGCGGTCGCCGTTCCCGGCCTCGACGTGGCGGTCGACGCAGTTGTACGCCACGTTGAGCTTGCCGTCGGCGAACCACTTGGCGAAGGGTGGGTTCGTCCAGTCCAGGGTTTCGGTGGGCTCCACGGCCCAGTCGAGGCGGCGGGCCTGCTCGGCCCAGAAACCGAGCCGGTCCTCGGAGGCCTGCGCGTACGCGGTCGCGCCGACGTTGGCGGAAGCGGCGACCTCCGCAGGCGGCGCGAAGCGGCGCTCCTCCTTGAGCAGGTTGGCCAGGCTCTCGTTGCTCAACGCGCACTCCTCATCGAGTTTCATGTGCCGGGTGATCCCGTGCGGAGGGATTGTCCCGTGTGTCCCAGCGCACAGCTCACCAGGCGAACCGCCATGTTGACAAGAGGCTCCCGTCAATTGGTGTAGACCTTTGGATTGCGATCCGCCGAGTCCGCCCCCACGTGCCACCTGGTCGTGACCGTGTCGCGCTTCGGTGAACCCGCCCTGTCGCACGTTTGCGTAGGTGTCGGCAGGTACGGGTGCATCGGTGGGATTCTGCGGGAATCGGCGGGATTCTGCGACGGGAAGTCTTGACGGGTCGTCCGGCCGGTACTCCACTGACGGTACGGGCCCGCTGCCGCCACGTGCGGGCCCGCACCTCAACGCACCGCTTCTGCCCGGGGGTTGAGCCATGCCCGGAACTCCTACGACTCCTGCTGCCTCCGCCCACTCTGCCCTACTGCCGCCCCTGCCCGGGGACTTCGCCGTTGTCCGGATGAGTGGCCAGGTCGGCCGCCTGATACGGATCGGACAGTGGCTCAACGGTGGCGGCTTCGCCGACTTCGAGCACGCCTTCATCTACGTCGGCGACGGCGAGTTGGTGGAGGCCGAACCCGGGGGAGCCCGACTCGGGCCCCTCGCCGCCTACGACGGCCGACCGATCCGCTGGTCGACCAGCCGCTTCCCCCTCAGCGACGAACAACGGCGGGCCGTCGTCGCGGCGGCCCGCGGCTACATCGGCGTGCGCTACAGCGCGGCCGACTACTTCGCGCTCGCCGCGCACCACCTCCATCTTCCCGTCGGTCTACTGATCAAGGCCTATGTGGCGAGCAGTCGGCACATGATCTGCTCCCAACTCGTCGACCAGTGCTACCGGGACGCCGGCATCCAGCTCTTCACCGACAGCCGCTGGCCGGGGTACGTCACACCGGCAGACCTGGCCAAACTCCTGCACCCCTGAATCCCGACCAGAACCCCCTCGCTCCGAGCCGGTGGGCCTCTCCCACAGCGGTGGCCCCCGGATGGCCGGGCCCGGTCCTGCCCGACCGGGCCCGGCAGGCGCCGGAGCGCGCGACGTCAGGCTGCCACTGGCCGTTCGTCGTGCTCTTCCTCCGACACGGATACGAACCGGCCCTTCTCCCGGTCCAAGACGTACGCCTGGGCGGTGGCGAAGTCGAAGTACATGCCCACCAGCCGCAGGGAGCCCGTATTGACCCGACGCTCCACCGCCGGGTTCGCCAGCAACTGGTCCAACTGCTGGACCACGTTGGTGATGCAGAGCTGCTCGGCGAGATCGACCACCGGCCGGCCGGCGAACTCGGCGGGCGCGCGCTTCAGCCTGGCCAGCGACCCGCGCCCGTTGCGCAGCCAGCGGGCGAGCGGCGTCGGCGGCCCGGGACGCTCATGGACACCGTCCAGCAGGGCCTTCATGGCGCCGCAGCCGGAGTGCCCGCAGACGGTGATGCTGCGGACCTCCAGCACCTCGACGGCGTACTGCACCGCCGCCGCCACCGAGTCGTCGGTGGCCCCGGGCTCGTACGGCGCCGGGACGAGGTTGCCGACATTCCTTACGGTGAACAGATCACCGGGGCCGCTGTTGGTGATCATGCTGGTGACCAGGCGGGAGTCGGCGCAGGTCAGGAAGAGCTGCGAGGGCGTCTGGCCCTCGCGGGCCAGCCGGGCCAGTTCGTGGCGGACCAGAGGCGCGGTGTGCTGCTGGAATCCGCGTACACCGTCGAGCAGTCGAACGTGCGGGTCCTCGTCGCTCTGCTCGATGCAGTGGTGGCCGCCCCACGGTGTCCAGGCCCGGCAGCGATGCGGACCCGAAGAGCTGCCGGAGCGGACGGTGCCGTCCGGATCCAGCACCTCGTCGTCATGGCGTTCCGTCAGGACAGCGACCCGGCCGCCACCGGCCTGATGCCCGGCACGCCAGCTGTGTACCTGCTCGTAGGCCGCGTGGTCGAGGAACGAGCCGTCGTGGGCCACCGTCACTCGCGCGCCGGACGGGATCAGGGCGAGGGCTCGGCTCAGCCGGGGCACGGCGGCGAAGGTGAGCGGGCCGTGGGTGCTTACCAGGTACGAACCGTCGGGTTCGGCCGACACATCGACATGGGCGCGGGTCAGCCGACACAGAGCGAGCAGGACGGCTACGGAGCCGCCCATCAGCACACCGAGCGGGACGCCCAGCAGGACCACTCCCAGTACGGTGACCAGATAGACGGGGAACTCCCGGTGCCGGTGCACCCGCCGGATGTGCGCGAAGCTCACCATCTGGATGCCGATCACCAGGACGAGCGCAGCCAGCGCGGCCAACGGGATCCGGCGTAGCCCGCCGACCAGGGTGAGGGCGGCCAGGGTGACCCAGAGTCCGTGCAGGACCGCGGACCACCGAGTGGCTGCTCCGGCACGGATGTTGGCGGTGCTGCGGACGGCGCCGCCGGCCACCGGAAGGCCGCCGAGCAGCCCGCTCAGCACATTGGCGGCGCCCTGCCCGCGGAGCTCGCGGTTGAGGTCGCTGGAGCCGTGGGCCATCCGGTCCACCGCGACGGCGGAGAGCAGCGACTCCACGCTCGCCACGGCCGTCACCGTCAGCACAGCGGCGAACAGGATGGACCAGTGCTGGCCGAGCACGGTGAGACTGGGGGCCGAGGCCAGGTCGTGCTGACTCCAGGCGGGCAGCTCGACCCGGGCGAGGCTGAGACCGAGGCCGATGGAGAGCCAGGTGGCGGCGGCGACGGCCACCAGCGCGGCGGGCACTCTGGCCAGCAGCCCGCCCACCCTGCCCGCCGAGCCGCTGAGCCGACCGAGCCTCGGCCAGCCGCAGAGGATCGCGATGGCGACGGCTCCCACCGCGAGCGCGGGGAGGTGCGGGCCGGAGAGCTGGCCGGGGAGCGCCAGGAGATTGGTCAGTGCGGAACTCTGTGGCGAGCCGCCGAGCACCACATGCAGCTGGGCGATGGCGATGGTCAGGCCGACGCCCGCCAGCATCCCGTGCACGATCGCGGGTGAGACGGCGAGCGCGGCGCGGGCCACCCGTAGCGAGCCGAGCAGCAGTTGAAGCAGCCCTGCGACCAGTGTGACGGCGCAGGCGACCTGCCAGCCGAACTGCGTGATCAGCCCGGCAGTGATCACGGTCAGCGCAGCCGAGGGGCCGCTGACCTGGAGGGGTGTGCCGCCCAGGAGGCCGACCACCAGCCCGCCGACGGCGGCGGCCACCAACCCTGAGGTGAGCGGCGCGCCGGTGGCCAGGGCGATGCCGAGCGAGAAGGGCACGGCGACCAGAAAGACCACCAGTGAGGCTGTGAGGTCGTGGAGGAGCACCGCCTGCCGCCCTGGAACGTGCTCGGCGGTGGCCTGTGGAGGTGCGTTGTCGGTGGTGTCGGAGGCGATGGGTGCGCTGGAGATGTCGAGGGTCATGTCTTCCCGTCTTTCCGGGGAACGAACGCAGTCAGGTCCGGCGGTGGGCTAGGGGGTCGGATCGGCTGTCGTGGGTTGCGACGGTGTGGCGGGATGGCTTGGGCGCAGCGGGGAGTGTGGCGAGCGGCCCATGGACCATCAAGAATCGGTAAACTGAGAGTAATGGGATCCTCGCACAGGGTAAAATCGGGCGGAAGGGTATGGCCCTGGGTTCATCCCTATGGGTGGTAGTCGCGCCGGGTGGGAATGCGCACTGAGCAGCACGGAGGCCGACGCCCCGGCAAGGTCGTCGGCCTCCGTGCTGCTAGCTGTCGGCGGTCAGGCGCGGGCGGCGTCCAACTGATCGGCGTCGCACTCGGAGCCGAGCACGAATCCATCGTCGACCTGTGTGGCGAGGTCGATGCCGAGCTTCGTGTTGCCCCAGCTCTCCGCGTTGCGGAGGTGGAAGTGGACGGCCTGCTGGGTGTACCGCTGCGGGTCGCGGAGCTCGAAGGCCGCGTCCGCCTGTGACTTGAGCTCGGCAAGTACCGCGCGGTTGGCCGGCTCCAGGGTCTTGAGCGCCGGTCCGGCGCCCTGTTCGAGCCGACGCACCCAGGTGGACTGGCCGAAGGCGGCCAACAGGTCGTCGCCCACCTCGCGTTGCAGGAAGGCGAGGTCCTCGGGTCCCTGCACCTTGTTGCCGACGACACGCAGTGCCACGCCGAAGTCGCGCGCGTAGTCCTTGTACTGGCGGTACACCGAAATGCCCTTGCGGGTCGGTTCGGCCACCAGGAAGGTCAGGTCGAAGCGGGTGAACAGACCGGAGGCGAAGGAGTCCGAGCCGGCCGTCATATCGGTGACCACGTACTCGTCGGGCCCGTCGACCAGGTGGTTCAGCAGCAGCTCGACGGCGCCGACCTTGGAGTGGTAGCAGGCGACGCCCAAGTCCTCCTCGGCGAAGGCGCCGGTGGCCAGCAGTCGGACGGAGCCTTCGTCGAGCGCGACCGGCCGGGCGCAGGCCGCGTACAGCGGGTTCTCCTCGACGATCCGCAGCAGGCGGGAGCCTCGGCCGGGCGGCGTGGTCTTGATCATCTCCTCGGCGGAGCCGATGCGCGGGTTGTTGCCGCGCAGGTACTCCTTGATCTGCGGGAGGTGTTCGCCGAGCGTCGGCAGCAGCGCGGTCTGATCGTCGGTCAGCCCGAGGGTGGTGCCGAGGTGTTGATTGATGTCGGCATCGACGGCGATGACCGGGCGCCCGGTGGCAGCCAGGTGGCGGATGAACAGGGCCGACAACGTGGTCTTGCCGCTGCCGCCCTTGCCGACGAAGGCGATCTTCATCTGAGACCCCGACTCTCGCTCTGGCGTGCCGATGTGCCGCCGAAAAGTTGTTGGAAACCGTTATCGTCACCGATAGCGCTCATGCTATCGGTGGTTTGGGGGGACACGGGGGCGGGAATCGAGGATTGCCTCAAACGGGTGATGCCGGGGTTGCCGTTCCGGTATGTGCAGGTGGTTCATTACTCTCGGGTAGGTGACCACTGGAACAGATCCCCTCGCCCCGCTGGCAGAGCTCCCCGGGGTGCCCGAGGCCGTCGCCGAGGTGCGCAAGGCCGTGGACCGGCTGTACGGACACCGCGTGATGCGCCGACGCGCTCCCGAGGTGACTTCGGAAGCCGCTCTGCGCGGGGCCCGCGCCTCCGCCGCCCTGGACGGGGCCGACTGGCCGCTCGAAGAGGTGCGCCGCCGCAGTGACTTCGGCGCCGACGCCGAGGCGCGTACGGTCGGCGGAGCGCTGCGGATCTCCGCAGAGGCGGGGCAGCTGCTGAGCATCTGGCGGCACTCCCCGCTCCAGGTCCTGGCCCGACTGCACCTGCTGGCGGTCGGGGATGCGGACGACTCGGCCGGCCGGCCCCGGCGCCAGGGGGAGGAAGTCGCCGAGCTCTTCCCGCTGGAGCTGAAGGCCGCGCAGGGCGTGGGGCCCGAGGTGCAGGGCGTGGGGCTGGAGACGTCCGCCCCAGCGGAGCCTTCGGCCACCCCGGCGGGGCTCCCGGCCGCGCCGTCGGCCGATGAGGTCGCGGCCCGTCTCGACCAGCTCTCCCAGCTGCTGGTGGCCCGCGCCGAGGGCACGGCGAGCGGCACCCCTGCGCTGGTGGTGGCTGCGGTGGTGCACGGTGAACTGCTCGCGCTGCGCCCGTTCGCCTCGCACAACGGTGTGATCGCCCGGGCCGCGCAGCGCATCGTGCTGATCGCGGAGGGGCTCGACCCCAAGGCGATCTGCCCGGCCGAGGTCGGTTTCGCGGAGCTGGGTACGGCGGCGTACCGAACTGCCCTGCAGGCCTACCTCGGTGGCACCGCCGACGGCATGGCCGCCTGGATCGCCCACTGCGGTCAGGCGCTCCGGCTTGGGGTGCGGGAGAGCACGGCGGTCTGCGAGGCGATGCAGCGCGGCATGGTCTGAGCGCACTCGGACCGGATCCCGGAGCCGAACTCGGAGGCGAACCTCGGGGCCGAATCCCGGGTCTGGGAACGATGTAGACGCTTCGCGCGCGGAGTCGTCGTTCGCAGGCACGGAGTTGCGGCGGCACCTGATACCGCTGGGTGCCGCCGCTGGTACAGGTACCGGGTTACCAAGCATGCACCGAAAGTGCCCATCAGGCGGGGATCCTGCCCGTTCACCTGGTGCGGCGGCCCGACAGCGGGTCGGCTGCATGTGGGTGCTCAGTTATCTGTACGCGGTCCGTGTGGCCTGAACTGCGTTGTCGGAATGACCCCTCTGGGTCCTGACCGGGTCTCGCGGGCCGTAACTCATTTCTATCGCGGTTTGGCGAAAAGCGGAACCCGAAACGAGAAGTCTTTACCTTTTGTCCGGTTCGTCCTGATTGATTGGAGAGCCCAAGTCGGGCCTGCGGCGGCCGGGGGAGGCGATCTCGACCCGGTGCGCCCGAGTTCCGTCTGGTCGGTTCAGGCCACCGGGCGCCGCCGCTTGGCCGCCGCGTACCAGACCGCCCCTGCGGTCAGCAGCGCGGTGCCGGCCGCGACGGCCAGCAGTACCGAACGGCTGGGTGCGGCGAAGTCCGGGAGCCGGCGCCTGAGTTCGACCGGGCGGTCGAAGACCAGGACCGGCCAGTCGCGGGCCAGCGCCTCCTTGCGCAGGGCGCGGTCCGGGTTGACCGCTGATGGGTGGCCAACTGCCTCCAGCAGCGGCAGATCGGTCACCGAGTCGCTGTACGCAAAGCAGTTGGCGAGGTCGTAGCCCTCCGCCTCGGCCAGCTCGCGGATCGCCGCCGCCTTGTTCTCGGCGTAGGCGTAGTACTCGATCTCGCCGGTGTACCGGCCGTCCTCGATCTTCAGCCGCGTGGCGATCACATGGTCCGCGCCGAGCAGGGCGCCGATCGGCTCCACCACCTCGGAGCCGGAGCTGCTGACGATCACCACATCCCGGCCGGCCGCGTGGTGCCGCTCGATGAGGGAGGCGGCCTCGTCGTAGATGATCGGGTCGATCAGTCCGTGCAGGGTCTCGGCGACGATCTCGCGGACCTGCTGGACGTTCCAGCCTCGGGTGAGTGCGGAGAGGTACTCGCGCATCTTCTCCATCTGGTCGTGATCGGCGCCGCCGGCCAGGAAGACGAACTGCGCATACGCGCTCTTCAGTACGGCTCGACGGTTGATCAGGCCGCCCTGGTAGAACGGACGGCTGAACGCCAGGGCGCTCGACTTGGCGATGATCGTCTTGTCGAGGTCGAAGAAAGCGGCGGTTCGTACCGCCCCGTACTGTCGCCGTGGGACGACTGCGGGTACCGGTTCGGCGGCGTCCGGAGCGGAACGGTGCGCGGAGTTCCCGCCGTGCTCGGCGATGTCGGCGTTCTCGGTGGTGTCCACGGGATCCGAGGATAGAGGGCCGGGCAAAACACCCCGCCATTCGGCGTACTCGTGGGCGTGCGGGTTTGTGTTTCTGGCCGCTCGGGTACACCATGGAAGTCACGGATCGTTCGCGACCGTGCTAACCCGGTCCGGCTCCTCCCCCCCGAGTCGGGCCGTGGATAGACGACCCCCGCTCTCCCCCCCGGCGGGGGTCGTCGCACGTCCGGGGCCATTTTCCGGGGTTTTTGCGCCTCCCAGAGGCGGCGCACCGACGAGTGGCGGGTAGGGCGGCAGCGGCCTGAGGACGCGGCCCACCGAGGCCGGATCGTCACTCTCCGTATCTATCGGATCTTGGCCTGTGAGACACGCTCCGCCCCCTGACTGTGGATCTCGTCCCGGTGGCGGCCACAGTGTTCTCGCTCTTCTCCGCAGCCTCGTTGGTGTCAATTCTTTGACCATTAGCCCCCCGCGCGAGTGAACAAAGTTATCCACAGCCCCGACTTATCCACAGGCAATCGGAAGGGGGCTGACGGATTCGGTCGGGCCGGTCACCGTGGTGTCCGGGCAGCTGCCATCTCCTCACTCGGGGAGGCCGCTGACAGCCCACCGGCAGGCGCCCGGTGCCGTACGGACGGCTTGGGCGCCTGGACAGCACCTCACCGGGGGAGACAGCTATGTCAACACCCACCACAGACCGCCACCAGGCCGATGGCCCGGCCCCCTCGGGCCCGCTCATCGTCACCGAGAACGAGGCCCTTGCCGAGAATCTGCTGCGGCTCTGCGCCGCCGCAGGCACCGACCCGCACCTGCTGTGTGGAGCGCCACCGCCCCGAGCGCTGTGGGAGAGCGCGCCGCTGGTGCTGGTCGGCGACGACCAGGCGGAGCGCTGCGCAGGCTTGGGACGCCGGGCCGGCATCCTGCTGCTCGGCCTCGATCTGGACGACTGCGAGGTCTGGGTCAGAGCCGTCCAACTCGGCGCCGAGCACGTCCTCTTCCTGCCGGACGCGCAGGCGTGGCTGCTGGACCGGATCGCCGACGCGGCCGAGGGCGTCGGCCCACCCGCGCTGACGGTCGCCGTACTCGGCGGCCGTGGCGGGGCCGGAGCCTCGACGCTGGCCTGCGCCCTTGCGATCACCGCAGCACGGACTGGCCATCGCACCATGCTCATTGACGCGGACCCGCTGGGTGGGGGCCTCGACGTCCTGCTCGGCGGGGAGGGCACTGGCGGTCTGCGCTGGCCCGACCTGGCGGGTTCGCGGGGGCGGGTCAACGGTACCGAACTCGCGAAGGCCCTACCCGAGTTGCACCACTTGACGGCCCTGTCGTGGGATCGGGGTGACACGCTCGCCGTGCCGCCCGAAGCCATGCGCAGCGTACTGGCGGCCGCCCGCCGTCGAGGTGGACTGGTCGTCCTCGACCTGCCCAGACACATCGACCCGGCCGCCGGGCAGGCCCTGGAACAGGCCGATACCGGCCTGCTGGTGGTCCCGGCGGAGCTGCGCGCGATGGCCGCCGCCGATCGGGTGGCCTCGGCCGCCCGGATGCGGCTCTCGGACCTGAGGGCCGTCGTCAGAGTGCCCGGTCCGGCCGGGTTGGCGGGCCCGGAGATCGCCCGCGGGTTGGGTCTCCGGCTGGCCGGCGAGCTGCCGCAGGAGCCGGGGCTCGGTACAGACGTCGAGCGAGGAGCACCGCCCGGAATCCGCGAGAAGGGCCCGCTGGCGCGCTTCTGCAGCGGCTTCCTGGCAGAGGCCATGCCGCCGGTGCTCGCGGACGGGGGAGGTGTGCTGTGACGGGTCGCATGCGTGGGCCTGGCAGGCCGGGGGAGTACGACAGGAGCACAACCGGGCCGCACCGAAGGCCCCTGGGCGTCGGGGTGCGCCTGGGCGGCCGGCCGCCGGGTGGGGGCCGAGCGGGCACGGATTCGGGTGTGGGTTCGGCTGCGGGCGCGGATCCGGACACGGGAGGGGAAGACCGGTCCGGTACTGGCGCATCGGGTGCGGGCGCAGCAGACGTGGGCCGAAGTGATGGTGGACGATGGGGCCCGGAAGTCGGGAGCGGCGCGGCTGTTACCGAGGCCGCTGGAGCTCCCGGACGGGAGCCGACGGAAACGGAAACGCTCCGACGGCAGAAGGCGGGTCGGCCGGGGCAGGCGAGTCGGCCAGGGTCCGGCAGTACGGGGCAGACGGCACCGGCGGCCGGGCCGCAGTTCGCCGCAGTCCGTGGGCGCACCGACCTGCGCGCGACCGCCCTGCTGGATGCCGTACGCCTGCGGCTGGCCGAGGCCGGGGCGCAGCCCACCACCCGGTCGGTCGCGGCGGCGCTGCGGGCAACCAGGCCCCCGCTGGGCGGTGACGACGTTCTCGACGCTGTCCGGGTGCTCCGCTCCGAGCTGGTCGGAGCAGGTCCGCTCGACCACCTGCTGAACGAGCCGGACGTGACCGATGTACTGGTCAACGGACCTGACGAGGTGTGGGTAGACCGAGGAGTCGGCCTGCAACGTGTGCCCGGTGTCCGGTTCCCGGACATCGGCGCCGTACGCCACCTCGCCCACCGGCTCGCCACCGCGGCCGGCCGGAGGCTCGACGACGCCAGACCGTGGGTCGATGCCCGGCTGCCGAACGGCACCCGGCTGCACGCCGTGCTCCCGCCGATCGCCGCCGGCTGTACCCATATCTCGCTGCGGATCTCCCGACCCCGGCCGTTCACTCTGGCTGAGCTCGTCGCGGGCGGTGCACTGCCGCCCGCCGGGGCGGACCTGCTCGCGGCGGTGCTGAACGCCAGACTGTCGCTGCTGATCAGCGGTGGTACCGGTACCGGAAAGACCACCTTGCTTGCAGCGCTGCTGGGGCTGGTCGGGCCGGGTGAGCGGATCGTCCTGGCCGAGGACTCGGCGGAGCTCAGGCCGGACCACCCGCATGTCGTACGTCTCCAGGGCAGGCCGCCGAACCAGGAGGGGCTCGGTGAACTCACCCTCCGGGATCTCGTCCGACAGGCGCTGCGCATGCGCCCCGACCGCCTGGTGGTCGGCGAGGTCCGAGGAGCCGAGGTGGTTGACCTGCTGGCCGCGCTCAACACTGGCCACGAGGGCGGCTGCGGGACGGTTCACGCGAACACCGCCGCGGACGTCCCTGCCCGGCTGGAGGCGCTCGGCTCGCTCGCCGGGCTGGACCGGTTCTCCCTGCACAGCCAGTTGCGCGCAGCCCTCGACGTGATCATCCACCTGGTCCGAGACACGGGCACGGGTCTCCGCAGGGTCGCCGAGATCCACCTGCTCACGGGCGACGAGCACGGGCTCGCGGTGACCACCCCTGCGGTCACCTTCACGGCCGACGGCAGCTGCGAGCCCGGCCCCGGCTGGGAGCGATTGCGGCAGCGCTGTGCCATCCGAGGGGTCGAACTGCCGGGGAGGCTTCGATGAGTGGGCGGCAGATCGAGTTGGTGTGGGTGCTGCTGCTCTGCGGGGTTGCGATCGGCGGCTGGAGGTTGCTGCAGTCGGCGGCGAGGGGGCTGCGATGACTGGACACCAGGTTTTGTGGGCGGCCGGGCTGGCAGGTGTCGCGGTCGGCCTGTGGTCGGGCCTCCGGGGAAGGTCGCGAGCGGCCGAGCGGGCGCGAGGACTCTTCGGCGAGTCGGCGTCTGCCTCCTCGGGGGTCAAGGCGGGCGGGGGCGCGGTGCTGAGCCGTCTGCGGGCGGTGGTTCTGGGGGATCGGCTGCGCTGGCTTGTGCCGGAACTGCTGCTCCTGCCCCTCGGGTTGGTGCTTGGCCAGATGGCGCGCTCTCCGGTGCCGCTGCTTGTGGCGGCCGCCGGTGTGCTGCCACTGCGGAAGTGGCGGCACAGGCGGCGTCGCGCAGCCGAGGCGTGCAGACGCGAGACGGCGGTCATCGAGCTCTGTGCGGGCCTGGCCGCCGAGCTTCGCGCGGGTGCGACGGCCGACCGGGCCCTGAGCGTGGTGACCGCCCGGCTGACGTCCCTGCGGGCCGGATTGGGTCCTGGGCCGACTGCCTCGTTGGCGGCCGGACAGTACGGGGCCGACATCCCGGCTGCACTTCGGGCCATGGCGGAGCTGCCAGGCGGCCGGGGCGCAGCCGCCGTCGCAGCCTGCTGGGAGGTGACGGCGGAGAGCGGTACCGGTCTGGCAGCCGGGCTGGATCAACTCGCCGACGCACTAAGGGCTGAACGAGCGCTCACCGAGGAGATCGCCGGAGAACTGGCCGGGCCGAGAGCGACGATCGTCGTGCTGGCAGCGCTGCCGCTGATCGGCCTACTGCTTGGCGCCGCGCTCGGGGCAGAGCCCGTACGGATCTTGCTGCACACGCCGGTCGGGTTGACCTGCCTTGCTGTAGGGGCGCTGCTGGAGGCCGCAGGGTTGGCCTGGACGGCACGGATCGTACGTGGGGCAGAGGACCCCGGGGTCTCGCCGGACCGAGGGGGATCGGCGAGTCACCCGGGCCCGCCCGGCGAGCGGTCGATGACGCGTGGGGCTGCTGGCCGAGGTGGCACGGCGGCGCCGGGCGCAGCGTCAACGCGCGAGGCAATGGGCTCGCGAAGGCTGGCAGTTGAGTGTGGGATCTCCCGTACTCGTCCCGACCGGATGGAGGCGGCATGGTGAGCGAGGGAGTCCCGGTGCTGTCGTTCACGCTGCCTGTGGTGCTGGTTGCAGTCCTCGGGGAGGCGGCAGCCGTCGGCCGACGGCGAGCTGCTCGACGGCGCGCCGGTCGCTGCGTCGGAGCTCCCGGCCGAATCCCTCTTCGGAATCGTGACTGGAGGCCGTTGCGCCGTGGCAGCGGGGGCAGTTGTGGCACACGGCCTCCGGGGCGGGGCACCCGGGCGGCCGGTCTGGCCGGGACGGCAGCCCTGTTGAGGTCTGAATGGGGGGTACCGGCCGCTGTCGGATGTGGCGCTGCGGCTGTGATCGGTGGGTTGATGGGTGTGGCAGCCGGGGTCCTGCTCGCCCTCGCCGCCAGGAGATGGCTGCCCCGGGTCCGGTCCCCGGCCGCTCGGCTGGTGGCACTGGAACAGGAGCGACTGACCCGCCAACTGCCGCTCACTGCGGAGCTGCTGGCCGCCTGTCTGGGGTCCTGCTCCTCTCCGGCCCAGGCCGCCGCGGCCGTGGCGGAGAGCGTCGGGTCGCCGATGAGGGACCGGTTGGCCGGTGTGGCGGCCGAGTTGTCGCTCGGGGCGCCGCCCGAGGTCTGCTGGGAACGGCTCGGCGAGGACTGCCCAACGCTCGCTCCACTGGCCCGCTGCCTCGTGCGGACGAGCATCAGCGGATCCCCGCCTGCCACAACGCTCTTGGGCCTGGCGCAGGCCCAACGGGAGACGGCCGGACGGGCCGCCCATGCTCGCGTACGGCGTGCCGGGGTGCTCGCCACGGCTCCGCTGGGGATCTGCTTCCTCCCCGCTTTCGTCCTGATCGGCGTTGCTCCCGTGGTGATGGGGCTGGCATCGCTCTTTGCCCAACGTATCTGACGTGGTGTCAATGAGACCGCCTGTCTTGTCCGTAGGGTCCGTGAAGTCTCTCGCGGACCTGACCCGAAGCCCGGGCGCGGGGTCAGGCGCAGCCCAAGGCCCAACCCCAACCCCAACCCCAACCCCAACCCCAACCCCAACCCCAACCCCAACCCCAACCCAACCCGAGTCCGAGTCCGAGTCTGAGCCCGAGTCCAAGTCCGAGGAGACCTGTCATGGCTGTTTCCGCAGCGACCGCAACCGACCGCAACCCCATCCTGGCCGCCCTGCTCGTACGGAAGCTGGGGGGCTGGCTGTCCACCCGACTGAGGCGGGTGCGAGGCGCGCAGGGCGATGCCGGAATGACGACGGCTGAGTATGCCGTCGGCACGGTGGCCGCCTGTGCCCTCGCAGCGATCCTCTACCGAGTGGTGACCAGCGGGACGGTCTCCGACGCGATTAACGAGCTGATCACCCGGGCGCTCCATGCCATCTGAGTCGACTCGGAAGCTTGGGCCGCTGAGGCGGTGCGGCTCGTCGCCATCAAAGCGCAGGCGGCCCAGGCCGTGCACGTTGCGGTGGGGCCGACGGACTGGGGACGGTGGCTCTGTGACGGCCGAGACAGCTGTCGCGCTGCCGGCCCTGGTGCTCCTGGCAGCCATGCTGATTTGGGGAGTTGTGGCGGCATCCGCGCAGATTCGTTGTGTGGACGCCGCCCGGATCGGGGCAAGGGCGGCTGCACGCGGTGATGCGAACGCCGCTGAATTGGCGCGGGCGGCAGCACCGTCCGGGGCCGCTGTCCAGGTCTCTCAGGAGGACGAGACCATGCGGGTCACGGTCGAAGCGCCCTGCCCCGGGCCAGGGCGGCTCGGCTCGGCGCTGACGATCCGGTTGAGCGCCACGGCGGTGGCAGCGCGCGAGGACATCATCGGGGCGGTGGAAGGAGGTGGGTGATGCTTCTTCAGAGACCCGTTCAGAGACCCGACGCTCATGACATCGAGAAGGGCGGAGCCGTTCGACCCGGCGTGCCGCGGTCCAGATCGGCAGGCGCTGTTCCCGATGGCGGTTCAGCCACGATCTGGCTGGTTTCGCTGGCCATGCTCGGTTGCGTGGTCTTCGCGGTCAGTCTGGCCGTCGGATCCGTGGTGGCCACTCGGCATCGTGCGGAGTCTGCCGCAGATCTGGCGGCACTCGCGGCCGCCGACCGACTGCTGCTGGACCCGGACGGCGGTTGCGGCTGGGCCGCCCGGATCGCGGAGGAGCACCGGGCCGCCCTGGTCTCCTGTGTCGTGGACCAGAGCGCCGATGCGGTCGCGGTAGTGGTCGAGGTCGCGGTACCCGGTGGGGTGCTGCCGATCCCGATCGGTCCGGCCCGGGGGAGGGCCAGGGCAGGTCCGGTCCGGTCCTGGGGCGCCGACGGACTGGACGCTGCAGTCACGTCCGTCCGGAGCGGCTCGACCATTCCCGCTCCGAGCACAGGCGACGTCCGACCAGGCAAGGCGTGTCGAGCCCCGTTGGACATTCACCGATTGGACCTTCACCACATGAGCCCTATGCCCTTCGCCCGTCCTCCACCATCCCGGGGAATGACCACCGGCGAGCACGCGGTGCCCGGTCTGGGTGGCACCGAGCCCGGTCAGCCGTCCCTGGCCTGGATGGCATCGAGCCCGGTCAGCCGTCCCTGGCCTGGGTGGCATCGAGCCCGGTCAGCCGTCCCTGGCCTGGGTGGCATCGAGCCGAGTCAGCCGTCCCCGGCCTGGGCGGCCCGTCCCGGAGCGTCGGCCAGCAGTACGTCGAGGAGCCGTACGGCTGCTGCCTTGTCGAGAGGATCGTTGCCGTTCCCGCACTTGGGGGACTGCACGCAGGACGGACAGCCGCGATCGCACTCGCATGCCGCGATGGCGTCCCGGGTCGCTGTCAGCCACTGTTCCGCTCGCTGGAAACCCCGCTCGGCGAAGCCTGCGCCGCCCGAGTGCCCGTCGTACACGAAGACCGTCGGTAGCTGGGTGTCGGGGTGGAGCGGGACGGAGACACCGCCGATGTCCCATCGGTCGCAGGTGGCGAAGAGCGGGAGCAGGCCGATGGAGGCGTGTTCCGCAGCGTGGGCGGCGCCCGGGAGCTGGTCGAACGGGATTTCCGCGTCGAGTAGTTGGTCCTCTGTGACGGTCCACCAGACGGCCCGGGTGCGCAGCGTCCTGGGTGGCAGGTCGAGCTTGGTCTCGCCGAGGACCTCGCCGGTGGCGATGCGCTTTCGCAGGTATCCCACCACCTGGTTGACCACTTCGACCGAGCCGAAACAGAGTCGGGCCTCTCCCCAGTCGATGGTGGTGTCGGTGCCGAGGACGGAGATGGAGGTGATGTCCCGGGCTGCGGTCGTGTAGGACGGGTCGGCCTGTTCGACCAGGGCGACCGAGGTTTCGAGGTCGAGATCCTGCACCAGGTAGGTACGGCCTTGGTGCAGATGGACCGCACCGGTGTGCACGGTGGTGTGGGCGGCGGAGGCGTCCACGGTACCGAGCAGCCGACCGGTGGAGGACTCCACGATCTGGACCGGATTGCCGCCGCTGCCCCGGAGGTCGACCGCGTCCGCAGCACGCTCACGCCGGGTCCAGTACCAGGAGTTGCCCCCTCGCCTCCGTAGTAGTCCGCGCTTCTCGAGGACCGGGAGGAGCTGCGCGGTGGAGGGGCCGAACAGGTGCAGGTCGCTCTCGCCGAGCGGGAGTTCGGCGGCGGCCGCACACAGGTGAGGTGCCAGGATGTGTGGATTGTCGGGGTCGAGCACGGTGGCTTCGACGGGGTTGGCGAACAGGGCCTCCGGGTGGTGAACCAGGTAGGTGTCCAGGGGGTCGTCCCGGGCGATCAGCACGGCCAGCGCGCCCTGGCCCTCCCGGCCCGCTCGCCCGGCCTGCTGCCACAGTGAGGCTCTGGTCCCCGGGTAGCCGGCCATCAGTACGGCGTCCAGGCCCGACACATCGACACCGAGTTCCAGAGCGGACGTGGAGGCAAGCCCGAGCAGCCGTCCGGAGTACAGCGCGCGCTCCAGAGACCGGCGTTCCTCGGCGAGGTACCCACCCCGGTATGCGGCGACGCGGGCGGCGAGAGGTGCGCCGAGTTGGTCCTGGGCCTGTAGCGCGACGAGTTCTGCGGCCCGGCGCGAGCGGACGAAGACCACTGTCCGCGTCCCGGCCTCGACCAGGTCGGTGAGCAGATAGCCGGCCTCGGCCGTGGCCGTGCGGCGTACCGGAGCGCCGTGTTCGCCGACGTTCTCGGTGAGGGGAGGTTCCCACAGGGCGAAGACCAAGGGGCCGCGTGGCGAGGCGTCCTCCGTCACCGCCACGGCCGGCAGGCCGGTGAGGCGCTCGGCGGTGGTCGCCGGGTCGGCGGTGGTGGCCGAGGCGAGCAGGAACACCGGCTCGGAGCCGTACCGGGCACACAGTCGCCGCAGTCGCCGCACTACCTGGGCGACGTGCGAGCCGAAGACGCCGCGGTAGCTGTGGCACTCGTCGACGACGACGTACTTCAGCGCCTTGAGGAAGGAGGACCAACGGGCGTGGGCGGGCAGGATACCGCGATGCAGCATGTCCGGATTGGTGAGCACGTAGGAGGCGTACTGGCGGACCCACTCGCGTTCCTCGGGTGGTGTGTCGCCGTCGTAGAGGGCCGGCCGGACGCGGCTCGGTACGAGTTCGGCGGCGCGGCGGCGCTGGTCGGCGGCCAGGGCCTTGGTCGGGGCCAGGTAGAGCGCGGTTGCGCCGCGCCCGTTGGGGGCCTCGGTGCCGTCGAGCAGATCGCTGAGTACCGGGGCCAGATACCCGAGCGACTTGCCCGATGCGGTCCCTGTGGCAAGCACCATAGTTTGACCGGTTTTGGCCAATTTCATGGCCTCGGCCTGGTGGGCCCAGGGTCGTTCGACTCCCAGGGCTTGCGCGGATGCCACGATCTCCGGCCGAATGCTGTCCGGCCAAGACGAATGCCGCGCCGGACGAGCCGGGAGATGCTCCGTATGGGTGAGGCGTTCGGAACGGGACCGGCCGGTGGTCAGGGCGGCCAGTAGGGCCTCGGGCGGGCGGTGGCGGGGCGGCATGAGGACCCAGTGTGTCACCGGCGTGACGGAGAATCGCCCCAAGCCATCGTGCGGGCATGGTCACAGGTGGTTGAATGAAGCCGTGACGGCCGCATGGCCGAGGGACGCAACGCCGAGGCGCGATCTGCCGTGGCGGTGTGCCCGGCCTGCGACCAAGCGATCGCGGCCGCCCGGCCGAGTCCGCAATGACGTAGCAAGGCAAGGTGCTGGAGGTTCCGTGGACCTGTCCCTGTCGACCCACACGATCGGCGACCGCACGGTTGTCGAGGTCGGTGGCGAGATCGATGTGTACACCGCCCCCAAGCTGCGCGAGCAGCTGGTCGAGCTCGTCAACGACGGTAACTACCACCTGATCGTCGACATGGAGGGCGTGGACTTCCTCGACTCGACCGGTCTGGGCGTTCTGGTGGGTGGCCTGAAGCGGGTCAGGGCGCACGAGGGCTCGCTGCGTCTGGTGTGCAACCAGGAGCGCATCCTGAAGATCTTCCGGATCACCGGTCTGACCAAGGTCTTCCCGATCCACAACTCGGTCGAAGACGCAGTCTCGGCGACTGACTGATCCACCTTCAGCACGCCGACGTGAGCACGCCGGCGGGGCCTTGTG
The DNA here is from genome assembly GCF_029892105.1 of Kitasatospora sp. GP82. Taxonomy (GTDB): domain Bacteria; phylum Actinomycetota; class Actinomycetes; order Streptomycetales; family Streptomycetaceae; genus Kitasatospora. Next base: position 191,042 of record NZ_JARZAJ010000005.1, on the reverse strand, counting down.
CCTCGTCGGCCTGCGCGGGCGAAGCGGCGCCGACGTCGCAGTTGTTGAGGTGTGGGGAGCAACCCCGGAGGGGGAGAGATGGCAACCGTCGAACTTCGATTCAGTGCGCTTCCCGAGCATGTGCGGACGGCCCGGCTGGTGGCAGCGGCGGTGGCGAGACGCGCCGGGGTCGACGAGTCGGTGCTCGACGAGGTGCGCCTCGCGGTCGGCGAGGCGTGCTCGCGTGCGGTCGGTCTGCACCGGCGCGGTGGGATCGACGGTGCGGTGCGGGTCGCTCTGATCGACCAGGAGAAGCGTTTCCTCATCGAGGTGGAGGACGAGGCCGGTTCGGCCAGTGTGCCCTCCCGCGAGCACGATGAGGGCGCCGAGACGGACGAGGACACCCTGGGTCTCGCGGTGATCACTGGTCTGGTCGAGGACGTCGAGGTGACCCGAGGCGCAAGCGGTGGTCTGATCCGGATGAGCTGGCCGGTGTCCGACCCGTCGGTGGACGGCTGACGTCTCATCCGGCCCGATTGGGCGGCTGAGCCGCCGATACGGGGCCAGGAGGTCGGCCGCTGCGCTGACGGTGCGCGCTGTGGCTGCTGTCCACTTCCCCTGCCGGCCAGGTGATTGACAAATTGTTGAAGGTGGCTGTTCCCTGCTCTCGGGCGCGATCGGTTCGGTTCGAGACAAGGGGACACCCCCATGCGGATACGCATGCTGTGGCCGGCCGGGCAGACGACGGCAACGCTGCGGCCGACGCCCACCTCCGAGGCGCTCTGGGAGGCGCTGCCGATCAGTTCCTCGGCCAGCACCTGGGGCAAGGAGGTCTACTTCGGGACCCCCGTCAGCGTCCCCAGGGAAACCGATGCCCAGCAGGTCGTGGAGCCTGGCACGGTCGCGTTCTGGACGGACGGGGACAGCCTGGCGCTGCCGTACGGCCCGACGCCGATCTCGCGCGAGGACGAGTGCCGACTGGCCAGTCCGTGCAATCTCCTCGGCAGCTTGGACGGTGACCCGCAGGTGCTGCGTACCGTTCGCAGCGGTGATCCGATCCGGGTCGAGCGGGCCTGACCGCAACCCGGAAGCCGGTGGTGCCGGCGGGTGCCCGGTGATCGGCGTCCGCCCGGCCCGGCCCAAGGCATCCCAGCCCCACACCCAGCCCCGGGCCGGGCGGTCGCCTGCGGCTGAGACAGGCGGCCGTGTAGGTTCGCAGGTCGATGACCGACACCGAAAGGGCTTCCCGGTGAAGAAGCGACTGCTGACCGTATCCGCGCTCGGTGCGCTGCTGGCGTTCGGCGCCGTCGCGTGCGGTGGTGACAACAGTGCTGCGCTCGACAACTGGGCGAAGAGCGTCTGCGACTCCGCCCAGGGCCCGATAGGACAGTCCGGCGATGCCCTCACCGACACCGGCAAGGTCAAGCCGGGCGAGGCCCCGGCCGACCTCCAGAAGCGGCTCGCGGCCGATCTCGGGGTCCTCGCAACTGCCAACCAGCAGTTGGCCGATGCGATCGACAAGGCAGGCGCGCCGAAGGTCGGCGACGGCGCGAAGCTGCAGCAGGGCGCCGTGGACGAGCTCAAGCAGGCGGCTCAGGGGTACGTCGATGTCCAGAAGAAGCTGAACGCCCTGCCCAACATGGACCAGGCTCGGTTCGCGGACGGGCTCAGGAGCGTCGGTGACCAGGTCCAGCGGCTGGCTCAGCAGTCGACATCCGCGCTGAACAACCTTCAGAGCGGCGACCTCGGGGCGGCGATCCGCAAGCAACCCGGTTGCAAGACCCAGCCGGGTGCGGGGTCCGCGACCGCCGGGGCGGCGGTGCCGCCGACCGGGGCCGCCACGGGCGCGGCGACCGGCGCCGCCGACGACAGCCCCTCGGCCCAGAACGGATCCCCCATGGCCTCCTCCTCCGTCTCGCCGTCGGCCGCAGCTTCCGGCGCGGCGCCCTCGGGCACGGCCTCCGACACCACCTCTGCCTCGGCTTCCCCGTCAGGGAACTGACGAGGCACGGGGACCAGGCACGGGGACGACACGCAGAGACGACGCGCAGAGACGACGCGCAGTACCGGCAGCACAGGCAGCCCCGGTTCTGCGCCGTGCGCGGGGCAGCGGCGCAGAACGGGGGACAATGGGCCGGTGACCAGTAGCCCCGCTCTTGACCCCGGCCGCCTCGCGAAGCTTCGTGAGGCGCTGCTCGCCGCCTCGTACACCGCCGACGGCTGCCTCGACCTGCTCGGGCCCACCGGCTATGCCGCGCTGGCCCGCAGCGAGGCGGTACCCGCGCTGCGGGCGACGCGTGGCGGGAGTTCCCTGGAGACGCTGGTGCGGCTGTTTCTGCTCCAGCAGCCGGTCCCGTACGCGGCCGCGGCGGCGGCTCTGCCGGTCGAGGACTGCCTGATGGACGGCTGGCTGACCCGTGACGGCGAGAGCGTACGGGCCACCGTCGACGTCCGCCCGTACGCCAACGAGGTCGCGGGCCTGCCGAGCGCGGATGCCTGGGTGGTCTCCGACCTGGGGTGCGCGGTCGGCGGCGCGGGTGGCATCGCCTCCGGGGAGACCGCCCGGGGCGTGGCTCGCAAGGACCTAGTGCTCGGTGTCGGCGGTGCCTCCACCACATTGGCCAACCTCGCCGTCCGGCGGCCCGTGCGCGCGGCACTGGACCTGGGTTCGGGCTCCGGTGTGCAGGCGCTGCACGCCGCTCGGCACGCGCAGCGGGTCACCGCCACCGATCTCAACCCGCGCGCGCTGCACTTCACCCGGCTGACGCTGGCGCTCTCCGGCTTCGAGAACGTCGAGGTGGCCGAGGGCAGCCTCTTCGAGCCGGTGGCGGACCGCACGTTCGATCTGATCGTCTCCAACCCGCCGTTCGTGATCTCGCCCGGTAGCCGCTTCGTCTACCGCGACGGCGGGATGGCCGGTGACGACCTCTGCCGCAACCTGGTACGGGGTGCGGCCGCGCACCTGGAGCCGGGCGGCTACTGCCACCTGCTGGCCAACTGGCAGCACGTCAAGGGCGAGGACTGGCACGACCGCCTGGCGGGTTGGGTCGCCGGAACCGGTCTGGACGCCTGGGTGGTGCAGCGCGAGGTCCAGGACGTCGCCCAGTACGCCGAGTTGTGGCTGCGCGACGGCGGCGACCACCGTGGCCCGGGGCCCGACTACCAGGCCCGCTACGACGAGTGGCTGGACACCTTCGAGGCGGCAGGGGTAGAGGGCATCGGCTTCGGCTGGATCACCCTGAGGGCGGGCGGCGCGGCCCGGCCGACCGTACGGATCGAGGAGTGGCCGCACCCGGTGGAGCAGCCGCTCGGCCCGCACATCGAGAGCTGGTTCGCACGTCAGGACTTCCTGCGGGCGCACGACGACGCCGCCCTGCTCGCCGCGCGCTATGTGCTCGCCGACGAGGTGGTCCAGGAACAGGTCGGACCGCCCGGGGCGGAGGACCCCGAGCATGTGATCCTCCGTCACAACCGTGGCATGCGGCGGGCGACGAAGGTGGACACGGTCGGTGCGGGCTTCGTCGGGGTGTGCGACGGCACGCTCACGGCCGGCGAGATCGTCGACGCGATTGCCCACCTGCTCGGCGAGGACCGGGTGGTGCTGCGGGACCGGGTGCCGGAGTCGCTGCGGCTGCTGACCGAGCAGGGGTTCGTGGAGCCGGTGCTCTGACCCGGTGCCCGGCCGCGGCCGCCGCTGCGTCTCAGGGGTGGTAGAGCTCCGAGATGTGGGTGATGTGGCCGGCCACGTCCACCGTGATGTCGTAGTTGCCGCCGAAGCAGCTGTACGGCCTGTCGACCGGGCGGTGGTGGCCGCAGTCGTCGGCGTGCTGGATCAGCTGCGCGACGGGGACGCCGCGCGTGGCGGTGGTGTTGCCGAGGGTGAAGAGTTCGCCCTGGGCCCCGGAGGCAATCTTGAACGTGGTGGGCGAGCCGGCGGGCTGGTAGTAGCCGTCGTCGTCCACGTTCGGGCCGCAGATGAACTTGGTCGCGGTGGCGGCGATTTCGGACGACCCGGCGGTGCCGCTGACGACGTTGACCACCCGGTGTCCGGGTCGCTGCGCGGCGGTCGTGCAGTCCGCGGCGGGCGTCCCCTGAGCGGGCTTCCCCGGGGCCGACGGGTGCGCGGTGGCCGTGTGCGAGATGGCCGGCGTGGCCGAGGACTGCTGCGGCACGGTTGCCGAGGCGCTCGGCGAGGTGGCTACGGCCGGCGAGGCCGAGGCGGCGGCGGTGGACGTCGTGCTGCCTGCGCCGCAGGCGGCAAGACTGAGGACGGTGGTCGCGAGGAGTGCTGCGGCAACGAGCGGACGGTGGGCCGACATGATGAATCCCCCTTGGTGTCCGGCCACTTGGTGAGAGTGACCGGGCGTGGCGTCTGGCATGGTTCTACACGTCGCCCGGCGCCCGCGGGTTACCGTCGTTTCCCAGCTGTGACGCAGTGGGGACGTATCGGCACCAACACCGGCCCGGGCGGGATCGGGCGACCGGGTCCCGGGGCAGTTCACCCGCCTGTTCCCCCGGTGTTCTCCGCCGTACTTCGGTCGTCAGCCCCAGGTTGTCCCCGGGCTGCCACGCTCCCCGTGCACCGGGTCGGGCGACCGGACGAGGACCGGAATGTGCACCGCGGGGAGGGAGACGTACATGGAGACGCCGACGGCGACCGCAGCAGGATTCGTCCTCATGCTCTTCGGTGGCGCACTGCTCCTCTGGTGCGCCCTCGAACTGCGACTTCGCCACCATCTGCGCCGCCACGGCGTCCCGGCCACCGCCCGGGTGGTCGCGGACGGAGATCCGTACGGGGAACCCTACGGCGACCCCTACGGCGAGCTGGACACCGCCCCGCTGCTCGCGTACTGCACCCTGCCGACGGTCGGTTCGGCGGGCCCGGGCCCGGCCGAGTCGGTGCTCTCCCGTCCACGCGGGCACACCCGGCTGTGCCGCCCGGCCGGACTGGCCCCGGGGGCCACCGTCCAGGTCGCGTACGACGCCAGGCGCCCGAGCCGCGTGGTGCTCGCGGCCTGCGAGACCAGGCCCTCGCTGCCCGGCGACGTCTTCTGGGCGCTGCTCGGTACGAGTGCCCTCGCCGGGGGCCTGACCCTGCTGGCGTCCGCGTTTTCGGGCTGACCGCTCAAGCCCGGGACTTTCCCGGTTACGCTCTGCGGGCGCAGCTCCGCAGCGGGCTTTCGGCACCTGACGGGCCGGTACCTGACTGATCCGTCATCAACCGTTCACGGCCCGCCACCGGCCGAATCCGGCCGCTTGGACACCCCGCTACCCCCTCCGCGCGGCGCGATCGAGCATCATCGGGTTACCGTTCGAGTGGCGTCGGTCGGCCTTGCCGGTGAAAAAGTGGGAACCGTCCGTTTGACAAGAGTGGCCAGGGTACGGTCACACTCCGCTGGTGGGGCCGTCGCGCAGCGGCAGCTCCGGACGGCGGTAGGTCGGGCGGAACGTCTCCTTCGCCGGCGCGCCGCCAGCACACGTAACGACCGGGAGAGAAGAGCGAAGGTGTCCCCGAGCAGCGAGACCGCGCACGGCAAGCGACTCGTCATTGTCGAGTCGCCGGCCAAGGCGAAGACGATCAAGGGCTACCTCGGCCCCGGCTATGTCGTCGAGGCCAGCGTCGGGCACATCCGGGACCTGCCAGGCACTGCCGCCGAGGTCCCGGACAAGTACACCGGCGAGGTGCGCCGGCTCGGGGTCGACGTAGACCATGACTTCGCCCCTATCTATGTGGTCAACGCGGACAAGAAGTCGCAGGTCACCAAGCTCAAGTCGCTGCTCGCGGAGTCCGACGAGCTCTTCCTCGCCACCGATGAGGACCGCGAGGGCGAGGCCATCGCCTGGCACCTGCGGGAGGTGCTGAAGCCCAAGGTGCCGGTGCACCGGATGGTCTTCCACGAGATCACCAAGGACGCCATCCAGGAGGCCGTCCGAAACCCCCGCGCGCTGAACCAGCGGCTGGTGGACGCCCAGGAGACCCGTCGTATCCTCGACCGCCTCTACGGCTACGAGGTCTCGCCGGTGCTGTGGAAGAAGGTCATGCCGAAGCTTTCGGCGGGCCGTGTGCAGTCGGTCGCGACCCGCCTGGTGGTCGAGCGCGAGCGCGAGCGGATCGCCTTCACCAGCGCCTCGTACTGGGACCTGACCGGTGTCTTCGCCACCGGCCGTACCCCCGCCGACGCCGCGAACCCGGAGACCTTCGGCGCCCGCCTCGCCGCCGTCGACGGCAGGCGGATCGCCAGCGGCCGCGACTTCGGCCCGGACGGGCAGCTCAGGACGGCCAACACCCTGCACCTGGACGAGACGGCCGCCCGCGCGCTGGCCGCCGCCCTGGAGCAGACGGCGTTCGCCGTCCGCAGCGTCGAATCCAAGCCGTACCGCCGCTCGCCGTACGCGCCGTTCCGCACCACCACGCTCCAGCAGGAGGCCAGCCGCAAGCTGGGCTTCGGCGCGAAGCGGACCATGCAGGTGGCCCAGAAGCTGTACGAGAACGGCTTCATCACCTATATGCGTACCGACTCCACCACGCTGTCCGACACCGCGATCGCCGCCGCCCGCGCCCAGGTCACCCAGCTCTACGGGGCCGACTACCTGCCGAGCGCGCCGCGCACCTACGCCTCCAAGGTGAAGAACGCCCAGGAGGCGCACGAGGCGATCCGCCCCTCCGGCGACCGCTTCCGCACGCCCGCCGAGACCGGGCTGAGCGGCGACGACTTCCGGCTCTACGAGCTGATCTGGATGCGGACCGTCGCCTCCCAGATGAAGGACGCCGTCGGCCAGTCGGTCACCGTCAGGGCGGGCGGCCGGGCCGCCGACGGCCGGGACGTCGAGTTCTCCGCCTCCGGCAAGATCATCACCTTCCACGGCTTCCTCAAGGCGTACGTCGAGGGCGCCGACGACCCGAACGCCGAGCTGGACGACCGCGAGCGCCGCCTGCCCCAGGTCACCGAGGGCGACCCGCTGGCCGCCGAGCAGCTCACCCCCGAGGGCCACGCCACCAAGCCGCCGGCCCGCTACACCGAAGCCTCGCTGGTCAAGGAGCTGGAGGACCGGGAGATCGGCCGCCCCTCCACCTACGCCTCGATCATCGACACCATCATCGGGCGCAAGTACGTCTTCAAGAAGGGCACGGCACTTGTGCCGTCCTTCCTCTCCTTCGCCGTGGTGAACCTGCTGGAGAAGCACTTCGGCCGCCTGGTCGACTACGACTTCACCGCCAAGATGGAGGACGACCTCGACCGCATCGCGGCAGGTGAGGCGCAGTCCGTCCCGTGGCTGAAGCGCTTCTACTTCGGTGAGGGCGAGGGCGCTGGCGGCGCCGCCGAGGCCGGGAACGGCGACGGCGACCACCTCGGCGGCCTCAAGGAACTCGTCACCGACCTCGGTGCGATCGACGCCCGGGAGATCAGCTCCTTCCCGGTCAGTGACGAGATCACCCTGCGGGTCGGTCGCTACGGTCCGTACGTCGAGAAGGCCTCGAAGGTCGCCGACGAGCCGGGCCAGCGCGCCGACATCCCCGACGACCTGCCGCCGGACGAGCTGACCGTCGAGCTTGCCGAGGAGCTGCTGGCCAAGCCCAGCGGCGACTTCGAGCTGGGCATCGACCCGGTCAGCGGCAACATGCTGGTCGCCAAGGACGGCCGCTACGGCCCGTACGTCACCGAGATCCTGCCCGAGGGCACGCCCAAGACCGGCAAGAACGCGGTCAAGCCGCGCACGGCCTCGCTGTTCAAGACGATGTCCCTGGACACCGTCACCCTGGACGACGCCCTCAAGCTGCTCTCCCTGCCCCGCGTGGTCGGCAACGACCCCGAGGGCAACGAGATCACCGCGCAGAACGGCCGCTACGGCCCGTACCTCAAGCGCGGCACCGACTCGCGCTCGCTCACCAGCGAGGACCAGCTCTTCACGATCACTCTCGACGAGGCGCTGGCGATCTACGCCCAGCCCAAGCAGCGCGGCCGGGCCGCCGCCGCCCCGCCGCTCAAGGAGCTCGGCACCGACCCGGTCAGCGAGCGCCCGGTGGTCGTCAAGGACGGCCGCTTCGGCCCGTACGTCACCGACGGCGAGACCAATGCCACGCTGCGCAAGGACGACGAGGTCGAGACCATCACGCCGGAGCGCGGCTATGAGCTGCTCGCCGAGAAGCGGGCGCGCGGACCGGTGAAGAAGGCCGCCAAGAAGGCCCCGGCGGCCAAGAAGACGGCCGCGAAGAAGACCACCACCGCGAAGAAGACGGCGGCCAAGAAGACCGCCGCCAAGAAGACCACCGCCACGGCTGCGGCGAAGAAGACGACGGCCAAGAAGGCCGTTGCCAAGAAGGCCGCCGCCGCACCCGAGGAGAGCTGAGCGCTTCTGCCGTGCCTGCGGGCCCGCACCCCTCCCCGGGGCTGCGGGCCCGCAGTACGTTCGGCGATCGGCGCCGACAGCGTCACAACCCTGTCATGAGGGGCCTGTCGAGGCCCGTTCCAGGGCTTGAGCGCGGAGCCCGCCCGCTACCCTGACGGTATGACGAGCGAGGAGCAGCCCACCGGCACGAGCGCCGCCGTACCCCATCTCCCCGAGGCGGCCCCGGCCGGTACGCACGGAGAGCGGGCCCGCGCGCTGCTCCGGCTGCGCCCCTACCGCCGCCTGTGGACGGCCCAGCTCGTCGGTGGCACCGGCGACCGGCTCGGTCTGCTGGTGCTGATCGCGCTGACCTGGGCGGCGGCGGTCGCCGGTGGCCCGTTCGGCCACGGCTACCGGGCACAGGCGCTTGCGGTGGCCGCGGTGTTCGGGGTCCGGATGCTCGCCACGCTGCTCTTCGGGGCCGTGCTGCTCGGGCCGCTGCACAACCTGCTCGCCGGGAAACTCGACCGCCGCTGGGTGCTGTTCGGCGCCGACGCCTTCCGTGCCGTGCTGATCGGTGTCGCGCCATGGTGGCTCGCCTGGAGCCCGGGATCGGCCACCTACCTGCTCCTCGGCACGGTCTTCCTGACCGGCGCCGCCGAACGCGTCTGGGCGATCACCAAGGCGGCCGCCGTGCCGTCGTTGCTGCCACCCGCCGACCCCGGCGCAGCCCCGTCCGAGCAGCGGCCTTCCGCTGCCGTCCTGGACACCGTACGGACCCTGGACCTGCGCACCGGCTGGGCTACCGTCCCGCTCGCCGCGACCGCCCTGGTCGGGCTGACCCTGGTCAACAACATCTTCGCCGCGCTCGGGTCGCACTGGCTGCGAGCCAACCAGGCCACCACGGCCGGGGTCGGCGCAGCGCTGCTGCTGGCCGCCTCCGCCGTCCTGCTCTACCTCCAGGAGCTGCCCGCCGGCACGGCCGCCGCACCGCGCTCCCCCCTGCAGGGCCTGCGTGCCCCCACCGACGCGACCCCCGGTCCCGCGCTGCGCAAGGGCCGCACCGGCTCCGCCCCGTACTTCACCTTCTCCGTCGCCGCCGCCTACGCCTCGATGGCCGGGGTAGCCGCGCTCGGACTGCTGACCGCCGTCGACCACCGCGCCGGGCCGATCGGCTACGGCCTGCTGGTCCTCGCCGCCGCCGGGGCCCCCGCGCTCGGCGTACGGCTGACCAGGGCCACCCTGCCCTCGCTCTCCCGGCGGCGACTGCTCGCGCTCGCCCTGCTCACCGAGGGCGTCGCGCTGATCCTGGCCGGGCTCGTCCTGGACTTCGTCCTGGTCCTGCTGCTCACCTCGCTGGCCGGTCTTGCCGCCGGAATCGTCATCGCCACCGGGCGGACGCTGCTCGCCCAGGAGGTCGAGGAGATCCGGCTGCCCAAGGTCACCGAGCACCTCTACGCGGTGCTGCGGGCCGTGGTGGCTGCCGCACTGATCGTCGTCCCGCTGATCGCCGCCGGGTACGGCGAGGTCGCGTACGGCGAGATCAGGCCGGGCAACTTCACCTTCATCCACGACGGGGCCGCACTGGCCATCGCCACCGCCGGGCTGCTGACGATGGCGCTCGCGGCGGTCGTGCTGCTGAAGACCGACGACCAGCGGGGCAGCGTCCCGCTCGGCCGCGAGCTGGTGCAGTCGCTGCGCGGCGGTGCGCCACTGGCGCCGCACCGGGTGAGCGGTACCGGATTCTTCATCGCACTGGAGGGCGGCGACGGCGCCGGGAAGTCCACCCAGGCGAACGCGCTCGCCGAGTGGATCCGCAGCAAGGGCCACGAGGTGGTGCTCACCCGCGAGCCCGGCGGCAGCCCGATCGGGCAGCGGCTGCGCGCGCTCGTCCTGGACGTCGGCAACACCGGCCTCTCGCACCGCGCCGAGGCGCTGATCTACGCGGCGGACCGGGCCGAGCACGTCGAGAACGTCATCCGCCCGGCGCTGGAGCGCGGCGCGGTGGTGATCACCGACCGGTACATGGACTCCTCCATCGCCTACCAGGGCGCCGGCCGCGACCTCGCCGCGACCGAGGTTGCCCGGATCTCGCGCTGGGCCACCGGCGGTCTGGTGCCCGACCTGACGGTCGTGCTGGACGTCGACCCGACCAAGGCCAGGGAGCGCTTCACCGAGGCTCTGGACCGGCTGGAGTCCGAGCCGACCGAGTTCCACACCCGGGTACGGTCCGGGTTCCTCGCCCTGGCTGCCGCCGACCCGGCGCGCTACCTGGTGGTGGACGGCAGCCAGCAGCCGGCCTTCGTCACCACCGCGATCCGCCACCGGCTCGACCGCGAGCTGCCGCTCTCCACCCAGGAGAAGGCCGCCCAGGCAGAGCAGGAACGCCTCGCCCGTGAGGAGGCCGCCCGGCGCGCGGCCGAAGAGGCCCGTAAGAAGGCCGAGGAGGAGGCAGCCGAGCGCAAGCGGCAGGAGCTGCTGGAGCAGCTGCGGGCCGAGCAGGCGGAGAAGGAGCGCCAGGCCGAGCTGGAGGCCGAGCGGATCGCCGCCGAGGAGGCCCGCAAGGCGGCAGCGGAGGCGAAGCTCAAGGCGGAGGCCGAGGCGCGCAGGCGCGCCGAGGAGGAGGCCGTCCGGCAGGCCGAGGCGGCGGCCCGGCAGAAGGCGGAGCAGGCCGAGCGGGAGCGGCTCGCCGCCGAGGCGGCGGCGCAGGCGGAGCTCCAGCGGCAGCGCGACCTACAGCGGGCCGAGCAGCGGCGGCGGGCGGAGGAGGCGCTCCAGCGGGCCGAGGAGGCCCGGCTGGCCGCCGAGGCGGCTGCGGCTGCGGCGTCGGTCTCGTCCTCAGCCTCGGTCGAGGGGCCGACGGTGACGGCCACCGTGGAGCTGCCGCAGGTCGGCGGCACCGAGGAGGCCACCCAGGAGATCTCCGAGCGGGAGCGGCAGGCTGCGGTCCGGGCGGCGGAGGCCGTCAAGGCCGGGGCGGCCGATGAGACGGCGGTACTGCCGGCGGTCCCCGCGGCCGACGAGACGGCGGTACTTTCGGCGGTCCCCGCGGCGGACGAGACGGCGGTGCTGCCGACCGTCCCGGCGGCGGACGAGACCGCCGTACTGCCCCGTGTGGAGCCGTCCGCACCCGGGCAGCCGGGCCTCCGGTCCGGCGGCGTGGCCGCCCCGAGGACGTCCTGGGCGCGGCCGGGCGGGCGCGACCAGGCCGAGACCACCACGTCGAAGAGCCCCCGCCTGGTCGACGACCGGGTGCCGCCGGGCCTGTGGCGCGGTGAGAAGCAGCCGGCCGGCCAGGACGCCCAGTCCCCCTCGGAGACGACCCGGGAGCTCCCGGCGGTCGAGCAGCGCCCCCGCCCGGCCTGGGCGGAGGAGACCCCGATGGACGACCTCCCGAGCCTGACCGACACCCTCCTGGGCTCCCGCGAGGAGTGGGCCAAGCGGGAGACGCAGGACCACCCCCAGCCGCCGAGCCCGCAGGAGCCGGAGCTGCAGGAGCCGCAGGCCGGACGCGGCAAGGGCCGCAGGTGGCGCGGCGGGCGCGACTGATACGTCGCGCACGCAGAGGGAGTTGCGTTCCGCACGGCGGCTGCTCCGGCAGCCGGGTGGATTACGGGCACAGTGGTCTGAGAGACTGCTGTGCCCGTTATGTCTGTCCGGCCCTGGTCCAGGAAGTCGTTCCACGTGAATCTGACCGAGCAAGCGCGGGAGTCTCCTCCGCGAACGACCCAGCGGATCGCCGCACTGGACGGCCTGCGATTCCTCGCCGTGTTGATGGTGGTGCTCTACCACTACGTGGCATACGGGTCGGGTTGGGGGCGACCGCGCTCGCATGTCTTCCCGATCCTCTACATGCCCGCCTCCTACGGGTGGCTGGGCGTGCAGCTGTTCTTCCTGATCAGCGGGTTCGTGATCTGCCTGAGCTGCTGGGGACGCTCGCTCTCGGATTTCCTCACCTCGCGGGTGGTCCGGCTCTTTCCGGCGTACTGGCTGGCGGTGGGGCTGACCACGCTGATGCTGGCACTCCTCCCGGGAAGCGAGCAGCCCCGGAAGTGGCAGGACGTGCTGACCAACCTGACCATGCTGCAGAACCCGCTCGGCGTCCCCTACGTGGACGGCGTGTACTGGAGCCTGTGGGCGGAGGCAAGGTTCTACCTGATCTTTGCGATCGTGGTCTGGGGCGGGCTGACCTACCGTCGGGTACTCGCCTTCTGCCTGATCTGGTCGGGCGCCGGAGTGCTCTCGTACGGGCTTCCCGACGTACACCTGCTCCAGATGCTGGCCATGCCCGAGTACTGCTGGTTCTTCATCGGCGGTATGGCCTTCTACCTGATGTGGCGCTTCGGTCAGGACCTGCTGCTCTGGCTGTTGGTCGGCTTCTCCCTGCTTGCGGGGATCCGGGCCAGCTGGCCGACCTACCAGTCCGTGCAGGCCAACTCGGCATACGACCTGCCCGACTGGGTCGTGGCGGCGGTGATCGCGGCCTTCTACCTGCTGATGGCGGGCGTGGCGCTGGGCTGGTTCCGGCGGATCGACTGGCGCTGGCTCGGTACGGCGGGAGCGGTCACCTATCCGCTCTACCTGTTGCACGAGTACATCGGGTGGAAGCTCATCGAGAACCTGCGGTACACGATCGACCCGTGGCTGCTGCTGGGGGCTCTCCTGCTGGTGATGACGGCGGTCTCCTGGCTGGTGAACCGCTATATCGAGCGGCCGCTCTCGCGATCCATGAAGGTGCAGTTGAGGAAGTCGTTCGAGCGGATGAGGGCGATCGACGGCCTGGACGGACGACCGGTGTCGATCGGGCGGCAGGCTAGGCCGGAGTCAGGGCTGCAGGCCGCGGCGGAGACGACGCCGAAGACCATGTCGGAGTCGGGTGTCGGCCTGCGGGGTTAGGCTCGACCGGTAGCGAGCAGTACGGGCGGTCGGCGGGAGCACGGCGTGAGTGTGTGGGACGACCTGGTCGGCCAGGATCGGGTGGTCGAGCAGCTGACGGCGGCTGCGCAGGCCGCGCGGGCCGCGGTGGCCGCGGGCCGGGGGGCTGCGCCCGGGCCGGGAGGGAACGCGTCGCTGATGACGCACGCCTGGCTGTTCACCGGTCCGCCGGGTGCCGGGCAGAGTACGGCCGCGCGGGCCTTCGCCGCCGCGCTCCAGTGCACCAGCCCCGATGTGGAGCTGGGCGGGGTGCCGGGCTGCGGCTTCTGCGACGGCTGCCACACCGTGCTCTCCGGCAGCCATGCCGATGTGAAGTTCGTACGGAGCGACGGTCTGTCGATCGGTGTCGGCGACATGCGGGACCTCGTGCTGCGGGCCTCCAGTTACCCGACCGGCGGGCGGTGGTCGGTGATCCTGGTGGACGCCGCCCACCGGCTCACCGAGGCGGCGGCGAACGCGCTGCTGAAGGGTGTCGAGGAGCCGTCCCCGCGTACGGTCTGGCTGCTGTGCGCGCCTTCCGTGCAGGACGTGCTGCCCACCATCCGCTCGCGCTGCCGTCTGCTGGTGCTGCGCACGCCCGCCGCCGAGGCGGTCGCCGACATGCTGGTCAGGCGGGACGGCGTCGAGCCGGAGACCGCCCGGCTGGCGGCGCTCGCCGGGCAGGGCGACGTGGAGCGTTCGCGCCGCCTCGCGGTGGACGAGCAGTCCCGCGCCCGCCGCCTCGACGTGCTGCGCATCCCGCTCGAGGTCGCCGACATCGGTGGCTGCCTGGCCGCCGCCCAGCGGCTGGTCGACACCGCCAAGGCGGACGCCGAGGCCCTGGCCGAGACCCAGGACGCCAAGGAGACCGACGACCTCAGGGCCGCGTACGGCGCCGCCGAGGGCAGCCGGGCGCCGCGCGGGATGGCGGGCGCGGTGAAGGAGCTGGAGAAGCGTCAGAAGAGCCGGGCGACGCGGACTCGGCGCGAGACGCTGGGCGTCGCGCTACTCGACCTGCTCGGCTTCTACCGGGACGTGCTCGCCGTCCAGCTCGGCTCGACGGGTGCGCTCGCCAACGAGGACCAGCGTCCCGCGCTCGCCAAGGTCGCGGCGGCCGGTTCGCCGGAGAACACACTGCGCCGGATCGAGGCGGTGCTCGCCTGCCGGGAGGCGCTGGACCGCAACGTGGACCCGCTGCTCGCGGTCGAGGCGATGACGGTCGCACTGCGGGCCGGCTGAGGGCTGCGGCCCGGGGGAGATGAGGCGCCGCGCCGGGGCGTGGGTGCCGCAGGCGCTCTGGCGGTGCACCGGTTGCCGTCCGCCCTGGTTGACGTACCGGTGGCTCGCTCGTTCGAGTGAACGTCGGGTCCGGCCAGGGAGCCCCGCGCACGGTGTGCCCGCTCGTCTTGCACCCTGTGGACCGAGTACGCCGTGGTGGTCCGTGCCGCTGATGGCCGGGACCGGGCGGTGCCGGTTCTCCAGAGGTTGGTGCGTCCTATGCCCCGTCCGCTCCTCGTCGTCCCCTTGCTGCTGGCGGCCGCCGCCGGGATCTGGCTGGTCAGGGCGGCCCTGCTGCGCTGGCGCGACCTTCGGGTGGCCCAGACCTACGAGTTGGCGGCCGAGCAGCGGCCACTGCTGCTGCGGGTCGGCGGGGCGATGGCCTGCGGCATGTGCGTCACCGCGCTGGCGGTCGCCGTGGCCCTGGACGGCCGGGGTCTGCGGGCCGTGCAGGAGGCCGGGGCGGCCGCCGCCGGGGAGAGTGCGGCCGCCGGGCGGAGTACGGCGCCGCGTCCCGCCGCTGCCCCACCCGCCGCGCCGTCCCCGGCGGCGAGTGGGGGCGCTGCCACTCCGGAGCGCCAACTTCAGCCGGTGGTAACCCAGTTCAGGAGTATCGGTCAGCCGGCCGGTGGCGAACTGATGGAGGGTGCGGTGGCTGCCCCTGACGGACGGCCGCGCACCGTACGGGTCTGGCTGCCTGCCCAGTACAAGACGGACGCGAACGCCCGGTTCCCGGTGATCGTGGTCCATGCGGGCGGCGCCAGGACCACCGCTGACGCGGAACTGCCGGACATCTTCGACGGGATCGCCTCGGCCGTGAAGCTGGGCCGGGCCCGCCCGTTCGTGGTGGTCGTTCCCCAGTCGCCGAGCGGCACCGCCCGTCCGTGCGAGCTGGTGGCCGCCGCCCCGCAGGCCGTGGCCGACGACACCGCCCTGCGCACCGCGGTCGGCACCGCCTTCCGCACCCTCCCGCCCGGGCCCAACGGCTGGGGCACCCTCGGCATCGAGGGCGGCGCCCCCTGTGCTGCCGCCGCCGGGCTGGCCCGCCCCGACCTGTACGGTGCGGCCGCCGCGGTCTCCGGCCGCTACGACCCGGCAGCCCTCGCCCAGTCCGGCGCCGAAGCGCCCGGCACGGCCACCGCCAGACTGCTGCTCGCCGCCGCGAAGAACGACGCCGCCGGTCTTGACGCCGCCCGAAAGCTCCAGAGCGCCCTGCACGACGGCAAGGGCCGCGCTGCCCAGGCCAGTGTCAAGGTCTCCGACATCGTCGTGGACTACACGCCCGAGCGGGAACGGCTGCGGCTGGTCCGGGCCGCGGTGCAGTACCTGGCGGAGAGCCTCGCCGTGTCGTCCTAGACCCTCCGGCAATCGGGGAGTGGGTGAAGGAGCGGCGTCCGGGCCGAGTCCGGCAAGGCGGAGGAGGGAGTAGCAGCGGCGCAACGGCGGCCGACGACGACGCAGTCCGAGGGGGGTCCCCCGGCCGGAGGCTGGGGGAGAGAGTCCGGGCGTCGCGACGCCGCCCCCACTGGCCGGAGGGTCCAAGGCTGCGGTCCGCGGTGAGGCGGTGGGGAAGGGCCGTCCGGGGTGCCGCCGGATGGGCTGTTCCCCGCCCGGCTGACCCAGGTATGCCCGGATATGGCGCCTGAGGGGAGCTACGCTCGGCTGAGCCGGCCGGTGATCACCGATCCGGCGAGCCGATCGGCCTCGCGGTCGGTGCCCGAGGGGAGAGAACCGCCATGCGAGCTGTCCGGTCGACCCGATTCCTGCCCGCCGCCGTGCCCGCCACGGTGGCCGCCGCCGCGCTGCTGCTGGCCGGATGCAGTTCGGGTGCCGGGACCTCGGCCCCCAACGCCGGTGGGCTCTCGTCCGCCAACGCGGACGGCGGCCAGGCCCGGGTCGCCACCCCGCTCGGAGCGCTTCCCCCCGAGATCCCGGCCGACCTGAACCCGTACTACACGCAGAAGCTCACCTGGCAGTCCTGCGACGAAGAGTTCGAGTGCACCACCTTCAAGGTCCCGCTCGACTACGGCAATCCGGCCGGTGGCGACATGACCCTGAGCGCCGTCCGCAAGACCGCCACCGGCGGCACGACCCGTCTCGGTTCGCTGCTGCTCAACCCGGGCGGCCCGGGCGGCTCGGCCATCGAGTACCTGGAGAACGTCGCCACCGGGTTCGACTCCGGGGTCCGCGCGGCGTACGACCTGGTCGGTCTCGACCCGCGCGGCGTCGGCCGCAGCAGCCCGGTGACCTGCCTGAGCGGTGCGCAGATGGACGCGTACACCGCCGTCGACACGTCCCCCGACAACCAGAGCGAGGTCGACGCGCTGGTGGCCGCCGACAAGGAGTTCGCAGCCGGCTGCCAGCAGCACGCCGGCAGCCTCCTCGGCCATGTCAGCAGCCAGGAGTCGGCCCGCGACATGGATGTGCTGCGAGCCGTGCTCGGCGACGACAAGCTGCACTACCTCGGCAAGTCGTACGGCACCTACCTCGGTTCCATCTACGCCGGGCTCTACCCCGGCCGGGTCGGCAAGATGGTGCTGGACGGCGCGATGGACCCCTCCCTCGACTCGCTGGCCGGAAACCGGGCCCAGGCAGGTGGTTTCGAGACCGCCTGGGCCGCCTTCGCCAAGGACTGCATCACCCACGACGACTGCCCCGTCGGCACCACCGAGAAGCAGGTCGGGGACGAGCTCGACGCCCTGCTGAAGCGGATCGACGCGCAGCCGCTGCCGACCGACTCCGGCCGCAAGCTCACCGAGTCCCTGGCCACGGCCGCGGTCATCCAGGCGATGTACGCGGACTTCCTGTGGCCGCAGCTGCGGACCGCGCTCACCACCGCCAAGGCGGGCAACGGCACCGCGCTGCTGAAACTCTCCGACAGCTACTTCCAGCGCACGGCGGACGGCAACTACCTCAACCTGATGTACGCCAACATGGCGGTCAACTGCCTCGACCTGCCCGCGCCCTTCGCCGGACCCGCGGACGTCGAACGAGTGGTGCCCGAATTCCAGAAGACCTCCCCGCACTTCGGCCGCGACATGGCCTGGATGGCGCTCTCCTGCACCTACTGGCCGATCAAGCCGACCGGCGAGCCGCACACCATCCGCGCCGCCGGGGCAGCCCCGATCGTGGTCGTCGGCACCACCCGTGACCCCGCGACCCCGTACCTCTGGGCGCAGGCCGTGACCAGCCAGCTGGAGTCCGGCCACCTGCTGACCTACGACGGCGACGGCCACACCGCGTACGGGCGGCACAACGAGTGCATCGACGGCGCGGTCAACAGCTACCTGCTCGGCGGCCAGGCCCCGAGCACGGGGACGCGCTGCGCCAAGTAGAGCGCGCGGGGACCAGTACCGATCGGAATGCCGGGAAATCCTGTTCGGGCTGATGGGCGTGGGGAACTACGATGGCTCGCCCACCCCCCACTGTCCCCCACACCCGCTCTGGGAGCTCACTGTGCTCGGAGTCAACGACCTGGCGACGTACGTCCTCGGCGCCCTGGTCATCGTCCTGCTGCCCGGTCCGAACTCGCTGTACGTCCTGTCCGTGGCCGCCCGCAAGGGCATCCGCACCGGCTACCGCGCCGCCGCGGGAGTCTTCCTCGGCGACTTCACCCTGATATCGCTGACCTCGCTCGGCGCCTCCTCGCTGCTCAAGGCCAACCCTGCGGTCTTCGCGGTGGTCAAGTTCGGCGGCGCGGCCTACCTGCTCTGGATCGGTGCCGGGATGCTCCGGGCAGCCCGCCGGCTCTGGCGCGAACACCGGGCTGCGGACCAGGCCGAGGGGGCGGGAGCGGCCGCCGTGCCCGCGGCGGAGAACCCGTTCCGTCGGGCGCTGGTGATCAGCCTGCTCAACCCGAAGGCCATCCTCTTCCTGCTCTCCTTCTTCACCCAGTTCGTCGACCCGTCCTACGGGCGGCCGGCTCTCTCCTTCGCCCTGCTGGGCGGCATCCTGCAGACCTTCAGCCTGCTCTACCTCTCCATGCTGATCTTCGCGGGCACCACGCTGGCCGCCGCCTTCCGCCGCCGCAAGCGCCTCTCCGCGGGTCTCACCAGCGCCGTCGCCGTCCTCTTCGCGGGCTTCGCCGCCAAGCTGGCCGTCTCCTCCGTCTGAGCCCCGCCAGGGCACGGTACGGATCGCGGTCGGAAAGTGTGTAGACTGGCGCGCGTTGTCAGAGCGGCGATCAACCCTCCGGTTCGGTCTCGTTCAACAGCGGTGCCGCCTTAGCTCAGTTGGCCAGAGCAACGCACTCGTAATGCGTAGGTCGCGGGTTCGAATCCCGCAGGCGGCTCAGGAAAGGCCCGGATCGCTCAGTCAGCGATCCGGGCCTGCTCGTTTTCGGTAACTGCCGCTCTGGATGCCGTTGTTGATCACGGCGGTCCTCAGCCGACGAGTGCCGGCTCCTTCGCGGGCTCCGGCACGGTGGCCACGGGCCGGGGCTTTCGTCCCGGCAGGGCGAAGACCAGGGCGAAGACGGCCAGCAGCCCGGCGGCCACCCACCACAGTGAGTGGGTGAAGGCGTCCACGAAGACCGGGCCCGTCGTCTGGGTGGGAGCGGCGCCGTCGACGACGGTGAAGAAGGTCACCGAGGAGAGACCCAGACCGAGCGCCGTGCCCAGCTGTCCGGTGGTGTTGATCAGACCGGAGGCCGAACCGGAGTGCTCGCGCGGCACCTCGCCGAGCACGGCATCGGTCAGCGGCGCGACGATCAGCCCCATGCCCGCGCCCATCACCACCAGCGGCAGCGCCATCTGCCAGGACTGGATCCCGGTGCCGAAATGCTCGGCCTCCGCGAGGTAGAGCAGAGTCCCAGCGGCCATCACCAGTGCCCCGGCCTGAAGTACCTTCCGCCCGAACCGGGGGACCAGCTTCTGCACCGAGACCCCGGCGGCGACCGAGACCGCGATCGAGAACGGTACGCCCGTCAGCCCCGCCCGCAGTGCGCTCCAGCCGAGGCCCAGCTGCATGTAGAGCGTCCAGACCAGGAAGAAGATCCCGCAGACCACGCCGAAGAAGAGCTGCACCCCGATACCGCCCGCGAAGCTCTTCACCCGGAACAGCGCCAGTTCCACCAGCGGCGAGCCGTCGCGGCGGGTCTTGGCCCGCTCGTACACCACGAAGAGCAGCAGCATCGGCAGGCTCAGCGCCATCGAGACGAAACCCCACACCGGCCAGCCGGACTCCCGGCCCTGGGTGAGCGGGTAGAGCAGCATCAGCAGCCCGGCGGCGGCCAGCAGCATGCCGACCAGGTCCAGCTTCAGCGCCTGCGGGGCGCGCGACTCGTCGACGTACCGGGCGCCGAGCAGCATTCCGGCGATGCCGATCGGCAGGTTGACCAGGAAGATCGGCCGCCAGCCGAGGCCGAACAGGTTCCACTCGCAGAGCAGCGCACCGACGAGCGGGCCCAGTGTCGCGCCGAGGCCGACCATCGCCCCGAACATCCCGAAGACCTTGCCCCGCTCCTCGGCCGGGAAGGTGGCGTGGATGATCGAGAGCACCTGGGGCACCATCATCGCCGCCGTGCCGCCCTGCACGATCCGCGCCGCGACCAGCATCTCCGGGTCGGCGGCGAGTCCGCAGAGCGCCGAGGCGACGGTGAAGCCGCCGATGCCGAGCAGGAACAGCCGCTTGCGGCCGTAGATGTCGCCCAGGCGCCCGCCGGTGATCAGACCGACGGCGAAGGCCAGCGCGTACCCGGCGGTGATCCACTGGAGCGCGCTGAACGAGGCGCCGGTGTCCTGCTGGATGCCGGGCATGGCGATGTTGACGATCGTGACGTCGACCAGGTCCATCAGGCTGGCCGTCATCACCACGGCCAGCGCCACCCAGCGGCGGCGGTCGGGTGCTGTCTGGGCGGATGGCATGGCGGTACTCCTGCGAGAGACAAGGGGGAGGTGGGGCAGTGCCCCGGACGACTCCGAAGATAGGACCCATACAGGTCAGAACCTGTCCGCTACCTCGGGCATGCTGGCCGTTATGACGGACACCCCCGCACGCCTGCTGAATCTGCTCTCCCTGCTGCAGACCCCACGCGAGTGGCCCGGCAGCGAACTGGCCGACCGGCTCCAGGTCACCCCGCGCACCATCCGCCGTGACATCGAGCGGCTGCGCGACCTCGGCTACCCCGTCGAGGCCACCAGGGGCCCGGTCGGCGGCTACCGGCTGGTCGCGGGCGCGGCGATGCCGCCGCTGCTGCTCGACGACGAGGAGGCCGTGGCCATCGCGGTCGGGCTGCGCGCGGCGGCGGGCCAGGCCGTCGAGGGCATCGAGGAGGCGTCCGTCCGGGCCCTGGCCAAGCTGGTCCAGGTGCTCCCCGCCCGGCTCCGGCACCGGGTCGGCTCGCTCAACGCCGCCACCGTACGGCTGGACGCGGGCGGGCCCCGGGTCGATCCGGAGGTGCTCACCGTCCTGGCCACGGCGGTCGCCGCCCGCGAACGGATCCGCTTCACCTACCGGGCCGGGTGGGGCCGGCCCCAGGGCGGCGGTGCCGAGACCAGGCGCCTGGTCGAACCCCACCGCCTGGTCGCCGCCGGACGGCGCTGGTATCTGGTCGCGTACGACAACGAGCGCGAGGACTGGCGGATATTCCGCGTCGACCGGCTGCGCGAGCCACAGCCCACCGGGGCCAGGGTGCCCCCGCGCGAACTGCCTGCCGAGGACGCCGCCGCGTACGTCGCGCAGAAGCTCTCCAGCCTCACCACCAGCCACACGGCGGTCGCCACCCTGTACGCCCCTGCCGAGCGGCTGGCCGGCTGGCTGAGCGGCCCGGCCGACGAACTGGAGCCGATCGACGAGCACAGCTGCCGACTGCGCACCAGTGCCGAGTCCCTGGAGTGGCTGGCGATCCGACTGGCCATGCTGGGCTGCGAGTTCGAGGTGCACGAACCCGCCGAACTGCGCGAGCGGCTCCGCGCCCTGGCCGCCCGCGCCGAGCGCGCTGCCGGCGGCGCAGCCCCAACGCGGGGCGGGGAGAAGGGAGTTGGGGGAGCCGGCTAGGGGTCCGTCGGGTGCTCGGCCGTGTGGTCCGCGGGGGCACCGCGCTGCGGGTGGGCCGGTGCAGGACAGAGCTTCGCGCCGATGGAGTGGGGCGTGGTTCCTCTCCACGGGGTCCGGTGGGGTGGCCGGGCTTCGGGCAACACGCCGAAGCCGGGGTGAGGCCGCGCGTCGGGGCCGGTGCCGTCGGATACTGCCAGTACCGACCTGGGCCCAGCTGGGGCTCCGAGCAGCAGGGACGGAAGCCATGAGCCAGAACCCCGAGAACCCCGAGTTCCCCGAGGACTTCGACGACTTCGACGAGGAGTCCCCGGTCGTCATGGAGGCCGACGACGAGGAGCGGGACGTCGACGGTCACCCCGGCGACGACTACGAGAAGCTCCGCGAGCGCCGTTCGCTCGGCTCGGACGAGGCCGACGACGCCGACGCCGCGGAACAGAACCGCGTCGTCGATCTGAACGAGGACGAGTACCGCTGACCGAACCGGGCAGGGCCTACAGCGCGCCGCGCCGCTGGAGCCAGGCGAAGGCCGCCCAGCCGGGCAGGATCGGCAGCAGGAAGATCAGCAGCCGCAGCAGGATCACCGCCGCGAAGGCCGTCCCCTTGTCGATCGACGCGGTGGCGGCCAGGCCCTCGGTGAGCAGGCCCTCCACCACGCCGGAGCCGCCCGGGGTCGGGGCGGCGGATCCGGCGGCGTTCCCGGCCAGGAAGGTGACGGCGACGGCGGCGAAGGCCGGCTGCTGTCCGACGGCCCGGGTGCAGCAGTACAGGCAGGCGACGAAGGTCATCGACACCAGCAACTGCCCGATCAGCCCGGCGGCCAGCTTGCCCGGCTGCTGGAGCAGCTCGAGCAGCCGGGGCAGCACCTCGGCGCGCAGCGGGCGCAGCAGGGCGGCGAGCCGTCCCCGGACCCACGGCACGGCGAGTGCCAGCACCACGACGACGCCCGCGACCGCCGCCGCGGCGGCCAGCACCGGCGGGTCGGGCAGTTCGGCTCCGGTGCCGCGCCCGAGCAGGGCACTGAAGGCCGCCAGTTGCAGCAGGTGGAGCACCAGTCCGATCAGCTGGGACGCCCCGACGCTGGACAGCGCCTGTGCGGTCGGGATGCCGCTGCACTGCAGGAAGCGGGTGTTGAGCGCCATCCCGCCGACCCCGCCGGGCGAGACCAACTTCACGAAGGAGCCCGCCGCTTGGGCGGCCAGCGCGCGCCGGAAGTCGACTCGCTCGGGGACGAAGCCGATGAAGCCGAGGGTGCCCGCGAAGTAGCTGGCGACGGCGGCCAGCGCGGCCGCGGTCAGCCAGCCGGGGTCGGCCTCGGCGACCGCCGACAGCGGGTTGGTCCGGGAGCTGAACAGGAACTGCAGCAGCAGGTATCCGGCCAGCACCCCGGCGGCCACCGTGAGCAGGGTGCGCGGACGCAGCCGCTCCAGCCGTACCGGCTCCACCGGAGCCTGTGGACGGCCGCGCAGGCCCTCCTCCCGGAGGGCGGCCAGCAGCTCGGGGCGGCCCTTGAGCGCATTGCGGGTGCCGCGCGGCAGCGCGATCGGCTGGAGCAGCGGAAGCGCGGCGCAGACCGCGTCCCCGCCGAGCACCGCCGCGGCGGTGGCCACCGCGCGCTCGGCGCCGACCCGCAGCGCCAGGGCGGTCAGCAGTCCGGCGACGTCCAGGTGCAGCAGCAGCTCGCCGGCGGCGATCTCGCCCTCCGTGAGTCCGATCAGGTGCACCGCGCCGTCCGGGCCGACCAGGATGTGCTCGGGAGCCAGGGCGCGGTGGGCGATCCGGCGGCGGTGCAGCAGGTCCAGTTGCCGCCAGGTGTCGGTGAGCAGCTCGTCGGTCAGTTCGGCGTCGGCGAGTTCCGGCAGGGTCCGTCCCGGCAGGTACTCGTACGCGACCACGGCGCGGTCGGCGTCCAGTTCGGCGGTGGCGGCCAGGCGGCGGGTGCGGGCTCCGGCGGCGGAGGCGGCGTAGGCGAGCAGGGCCTCGTGCTCCAGGCCGGAGCGCAGTGAGCGCAGGCCGCGCGGGCGCGGGGCGGTGCGCAGTCGCAGCAGCAGCCAGAGGCGGTGGAACATCCCGGTGGCCTGGGCCTGGCGGTCGAGCAGGTGGACGTCGAGGTCGGGCCGGTCGTCGTGCTGGGTGACCAGGTAGCGGCAGGACCCGGTGCGGCGGGTGAGGTGCGGTCGTACGCCCGCCTGCCCGAGGGTGTGCCGCAGCTGCTCGGCGGTCGGGCGGCAGATCGGGGTGCCGACGGCGTACACGGTGCCGTGGGCGGTGGCCCAGCCCACCAGCAGGGCCAGCACCAGGGAGAGCGGTGTGGCATAGCCGGTGACCAGGCCGGAGAGCCCGGCCATGGCGAGGGCGGCGGTCAGGGCGGTGCGCCAGCGGGGCAGGCCCGCGAGACCGGCGGCGGTCATGAAGGCGAGGACGGGCGCCAGGTGGCCGTACACGGCGTCGGTGCGGCCGAGGCCGTCGGGGGCCGGGTGGGTGAGCGTGGCGACAGTGCCGAAGGCCGCGTCGAGCCCGAGCGAGAACCCGTAGGCGATGACGGCGGCGAAGACTCCGTCGGCGACCCGCAGTGCGGCCCGGCGGGCGAGCCGGTCGATGGCGAAGGCCAGCGGGACGAGCAGCAGTACGACGGCGGAGGCCACCCCGGCGATCTGCCCGGGTGGCCAGGGGACGTGCTCCGCGCCCTCGGCGACATCGGCCTCGAGGCCGTCGGCGGTGCCGTGGGCGCCCATGGCGACCAGCAGGGTGAGTCCGGCCGTGGTCAGGCCGAGCGCACAGCGGATCAGCGAGCCCGGATAGCGGACCCGCTGGACCTCGGGGGTTGTCGCTCCGACCCCCGCTTTCGTTGGATTGTCGTCCCGTATCACCGTGGCCACGCGGCATGCTCCCACATGTACGGTTCGACGTTCGGCTGATCGGTCAGGTCGTGTCGCTGTCGGTATCGGGGTCCGCAGCCCTACCCGAGAAGGGTCTGAAGGCTAGAATCCGGACATAAAGCCCATGCGTCCGCATCCCCGCGCACCCCGGCGCGGCGAGTGGCCGCCGAAGGGAGGTCGATGATGACCAAGCGATCGACGAGCAAGATGACCGGACTCCGCCGCGGCACCCAGGAACTCCTCGAACGCCGTGGGATGGCCGCCAATCCGAGCGGGCTCCCGCCGGTCCTCAACGCCGGCGGACCCAAGGGCGCGGAGGGCGGGCCGCACTTCGGCGACGCGAGCTTCAGCCACGGCGGTCGCCGCGCCTTCGGGATGGCCACCCCGCTCTCGGGACCGGCCCGGCACGCCGAACTCCCCGGCCACCGCCACCGCGGCGCGGAGAAGCACTCCGCCCACTGAACCCTTCCCCGGACGGCGGGGTGGCGCCCATCCAGGGGTGCCACCCCGCCCGACTCCCGGGCCCGAATGGGAGAGTGGGCGCGCACGCCCGGCCCACAACACGCCCGGAGGAAAGTCATGTCGGACACGCCGCTGCTCCAGACCCGCGATGAGTGGCTCGCCTCGCTGACCCGCGTCTACGCCGCCGCCGGCTGCCTGATCAGTGATCAGCAGGGGCGGGTGCTGATCGTGAAGGCCGGCTACCGGGAGCACTGGCAGTTCGTCGGCGGCACGGTGGACCCGGGGGAGAACCCCGTGGAGTGCGCCAAGCGTGAACTCCTGGAGGAGACCGGCATCGTCGGCGAGCCGGGAGAGCTGCTCGCCGTCGCCTGGACCCACCCGTCGGCGGAACTCGAGTACCCGGCCTGCCACTTCCTCTTCGACTTCGGCACCATCCCGGCCGACACCCCGATCACCCTCCCGCCCGGCGAACTCGACAGTCACCGCTGGGTCACCCCCGAAGAGGCCCTCACCCTCCTCGGTCCCAGCCGCTCCCTGCGCCTGACGGCGTCCCTCGCCGCCCGCGCGGACGGCCGCGTCCGCGTTGTCACGAGTCCCAACGCCGGTTTCTGACCGCGGGTTTCGATGCGGCCTCTCGCGGGGCGCAGGGTCGGCGTGAGCAGGCGTGCGGCCCGGCGCCGTCTCAGCGCCCTGCGCCCCCGGGCAGTGCATGGTCACCGGCTGCGGAGGGATCGGCCGGGCGGGGCTGCTCCGGCTTGCGCCAGACGTACGCGGCGGAGACCGGCTGGTGGCGGTGGCGCTCCCACTTGGGCTTGAGCGCGATCCAGCGGTCGCCGACCAACTCCTCGCGCATCTCGGCCAGTTGCCAGCCGGCGGCCAGGCCGGCCGTGAGGTGGTCGCTGACCAGGTGGAGGTGGGTGGTGATGGCGATCGGCGAGCCGTCGGCGCCGTCGAAGTGGGTTGGCATCCCGGCGGCCATGATGAAGTGCGGATGCAGGCCGACCAGCACGAACAGGGCGCCGGGACCGGCCAGCCGGAAGGCTTCCCGGTAGAGCGGGGCGAGGTCGGCCAGGTGCTCGTCCACCAGTGAGGAGATCACCAGGTCGTACGCCTCGCCGGGCAGGCCGGTCGCGGCGAGGTCGCCCTCGATCAGCCGGTCGTGTGCGCCCTTGCCGCGCGCCACCGCCAGCATCTCGGGTGTCAGGTCGACCCCGTCCACCGCGCCGACGCCCTGGGCGCGCAGCCAGGCGCCCGTCCGCCCCGTCCCGCAGCCGAGGTCGGCGGCCCGCTCGACCGATCCCCAACCCGGTACCGCCAGTCGGGCGAGGACCTCCAGGTCCATCGCGTCCTCGACGGTCTGCTCGTAGCTGCCGACCCACTGCCCGTACCCCGTGCGGACGTCCACCATGGGATATCCGCGCGCATCGAAGTCTGCGAATTGCGCCATACTGCGCAGTATTGGCGGCCTCTCGGGCCCGCCGCGAACGAATTTCGACCAGCAGACGTCCGAACGAACTCCGGAGCAGCGCAGTGCGGATACGGATCCTGTCGTACCCGGAGGCCGAGGTGCCGCCAGAACTCCGGGCACGGGTATGGGAGTTGCAGGAGTCGGCCTGGCCGAGCGGCGGACCGGACCCCGGGCTGAGCCATGATCCCGCACTGGATCCGCAGTCGATGCTGCTGGTGGACGAGGACGGCCGCGTGCTCGCCGCGCTCGATCTGCTCGGCAAGCAAATCGCCCACGCCGGAACGACGTTCGCCGCACGTGGCCTGAGCAGTGTGGTCACCGACCGCGCGCACCGGGGGCAGGGCCACGGCGGGCGGCTGGTCGCCGCCGCCCGCCGGGCCGTCCAGGACGGCGGCGCGGACCTCGGACTGTTCACCTGCGACCGCGTGCTGCGGGGCTTCTACGAGAGCGCCGGCTGGGAGCCGCTCCCGGGTACGGTGCTGGTCGGCGGCACGCCGCAGGAGCCCTTCCCGAGCGATCGGCCGGGCTTCGACAAGGTGACCATGGCGGGGTTCTGCTCGAAGCGGGCCCGGGCAGCAAGGGAGAGTTTCCTGGCCGCCAGGATCGACCTCCATCCGGGCACCATCGACCGGCTGTGGTGATCCGGCGGCAGGGGGTTCAGCCCGTCAACCGGGCCCGGAGGGCGGCCAGTTCGACGGACGGCAGGTAGCGGTCGGGGTCGAAGGCCGCCAGGGTGCCCAGCAGCGCGGCCTCGGCCGTGGTGCCCGCCCCGGCCAGGATGCCCTCGATCACCTGCTCCTGGTCGGCCTGGCCGAGCATGCCCCAGAGCGGGCGCAGGTTGGGGGTGCTGAGCAGGTAGTCGTCCACGATGGCGCCCGGCTCGGTACGGACCGCCGCCAGCAGGACGAGTGCGGCCAGACCGGTACGGTCACGCCCCGCGCCGCAGTGCACCACGACCGCTCCCGGACGCGCCAGCGCGACGGCG
Source organism: Kitasatospora sp. GP82 (assembly GCF_029892105.1). Taxonomy (GTDB): domain Bacteria; phylum Actinomycetota; class Actinomycetes; order Streptomycetales; family Streptomycetaceae; genus Kitasatospora. Next base: position 163,756 of record NZ_JARZAJ010000005.1, on the reverse strand, counting down.
GAGACCACGTCCTGGACGGCGTCCGGGCAGTGGTCGAGGTACGGGAGGAAGGACAGCGGGGTGCCGTCGAGGCCGCCGAACCGCTCCCACCAGGCAGGTCCGGCGAGCTGGTCGAGCGGAACCCGGACCAGGTCGATCCCCTCCGGGAGGGGGAGCAGCGGCCGGTACTCCTCCTCGTTGCGCAGGTCGACCACGGTGCGCACCCCCTGGTCGGCCAGCGCTGCCCGGCCCTCGGCGGTGAGGCGGTCGAGATTGTCGGCGCGGATCACGGCGCCCCGCCGGGTGCGGCCGCCGTCGGCGGTGGGCAGCCCGCCGAGGTCGCGTATGTTCAGACAGCCGTCCCAGGTGAGCCGGCGGTTGGTCAGCAGCTCGTCCGTCATGCAGTCGTTCCCCCTTGGTCAGGAGGCGTTCGCCCCCTGTTGACCAGACACCGGGGGTCGTGGGGACGGTTCCGCCCACCCCGCCCGGGCCTGTTCGGTGGCAGCGAACACCGCGCCGTGCCCCGGTGCCCGGGGTGTGCCGGGGCTCACCCCGCACCGGGCGGAGACCGGTTCACCCCAATGCCGCATGATGTGGTGGGTGCACAGTGCAGAACCTCAGGGGACGGGCGGCGACCACACCGTCGGCGGCCCGATATCACCGGTCGGCCCGATCGCGGCCGGCCCTTCGGAGCCGCCGGGCGATCCGCTGCCCGCAGGCCGTCCGACCGACCTCTCCGGCGCCGTAAGGGCCGCCCAGCAGGGGGACGAGGACGCCTTCAGGCTGCTCTTCCGTGCCGTCCAGCCGGGGTTGCTGCGCTATCTGCGCATCCTGGTCGGCGGCGGGGCCGAGGACGCCGAGGACATCGCCTCCGAGACCTGGCTGCAGATCGCCCGCGACCTCGGCGGCTTCACCGGGGACGCGGACGGCTTCCGGGGCTGGGCCGCCACCATCGCCCGCAACCGGGCCCTGGACCACCTCCGCCGGGTGCGCCGCCGCCCGGTCGCGGACCTCCCGTTCGAGTACCTGGCCGAACTGGCCGCAGCCGAGGACACCGCGGGGACCGCGCTGGCCGCCGTCTCCACCGCCGACGCGCTGGCACTGATCGCCCGGCTGCCCAGGGACCAGGCCGAGGCGGTACTGCTCCGGGTGGTGCTCGACCTGGACGCGGAGAGTGCCGCGCGCGTCCTGGGCAAGCGCTCCGGCAGTGTGCGGATGGCCGCCCACCGGGGGCTGCGCAGGCTCGGGAAGCTGCTCGACCAGTCCGGCGGCCCGGCCCTCGGCATCCCGGACAGGTCCGCCCAGCCGCCCCGGTCGGGGCCGTGGCGCGACCCGGGACAGGAGGCGGAACCGGAGGCCGGGAAGAAATCCTCGAAAACCTCCGCACAGGGTGTGACACGAGCCAGGGCCGCGACGCTGAAGGACATGAGATGAGCACCAACCGATCCCGCCGGATCGACCGCGACTCCGCCGAGCAGCTGCTCGGCGGAGCCAAGGTCGGCACGTCGGCCGGTCAGGCCCCCCTCGCCGGTCATGCCGCCCTCGCGGGGCTGCTCGCCGCCGCTGCCGCTCCGGCCGACGCGGACGGCGGGCCCGATGCGAACGGCGTACTGCCCGGGGAAGAGGCGGCCCTGGCCGCGTTCCGGGAGGCCCGTCGCAACCCTGCACCGCAGACCCGGAGACGAACGATGGCGGACACCGCGACCACGCGGGCCTTCAGTGCGAAGGCCGTTGCTGTCGCGCTCGTCGCCACCGCACTCGGCGGTGTGGCCGTCGCCGCAGGTACCGGGCACCTGCCCGCCGCCCTGGGCGGACCGGCGGCCAGGAATGCGCCGGTCGGTGCGCAGCCCACCTCCGGTGCGTCCGACGGCTCCGCCGGGCGGTCCACCACGGGCAGTGCCGCAGGCGCGGCCTCGGGGCAGCCCGGGCTGAACGGATCCACCCCGCCCGCGACGAGCCAGGGCCGGGGCCAGAGCCCGAGCGTGGACGCGGCCACGGGCGGGAGCAGGTCGGGCAGCAGTCCCGATGACGACGCCGCCGTCGCCTTGGCGGTCAAGCTCTGCCACCTCTACGCCGACCGGCTGGCCGCCGGGGCCAAGGCCGACCCGCTGTCCGGCGAACCGGCACTGGCCCCGCTGGCCGTGGCGGCAGGCGGGGCGGACCGGATCGAGGGCTACTGCACCGCCGTCGCCGCCGCAGTCGGGGGCAGGGACGGCAGTGGCGGTGGCCCGGGCAACGGGATCACCATCCCGGCGCCCGGCCCCGGCGGCGGCAAGGGCCTCCTCCCGACCAGGCTCCCGATCGAGCTGCCGACCCTGCCGGCGCAGGCCCCCAAGCCCTCGGGCCTGCCCGGAGACCACGGCGCTCTTCCCAGCGGCAACGCCGGGGACGGCTCGGTGAGCCCCTGAGACCCCGGACGGGCGGTGAGCGACACCCCCCGGGCTCACCGTCCGTCCGGTTGCACCACACAGGCAGTACCTGATTCCAACTCCCGTACTCCGGGCGATCGGTGGGCTCCCCCGTGTCCACCGGCCGCCCGGCTCGAAAGCTCCGGGCGGGTCGGCGAGGTTCCCCCGGGCCTGCCGACCCGCCCGGACCGCTCCGCAGGACCGCCCCGAGGGCGCATCCTCAACTCCCGGGCTCCGGGTGGCGGCCGCTATCGTGCACAGGTGCACGAGGCGGCCCGAAGCCTCCGGCCGGTGGACCCGAGGGGAGTGGTGCCAGGTGATCGGACGTGCGCTGAACGGGCGTTACGTACTGGAGGAGATACTCGGCGTCGGTGGCATGGCCACCGTCTGGCGCGGCCACGACCGGGTGCTCGGACGCGCGGTAGCGGTCAAGGTGCTCAACGGCGGTCTCGCCGACGACCCGCGTTTCGCCGAGCGCTTCGGCCGCGAGGCCCAGCACGCCGCGATGCTGGTCCACCCGCGCATCGTCACCGTCTTCGACTCCGGTGTGGACCAGGGCTCCCCGTACATCGTCATGGAGCTGGTGCACGGCCGTCCGCTCAGCCGGCTGATTGCGGAGCTCGGACGGCTGCCGGTCGAGCGGTCCGTCGGTATCGCCGCCGCCGTCTGCGAGGCGCTTGAGGTCGCCCACGCGGCCGAACTCGTGCACCGGGACATCAAGCCCGGGAACATCATGATCACCCACGACGGCGGGGTGAAGGTGGTGGACTTCGGCATCGCGCGCGTCGGCTCCTCCAGCTCGCGGCTGACCCAGACCGCCACCGTGCTCGGCACGGCCGCCTATCTCTCGCCCGAGCAGGCCACGGCCGCCGGGGTGGACGGCCGCTCCGACCTGTACGCGGTCGGCTGCGTCCTGGTCGAGATGCTCACCGGACAGCCGCCGTTCGACGCCGACACCCCCGTCGGCATCGCCTTCAAGCACGTCAGCGAGCAGCCCGCCCCGGTCGCGGCCCGCCGCCCCGACGTACCGCCCGCGCTGGACGCGGCAGTGCTGCGCCTGCTCGCCAAGCAGCCCGCAGACCGACCGGCCACCGCCGCCACTGCCCGGGCCGAGCTGCTGGCCGCTGTCCCGGTCGCCGCGACCACCGACCGCACGGCCGAGTTGCTGGCCGCCGGTGACCGGACGGCCGAGCTCATCGGCGCGACCCAGCTGTTGCCCCCGGTTGTCGCTCCGCAGCTCGGCGTCGGTGCCGCCGACCCGGGGCATGCCGATGCGCAGCGCACCGCCGTACTGCCGCCGACCGTGCCGCCGCCGTTCGCCCCGTCCTTCCCCCCGTCGGCTGTCCCTTCGGACGCACCGCCGGTGACCGGCCCGGCGACCTCGCTGATGGAGGCCGTCCCGCTGTCGCCGCACGAGGCTTCCGGGCCGTCGCCGCAGCGCCGCCGCCGACCGCTGGTACCGATCGCGATCGGTGTCGCCGTGGTGGCGGGTGTGGCCGCCGTCGGCGCCTTCGCGCTCAGCGGGTCCTCGGGCAGCCCGGCCGGGACCGCAGCCGAGACCGGCCGTCCGGCGGCCGCCGCTCCCACGGCCGCTGCCTCGGCATCCCCCTCGCCGAGCGCTTCGGCCGGGCCTGCGCCCACCGCCAGGAGCGGTCCCGCCGCCGCACTGGCCGCACTCCGCGCCGAGGTGGCGAAGGCGCAGTTCGCCAAGGAGCGGGACAAGCAGGGCGACTTGCTGGACCGCCTGGACAGCGCCGCCGAGGCGATCGCCGAACACCGGCCGCAGGACGCCGAGTCGGTGCTGCGCAACGTCCAGAAAACCGTTAGGGATCTTGCAAAGAAGCATGTGATCGACGGCGGTGCGGGCCAGAACTGGCAGAACCGGCTCGGTGCGCTGATCAACACCCTGCACGGGCAGCAGTCCCGTGACCACAACAGCTCCGACAACAACGGCGACATCAGCTACGGGGACAACGGGAACGGCAACTGAATCAGCGGGCCCGGCACCACCGGTTTGCCGTGCGGAAATGCCGGAGCCTCCGGTCCGTCAGCTGACGGACCGGAGGCTCCGGGGGACGGCTTTTGCGGCCGCTCAGGCGCCGGTGGCCGACTTGTTGGTCTCGGCCGCCGTGGTGACGTGTGTCGGGTTCACCGCCGGGCGGGGCTGCTCGGTGGCCGTGTTGGCAGCCGTCGAGTTGGCGGTGGAGTTCTGGGCGGCCGCATCGGCCGGGACCTCGTCCTCGCGCAGCGCCTTGGTCTCCGCCTTCAGGATGCGCATGGACTTCCCGAGGCCACGGGCCATTTCAGGCAGCTTCTTCGAGCCGAAAAGCAGAACGATGACAGCCAGCACCACCAGGAGGTGCCAGGGCTCCAGACCGTTGCGCAGCATCCCTGACCACCGGTCCCTTCGGATATCTCGCCGTTATCAGGGCCGGGCGGGCTCGCCCGACCTGGCCAGTATGCCTGGCGCGAGCGCAGAACGTATACACCGGCCGGGAAACGGTGGTCAAAGAGCAGATGTTCTGCAGGGGAGATGGGAAATGTGGTCTCGACCACAATATGTCAGGTCGGCCGGTCAGGGCCCGCTTTCGGGAGTCGCCGGGCAGGCTGCGGCGGCCGGCGGGCGTTCGGGGTGCCGAGCCCCGGCTGACGGTTCGCCAGACCGGTGTGCGGTGCGGGCGCCGCGTTGACGATCGGTGCCGGGCCAGGCGGCGACGGCCGCCTCGCGGGCGGGCTGGGCCTCCCGCCCAGGGGGGTGTGCGCGGCCTTGGCGGCGCCCGCCGGAAGGGCGGCGGGCAGCTTGACCTCCAGGTGGGCCCGGTGGACGGCGGCTCCCGCCGAGGATCACGATGCCCAGCGAGCTGCCCGGTTCGGTGGCGGTCTCCGAGGTGGCGGAGGCCACACCGGCACGCTCGGCCGGGGCAGCGGTCAGGATCACCCACAGGAGTGAGTCGGGGCCGGGTCATCAGCCCGAAGCCGGCCGCACCGGAGATCTTCGTCCAGGTGGAGAGCCCGCCCGAGCCGGAGGAAGCCCTGGGCGCAGTGAAAAAGCAGTGCAAAAAAAGGGTGCGGCTCGGACTCGCCGCGCTCTTCCAGGAGCCGCAGGAGGTACCGGACGAGCCGGCCAGGGGCGCTTTCTTCCGGCTGATCCTGGCCTGACCGGCCGCACAGTGGTTCGTGGCACCCGGGCAGGTGCCGGACGGGCGGCAGCTGCTGCGCGGAGTGCAGCTGGCCGGCGGGAGGGTGCTGGGTGTGCCGGTGTCCGAGGCGTCGGCCAAGGAGCGGTGACGTCCCGGTTCGGTTGGCTCAGTTTGTGACGGCGGTGAGCAGCACCACCGAGTTCTCGTGGGCCAGCAGGCCGTGCCGCTCCTGTGGGATCACGCGCAGCTGCCCCGCTGTCAGCTCCAGCCGTCGGCCCGAGACGGTCAGCGACACCCGTCCGCGCAGCACCTGGAGGCTGGCGGCGATCGGCGCGTTGTGCTCGTCCAGCGAGGTGCCGGCCGTCAGCGCGATCACGCTCTGGCGCAGCACGCTGTCGTGGACGACGAGGTGTGCGCTGCGCCCGTGCGGGGAGGCGGCGGCCTTTGCGGCGTGTTCGGTGGCGAGCGCCATGAGGTCGGCGGGGGTGTCGACGGGGGCGGGGTCGGCCATCGCGTCCTCCTGGCTCGCACAGTCCCGGGTCGGGGCGGAGGGTTTTCCGCGAGGAGCTCCGGCTCCTGGTGAAGGGCTCTCGCCCGTGACCCTAGGCGCGGCCGCGACTATCCCGCGCGCTGGACCGGTCGGTCGGGTTAGCCCTGTCGACGGGTGTCTGCCGGAGGGGGCGGGCACGGTGCCGTCCATCGGCAGGCGTCCTCCGGGTGCGGGCGGCGCGGTGCTCTTGGATGGTGGATGCCATGGCGACCAATCAGAACCTCATCGGTGGATTCCAGGTCAACCGGGGCATGCTCACCGTCGGCGCGGCGCTCACCGGACTCGGCGCGCTGATCGGCCTGACCGGCACAGTGATCGTCGGCGTGGCGCTGGCCTCGGCCGGGCGGGGCTGGGTGCGGCAGCTGGAGACCCCGCCGGGCGAGCTGGCGGCCCGCACCCTGCAGCACGCCAGGGCGGCCTCGCTGGCCGGGCTCGACGCCTGGCGGGCCCATGCCGCGGACTCCGCCCACTGAGCGGACCACGCCAGCAGCCCTCTCGGGCAGACGCCGAGCCCCTGGACGTCAGCGGGAGAGCTGCGCCGTGATCTCGTCGCGGAGAGCGCGTTTGACGATCTTGCCGGTCGGGTTGCGTTGCAGTTCAGTGCTGCGCAGGAAGACGTGCTCGGGCACCTTGAAGGCGGCCAGTCGCGCGGCGACGTGGGCGCGCAGCCCGTTCACGTCGACGCATGAGCCCGCCCGGAGCACCACCACGGCGGCGACCTCCTCGCCCAGGATCGGGTGCGGCACGCCGACCACGGCGGCGTCCGCGACCTCGGGGTGGTCGAAGAGCACGCCTTCGACCTCGACGCAGTACACGTTCTCGCCGCCGCGGATCACCATGTCCTTCAGCCGGTCGACGATGTACACCTCGCCGTTGCGGAGGCAGGCCAGGTCGCCGGTGCGGAACCAGCCGCCGTCGGCGAAGGCGGCCGCGGTGGCCCCGGGGTTGTTGCGGTAGCCGCTGAAGATCGGCTGTCCGCGCAGCCAGAGTTCGCCGACCTCGCCGTCCGGGAGCGCGGTGCCCTCGGGCCCGGCGATCCTGACCTCGACGGCGGGGGCGGGGCGGCCGATGCTGTCGGGCTGTTCGACGTAGCGGGCGCCGAGGTTGGCGATCACGCCGCCGCAGGTCTCGGTGAGCCCGTAGCCGTTGCGGGCCTCGACCCGGCCGTCGAAGCGGCGGGAGATCCGGCGGGCCAGTTCGGGCGGGGCGGCCGCGCCGCCGGTACTGATCATCGCCAGTCCGGGCAGCGGGTACTGGCCGGAGTCGGCCGCGTCGAGCAGGCCGAGCGCGGTGGCCGGGACGCCGACGAAGGTGGTGACCCGGTGTTCGGCGATCAGTCCGAGCGCGGTGGCGGCGTTCCACTTGCGCATCAGTACGGCGGTGCCGCCGGTGGCCATCAGCGGGAACATCGAGGTGAAGGCCGCCACATGGAAGAACGGGAAGGTCATCAGCACGGTCTGCGGTTCGACCCGGGTGAGGTCGCCTCCGGCGGAGAGGACCGAAGCGGCCGCGAAGAAGCGCGGGTTGAGCACGGCCGCGCACCAGGCTTCGTGGGTGGCGACAACTCCCTTGGGATGTCCGGTTGTTCCCGAGGTGTAGAGGACGGTGGCGGTGTCCCCGGGGGCGAGGTCGACCTCCGGTGCGGCCAGGCCGGTGAGGGGCAGCTCCTCCAGCCGGTCGTGCCCGGACCCGGGTGCCTCGACGGTCAGCAGCGGTACGCCGTGGGCGGCGGCCCAGGCGCCGGTCCGCTCCGCGCGCTCCCGGTCTGCGACGATCAGGCGGGGTGCGCAGTCGTCCAGCGCGTACGCCAGCTCGGGGCTCTCCCACCAGGCGTTCAGCGGGACGGCCACCAGGCCCGCCAACTGGGCGGCCCAGAAGGCGATCTGCCACTCGGGCAGGTTTCGCATGGCGATCACCACCCGGTCACCGGGCCGCAGGCCGTATTCGACGCGGTAGTGGTGGGCGAGGGCGGCGGCGGCCGCGTGGTGCTCGGCGAAGGTCCAGCGGCCGGATCCGGCGATCAGGAACGGGCGGTCCCCGTGTGCCAGGGTGTCGTTCAGCAAGTCCCGCAGTGTGCGTGGACCATGGCGGTACCGGTGGCCCCGCGGGGTGTCGACGGTCTCGAAGGGGGCGCCCGGCTCGCGGAGTGCGGCCTGGATGTGGGCGAGCTTGGCGAGCGCTGGTGTCATGACGTCCTCGGTGCGGTGGCTCGGGAGGTCGCGGCCGGGTCCGGCAGCGGGCCCATGGGGGAAGCCCGCTGCCGGGGGACGCGCGGCGTGCGGTGGGGGTTCGACTGCCGCGCGTGCTGCTGGACCTTACAGGCCCAGGGACTTGGCGATGATCGTCCTCATCACTTCACTGGTGCCGCCGTAGATTCTGAAGACCCGATTGTCGGTGTAGAGACGGGCGATCGGGTATTCCAGGATATAGCCGTAACCGCCGTGCAGCTGAAGGCACTTGTCGATCACCTGGGAGGCGGACTCGGTGCAGAACAGCTTGGTCGCCGCCGCGTCCGCGACCGTCAACTCGCCGTTCTGGTAGAGCTCCAGTGCCCGGTCCACCATCGACTGCTGGGCCGTCACCTGGGCCTCGCAGTCGGCGAGTGTGAACTTGGTGTTCTGGAAGTCGGCCACCGCCTGGCCGAAGACCTTGCGCTCCTTGACGTACTTCACCGCGAACCGCACCGCCGCAGCGGCCGACGCGTACGCGCCGACGGCGATCGCCAGGCGCTCCTGCACCAGGTTGTGGGTGAGGTAGCTGAACGCCTTGCCCTCCTCGCCCAGCAGGTCCTGCACCGGCACCAGGACATCGGTGAAGGAGAGTTCGGCGGTGTCCGAGGTGCGCAACCCGATCTTCTGCAGCTTGCGGCCGACCGCGTAGCCGGGGGACTTGGTGTCCACGCAGAGGATCGACAGGCCGGCCCGGCGGTCGGCCGGGTCGTACGGTGCGGTCCGGCAGACCACCAGCACCAGGTCGGCCAGCACGCCGCCGGTGATGAAGGTCTTGGCACCGTTGAGGACGTAGTGGGTGCCGTCCTCGGAGAGCCTGGCGGTGGTGGAGATCCCGGCCAGGTCCGAGCCCGCGCCCGGCTCGGTCATCGCGATCGCCGTCATGATGTCGCCCGAGACGAAGCCCGGCAGCCAGCGCTGCTTCTGCTCCTCGTTGGCGTACTCCAGGAGGTAGGGCAGCACCAGACCCGTGTGCACGCCGGAGGAGCCGAAGGTGACTCCGGCGCGGGCGCACTCCTCGCTCACCACCGCCTGGTACTTGAAACCGCTCTCGCCCGCGCCGCCGTACTCCTCGGGCACCTCGATGCCGTACACGCCCAGCGCGCCCAGCTTGCGGTAGAAGTCGCGCGGGGGGTGGCCCTCGGCCTCCCAGCTCTCGTAGACCGGGGCGACCTCTTTGGTGATGAAGCTCCGGATCGTCTCCCGGAACGCCTCGTGGTCCTCGTTGAACACGGTGCGGCGCACGGCGGCGCTCCCTTCGTGGTGCCCGTTGATCGCTCCATAAGTTAATCGTCGGTAGCTTCGACTGTCCAGCATTCCGACGGCTTTTTCTCGCGGCTCAGGGGTGGAGAAGTGAATCCTTGGTACCCTGATCCGGATCATCACTGGGGCCGACCGCGAGGGGATGGACGTGGCGACAGAGCGGGGGGTCGTGCGCAGGCCGCCCGGACGCAAGGCCCAGATCCTCGCGGTGGCGAGCGAGCAGTTCCACCGGCGCGGCTACCACCAGATCTCGATGGCCGAGGTCGCCGCCGAGGTCGGCATCACCGCCCCGGCGCTCTATCGGCACTACCGCAGCAAGCCCGAACTCCTGCTCCGCGCCGTCGAGTCCGACCTTGCGGCCGTGCGTACGGCCGTCCGCTCCGCCCAGGGCTTGGACGGGCTGTGCGCCGCGCTCGCCGCCGTCGCCGTCGACCACCGCGCGCTCGGCACTCTCTGGCAGCGGGACGCCCGCCTGCTGCCCTCCGTCCAACGGGCCGAACTGTGGGGGTGTCTGCGCGAGGACATTGCCGAGATGGCCCGGGTCCTCACCGCGGCCAGGCCCGAACTCCCCTCGGAGGATGCCGAGTTCCTCTGCTGGTCGGTACTCTCGGCGTACGGCAGCCTGTCCTACCACACCTTCGCGCCGCCCCGGCGCCGGTTCGAGCGGCTGCTCCAGCGGATCGGTGGTGCGGTGCTCGCAGGCACCCTGGAGGGTCTGCCCGACACCGGATCGGTGGCCCAACGTCCTTGCCCTGCCTCCGAGTCGAGGCGTGAGGAGCTGCTCACCGCCGCCGTGCGGCTGTTCCACGAGCGCGGCTTCGACAACGTCAGCACCGATCAGCTCGGCGCCGCCGTCGGCATCGCCGGACCGAGCGTGTACAAGCACTTCGACACCAAGGCCGAGCTGCTCGCCGCCGCCCTGGTGCGCAGCCGGGAGCGGCTCTGGCACGAGGTCGAGGGTGCCATCGCGGGTGGCGGTGCTCCGCCCGAGGCCCTGGCGGCAGGACTGCGTGCGTACGTCGACTTCGCGCTGCGCCACCGCCACCACCTCGGGGTGATGCTCAGCGAGACCGAGCGGCTGGCCGAGCCGGACCGCAAGGCGGCGGTCGACTTCCGCCGGGACTTCCTGCGCACCTGGGTCGGGCTGCTCCAGCAGGTGCGGCCGCAGTACGAGAGCGCGGAGGCCCGTATCCGGGTGCATGCGATGTTCGCCCTGGTCAACGACGGGGTGCGGAACAGGCCGGGGTGCTCGCGGCCCGATCTGGCAGGATGCCTGGTCGAGTTGAGCCGTGCTGCGCTGGGTCTGACGGCGCAGCAGCCGGACTGAGGGGCGGGCCCGCGGGGAAGCCCGCCCGGTCACCGGCTCAAGCCTCCTGGCGGCGGCTCAGTAGAGGACGAAGGGGTAGTACACGTGCCGCGCCAGGTTCTTGTCGCCCTGGACGGTGCCGACACCGCCGGCATTCCCGGCGACGCCGAGGCTGTTGTTCTGGTTGCCGCCGCCCGAGCCGGTGGCGGACTGCCGGGCCGCGTTGCCGTTGCCGCTGACGCTGCCGACGATGTTGCCGGAGCTGGTGTTGCTGACCACGCTGCTGTTGGAGTCGTACGTGGCCCCCGCGCCGTTGTCGGCCTGGGCGGCGCCGATGCCGGCGGCGAGGAAGGCCCCGACGGCGGTGACGACAGCGGCTGCGCGAATACGGGACACAGTGGTCTCCCTGCTGGCTGGTGCGAATTGTGGCGCCGACGGGGTGGCCGCCCCGACTGCGCCGGTACCTGACGTCGCACCGCAAGCATTCCCCGATCGGCCGATTGACTTCAACCGATCACCGTCCGGTTCCCTCGTTCGTGTCACCCGGATGGAATATCCGCAGGGCGTCCAAGGTGGGTCCGAAGGTCACGCCATCCAGAAGAAGACGGCGGTCATGCGCTTGTCCTCCAGGGTGCTGCCCCAGTAGCCGGTGGCGCTGTGGATCATGTTGGAGGTGTAGAGCAGCAGTCGGTTGTACTTGTGCGGTACCCGGACGTCCTCGGTGAAGGCGTCGGGGGCGACGAAGCGTGTGCCCAGGGCGTCCACCAGATTGTTGTGAGGCGCCGTCACCATGTTTCCGCCGAGGGTGCCGCCGGGCAGCTGCTGCCGGTAGAAGCTGGTGCCGCAGTCCTTGGGCACGCCGGGGTTGAGGTAGAGCACCGCGGCGTACCTGCACAGGGCGCGGGAGTCGGTGTGCGGACGGGTCTCGCACTCGTCCCGGCCGACCACCTGAATGCAGTTGTGGTTGAGGGTGGCACCGCCGGGGGCGGTCTCCTGCCAGAGCCTGCGCTCACCGGTCGCCTTGCGCACCAGCCGCTCGACGTGGGCCAGTTCCTCCGGTTCGAGTCCGGGCATGGTGCGCAGCCCCGGCCAGGTCTCCGGCTTGTGCGGGTAGCCCTCGGTCCAGTCGTCCTTCGCCAGGCAACGGGCCCGGACGGCATCCGCGTCGGGCAGCACATTGTCCAGTACCCAGTAGTCCCTCCCGGGCGTGGGCTTGCGGTACGGGAGGACCGGGAGAGTCGGGGTCCGCTGTGGCCTAGGGGGAATTGGCATGGGCAAACCATATGGTTCGGGCCCGTCAGCGGTCGCCCACGAGTTGGTCAATCTTCAGTCAAGCCAAGGGAGTTGTTCTATCTCTTGGCCAATGCTTTACCATTTCATTTCCCAAGCCCTGCCATCAGGAGTTCAGCGCGTGACCAGCCTCTCCCTCGGCCCGTCCCCACGGAGCTGATCCCCGCCTTCGGACTGCCCGGCATCCTCGCGATCGTCTTCGCCGAGTCCGGCCTGCTGATCGGCTTCTTCCTGCCCGGTGACTCGCTGCTCTTCACCGCAGGTCTGCTGGTCGCCGACGGCGCCTACCTCACCCAGCCGCTCTGGCTGGTCTGCCCGCTGATCGTGGCCGCCGCGATCATCGGCGACCAGGTCGGCTGTCTCTTCGGGCGGAAGGTCGGCAGGGTCGCCTTCGTCCGGGAGAACATCGAGGCGATCCTGGTCGGCATCGTCGTGGTGTCGGTCGTCCCCGTGGCCATCGAGCTGCTGCGCTCCCGCAGGGCGAGCCGGGCCGCCGTGCGGCCGGTGGACCGGTAGGTCGAGTAGTCGCAGCCGGGGCTGCCATTCCGTACATGTGCGTCTGCGCGTTCGATCAGGCAAGGTTGGACGAAAAGATCACACCGGTGGCCGGATGCCACCAGGGGCGGTAGGGAGTGGTAGTGCCTAAGCGGGGCCGGGGCCGATCGGGCGGCGGCAAGAAGGTCAGGGGCGGGCGGCCCACAAGATCGGTGCCAAAGCCCGTACCGCCGCGCGAGGCGCCGCCCACCGAGGGTCTCCTCGGATCCGCCGCGCCGCCCGTCGAGCGGCAGACCGTCATCCCGCTCGCTCCGGCCCCGGTCGAGACGGAGGGGCTGCTCGGTCCCGGCGAGCCCACGGCGCCCGAGCCGGACACCGCACCGCCGTCCGCCACCAGGGCCCCGCGCTACCCCGAGGGCCCGGAGGACACCCTCACCCCCGAGGTCTGGCGCGCCGTCGGGTACGCCCCGCCCACCGGCCTGGCCGTCCCCACCCTCAGCCCCGGCGCGCCCGGCGCCGCACCCTGGCCCGACCGGATGCGCACCCTGCTGCGCACGCCCATGGCCGAGCGCCCCGCCTACGAGCGCACCCAGCGCGAGCAGAAGCCCGAGGTGGTGGTCAAGAACATCCCACGCATCCTCGACCTGACGCTCCGGATCGCCGAGCTGCTGCTCGCCACCGGCGAGGCCGCCGAGGACGTCGAGGCCGCGATGCTGGGCATCGCCCACGCGTACGGGCTCGACCACTGCGAGCCGCAGGTCACCTTCACCCTGATCGGGATCTCCCACCAGCCCTCGTTGGTCGAGGCCCCCATCACGGCGGACCGGGTGGTCCGCCGGCGCACCACCGACTACACCCGGCTCGCCGCCGTCTACAAGCTGGTCGGGGACATCACCGCCGAGAAGCTCTCGGTCAACGACGCCTACCGCCGCCTCGCCGAGATCCGACGCAACCGGCACCCGTACCCGACCTGGCTGCTGGCCCTGGCCACCGGTCTGCTGGCTGGTGCGGCCTCCTTCCTGGTCGGCGGGCGGCTGGACGCCAAGGCGTGGCTGGTCTTCGCCAACGCCTTCGTCGCCGCCATCCTGGGCGACCGGCTCGCCTCGCTGGTCGCCCGGCGCGGGCTGCCGGAGTTCTACCAGTTCGTGATCGCCGCGATGCCGGCCGCGACCTCCGGCATCATCCTCTCGCTCAACCACCTCGGGCTGCGCGGATCCGTGGTCATCACCGGTGGACTCTTCGCCCTGCTGCCCGGACGTGCCCTGGTCGCCGCCGTGCAGGACGGTCTCACCGGCTTCTACATCACCGCCGCCGCCCGGCTGCTGGAAGTCCTCTACCTGGTCGCGGGCATCATCATCGGCGTCATGCTGATCCTCTATCTCGGGCTGAGCTTCCACGCCAGACTCAACCCGAGCGAGAGTCTGATCGGCGTCAGCCACCCGCCGGTGCAGCTGGTCGCCGCGATGGTGCTGACCCTGGCCTTCGCGATGCTGTTGCAGACCGACCGCCGCAACCTCCCGCTGGTCACCCTCAACAGCTGCATCGGCTGGTCCACGTACGGGGTGCTCACCCACAACGCCAACGTTTCCCCGATCGTGGCCACCGGCGTGGCCGCCGGCCTCGTCGGCCTGTTCGGCCAGCTGATGGCCCGCTACCGGCGTGCCTCCTCGCTGCCGTACGTGACGCCCGCGATCGGTCCGCTGATGCCCGGTTCGGCGATCTACCTCGGGATGCTCTCCTTCACCCAGAACCAGCCCGACATCGGACTGATCGCGGTCGGCCGGGCCGCCGCCCTCGCGCTGGCACTGGCCGTCGGTGTGAACCTCGGTGGCGAGATCGCCCGGCTCTTCCTCAAGCAGCCGGGCACCGAGCAGCCCCTCGCACCGGCTCTGAAGGTGCCGCGTCGGGCCGCGAAACGCACCCGGGGATTCTGACCACGCGTTAGCCGGGCGAGACCCGGAGCACCAAGGAACGAAGGCAGCGCCACCCATGATCAGCTCGCTGTTGGACGGCTACCGTACGCACATCGTCGCTGCGCACAAGCAACCGCTGTTCCTGCTGCTGGTCGGCTTCATCTGCTCGTTCGTGATGATCAGGTTCAGCGTCCGGATGATCCGCGCCAAGGTCCGCTGGTGGCCCGGCAACATCACGCCGGGCGGTCTGCACATTCACCACATGGTCTTCGGGCTCGGCTTCCTGCTGATCAGCGGCATCGGAGTGTTCGCCACCAACGGCGGCCATCCCTGGATCGACTGGTTCGGTCTCGCCTTCGGGATCGGCTGCGGCCTGGTGCTGGACGAGTTCGCGCTGATCCTGCACCTCGACGACGTCTACTGGAGCGAGCAGGGACGCAAGTCCGTGGACGCGGTGATCCTCGGCATCCTGGCCACCGCCCTGCTGCTCACCGGGTACGTGCCGCTGAGCGTCGTACCGGGTCAGACGACGCCGGAGGGCTCGGGCCGCTGGGGCCTGGTCGCGGTGATCTCGGTGAACGCGCTGGTCTCGATCGTCGCGCTGCTCAAGGGCAAGGTCTGGACGGGTCTGCTCGGCATCATGGTGCCCGGCCTCTCCGGGATCGGCGCCGTGCGGCTGGCCCGGCCCAGCAGCCCCTGGGCGCGCTGGTGGTACCCCGGCAGGCCGCGCCTTCAGGCGCGCGCGCTCCGTCGCGAGCGCCTGCTGCACCAGCGCGCGGACCGTGCCCGCACCTGGCTGTTCGACCTGATCGCCGGGGCGCCGGACAAGGTCCCGGCCCACCACGCCGCCACCCACCGGGTGGCCGAACGCATGGCCGCCCGGGCCACCGCCCATCTCGACGCGCACGCCGCCCGCGCGCTCGCCCGCCGCTCCGCGCGCCTGGCCGACCGCCGCTCGGCCGGGCCGGCCCCCGCCACGGCCCCGGCGGGTACCGCAGCCTCCGCCGCGAGCGACCCCGAGCGGCACACCCGCGCCCAGCAGCGCCGCCGCACGGTACGCGCGGGCCGCAGCCGCAGCTATGCCGTGGGCCCGGGCGGGCGACCCGCCGCCCGTGGTGGGGCCACCGGCGCGCAGGGCGCCCCGAGCGCGGTGGGCCCTGAGGCGCGCGCCCCGTACCGCCACCCTCACCACCCCCGGCTGCCGCATCCGAGGTCACGACGCTGACCATGCACCGGCCGTCGCCCGCCGCCAGCCCGTCTTCCCGGGACGAGGGCTGACGCAGGGTCGAATAAATCCGATATCTCACCCGACCGGGGGTGCGGGGATGCCGTCGGAAATTTGCGATGTTTGAGAATATTGCGGTGAGTGACTGAATTGTCACGTGATGGGACATTTGACGAAGTGTCATACTCCGCACGAGAGGGCCCCCCATGGCACGCAGACTCCTGCCGACGCTCCTGCTGGCATTCTCGGGTCTGCTCGGGCTGCTCCCCGCTGCCGCCGCTGCACCGGCGGCGAGTGCCCCGGTCCCGCCTCGGTCGGCCGCCGCGACCGCCGACGGTCCCTACCCCTCCACGGAGGAGATCGACCGGGCCAGGACCGACGCCGGTACGAAGGCCGGCGACACCGCGGCGATCGAGGCCCGACTGACCGCCGCGCAGGCGGAACTCGCGGACGCGGGCCGGGCCGCGGAGCAGGCGGTGGAGGCGTACAACGGCGCGCAGGCCCGGCTGGCCAAGGCCCGCACCGAATCGACCGCCGCAGCCCGGCGCGCGACCGTCGCCGAGGCGGGCCGCACCGATGCCGCCGAACGCGCGGCCCAGCTGGCCGCCGAGACGTACCGTCAGGGCACCAGTGCCGAACTCTCGGCCATCAACGCCCTGTTGGGCGCCAGGGGCCCGCGCGCCGCCGGCGACCAGGCGTCCGCCATCGGCGTGGCGGGGGCCAGGACCAAGGAGATCCTGGACGCGGCCACCGCCACCGCCACCGCAGCCGCCCGCGCCTCCGTGGCCGCCAAGGAGGCCGAGCAGAGTGCGGCCCGCGCCGCCGAAGCCGTACGGGTGGCCAAGGAGCAGGCGCAGGCCCGGCTCGCAGCCCAGCAGTCGCAGGTCACCGAGATCGCCGGGCGTCGTGAGGAGCTGCTGACCGAGCTGGCCAAGGCCCGCAACACCACCGTCGAACTGGAGCGGCAGCGACGCGAGGCACTGGAGACGATCGCGCAGCGCGAGGCCGAGCAGGCGGCCCGGGCAGCTGCGGACGCCGCAGCCTACGTTCCCGGCCCGTCTGCCGACAGCGCCTGGTCGGCCGGTGGCGCGGAGGCGGCGATCGCCTTCGCCCGCTCCAAGGTCGGCCTGCCCTACATCTGGGGCGGCGAGGGACCGGACGGTTACGACTGCTCGGGCCTCACCATGAAGGCCTGGCACCGGGGCGGCAAGTCCCTCACCCACTTCGCGGCCACCCAGTACGCCGAGTCCACCCCTGTCGGCTACCACCAACTCCGGCCCGGTGACCTGGTGTTCTGGACTCACACCGGCCGCGCCGAGGACATCTACCACGTGGCCATCTACATCGGTGACGACCAGATGATCGAGGCTCCCCGCCCTGGCATGGAGATCAAACAGGCCAGCCTCTGGATCATGGGCCGCCCCGACTTCTACGGCCGTCCGTAACGGGCCCGGCCGCCGTAACGTGCTCAGCGGGCAGGTGGGCTGCTCGCATCGGACTGTGTGAGGATGCGCCGAAGCCAGCGGGAACGGGCGTTGCGGGCGTCCTGGCTGAGAGCTGCCCGTGGTGCGAAGGTGTCGAAGCCGTGGAAGGCTCCGGGCCATACGTGCAGTTCGGCTCGGCCGCCGGCCTGCCAGATCGCATTGGCATAGGCCACATCCTCGTCCCTGAAGGTCTCGGCCGACCCGACCTCGATGTAGGCCGGGGGCAGCTTGGACAGATCCGTAGCGCGGGCGGGAGCCGCGTAGGGCGGCAGGTCCGCAGTGCCGTACCGGTCGCCCAGCAGCGCCTGCCACGCGGTTGCGTTGGAGGTTCGGTCCCAGGTGTCGATGCCGGCCATCTGGTGGCTGGAGAAGGTGTTGTTGCGGTCGTCGAGCATCGGGCACAGGAGCAGTTGCCCGATCGGTGTGGGCCCGCCTCGGTCACGGGCGAGCAGGGCGAGTGTCGCGGCGAGTCCGCCGCCGGCACTCTTTCCTCCGACGATGATGCGGTCCGCGTCGATGCCCAGTCCGGCCGCGTGCACAGCCGCCCAGACGAATCCGGCGTAGCAGTCCTCCACCGGTCCGGGGTACTGCGCCTGCGGTGCCAGTCGGTACTCGACAGAGATGACGGCCAACTCCAGCGTGAGAGCCCACTCGCGAAGCAGCTGCGGAAGTACGGACCACGCATTGCCCATGATCATTCCGCCGCCGTGCATGTAGTACAGCAGCGGCAGCGGCCTGGCGATCCCGGCGGGCCGTGCGCTCACGAGTGTGACGTCCTGCCCGCCCGACGCTCCCGGCACACGCAGCTCATCCACCTCGAAGCGGCCGTCGGCCCGGAGATCCCGGACCGTCGGCCTGGGCCGGGCCGCAGCATCCCGCTCCTGCCGGGCCGCAAGGTTCTCCAGCGTGAACGGCTCCCTTGCCCCGTCCCCCAAAGCCCCCAGCGCCACACGCAGTTCTGGGTCGAAAGGGGGCGCATCCCAAACCATCGAGACAGGGCCGGGCTCCGACGGCATGCCACCGGCACTCATGACAGGCCGTCCCGTCGGGCGGGGGAGTACCGGCCGGCATCCCGACCGGAACAGCTCGTCAGCACGTCCGTGCATGCAGGGAACGCTCGCGCGAGGTCCATGCGGCGTAGTCAATCACCTGCCAGGTGCAGGCCACAGCTCCTCAGCGAAGGTCACAGGTCGAGACCGTCCTCGGCCTCCTCGGCCCAGGCGGGCTGCCAGTCGTCGCCGAAGAGTTCGACCTGCTCCTCCGGAGTCAACCGCATTCCGGTCTTCGATGCCTCCATCATGCGATCGACTGCGCAGGGCATCTTCTGCAGGCGGGAGATGCGCTCCACGAGCTGTGACCGCTGCCGACGCAAGTGGTCGCACGCAGCGGCGTCCGGGTCATCGAGGATCCGGCCGATCTCTGCGAGCGGAAACCCGAGTACACCCGGTACCCGCCCCAGGTGCGCCCGCTCGGGCGGAGGTTGATGAACATCGGCATGCAATGCCCGGATTCGATTGGAAGGAGCCGTTTGCCGCCCTGCACCGGGACGCCGAGGGGACCGTCACCGGGCTCGCCGTCTACCGCACAGACGAGGTCTGGGACGGCAGTTACCCCAACTCCGTGCTCACGGTGAACGACTTCCTCGCCCTCGACTCCGGCACCACCGTCGCCCTGTGGCGGTTCCTCTGCTCCGTGGACTGGGTGCGCAAGGTCGTGGTCCGGAGCTGCGGTGCGGACCACCCGCTCCCACTGCTGCTCAACGAGCCGCGCGCCGCGACCCCGAAGGCCGAGAACAGTGACTTCACCTGGCTGCGTCTGCTCGATGCGCCCGGCGCCTTCGCAGCCCGCCGCTACGCCGCGCCCGGCCGCGTGGTGCTCCAGGTCGGCGACCCGGACGGCTACGCCGGGGGACGCTGGGCGCTGGAGGCCGGCGCCGACGGCACCGGCAGCTGCACCCCCACCGACGACGAACCGGATCTGGCCCTCGGCGCCGGCGCACTCGCCTCGCTCTACCTCGGCGACGAGACGGCGCCCAGACTGGCTGCCGTCGCGCTGCTCACCGAACTGCGCCCGGGCGGTGTTGCCGCTGCCGACCGGCTGCTGCGCACGCCGCTCGCACCATGGAACCCGGACGGCTTCTGAGCCGGTCTTCTGGGTCGGTTTGCTGGGTCGGTCTGCTGAGCCCGTCGCGAAACGGAGCGGCCCTGCTCGACCGAATTCACCCGGACTCAGGGAAGCAGGCCGCTCCGTCGACTACGGCCTCGCGGTGCGGCCGATCGTGGGCAGGATGAAGTCCTGGATCAAGTCCTTGGCGTCCCGGACGATCGGGCGGAATACCCGATAGCGCGAGAGATTGATGATGCGTGCCGCCATCGGAGTCGAGCGGCGGACGAATTCGCGGGTGCGCTCGGTGTCCGGGGTGCGGTCGAACACCCAGTAGAGGACGACGATCATCAGATGGAGCCAGAGCAGGTCGGGCAGCAGCTCCGCGAGTTCCGAGTCCAGCTTGGGCGCCAGCTCCGAGCCGGTCAGCACCTCGCTGAACAGCTCGACCGCCGTCGTGCGGGCCGGATGGGACTCGTTGGAGAACGGGCTCAGCGAGCTCGTCGGATCGGCCGCCGTGCGGAAGAACTGGGCGGCGAATTCGTGGTACTCGACCGCGCAGTCGATCCATGAGGTGAGGGCGATCTCCAGCCGCTCGGCGAAATCCTTGCGACCGGCCATCCGGGCTCTGGCGTCCGCCGCGTGCTCGTACGTCATCCGGTCGTAGAAACCCTGGATCAGGAATTCCTTCGACTCGAAGTAGTAGTACGCATTTCCGACCGAGACGCCCGCCTCGGCGGCGATGGCTCTCATGGTCGTCTTGTCGTAACCGCGCTCCTGGAAGAGTCGCATGGCGGTTTCGAGGATCAGCGCACGGGTCTGCTCGCTCTTGTCGGTCTTGGGCTGCGCGCGCCCGCCGCGCACCTCGGTCGTCGGTGCGGTGCGCACCTCCGCGGCCGGGTCTGAAGCGGGCAGCCGGTTGCCCGGGGTGCTCCCGTTCGCCAGGCCGTCCCCGCTCGTAGGGCCGTTTCCGCCGTTCGTCGTTGCCACGTCGTCCACGATTCCTGAGCCTAGCCGGACGCCGTCGCGGGACGTTCTACGCGATCGGGCTGCGCCGTACGGGATGTCCCCTGTTCATCCGGTACGGCACAGTCCGGCGCCCCCGCGCCCCCGATCCCCCTCCACCCCCCCGGGCCTTCCGGTGTCCGGCCGGCGGCCCCCGGGTGGTTTCGAACGCGTTCAAAACCACCCGGGAACGACTCTAACGACACCGCTGAACGCGTTCAAGTCGGCGGCGTGGGAGGCTCGTCACATGAACCGACAGACCGTCATCCGCGTCGGGGGCGCTGCCGACGCGGCCACCGTCGCCGCCCTGCACTCCGAGAGCTGGCGCACCACGTATGCCGGGATCGTCCCGGCCGAGGCGCTGGGTGACGGACTGGCGGAGGAGCGCCGCGAGCTGTGGGCGATCCGGCTCACCGCGGACTACGGCGAACCCGCCGACACCCCGGTGCTGCTGATCGCCGAGGCCGACGGGGAGGTGGTCGGCTTCGCCTACCTTGTCCCGCAGCCGGACGGCCGGGTGCTGCTCGACAACCTGCATGTCAGGCCGGGGCGCACCGGCGGCGGCATCGGCCGGGCGCTGCTGCGCGAGGCGCTCGCACGCACTGCGCACGCGCCCCTCTGCCTGGAGGTGCTGGCCGGCAACACCCGTGCCGTCGCCTTCTACGAGCGCGAGGGCGGTGTCCGTACCGACGAGCGCGAGGGGTACTTCCCGGGCGGCTTCACGCTTCCCGAGTACGAGTACACCTGGGCGCCGGGCGGAGAGGGGGCGAGGGGCTGACGCCCTGCCGCGCCGGGGGCCGGAGCTGGGGGTGTCCTTTGCGCACATGCGGGCCTCCGAGGGTGGGGTGTCGTTCGCCAGATAGTCGTTGATGACCTTGCGGGGCAGTTGGCGTCCTGGTGGCGGGGGAGGCCGTTCCGCCTGCCGGTACTGCTCCGGCGGAGCAGTACCGGATTGCTGCGGGGCGCACCGACAGGATGCGGAGTCAGGTGTGGTCGTAGACCGTCACGGGCACCCCTCGATCCGTCAGCCGCGCCGCGACCATCGGCTCGATCAGCTCCCAGCGGCCGCCCGCCAGGCCGCAGCCGATCCGGGGCATATGGACGGAGGCGCCGAGTCTCAGCGCGTGCTCGCCGAGCCGGCCCAGCGCTGCGTCGATCGCCTCATACCGGACCGGAACGCCTGTCGAGCGCCCCGTCCGGATGCCTCGCTGGCCCACCAGGTTGGCCACCCATACATAGGGCTCGACCTGCACCAACTGTGCCGCGCCGAGGCCGAAGTCGTTGCCCGAGCGCTCGCGGTGCCAGCGCCGGTATGCCGCCTCGGGCTCGGGCCAGCGGCGGGAGAGTGCCACCACGAAGCCCTTTCCCCAGCCGCCCAGGTCGTTGCAGACGTGCGCGATCACCTTGACGCCCTTGCCCTGCGGCGCGGTGGCGTCGCCGCGCACGTACCTGATCTCCGTTCGGCGCGTGTCCGCTGCCTGTGCCCCCATGACCGCAACGCTAGCGGCCGGCACTGACAACCGCCTCCGCATTCGGCGCTGCGTCGGTCGCCCGTGCCGCGGCAGCCGCGGCAGTCACCGCAGCCGTAGCGGCTGCGGTGGTCGAGGCCCGGTGAGGTCGCAGTCGGCGGTACCCCGCAGCGGTGAGCAGCAGGGCCAGCGCCGCCGCTCCGGCGGGCACCGCGTAGCCGGTGCCGGGGGCGGTGTGCTGGGCGATCGTGCCGCCGACTGCGGATCCGGCCGAGATCCCGATCATGATGCCCGACACGGCGAGTGACATCCCCTCGTTCAACTTCCCGGCAGGAAGCACCTCCTGGACCACCGTCATCCCGGCCACCATGGTCGGGGCCGTCCCGGATCCGGCGACGAACAGTGCGACCGCCAGCAGCGCCAGTCCCGCCCCCGAGGCCGAGACGGCCAGCGGCAGCAGCAGGAGCCCCGCCATCGCGGCCACCCCCGTCAGCAACACGGACGCCGCCGACCGCCGTGTCCTGACCAGTCCGAAGGCCAGTCCCGACACGCACGATCCGGCCGCCATCAGCGCCAGCAGCCCGCCCCCGAGTGCCCGTTGGCCGAGTGCGTCCGAGTACGCGATGGTGGCGACCTCCATCGAACCGAAGGCGACCCCGGTGGCGAGGAAGACCGGTACCACCACCCGAAGTCCGCCCGTCCGCCAGATGCCGTCACGGTCCTGCTGCACGGGCTGCACGGGCTGCACCGGAGGTTCGGTACGGCGCTGCGCGGCGAACAGCAGCGTGCCGCCGGTCGCCATCAGTCCGCCGGCCAGCAGCCCGGCCTCCGGGAAGAGCGAGGTGCAGAGCAGCATCGCCAGCACCGGCCCTGCCATGAAGCAGAGTTCGTCCAGGGCCTGTTCGAGGGAGTTGGCGAGGTGCCGGGCGGCCGGGTCGTCCCGGTGGAGGTGGGCCCAGCGGGCCCTGGCCATGCCGCCGAGGTTCGGCAGCACCGAGGCGGCGGGCCAGCAGACGAAGTACGTCCAGGTGGGCGCTCCGTAGTGCACGCAGAGCAGCAGTCCGGCGAACGGTGCGGCGGCCACCAGGACGCTCGGCACCGCCACCCGGGCCTGCCCGTAGCGGTCGACCAGCCGCCCCAGCAGCGGCATTCCGACCGCGACGGTCGCGACGCCGACCGCGGAGACCGCCCCCGCCAGGGCGT
Source organism: Kitasatospora sp. GP82 (assembly GCF_029892105.1). Classification (GTDB taxonomy): domain Bacteria; phylum Actinomycetota; class Actinomycetes; order Streptomycetales; family Streptomycetaceae; genus Kitasatospora. Next base: position 140,695 of record NZ_JARZAJ010000005.1, on the reverse strand, counting down.
ACGAGTCGCGGCGGGTGGCGATCATCACCACGGTGCCGACGCCCGTCATCGAGAAGGCGAGCCTTCCCAGCAGCCCTGCCAGGGTGAAGGCGACGGCTCCGGGCGGGGTGAAGATGCGGCGGTACGAGGCGAGCACGGGTCTCCCGGGTCGGGTGGAGTGGGACGGCCTCAAGCGTGGCCGTGCCGGGTCCGTCCGGTCCAACACCTGTTCTGCCGGATTGACGCACTGCTGTTGTCAATCAGCCCGGCGCTTCAGGCGGAGCGACGGCCCGCCGCCTTCCGGCCGGGGGTGGGGAAGCGCGTTGCTAGCCTGCCGACATGCCCGTTGATCTGCACCCGCGACTACTGCGCGGTTTCGTGGCCACCGCCGAGACCCTGCACTTCGGCCGCGCCGCCGAGCGGCTGCATATCGCCCAGCAGGCCCTCAGCCGGGATGTCCGGACGCTCGAACGGGCGCTGGGCGAAGTCCTGTTCGGCCGCACCACCCGTACCGTCCACCTCACCCCGGCCGGGGAGCGGCTGCTCCCGCAGGCGCGTCGCCTGCTGGCCCTGCACGACGAGATCGTGGCGGGCTCCGCCGGGCGGGCGCTGCTGGTGGACCTCAACAGTGCGGTCACCGGTGAGGACCTGACGGCCGACCGGCTGCTCGCCGCCGCCCGTACCGCCCGCCCCGAGTGCGAGCTGCTTGCCCGCTACCACGGTGGACTCGCCTCGGCGGCAGGGGAGTTGCTGGCACACCGGCTGGATGTCTCCTTCGGCCGCTTCGCCGGTCTTGCGGCACCGGTACGAGCCCAACTCGCGCACGAGCCGGTACGGTTGGAGCGGATGGCGGTCATCCTGCCGGAGGCCCACCCCCTCGCCGGACTGCCGGAGATCCCCGTGGCCGCCCTGGCCGGCCACCCGTTGGACATCTGCGCGGGCAATCAGGCCACCACCGAGTGGACCGATCTCGGACGGCAGCTCGTCGACGCACACGGCCTGGTGGCCGCACCGCCGTACAGTCCGCCGGTCGGTGTGGGCGAGCTGGCGCACTACCTGGCGCGCCATGGCGAAGCGATGCTCACCACGACCGGGGGCCCTGCGGTGCCGGGCTCCGTCACGCGCCCGCTGGTCGAACCGGTGCCGTTGAGCCTGGTCGGACTGGTCCACCGCCCGGAGCTGCGCCACCCCGGGTTGGACGCGCTGCGCGCTGCGGCGGCGGAGTTCGGTGCGCGCGAGGGCTGGCTGCGGCGGCCGTCCGGCAGTTGGCTGCCGCGCGAGGATGCCGCCCTGCTGGACGGCTGACGGCTGACGGTTCGCGGCCGGCGGTCGCCGGCATCTCGGCCGCGAGAGCCGTCCGGACGTGCGAGCGCCCCCGCCGTCCGGGGGTCGGCGGGGGCAGTGCGCGGAGCGTAACGCTCGTGCGAGGTAGCGCAGTCGGGTGCTCGCCGGGTGGGCCGAGGCTCAGGCGGCCTTGACGGCGGAGATGTCGAAGGAGAGCTTGACCTTTTCGCCGATCAGCACGCCACCGGTCTCCAGCGCCGCGTTGTAGGTGAGTCCCCACTGCGTACGGTCGATGGTGGCCGAGCCCTCGAAGCCGACCCGCTCCGCGCCGTAGAGATCGGTCGCGTTGCCGGTGAAGTCCAGGTCGAGGACGACCTGGCGGGTCGTGTCCTTGATGGTCAGATCGCCGGTCATCCGGTAGGAGTCGCCGCGCAGCCGCTCGGCAGAGGTGCTGCGGAAGATGATCTCCGGGTAGGTGTCGGCGGCGAAGAAGTCGCCGGTGCGCAGGTGCTCGTCACGCTGGGCCTGGTTGGTGTCGATGCTGGCGACCTTGATCACCAGCTCGGCGGAGGAGTTGGCGGGGTCGCTGCCGTCCAGGCGCAGCTTGCCCTCGTACTCGGCGAACTCGCCGCGAACGTTGGTGACCATGGCGTGGCGCACACCGAAACCGATCCGGCTGTGGGCCTGGTCGATGGTGTAGTCGCCGTTGAGGTGGGACAGGTCGGGGCCTTCGGGGGCCCGGACGGCCGTAGCGGTGGTGGTGGCGGTGGTCTTGTTGCGGCTGAAGATGCCCATGGCTCCTCCTGGTGCTCCGAAGCCATTTGTTTAGGCTTCAACTTGTTGGCACCAGCATAGCCCCCCTTTGTTCAATGTTCAACCATGGCGTGGGGGATTCCCTCGGGAATCCCCCGGACGGCCGTGTGTGCGCCGCCTTGCCCTCGGGTTCAGTGCTTGGTGGCATCCACCAGCTCGAAGGCCGTGCGGCCGTCGATCGTCTCGCGGACGATGTCCGCGTGGCCCGCGTGCCGCGCCACCTCCTCGATCAGGTGCAGCAGGATCCAGCGCGCCGTACGGCGGCTGTTCGGCGGGAACCACGGCGCCACCGGCAGTGGAGCGTCCACCTCGAGGCTGGGCAGGCCCCGGATGATCTCCTCGGTCTCGGTGGCCACCGCCTCGTACTCCTTGAGCCAGCCCGCGAGCGTCTCCCCTTCGGTCAGCCGGTGCTCGTCCGCCCAGTCGGCGGGCTTGATCCGCCCGCGTTCGTCACCCGCCAGGATGCCGACGATCCAGAAGCGCTCGCACCGCGCCACATGCTTGACCAGCCCGGCCACCGACAGGCTGCTCGCGCTGGGCGTGGCCACCGCCTGGGCCTCGCTCAGGCCGTGGGCCGCGCGGCGGATCGCACCGCGCTGGGCGTCCAGGAAGGCCAGCAGGCCGTCCCGCTCGTCGGTCTCCGTGCGCACCAGGATGGGCATTTCGACTACCTCTCGTCGTGGGGGTTTCCCCGCTTCGGCACGACCGACGCTATCGGCGGTATAGGACAGTTCCGGTCCGCTATGGACACCCGGATAGGCTCGATCGGGTCCGCAGTCACGCCCGCCGTCACGCCCGCCGTCGACTCCGCCATCGGGTCCGCAACGTATTCCGGGAGGTCAGAGCGATGTACGCCCTGCACGCGCTCTGGCAGTCCGACGGCCGGTTGGCCCTGTGGGCCGAGGATGCGCAGGCGTACGGCGCTCCCCGCGAACCCGTCGGCCGGCCCGCTGAGTCCGGCGAGTCCGGCCTGCCAGGGGGGTCGATCGTGGGCGGTGGTTCCGGTGGTTCCGGTGGCACCGGGGAGCCCGGCGTACTCGCAACGGCAGGCGCACCCGGAGCGCTGGTGCGCCGAGCGCGCAAGGACGTACGGGTCGCCGCCCACCCCTATGCCTGCCCCGCCGGCTTCCTCGCGCGCCTTCTCGCCGGCATCGGCCCGGGGCTCGGCTGGCTCGCCGAGCAGGCGCCCGAGCGATGGGCCACTCTGCTGCTTCCCGGCCTCGGCGCAGCGCCCACTCCGTCCCCGCAGCTGCCCGTCGGTGCCGTCGGGCGCGGGATCCTGCTGTCCCCATGGCGGGTGCCGGTACTGGTGTTCGGCCCTGTCGAGGCTGCCCAGCTGCTGGGTGAACTCTTCGACCCCCACGGGTCCGTGGCCACGGCCGAACTCCCCGGAATGGGCGCGGTCGAGGTTGCCTACGGCGCCTCGGTGCGCTGGCTGACCGCCGTCCACGACCTCGCCTGGCGGCTCGTCGGCCGGGGGCGTGTGCTGCCCGTACTCCGGGAGGAGGAGAGCGGAGCGGCCTACGCGCGCTGGCAGCCCGCGCCGGACGCACTTGCCCGGCGCGAGGCCGAGGCACTTGCCGCCGGGTGTCCGCCGATCTGTCTCGCCGAGTACCGGCCCGGCGCCCCGGACCGTACCGGTGCCGAACTGCTCGCCGAGGTCCTGGACGTCCTGGCCGACCGTGAGACCCGCGTCGCCCTGGAAGGCGCACCGCCCCCGCTGCGGCGCGCGCCCGCCGGCACCGCAGAGGCATGGCTGGCGGCCCTCTGCTCGCACTCCACCGACGGACGCTTTTACGACGGGCGCTCCGCCGACGGAGGTTCCGCCGAAGGGCGTTCTGGCGGCGGACGTTCGGGGGCCGTCGCCGACCTCCGGGAACGGCTGGCAGCCTGGCACGCCGGGGCCGGCGCTCCCGGGCGGCTGCTGCGCCTCTGCTTCCGGCTCTCCGAACCGCTCGGCGACGACGAACCGCCCGGCCATGACGGTGACGGTGGTCCGGCCGAGAATCCCAACGATCGAGCCGGTGACGACGATTGGCGTCTCGACTTCCTCCTCCAGGCAGTCGAGACGCCGTCCCTCCTGGTCACCGCCGACGACCTCTGGTCCGGCGGCCCTGCGCCGGCTGCTCTCGCTCGGCAGGTCGCGGACCCCGTCGAGACGTACACCGCAGAACTCGACCGGGCCGTCCTCCGTCGCCCCGAACTCCGCCCGGCGCTCCGCGCTTCCCGCCCCACCGGCCTCACCCTCGACCGCGCCGGGGCGCTCTCCTTCCTTCGCGAGGCCGCTCCGGCCCTCACCGAGGCCGGCTTCGGCGTGCTGCTCCCCGCCTGGTGGCAGCGCCGCCCACGGCTCGGGCTGGCCCTGACGGCAGCCCGTACACCCGTGGCCGGGGCCATCGAGCGGACCGGGCAGATCGACCGTGACGCAGTCGTGGACTTCCGCTGGGCGGCCGCACTCGGCGAACTCACCCTCACCGAGCAGGAGTTGGCTGATCTGGGCGCCGCACAACAGGGCCTGGTCCGGCTGCGCGGCCGATGGATCGAGGTGGACGCGAGCCAGATCGCGGCCGCGCTCGCCTTCCTGTCCCATCGGGGCGGCGGGTCCATGTCCACAACCGAGGTGCTGCGCCTGGCACTCGATCCGTCGGCACAGGTTGCCGGGCTGCCGGTCACGCGGGTCGAGGCCACCGGTCCGCTGGGCGCGCTCCTCGCGGACGCCTCGGCGGACCCTGATGCCACGGACGGCGCGCCGGGCGCGGTCGACGGCCCCGTGCGCGGTGGCGAGCGTACGCCGCCGCCCGCCCTCCCACAGGACTTCGGAGCCACCCTCCGCCCTTACCAGGAGCGGGGGTTGGCCTGGCTGCATGCCATGGCGCAGCTCGGCCTCGGGGTCGTCCTGGCCGACGACATGGGCCTGGGCAAGACCGTGCAGACCCTCGCCCTGCTGGCCGTCGAGCAGGGCGAACGGGCGGAACGGGAGGAACAAGCGGAACGGGCTGGGCGGCCGTCCGGGGTTCCGGTGCCCAATCTGCTGGTCTGCCCGATGTCCCTGGTCGGCAACTGGCAGCGGGAGGCCGCCAGGTTCGCCCCGATGCTGCGAGTCCACGTCCACCACGGCGCGGACCGCGCCGAAGGCTCGGTCGCCCAGGCCGTCGCGGCCGGGGCCGACCTGGTCATCACCACTTACGGGTTGGTCCAGCGGGACGCCGAGGAGTTGGGGCGGATCTCCTGGCGCAGGGTCATCGCGGACGAGGCCCAGTTCATCAAGAACGCGGCCACCGCCCAGTCTCGGGCCGTGCGTGCGCTGAGGGCAGAGCACCGTATCGCGCTCACCGGCACCCCGGTCGAGAACCGGCTGGCCGAGCTGCATGCCGTACTCGACTTCGCCAACCCCGGGCTGTTCGGTTCGGCCGAGTCCTTCAAGGAGCGCTACGCCATCCCGGTCGAGCTCAACGGGAACTCCGCTGCAACCGGCCGACTCCGCAGGCTCGCCGGCCCGTTCATGCTGCGCCGGTCCAAGTCGGAGCCGGTGATCGCAGCTGAACTCCCCGCCAAGCAGGAGATCACGGTCTGGTGCAACCTCACCCCCGAGCAGGCCGGGCTCTACCAGGCCGTGGTGGCCGATCTGCTGCAGCGCCTCCAGGGCGTTCGAGGTGTGGAGCGCCAGGGAGCCGTACTCGCCGCGATCGGCAGGCTCAAGCAGGTGTGCAACCATCCCTCCCAACTGCTCCACGACCGAGCGGAGCTGGGTGACAGGTCGGGCAAGGTGGCGCGGCTGGAGGAGATCCTGGCGGAGGCACTCGCCGAGGGCGACCGGGTTCTGGTCTTCACCCAGTACGCGGAGTTCGGCCGGATGTTGCAGCCCCACCTGGTGGAGCGGCTCGGTGAAGAGGTGCTCTACCTGCACGGGGGCGTGCCGAAGCGCCGCCGCGAGGAGATGGTTGCCCGCTTCCAGTCTCCGGACGGCCCCCGGATCTTCCTGCTCTCGCTCAAGGCGGGCGGTACCGGGCTCAACCTCACCAACGCCAATCATGTGATCCACCTCGACCGTTGGTGGAATCCGGCGGTGGAGGACCAGGCGACCGACCGCGCCTTCCGGATCGGCCAGCGAAGGGACGTCCAGGTCCGGCGCCTGGTCTGCGTCGGCACGGTGGAGGAGCGGATCGCCGAACTGATCGAGTCCAAGCGGGCCTTGGCCGAAGCCGTGGTCGGCGAAGGTGAGCAGTGGCTCACCGACCTCTCCGCCGCCTCCCTGCGCGAACTCGTCTCCCTCTCCGCCGACGCGATCGGCGAGACCGAGACGGCGGTCGCAGTAGCAGGCGGCGGAGTGGCCGGAGAAGCGACCGGTGCCACCACAGCTGGAGTGACCGACCGATGACCGACGCCCACGCACTCGCCGCCCGCCTGGACACCTTCTGGGAGGGCGACTTCACCCTCCACGCCGCTCCGGCGGGGCCCGTCACGCCCGCCGGCCCGCATGGGGCCGCTCCCGGGGACACCGGGGCCGAGCTCGGACCGGCGATCGCGGACCTCGGCCCCTCGGGCATCCGTGTCGCCGGCCGCGACCTCGCCGTACTGCTGGCGTCCGCCTACCGGGAGATGACCGGCTCCGGTGACTGAGGTTCCGCCGCAGGCCGAAGCAGCCGGCGGCCTGTGCCCCTGACGGATGCGGCGGGTGTCGCGTTCGAGGACGCGCGGGAAGCGGTCGTCGCAGACGACGCGGATCAGCTCACGATGGAACGCGCGATGCGGAACCCCACGTCGTCGACCTGGAAGCCCGGGTGGCTGCGCCGCCGCGCGGAGGCCCGGCAGCTCCAGTGCTCGTCGAACCAGCCACCGCCACGTAGCACCCGGTAGGTGCCGTAGACCTCGGCGTCGTAGATGTCCCAGCACCAGTCCCAGACGTTGCCGAGCATGTCGTAGAGGCCCCACGGGTTGGGCTGCCTGCCGCCCACGTCGTGGATTCGCTCGTGCGAGTTGCCGCGGTACCAAGCGATCTCGTCGAGCGGCCCGTAGTGCGGCCCGGTCGTACCGGCACGGCAGGCGTGCTCCCACTCGGCTTCGGTCGGCAGCCGGTACCCGTCGGCGGATTCGTCCCACTCGATGCCTTCGCCGTTGGCATGGAGGTGGTAGGCGGGCGCGAACCCGTCGCGTTGGGACAGGGCGTTGCAGAACCGGACCGCATCCCACCAGGAAACGCCCTCGACGGGCAACTGGTCCCCCTGGGCAGTGCTTGGCCGCCGGCCGGTGATCCGTGCGTACAGCGCCTGGGTGATCGGGAGCGCCGCCAGCCGGTACGGCGCGAGCTCGATCGACCAACTGCGCTGTGTCCGCCGGTCGGACAGCGTTACCTGCCCCGGCGGAATAGCGATCATCTCGTTTCCTGCACTCGCGTCCATGGGCAGGAGATCCTACCGACACCTGTCCTGGACGACCGTGCGGCCGGCCTTCCGGGACGGGACAACTGATCACATCTCCGCGCCGGGAACATGACGCGCCGTCTGGTCTCATCCAGCTCCGGGCATGAGTACGCCGCAGACCTGTCGCAGCGTTCACGCCGGCGTCCTACTCGGCGGGCTGGTCGAAGGTGGGGATCCGACGCTCGGGCGACCTGCACTGGTTGCTAATGTTAGCGCCCTGCTTGCATTTGCAAGCAGGGCGGAGCAGACTGCGGGTATGGCCTCACTCAACGTCGGCTCGCTCGGCGAGTACATCCGGGAGCAGCGGCGGAACGCACAGTTCTCGCTGCGGCAGCTGGCGGAGGCTGCCGGTGTGTCCAACCCGTACCTCAGCCAGATCGAGCGCGGGCTGCGCAAGCCGAGCGCGGAGATCCTGCAGCAGATCGCCAAGGCGCTGCGGATCTCGGCGGAGACGCTGTACGTCCAGGCCGGGATTCTGGAGGAACGGCAGGGTGAGGGGCTCGAACTGAGAGCCGCGATCCTGGCCGATCCGCTGATCAACGAGCGGCAGAAGCAGGCGTTGCTCGCGGTCTACGACGCCTTCCTGAAGGAGAACAAGGAAGGTCCGTCGACGGACGGGGCGACGGCGGCGATACCCGCCGACAAGGGCTGAACAGCCGACAAGGGCTGAACAGCCGACAAGGACCGAACGACTGAATATGGGTGGCCGTCCAGCCGGGTGGCCACCGGGCGAAGACCTACGACAGGCCCGTGGCCGGGCCGTCGACGCAAGGGAGGACCGGTCATGCCGATCACCGACGAGATCAAGAAGACCCTCAGCGACCCGACTCCGCTGTACGCCCTCGCGGGCGCCGGCGATCTCGCGTACGAGAAGCTGCGCGAGGTGCCCGGCAAGGTCGAGGCGCTGGCGGCCGACCGTAAGGGCACCCAGGAGAAGGCTGCGGTCCGGCTGCAGGAGGCGCAGGCCCGGCTGGTCGAGGCGCAGGCGAAGGTGACCGAGACGGTCACCACGCTGCCGACCGACCTCAAGGTGCTGCAGGAGAAGGCCCAGGTCTTCGCGTTGCAGCAGGTGGGCCGGGCGGCGGAGCTCGCCGTCAAGGCGAAGGAGGTCTACGACGAGCTGGCCGTGCGCGGCAAGGCGGTCGTGGACAAGGGCCAGGACGAGGACCGGACGCAGACCCAGGGGGCCGGGCCCGCCGTGGTCGCGGTCGATGCCGAGGAGCCCGTCGAGGCCGGGATCGTGGCAGAGGAGCCCGCTGAGGAGACCGCTTCGGCCTCGGCGAAGAAGACCCCGCGGGCGCGGAAGTCCGGCGAGAAGCCCGCCGAGAGCTCCGGTGAGGACTCCGCGGCCGCCGCCGGGAAGTAGGCGTCCACCGAGAAGTAATGCGGGCACATCCCGCAGGGTCGGTTCGTTGTCCGGTGTACGGGTGCCCGGTCGTGCCACGATGGGAAGTGACCTTGCCCGCCCCGGTGTCGGCGAAGCCGGTGCTGCCGTAGCCGCAGTGAGGAGACCGCAGTGGTGCAGATCCTGCTCTTCGACTTCCTGAACCCGTTCTGGTGGCTGACCACCGCGATGGTGTGCTTCAAGCTGTTCGCCTTCGTGGACGCGGCGACGCGGCGCGAGGACGCCTACCGTGCGGCGGACAAGAAGACGAAGCAGTTCTGGTTGATCATTCTTGGCATCGCCCTTGCGCTGGACCTGCTGCTCGGGGGCAGTGTGTTCGCCCTGCTGTCGCTGGTCGGACTGGTCGCCGCGATCGTCTACATGGTGGATGTCCGCCCCGCCATCAGGCAGCTGACCGGTGGCTCCGGCGGCAACGGCAACCGGCGGAACACGGGCCCGTACGGTCCGTGGTGACCTCGGTGCAGTAGAACGGTGAAGTGATGGTGGGAGCGGTACCCCGATCGGGTACCGCTCCCACCGCGTTTCGCGGCCCGCAACAGTCCGCAACAGCCCTGGCAGTCAGCCCATGATGACGGGCGCCGGGTTGCGCTCCAGCAGCAGGACGGCGACGTCGTCGGTCAGCGAGCCTCCGTTGAGCTCCTCGACCTCCGCGATGGCACTGTCGACCAGCCGGCCACGGGTGAGGCCGGTGGACTGGTGGTCGCCGATCAGCTCGACCAGGCCGTCCTGGCCGAGCCGAGGGGAACCGGCGCCGACCCGGCCCTCGACCAGCCCGTCCGTGTAGAGCATCAGCCGCCAGCCGGGCTGGAGCTCCAGATGCTGGGCGGGCCAGACCGCCTGGCCGTCGTCGCACGGGACCAGCCCCAGCGCCGGGCCGGCCTGGTCGGACGGGAGCAGCACGGGCCGCCCCTCCGGCCGGAGCAGCAGCGGGGCAGGGTGCCCGGCCAGATAGAGCTGGGCGTGCTCCACCGCCCCGGCGGAGGCCGGAGCCGCGGGAGCGTGAGGAGCCGGGGAGGCCGAGGGAGTCGGGGCAGTCGGCTCGGGGGAGAGCACCAGCATGCAGAGCGTCGCGAAGATCTCGTCGCTGCGCCGCTCGTGCTCCAGGACGTGTTGAAGCGTGCTGAGGAGCTTCTCGCCGGTGAGCCCGGCGAAGACCAGGGTGCGCCACGCTATCCGGAGGGCGACACCGAGGGCGGCCTCGTCCGGACCATGGCCGCAGACATCGCCGATCACCACATGGACGGTGCCGTCGCCGGTACGGACGGCGTCGTAGAAGTCGCCGCCGAGGAGTGCCCGGCGGCGGCCGGGGCGGTAGCGGCGGGTGAAGGCGAGCCCGGCCCCGTCGAGGAGAGGGGTGGGGAGCAGGTGCCGCTGCAGGCGCGCGTTCTCCTGGCCGCGCAGCTCGGCCTCGACCAGTCGGCGCTGCGACTCGTCGGCCCGCTTGCGCTCGACCGCGTAGCGCAGGGCGCGGGCCAGCAGTGGTCCGTCGGTCTCGTGCTTGACGAGGAAGTCCTGGGCTCCTGCCGCGACGGCGGCCGCGCCCAGCTCGGCGCTGCCGGCGTCGGTCAGGACCACGACGGCGGTGTGTGGCGCGCGCCGAAGAAGCTCGCGCAGCCCGTCCAAGCCGTCCGGGGAGTCAAGGCCCTCGGTGCCGTCGTTGGCGTCCGGCCGGCCGGAGCCGTCGGGCCGGCTGAGCAGTCCGGGTCGGCTGTGCGGGCCGGGCGGGCCGGACACGCCCGACGAGTCCGGCAGGGCGGGCAGCTCGCCGGGGGCGGCCAGGTCGAGCAGGACACAGCTGAAGTCGGAACCGCGCGGGCGGCTCCGGCGAGCCGCGGGCAGGGTGGGAGAGAGAAGAGCGGCGGCCTGGTCGATCCCGTGAGCCCAGTGGATCTCGATGGCGGCACCGCTGTCGGCGACCAGCTGTTCGATCAGCACCGCGTCGGAGACGTCGCTCTCGATGACGAGCAGTCGGAACGGCGTGCCGCGGGAGGGTGTCACGGGGATGCCGTTGGTACCGCGAGGGTGCGGTATGGGGCTGGTGCCGCCGTCGATGCGCCTGTCGTTGCGGCTGCCGATCCGTCCTTCGGGCTGCCCGTCCTGCCCGTCCGCGTGCACGGCGGCGGATTCGGTGTCCTCGAGGTCGGGTTCGCCTGCCCGGGCGTTCATTTTGCTGTCGGTCCGCCCGCTGACGCGTCCGTCCCTTCGGAGGGCAGCGAGTCCTGCTGTCCGCCTGGCCGACCGGCCAGAGGCGGTCTCGCCGCCGCCGTCCAGCTGATCGGCGGCCGCGCCGATGGTCTGGCCGGCGGCGTGCTCAGTCGTGCTGCCGGCACGTTCGGTCAAGACTCCGCCGGTGCTGCCCGGCCGGTACGAGGCACGCGGTGCCCGCCCGTCTCCCGTTGCGGGCATTGGTCGATCCTCCCTTTCCCCGACTGGGCAACGGCTGAGATCCGTGCTCAGTGCCCGCATGGCACCGTGCGTCGGGGAGCTTCTCGCGACCATAACGTGATCTCCGGGGATTTCTCTGGCCGACCGGCGCCGATGTGGTAATTGCCACGCTCTCAGCGGGCCGGGCGGTTACTGTGGGCGCCCTGTGGAGGCGGTGTGACGGGAGGTCCGGTCCGGTGACACAGATCACGCTGGTCGAGGGTGACATCACCGAGCAGCAGGTGGACGCGATTGTGAACGCCGCTAACTCCTCCCTGCTCGGCGGCGGTGGGGTGGACGGCGCCATCCACCGCCGGGGCGGCCCGGAGATTCTGGAGGACTGCCGCAGCTTGCGGGCCTCGCGTTACGGCAAGGGTCTGCTGACCGGTCGGGCAGTCGCCACGAGGGCCGGCCGGCTGCCGGCCAGGTGGGTCGTGCACACGGTCGGGCCGGTGTATCTGCCGGAGGAGTACGAGCAGCGGGCCGGGCTGCTGGCTTCCTGCTATCGGGAATCGCTGCGGGTGGCGGTCGAGTTGGGGGCGCGGACGGTGGCGTTCCCGGCGATCTCGGCCGGGGTGTACGGGTGGCCGTTGGAGGACGTGGCACGGATCGCCCTCGTGACTGCCACGGAAGCGGCGGCGGAACTGGCGGAGCGGGCGGAGCTGGCTGAGATTCGGTTCGTACTGTTCGGAGCGGAGGCGTACGAGGTCTTCGAGCGGGTCTGGCGCGCACTGGGGCCCATGAGCTGACGGAGGCTCAGGCCCTTGGGTTGAAACCGGCGGTTCATACGGCTGCGTCCATGGTGACGTGATGGGGCGTCAACATGCTAGGGATATTCGATAACTCGTTCGAGTGAAATCCCGTGGCCCGTCAGGGAGTCGAAGTGTCCAGGGCCCGAGGCCGAGGCGGACCCGCTACGGGGCCAGCGCGCTCCACGGCACCGTGACCTCGCCCTGCCGCCAGCGCCCTCGCGCGTCCGCCAGTGGCCAGTTGCCCGCCAGCGCCGTGCAGGCGGCCACCCATCGCTGGCGCGCCCCGAACGCTCCGTACGGCGCCGCGGCCGACCACGCCCGGTCGAAGTCGGTCAGGAACGCGTGCACCGGACGCCCGGGAACGTTGTGGTGGATGAGCGCCTTGGGCAGCCGTTCGGCCAGATCGGAGGGCTGGCCGAGCCCGCCCAGCCGGGCGGCGAAGGTCACCGTCCTGGGCCCTTCGGGGCCGAGCGCGACCCAGACGTGCCGTCGGCCGATCTCGTCGCACGTCCCCTCGACCAGCAGGCCACCGGGTGCCAGTCGTCCGCAGAGCCGCTCCCAGACCGCGGCGACCGCCGACTCCTCGTACTGTCGCAGCACGTTCGCCGCCCGGATCAGCAGTGGCGCCGCCCCGTCCAGCGGCACCTCGAAGCCGCCGCGCCGGAAGGTCAGCAGCGGCGGTTCGGCGTACGGAAGGGCGGCCGCGACCCGCTCGGGCTCGATCTCGATCCCCACCACCCGTATGTCCGTCCGCACCGCCCGCAGCCGGTTCGAGAGCTCGACGGCGGTCCATGGTGCAGCGCCGTAGCCGAGGTCCACGGCGACGGGTGGCCGGTCGGCCGAGCGCAGCACGGGGCCCAGGGTGTGGGCGATCCAGCGGTCCATCCGGCGCAGCCGGTTGGTGTTGGTCGTGCCTCGGGTCACCGTGCCGACCGGGCGGGCGGAGCGCCCACGGGCGGGGGAGGGATCGAACGAGGCGGCCATGCCAGGCAGCCTACGTGGCCGATGTCGGCCCATCTCATCCAGCGAGACGGGAATACCGGCCATCGACCCCGAAGTTGTCACACTGGACGAATGCCCGTCCGAGCCACCGCCCATAGGCGGTGTCCAGGCAGGGCAGGAGCCCCGGCGGTTCGGCGCGGCAGGCACGCCCGCTGGCCCGGCACGCAGGACAGGCACGCAGTAGCAGCACAGCCCGCAGGAACAGCATGGCCACGGCAGTCGGGGAGCAAGAGGAGGCTTCAGCCCGGTGACCCAGCACCCCGTACGGACGGCACTTCGTGCCCAGATCGGGCTTCCACCCGCCCGTGGGCGTCTGCAGGCACTGGTCGGCGGGCGCTCCCGTCGGCCGCGCCGGATAGCCATGCTGAGCGTCCACACCTCGCCGCTGCACCAGCCGGGCACGGGCGACGCGGGCGGGATGAACGTCTACATCGTCGAGCTGGCCAAGCGCCTGGCCGAGCTGGACATCGAGGTCGAGATCTTCACCCGGGCGACTCGCTCGGAGGACGCGCCCACCGTCCCGCTCGCCCCCGGGGTGCTGGTCCGGCACGTCACGGCGGGCCCGTACGAGGGGCTGCTCAAGGAGGACCTTTCTGCCCAGCTCTGCGCCTTCACCCACGGCGTGCTGCGCACCGAGGCCGGGCACCGTCCGGGCCACTACGACCTGGTGCACTCGCACTACTGGCTCTCCGGGCAGGTCGGCTGGCTGGCCGCCGAGCGCTGGGGCGTGCCGCTGGTGCACACCATGCACACCATGGCCAAGGTCAAGAACGCCGCGCTCGCCGAGGGCGACACCCCGGAGCCGGCGGCGCGGGTGATCGGTGAGACCCAGGTGGTCGAGGCTGCGGACCGGCTGATCGCCAACACCGCCGAGGAGGCCGACGAGCTCTCGCACCACTACTCCGCGCGCCGGGACCAGCTCGCCGTCGTCCATCCCGGCGTCAATCTGGACGTCTTCCGGCCCGGTGACCGCGCTGCCGCGCGGGCCGGGCTCGGCCTGCCGCAGGACGCCGCGGTCCTGCTGTTCGCCGGTCGGATCCAGCCGCTCAAGGCGCCCGATGTGCTGCTCAGGGCCGTCGCGGTGCTGCTGGAGCGGGCGCCGGAGCTGCGCGAGCGGCTCGTCGTCCCGGTCGTCGGCGGCCCCTCCGGCACCGGCCTCGAGAGGCCGGAGAGCCTGCACAAGCTCTCCGCCCAGCTCGGTATCTCGGACGTGGTCCGCTTCAACCCGCCGGTCGGCCAGCCGCAGCTCGCCGAGTGGTACCGGGCCGCCTCGGCGCTGGTGATGCCCTCGTACAGCGAGTCCTTCGGTCTGGTGGCCCTGGAGGCGCAGGCGTGCGGCACGCCGGTGGTCGCGGCAGCGGTCGGCGGTCTCCCGGTCGCCGTCCAGGACGGCCGTACGGGCACCCTGGTGCACGGCCACGACCCGCACGCCTGGGCCGAGGCGCTGCACCCGTATGTCACCCGGCCCGAGCTGGTCGGACAGCAGGGCGAGGCCGCCGCCCGGCACGCGGCGGCCTTCGGCTGGAACGCGGCCGCCGCCGCCACGGCGGAGGTGTACGCGGGCGCGCTCACCCGCCCGGCAGGGCGTCTGGGGCGCTCCCGGCTCCGCCTGTCCTGACGCTCCGGCCCGGGGTGGCCGGTTGCGCTGACGCCCCGGCCCGGGGCGATCGGCTGCGCCGGGCCGGGGCGATCGGCTGCGCCGGGCGGGGCCGTACGGCCTGGCTCATCGGCCGGGCCCGGGGCGCAGGGCCGAGCTCGGCCCACGAAGGTGCTGCGCAGACACCGGCCGACCCGGCTGCACTGTGCCCCTACCGCCGAGTAGCGTCTCCTCCATGGCAATCCGCACGAAGGACGACGCTCTCGGCCTGCTCCGCGCCGCACTGGACGAGGCCGAGGTGGCCTGGGAACCGGCCGCAACCGACCCGTACACCCTGGTCGCCTCGCTGCCGGGCACCCGGAAGCTGGCCACCACCTGCGCACTGCGCATCGGGGACCACACGCTCTCGGTGAACGCGTTCGTGATCCGCCGCCCTGACGAGAACCACGAGGCGGTCTACCGCTGGCTGCTGGAACGCAACACCCGCCTGTTCGGGGTCGCGTACGCCATCGACGGCCTTGGCGACGTCTACCTCGCGGGCCGCCTCCCGCTGGAGGCGCTGACCGCGGACGCGGTGGACCGGCTGCTCGGCACCGTGCTGGAGAACGCCGACGAGCCCTTCAACACCCTGCTCGAACTCGGCTTCGCCTCCGCCATCCGGCGCGAGTGGGAGTGGCGCACCAAGCGTGGCGAGTCCACCCGCAACCTCGAAGCCTTCGCCCATCTGTCCGTCCCGGCCGGGCCGGCGACCCCGCCGCAGCCGACCGATCAGGGCTGAGCGGCCCCGGGCGGCCCCGGGCAGCCCCGATGCAGGAGGGGCCGCTCGGCGAACATGTAAGCGGCATATGCCGTACATGCACCTTACGGAAAGGCTTTCGGCCCGGTCGGCGGTTTTCCGGCTCCATTAAGCTGTGAGCCATGGCTGACACGACGTACCGACTCATCCTGCTCCGCCACGGCGAGAGCCAGTGGAACCAGAAGAACCTTTTCACCGGCTGGGTCGACGTCGACCTCAACGAGAAGGGCGAGAAGGAGGCTGCGCGCGGTGGCGAGCTGCTCGCCGCCGAGGGCTTCTTCCCCGACGTGGTGCACACCTCCCTGCTGCGCCGCGCTATCCGCACCTCGCAGATCGCCCTGGACAAGGCCGACCGCCACTGGATCCCGGTCAGCCGCAGCTGGCGCCTGAACGAGCGCCACTACGGTGCGCTCCAGGGCAAGGACAAGGCCCAGACCCTGGCCGAGTTCGGCGAGGAGCAGTTCCAGCTCTGGCGCCGCTCGTACGACACCCCGCCGCCGGTGCTCGCCGACGACGCCGAGTACTCGCAGGCCGGTGACGCCCGCTACGCCGACATCCCGAGCGAGCTGCGCCCGCGCACCGAGTGCCTCAAGGACGTCGTCGAGCGCATGCTGCCGTACTGGTACGACGCGATCGTCCCGGACCTGGCCGCCGGCCGGACCGTCCTGGTCACCGCCCACGGCAACAGCCTGCGTGCGCTGGTCAAGCACCTCGACGGCATCTCGGACGAGGACATCGCGGGCCTGAACATCCCCACCGGCATCCCGCTGGTGTACGAGCTGGACGCCGACTTCAAGCCGGTCGTCAAGGGCGGCCGCTACCTGGACGCCGAGGCCGCCGCGGCCGCCATCGAGGCCGTGAAGAACCAGGGCAAGAAGTAGTCCCCGCGCCTCGAAGAGTGCTCGAGCGCAACCGAGCCCCCTGCCTGCGGATCTCCCGCGTGGCAGGGGGCTCGCTCGTGCGACGGCGCCCGGGGCCGATGCCTCCTGTCCGGCAACGCCCCTGCTGTACAAGGAAGTTCGAGGTCTTCAGGGGTGTTTCAGAGGTGGTTCAGACCATTGACGGCCGACGGCCGCGCTTCTACCGTATGTGCCGGAACCGGCGCGGGCGCGCCACCATCCGTTCTCGGATCCCGCCCCCACGCATGCGGGCTGCGCCTCCGTGCACTCCATCCACCCCCACGCCCCGCCTTGGCATGTCCAGAAGCGGGTTCAGGAAGGAGCACCATGCGTAAGCGCCACGCCCTGGTGGCGGCTGCCTTCTACTCCTGCACCGACGTCACCTTCTGACGCGCAGGCCGGGTGCCCCCCGCCGAGCGGTTGGGGGCACCCGGCCTGCGGACGGGACGCGGCTGCTCAGTGGCCGCCGCAGCAGCCGCCGCTGGCGCCGCCGCACTGGCACGGCGCGCCCGACTGGCAGCCGCAGCCGCAGCCGGGGCCGCAGCCGCAGCCGGCGGCGAGGATCGGGAGCAGGGCCGGTGCGGACGGCTCGGTGATGCTCGGCGGGGGAGTGTTCGGGGTCGGGGTTGCCTTCATCGCGCTGGGGCCCTCCTCGGTACGGGCACACGTCGGTGTGCCTACTCCATGAGTGAAGCCCCGTTGGTGACGGGGCGTCAACGGGCGCGTGGTGGTGGCCGGACGGCGCTTCCGTGCGCCCCCCGCCGGGGACCCTGGGCGCGCGGTTCAGCAGTGCAACCGCCTCGCGCGCCCCCGAGGGGGCTGCCTACTCGGCGCTGCCGACCTCGGTGGCCGGGACGAACTCGCCCGCGTGCTCGCCCGTCACCAGGAACACCACGCGCTTGGCCACCGACACCGCGTGGTCGGCGAAGCGCTCGTAGTACCGGCCGACCAGGGTCACGTCCACGGCCGTCTCGATGCCGTGCTGCCAGCGGTCGTCCAGCAGGTGCGAGAAGAGCTCGCGGTGCAGCGCGTCGATCGCGTCGTCGTCCTGCTCCAGCTCCAGCGCCTTGTCCACGTCCTTGGTGGCTATGACCTGGCCGGCCTTGGCGACCAGCCGCTGGGCGAGCTGCCCCATCTCCAGCACGATCGAGTGCAGGTCACGCGGGACCGCCGTGGCGGGGTAGCGCAGTCTGGCCACCTTGGCGACATGGCGGGCCAGGTCGCCGCAGCGCTCGAGGTCGGCGCTCATCCGCAGGCTGGTGACGACGATCCGCAGGTCGGTCGCGACCGGCTGCTGGCGGGCCAGCAGGTCGATGGCCCGGCTCTCCAGGTCGTGGTGGAGCGCGTTGACCTTCTCGTCGGCGGCGATGACGCTCTCGGCCAGCGCCAGGTCCGCGTCGAGCAGCGCAGTGGTGGCCCGGCCCATGGCCGAACCGACCAGCCGGGCCATCTCGACCAGTCCGTCGCTGATCGAGTCGAGTTCCTCGTGGTACGCGTCGCGCATGCTCTCTCCCTCAGTAGCTGTGTCGGTGGCGGTGCCGACCGGGCATCCCGTCATTCCGTACGGTCACGCCCGGCGGGCATCGCGTACGACGGCCGGGAAGGCCGCTGCTGGTGGCGCGAATCGTACGCGCGCCACCGCCCACACGGGCTGCGCCACCCACATTGGGCCGTCCGGGCGACCACGCACGGCCGGTGCAGTGAACCGGTGGAAACCTGAAGGTGAATTCTCGGCAACGTAAGGCCGATCCCTTGATCGCACTCTTGGGGGAGGTCTTCACCTAGCGCTTAGGCTGGCCGTATGGACGTGAATGTGGCTGCCGCCGCTGCCTGCGCCATAGCCGGGCTCGGTGTCGGCCTCACAGCCGCCATAGCGTTCCGTTGGAGCGAGCGTGAGCTGAACCGTGGCAGCAGCGGCAAGAACCGAACCAGTGTGAGCAGCGCACCGACCCAGGAGCCGGCGCTGCCGCCCGGCGTGGACACCGTGCTCTCCGTGCTGCGCTCCTGTGCCATCGTGCTCGGCGAGGGCGACGAGGTGGTCAAGGCCAGCTCGGCCGCCTATGCGATGGGCCTGGTCAGGGGCGGTGCGATGGCTGTCGAGCAGATGCTCTCGCTGGCCAGGGCGACCCGCAGGGACGGTGAGATCCGGCAGGTCGAGCTGGAGGTTCCCCGTCCGGGCGTCGCCCGGGCGGCCGAGCCGCTCGCGGTCTCGGTCCGGGTCGCCCCGCTCGGCTCGCGGCTGGTGCTGGTCCTGGTCGAGGACCTCACCGAGCGCCGCCGGATCGAGGCGGTCCGCCGCGACTTCGTGGCCAACGTCAGCCATGAGCTCAAGACCCCCGTCGGTGCGCTCTCGCTGCTCTCCGAGGCCGTCGCGGACGCTTCCGACGACCCGGAGGCCGTCCAGCGCTTCGCCGGCCGGATGCAGATCGAGGCCACCAGGCTGGCCAGCCTGGTCCAGGAGATCATCGACCTCTCCCGGGTCCAGGACGACCAGCTGCTGATGGACCCGGAGCCGGTGCCGGTGGACGAGTTGATCGCCGAGGCGATCGACCGCTGCCGCCAGCCGGCCGCCGCCAAGCAGATCCATATCGCGGCGGGCGGCATCGGTGAGCTCTATCTGCACGGCAACCGCGGCCAGCTGGCCGCCGCACTCGGCAACCTGGTCGAGAACGCCGTCAACTACAGTCCGCCCCGCACCCGGGTGGCCATCGCCACCCGTCGCATCTCCAGCGCCGCCGCACTCGGCGAGGCGGACGGCGAGCTGATCGAGATATCGGTGACCGACCAGGGCATCGGAATCTCGGAGAAGGACCGCGAGCGGATCTTCGAGCGCTTCTACCGCGTCGATCCGGCCCGCTCCCGGGCCACCGGCGGAACCGGCCTCGGCCTCTCCATCGTCAAACACGTCGCTGCCTCCCACGGCGGCACCGTGTCCGTCTGGAGCGTCGAGGGCCAAGGCTCTACCTTCACGGTGCGGCTCCCCGCCGGGCAGGCCCCGGCGGAGCACCCCGTACCCGACCTGTCGAACGAACCCCCCGTAACCGCAATCCCCCTTCCTGCCCCGGAGGCCCGATCGTGACCCGAGTACTGGTGGTCGAGGACGAGGAGTCGTTCAGCGACGCCCTGTCGTACATGCTCCGCAAGGAGGGCTTCGAGGTGGCCATCGCCGCCACCGGGCCCGACGCCCTGGAGCAGTTCGAACGCAATGGCGCCGACCTGGTGCTGCTCGACCTGATGCTCCCCGGCCTGCCCGGCACCGAGGTCTGCCGCCAGCTGCGGGTCCGCTCCAATGTCCCGGTGATCATGGTGACGGCCAAGGACAGTGAGATCGACAAGGTCGTCGGGCTGGAGATAGGAGCCGACGACTACGTCACCAAGCCCTACTCCACCCGTGAGCTGGTCGCCCGGATCCGGGCGGTGCTGCGCCGCCGCGGTGAGGACGGCAACGGCAGCGGCGACAGCGGCGGCCCGGGCGCGCTGGAGGCGGGCCCGGTCCGGATGGACGTCGATCGGCACGTGGTCACGGTGGACGGCGCCAAGGTCGACCTGCCGCTGAAGGAGTTCGACCTGCTGGAGATGCTGCTGCGCAACGCGGGCCGGGTGCTCACCCGGATGCAGCTGATCGACCGGGTCTGGGGCGCCGACTACGTGGGCGACACCAAGACCCTGGACGTCCACGTCAAGCGCCTGCGGGCGAAGATCGAGCCCGACCCGGGAGCGCCGCGCTACCTGGTGACGGTGCGCGGCCTCGGCTACAAGTTCGAGCCGTAAACCGCCTGGACGGAACACGAAGGGCCCCTGCTCAGCAGGGGCCCTTCGCCGTTTGCGTGGTCGCTGACCGGCGTCAGTGCGCGCTCGGGCTGCCACTCGGGGTCGTACCGGCCGGGGCGGAGGCCGGGGCCGAAGCGGGCGCCGAAGCCGGGGCGGACGCCGGGGCCGAGGCGGGGGCGGAGGCCGGGGCCGAAGCCGGGGCCGAAGCCGGGGCGGACGCGGTGCCCGACGGAGCGGCGGGAGCCACGGCCGGGCCGAAAGCGGCGTACAGGCCGGTGGCCGGGGCGACCTGGGCCTGGGCGGTGACCTTGCCGGCCTTGGCGAAGGCGAAGGTGGCCGGGGCGAAGCCGCCGACCTTGACGGCAGCCGAGGCGAGGTGCGCGGCGGGCTGGCCCTCGCCGCCGAGCAGCACCGAGCCGCCGGCCGGGATGACGATCTCGCTGAGCGGAGCGCCCTTGGCGTCGGTGAAGGTCGCGGCGGCGCCCTCGCCGACGGTGACGGACTGCAATGCCTCGGGGGAGGTGCCGCTGTTGGCGATGTTGACCGAGACGTTGGCCGGGCCGGTCTGATCGGCGACGGCGTCGGCCTTGGTCACCACCACGATGTTGTTGAGCTTGAGGTTCTCCCCGAGCGAGGCCGCCGCGTTGTCCGGCTTGATCTGCAGGGTGTCCGGGGTGTTCCCGGCGGCGCAGGCGGACAGCGGGACGATCGCTGCGAGGACGAGGGCGGCGATGGCGCCGCGTCGAAGGCTCCGGCTCACGGCGGCGCTTCTCCTTGGATCACGTGTCGGGTGGTCAGGGCTCAGACTACCGACCGCACTTATCCGCTACTCACGGGGTGGCCCCGTGTCGCGCCCCGGGTGCCCGTACGGCCTTGCTCGGCCGTACGGCTGAGGGGTACGCCGCGCACGAACGATGGTCACCCGCCGGTCGCCCCCCGTCCGGCCGGTGGAACCGGGCCGAAAGCAAGATCGGGCCACGACGGAGTACGCGGCAAAAACTCAAGATCCAATCATGGTTTCCGCAGTGTCGCCACAGGTTTCGTCAGGTCCTCCATACCGCCTCCGACCTGCGGGAAGCCTCCGTCGAACATCGGTCGCAGCACGTGAAGGGGGTGCTTGTCAAGCCCCGAGACCGGCCCTGACCTGCGAAAACGCCCTTCGGGTGCGCCGAAAAGCGTGTTATTCTGGAAAGCCACGGAAGGGGTCCTGTCACATGACGTTCAAGGTTGGCGACACGGTGGTCTACCCCCATCACGGGGCTGCGCTGATCGAGGCCATCGAAACTCGCCAGATCAAGGGTGTGGACAAGACCTACCTGGTGCTGAAGGTGCAGCAGGGAGACCTGACGCTGCGCGTGCCCGCTGAGAACGCAGAGTTCGTCGGCGTGCGTGACGTAGTCGGCCAGGAGGGTCTGGACCGCGTCTTCGAGGTGCTTCGTGCACCGTACACCGAAGAGCCCACCAACTGGTCCCGCCGCTACAAGGCGAACCTGGAGAAGCTGGCGTCCGGCGACGTCATCAAGGTTGCCGAGGTCGTGCGCGACCTGTGGCGCCGCGAGCGCGAGCGCGGTCTGTCGGCCGGTGAGAAGCGAATGCTGGCCAAGGCCCGGCAGATCCTGGTCAGCGAGCTTGCTCTGGCCGAGAACACCAACGAGGACAAGGCGGAGACGCTGCTCGACGAGGTGCTGGCCTCCTGAGGCCGACCTCACGGTAGCCCCGCAATGCCACGGCGCCCGATGTCGGCGCGCCATCATGGTCCGGTACCCCGCGTACCGGGACGGATGGTGCGGCGGCACTTCGGGCGCTTCGGCATACCCGCGCCCGGGCGTGTGCAAGCCCGGGAGTGTGTCGACGCGGTGGACCACGGCGGAACTCGGTGCGACGGTGACTCTGCCCCGCGGGGCCCTGAGGAGTGTGCGGAGGCTCACGGACTCGCGGTTGGAAGGGGTCCGCGCCGTGCACCCGCCGCGCACGCCATGGCCATACCCACTTCGGCGAAGGAGTGAAACCTGAACGCCACAGCAGCAGTTGCAGCAGCCGTCGTACCAGCCGCAGGCCGGGGCGAGCGGCTCGGGCCCGGAGCCCCGAAGGCCCTGCGCGAGCTCGGCGGGGTGCCCCTGCTGGTGCACGCGGTACGGGCCCTGGCACGCAGCCGGGCAGTCGGTCTCGTCGTGGTCGCGGCGCCGCCCGGCGGCGAGGCCGAGGTGGCCGCGCTGCTGGACAGCCACGGTCTGGACGGCAAGGACGTCCGGGTGGTGGCCGGCGGCGCCACCCGCCAGGAGTCGGTGCGCCTGGGTCTGGCCGCGATCCCGGCCGGGACCGAGATCGTGCTGGTGCACGACGCGGCCCGGCCGCTGGTGCCGGTGGACGTGGTGGACGCGGTCGCGGCCGCCGTCCGCGCGGGCGCCGAGGCCGTCGTCCCGGCCGTACCGCTGGCGGACACCGTCAAGCGGGTGGCCTCCGCCACCACACCGGGCGGCCCCGAGCCGGTGCTCGACACGCCCGAGCGCGCCACGCTGCGCGCCGTACAGACCCCGCAGGGCTTCCGTCGGGACACCCTGCACGAGGTGCACCAGAAGGCGCTGGCCGAGGAGGCCGACGGCGCGCTGCCGCCGGTCACCGACGACGCCGGACTGGTCGAGCGCTACGGCGGCCAGGTGGTCGTCGTGCCCGGCCACGAAGAGGCCTTCAAGGTCACCCGCCCGCTGGACCTCGTACTCGCCGAGGCCGTACTCGCCCGACGGAGGGCCTCCGATGGCTTCTGACCCTGTGGTGCCGCGGATCGGCATCGGCACCGATGTGCACGCCTTCGAGGCGGGCCGCCCGCTCTGGGTGGCCGGTCTTCAGTGGCCGGACTCGGAGTTCGGCCTGGCCGGGCACTCGGACGCGGACGTGGCCGCCCACGCGGCCTGCGACGCGCTCTTCTCGGCTGCCGGGATCGGTGACCTGGGGGCGCACTTCGGCACCGACCGGCCCGAGTGGTCGGGCGCGGCCGGGGTGAAGCTGCTCGGCGAGGCGGCCCGGCTGGTCCGCGAGGCCGGTTTCGAGATCGGCAATGTCTCGGTCCAGGTGATCGGCGTCCGCCCGAAGATCGGCAAGCGTCGGGACGAGGCGCAGGCCGCACTCTCCGCCGCCGTCGGCGCCCCGGTCTCCGTCTCCGGCACCACCACCGACGGCCTCGGTCTCACCGGCCGGGGCGAGGGGCTGGCCGCGCTCGCCACGGCGCTGGTCTACGAAGTCGGCTGATCACCCCGGCCGTTGCGTTCCATCCGGCGGGCTCATGTGCTGACTGACAGTCAATTCGTCTTTTCCGCAAGGGAGTCGATGGAGACTGCCGGTCGGCCGGGAGTCGCTCGCAAGGATGCTTCGTGCTGCGGGGCCGTTGGCGACAGCCAGGACGGGAGTGTCCGAGCGGTCTGCCGGAGCGGGCCCCGCACGGCGGTCGGCCGCACCCGTGCGGACGGTGGGCGGCGTTCGAGCGGCCCCCGCTGCGGTGTGGATACGACGAAGAACTGAGGACTGCGGGCCGGAAAGGTGGCGGGGCACCCCCTGCCGCCCACTACGCTTGACGCTGTGAGCCTTCGCCTGTACGACACCAGCACCCGCCAGGTACGCGACTTCGTCCCGCTTGTACCGGGCTGTGTCTCGATGTACCTGTGTGGCGCGACCGTCCAGGCGGCCCCGCACATCGGACACATCCGGTCCTACCTCAACTTCGACATCATGCGCCGGTGGTTCGGCTACCGCGGCTACCAGGTCACCTTCGTCCGCAACGTCACGGACATCGACGACAAGGTGATCAAGAAGGAGCGCGAACTCGGCACCCCGTGGTGGCAGATCGCGTACACCAACGAGCGGGCCTTCAACGAGGGCTACGCCACGCTGGGCTGCCTGCCGCCCTCCGTGGAGCCGCGTGCCACCGGACACATCCCCGAGATGATCGAGATGATGCAGAAGCTCATCACGAAGGGGCATGCGTACGAGTCCGAGGGCAACGTCTACTTCGCCGTGGGCACCTTCCCCCAGTACCTCGGGCTCTCCAACCAGCGGTTGGAGAACCTGCTGCAGCCCGAGAGCGAGGGCGAGACCGGCAAGCGCGACCCGCGCGACTTCGCGATGTGGAAGCGGGCCAAGGAGGGTGAGCCCAGCTGGGACACCCCGTGGGGCCGGGGGCGTCCCGGCTGGCACCTGGAGTGCTCGGCCATGGCGCACAAGTACCTGGGCAAGGCCTTCGACATCCATGGCGGCGGCCTCGACCTGATCTTCCCGCACCACGAGAACGAGATCGCCCAGTCCAGGGCCTTCGGCGACGACTTCGCCAACTTCTGGGTGCACAACGCCTGGGTCACCATGAGCGGCGAGAAGATGAGCAAGTCGCTCGGCAACTCGGTGCTGATCTCCGAGATGGTCCAGCGCTGGCGGCCGATCGTGCTCCGCTACTACCTGGCCGCTCCGCACTACCGCTCGATGATCGAGTACAGCGAGGAGTCGATCGGCGAGGCCGAGACCGGCTTCGCCCGGATCGAGGGCTTCATCCAGCGCGCGATCGAGCGCTGCGGCCCGGTGGACGCGGCGCCCGAGGTGCCGCTGGCCTTCGCCGAGGCGATGGACGACGACCTCGGTGTGCCGCAGGCGCTCGCGGTCGTGCACACCGCCGTCCGGCAGGGCAACAGCGCGCTCACCGCGGACGACAAGGAGAGCGCGGTGGCGCGACTCGCCGAGGTCCGTGCGATGCTCGGTGTACTGGGTCTCGACCCGCTCGACGAGCAGTGGGCCGGGGCCGACCGGGGCGACGACCTCCACGGGGTGGTGGACTCGCTGGTCCAGCTGGTGCTGGAGCAGCGGCAGGCGGCCCGGGCCCGCAAGGACTTCGCCACCGCGGACGCCATCCGTGACCAGCTCGCGCTGGCCGGGCTGTCGATCGAGGACACCCCGTCCGGCTCGCGCTGGACGATCAACAACCAGTAACCCCTTTGCGGTGAAGGGGTGAGGGTGGGCCGTGCCGGACCGGTGCGGCCCTCCCTCCTTGTCCGGCGACGGACGGGGAGGGGCCCACATGACGCAGAGCATGCCGTGGGCGGCCGACGGCCGCCGGGCGTGACGGACAGACAGGAAGTACAGCCATGGCCGGCAACAGCGCACGCAGGAACCGCCGCAACCCCGGATCGAAGAAGGGCGCGAGTGTCGGTACCGGTGGCCACAGCCGGAAGTCGCTCCAGGGCCGGGGCCCGACCCCGCCCGGTGAGGCTCGCAAGGGTCACCCCAAGCAGCGCGCCGCCAACGCCGCGCTGAAGCGCGAGCGGGACGCCAAGGCGCGTGCCGGTATGCGCCGCGCGGGTGCCGGCGGCCGTGGTGGCCGTGGTGGTGCGGGCGCTGCCGAGCTGGTGGTCGGCCGCAACTCGGTGGTCGAGGCCCTGAAGGGCGGCGTTCCGGCCACCGCGCTGTACGTGATGCAGTTCATCGAGACCGACGACCGCGTCCGTGACGCCTTCCAGGCCGCCAACGAGCGGGGTGTCCCGCTGATGGAGGCCCCGCGCGCGCAGCTGGACCAGATGACCGGCGGGCTCAACCACCAGGGCCTGGTGCTCCAGGTCCCGCCGTACGAGTACGCGCACCCCGACGAGCTGGTCGAGGCCGCCTCCGAGTCCGGCGAGGACGCGCTGATCATGGCGCTGGACGGGGTCACCGACTCCCGTAACCTCGGCGCCGTGGTCCGCTCCGCCGCCGCCTTCGGCGCGCACGGTGTGGTCATCCCCGAGCGTCGGGCCGCCGGTATGACGGCGGGCGCCTGGAAGACCTCCTCCGGCGCGGCGGCGCGGCTGCCCGTCGCCCGGGCCACCAACCTGACCCGGGCCCTGGAGGCGTACCAGAAGGCCGGTCTGATGGTGGTCGGCCTGGCCGCCGACGGCGAGGCCGAGATCGCCGACCTGGACGTGCTGACCGGCCCGGTCGTGATCGTCGCGGGCAGCGAGGGCCGGGGCCTGTCCCGCCTGGTCTCCGAGACCTGCGACATCCGGGTCCGGATCCCGATGCCGGGTGAGACCGAGTCGCTGAACGCCGGTGTCGCGGCGGGCATCGTGCTGTACGAGGCCGCGCGGCAGCGGGCGAAGCGCGGCTGACGCCGCCGCGGGAGCCTCGGGAGCTCCGGGCGTGCACGTCCGGGCTCGGCCGACCGAGGTTCCCGTCGCCTGCGGGTGACCCGGGGCACCGGATTTCTGACCGTCAACCGATCGGGCCTGACCGGGCTCGATCGGTTTGCGCATGATCACTTCAATCGGCGCCAGGAATCCACTCGGGAGAGTGTCCTAACCGGCCGTCACCCGGTTAGACGGGTGTGGACACCAGAACACCTCGGCGCCCGGGGCAGGGCAGCACGGCGGGGATAGACGACGGCCCCGGCCTCAACACGGTCAAGGTGCCGTCGGACCCGGCCCGCCTCAGCAGCACCCAGGCCAGCTTCCGGGTACGGCTCGCCGCCCCGGTGGCCCCGATCATTGATGCCCCGGCCGGTGCGGCCTTCGGCGACCCGTACGGCATGCAGAGCCTCGGCAGCAGGCCAATGGGTACTCCGCAGGTCGTGGTGGACAGTTCGGCGTTCCCGGCGCTGGCCGGGATCGGTCTGGTCGGGTCCGTCGGCACGCCCGTCCGTCGCAAGGGCCGGGTCACCGCCGTCACCTGGACCGGGCAGGCCGCGCCGGGCGACCTGGCGGCGACCCAGCTGCTCGAAGCCGTCCGCCTCAGCACCGTGCCCGCTCCCGCAGGCGGGCCCGGTGGCGGGTCAGGCTCCTTCGCGATGGACGACACCCAGCGGCTCGAGCCGTACGGGCACGCCGTGCCCAGGCAGTCGGGCTCGCCCGACGGCCCCGGCCGCGCAGCCGGTTACGGCGGTCGGGCAGGGCACGGTGGCCCGGGCATCAGGGTGGGGCCCGCCTGGCGCCCCAGCGGCGAGCTGTCCGAGGTCGGTCCGCTGCCCAGCGGGGAGACCAGGCACGCCTGGTACCCGGGCCGGAAGGTCGACCTGGGTCTCGTCCTGCTGCCGCTACGCGTGCTGCTGGGCTCGCTTTCGGTCTACGCCGGGTTCAGCAAGCTCTGCGACCCGGTGTACTTCGACGGCGGCCAGCGCGGCTCGATGATGCGCTGGCTCGGCTCGCTGCACCCCTGGAAGGTCGCGCAGCCGCTGCTCGACTTCGCCATGGCGCATCCCGTCGGTGCCGGGCTCGGGGTCGCGTTCACCGAGGTCGTGGTGGGCGTGCTCTCCATCCTCGGCCTCTGGCAGCGGCTCGCGGCAGGCGCCGCGATGGTGCTCTCCGCGGCCCTGCTCTTCACCGTCAGCTGGCGGGCCGTCCCCGTCTACGACGCACCCGACCTCATCTTCCTGGCGGCCTGGAGTCCACTGCTGATCGCCGGCGCCCCGTTCGGTTCGCTGGACGGGCGGATCGCCCTGGACGCATGGCGCCGGTACGGCTCCGACGCCCCGGCCGCGCTGCGCCGCCGGATCCTGCGCCGGGGCGCGGTGGTCACCGCCCTGGTGATCGGGACGACCCTGCTGCTCGGCTCCACACTGGGCGCAGCGGTCCGTACAGGCGGCCGCCCGGCCCCCGGGCCCGCCAAACCGCCGACCGAGTACGGCTCGCCGGTATGGCCCGCCACCGGCCAGTCCACGGCGCCGAGCCGGAGCAGCACGCCCTCGCCCAGCTCCTCGTCCGCTGCGCGCCCGGCCTCGCCTTCGCCCTCCGCGTCGCCGTCGCCCTCGTCGTCCAGGACCGGGAAGTCCCACTCCACCTCGAAGACGGACCGGAGCCCGAGCAGCTCCGCCGACAGCACAGGTGGCACCTCCGGCGGTGCCGGGGGCCGCAGCGGCGGCGCCGGAAGCGGCGCCACGGGCACGAGCGGCTCCACCCCGAAGCCCGGCTCCACCGGCGGCGGCCTGCTCGGCGGGGTGCTGGGGAGCGGCCGGCTGACCGACCTGCCCACGCTCGGGATGGACGGCGCCCGGCACGACAGCGGGAGGCCGGGAACCATGACCGTCTGATCGCGTCGACGTACGGCTGCCGGGCCTCTCCTTCGGGAGGGGCCCGGCAGCCGTTTCCGTGCGCTCTCCGCCTGCGGTTCGCGGCGGCTTGCGTGGGGGCGTATCCAGGCGAGGGCGCAGGCGAGGGCGAGGGCGAGGGCGCGGGGGTCAGGAGGCGATGGTCGGGCTTCCAGCCCCGGAGGCCAGTTCCTTGGCCGCCTCGGTGAGGTCCTTCGCGGTGTCGATGGCCCGCCAGTAGCAGCCCTGCGGCAGCTGGTAGCCCGCCAGCCGCCTGTTGCGGGCGAGTTGGGGGAAGGTGGTCCGCTCGTGGTCGCCGATGTCAGGCAGCAGCTCCCGGAACTCCGGCCCGAAGACGTACAGCCCGGCGTTGATCAGGAACGGTGAGGGCGGCGACTCGATGAAGTCCAGCACATTGCCGAACCGGTCCGTCTCCACGGCGCCCCAGGGGATGCGAGGCCGGGCCAGTGCGAGCGTCGCGATGGCGTCCCGCTCGTGGTGGAAGGCGGCCATGTCACGGAGGCTGAAGCGGGTCCAGATGTCGCCGTTGGTGGCGTACCAGGGTTCGTCCGGGCGCGGCAGCGCCTTAGAGGCGTGCTTCAGACCGCCGCCGCGCCCGAGCGGCTCGGTCTCCACGACGGTACGGACGTTCAGCGGCAGATCGGCCCTGTCGAGCCACTCCTGAAGCACCTCGGCCAGGTGGCCGCAGGAGATCACGGCGTCGGTGACACCCTCGGCGGCCAGCCACGCCAGCTGGTGCCCGACGATCGGCGTCCCGGTCCCCGGGATCTCGACCAGCGGCTTCGGCCGGTCGTCGGTGTACGGACGCAACCGGGATCCCTGACCGCCCGCCAGGATGACGGCCTGGGTCACGGTCGGCGGGCCGACGTGCGGTGGCACGGGGAGGGGCGCGGCGTGCGGGAGCGGCGGCATGGCGTCGGCAGCGGTCATAGCGAGAACAATAGGGTCCCCGGTCGAAGAGCGACTCCTGCTGGAGCGGCACCGCCCGTTCTGCACTCGGTACCCGCGTGGCGCCCGGTACCCGTGGGGCAGTCGGTGCTCGGCGTTCGTACGCCGGCGGTGGTACCGGGTGCCCGTACGGTCAGCCGACCACGCCCGCAGCGAAGGAGCCGTCGCAGACCGGGCGGGCGAACGAGCGGGCCCGCTGGACGTCGCCCTGGTATTTGCGGACGGCGGCGCGGCCGAGCTCCGCAGCGAGCGTGCTGCAGTACGGGGTGAGCGTGGGCTTCTCGCGCATGGTGCGCTCCAGCAGGTCGAGCGCGGTCCCCGGGTTGTGGTTGCGCAGCTCGTCCATCAGGTCGGCGCGGAGCGCGTCCTGCGGGGAGAGCCCCTCGGTGTTGGAGGTCGTGGTGGCGCGGCCGATGGTCCCGTCGCCGCTGGACGCCGCGACCACCTGCTGGTCGAGACCGGTGGGCGGCGCCCACGGGACGCGGGTCACGGCAAGGGTGCCGGTGGTCACCAGGATGACGGGCAGCGTGAGGGCGACGGTCTGGCCGATGCGGCGAACGAGCTGTTTCACGTTCAGGAGAGTAGCGCTGGGTGGGGTTTGAGTTGCACTCCGTTACACCATCGAGTGATTCGTGTCCTGATTCGTCCGGTCATCGTGTTGACGTGCGGCTGCCGAAAGGGGCCACGTACGTGCGAGGCGTGCGTGGTACGTGCGAAGGGTGCACGGTGCGGGCGGCGGTGCGTACGAGGGAGGGCCGGAAAGGGGTGAGCCCCGGCGGACACCGTCCGCCGAGGCTCACCGCCGTTGGCCGTTGTTCAGGAGCCCAGGCGGGCGCCCGTGCTGGTCGAGAAGACGTGCGCCTCGCCGCCGGTCGGGACCACGTGGATGGTCTCGCCCTTCTGCGGGACCTGGCGGCCGTGCACGCGCACGACGATGTCCTTGTCCTCGCCACCGATCTTGGTGGTGCCGTAGACGAAGCCGTCCGCGCCGAGCTCCTCGACCACGTTGACGGTGACGGCGACACCCTCGATGCCGCCCGCGGGGACGATCTCGAAGTGCTCCGGGCGGATGCCGACGGTCACGGTCTTGTCGCTGCCCGCGCCGGCCAGGTCCTCGCGCGAGACGTTGACGACCGAACCGCCGAACTTCACACCGCCGTCCACCAGCGGGACGTCGATCAGGTTCATCGCGGGCGAGCCGATGAACCCGGCAACGAAGACGTTGGCGGGCTTGTCGTACATCGCGCGCGGGGTGTCGACCTGCTGAAGCAGACCGTCCTTGAGCACCGCGACCCGGTCGCCCATGGTCATGGCCTCGGTCTGGTCGTGCGTCACATAGACCGTGGTGATGCCCAGACGGCGCTGGAGGCCGGCGATCTGAGTACGGGTGGAGACGCGCAGCTTGGCGTCCAGGTTGGACAGCGGCTCGTCCATCAGGAAGACCTGCGGCTCACGGACGATCGCACGACCCATCGCGACACGCTGGCGCTGACCACCGGAGAGTGCCTTCGGCTTCCGGTCCAGGTACTGGGTGAGGTCGAGGATCTTCGCGGCCTCCTCGACCTTGGTGCGGATCTCCGCCTTGTTGACGCCAGCGATCTTCAGGGCGAAGCCCATGTTGTCCGCGACGGTCATGTGCGGGTACAGCGCGTAGTTCTGGAACACCATGGCGATGTCCCGGTCCTTCGGCGGCAGGTGCGTCACATCGCGGTCGCCGATCCGGATGGCGCCACCATTGACGTCCTCCAGACCGGCCAGCATCCGCAGGCTGGTCGACTTGCCGCAGCCGGACGGGCCGACCAGCACGAGGAACT
This sequence comes from Kitasatospora sp. GP82, assembly GCF_029892105.1. Lineage (GTDB taxonomy): Bacteria > Actinomycetota > Actinomycetes > Streptomycetales > Streptomycetaceae > Kitasatospora. The sequence goes on along the minus strand of NZ_JARZAJ010000005.1, from coordinate 109,741 downwards.
CGCCGTCCTCGATGTGCAGATCCAGCGCGTCGACGGCCGGCTTGTTGCCGCCCGGGTAGAGGCGGGTCGCCTTGTCGTACGTCACAGAAGCCATGGCTGTGCTCTCCTTCACCGGCAGGAACGTGCCGGACGATCCGAGTAAAGGGTTGGGTTGTCCGTAGCCGCCCTTCCGCAGTGGTCTGAACCACCCGGTGAGCCGACTCCCGGCGACGCTACCCGCCGGTTCACCCGCTGTCAGCCCCCCACCGCACCCGAATTCGACATCAATCCGATCACAACCCGGACAGCCCGGTCATACCGGTCACCTTGATATCCGCCACCACCACCCGCCGCCGTCCCGGTAGACTGCCCCTGGTGCCGCCGTGGTCAACCGCGGACGGTCACCGCGCCTCCTTAGCTCAGCTGGCCAGAGCACCGCTCTTGTAAAGCGGGGGTCGTCGGTTCGAACCCGACAGGGGGCTCTCGTTTCCACCCCGGATGAGCTGCAGCTTTGGCCTTCTGGGGGCTTCATCGCCGGCCTCGGACTTCTCGTCCGAGGCCGTTTGCGTGAGCGATGCGTGAGCGGATGGCGGGGTCGTGGGGGATGCCGGGGTGGACTCGGCAACCTTGCGCGGCTTGTTGGCGCGGGGGACGAGGCGGGCCGCCGCCTCGGCGATGGCGCGGTCGACCTGGGGGAGCAGGGTCGTGTAGGTGTCCGAGGTGATGCCGATCGAGGAGTGGCCGAGCATTTCCTTGATCGTGTGGAGGTCGGCGCCCGCTGCGTGAGCGAGGCTCGCCGCGCCGTGCCGGAGGTCGTGCAGGCGGATCGGCGGCAGATCGGCCCCTTCGGACAGCTCGCGGAACCGGTCGGTGATGGCCATGGGGTGCAGCCACTCACTGTTCTCCTTGGTGAAGACCCGGCCGGTCTCGACCCAGGCCGCGCCCCACTTCTCGTGGTCGGCCCGCCACCGCGATCCCCGGTCAGCCCGGTCAGTACCGCCCGGCGACCGGTCAGAACGTCGGACTGACCGGCGACGCTGACCGGAACTCCGCCGGGCTGACCGGGGTGACCGACGTGACCGCCGACCAGCCGGTCACTGACCCGGTCATCAGCCTGCTCACTGGCCTTACCCCGCCCACAGCCTGTGGACAGAATGGCGGGCCGACGGTCGAGGCTGAGCTCGACGAGCTGGTGACCCGGTCAGATGACCGGGTTGCCCTTGATGGGGTGACCGGCGACACCGACGGCCCGGTCACGCCGGGCGCGGACCTGCTGACCGAACTTCGGTCAGCCATCGCCCGGTTCGTCATTCTGCCGTCCGAGCATGCCCTTGACGCGGTGACCTTGTGGGTGGCAGCCAGCCACCTGCAGCCCGCGTGGCAGCACGCTCCGCGCATGTCGGTCATCGGTTCGGCCAAGCGGTGTGGAAAGTCGCGGCTGCTCGATGTGATCACCGAGACCTGCCACGATCCGCTCATCACGGTCAACGCGTCCTCGGCAGCCATCTTTCGGTCGATCACCAGCAAGCCACCGACCCTGCTGGTGGACGAGGCTGACACCCTGTTCGGCAGCGTCAAGGCGGCAGAGAAGAACGAGGACCTGCGCGGCCTCCTGAACGCAGGTCACCAGCGCAACCGGCCCACGCTGCGTGCGGCAACCCGGACGCCCTGTCCACCGAGCACATCCTGACCGCGCTGAAGGCCGACAGCGAGGCTCCGTGGGCCGAATGCGGACCCACCGGGCTGAGCGCACGGGGCCTGCAGCTCCTGCTCAAGGACTACGGCGTCAGCTCGGCGAACATCCGCTTCGACCGCGACACCCAGCGCAAGGGCTTCACCCGTAACAGCTTCCTCGACGCCTGGAGCCGCTATTGCCCCGAGCCGGCCGGACAGCCCGCCGGCATCGGCCGCTGACCCTTCGCCACCCGTACCACCCGTCCCCGCCCAGCTCAGAGCGGGGACGGGTCACTTCCCCGCAACGAGTCCAACCGTCCCGCGCCCGTCACCCGTACCAGCCTGACCAGCCATGCAACGACTGGGACGACTGCAACGCCATCACGGCGTTCAGGATCACTGCGATGGACTGGCCGCTGGGGGACCGGACTGATGCCGCAGGCGGAGCAAGTTGTCGCATTGGATATCCCAACGCGACCGGCCCGCCCAGAAGGACGAGCCCACCCTGCGGGTGGCTGCACGAGGGCGCGCAGCCACCCGCAGGCGCGGGCGCGGCAGAGCCGGCCTCTGGTGTCCGGTGCGACCTGGCTACCCGAGCTGCAGCAGATGCCCGAGTCGATGCCGTAGTGGCTCCTCCAATTCGAGGTTGTCGCCGCGCGTTGTGGTTTGCAGGAGCTCGGTGATGACCACGAGCTCGGCGAACCGTCCGGTCGGCGTGTTGAGGATGTGGTCGAGGCGCCGGCGGACGTCGGCGGCAGTCTCGGGGACGAGGAGGCTGTAGGCATGGAGAAGGGCTGCGTCGTAGCCTGCGGGTGCGATGCCCCAGCCTTCCCAGTCGAGCACTGTGAGTTTCGGGCTGGTGAGGTTGGCCCAGTGCAGGTCGCCGTGGGCCGTCGTCCACGCGGGAACGGTGGTGTCGACGGGGATGCCCAGGTATTCCGGCATAGCCCGGTCCAGGTATTCCTGGCGGATCGCCACCCGGCTGCTGGGTACGGTGGCAATGGCGTCGAGCGCGCCGCTGAGACTCTCCCACCAGGTGTCGTCCAGGTCCAGCGCTGCCCGAAGGATGGGCTCGTGGGTAGTGATGGTGGTCGCGACTTTGTCGTACAGCTCCGCCAGATAGCCGTACTCGCCCTCGGTCCAAGCGCGCCGCTCCCGCAAGCGGGGCCGGGGTACCGCAGGAGGCATGACGCGTTCCGCCTCCTGCGGACCCTCCCAGAGCTTGCCGCCGGCCTTGTCGGCCGGGGCTGACACCAGGCGGAGCCAGCCCTCGCCCAGGGGCGTGGAGACCGGGCGGCCGAGTGTGCGGCCGCGCCAGCCCCACGCCTCGCGCGAGCCGATCGGCGTTGCGTGGAGCGCCGCTGCTGCTGCGGTGTGCGTCTCCCGCATCCGCTTGGCGGTGTCCGGCTCAGGTTCCGAGTACATCAATGACCCTTTGCAGCGCGTCCGGAGACAACGTGGGCTGGCCAACGGCGTCGGCGGCCTGCCTCCAGTGTTCCGGGTTCCCCGTCGACAGGAGTACGCGATTCACTCCCGGGGCTGAGGCGACGACGGCGAGGGCGGCCTGGGCGGGTGTGCTGCCGGGCCTGATCAGTTCGGCCAGGTCAGAGGTCACGAAGCCGGGGATCTCGCCGCCGTGGAGCGGCGCGGAGACCAACACCTCCAGTCCCGTGTCCATAGCATCGACCAGCGGTCCTTGTCCGTCGAGGGACTGGGCGAGTGGTGCGAGGTGGACGAGCGAGACAGGGAGCTGGATGGCCCGCAGGCTGTGGTTCGGGCCGCCCGCTTTGGTTGCGAGTTCAAGCAGGGAGGGCACGTCGAAGAGGCCGCTACTGAAGCCCCGCCAGGTCGCCACCCCGTAGGCGCTGATGGTGTGTTGGGCGCACGCCTCTTCCAGGGCCAGGAAGGCGCTGTACAGTCGGTCCGCGATCTCGCCTTCCCGGCACCCGTGTTCTGGGTTGTGCAGGAACACCAAGTCAGGCACTCGGCCGAGCGTGCGCTTGCTGCGAGCTACCTGCCAGGCGATGTAGTCGGGAGCAAGGCAGTGCCCGTGCTCGGCATCCTCGGCGGACAGCGCGCCGGCGCGTACGCCGATACGCCTGGCGCCTGGTGGCACGAACCCCACCTTCGTGGACACGTGCAGATCCGGGTAGGCGGCCAGGACCAGGGCCAGCGATGTCTCCGCCCGGCCGTTCTCGTAGTTGGGCGCGGTGTCCACCCAGTCAGCACCACGGGAGGCGGCCATCAACGCGGCCTCGGCCACATCGAGACAGCGGTAGGTGCCCAGGCCCAGCCGTGCGGTCATCGCCCACCCCCGATCGTCGCGACCTGTCCGTCGACCAGTTCCGTTACGAGGCCGGCAGCCTGTGTGAGGGTGATGTCTGCGGCCTGCGCGAGATCGGCCAGCCGGTGGCTTCTCCCGTCGGAGAGAAGCGCGAGAATCGGCTGGGCCTTGGCCGCGAACGTCCACTCCTCGCCACCGGCGGTCAACCGGATGGTGCTCTCCGGCCCGGCCGCGAGTGCGGGCCGCGTGGTGACGAGACGTACCCGCAGGTCAGCGTCCGGCGGAGCCGCTGTGATGTACGGCAGCGACGGAACGAGCCTGGCCCGCTCGGTGGCGTCGCGGGCTGCGGAGAACCGCGTGATCAGGTCCGCGCTCTCCAGCTCGGCCGCGACGAGCTTGCCGATCGTGTCGAGGAAGGCACGCTGCTCCTCGGCGGTGCCGAAGCGCGGGATGTCCGCCCGGACGGCCTCGTGAGCGCGCAGGATCTCCGATAGCCAGGTGACCAGGTCGGCACCTGTGGTGCTCTGTAGCCCGCACGTGACGTGCAACGAGTGCTGGCCCTCAGAGGCGGCGACGGTGTGCCACCAGCCCCGAGGCAGATAGAGCATATCGCCGGCGGTGAGGACCAGATCGGCAATGGGCTCTTCCGGCGGCGGCTCCGGTGTCTCGATGTCGCGGTGCATCGGCACCGTGCGGGTGGGGCCGTAGATGCGCCAGCGCTTTGCACCGTCGAGCTGGACAACGACCACGTCGTGATCGTCCCAGTGGATGCCGAAGCCCTCGGTGCCGGTCCAGGAGCCGTACAGATTGACCTGTACGCCGGTCCGCAGCCAGCGCTCCAGCTGACCGGCCAGAGCTCCGATGCCGGGATGGAGCTCGTCGACGGCGTCCAAGACGAGCGTGGCCCCTTCGGCGAGCCGCCTGTGCAGCTCGGAGGGCTGGAGCTGGTGCCAGACGGTGCTCCGCCGGGTGGTGATCGGCCGGGAGTACGTGTGCGCGGGCACCTGCTCTCCGTTGGCGGCGAGGCGGAAGCGAGGGGGTTCGAACCGATGGTGGGTCAGGATGGCGTTGAGGTCATCCCAGCTCATGAGTCCGGTGAGTGACGCGGCTTCACCGCGTGCGACCTTGAAGCTGCGGCCGAGCGTCTGGGCGAGGAAGTCATCCCCGCCCAGACGCTCGACCACCGAGAAGTGCTCGGCGGTCATTGCGATGCAGCCGTCAGTCGTTGGTGTCGGTTCGGCCGGTGGAGCCGCCGTCCGACGGCTGCTCGCCACGCGAGCGGGCCGCGGCGACCTTCGCACGGGCGACCAGCAGACCGTCGCCCTCCAGCTCGGTGCTGGTTGTCAGGTTCTCGGGCATGAAGCACTCCTTCGGAATCATGAGGCGGGCCGACTGCCCAGCCCCGTCGTGGGTGCAGCGATGGATCCGTTGCCACGGCAAGCCGCCGGCGAGGAACCTCAGGTGCTTATGCCGCGTGGCTGTTGACCAGCGCGGCCACCCGCATCCCCCCAAGCCCACGTCGGGGCAGGAGGAAGTCTTGTCAGGCACTGGTCGGCCCGACATCCCGTGCTTTCGGGGCAGCGGCCCTCACCAGCGCAGTGAGTCGCTCGTCGCCCGAAACGGCAGCGGTGGTGCCGACCTCGAACCAGATCCGTTTGCCAGCGGGGTCCGGCTCGGCGCCCCAGTTCGTCGCGAGCGCCGCCAGCAGGAACAGCCCCCGTCCGTCGGTGGCGTCGAGATCGATCCCACCTGCAGCCGGCAGTTCGTGGCCGACATCCGTCACCTCGACGCGCAACCGCTCACCGTCCCAGGACACGCGCACGACGCACGGGGCGGCCGTGTGGGATACGGCGTTGGTGATCAGCTCGCTGGACAGCAACTCGACATCGCGGAGCGCGTCCTCCGCCAGGGGCAAGCCCCAACCGCGCACGGCCCGTATCACCCGCCGCCGGGCGTCCGGCACGGCCTCGGCACTGGGCAGCACGCGAAAGCCGAACGGGGCGGGGGCGGTGGCTTGGCGAGTGGCGACGGACATGAGCGCGGACCTTTCACCGGGACGAGGTCGGCAGCGGGCCGATTCGCGCCGGGATTCACCCGGCAGGTATCTACAGAACCGCCTCCAACGTCGGTGAACCAGAGCAGAATTGAAGCGGCAATGAGGCATCCGTGCTGCAAACCCGGGCATGACCTGGCCTGTTATGGCTACAGACGAACTGACGTACTTCTGGAGGACGCGGGATGGCATCCAGGAGGTCCCGGCTGATCCAGCGCAGGGAGGCTGTCGGCCACACCCAGGAATCCCTGGCTGAAGCCCTCGATGTGGACCGTACGACCGTGGGGCGATGGGAGAGCGGTAGGGGTGCCCCACAACCCTGGATGCGGCCGAAGCTCGCCCGCGCTCTGGAACTCTCGGTCGATCAGTTGGCCGACCTGCTGGCAGCACCCCCTGCAGTCGCCGAAGCAGTTCCATCGCCCAGCAGCATCGGCGACGCCTCGACTCCCGTGCCTGCCCGGCGTACGGACCACGACAACGATCTCGTAGTGGCGGTGGCAGCCGACTCGGCAGAGTCCGCGCTCTTCCTCCGCTTCGCGAGCGCGTCCAACGTGGACGACACGCTGCTTGAACAGATCGACGCGGACATTGCGAGGCTGGCAGGGGACTACGTGAGCAAGCCGGTGTCCGAGCTCTTCCACGACATCGGAACCCTCCGGCGAGGCGTGTTCGACTTACTCCGAGGCCGCCAACACCCCTACCAGACAAGCCATCTCTACCTGCAGGCGGGACGCCTCTGCGGCCTGGCCACCCATGTAGCCCTCGACCTCGGCCAGTACACAGCTGCGGCTACGCATTCGCGAACGGCCTGGCGCTGCGCGGAGTCAGCCGGCCACAACGGTCTCCGGGCCTGGATCCGATCCGTCCAGTCCTTGATCGCCTACTGGCAGCAGGACCACCGCCAGGCCGCTGAGCTGGCCAGAGCCGGACTGCTGTACGTGGACAGCGGGACGATCGCAGCTCGTCTGCTCAGCCTCGAAGCACGGGCCACCGCCGCGCTCGGCGACAGCGCGAGCGCGCTACGAGCGGTGGAAGCGGCCGCGGCGGCGCGGAGCACAGTAGCCGCCGTGGATCTTCCCGGCGTATTCACGTTTCCCGAGGCCAAGCAGTGGACCTACGCCGGCACCGCCCTCCTTGCCCTGAGCAGCCAGCGTCACGTGAACCGCGCCATCGAAGCGTCCTCCAGGGCCATCAACCTGTACGAGTCCGCACCGCAGCAGGAACAGTCCTCCGGCGACTTGCTGGCCGCCCGCCTTGACCTCGCCAACGCCCACCTCGCCCACGGCGACCTCGACGGCGTGCGGGAGAAGCTCTCGGTGGTGCTGGACGCCGCACCAAACCGGCGAACAGCGAGCATCTCCAGCCGCCTTCGGGCGCTGAGCGCTCGTCTCGGGGAGCCCGCATACTCAGGCTCCCCGATCGTCCTGAGTCTCCGTGAGAATGTCAGAGAAGCCTGCTCTCGACCCGCACTCACGAACCCTCCGGAGCTGCCCCAGTGATGAGCAACACCGCACAGCAGGATGCCGCAGTCGCCGACAAAGCGATCCTCGCGAACAGCGCCTACGCCGACGGACGCCACCTGGCCGCCCGCCAGTCGATCTACCGGTGGCAGCAGCCGCAGTACGACCTGCCCGGGATCGTCGTTGAAGAGCTGGCCGACACCAGCGGCACCGTCCTTGATGTTGGCTGCGGCAACGGCAAGTTCGTCAGCCGCCTGCACACGGACCGCCCGGATCTCCAGGTCGTCGGAATGGACATCTCGGCGGGCATCCTCGCCGACGTCGAGAGGCCGGTCCTGGTGGCCGACGCCCAGGCCCTGCCCTTCGCCGACGACAGCGCCGACGCCGTGTTGGCCCTGCACATGCTCTACCACGTCAGCGATATCGAGGCCACGATCAAGGAACTGGACCGTGTCCTCCGGCCTGGCGGCATGCTCATCGCCTCAACCAACAGCGACACTGACAAGCAGGAGCTGGACCAGCTCTGGGCCAGGGCCGCAGGAGACGTCCTCGGGATTCCTAAGGGGCCAGCACGGGTCTCCCTCAGCTCCCGCTTCTCCCTGGAGAAGGCCCCCGGTTTCCTCGGTGCGGCGTTCAACGACATCCGGGTGCGGGAGTTGCCCGGCACCATCGAGATCAGTGATCCTGCGCCGATCGTTGCCCACCTCGGCTCCTACGAGGCGTGGGCCGAGCAGTGTGGTGTGCCTTTCCGTGAAACTATCGGCCGAGCGGCTGAGATTGTTGCTGCCATCATTGCAGACGAGGGTTCATTTAAGATCGCATGCCTTGGGGGGATGCTCGTCTGTCGATCGAAGATTTCTGATCGGTGACGGTGTCAAACAGAAGTTGACCCAAGGTTGGTGGGGCCATCATCGCACCAATGCAAAATATCAGTGAAATTCAAGGTCTTTTAATTGCGCGTCTGAGCTAACTCTCGGAAGGGTATGTTCATGGACTTTGAATCCGTAGCCAAGGCTGTGACTGCAGTAGTAACACCCGTCGTGGCCCTTGCTGGTGTGGCTAGCCGACGGAAGAGACTTCGCAATGAGATTCGCGAGAATCTCGCGCTCGCGGAAGAGTTGCAGAAGAACACGATCCTTAATGAGCATACGCCGGTGGCGGTGTGGTTGTACGGTAGGATCGCTTTGGATGTGGCTAAACTTACTGGCCAGCCGCTTGGTGTGCCAAAGAAGCCAATTCCGAAGGGCTCTGTAGTGGCCGCTGCTGTAATTTCCGCAGGCTTCGGATGGTGGGTCTACCTCATTGATAGGGGTGGATTTGTCTGGTACTCCGTTTTCCCGGGTTCGGTAAGTGTGCTGATGCTCATCTCTATTCTGGGAATGACTACCAATAGGGAAATTCCAGATGCAAGTCAGGGATCCGGCCAGCAAGACCCTGAGGGGGAAGAGGCTGGTGCTGCCGAGGAGATCTCCGGGTTGCCTGCTGAGGAGGCCGCGTGCGCGATGCGTGAGCGGACGGGGTGGCAGGAGTCGCCTGGAGCCGGATCACGCAATCGGCTGCGTGGCGCTGACCTGCAGGTTCAGCGCCACGCGGCATCAGGCGTCACGCCCCGTCATGATCCAAGTGGGGCTTGTAAAGCGGGGGTCGTCGGTTCGAACCCGACAGGGGGCTCATAGCTTGACCTGCGGCGGAGCCCCGAACCGATCTTGGTTCGGGGCTCTTTCGTGACGCCGAGGCCAAGGCCCGTGGGACTCCAGCGCCCGTAGTAGTCCAACGGCCCGCTGGGGCTCACACGGGCGTGGCAGGCAGGGGAGCCGTACCGAGGATGGCGGGGTCGTTGCCGAGATCCTCCAGCAGAGCGTCCAGCTTGGCACGGTCGACCGACGACATCAGGAAGACGTGCACGTAGCCGCGTCGGGTGGTCTCGTCGCCCGGGACCGTCAGCACGTCCTGCGAGGACAGCGACCACTTCGCCACCAACTCAGGGCTGGGCTTGCGGAACCGCACCGTGATGGCGCCCGGGGTACGGGCAGGCCACAGCTCGATGCCCTTCTCCTGTTCCAGGCAGCGGAGTTGCCGCTCCAGGTAGGCAGCCAACTCCTGGGCCCTGCGGATCCGGTCCACCTGGTCCTGGTAGGAGTGCCGGGACAGATGGTCCCAGAGCACCAGCGGCGAGAAGCCGTTGCGCGACCCGGCGAACGTGGTGTCGGGCGCGCCCGTGTACTCCGGCTGCGACGGCGGTGAGATCTGGTACTTGACCTTCGTCATGTAGATGCCGCACGGCCAGGGTGCGCCGGGCCACTTGTGGCCGCTCATGGCGATCGAGGAGACCATGTCGAGGTCGCCGAACTCCCGGGTGGGCAGGGTGATGCCGAAGTCGAACTCCGGAACGTCCGTGTCAGGGGTCCAGCCGAACCTCGCCGCATCCGCGCCGGCCATCCGCATGAACGGCGCATACCCGGCACCGAGGGCGCCGTCCACGTGGATCCAGAAGCGCCGGCGCAGGTCGACGAGCGGCTCGCCGGTGCTCGGGTCCTTGCCGTACACCACCTCACCCTGGATCAGCCCGTACTTCTCGAAGATCGGCAGCAGGCGCTCGCAGACCTGCCGGACGTCGTCGTGGGCGCCCTTGAAGGTGCTGCCGAGGTTGAGGCTGACGAAGATCGGGTGCCCCTTCGCGGCGAAGAACTCCACCAGCACCGCCAGGGCGTCGATGTCGATCTCGCCGGTGCCGTCCCACGGGTGGCCCGAGGGGCCGCTGCGGGAGGGCACTTCGGTGGGCCACTCGCCCGGTTCCGTCGTGGGCCCGGCCAGCGGACACTCGTCCCGGTACTTCTCCGTGCCCACGGCGTGGAAGGTCTCGACGCCCAGCACCCGGACCGCCTTGGCGAACGAGTAGTGGGTGTCCTCGGAGTAGAACGCCACCGGGCGGTAGGCGTTGGGGTTGCCCGGCTCGGACGGGGACTGGACGTACCGCAGGGCGCCGGACGTACCGGTCGGCGGTTGGATCAGCGCCTTGCCGCTCAGGTAGTCCCTGGCGTTCCAGAGCGCGTACATGTTCCCCTCGGTCGAGCCCATGGACAGCACGTACCCCCAGTACGACTCCGGGTCGTCCGGGTTGTGCGGCGCCTCGGCGTTCCACAGGGCGGCGTAGTAGTCGAGCACCGCGCGCTCGACGGCCTTGGTGTTCGGCTTGTAGCCGCCGCTCTGGAACGGGTCACCGAGGTTGTTGATGTTGTGGTGCATGAACCGGCCGAGGTCGAAGGCGCTGCCGCCCATCTCCTGGGTGGCCTGGTAGCCGAGCAGGTACCGGCGCTTGCCCGTCAGGTACTCGTCGATCCGGTCGAGGGTGCGCAGGCGCTGCTCGTCGTCCAGCCCATCGGCCGGGATCTCGAACTCGCAGGCGTCCGGCTCCGCGGCCGGGCCCTGCGGTCTGTGGAGGGTGGACATGTCCAGGGGCGGTATGCGGATGCCCGGCCGCGCGGGCTCGTCGTGGCCCACGTGGACGGCCAAAGTGTCGGTTCGGCTCATGGCACAGCACTCCCGGTTCGCTGGGTCGGACGTCCGCCGGGCGAGTCCGGTGGGTTGGCGATGGCCGATCCGATCGGCAGCCAGGATGGAACCTGTGGTGCTGGAGGGGGAAGTGATCCGAAGAACATTCGGAATCAGCGCGCAAGACCTTGCGAATCATCGGTATGAGCAGGAACCCTGAGTGTTGTGCCGAATTTTCCTCACGCCCGGCGGGCGCCCATTGATGACGTGGACCGGGCGATCCTGCGCATCCTCGCCGACAACGCCCGCACGCCGAACAACGCGCTCGCGGACGCGGTGGGCATCGCCCCCTCGACCTGTCTGGCCCGGGTGCGCGCGCTGCGGGAGCGCGGGGTCATCCGCGCGTTCCGGGCCGAAGTCGCCCCCGCCGCGATCGGACTGCCGCTGCAGGCGATGATCTCGGTCCGACTCCGGGCCCACACCCGTGAACAGAACGAGAGCTTCCGCGCCACGGCCCCCGACATGCCCGGCGTCGTGGCGGTGTTCCACATGGCCGGATCCGACGACTACCTTCTCCACGTCGCCCTCGCGGACCCCGACGCCCTGCGCGACTTCGTGGTGGACCACCTCACCACCCATCCGGCGGTGGCACAGACCCGGACCAACCTAATCTTCGAGCAGATCGCCGGCCGCCGGCACCTGACCCCGGGCCTGTGACCGGCTCCACCGCGCGCGCGACACGGGCCGGCTCACGGGGATGATCTCCGGGAGCCGGCCCTTCTGCATTGTTCAAGTCCTTTGTCTCGCCGTTGGCCGAGTGGGGGCCTGTACTCTGACCGCACGGTCAGAAACCTGACCTTGCGGTCAGAACTCGCGAGGGGAGCGGGAGCATGGAACGGACGACGTGCTGCGTTGTGGGTGGGGGCCCGGCGGGGATGATGCTCGGGCTGCTGCTGGCCAGGGCCGGGGTCGAGGTGACGGTGCTGGAGAAGCACCGCGACTTCCTGCGGGACTTCCGGGGCGACACCATCCACCCCTCCACGCTGAGGCTGCTGGACGAGCTCGGCCTCGGCCGGACGTTCGCGGGGCTCCCGGCCCGCAGGCTGGAGGAGATGCAGATGAAGATCGGCGACCACACCGTCACCATGGCCGACTTCCGGTACATCCCCGGCCCGCACAAGTACGTCGCGATGGTCCCGCAGTGGGACTTCCTGAACCTGCTCGCCGACGCGGCCTCCGCCGAGCCCTCCTTCACCCTGCGGATGCGGACGGCCTTCACCGCTCTGCGCACCGAGCGCGGCCGGGTGACGGGCGTCCACTGCGTCGACGAGGACGGTGTGCCCGGTGAGATCGCAGCTGACCTCGTGGTCGCCTGCGACGGAAGGGACTCGCTGGTCCGCCAGGAGGCCGGGCTGCGCCCCGACTGGTACGAGGTGCCGATGGACGTGTGGCAGGTGCGGGTGCCGATCGAGCGCGCCGACAGTGCCAAGGCGGGCCGGGTGTTCGGACAGGTCCGCGACAGTCGGATAGCGGTCACCATGGACCGGGGCGACTACTACCAGACCTCGTACCTCATCGCGAAGGGCAGTGACGCCAGGCTGCGGGCCCGGGGCATCCAGTGGTTCCGCGATCAGCTCGGCGAACTGTTCGGCTGGGACGGTGAGGTGACGGATGCGATCGAGTCCTGGGAGGACGTCAAGCTGCTCGAGGTGACGATGGGGCGGCTCCCGCGGTGGTACCGGGACGGTCTGCTGTGCATCGGCGACTCGGCGCACACCATGTCCCCGGTCGGCGGAGTCGGCGTCAACCTCGCGGTGCAGGACGCCGTTGCTGCCGCCCGGATCCTCGCCGGGCCGCTGCGCCGAGGGGCCGTCGGACCGGCCGACCTGGCACGGGTGCAGAAGCGGCGCTGGCTGCCGATGGCGTTCGTCCAGAAGGCCCAGCTGAGCGACCACAGGGCGATGCACGGGCCCGTCCTCAACGGTACGTTCGACACCGAGCGCCTGCCGGCCCCGTTCCGGCTGATGCAGCGGGTGCCCGCGCTGCGCGGCGTGGCGGGCTACCTCGGCGGGATCGGCATCCGCCCCGAGCGCGCACCCGAGTTCGCCCGCAGGCCCCAGCAGGCCGTAGTGCGCGGGTAGTGCGGGCGTAGTGGTCGACGTCCTTGAACTCCCCGGGCCGCTCGGCGACTTGGGGTGAGTCGTCCGAAGCGCCGGGACTGAACCGCGGGTTCAGTCCCGGCGCTCGATCGCGTTCAGGGTGAAGGTCTCCAGCTCGGCCGTGGCGGCGTCGAGATCGAGCTCGGGGTGGATCAGCCAGTGCGAGATGACGCTGTCGATCGCGCCGCCGATCGCGAGTGCCACCACCTGGGTGTCGAACTCGCGCAGCCGTCCGGCGGCCTGCCCGGCGGCCAGCAGCTCGGCCAGGGCCTGCCGGCGGCCGTGGGTGTCGTGGGAGCCGGGGTTCTTCAGCCGGGTGCCGCCGTGGTCGTCCAGCAGCATCTCGGTGATCACGCGGACGTGGCGGCGGTTGGCCTGCTGATAGCCGATCATCGCCCGCAGGTAGGCGACCACGGCGGCGAGCGGGTCCGTCTCCCGCTCGACCCGCTCGGTGACGTATGCGGCGAACTGCTCGAAGACGTAACCGAGTGTCGCCTGGGTGACGTTGTCCTTCGAGGAGAAGTGGTACAGCACCGCCGACTTGGAGATCCCGGCCTGCTCGGCGATCGCCGAGAGGGAGGTCGCCGGGTAGCCCCGGCTGGAGATCAGGTCGATGGTGGCCTCGATGATCTGCCGGCGGCGGGCCTCCTCGATGAAGGTCCGCGTTCCGGCTTCCGAACTCCGGCGCGGGGCCATCGACACGCCACCCCTCACGTTTCTCCGAGCACACCGAACGACACCCGACCGTACACCGCCCGATCCGGGCTTGGCGAAGCGGCGGCGCGCCGGTGGGAGACGGGTGGTTCGCCGCCCGGGCGGCCGTCCGCAGCCGGTCCGCAGCCGGTCCGCAGCCGGTCCGCAGCCGGTCCTCAGTCGGTCCGAAACTGGTCTGAAATCGGTCGCCCGTTGCCCGGTCGCCCGCTGGCCGGACGCAGTCGCGCGGCTTCGAACTCGCCGGATGCGCACGTGAGTTCACCGCGCGCTTCGGGGCGGATCGTCAGCCGCCGGGTACGAGCGGCTAGATGCCGAGCCGGTGGGCCCGGGTGGCGGCCCGGCCGAGCAGCTGGTGGATGTCGGCCTGCCGGGTGGCCGGGTCGTCGTTGTACTGGTCGGGGGTGTCCACCGGGTGACCGGCGGCGCGCAGCACCTCCATCACCTGGGTGCGGGCGCGGCGGGCGCTGTCGGGTGTGCCGTAGCCGTGGGCGAGGACGGCCGCCTGGGCGCCGAGCAGACAGACCCGCCCGGCGCTGTCCCACATGGCCCCTTGCAGCCAGCCGTGGAAGGTGATGTAGCGCGAGGCGAGCTGGAGATGGTCGGCCACGGTGACGGGAACGGGGCGGGCCGGACGGCGGACGAGCCGGTCGAGGAGGGTCTGACGTGGTGCCGGACGGTCGGCGTTCCAGGGCTGCCGGACGCTGCCGTGGGCGCAGATGCACGGGACCACGATGCGCGCGGGTGCGGGGAGGGAGGCCAGGTACTCCTCGATCTCGGCGATCAGGCCGGACCCGTCGGGGGTGAGTACGAACGGGTGCGGGGCTCGGGCGAGGATCGGCACGACGGGCTCCGATGGTCTGGTTTGTCCCTGTTTGCTCCTTCCGTTGATATCCCGGAGCCGGCTCCCGGCGGCGGAGGCGCGCACCGGATGCAGCGGTCGTGTCGGAGGTCGTACCGTGGACGGGGGCCGACTGTAGGAGGCCGCGATGCCCGGTTCTGTCACGATCAGCCACACCGATGCGCTGGTGATGCTCAGCCACTCCGACGCCGAGCGACTGGCGACGACGCTGCGGGAGATCTCCCGCCTGCTGGAGGCGCCGGGCCCCAACCGCCTCACTGACGCGCAGGTCAGCGCCCTGTGCGCGGGGAAGGTGCACCACCGCGAGGAGTTCACCGAGTGGTGCCGCAGTGTTTCGGAGTATCTGAAGGCGCACCTGTAGCAGCGCGCGAGGTCCGGCGGCGTCAGCGTCCGGCGGCGTCAGCGTCCGGCGGCGTCAGCGTCCGGGGTGCGTCAACGGCCGGA
Source organism: Kitasatospora sp. GP82 (assembly GCF_029892105.1). Taxonomy (GTDB): domain Bacteria; phylum Actinomycetota; class Actinomycetes; order Streptomycetales; family Streptomycetaceae; genus Kitasatospora. The sequence continues at coordinate 94,623 of NZ_JARZAJ010000005.1, read as the reverse complement.
GTGCGGTGAGGGCCGCAACCCCGGCCGTTCGGGTGCGATTGTTCGAGTACTCCACGGCTGCGACATGGGGAATTGCTGTCGATTCGAGTATTTGGCCGAATAGTTATCGCTCAAGTGAACCAGTCGTACTAATTGGGCACCCATTCCCGCCACTCGAATGAGTGATTGCGAATGACTCCGAATGGGCTCAGCATGTGTGGAGCAACACACACTTCACGCGCTCAGGCGGAGGCTTCCTCTCATGACGACCGAAACCAATCTTGGTATTCCTGCACAGAGCGGCCAGCCGCAAACCCGGCAGCAGACCAGCCTCGGCACCGCCGGTGCCCGGAACCTGGCCACCACCACCAAGTCCGAGCCGCAGATGCAGGGCATCAGCTCGCGCTGGCTGCTCCGGATGCTGCCGTGGGTGCAGGTGTCCGGTGGTACGTACCGGGTCAACCGCCGGTTGAGCTACGCGGTGGGGCGCGGCCGGGTGAGTTTCGTCAAGACGGGCGCCGAGGTGCGGATCGTGCCGCCGTCGCTGCGCGAGGTGCCGGTGCTGCGCGGCTTCGAGGACGATGCGGTGCTGAACGAGCTGGCGGGCCGGTTCACCCAGCGGGACTTCGCCGCGGGTGAGGTGATCGTCGAGGCCGGGCAGCCGATCCAGGAGGTGTACCTGATCGCGCACGGCAAGGTGAACAAGATCGGCACCGGCAAGTACGGCGACACCACCGTGCTCGGTGTCCTGGCCGACGGCGACCACCTGGGGGACGAGGCCGTCCGCCAGAGCGACGCGCTGTGGGACTACTCGGTCAAGGCGGTCACCGCCGGTACCGCGCTCGCGCTGTCCTGGAGGGCCTTCGAGGAGTTGGTGGAACGTTCCCCCGCGCTGCGCGAGCAGATCGCCGCCTACCTCGCCGGCTCGCAGCTGTCGCAGAACAAGCACGGTGAAGCCGAGATCGAGTTGTCCGCCGGTCACGAGGGCGAGCACGAGCTGCCCGCCACCTACGTGGACTACGAGCTCGCGCCCCGTGAGTACGAGCTGAGCGTCGCGCAGACGGTGCTTCAGGTCCACAGCCGGGTCGCCGACCTCTACAACCAGCCGATGAACCAGATCGAGCAGCAGTTGAAGCTGACCATCGAGGCACTGCGCGAATGCCAGGAGCACGAACTGGTCAACAACCGCGACTTCGGCCTGCTGCAGAACGCCGAGTACGAGCAGCGCATCCAGACCCACTCGGGCCCGCCCACCCCGGACGACATGGACGACCTGCTCAGCCGCCGCCGGGGCACCAAGATGTTCCTCGCCCATCCGAAGGCGATCGCCGCCTTCGGCCGGGAGTGCAGCAGGCGTGGCCTCTATCCGACACCGACCGAGGTCCAGGGCCACGGCGTCCCCTCCTGGCGCGGGGTGCCGATCTTCCCCTGCAACAAGATCCCGATCGTGGACGGGCACATCAGCTCGATCATCGCGCTGCGTACCGGCGCGGACAACCAGGGTGTGGTCGGCCTGCACCAGACCGGTATCCCGGACGAGTACCAGCCGAGCCTCTCGGTGCGTTTCATGGGCATCAACGAGAAGGCGATCATCTCCTATCTGGTCAGCGCCTACTATTCGGCCGCGATTCTGGTGCCGGACGCGATCGGGGTTCTGGAGAATGTCGATATTGCGCGCCCGCGTGACTGACCGAATCCGACCCGGCTCCATTCGGTACGGATTCTGATCGGCAGACAGGGCGTTGTCGATGCGACCCGGGAAGAAACGTCGATTCGCACGACTGCGCCCTGCCCGCTCCCGCACCCAGGCTCGGTGAGGTCCTCGCGACGGGCCCGCCAGGGGAGCCGGACAACCAGGGGGAGGAACACACATGGGGATCTTCACGCTCGAGCGCGGCAACCGGGAGGGACACCAGGCCGCCGATGTGCTGGCCCGTACGCGTTCGCTGCTCGACCCGGCGCTGCGTACGGCAGTCGAGACGCTACCGGGCTCGCTGCGCCGGGTCTCGGGCTACCACTTCGGCTGGTGGGAGGCGGACGGCACGCCGTCGGCGGCCGGTTCGGGCAAGGCGATCCGTCCAGCCCTCGTCCTGGCGGCGGCGCAGGCCATGGGCGGCCGACCCGCCGAAGCCGTCAGGGCGGCGGCCGCCGTCGAACTGGTGCACAACTTCACCCTGCTGCACGACGATGTCATCGACCGGGACGAGACGCGTCGGCACCGACTCACCGCCTGGAAGGTGTTCGGCGCCACCGAGGCCATCCTCGCCGGTGACGCGATGCACTCGCTCGCCCTGCGCACCCTTGCCGAGGACGGCCACCCCGCCGCCCCGGGGGCCGTCCGGCGGCTCGCCGACTGCGTCGTCGAGCTCTGCGCCGGTCAGCAGAGCGACTGTGCCTTCGAGCAGCGCAACGACGTCTCGCCGGCCGAGTGCCTGGAGATGGCGGAGGCCAAGACCGGTGCCCTGATCGGCTGTGCCTGCGCGATCGGTGCGCTCTACGCGGGGGCGGACGAGAGTGCGGCGCAGGCGATGGACGCCTTCGGCCGGGAGATCGGCCTGGCCTTCCAGCTGATCGACGACCTGATCGGCATCTGGGGCGACCCCGCAGTCACCGGCAAGCCCGTCGGCGCGGACCTGGCCGCCCGTAAGAAGTCGCTGCCGGTGGTCTACGCCCTGGGCTCCGACACCAAGGAGGCGGTCGTGCTCGCCGGGCTCTATGCGCTCGAACGCCCGATGACCGCCGAGGAGTTGCTGGCAGCCGCGGCCGCCGTGGACGGCTCCGGCGGGAGGGCCTGGGCGCAGACCGCGTCCTGCGAGCGGATGGCCGCCGCGATCGGCCACCTCTCCGCTGCCGTGCCCGACCCGACAGCCGCCGACGACCTGCTGGCCCTGGCCGAGCTGGTCACCCGCCGCAACCACTGAGGGCTGCCCGCCCGCCTGCCCGCCGCTCGCCCGGAAGTCCGTACCGCCCGAAAGTCCGTACCACCTGGAGAGCCGTACCCGCCTGCAAGTCCGCACATCTGCAAGGAAGCACAGCGCATGAGTCTGCTGGACATCGGAATCCTGGTCGGAGTCCTGTTGGTCGTCGCGGCAACGCTGTACGTGGTGCAGCGCTGCATCCCGCACCCGGTACGTGAGGTCCACAACGACGTCGCGGGTTTCATCTTCGCTGCCGTCGGCGTGCTCTACGCCGTGCTGCTGGCCTTTGTGGTGATCGCGGTCTGGGAGAACAACGACTCGGCCCGCAAGACGACCTTCAAGGAGGCCGACTCGCTGGCCGGGGTCTACTGGATCTCCCGGCAGCTGCCCGCCCCGCTCGGCCCGCAGCTGGAGAAGCGCACCCTCGACTACGCCGAACTGGTCAAGGACGAGGAGTGGCCGCGGATGGCCCATCACCAGAGCAGCGCGGCCGCGACCGACCTCGTCTACCAGATGCGCGGCGACGTCTTCTCGATTCCGGTCGGCAACGACCAGCAGCGGGTGCTCTACGACCACGCGGTCAGCCACCTGGAGAGCCTCGCCTCCGAGCGCCGCGCCCGGCTGAGCCAGGTGGACGAGGACGTGCCGCCGCTGCTCTGGGCGGCGCTGATCATCGGCGGTGTGCTGACGGTCGGCTTCACCTTCCTCTTCGGGCTCTCCAACACCTTCTCGCACGGCCTGATGGTGGTGGCACTCGCCGGACTGGTGGTGATCTCGCTGATCGTCATCAGGGAGATGGACTTCCCGTTCGCGGGGGTGGCCGCCGTCAAGCCGACCGCTTTCGACGTCTTCCTGCAGCGTCTGCCCCCGCCGCGGTAGGGCCGGTCCTGCTGACCGCCGCCGGCGGGGACGGACGGTCGAAGTCCGGCCTCGGCAGCGGCGTTCCGGTCGGCGGCGGTCAGCCCGCTGCCCGGTCCAGCAGCTTGCGCTCCTTCTCCGGCTCGATCCCGAGCGGGACGCTCCCCTGGGCGTAGGGCTTCTCCCGGGGGCCGCGCTCCTGGATCCAGGCCCAGGTGTCCCGGACGGACTCGGCGACCGGGCGGCAGGTCAGCCCGGCGGCCTGGGCACGGGTGGTGTCGGCGAGCCAGATGGCCTGCCACTCGGGCTTGTCGGGGGACCAGAGCGGCAGTTCGGTCCAGGGCTGGACCTCGGCTGCGAGCAGCTGCTCCTCATCGACCCAGACCAGCTCGGCCGCCGATCCCGTGGCCTCCACGCACGCGGCCAGCCACTCGCCCATGGTGGTCGAGCCGGCCGGCGCCGTGGTCACGTACCGGCCGGTGGCGCCGCGTTCCACCAGGTCAAGACCGAAGGCCGCGAAGTCGCGGGCGTCGATCAGCTGCATGGCGCGGCCCGGGTCGCCGGGGGCGATCACCTGGCCGCCCTGTGCGATCCGCTCCAGCCACCAGGGCTGGCGGCCGATGTTCTCGTACGGGCCGATCAGCAGGCCGCAGTTGAGGATCACTGACCGCTCGGCGCCGAAGTGTTCCAGCAGTGCGCGTTCGCACCCGGCCTTGAGCTCGTTCGCGGGCGGCTGGTCGGGCGGGGTGTCGGCCGGGCAGGGGTGGGTGGGGGAGCCCTCGCTCACCGGCAGGGCGGGCCAGTCGGAGAAGGCGTGGATGGACGAGACGAAGCTGTAGTGGTCGGTGTGCGGCCGCAGCAGGCGGGCGGAGAGGGCAACGGCGGCGGGCTGCTGGCCGGAGGTGTCCACCACCGCGTCCCATAGCCGGCCGTCGATCAGCCGCTCCAGGTCGGCGGCGGAGTTCCGGTCGCCCCGGACGGCCTCGACGCCGGGCTGGTCGGGGCCGGACACACCTCGGTTGAAGGTGGTGACCCGGTGGCCGCGGTGGAGCGCTTCCCAGACACAGGCCCGTCCGAGGAAGGACGAGCCGCCGAGTACGAGGATATTCATGGTGCTCAGCCTGATCCCCCAGGAGCCTTTCTGAATACGGCCGTTCACCACCAGCGGATCCCGTTCACTCCTGGCGGACTGCGGCGTGTCGTTCCGGCGAGGTGCGGCGAGGCGTCCCGGTGAAGCGCTCGGCGGCTGCTCCCGGAGCGTCCGGCCGCGCCTCCGGCGTGCCATGGCTGGGCACCGCCCCTAGCGTCCCCTTTGTACTGTAATGTCCGAATGGCTCACCGGCCGGTCAGCTGACCGGCCGTAGGTGTGACCAGGCAGTGGGGAGTGCAGCAGCATGGGCAACCCGGCGCTCGTCGACCCGGCGACGATCAGGGAGACCGCCGCCGAGGCGTGGATCTGGGGCTACGCCCTGCTGGAGAACTACCGGACCATGTACCCGCAGGCCATCGACGACGCGGATCCGCGCTTCGTCGGCGGCTTCGGCGTCTTCCGCCACTGCTCGGACCCCTTGAGCCCGTCGGATGCCAACCTCGCGGCACCCGACGCCGACACCCCGTACTCCTGGGCCTGGTTGGACCTGCGAGCGGAGCCGTGGGTGATCGAGGTCCCGGCGATGGACCGCTACCACGTCCTTCCGGTGCACGACCTGGACACCTCCTACGTCGGCTTCATCGGCTCCCGCACCACCGGCCAGGCGGCGGGCCGCTACCTGATCGCGGGCCCGCACTTCGTCGGTGACGGCCGTCAGGGCTTCGACGGCGTGCTGCGCGCCGGCACCGAACTGGTCGGCATCGTCGGGCGGACGCACCTCGCGGGACCGCAGGACGTACCCGCGCTGCGCCGGATCCAGTCGCAGTACGTCCTCAAGCCGCTCAGCATCCACCTCGGAACCCCGCCGCCGCCCGCCGCGCCCGAGCCGCTCTGGCCGGTCTGGCGGGAGGAAGTGCTGGAGACGCTGGAGTTCTTCGTCTTCCTGGACTTCCTGCTCGGGTTCTTCCCGGTGCTGCCCGCCGAAGCGAACCTGCGCAGTCGTCTGGCCGAACTGGGCATCGGATCAGGGGACTTCGAACCGGCCGTACTGGCGCTGGACATCCGTGAGGCGATGCAGCAGGGCATCGCGGACGGCCGGGCCCGGCTGGCGGCCGAGGCTGCCGAGCCCGAATCGGTCGGCTGGTTCGGCACTCGTGCCCAGATCGGCAGCGACTACCTGGCCCGCGCGGTGGGTGCCCGGAAGAGGCCGTACGGGCTGCCCGGCGAGGAGGCCTGGTCCACCGGCCTTCACTGCGACGAGCAGGGCAACCGCCCGCCTGATGCCGCCGAGCACGACTACACCGTCCACTTCCCGGCCGGGCACCTGCCACCGGCCAGGTTCTTCTGGTCCGTCGCCGTGTATGGGCTGCCCGAGCGCCAGTTGGCGGCCAACCCCCTCGGACGCTACTCGATCGGCGACCGCACCCCCGGCCTGGTGCACGACGCGGACGGCGGTCTCACCCTGCACATCCGGCGCGAACGCCCCGCCGACCCGGCCGAGGCGGCGAACTGGCTGCCCGCCCCCGACGGCCCGTTCGCCGCCGTGATCCGGGTGTACGGCCCGGAGCCGCAGGTGCTCGACGGCCGCTGGCAGTGCCCGCAGCTCGGCATGCACGGCTGACCGCGTACGGCAGGTGACGCCATGTCAGATTTGTTACTGGGAGGAGTCTCGCATGTCCGATGCCACCCTGGAGGCGTTGGCGGCCGATGCCTACGTCTACGGCAGCCCGATGGTCCGCGACCTCACCAGGGTCGATGCCTTCGTGAGGCGCGGCCTGGGCAGTGGCCTGCCTGCCACGCCCTTCAACCGCTTCGCCCACGCACGGGAACTGGCCACCGCCCGCACCGAGTTCGCCTCGGTCAACAACGACACGCTCTACTCCATCGCCCAGCTCGACCTCTCCGGCGGCCCAGTCCTGCTGCACGTCCCCGACAGCAGGGGTGACTACTACGTCCTCCAGTTCGTGGACGCCTGGACCAACAACTTCGCCTACCTCGGCCGCCGTTCCACCGGCACCGCTGCACAGACCTGGCTGATCACCCCGCCGCACTGGCACGGCACACCCTCCGAGGACGTCCAGGTGATCGTCTCGCCGACCACCGTGGCGACCATCGTCGGCCGCCACGCCTGCGACGGACCGTCGGACCTGCCCCGGGTGCTCGACCTCCAGCGGCAGCTCACCCTCACGCCACTGGAAGCCGGTGGGGTGTACGCCTCGCTGCCCGAGCCCGACCCGGACGTCCGCGAGGACCTGCGCTTCCTCGAACAACTACGGGTGTGGATGGCCGCCTTCCCGCCCGCCGAGGCCGACGTGGCCTACCAGCAGCGCTTCGCCCCGCTCGGTCTGCTGGACGCCGGGACCTCCCCGTATCTCGCCCCCGCGCCGGAGTGGGCGACGGCACTGGCCAAGGGCCTGGAGGCCGGCCGGGAGCGGGTCGAGGCCGCGACCAGACCGACCGAGGACCACCCCGCCGGAGAGTGGAGCGCCAACCTCCACCTCTTCGACTACAACCTCGACTACTTCGGCCCGGGGACCGTGGCCTCCCGCGACTGGCGGACCGCCGACCGCCGGGCGGCCTACCTGACCCGCGCGGCCGCCGCCCGCATCGGCCTCTGGGGCAACCACGCGTACGAGGCGGCCTACGCCATCACCTACGACGATGCCGAGGGCAAGCCGCTCACCGGCGCCCGCTCGTACACCCTGCGCCTCGACCACCTGCCGCCGGTCGACGCCTTCTGGTCGATCACCGTCTACGACGTCCCCGACTACCGCCTGGTGGAGAACCCGATCGGCCGCTACTCGATCGGCGACCGGACCCAGGGGTTGTCGTACGGGGAGGACGGTTCGCTCACCCTCGTCCTCCAGCACCGACGCCCCGACAACCCGGCCGAGGTGGCGAACTGGCTGCCCACCCCGGCGGGCGAGTTCCGGCCGATCCTGCGGATGTACCAGCCCAGGGCCGCCGTACTGGACGGCTCGTACCGGCTGCCCCCGATCGAACCGCGCTGACCCGAGGCCCCGACTGCCGGAGGGTCCAGGCCCGGGCGTGCGGGTTCGTGCCCCGCGGAGGAGACTGCCCGCGAAGGAGACTGGGCGATGGGTGAGGCGATCGGACAGATGCTGGCCCCGGCGGTCGGTATCGCGATCAGCCCGGTGTCGCTGGTCGCGGTGATCATGATGCTGGCCACGCCGCGCGGCCGCGTCAACGGCACCGCCTTCACGCTCGGCTGGGCGGCGACGCTGGCGGCGGTGGTCACGGCGGTGGTCACGGCGGTGGTCACGGCGGTGGTCACGGCGGTCGTGCCGGCGGACTCGGGGCTGGACACGGGAGGGCCGGGACCGGCCTGGTCCTGGTGGGTCAGGCTGGCGGTAGGCGTGCTCCTGCTGGTCCTCGGCGCCAGGCAGTGGCGGAATCGTCCGCGCGAGGGCCATGTGCACAGCCCGCCCGGATGGATGCGGGCGATCGACCGCTTCACCCCGGGACGGTCGGCGGGCCTGGCGGCCGTCCTGGTCGGTGCCAACCCGAAGAACCTGGTGCTGGCGATCGGCGGCGCGGTCTCGATCGCCACCAGTGGCGGCGGCGCGGGCGGCAAGGCCGTCGCCGTGGCGCTGATGGTGCTGGTGGGGTCGCTGTGTGCGCTGCTGCCGCTCGCCGTCCGGCTGCTGGGCGGCGAGCGGTCGATGAAGCTCCTCGGCGAGTGGAAGGCGTGGATGTCCACCCACAACTCGGCGATCCTGACGGTGCTGCTGGTCGTCCTGGGGGCGAAGTACGTCGGTGACGCGATCTCCGGGCTGACGGCCTGACAGGTGTGCCGTTGCGCGGGGACGGCCCTGCACGGTCCCGGGGTGCGGGCCTAGTGGGCGGGGGCGGGCCCCGAGCCGGTCGGGGCCGCGGTCGGGGCCGGGGTTGCGGTCGGTGGAGTGGCGGTCGGGGCGGTGGTCGGGGTGCTGCTCGGGGTGGGCGAGGGACTCGGTGAGCCCCCACGCTGCCGGGGGCTGCCCTCCAGGGTGACCACGGCTTCGGACGGCGGGAAGACGATCCGGGCGGTCCAGGCGGTCTCCGGCGGCTGTCCCGCCCTGTCGTACCCACCGGCTACGGTTGGCGCCATGGCTGCCCGCACCAAGACCACCGCCAAGCCGCGCCCGGCGTACCGCTGCACCGAGTGCGGCAACCAGCTGCCCAAGTGGGTCGGCCGGTGCCCCGAGTGCAACGCCTGGGGCACCGTCGAGGAGTACGGCGCGGTGCCGATCCGGATGACAGCCGCAGGCCCGGTCAGCGCGCCCGCCAAGCCGATCGGCCAGGTGGACGGCCAGGTCGCCACCGCCCGCACCACCGGGGTGCCCGAGCTGGACCGGGTGCTCGGCGGCGGGATCGTCCCCGGCGCGGTGGTGCTGCTCGCGGGCGAGCCCGGTGTCGGCAAGTCCACCCTGCTGCTCGACGTCGCGGCCAAGGCGGCGAGCGCGCAGCACCGCACGCTCTATGTCACCGGTGAGGAGTCGGCCGGGCAGGTCAGGCTGCGTGCCGACCGGATCAACGCGCTCTCCGACCACCTCTACCTCGCCGCCGAGTCCGATCTGGGCGCGGTCCTCGGCCATATCGAGGCCGTCAATCCGGGGCTGCTGATCCTGGACTCGGTGCAGACGATCGCCTCCGCCGAGCTGGACGGCGCGCCCGGCGGCCCGGCGCAGGTCCGTGAGGTGGCGGGCTCGCTGATCCGCGCCTCCAAGGAGCGGGGGATGGCCACCCTGCTGGTCGGCCATGTCACCAAGGACGGCCAGATCGCCGGCCCCCGCCTGCTGGAGCACCTGGTCGACGTGGTGCTGAGCTTCGAGGGGGACAGGCACGCCCGGCTGCGCATCATCCGGGGAGTCAAGAACCGCTACGGCGCCACCGACGAGGTCGGCTGCTTCGAGCTGCACGACGAGGGCATCGAGGGGCTGGTCGATCCGTCCGGCCTCTTTCTGACGCGCCGTGACAAGCCGGTCCCCGGAACCTGTCTGACGGTCACTCTGGAGGGGCGCCGTCCGCTGGTCGCCGAGGTGCAGGCGCTGATGGTGGATTCGCAGATCCCCTCGCCGCGCCGGACGACCTCGGGTCTGGAGTCGCCCCGGATCGCCATGATCCTGGCGGTGGTCGAGCGGCACGGCGGCGTCAAGCTCGGCAAGCAGGACATCTACACCGCGACGGTCGGCGGCGTGAAGCTCACCGAGCCCTCCGCCGACCTGGCCATCGCGCTCGCCGTGGCCAGCTCCTCCTCCGACACGCCGCTGCCGAGCAACCTGGTGGCGATCGGCGAGGTCGGTCTGGCCGGTGAGGTCCGCCGGGTGACGGGCGTGCAGCGGCGGCTCGCCGAGGCGCACCGGCTGGGCTTCACCCACGCGCTGGTCCCGCCGGACCCGGGCAAGGTGCCGCCCGGCATGAAGGTGGTGGAGGTCGCCGACATCGGTGAGGCGCTGCGGGCCATTCCAGGGCGCCGCCGGGCCGCCCGGCCGAAGGCGGACGCAGGCCACGGTGTGGCGCCCCCGGGCGGCAACGGCACTGCCGGCCAAGGGCGTTCGGCTGCGCGTTCGGCCACGGCGCCCGCCGTCGCGGCCTACCCGGACGAGTTGATGGCAGGCTGGGAGCCGGTGGACTCGGACGAACTGGTCTGACCCCGGCTCCGATATTGCCGTGCACAGTTAGACTTTGCCCTGTCCAATTGGCACGAAGTGCAATAAATGAGCAGCGACAGACCGTCGGGCGCCACGCCACACGGTCCGGGGCGACCGGAGGAAGTCACGTGGCAGCCAGCGACCGGGCGGACAAGTCCCCCCGCGAAGAGGCCCTGCTGCGGGCTTCCCTTCTAGCCATCGCACCGGGTACCCCGCTGCGCGACGGCCTGGAGCGAGTCCTGCGGGCCAACACCGGCGGCCTGGTGGTGCTGGGCTTCGACCGGACCGTCGAATCGCTCTGTACCGGCGGCTTCGTCCTCGACGTCGAGTTCTCCGCGACCAGACTGCGTGAGCTGTGCAAGCTGGACGGCGCGGTGGTGCTGGACAAGGACATCACCAAGATCGTCCGAGCCGGTGTGCACCTGATGCCCGACTCGGACATCCCCACCGACGAGACGGGCACCCGCCACCGCACGGCCGAGCGGGTCAACCGTCAGACCGGCTTCCCCGTGGTCGCCGTCTCGCACTCGATGCGCCTGATCGCGATGTACGTCAACGGCACCCGCCGGGTGCTGGAGGACTCCACCACCGTGCTCTCCCGCGCAAACCAGGCGCTGGCCACGCTGGAGCGCTACAAGCTCCGCCTGGACGAGGTCGCCGGCACCCTCTCCGCGCTGGAGATCGAGGACCTGGTCACCGTCCGGGACGTCGCCGCCGTGGTCCAGCGCCTGGAGATGGTCCGGCTGATCGCCGCCGAGATCGCCGGGTACGTCCTGGAGCTCGGTACCGACGGCCGACTGCTCTCGCTCCAGCTGGACGAGCTGATCGCGGGCGTGGAGCCGGAGCGCGAGCTGGTCGCCCGCGACTACTTCCCCGAGCGGGCCGCCAAGAAGGGCCGTACCGTCCCCGAGGTGCTGGCCGATCTGGAGGCGCTCACCCACGCCGAGCTGCTCGACCTCCAGACCGTCGCCAAGGCGCTGGGCTACTCCGGCTCGCCCGAGTCGCTGGACTCGGCGGTCTCGCCCCGCGGTTACCGACTGCTGGCCAAGGTCCCGCGCCTGCCCAACACCGTGATCGAGCGGCTGGTCGAGCACTTCGGCGGGCTGCAGAAGCTGCTCGCCGCCAGTATCGACGACCTTCAGACCGTCGAAGGCGTCGGTGAGACGCGGGCCCGCTCGGTGCGCGAGGGGCTGTCGCGGCTCGCAGAATCGTCCATCCTGGAGCGCTACGTCTGAGGGCTGACGCCCCGTCGGGCCTGCTGGGCGGGATTGCGCCGCCGGTGGCGGGTTTCGTGTGTCCGGCCCGGCATGGTGAACCTCAACGGCCGTCTGCCGCACGACATTTCGCGCGGCAGGCGGCCGTCGGCGTTCACGATGCCGGGCCGGCGGAGGCTCAGCCCTCCAGGCGGATCGAGGTGCGGGCGGAGACCGGTCCGCCGGACGGTCCGGTCAGGGTGGCCTGCACCAGGTAGTTGCCCGGCTGGGCGGTCGAGCCGTCCGGGGAGGCGCACTGCGGCTTGCTGCGGCTGCGGTCCCAGGTGAAGGTCTCGGTCAGGCCGGTGCCCGCCGCGATCTGCACCCAGGTGCTCTGCTTGTCCGTCGGGCAGTCGGCGGAGGACCAGATCCGCTCGTTGGCGGCCGAGGTCACCACGATCGCGGAGGCCGTGCGGCCAAGGTCCACCCGGCAGTTGGCCCCTGAGGTGTTGCGTACGGTCAGCGCGAGACGAGGCTTGTCCTTGCTCTCGTACGAGTTCTGGGTGCCGGCCAGCTCCAGGGTGACCTGGGAGGCGGTGCAGACCGGGAGGGTCATCACCTCGGCGGTGTTCACCATGGGAGGCGTGGGCCCGCCACCGGTGCCGCCGGAGCCCCCGGAGGTCCCCGCCGTGCCGCCGGCCGGGGAGCCGGACGGGGCGCTGCCGCCGCCCGTACCGCCGCTCAGGCTGACGTCACCGCCGCCTCCGCCGGAGACGCCACCGGTACCGGCCGTGTCGCCTGCGCCGCCCGTACCGCCGGGGCGGCTGGTGATCGCGGGGCCGGTCGGGGTCGCGCCGGGTGTGATCGACTGGGCCGGGGCCGGTTGCGCGGTCCTGTCCGCGCTCTTGTCCCCGCCACCCTGACCGGCCGCCAGCCAGACGACCAGCGCAGTCACGGCGAGGAGGACGGCGAACACGACAATGCGCCGCCGCCAGTAGATCGACGCCGGCAGCGGTCCTACGGGTTGACGCAGAGAGGGCACGCGCAAACTCTACGAGACTGCAAGCACCCGTTGATGCATCAACACTGCCCCTGCGTCGCTTCATTCACATGATCCGTCATTTCCCCCGGACGAGGGACGCAGGCGGGATGCGTTTCGTTCGTCGGCGATCAAGGTGTGCCGTTTCTTCACGGTTCCCTGCGGAGGCCCGTGGAGTCGGAAGCAGAGCCTGGAGCGGATCGGGGAAGGCCGGACCGCCGGTGATCTCCTTGCCGGGAGACGGACCCGGCGGGGCCGAGGCCGTGGGAGGATCGAAGGGTCATGGCTGCCATCACCTCCACCCCCGCCCCGCTGCTCCACTCGACCGTGCTCGACTGGTACGAGGCCAACGCCCGCGATCTCCCCTGGCGGACACCGGACGCCTCGCCGTGGGCGGTCATGGTGAGCGAGTTCATGCTCCAGCAGACGCCGGTCAAGCGGGTCCTCCCCGCCTACGCCGTCTGGCTGGAACGCTGGCCCACCCCGGCTGACCTGGCCACCGACGCCCCCGGCGAGGCCGTCCGGATGTGGGGCCGCCTCGGCTACCCGCGCCGGGCGCTGCGGCTGCACGCCGCCGCCGTCGCGATCACCGAGCAGCACGGCGGCCGGGTGCCCGACGACCATGCGGCGCTGCTGGCGCTGCCCGGGGTCGGCGAGTACACGGCCGCCGCCGTCGCCTCCTTCGCCTTCCGGCAGCGGCACGTGGTGCTGGACACCAACGTCCGCCGGGTCTTCGCCCGCGCCGTGACGGGCGTCGAGTACCCCGCCCAGGCGACCACCGCCGCCGAGCGCCGTACCGCGACCGAGTACCTGCCCGCCACCGCCGAGACCGCCGCCACCTGGGCGGTCGGCGTGATGGAGCTCGGCGCACTGGTCTGTACCGCCCGCAGCCCCGAGTGCGAGGCGTGTCCGCTGCTGCGCCACTGCGCCTGGCAGCGTGCGGGCCGGCCGCCGTACGAGGGCCCGGCGCGGCGCGGCCAGTCGTACGAGGGCACGGACCGGCAGGTGCGGGGCAAGCTGCTGGCCGTTCTGCGGGAGGCGCACGGCGAGGTGCCGCAGGCGCGGCTGGACGCGGTCTGGCCCGAGGCCGTGCAGCGGGCGCGGGCGCTGGACGGCCTGGTCGCGGACGGCCTGGTCGAGCCGGTCGCCCCCGGCGTGTACCGCCTCCCGCAGTAGCGCTTTCGCACGCGAGGAGCGCAAGAGGGGCGCGGTGAACTGCGCGAACGACCGGGCGCTCTTTAGCACTTTGGGCGCCCGATCAGCGAGGTACCACCTGAGGCGCTGCCTGGCTGATCGGGTGCCCAGTGCGGTCGGTCAGACCGCCGCGGCCTCCATGGACTGCTCGGGCGACGGTTTGCCGGCGCCCCGCAGCGGGACCTCGCGCAGGAAGAGCGAGGCCGCGACGGCGACGACGCTGACCACGGCGCCCCAAAGGAAGACGGTGTGGATGCCGTTGGAGACGGCGTGGTGGTACGCGTCCTGGACGGGGGCCGGGAGCGCGCGCAGGGCCTCCGGGCTGGTCTGGCTCATGCCGCCGCCCTTGGCCCCGGCGGGCTGGTTCGGCAGGCGCTCCTTCATGGTCGCGGTGACCCGGTTGTTGAAGAGGGCGCCGAACAGGGCGACACCGAAGGAGCCGCCGATGGTCCGGAACAGGGTGGCGGTGGAGCTGGCCACGCCCATGTCCTTGAGCTCCACGCTGTTCTGGGCGACCAGCATGGTGATCTGCATCAGGAAGCCCATGCCGGCGCCGAGCACCACCATGTAGCAGGAGGAGGTGAACCGGCTGGTGTCGGTGGAGAGGGTGGAGAGCAGCAGCGAGCCGCCACCCATCACGACGGTGCCGATGATCGGGAAGATCCGGTACTTGCCGGTCTTGGTGACGACCTGGCCGACCACCAGCGAGACCACCAGCATGCCGAACATCATCGGCATCAGCAGCAGGCCGGAGTTGGTCGCCGAGGCGCCCTGCACGGTCTGCTGGTAGAGCGGCAGGAAGGTGACGGCGCCGAACATCGCGAAACCGACGATGAAGCCGATCAGCGAGACCATGGCGAAGTTGCGGTTGCGGAACAGGCCGAGCGGGAGCATCGGCTCGTCGACCCGCTGCTCGACGTAGCAGAAGGCGATCAGCGAGGCGACGGCGAGCGCGGCCAGGCCGAGGATCTGCTTCGAGCCCCAGGCGTACTGCTGGCCGCCCCAGGTTGTGATCAGGACCAGCGAGGTGATGCCGGCGGTGAGCAGGATCGCGCCGACGTAGTCGATCTTGGCGTTGGAGCGGACCTTGGGCAGCTTCAGGGTGACCACGATGAACGCGAGCGCGACCAGGCCGAGCGGCAGGTTGATGTAGAAGGTCCAGTGCCAGTTCAGGTGGTCGGTGATGAAGCCGCCGACCAGCGGACCGCCGATGGTGGCGAGGGCCATCACGGCGGCGAACATGCCCTGGTACTTGCCGCGGTCGCGCGGCGGGACCAGCGCGCCCATGATCGACATCACGCCGACCATCAGACCGCCGGCGCCCAGGCCCTGGACGGCGCGGAACGCGATCAGCTGGGTCATGCTCTGCGAGAGGCCGGAGAGCGCCGAGCCCAGCAGGAAGATCACGATCGAGGTGAGGAAGGTGCCCTTGCGGCCGTAGAGGTCGCCGAGCTTGCCCCAGATCGGGGTGGAGGCGGCGGTGGCCAGGGTGTACGAGGTGACCACCCAGGACAGGTGCTCGGCGCCGCCCAGATCGCCGACGATCGTCGGCATCGCGGTGCCGACGATCAGGTTGTCGAGCATCGCCAGCAGCATCGCGACCGCCAGGCCGATCATCACCAGGCGAATCTCGCGGTGTGACCTCGGCGCGGGCTCGGTCGCCCCCTCGGCGGTCGGTGGTCGGTCCGCCGAAGCCTCGACCTGCTGTTGTGACATGGTGCGTCTCCCAGAAGCGCGGCGCCGGCCGTCGGGCCCGGGGCCCCGTGGTGGCGGGGTTTCCGATCCACTTACTTGACGACCGGCTAGTGAATCGTCAGCTGGCACGGTAGGTTGTGTACTAGCCGGGCGTCAAGCCAGTTTCGGCGGACCGCCCCTGGGCAGGGAGAATGCAGCCCGAGGGGTACGCCGCAACCGGCGTGCGACCGCCCCACCACCGCAGTCACAAGGCAGGCCAGTACGGCATGAGTACGACGCAGAGCCCCCGCACCGACACCCGGGCGCGGATCCTCGACGTGGCGCTGGAGCTCTTCTCGGAACAGGGGTACGAGAAGACCTCGCTCCGCGAGATCGCCGACCGGCTCGGGGTCACCAAGGCCGCCCTCTACTACCACTTCAAGACCAAGGACGACATCGTCCACGGCATCGTCGAGAGCATGGCCGCGCCGATCGACGAGGTGATCGTCTGGGGCCAGGAGCGGGAGTGGTCACCGGAACTGCGGGACGAACTGGTCCGTCGATTCGCGGCCGGGATGGCCTCGCGGGCACCCCTGCTGCGCTTCTTCCACGAGAACCAGCCCGCTCTGCGCGACTCGAAGGCCGGGCTGGAGTTCAAGGACCGGATGCTGGCGATGATCCGCCTGGTCCAGGGACCCGACGCTACCTTCCCGGACCGGCTCCGGGCCACCATGGCGCTGTTCTCGATCAACTCCGCCTTCTTCCTGGTCAAGGAGTCCGTCGCCGGCGGGTTCGAAGGCAGCGAGCCCAAGGTCTCGACGGTGGAGGAGGCGATGAAGGCCGCCCTGACGGTCGCACTGGAGATCGCCGCCAGGATCGAGCCCTCGGACGTCTGACGCACCGCCCCCTCCGCCGCGAGAAGCACCGCGAGAAACGCCGCGAGAAACACCGCGAGAAACACTGCGCCCCCTCCGCCGGGAGAAGCGGAGGGGGCGCCGTGCGAGGAACGGGCTCAGAAGTCGCTGACCCCGTGCGCCGAGAGGTAGGCGATCGGGTCCACGACCGCCGCGTACCGGTTGGCGCTGCGGATCTCGAAGTGCAGGTGCGGCCCGGTGGAGTTCCCGGTGGTGCCGGAGCGGCCGATCTCCTGACCCGCCGACACCGCCTGTCCGGCGTTCACCTCCAGCGAGGACATGTGCGCGTACTGGGCGAAGTGGCCGTCCGCCAGCCGCAGCACGACCTCCTTGCCGTATGCGCCGTCCCAGGCGGCCGAGACCACGGTGGCCCGGCCGACCGCGAGCAGCGGCGTACCGGGAGACACCGCGAAGTCCACACCGGTGTGGTAGCCGGCGGCGTACGACCGGTTGAGCTTGCCGAACGGGTTGCTGATCGACGCGCCCGGGGCCGGGGCGGACCAGGCAGGTGCGGACGCGGGGGCCGGTGCGGGAGCGGCCGTTTCGGCGGCGGGTCCGGCGGCGGGTTCGGGGGCCCCGGCGGTGCTCGGTGCCAGGTTGGCCGCCACCGTGACGGCCTCGTGGACGTCGACCGAACGCGGCAGCTCGTACGAGGAGGGCTTGGACACCTGCACCAGCGCGGGCTGGTGGAACGGCACAGCGGGTGCGGTGAAGGCCGAGCTGCCGGGGGTGGTGGGGTGCACGGTCAGCGCCGCGGCGCTGCCGGGCAGCAGCAGGGCGCCGAAGGCCACCGCGGTGGCGCCGCTCCAGGCCGCCACCGCCCGGCGTTCCTGCACCCACCGGACGGCCGGGCGGAGGCGGTCGGGCGTGCGGGCGTCGACCGCACGGGAGAGCCTGCGGGCGCCGGCCTCGGCGGTGGCACTTCCGGCACTGATCGCGTCGGCGAGCCTGCGGGTGCCGATCGCCGTGGTGGCGCTTCCGGCGCTGATCGCTTCGGCAAGCCTGCGGCGGACGGTATGGCGGGAAGGCATCGGGTGCAGCACCTCAGGGACGGGAGCAGCCCGCAACGGGGCCGCTGAGGCTCGTCGGGCTGGGGACAGACAGATCTAAGCCGCCACGGCGGGAGACCCAAAACCCACGACCTACTACGGCATGTAGTCCCCACGCCCGGCGATCTCCGGACGCTCCGCTCGATGATCTTTCGATTGGATCATCCGCTCCGCGGGACTCGGCTGGCTCGCGGGTGGGACCGAAGTCCCGGACGGCCGGGCCGTTTCATGGCCCAGGAGGGCAGTGCCCGGCTACTACCGGGCCTCGTACCGGGATTGCGGGCTGTGACAATCGCCACCCGAGGTGTCCGAACGGTGGTCGGCTGCCCGGCTTTTCGGGCCCGGAAGCGTGAACCGCGACACAGTTCCACCGACCCGGTACCGACCCGCCTGCTGTTCCCCCTCGGCCCCCTCGTGCCACGCTGGCCGTACCACGGCAGCACCCGTCCTGTTCGAGCACCCCTTCCCCGACCGGAGGACCTCCCCATGACGGCACCGCAGCTCAAGCCCGGCACATCCTGGGACGAGACGTACGCCCGCTGCGTACGGACCGCGCCCGAAGCCTTCGCCCCCGACCGGCTGCTCAACCTGGTCCGCGGCGAATGGCGAGCCGTCGGCACCCCCGGCGAACACACCACACCCGTGGACGGAACCCGGATCGCCGGGCCGCCCCGGGTCGGCATCGAGGAGGCACAGCGGGCCGTCGCCTTCGCCATCGAGCAGCACACGGCCTGGGGAAGGGTCCCCCTGGACGAGCGCAAGGCCCGGGTCGCCGCGGCGGTGGACGGCCTCGCCGAGCAGCGCGACCTGCTCGCCCTGCTGCTGGTCTGGGAGATCGGCAAGCCCTGGCGGCTCGCCTGCGCCGACGCGGACCGGGCGCTGGACGGCGTCCGCTGGTACCTCGACAACATCGAGCGCCAGCTGGACGGCCCCGGTGGTGTCCAACGCGGGCCCCTGCCGGGGCCGGTCTCCAACATCGCCAGCTGGAACTACCCGATGAGCGTCCAGGTGCACGCCGAACTGGTGCAGCTGCTGGCCGGAAACGCGGTGGTCGCCAAGACCCCTTCGCAGGGCGGTTTCCACTGCCTCACCCTCGCCCACGCCGTGATGCACCGCGCCGGGCTGCCCGTCACCCTGCTCTCCGGCATGGGCGGCCGGATCGCCGACGCGCTGATCCGGGCCGAGGGCCTCGGCGCACTCGCCTTCGTCGGCGGCCGGGCCAACGGCCGCAAGGCCGCGACCGCCCTCGCCGACCTCGGCCGCCGGCACTTCCTGGAGCAGGAGGGCCTCAACGCCTGGGGCATCTGGGACTTCACCGACTGGCCGACCCTCGCCGCCCACCTGCGCAAGGGCTTCGAGTACGCCAAGCAGCGCTGTACCGCCTACCCCCGCTATGTCGTCCAGCGCACGCTCTTCCCGGCCTTCCTGGAGACCTACCTCGGTGTCCTGGGCAGTCTGCGGTTCGGCCATCCCCTGGCCGTCGCCGCCCCCGAGGACCCGCTGCCGGACCTCGACTTCGGGCCGGTCATCCACGCGGCCAAGGCCGCCGAGCTCCGCGCCGGGTTCGACGCCGCCGTGGCAGGACGGGCCGTCCCGCTGCACCGGGGGAGCCTCGCCGACGGCCACTTCCTGGCCGGTCAGTCCCTCGACGCCTATCTCGCGCCCGCCGCCGTCCTCGACCCGCCCGCCAACTGGGCCCTGCACCACTCCGAGCCCTTCGGCCCGCTGGACTCCATCGTCCTGGTGGACACCGAGGCCGAGCTGCTCGCCGCGATGAACGCGGGCAACGGCTCGCTGGTCGCCTCGCTCGCCACCGACGACCTCGCCTTCGCCGACCGGATCGCCCCCGACCTGCACGCCTTCAAGATCGGCATCAACAGGCCGCGCAGCCGGGGCGACCGCGAGGAGGTCTTCGGCGGTCTCGGCGCGTCCTGGAAAGGCGCCTTCGTCGGCGGCGACCTCCTGGTCAGGGCCGTCACCTACGGCCCCGAGGGCGCGGACGAGAAGCTGTACGGCAACTTCCCCGCGTACTCGCTGTATCCGCCGCGCTGACGTACCGAGGGTGAGCCCCGCGCCCCTGTCCGGCCCGCCCCTGGGCACATCACCTGCAACCGTCGGTGTCCGGGGCATGTTGCGCCGGGGCCGGATCGGGGATTATCAGCGGATGGGTTACGAACCTGACACCGCGTCCACCGGCGGCCCGCGCGAGCGCCGGTTCGCCGCGTTCCGCCGCAGCGAGCGGCTGCTCTCGGGCGTACGTCCGCAGAGCATCCGCGAGCGGCTGACCGCACTGTCCGCACTGCACGAGCCGTCCACCGACGGCGCTGCGGTGTACGACCTCGACCAGAGCCCCGACTTCTACGGCGACGGGCTTGTTCGAACGCTCGAAGGCCGGGTCGCCGACCTGCTCGGCAAGCCCGACGCGCTCTTCTTCCCGACCGGCACCATGGCCCAGCAGGTCGCCCTGCGGATCTGGGCCGAACGCAGCGGCAACCACACCGTGGCGATGCACCCGCTGGCCCACACCGAGGTGCACGAGCGCAGAGCGTACG
Organism: Kitasatospora sp. GP82; assembly: GCF_029892105.1. GTDB lineage: Bacteria > Actinomycetota > Actinomycetes > Streptomycetales > Streptomycetaceae > Kitasatospora. The sequence continues at coordinate 74,509 of NZ_JARZAJ010000005.1, read as the reverse complement.
CCCGGCTGAGCGGCCTGGACGCCGTCTGGCCGACCACCGGCCCCAGACTCCCCACCGCCACCGAACTCCTCGACCTGGGTGAGAACTTCGGCACCCTGATGGTCGAACTCCCGCTCCGCGACGTCGGATTCCTGCTGCCGACCTGGCCCGAGCTGGTCTCGCTCACCGCCGCCGCCAGGGAACGAGGCGCGGCCGTCCACCTCGACGGCGCCCGGCTCTGGGAGTCCACCTCGCACCTGGGCCGCACCCTGCCCCAGATCGCCGACCTGGCCGACTCGGTGTACGTCTCCTTCTACAAGACCCTCGGCGGCATCAGCGGTGCCGCCCTCGCGGGACCCGAGGACTTCGTCCGCGAGGCCCGCTCCTGGCGCCACCGGTACGGCGGCCAGCTCTTCCAGCAGTGGCCCGCCGCGCTGGCCGCCCTTGCCGGACTGGGCAGTGAACTCCCGCGCCTGGACGCATACGTGGCGCACGCCAGAACCGTCGCCGCCGCCCTCGCCGAAGTCCCCGGCGCCCGGGTCTTCCCGGAGCCCCCGCACACCCACCAGTTCCAACTCTGGCTCCCGCACCCCGCGAAGGACCTGGACGAGGCCGGCCTGCGCCTCGCCGAGGAAGAGGGCCTCGCCCTCTTCTGGGGCTGGAGCGAACCCGGCCTGCCCGGCCTCGCCGGACACTCGATGATCGAGGTCACCGTCGCCGCCGAGGCCCTGGACTGGACGGCCAAGGAGATCACGGAGGCCATGGCGGCGTTCCTCGCCCTCCTCTAGCCTCAACTCCAGTGCACTACAAGGGAGACAGGGGCAGCAGATGGAAGCGCGGATCGAACTGGCCGACGCCATCGAGGCGGTACGGCAGCAACTCCTCGACGCGGCCGCCAGGGGCGCAGGGCAGGAGATCCAGTTCGAAGTCGGGACGGTCCAACTGGACTTCAACGTCGAGCTGAAGCGCGAGGCCAGAGGCAAGGGCGGTATCAAGGCCTGGGTCCTCTCCGCCGACACCGAGGCAGGCATCTCCCACCAGCGCAGCCACAAGATCACGGTCTCTCTGACCCCGAAGGACACCCGCACCGGCAGCAGCGTCGAGGTCGGCAACCCCGACCTCGGCAGCCGGGGCGGCTTCTAGTGGCCGTACGTGCCGTCGCCGTTCGGGCGGCCTCACAGGGGAGCGGGTACCTGCTCGCTCCCCGGATGGTCCTGACCGCGGCGCATCTGCTGGGTTCCCGTCCGGCGGAAGCGGCCGTGCCGGGCGGTACGGGTTGGTCGGACTGCTCGGTACTGTGGCGGGACGCCACGCTCGACGTGGCGCTGCTGTTCGCCGAACGCGAGCTCGTACCCGGCGAGATCGAACCGGTGCGGTGGGGGCGGACCGAGGGCACCGCGCCCGTCCTCGGCTGCCACGTGATCGGCTTCCCCGCCGCCGAACGGGACGCGCTCGGTCACCTGGACAGCACCCAGGTCCTGGGCACCCTCACACCCGGCAGCAGCCTGATCGGCGGCGGCCACGCCTTCGTCCTCAACCAGGCGCCACCGGCAGCACTGAGGGATGCCGACTCCCCATGGGTCGGCCTTTCCGGCGCCGGTGTCCTCTACCTCGACCGGCTGATGGGCATCGCCGTCCGCGACCGCAGACCCGAGTCCTGGCAGAGCTCCCAACTGGATGTTCTACCGGCCTCCGAGCTGCTCGCCTCCGACGGGCTGCTCTCCCTGCTCACCGACCACCTCGGCCGTACCCCTCACCTTGAAGGCGTCACCAAACAAGACATCGCCGACGCCAAGTTCGAGGCCCAGTACGCCGAGTCGATCCGGGCCGACTACGGCCGTATCCGCATCTTCGGCCTCAGCCAGGCCCACGGCCAGGGCCGCCGGGGCTGGGAACTCGACGCCGGCTACCTGACCCTCCAGGCGTCCACCTCGGGCGTCCGCTCCTACGACCGGGACGGGCGCGGAGCCGACCATGTGCCGCAGCGGGTCTCCCAGCTGCTCAAGGGCAAGCGGCGGATACTCCTGCGAGGGCAGGCCGGTTCCGGCAAGACCACACTGGTGCAGTGGCTGGCCACCCGGGCGATGGCCGGGACGTTCGATGCCGAACTGGCCGAACTCAACGGGCGAGTGCCGCTGGTCCTCCAACTGCGCAAGCTCTTCCTCAAGGAGAACCTCAGCCCGAGGCCGGAGGAGTTCCTGGCCCTGGACGGCCGGATGTGCGCCGGCCGTCAGCCGAGGGACTGGGTGCACCGGATGCTGCACAGCGGCCGGGCCATGCTCCTGGTGGACGGCCTGGACGAAGTCCCGGAAGCCCAGCGCGACGAGGCCCTGTCCTGGCTCGAACGGCTCCTCGACCACTATCCGAAGGTCTGGACACTCGCCACGGTCCGCCCCTCGGCGGTCAGTCGTGGCTGGCTGGAGCACCTGGGCTTCGAGGAGCTGTCGCTCTGCCCGATGGATGAAGCGGACCGCCGCCGCTTCATCGCCCGCTGGCACCGTGCGGTCCTCGGCGAACTGCTCGGCGATGCCCGTACCGAAGCCGAAGCGGACCGTCACCGTCAGGACCTGGCGGAGCTGGAGGCGAGCCTGCTGCGTTCGCTGGAACGCTCCGCCGAGCTGGCCCAGATCACCGACAGCCCGCTGCTCTGCGCCATGGTCTGTGCGCTCAACCGGGAGAACGACGGCGCACTGCCGACTCACCGGATGGAGATCTACCGGGACGCGCTGACCATGATGCTGGTCAAGCGGGACGATGGACGCCAAGTGCGAGGGCCCGAGCAGTTGAGCCTCTCCGAGCAGGAGCAGCTTGCCCTGCTCCGCCGGATCGCCCACTGGCTCGTTCGCAACAACCAGGTCGAGGGCCGCCGGAAGCAGGCCGTCAGCCGCATCACCGAGGCCCTGCCCAGCCTGCCTGCCGTCGCCCGCCAGGGCTCGGCCGACCAGGTCTACACCCACCTGCTCAACCGCACCGGCCTGTTGGCGGAGACCAGTACCGAGACCTTCCAGTTCATCCACCGCACCTTCCAGGACTATCTGGCCGCCATGGAGTTCCGGGAGCAGAGCGATTTCGGCCTGCTCGCGGTCATGGCCGCGGAGGAACACTGGGGCGACGTCATCCGCATGACGGTCGGTCACTGCGGCCTGCGCGAACGGTCCGAACTGCTCCGGCGCCTGCTGATGGAAGGCGATCGCGACGCGAACGAGGACATCTTCCTGCTGGCAGGCACCTGTCTGCCGTATGCACCGGAACTGGACGGCGAGGTCCGGGCGACCGTGGTGACCAGACTACGAGCGCTCCTGAAGACGTCGCCGCGTCTGCTGCCCGATGCAGCGCTCTGGTCGGCCGTCGGTGAGGATCTGGTGGACCTGCTGCTTGAGGCAGCGCCGCGCCTGGAGCATCAGGCGGCCCCGATTCCGCGAATCCTCGGCCGGATCGGCGGTAGTCACGCGCTGCGGGCGCTGGGGGAGATGGCTGTCGGGGCGGACGAGGTACTGGCCGAAGCAATCGCCCTCGAGTGGAGCAGCTTCAAGGTGACGGAGTTCGTGAACGCGGTCCTGAGCCGGCTGGACCTGTCGGTCGTACCCCTCGTGATTCGATCCGCCGCACAGCTCGACTGGCTGTCCCGACAGGATTCAGCCCGCTCGGTGGTCCTGTGTCCGCCCTTGGCTGTGGACCAGAGGGTGTTCGGCCGGGCGGGTGACGGCGTGGAACGCCTCGATCTGCAGTCCCTGCCGGGGCTGACGGAGCTTGCCTTCCTGCGGGAGTGGGCGGCACTGAAGAAGTTGACCGTGCAGAGCTGCCGGGATCTGACGGATCTCTCCGCCCTCGACGGGCTGGGGCTGGAGACGTTGTGTTTCTTCGACTTTCCGGGCCGGGAGCCACCGACCCGGTTGTGGGAGATGCTCACCGGAATGCCGAGGCTTTCCAGGCTGCGGACGACGGCACCGGAGATGGCCCAGGCGCCACAGGGGTTCTCCGTGCCCGGAGTTCGCTCGCTCGGCCTCGTTCAGGTGCCCGACGACTACCGGCTGGACCAGGTCGTCGAGCCTTTCCCGGATCTGGACGAGCTGGACCTGCACCTCGATGTGAAGACCGATGCGGTGGACCTGCGCGGGGTCAGCGGGCGGCCCGGGCTGCGAGTACGGGTCGCGTTCTGGCGGCGGAATGTGAAACTGATCGGCCGTGAGCTGTTCCCGCCGGGCGCCCTGACCATCAACTGAGGGTGGCCCCCGGCGGATTCGCTCCGCCGGGGGCCACCCCGGGTCCATCGCGTCAGGCCGTTACTTGACCGGGCGGACGGCGACCACGGTCTCCAGCTTGTTGAGGCTCTGGTAGACGACCGAGATGCTGGTCCTGGTGTCGGGGACCTGGACGCTGCTGTACGGCGTGGCCGGGTCCCAGTACTTGCCGGTGTGGTCGTTGAAGGTGCGAACGCCCTTCGAGGACGGGATGTTGGTGGCGACGTCGGCCTTGTGGAGCGCGAGGCCGTCGGTGTTCTCCAGGCCGAAGGTGGAGTCGTAGCCCTGCATGCGCGGGCGCATGTAGGAACCGTCGGACCACTTCAGCGGGGTGGGGTGGGAGTCGATCGGGAGGATCAGACCGGCACCCGGGTGAACGCTGGTGTTGTTGTCGGACTGGGAGGTGTCCCAGAGCCAGATCAGCAGGCCGTTCTGGTAGGCGTAGTGCTCGACCCAGTTGGGCTTGGCGGCGGAGCCGAAGTTGTACGGGCCGACCTTGAGGGTGGAGTCGTAAGAGACGTACTGGCGGTTCTCGGCCAGGTAGTACTGGGCGTAGTCCTTGGAGAACTTGCCCGAGATCCGGGAGAAGCCGGTGGCCTTCCAGCCGTTGTCGCCGTTCTCGGCGCCGTCGGTGAAGACGGTCTTGCCGTCGGCGGTGACGGCGATGTTGTCCAGGGCGAGGCCCTTGAGGTGGACGCCGCCGTCGGTGGTGTTGTGGAAGCGGACCTTGACGGCCTTGCCGGCGTACGCGTCCAGCGGGAAGGACAGGTCGCCCCACTTGTTGGCGGAGCTACCGGTCAGACCGGCGTTGCCGGCGTTGTTCTTCGGGATGGCGGTGCCGTTGAAGGTGCCGTCGAGGGCCTTCCAGTTGGCGCCGCCGTCGGTGGAGACCTCGGCGTAGGCGAAGTCGAAGCCCTGCTCCAGGTCGTACCAGCCCTTGGCGGTCAGGGCGGCCTTGGCCTTGCCGGTCAGGTCGAGGTCGCGGGTGAGGGCGACGTCGAGGTTGTCGGCGCTGCCGCTCCACCACTCGCTCTTGCCCTCGAACGGGGTGTTGATCTCGGTGGTGACGGTCTTGTCGGGGAGGTTGACGACCAGGGCCTGCGGGCGGGCGGTGTTGTACTCCACCGGGCCGAGCAGGTGGACGGAGTCCTGACCGGCCTTGGCCTTGTCGTACTTGAGCCAGCCGAGCTGGAGCTTGCTCCAGACGTCCAGGTCTCCCGGGCGGTCGCCGATCTCCTTCCGGCCGGTGCCGAGCCAGGAGCCGGAGGACATCAGGGACCAGAAGCCGACCGAGTTGTCGTTGCCCGATCCTGAGGTGTCGTAGAGGTCGGGCAGGCCGAGGTCGTGGCCGTACTCGTGGGCGAAGACACCGAGGCCGCCGTTCTCCGGCTGCATGGTGTAGTCGCCGATCCAGAAACCGGTGTCGCCGACCTGGACGCCGCCCAGCTTGTTGTCGGCGGGGCCGGTCTGGCCCTTCTGGTCGCCGTAGACGTAGCTGCGGTGGGCCCAGAGTGCGTCGGCGCCCTGCTTGCCACCGCCGGCGGACTCGTCCTCACCGGCGTGCACGATCTGGAAGTGGTCGATGTACCCGTCGGGCTGGTTGAAGTTGCCGTCGTGGTGCGAGCCGTAGCGGTCCCACTTGTCGTACTCGGCGAGCGTGGACTTGATCTGAGCGTCCGTCTGGCCCTTGGCCTTCTGGTCCTTGTACCAGATGTCGACGGCGTCGCGGATCAGGTCCTGCGCGTTGTCGCAGACGTGCTGGCCGCAGTAGTCGGAACCGTAGCGGGCCTCGTTCCAGGGCACGCGCACCCAGTCGGAGACCTGGCCGTCCACTGAGTACCGGCCGGAGGACTGGCGCTCGTAGTAGGTCTTCAGCGAGGGCTTGTCCTTGCTGAAGTACAGGTCCTGGTAGTGGGCCTGGTTGTAATCGGCCTGCCAGGCGGTCGAGTTGTTGGTGGTCTTGTCCGGCGCCGCGATCTCGTTGTGCTTCGGGCCCGGCGTGCCGCCGTACTTGACCTTGCCGTCCGGCGTCTTGGTCGTGTTGTCCACCTGGTCGCCGAAGTCGACCAGGATGGTGAAGATCTTGTCCGTACGCTGACGCGCAAGCTCGACGTACCTGTCGCGGCCCAGCTTGATGCTGGTGCTGCTGCCGTGCTGCTCGATCTTGGCGGTACCCGCCAGGAGCTGCTCGGTGGCGGCCTTCTGCTCGGCCTTGACCTTCTGGGTCAGCGGGCCGGGAAGGTCGTGGTCGACCTTGGCGGCCTGGGCCAGTGCGGCGTCGGCCGGATCCTGGGTGATGGCGACCGGAGCGGCCGAGGCCGATCCGGGCAGCAGCCCGGCGCCGAGCGTGGCGGTGACCGCCACGGCGGCGGCGGCCGCGGCAGCCCTCTTGGATATCTTCAACGTGGTGACGTCCTCCCCATGCCGGCACAGCGGTTGGCCCTGCCGGTGAACCAATGAAAGACAGGTGGAGGACATTTGACCGAAGGATGGGGTAATAAAGATAGTCCTTGACCATGACATGGCCACGGCGCTATCCTCCGCAGCTCCCGATCGCCTGACTGCCGGTCATATGCCGTGGCCTGTTGGGCGGACAGGGCATCCATCGTGCCCGAACCAGCTTGGGAACCCGCCGAACGGTGGGAATTGCCGTGCGCTTTGTCACAGGAAGGGCAAAGCGGGGGGACGCACTTCGGCAACACTGATTCAACAAACCCTAAACAGACAGGGCCGTGGCCCCCGACTGTTCGTCGGGGGCCACGGCCCTTGGTGCTGCCTGGTGCTGCTGTTGTTACTTCGTCAGGTCGGGACCGGTCGAGGCGACCGCCGCCGGGGTGTCCGCCACCGGGGACTTCTCCTCGCCCCGGAAGGTGAACTTGGCCTCCTTGCCCTCGCCCTCGACACCGACGACCACGATGTGGCCGGCCCGCAGCTCGCCGAAGAGGATCTTCTCCGAGAGGTGGTCCTCGATGTCGCGCTGGATGGTGCGACGCAGCGGACGGGCACCCAGGATCGGGTCGTAACCGCGCTTCGCCAGCAGCTTCTTGGCCTCGACGCTGAGCTCCAGGCCCATGTCGCGGTCCTTGAGGCGGCCGTCCACCTTGTCGACCATGAGGTCGACGATCTGGATGATGTCGTCCTCGGTCAGCTGGTGGAAGACCACGATGTCGTCGACACGGTTGAGGAACTCGGGGCGGAAGTGCTGCTTGAGCTCCTCGCTGACCTTCGCCTTCATCCGCTCGTACCCGGTGGCCGTGTCACCCGTGGCCGCGAAGCCCAGGTTGAAGCCCTTGGAGATGTCCCGGGTGCCGAGGTTGGTCGTCATGATGATGACGGTGTTCTTGAAGTCCACCACGCGGCCCTGGGAGTCGGTCAGTCGACCGTCCTCCAGGATCTGCAGCAGCGAGTTGAAGATGTCCGGGTGGGCCTTCTCCACCTCGTCGAAGAGCACGACGGAGAACGGCTTGCGGCGCACCTTCTCGGTGAGCTGGCCACCCTCCTCGTACCCGACGTAGCCGGGGGGCGAGCCGAAGAGCCGCGAGACGGTGTGCTTCTCGCTGAACTCCGACATGTCGAGGGCGATCAGCGCGTCCTCGTCGCCGAACAGGAACTCGGCCAGCGTCTTGGACAGCTCGGTCTTACCGACACCGGACGGACCGGCGAAGATGAACGAACCACCCGGGCGCTTCGGGTCCTTGAGGCCCGCACGCGTGCGGCGGATCGCCTGGGAGAGCGCCTTGATGGCGTCCTCCTGGCCGATGACGCGCTTGTGCAGCTCGTCCTCCATGCGCAGCAGGCGGGAGGACTCCTCCTCCGTCAGCTTGAAGACCGGGATGCCGGTGGCGGTGGCCAGGACCTCGGCGATGAGCTCCTCGTCCACCTCCGCGACGACGTCCATGTCGCCGGCCTTCCACTCCTTCTCGCGCTTGCCCTTCGCGGTCAGCAGCTGCTTCTCGTCGTCGCGCAGCGAGGCGGCCTTCTCGAAGTCCTGCGCGTCGATCGCGCTCTCCTTCTCGCGGCGGACCTCGGCGATCTTCTCGTCGAACTCGCGCAGGTCCGGCGGCGCGGTCATCCGGCGGATGCGCATCCGGGAACCGGCCTCGTCGATCAGGTCGATCGCCTTGTCCGGCAGGAAGCGGTCCGAGATGTACCGGTCGGCCAGGGTGGCGGCGGCGACCAGGGCGGCGTCGGTGATGGAGACGCGGTGGTGCGCCTCGTACCGGTCGCGCAGGCCCTTGAGAATCTCGATGGTGTGCGGCAGCGACGGCTCCGCGACCTGGATCGGCTGGAAGCGGCGCTCAAGAGCGGCGTCCTTCTCCAGGTGCTTGCGGTACTCGTCCAGCGTGGTGGCACCGATGGTCTGCAGCTCGCCACGGGCCAGCATCGGCTTGAGGATGCTGGCTGCGTCGATGGCACCCTCGGCGGCGCCCGCGCCGACCAGGGTGTGCAGCTCGTCGATGAACAGGATGATGTCGCCGCGGGTGCGGATCTCCTTGAGCACCTTCTTCAGGCGCTCCTCGAAGTCACCGCGGTAGCGGGAGCCCGCGACCAGGGCGCCGAGGTCCAGCGTGTAGAGCTGCTTGTCCTTCAGCGTCTCCGGGACCTCGCCCTTGACGATCGCCTGGGCCAGGCCCTCGACCACGGCGGTCTTGCCGACGCCGGGCTCACCGATCAGCACGGGGTTGTTCTTGGTGCGGCGGGACAGCACCTGCATGACCCGCTCGATCTCCTTCTCGCGCCCGATGACCGGGTCGAGCTTGGCCTCGCGGGCGGCCTGGGTGAGGTTGCGGCCGAACTGGTCCAGGACCAGCGAGGTCGACGGGGTGCCCTCGGCGGGCCCGCCGGCGGTGGCCGACTCCTTGCCGCCGCCCTGGTAGCCGGAGAGCAGCTGGATGACCTGCTGGCGCACCCGGTTGAGATCGGCGCCCAGCTTCACCAGGACCTGGGCGGCGACGCCCTCGCCCTCGCGGATCAGGCCGAGCAGGATGTGCTCGGTGCCGATGTAGTTGTGGCCGAGCTGAAGGGCCTCGCGGAGCGACAGCTCCAGCACCTTCTTGGCCCGGGGGGTGAAGGGGATGTGACCGGACGGGGCCTGCTGGCCCTGGCCGATGATCTCCTCGACCTGCTGGCGGACCGCCTCGAGCGAAATCCCGAGGCTCTCCAGGGCCTTAGCGGCGACACCCTCACCCTCGTGGATCAGGCCCAGGAGGATGTGCTCGGTGCCGATGTAGTTGTGGTTGAGCATCCGGGCTTCTTCCTGAGCCAGGACGACAACCCGCCGCGCGCGGTCGGTGAACCTCTCGAACATCGTTTATCGCTCCTCAGAGCGGTCGGGCAGTTCGGGGACTGTCCCCGCCCTGTCCTTCCGCATGCTAGTCCCGCTCAGCGGCGCGGCCCACGGATCAACCCCACTCTCGTGAGGAATCATGCTGCGCGACCAGCCGACACCATTCCCAACCTGATGCTGGGAGACGGTGTTCCCTCAGGTGGGCCCAATGCACCGGTTGCCGCTACGCCATCGGCGAACAGAGCCCGCCATGGGCGGAGCAACCGGCTTGCGGATCGCAGGGCGGGGCCCGAGAGCCCCGTCCATCTGCATTCATACCCGGTGTTCCGGCGAGATTCGCGCAGTTTCCGCGTCAGCCGTGTTCGCCTCGCGAGAAGTCTGCCGACGGACGCCTGCCGGATTCCACCGAGGTGACGGTGGATCAGCCGCGCCCGTTCAGGTGGTACCGCGTTACCGCCCTGCGCCTTTGGCGTTGCACAGCCCGTGACCGCCGCGCCGCCCAAGTCCACGACCAGGACCGCGCCGATCGCCGGCCCCGAGCCGGTCGCAAGCCCCGGGCTGCCGGCCGATCCTGCGGCCGCACTGCTGGGCTCGGACCGGGTCGAGCTCCGCCGGCCGGTCGCCCTGGCCGCACTGGGGCGACTCGACCGCCTGCACAGGCCGTCCGGGCCCGTGGTGGCCCGTGGGCGGCTGGCCGCCTTCCTGCTCGCCCCCGGAGCGGCGGAGGCCGTGCCCGAGCTGCTGCACTGGCTCGGTTGGGGCGCCGAGTTGGACTCGGCCCTCACGGCGCGGACGGCGGCGCCGACGGTGCGGCGCGGCCCCGGGAACCCCGTGAGTACGGAGAACACCGAGAGCGCCGGTGGTCGGCTGCCACGGCCGCGGGGCGCGGGGGACGTGTCCCCGCGCCCCGCTCGCCGACTGGCCACACCGCAGGCCGTCTGGCTGCGGCACGGGGAGCCGGGCCCGGGTCTGGACCTGCGCTCGCCCGATCTGCTGCGACTGCTCGACTGCCTGGCGGACGCCTGCGCCCGCGACCTGATGGGTCTGGCGCCTGCCCGCTGACGCCTGCCGTCAGGAGGCGTTGGCCGCCTCGTACGCCTCACGGACGTTGCTCGGGACGCGGCCGCGGTCGTTGACCTCCCAGCCGTTCTCCTTGGCCCACGCGCGGATCTTGGCGGTGTCCGGAGCGCCGGTCGCCGCCGGGCGGCCCGCACCGCGGCCGGTACCGCGACGGGCGGTGGTCAGACGGCCGCTCTGCTTGCGGCCCTTCTCGACATACGGAGCCAGCAGACCGCGCAGCTTGTCCGCGTTGGTGCTCTTCAGGTCGATCTCGTAGGCAACGCCGTCGAGAGCGAACGTCACCGTCTCGTCCGCCGAACCGCCTTCGAGATCGTCTTCAAGAATGACCTGCACCCTCTGTGCCACGGGCTTCCCTTTCCGCCTAAACGATCCATTGCCTATGGGAAAGGAAACCGCCTTTTCCCGGAAAACACAAACCCTTGCCCGCCACGTGCTCTGCCCTCGTCGCGGACAAGCACCGTTCAGAGGTCCAGCAGCATGCGTGAGTTGCCCAGGGTGTTGGGCTTCACCCGCTCCAGGTCGAGGAACTCCGCGACACCTTCGTCGTACGAACGCAGAAGTTCCTCATAGACATCCGTAGCGATGGCCGCCGGATCTGTCGTACCATCGTCGGTTTCACAGACCTCGCCGATCTCGACGAAACCGTGTTTCGCGAAGAACGGCACCTCGAACGTCAAGCAGAAAATCCGACGTACGCCCAGCCAGCGCGCGGTCTGCAACAGCTTCTCCAGCAGCACATGGCCGATACCGTGCCCCGTGCAGGCCGGATCCACGGCCAGGGTGCGCACTTCGGCCAGGTCCTCCCACATCACATGCAGAGCGCCGCAGGCCACCACCACGCCGTTGTCGTCGCGTTCGGCGACCCAGAACTCCTGCACCGATTCGAACAGCGTCACGGTGGGCTTGTCGAGCAGAATGCCGTCTCGCGCGTAGGCGTCGATGAGCCGTCGTACTGCCCGCACGTCAGTGGTCCGCGCCCGGCGGATGGTGACCTCCATGGCGGGACGTTATCGCGTCGGCGGCTGTGCGGTCTCCCCCGTATCGGACTGTGGCCGGGTATCGGCGGGGGGATCGGCCGGCGGTTCCGGATCCGGGAACAGCGCGGCAACGCGCAGCGCATCGCGCAGTGCCTCGCGTTGCTCCGGCGACATCAGTCCGAAGAAGTGGACCAGTGCCGCTGCCGGATTGTCGCTCGTCGCCCACGCATCGTTCATCAGCGCCGCCGTGTATGCCTCGCGGGAGGAGACGGGTTCATATCTATACGCCCGCCCCACCTGGTCCCGGCGCAGCCAGCCCTTTCTGTAGAGCTTGTCGAGCACCGTCATGACAGTGGTGTACGCGATATCGCGTTCCGACTGCAGATCCTGCAGAACCTCCCGAACGGTGACCGGGCGGTTCCACTGCCAGACCCTGGTCATGATGTCGTTCTCAAGTTCTCCGAGTTGCCGCACCATAGTCCGGCCAGGATAGGAACTGATTCGGACAAAATTGGCGATTCAGAAGCAAACCGGCGCGCCGCCACCCCGATGGGGGTGACGGCGCGCCGGCTGGAGCTCTGTTATTCGGCGGCTGCGGCCGTGGCGGTGCGGGCGGCCATCGCCTCGGCCGCGGCGTCCTCCTTGCCCTTCTGGGCGCCGCCCTGGCTGCGGATGATGGCCCGCACCAGGAAACCGAAGCCGATCGCCATAACCAGCGGTGGCACGATCGCGCTGACGTACTCCATCAGATCACTCCTCGGTCTCGGACTCGGTGTCGGACTCGCTGTCCGCCTTGGGGCCCTTCGCCTCCGGCTTGACCAGCGGGAAGAGCACGGTCTCGCGGATGTTCTTGCCGGTGAGCAGCATGATCAGGCGGTCGACGCCCAGACCCAGGCCGCCGGTCGGCGGCATCGCGTACTCCAGGGCGCGCAGGAAGTCCTCGTCCACCTGCATCGCCTCGACGTCACCGCCGGCTGCCAGCAGCGACTGGGCGGTGAGGCGGGCGCGCTGCTCGACCGGGTCGATCAGCTCGGAGTAGGCGGTGCCGATCTCCGTCCCGAAGATCACCAGGTCCCACTTCTCCGCCACGCCCGGGATCGAGCGGTGCTGGCGGGTCAGCGGGGAGACCTCGGTCGGGTAGTCCTTGATGAAGGTCGGCTTGATCGCGTTGTGCTCGAGCAGGCGCTCGACCATCTCCAGCACGATCTGGCCGTGGCCCCACTCCTTCTCCCACGGCACACCGGCGCCGTCGGCGAGGGCGCGCAGCTCCTCGACGCCGGTCTCCGGGGTGACCTCGGTGCCCAGGTGGGCCGAGATGCCGGGGTAGACGCTGACCTCGGCCCACGGCTCGGCCAGGTCGATCTCGTGCTCCTGGCCGTCCGGGCCGATGCCCTTGACCACGGTGGAGCCGAGGGCGTCCCGGGCGGCGTTGACGATGGTCGCGCGGATCAGCTCGGCCTGGGTGTCGTAGTCGCCGTAGGCCTCGTACGACTCCAGCGAGGTGAACTCGGGGTTGTGGGTCGAGTCCGCGCCCTCGTTGCGGAAGTTGCGGTTGATCTCGAAGACCTTCTCCGCGCCGCCGACCACCAGCCGCTTGAGGTACAGCTCGGGGGCGATCCGCAGGAAGAGGTCGATGTCGTAGGCGTTGATGTGGGTGGTGAACGGGCGGGCGTTGGCGCCGCCGTGCACGGGCTGGAGCATCGGGGTCTCGACCTCGATGTAGCCGCGCTCCTCGTACGTGCGGCGGATCGAGCGGACCACCTTGCTGCGCAGGTGGAGGATCTCCCGCGCCTCGGGGTTCACGATCAGGTCGACGTACCGCTGGCGGACCCGGGCCTCCGGGTCGGTCAGGCCCTTGTGCTTGTCCGGCAGCGGGCGCAGGCACTTGGCGGTGAGCTCCCAGCGGTCCACCATCACGGACAGCTCGCCGCGGCGGGAGGTGATCACCTCGCCCTCGACACCCACTTGGTCGCCCAGGTCGATGTCCGACTTCCAGGCGGCCAGCCGCTCCTCGCCCAGCTTGTCCAGGGAGAGCATCACCTGGAGGTCGCCGGAGCCGTCGCGCAGGGTGGCGAAGCAGAGCTTGCCGCCGGTACGGGCCAGGATGACGCGGCCGGTGATGCCCACGCGCTCGCCGGTCGCGACGTCCGGCTCCAGGTCCGGGTGCTTGGCGCGCAGGTCGGCAATGGTGGAGGTACGGGGGAAACCGACCGGGTACGGGTCGATGCCGGCCGCCCGGAGCCGGTCCAGCTTCTCGCGCCGGACGCGCATCTGCTCAGGAAGGTCGTCGGTCGCGGGGACGGTGCTCTGATCGCTCACCCCACCAGAGTAGCCAGGGTGTCGGGGTGTTCTGCGACGGGCATGTCCCCGGCCGCCGGGGACATGCCGATCAGCCCGAACAGGGCGAGCTTCATACCGCTCGCCTGGGCCGGGACGGCCGTCATGCCCGCCGAGAGCAGAGCCGCCAGGCCGGCCGCGCCGATGCCCGCCGCGCGGCGCACACGTATGGATCTCACATGAGTCCTTTGACCACAGGGATGTGGCAGTGATGTCGAGGACTCTGTCACCGGGCGGACCGGCGTCGATCGAGCGCGAATCGGGCAGTTCGGGGCGGGGCTCCCGTATCGCCGTGAGGTTTTGCTGAACTTTTGTCAGAACGGCGTGGGGGAGGCCGCAGGCGGCCTCCCCGGGCGGATCAGCCGGTGCCGGTGGCGAGTTCCAGCTCCTCACCGTCGTCGGTGGGGAGCGGGGGCTGCGGCTGGGGCTGGGGCTGCGGGCGGTTGCGGCGGCCGAAGATCTCGGCGGGGGTGGGCATCCGTCGAGGCTGCTGCTGCGGCTGGTGGGGGGCGGCGGGCTTCTCTGGGGTGGGGGCGCCGGCGGCGTTGCTCATCGGGATCCGTCCTCCAACTGGGATAGGGGTCACTGACACAGCGGGGATTGGCTCGGAGGCCGGGCTGGGCACGGCGGTGAGATGGCGCTGGCCGGACCCGAGCGCGAGCCGCTCGCGGACGTCCGCCTCGGCGATCGCGTGGCAGCGGCCGGAGAGGCGGGAACGGCGGGAGCGTTCGGTGCTGCCGCAGGGCAGGCGGGAGAGCGACCGGAGGGCGGTCAGGTCCTCGGGGAGCGGCAGATAGCCGTCGGAGACGGCCTCCTCCAGGCGTTCCAGGTAGCCGGAGGCGCTGCCGGGCAGAGCGGCCCGGTAGCGGGCCAGGTCGGCCAGCAGGAAGGTGCGCAGCCTGCCGCCCTCCCGTACCGCTTCGTCGACTGCTTCGGCGAGGCGCAGTGCCTCCTGGACGTCCTCGGCCCACAACTCGCCCAGCGGGGCGGGGTGCGGAGAGTGGGCCGGGTGGAGGGCTTGGGCGAGGGCACGGCGCAGCACGCGGACTTCATCGGCGCTGAAGGCCATGCCGCCGCGCGATCCGTGTGGCGTAGGCATGGATTGACAGTACGTGGCATACGTCCGAATTCAGGCGATTTGCGCCGCGTTTGTCCCGATTGGCCGATGGTGGGTTGATCCGATCGGATGCGGGATGTATGACCTGGCGTCAGCTGCCGGGGGTCGGCGCCCGGAACGGGGCCGTCAGCTCGGCCTGTTGCGCTCGAAGACCAGGCGCAGGCCGATCAGGGTGAGCCAGGGCTCGTGCACGTCGATCGCGCTCGCCTCGCCGAGGACCAGTGGTGCCAGGCCGCCGGTGGCGATCACCTGGACGTCCTCCGGGTCCTTGGCGAGCTCCTTGGCCATCCGCTCGACCAGGCCCTCGACCTGGCCCGCGAAGCCGTACAGGATGCCGGACTGCATCCCTTCAACGGTGTTCTTGCCGATCACGTTACGGGGGCGGGCCAGCTCGATCTTGCGCAGCTGGGCACCGCGGACGCCGAGGGCCTCGACGGAGATCTCGATGCCGGGGGCGATCGCGCCGCCGACGTAGTCGCCGCGTTCGTTGATCGCGTCGAAGGTGGTGGCGGTGCCGAAGTCCACCACGATGCACGGGCCCCCGTAGAGGTGGTTGGCGGCCAGTGCGTTGACGATCCGGTCGGCGCCGACCTCCTTGGGGTTGTCCATCAGGACGTGCACCCCGGTCTTGACCCCCGGCTCCACGATCACCGCGGGGACGTCGCCGTAGTAACGGCGCGTCACCTCGCGGAGCTCGTGGAGCACGGCGGGTACGGAGGAGCAGATCGCCAGGCCCTCGACCCGGTCGGTGGCATCGACGATCGGGTGAGACCCCATCAGTCCGTGCATCAGCACCGCCAGTTCGTCCGCCGTGCGGCGCGGATCGGTGGAGATCCGCCAGTGCTCGACGATCTCCTCGCCGTCGAACAGGCCGAGTGTGGTCTGGGTGTTGCCGACGTCGATGGTGAGGAGCATGGGGTGCTTTCTGTGGGAGGAGGGGCGTGCCTGCCGACTGCCCGGGCCGGGCCTAGGCGCGGAGGTCCAGGCCGATGTCCAGGATCGGCGAGGAGTGCGTCAGGGCTCCGACGGCGAGGTAGTCGACACCAGTCTGGGCGACCTCGCGGGCGGTGGCCAGGGTCAGGCCGCCGGAAGCCTCCAGCTTGGCACGGCCGGCGACCAGGGCGACGGCCTCCTTCAGCTGGGTGACGGTGAAGTTGTCCAGCAGGATCAGGTCCGCCCCGGCCTCCAGCACCGGCGGGATCTGGTCCAGGGTGTCCACCTCGACCTCGACCGCCAGCTCGGGGTACGCCGCGCGCACCGCCCGGAACGCCTCGGCCACGCCGCCCGCGGCCACCACGTGGTTGTCCTTCACCAGCGCGGCGTCCGAGAGCGCCATCCGGTGGTTGGCGCCGCCGCCGCAGCGGACCGCGAACTTCTCCAGCGCGCGCAGGCCCGGGGTGGTCTTGCGGGTGTCCCGGACGACCGCACCGGTGCCCGCCAGGGCGTCCGCCCACTGGCGGGTGGCGGTGGCGATGCCGGAGAGGTGGCAGAGCAGGTTGAGCGCGCTGCGCTCGGCTGTCAGCAGGTCGCGGGTACGGCTGCGGACGGAGAGCAGCACCTGGCCGGCCTCGACCACGGCGCCGTCCTCGACGTGCCGCTCGACCTCGAACTCCTCCTCGCAGATCAGCGAGACCACGGCTTCGGCGACCCGCAGGCCCGCCACCACACCGGCCTGGCGGGCGGTGAAGTCGGCGGTGGCGACGGCGTCCGCGGGGACGGTGGCGACCGAGGTGACGTCCTCGCCGCCCGCCAGGTCCTCGGCCAGCGCCAGGGTGGCGATGTCCTCGACCTCGATCGGGTCCAGACCGGCCGCCTCCAGCAACTCGGCCAGCGCCGGGTCGAGACCGGTCTCGTACGCCTCGCCGTCACCGCAGGCGCAGCCGTCGCCGCAGCCGCCGGCCAGGGGGAGTTCCTCGTGGGAGTGGGTCATCAGTTGCTCCTTGGATCTTGGACGCGGGGGGGGGGGGGCTTCGGGGGCGCGGTTTCTCAGGGGGAAGGGTGGACCTTCAGAGCCCCGCGCCCCTGAAGGTCCACCCTTGCCCCTGGGGGTCATCCGGTGACCGGGGTTCCGGTGGTGGCCAGGGTGGTGATCAGGTGGCGGTGCCAGTGGGTGTCGTCCCGGTCGGGGAAGTCCTCGCGCCAGTGGCAGCCCCGGGTCTCCTCACGGCGGGCGGCGGCGGCCACCAGCGCGGAGGCGACCAGGTGGAGGTTGGCGGCCTCCCAGGTCTCCACGCGCGGGTCGGCCGGCTTCTCCTCGGCCACATGGGCCAGCGCCTGCTCGGCGAGGGCGGCGAGCCCGGCGGCCGTGGCGGCCATGCTCTCGGCCGAGCGCAGCACGCCCGCGCCGCGCGACATCAGCCGCTGGATCTCGGCCCTGGACTCGGGCGCGGGCAGCGGGACGCCGACGGCCGCCCGGGCCCCGGCCACGTCCACCGAGCGCTCGGGCAGTTCACCCGAGCGGTGCCGCTCGGCGAGGTCGGCGGCGATCCGCTCGGCGAAGACCAGACCCTCCAGCAGTGAGTTGGAGGCCAGCCGGTTGGCGCCGTGCACGCCGGTGCAGGCGACCTCGCCGCAGGCGTACAGGCCGGGCACGGTGGTGCGGCCGCGCAGGTCGGTACTGACCCCGCCGGAGGCGTAGTGCGCGGCCGGGGCCACCGGGATCAGCTCGGTCACCGGGTCGATTCCGTGCGACCGGCAGGACGCCAGGATGGTCGGGAAACGCGTCGCCCACATGTCGGCGCCGAAGTGCCGCCCGTCCAGGTACATGTGTTCGGTGCCCTTGAGCTGCATCTGCCGGGTGATCGCCTTGGCGACGATGTCACGCGGCGCCAGCTCGGCCAGCTCGTGCTGCCCGACCATGAACCGGTTCTCGTCCGCGTCCACCAGGTACGCGCCCTCGCCGCGGACGGCCTCGGAGACCAGCGGCTGCTGGCCCTCGGCCTCCGGACCGAGCCAGAGCACGGTCGGGTGGAACTGGACGAACTCCAGGTCGGTCACCTCGGCCCCGGCGCGCAGCGCCAGCGCCACGCCGTCGCCGGTGGAGACCGCCGGGTTGGTGGTGGCCGAGAAGACCTGGCCCATGCCACCGGTGGCCAGCACCACGGCGCGGGCGCGGATCGCGCCGACGCCGTCCCGCTGGCCCTCGCCCATCACGTGCAGGGTCAGCCCGGCCGCGTGGCCCTCGGCGTCGGTGAGCAGGTCCAGCACCAGGGCGTGCTCGATCAGCTCGACACCAGGGTCGCTGCGTACGGCGGTGACCAGGGCGCGGGATATCTCCGCGCCGGTGGCGTCGCCGCCCGCGTGGGCGATCCGGCGCCGGTGGTGGCCGCCCTCGCGGGTCAGCAGGATCTCGCCGTCGGCGTCCAGGTCGAACTCGGCACCGACCGCGATCAGTCGGCGGACGGCGTCGGGACCCTCGGTGACCAGGGTGCGCACGGCCTCGGCGTCGCAGAGGCCGGCGCCGGCCACCAGGGTGTCGTCCAGGTGCTGCTCGGGGGTGTCGCCCTCGCCCAGGGCGGCGGCGATGCCGCCCTGGGCCCAGCGGGTGGAGCCGTCGTCCAGCATCGCCTTGGTGACCACCATGGCCCGCAGGCCGGCCTTACGGGCGTTGAGCGCGACGGTCAGACCGGCCACGCCGGAGCCGACCACGACGACGTCGGTGGTCGTGGTCCAACCGGGGGCGGGGGCGGTCAGGCGATGAGAGACGGACATGGCGTTCAGTTGCTCCTTCAGTGCGCGGCGGCGGCCTCGGCCGCGCGGTCGGCATCACCGTACGCCTGGTCGCCCCGGAGCAGACCGGAGCCCTCCGGTGCCTCGGCGGCGTCCGACCCGTAGCCGGTGATCCTGTTGTCGCCGTCCACGAAGACGACCTTGGGCAGGTACGCCTTGGCCTCGGCGGTCTCCATCTGCCCGTAGGCGATCAGGATCACCAGGTCGCCCGGGTGCACCAGGCGGGCGGCGGCGCCGTTGATGCCGATCACGCCGGAGCCGCGCGGGCCCGCGATCGTGTACGTCTCCAGGCGGGCGCCGTTGTTGATGTCGACGATATGGACCAGTTCACCGGGAAGCAGGTCGGCGGCGTCGAGCAGGTCCTCGTCCACCGTCACCGAGCCGACGTAGTGCAGGTCGGCCTGGGTGACGGTGGCGCGGTGGATCTTCGACTTGAGCATGGTTCGCAGCATGTGGTCACGCCTCCAGAGTTGAGTGCATGCCGGGAAGGATGGCCGGTCCCGCCGTCCGGCCGGACAGCGGCCGGTGATCAGAAGATGATCACTGGATCGCTGTCCGTGCCGGTCGGGACCGGTGGCTGCCGGACGGGTCCGGGCTTGTCGGTCTGTGCCTATCGAACGATGATGCGGACGTTGTCGATCAGGCGGGTCGAGCCCACCTTCGCGGCGACGGCCAGCACCGCCTCGCCCTGGAAGTCGTCCGGGGCCTCGGTGAAGTCGTCCGGGTCGATCAGGGCGAGGTAGTCGAGGGTGACGCCGTCGGCGCCGTCCAGTGCGGCGGCCGCGGCCTCGCGGACCGCCTTCGGGCCCTTCGCGGCCACGTCGCGGCCCGCGAACAGCGCCCGGGAGAGAGCAAGCGCCCGGGTGCGCTCGGCCTCCGAGAGGTAGCGGTTGCGGGAGGAGAGCGCCAGGCCGTCCTCCTCGCGCAGGGTCGGGACGCCGACCACCTCGACGTCGAAGTCCAGGTCGGCCACCATCCGCTGGACGATCGCCAGCTGCTGGGCGTCCTTCTCGCCGAAGAAGGCGAAGTCCGGGTCGGTGATGTGCAGCAGCTTGGCCACCACGGTCAGCACACCGTCGAAGTGGCCGGGGCGGGTGGCACCCTCGAAGCGCGCGCCCATCGGACCCGCGCTCAGGCGCACCTGCGGCTCGCCGTTCGGGTAGACCTCCTCGGTGGACGGCGCGAAGACCACGTCGGCGCCGTTCTCCTCGGCGAGGCGGACGTCCTCGGCCAGCGTGCGCGGGTAGCGGTCCAGGTCCTCGCCGGCGCCGAACTGCAGCGGGTTCACGAACACCGTCACCGCCACCCGGCCGTCCCGGCCGACCTGCTTGCGGGCAGCGCGGATCAGCGCGGCGTGGCCCTCGTGCAGCGCGCCCATGGTCATCACCACGGCGTTGTCCACCGGCTGCTCGTCCGGCCAGAAGGCGGCCTCGAAGTCGGCCACCGTGTGCGTCAGCGCCGCCCGGTGGATCTTGGGTGCCTTCGCGGACCTGGCCGGCTGCTTGCCGCGCTGGTTCTTGCCCGCCATTCGTTCACTCCTCTGCTGCGCCCAGCTCGGACACTGGGGAAAGCTCGAATCCGGCCGCGCGAGGCGCTGCCGCTCTGTTGCGCTCCGTCCCGTGCGGTAGCGCACCGGGCCGGGCTGGTCCGTCGTGAGCCTGCCACGGCAGCCGGGTGGGAAGCATCCCCGGCCCAGGCACGGTCACCGGTGCTGCTCCTCGTCGAGAACCGTCAGCACCGCGGCCGCGGGTTCGGCCGAGAGGGTCCCGTTGGCCACCGCCCGCTGCGCGGTGGCGCGGGCCATCGCGCGGTACGCCGCCGAGATGTCCGGGGACGCCGTACGCAGCTGCTCCAGGTGGCGGCGCACCGTCCCGGCGTCGCCACGGGCGACCGGGCCGGTCAGGGCCGCGTCGCCCGAGCGCAGGCTGTTGTCCAGGGCCGCGCCGAGCAGTGGGCCGAGCAGGCGCCCCGGCTCGCCGACACCCGCCGTACGCAGCAGTTCCAGAGCCTGGGCGACCAGGGTGACCAGGTGGTTCGCACCGTGCGCCAGCGCCGTGTGGTAAAGCGGGCGCACCTCCTCCGGCACCCACTCCGGCTCGCCGCCCATCTCCACCACCAGAGCCTCGGCCACCGGCCGCAGCTCCTCGGGCGCCGTCACCCCGAACGGGCAGCCGGCCAGCCTGGCCAGGTCCACCGAAGTGCCGGTGAAAGTCATCGCCGGATGCAGCGCCAGCGGCAGTGCACCGGCCCTGGTCGCGGGTTCGAGCACCGCGACACCGTGCGCGCCCGAGGTGTGCACCAGTATCTGCCCCGGGCGCACCGCGCCGGTCGTGGCCAGTCCGGCCACCAGATCGGCCAGCACGTCGTCCGGGACGGTGAGCAGTACGAGGTCGGCGGCCGCCAGTACCTGAGGGGGGCTCACCAGCCGTACGCCGGGCAGCAGCGCCTCGGCCCGCCGCAGGGACGCCGTCGACACCCCGGACGCGGCCACCACACGGTGGCCCGCCAACTGCAGCGCGGCCCCCAGCGCGGGCCCCACCCGTCCGGTCCCGACCACCCCGACGGCCAGGCGAGCAGGGCGGTTCCCGGGGTCGGAGGGATCGCCGAACGGGTCGGCCAGAACACCGAAATCTGCGTGGTCGGACGTGCTCACGGCTCGGCCTTCGTCCTAACTTTCCGTTCCAGTCCTCTGCGGGTACCAGACGTACCGCCCCATTCTACGGCCGTGCGGGCGGACCCCCGGGTGTCGGCTGAATCACCCGCCGCGCCCCTGGGACTGCGCCCCTGGCTCCTTGGGACGGTCAGTCGGTGGCGCCGGCGCGGATGAGGCCGGCTTCGTAGGCGAGGACGACGGCCTGGACGCGGTCGCGGAGGTTGAGCTTGGCGAGGATGCGGCCGACGTGGGTCTTCACGGTGGCCTCGGAGAGGGTCAGCTTGGTGGCGATCTCGCCGTTGGAGAGGCCCTGGGCGACGAGGAGGAAGACCTCGCGCTCGCGGTCGGTGAGGGGGGCGAGGGTGGTGCCGCCGGGGGTGGAATGCGGGGTGGGGAGCACCTCGGCGAAGCGGTCGATCATGCGGCGGGTGGTGGTCGGGGCGACCACCGCGTCACCGGCGTGCACCGCACGGATCGCGGCGACCAGTTCGGTCGGCGGCACGTCCTTGAGCAGGAACCCGCTGGCCCCCGCCTTGAGCGCGGCGAAGGCGTACTCGTCCAGGTCGAAGGTGGTCAGGATGAGAACGTGCGGCGCACCCGGCAGCGGGCTGCCGTCGGCGGCGAGGCAGATCCGGCGGGTGGCCTGGACGCCGTCCAGGCGGGGCATCCGGACGTCCATGAGGATCACGTCGACCTCGGTGGTCTCCAGGAGGGTCAGGGCCTGCTGGCCGTCGCCCGCCTCGGCGGCGATCTCGATGTCGCCCTGCGACTGCAGGATCATCCGGAAGCCCGTACGGAGCAGCTCCTGGTCGTCCACCAGCATTACCCGGATGGTCATGTCTCTCCTGTCGTCGCTGCGGTGTGGTTACTTGGCCGGCTTGAGCGGGAGAACCGCGCGGATCCGGAAGCCGCCGCCCGGCCGGGGGCCGATGTCGAGGCTGCCGCTGACCATGCCGATCCGCTCGCGCATGCCGATCAGACCATGGCCCTGCCCGTCGCTTCCACCGGCGGCCAGTTGCTCGGCGGTGGTGCCGCGTCCGTCGTCCTCGATCAGGACCTCCAGGTCGCGGTCGCGGAAGTCCACCGCGACCCTGGCCCGTGCGTCGGGACCGCCGTGCTTGCGGACGTTGGTGAGCGCCTCCTGGACGATCCGGTAGACCGTCAGCTCGACGCCGCGCGGCAGCTCGGCGGGCTCGCCGGTGGTGGAGTACTCGACCGGCAGACCGGCCGCGCGGACCTGGTCCAGCAGTTCGGGCAGTTCCTCGACGCCGGGCTGCGGCACGTACTCCTCCGCCGTGTCGGCGGTGCGCAGCACGCCCAGCAGGCGCCGCATCTCGACCAGCGCCTGCCGGCCGGTGCTGGCGATCGTGCCGAGCGCCTCCTTGGCCTGCTGGGGCGAGTTGTCCAGGACGTAGGCCGCGCCGTCGGCCTGGACGATCATCACCGAGACGTTGTGCGCGACCACGTCGTGCAGCTCACGGGCGATCCTGGCGCGCTCGGCCGCGACCGCGACCTTCGACTGGGCGTCCCGTTCGCGTTCCAGCCGGGCCGCCCGGTCCTCCAGTTCGATCAGGTAGGCGCGGCGGACCCTGGTCAGCCGGCCCCAGGCCCAGCAGAGGATGAACGGGGTGGTCATCAGCGTGGAGAGGAAGACCACCTGGAGCCACTTGGAGTTCTCACTGGGTCCGTCCTGGAACCGCCAGACCGTCAGCGGCCCGGCCGCGACCCCGGCGGCCAGCGCCAGCCGGGACGTCCAGCTGGCGCCGAAGGCGGCGCCGGTGTAGGCGAAGACCAGGTACGCCAGGCTGGAGAAGTTCGGTGGGATCTGCAGTGCGACCTGCACCAGCCCCAGGGCGACGGCGGCGACGGTGGTGATGTCCGGGTAGCGCCGCCGGAAGACCATCAGCAGGGGGAGCAGAACGGCCATCACCACGCTGCCCGCGAGCGCGCGCGACGGCTCCTGCTCGACGGCGGCGAGCAGGCTGAAGAAGAAGACCGGCAGCGCCCAGGCGGAGTCCACCACCATCGGGTGTCGGCGGAGCCAGGCGTTGAGTCGATGCACGTTTCAAGCCTAGGCAGTCGCTCTGCATGCTCAGGTCCGCCGGGAGAGCGATCCCGTCCTACTCCGCAGGGTGGAGACGACCCCGACGGACGGTAACGTCCCCGGAGTGAGTTGGATGCGGTGGCGGCCCGCCATGGAACAGGCCCTGTACGGCGAGCACGGCGGCTTCTACCGCAGGTCGGAGGGCCCGGCCGGGCATTTCAGAACCTCCGTGCACGCATCGCCCGAGTACGCCGGGGCCGTTGCCCGCCTGCTCCTTGAGGTGGACGAGGCCCTCGGCCGCCCGGCGGAGCTGGCCCTGGTCGACATCGGCGCGGGACGGGGCGAACTGCTCACCGGGGTGCTCGCGGTGGCCGATCCCGCGCTGTCGGCGCGACTGCGCCCGTACGCGGTGGAGATCGCCGACCGCCCGGCCGGACTGCCGGCGGCGGTGGAGTGGACGGACCGGATGCCCCAGGGCGTCAGCGGCCTGCTGTTCGCCAACGAGTGGCTGGACAACGTGCCGCTGGACCTTGCCGAGGTGGACGAGGACGGTGTGCTGCGCTACGTCGAGGTCGCCCCGGACGGCGAGGAGCGGCTGGGCCCCGTCCTGGAGGAGGCCGACGCCCGGTGGGCGGCCCGCTGGTGGCCGGCCGAGGAACCGGGAGAGCGGGTCGAGCTGGGCGGTCCCCGGGCCGACGCCTGGGCGGCGGTGGTCGGTGGTCTTGAACGGGGGCTCGCGGTCGCGGTGGACTATGCGCACGCGCTGGCCGGCCGGCCGCTGTTCGGTACGCTGACCGGCTTCCGGGACGGCCGCGAGGTGCGACCGGTACCGGACGGCTCCTGCGACATCACCGCGCATGTGGCCCTGGACGCGGTGGCCGCACCGGCTCTCCACAGCCTGTGGACAACCCAGCGTGAAGCCCTGCGCGCCCTGGGCGTCAGCGGCTCCCGCCCGCCGCTGGCCCTCGCGTCCGACAGCCCGGCCGAGTACCTGAGGGCACTGAGCGGTGCCGGGCAGGCCGCCGAACTGACCGACCCGGCAGGGCTCGGCGGCTTCGGCTGGCTCGTACAGACCGTCCGGATGCCGGAACCGCCCAGCCTGGCGGGTCTGGCAGGCCGGCGGACTCTGTAGCCTCTGTGCCATGAGGGAGACCACGGTCGGCATCGGCGCAGGCGCGCAGCAGCTCACGGGCGAGCTCGGCACCAGCGACATGGTGCTCAACATCGGCCCGCAGCACCCGTCCACCCACGGCGTGCTGCGCCTGAAGCTGGTGCTGGACGGCGAGCGGATCGTCGCCGCGGAGCCCGTGATCGGTTATATGCACCGGGGTGCGGAGAAGCTCTTCGAGGCCCGCGACTACCGGCAGATCATCATGCTGGCCAACCGGCACGACTGGCTCTCCGCCTTCTCCAGCGAACTGGGCGTCGTCCTTGCCGTCGAGCGGATGCTCGGCATGGAGGTGCCCGAGCGTGCGGTGTGGATCCGCACCATGCTCGCCGAGCTCAACCGGGTGCTCAACCACCTGATGTTCCTGGGCTCGTACCCCCTGGAACTCGGCGGGATCACCCCGGTCTTCCACGCCTTCCACGGCCGCGAGGAACTCCAGCACGTGTTGGAGGAGGCCAGCGGCGGGCGTATGCACTACATGTTCAACCGGGTCGGCGGCCTCAAGGAGGACCTGCCCGCCGGATGGCTCGGCCGGGTGCGCACGGCCGTTGCCACCGTCCGCTCGCAACTGCCGGTCTTCGAGGACCTGGTGCTCGGCAACGAGATCTTCCGCGGCCGGACGGCGGGTGTCGGCGTGCTCTCGCGCGAGCATGTCCACGCGTACGGGGTCAGCGGCCCGATCGCCCGGGCCAGCGGCGTCGACTTCGACCTTCGCCGGGACGAGCCGTACCTGGCGTACGCCGAACTGCAGGACGTACTGACGGTCGTCACCCGCGAGGAGGGGGACTGCCTGGCGCGCTTCGAGTGCCTGCTGGAGCAGACCGCCAACTCCCTGGACCTCGCCGACGCCTGCCTCGACCGGCTCGCCACCTTCGCACCGGGGCCGGTCAACCTCCGACTGCCGAAGGTGCTCAAGGCGCCCGAGGGGACCACCTATGCGTGGACCGAGAACCCGCTCGGGATCAACGGGTACTACCTGGTCTCGCGCGGCGAGAAGACACCGTGGCGCCTGAAGCTGCGCTCGGCGTCCTACAACAACATCCAGGCGCTCACCGAGCTGCTGCCCGGCACGCTGGTGGCCGACATGGTGGCGATCCTGGGGTCGATGTTCTTCGTCGTCGGCGACATCGACAAGTAGCCAGAACCCTTCAGGGGCGAGGGGAACTGCGCAGAGCCCCGCGCCCCTGGTGGTTGCCCGTCTGCCCCTGGTTACCTTTCGGGGTCCGCCGGGTGGGGGGCGAACTTCTTGTGGCCCTTGGTGGCGATGCGCTGCTCGCAGAGTTCGGCGAGGACTGCGTAGCCGGCCGGGCCCATCAGTTCGGTGAGCTCGGGGCGGTAGCTGACGTACACCGGGTCGGGGCCGGTGTGGGCGTCCGGGCTGCTGGTGCACCACCAGTGCAGGTCGTGGCCGCCCGGGCCCCAGCCGCGGCGGTCGTACTCGCCGATGGTGACCTGGAGGTAGCGGGTGTCGTCCGGGCGGTCGATCCAGTCGTAGGTGCGGCGGACCGGCAGCTGCCAGCAGACGTCCGGCTTGGTCTCCAGCGGTTCCTTGCCCTCCTGGAGGGCAAGGGTGTGCAGAGCGCAGCCGTGGCCGCCGGAGAAGCCCGGGCGGTTGAGGAAGATGCAGGCGCCGTCCACCCGGCGGGTCTGGCGGTCGCCGTCCTCGTCGAGCATGGTGATGCCGCCGTCGAGCCTGATCCGGCCCTTGGCGTCGGTGCCGTGCTCGAACAGCTGCCAGTTCTCGGGGGTCAGGCGGGCCGCGTGCTCGGCGATCCGCTTCTCGTCGTCCTCGTCCGAGTAGTGCGCGCCGAGCGTGCAGCAGCCGTCGGACTCGCCCCGGCCCTCGCGGATGCCCTGGCAGCCCTTGCCGAAGATGCAGGTCCAGCGGGAGGTCAGCCAGGTCAGGTCGCAGCGGAAGACCTGCTCGTCGTCGGCCGGGTCGGCGAACTCGACCCAGGCGCGCGCGAAGTCGAGCGAGACCTCGCCGACCGTGGGCATCGGGAGATCGACCGGGGTCGCGGTCCTGGTGCCGGTCGTGTCCTTGGCGCTCTTGGCCTTGCCGCTGCCGGCCTTGTCGCCGTTCTTGGGGTTCTTGGTCTTCTTGGTGCTCTTGGGAGTCTCTGCTGCCACCTGGCAAGGGTATGGCCTCCGGCCGGGTGTGAAGTTGAGGTGAGAAACGTCCAGAGGCGCTGCGGAGGGTTCGGATACGGGCCCTAGGATGGCGGCGCCGCTGGGCACGTACAGGGCGGCTCGGCAGATGTCGCGGCGCGGCGCAGGACGGGGGAGCGGCGGATGGCAGCGGGCGGATCGGACGAGTTCCGGATCAAACCGTGGGAAGTGCACGGCGAGGGGCGGGAGTTCGAGCAGCTCTCCAACGACTTCGCGCGGGCCGCGCTGGCGCTGGAGCACGGCATGGCCGGGCTCGGTGAGCCGTGGGGCAAGGACGATCCCGGTTCCGGTTTCGGCAAGGCGTACGGTGAGGCGCAGCCCGAACTGATGGCCGGGCTGAACGGCCTGGCCGACCGGCTCGGCGGGATCGGCACCGGTCTGCACACCATGGCCGACCAGGCGAGCCGGACGGAGGAGGAGGTCACCTCCGACTTCGCCAGGCAGGACCGGGGCGGGCCTGCGGGTGGCACGGCGCCCGGTGGCGGAACCGGAGCGGGTCCGCTGGTGGTCTGAGCCCGTGACGGGGCACCGCTGGTCCGAGCCGCGTCCTGCGGCCGAAGGGCCGGTGGCAGGCGAGACCGTACGCCGCACGGGCGGACGGCGCTCGGCGTTTTCGATCCGTAGCAGCCAATCCGTAGCAGCGTTCAATCCGTAGCAGGCGAAGGAGGGACCGCGTGTCCCGGAAGTTGCCCGAGGAACTGGCCCCGGTCCTGGCCAAGGTCGGCCACCACTGGCCCGAGGCCGACGAGGACGGGTTGCGTCGAGCCGGCGCGCTGTGGCGGGAGTTCGCCACCGAGGCCGAGCGGCTCAGCCGCCGGGGCGGGGAGTCCGCGCAGCGGGTCACGGGGGAGAACACCGGACGCGCGGTGGACGCCTTCGCAGAGCACTGGCAGGGCTTCGCGGGCGGCGGCCGGGGTTACCTGGACGATGCGCAGAGTGCCGCCGAGCTGGTGGCGAAGGCGTTCGACAGTGCCGCCGAGGCCACCGACACCTGCAAGGCGTCGCTCGTCGCCGCGCTCACCGAACTCGCCGAGAAGCTGAAGGCCGCACAGGCTGCCGAGGCCAAGGCGAAGGAGTCCGAGGGCGGGGGCGCGCTCGGAGCGGTCACCAAGGTGGTCGACACCGCCGTGGCCGAGGTCGGCGAGTTGGTCGAGGTCGCCGCCGCGAAGGTCAAGGTCGGCGAGCTGCTGGAGGAACTCGGCCGCGCCATGAAGCACGGCCTGGAGACCGCCCTCAAGGAACCCGCGGTCGTCGCCCTGGAGCGCATCGCACGGGCGGAGGGGCATGGTCCGAACGGCCGTTCGGCCGTGCTGGAGGAGAAGAGCGGTGCGGGTGGGCAGCTGACCGGGGCACTGGGTGGCGCGGGCGCCGGGGCTGCCGCAGTCGGCGGCGTCCGGGCCCTGAGCGTGGCCGTCGACCACAACGGCAGGGTGATCACCGACGGCTCCGGGAACCCGCTGCTGCGTGACCAGAACGGCAAGCTGGTGGCCGGTGTCGAGGGCGTCACCGTACCGGTGGGCCCCGACGGCAAGCCCCTGGTCGGTGCGGACGGCAAGGTCGCCATACTCGGCGCGGACGGCCAGCCGGTCGTCGGCCTGGCGGTCGGCGTGGACGGCAAGCCGCTCACCGACGCCCGGGGCAACCCCGTGACGGTCGCCGCCGACGGTGAACTCGGGGCCAGCGGAATGTCGGTGGCCCTCGGCCGGGACGGCAAGCCGGTGCTCGGCGCGGACGGCCGACCGGTGGTCCTCGGCCCGGACGGGCAGCCGGTGGTACGTGCGGGCGGACCGCTCGGTGTGCAGACCAGCGTGCAGACCGCCGGGCTGCACACCGATGCCGAGGTGGCACTGGACGGGCCGTCGGGGGTGGCCGGTGTCGGGCTGCGATCGGCGGCGGCCGGGGCACCTGGCGCGAGCGCCACGGTCGATGCCGGCTACGGCTCCGGCTACGGCTCCGAAAGCGGTGACGACTCGTCGTACGGGGGGTCGTCGGGCTCCTCCGCTTCGAGTGCGGGCACGGGCTCGGGCTCGGGTGGCGGAGGATACCGGCACCGGCAGGACCCGTACCGGTACGAGGACACGGGCAGCGACTACGACTACGGCAACTCGCCTGTGGTGGAACAGACTTCGGTGCGCACCGGGCCGGTCTCGGTACGGACCGACTCCGTCGTGGTCGCGCCGCAGCCGACCGGGTCGGACTACGGGACGTCCGGTGGTTACGGCTCCGGATCCGGCTATGGCTCCGGGTCCGGTTCCGGCCTCGGTGAGGCGCCCTCGGGGCCGAGCGGCTCCTCCGGTGGCGGAGGCGGCGGCTGGCACTCGGTCGACCCGTCGTCCGGGTCGGTCGGGGTGGGAACTCCGGGCGGTTACGGGCCGGTCGGCGGCAGTGCGCCGGTCGGCGGTCCGGTCGGCGGTCCGGTCGGCGGTCCGGGCGGCAGTCCGGTGACGCCGGGCCCTGTGGGCGGTCCGGTCACGCCGGGTCCGGCCGGCGGTCCGGTCACGCCGGGTCCGGTCGGCGGAGCTCCCGGCGCTTCGGGAGCTCCCGGTGCGCCGGGTGTCCCGGGTGCCTCCGCCGTGGGCGGTCCGGTGGGCGTGGGCTCCGTCGGAGCGGCCGGCCAGCCGGCCGGTGGCGTGGTCGGCATCGTCGGTACGGGAATCCCGCCGCAGGACGCCCGCTCGGGCGCCGCCGTGCCCCGGACACCTGCCGCGACGCCGCTGTTGCCCGGCGCGAACATCGGTGCGTCCGCACCCTCGCGGATGTATGCCGGATCGGGGGCCGACTTCCGCCGTCTCGAAGCTCCCCTGCTCAACGAGGGCCAGGCGGCGTCCGGTTGGACCGCGGTTCCGGCCGGTGAGCTCGGCGCCGCGTACCTGCTCGCACGGGCCTCGCGCCGTCCGGGTGGCCCACTGCCCGCCGAGCAGGCGCAGGAGCGCACCATCGCGGACAGCCGTCCGTACGGTGTACCCGGCGGTCTTGGCCCGGTGGACCCGGCGCATCAGGCCGAGGCCGAACTCCGGGTGCCCGCAACCTCCGAGGGCTTCGCCGTCCCGCACCCCGACCCGCGCACCGGGACCTGGACCGAGGTGCTCAACGGCGGCGGCTACCGCGAGCAGGGCCGCGCCAACAACTGTGTCGAACTCGCCCTCTCCGGCCTCGACACCTTCGCCGGGCACCCCACCTGCGGTGCACCCCGGCTGCCCGACGGACCGTCCGGAGAGCGCGGCGGCCGGGACCGCGCCGAACGCGAACTCGGCACCCAGTTCCGTGACCTGGGCGACGGCGAGCAGGCGCACGCCCGGCTTGCCGAGGTGCTGCTGCACGCCGGGCACGGGGCGCAGGCGGTGCTGCTCACCATGGACGAGTTCGGCCGCTCGCACACCTGGAACGCCGCCACCCACGCCGGTTCGGTCCGCTATCTCGACCACCAGACCGGCCGCCAGTGCGCCACCCCGCTCTACAGCGCGGACCACGGCCTGTGGGCGATCGCGGTGGACGGCGACTCCCGCCCGATCGACCTGACGGACATCCAACCCGCCGTGGCAGAGCCCAAGGCGGAGGTCGTCGAGGCCCCCGCTGCGCCGGAGGAGCCCGCCCCGCCGCGTTCCCGGCTGAACATCCACCGAGCCCCCGCAGGCACCAGCGCGAGGAGCGCCCACCGATGACCACCCGCGACCAGGCGATCGACGCCGCCCACCGCTGGATCAACGGCGATCTGCCGCAGGAGGCGGCCCGCCCGGTCCGCTCCCACGAGTTCGACCTGGGCTGGGTGCTCTGGCCCGAGCCGGCGCCCGTGCAGGTGGACCCGCTGAGCGGTGCGCGCCGGGCACCCGAGGAGATCGGCGCGGCCTGCGCGGTAGTGGACCGCAGGACCGGCGAGTTGAGCGTCTGGCCGTCGGTGCCGGTGCCGGAGGTGATCCGGCTCTACCGCGACAAGCTGGGAGCCGGGCTGCACGAACCGTCCCTGCCGCCCGTCACCGGTCCCGGCACCCGGGCCGAGGTGACGTACCGCGACGAGTTCGGCGAGTCGCAGACCCTGGTGCTGCACTCTGTCGCCGGCCGGGCGCACCCCGCGCTGCGCGCCTGGAGCAAGCTCCAGCAGCAGGGCGTACGGGCCGAGGACGTGGTGGCGGTCCACACCGACCTCAGCCTCGGCATGCTGCCCGGCGGGTATGTCGCACAGGAGCTCGCGGCCCAGCTGCCGACTACGCGGTTCAGCCACGAACTGCGCTACGGGCCGCACTTCGACCACCGGGCGGAAGCCGTACGGGAGCTGGTCGCACGCCTGCCCGCCACCGGACCGGACGGCAGGCTCGCGGCGCCGAGGCCCAACCGGATGCCCTTCCCGCACGCGGTGCCGCCCGTGCTGCCGGAGTCCGCGCAGGCGCTGGCCGCGCGGCTGGCGGAGCGGTTCGGCCCCGAGGGGGTGCACCGCTTCGAGGCGGGCGAGGTGCTCGCCGCGGATCTGCCCGATTCGGTGGCCGGGCCGCTGCTCGACATCGGCCTGCCCACGGCGGTGGAGGGCTTCTTCACGCTGTACCACCCGGTCGCCGACGGCGTCCTGGACGGCAGCAGGACGGCGCCGGTCCTGCCCGAGGTCGCCGGCTACCTGGCCGACCTGGGCCGGGGGGAGCGGGCCACCGGGCAGGACCGCCGCAGCCTGCTCGGCCAGCTGCTCATCGGCACCGACGGCTGGGCGCTTGTCACCGTGGACGCCGCGCAGGGCCGCGTCCGCGCGATCGACCCCGACACCGCGGCCCCCCGCTACTGCAACGCCGACCTCACCGCCTTCACCCGCTCCCTCGCCCTGCTCGCCGACTGCCTGCCGCGCCTGCGGGACCTCCCGCCGTACGCGGCGGGCCAGGTGGTGGCCGAACTGCAGTGGGGCCTGGCGGGGTTGGACCGTACGGCGTTCTCCGACCCGGAGAACTGGTGGGCCGTGGTGGTCGAGCAGCTGTGGCACGGGATGCTCTAGCCCCCTCCCGGGGGAAACCTCAGGGGCAACGGGCAGCCCCGCGCC
Organism: Kitasatospora sp. GP82; assembly: GCF_029892105.1. GTDB lineage: Bacteria > Actinomycetota > Actinomycetes > Streptomycetales > Streptomycetaceae > Kitasatospora. Next base: position 42,711 of record NZ_JARZAJ010000005.1, on the reverse strand, counting down.
CCTGACGGCTTTCCCGCGCCCCTAGGGTTCGCGGAGGAAGGACTCCAGGGTGGTGGCGAAGGCGAGGGGGATCTCGTACATCGGGTAGTGGCCCGAGTTGGGGAGGACTTCGAGGGTCGCTTCCGGGTAGTGGGTGAGCCAGGTGGCGCGCATGACCTCGGGGGTGAGGGCGAGGTCGTGCTCGCCGACGTAGACCTTGACCGGGAGGCGGATTCCGGTGACCTTGGCGGCGAAGTCGAGGGTGGTCCAGTCGTCCAGGTAGGCGGCGAAGGCGTCGCGGTGGGACAGGGCGAGGGACTGGGCGGTCATCCGCTCCAGCCAGGCGGCGGGTGCCCGGTGGCCGGTGACGAGGTCGAGGATGGCCCGGCGGTTGGCCGGGTTGTCGGCGGCACCGTGGAAGAGGTCGTACGCCTCGCCCTCCAGTGGGTAGGCGGACGCCGGTACGGGCGCGATGCCGACCAGTCTGCGCACCCGGTGAGGGGCCTCCACCAGGATGCGCTGCACCGCCTTGCCGCCCATCGAGTGGCCCACCAACGAGAAGCTCTCCCAGCCCAGTTGGTCGGCCAGGTCCAGGGTGTCCCCGGCGATCTCGGCAAGCGTGAAGTCGCCCGGTACATCGGCCCGTCGGCCGTAGCCCCGGTAGTCGAGGAAGGCGTAGCTGAACGCCTCGCCGTCCAGATGGTCCAGGAACGGGCCCCAGCCCGCGCTGGTGCCGAACCAGTCGTGCAGCACGATGACCCTGTGCTCGCCGGTGCCGATGATGCGGTGACTGATCGTCATATGCCACTCCCGGTGGGTGATGTGGAACCAGGTTCCTCCGGATGGTGGCCGTGGGCAACAGGTGTGCAGGAGTGGCGGGTCGGTCTGCGGGGAGGTCCGGCCGGCGATCGGGGCACGCTGCGGGCGATCTGCCCGGTGTGGGCGGCGGCTCGGCACAACACTCCAGGTCGAGGGCGGGTATCGCGTAGCGTGGAGAGTTATGCGACTCGGTGTGCTCGACGTAGGTTCCAACACCGTCCACTTCCTCGTGGTGGACGCCCACCCCGGTGCTGCCCCGCTGCCCGCGTACTCGCACAAGGCCGAGCTCCGGCTTGCCGAGCTGATCGACGCGGACGGTGCGATCACCACGGCCGGGGTGGACAAGCTGGTCGGCATGGTCGCCTCCTCGATAAGGGTGGCCGAGGACAAGGGCGTGGTGGACATGCTGCCCTTCGCCACCTCCGCCGTCCGGGAGGCCGCCAACGGTGAGGACGTGCTGCGCCGGGTCGCCGAGGAGACCGGTATCGAGCTGCAGGTGCTCTCCGGGCAGGACGAGGCCCGGCTCACCTTCCTCGCCGTCCGACGCTGGTTCGGCTGGTCCTCCGGGCGGCTGCTCAACCTCGACATCGGCGGCGGCTCGCTGGAGATCGCCTGCGGCCTGGACGAGCAGCCCGACGTCGCCTGCTCCCTCCCGCTCGGCGCCGGACGGCTGACCCTTCAGCTTCCCGGCGAGGTGGCCGACCCCGACGACGTACGGGAGCTGCGGCGCCAGATCCGGGCCGAGATCGCCCAGGTGGTCGGCGAGTTCGCCCGGCTCGGCGTTCCGGACCACGCGGTCGCCACCTCCAAGACCTTCAAGCAGCTGGCCCGGATGACCGGCGCGGCCCCGACCGATGCCGGGCTGCGGGTGCCGCGTCGGCTCAGCAGATCCGGCCTGGCCGCCTGGGTGCCCAGGCTGGCCGGGATGACCGTCGCCCAGCGCGCCCAGATCCCCGGAGTCTCCGACGGGCGGGCGCGCCAGCTGCTGGCCGGTGCGCTGGTCGCCGACGCGGCCATGGATCTCTTCGGGCTGGACGAACTCGACATCTGCCCGTGGGCCCTGCGCGAGGGCATCATCCTGCGCCGTCTGGACGCCATGGACAGCCCCGCCGACCGTCGCCCCGCCCTGATGGGGTGAACCCGGCAGGGGCGTCCCACGCCCCTGAAGGTTCACCCGTGCGCCCGAAGTTGCCGCTCGTCCCCGGAGTGGAGCGTTGCGAGGTGAGCACGCCCACACCGGGCCGAGCACGGTCCCATTCCACCGTCGCGCCGCTTACGCTGTCTCCCGTGGCGGAACCAGCGGACGAGGACGGTACGCAGGCGGGCCGCGCTGCTGGTGAGGACGCCGGGCAGCCGCGGCCGGGCAGGCCGCGCCGGGCCAGGGCGAGCGCCGTACCCGGGCGCACACCGGGGCAGACGTCCGAACAGGGCTCCGCGAAGACGGCGGGCCAGGCCGGGGAGAAGACCACCGGGCGGTCGAGGCTGGGGGAGCGGGCGGCCGACGCGGCCTCCCGAACGGCCAAGACCGTGAAGTCGGCGAAGGCAGCCAAGAGTGCGAAGGTCGCACAGGCGGTGAAGGCCGTGAAATCGGCGAAGGCCGCCAAGCCGGCCAGGCCGACGAGGTCCGTGAAGGCGGCGGAGGCCGGAACGCCCACCGCGCCCACCGCGCCCACCGCGCCCACCGCGCCCGCGAAGGCGGCGAAGGCGGCGAAGGCGGCTCGTCCCGCCCGGGCCGGGCGGAAGGCGGCCGAGCCCGCCCCGCTCCTGCGGACCACCGACCGGCTGGTGCTTCCGCCGCACCCCGAGCTGCACGTCCCGGACACCAAGGTCGTGCTCTCCACCGCCTCGGTCTACCCGGCGACCACCGCCACCGCCTTCGAACTCGCCGCCAAGCTGGGCTACGACGGTGTCGAGGTGATGGTCTGGAACGACCCCGTCAGCCAGGACATCGAGGCCCTGCGCCGCCTCTCCGACAAGCACCGGATGCCGATCCTGGCCGTCCACGCCCCCTGCCTGCTGATCACCCAGCGGGTGTGGACCACCGACCCGTGGACCAAGCTGGTCCGCGCCCGCGCCGCCGCCGAGAAGCTGGGCGCGGCCACCGTGGTCGTCCACCCGCCGTTCCGCTGGCAACGCCAGTACGCGCGGGAGTTCGTCGAGGGCATCGGCCGGATGGCGGGCGAGACCGACGTCCGCTTCGCCGTCGAGAACATGTACCCATGGCGCTACCGCGACCGTGAGGTGCTCGCTTACGCGCCCGGCTGGGACGTCACCGACGAGGAGTACCGGCACTTCACCATCGACCTGTCGCACGTCGCCACCTCGCGGATCGACGCCTTCGCCATGGTCGACCGGATGGGCAGCCGACTGGCCCATGTGCACCTTGCCGACGGTTCCGGGTCCGGCAAGGACGAGCACCTCATCCCCGGCCGCGGCAAGCAGCCCTGCGCCGAGCTGCTGGAGCGCCTGGCCCGTACCGGCTTCGACGGCCATGTGGTGCTGGAGGTCAACACCCGTCGCGCCACCTCGCCCGCCGAACGGGAGGCCGACCTCGCCGAGGCGCTCGCCTTCACCCGCCTGCACCTGGCCACCCCGGCCCGCGTCCGCTGAGGCCGCGAGGGCCGACCGCGCAGGCCGACCGCTGGGCCGGACGGCCGGGCGCCGACCGCCGAAGCCCGCGGCGTACGCTGGCCGCATACGTGCGAGACGTTCGGCAGGGGGAACGGGACATGACGGATCTTCAGCACCAGGCGCACGCCCGGTCCTTCGGCGCGGTCGCCGCGCACTACGACGCGGCCAGGCCCTCCTACCCGGACTCGCTCTTCGACGAGATCGAACGGCTCACCGGGCAGCAGCTGAAGGGCGCCACCGTGCTGGACGTCGGCGCGGGCACGGGTATCGCCACCCGGTTGCTGGCGGCGCGGGGTGCCAGGGTCACGGCGGTCGAGCCGAGCCCGGGGATGGCGGCCCGACTGCACGCGGTGAGCCCGGAGATCCCGCTGGTCAGGGCCAGTGGCGACGAGCTGCCGTGCCACGACGGCACCGCCGATCTGATCACCTACGCCCAGGCGTTCCACTGGACCGACCCGAACCGCTCGATCCCCGAGGCGATCCGGGTGCTGCGCCCCGGTGGCGCACTCGTCATGTGGTGGAACCTGAAGGACCGCGCGACCCCCTGGGTGCAGGCCCAGGAGGCCCGGCTCTCCGCCACCCTGCCCTCGTACCACTACTACGGCACGATGATCCAGGTCACCCGCCCGCTGGACGACTACGACCTGCGGCTGAGCACCGCCCGCCTGCGCTGGGAGCGCCGGATCGACCTCGACACGGTGATCGCCGACCTGCGGTCCAAGTCCTACTTCGCCGTGCTGCCCGCCGAGCAGCAGGAACCGGCGCTGGCCGCCGAACGCGCCGCGCTGCTGGCCGAGTTCCCGGACGGCGTGGTCACCGAGCCGTACCTGCTCGACGTCACGGTGGCAGTGACCCCGGAACGACGGTGACCGGGCAGGAGCGGGCGGCCGTCCGGGGCTCCGACACCTGACCGCATCCCGGACGAGCTGCCCGGGCCGTGGATCAACGGCGTACGCTCGGTAGCCACAGCGGCCCTGCACCCTCCAGCCAACACAGGCGGCCGCGCGCAGTCTCCGAAGGAGTGGAGCGAATGCCCGAGCTGAAGTCCCGTACGGTCACCCACGGTCGCAACATGGCAGGCGCCCGGGCGCTCCTTCGGGCGGCAGGCGTAGCCCGCGAGGACTTCGGCAAGCCGATCATCGCGGTGGCCAACTCCTTCACCGAGTTCGTGCCGGGGCACACCCACCTCCAGCCGGTCGGCCGGATCGTCTCCGAGGCGATCAAGGAGGCGGGCGGCATCCCGCGCGAGTTCAACACCATCGCGGTGGACGACGGCATCGCCATGGGCCACGCCGGCATGCTCTACTCGCTGCCCTCCCGCGACCTGATCGCCGACTCGGTCGAGTACATGGTCAACGCCCACTGTGCGGACGCGCTGATCTGCATCTCCAACTGCGACAAGATCACCCCCGGCATGCTGATGGCCGCACTGCGCCTCAACATCCCGACCGTCTTCGTCTCCGGCGGCCCGATGGAGGCCGGCAAGGCCACCCTGGTGGACGGCACCGTCCGCAAGCTCGACCTGGTGGACGCGATCTCGCAGGCCGTCAACGAGAACGTCTCCGACGAGGACATCGCGATCATCGAGGAGAACGCCTGCCCGACCTGCGGCTCCTGCTCGGGCATGTTCACCGCCAACTCGATGAACTGCCTCACCGAGGCGATCGGCCTGTCGCTGCCCGGCAACGGCTCGGTGCTGGCCACCCACACCGCCCGCAAGGCCCTCTACGAGCGCGCCGGGCACAACGTGGTGGAGCTGGCCGGGCGTCACTACCACCAGGACGACGCCTCCGTCCTGCCGCGCAACATCGCCACCCGGGCCGCCTTCGAGAACGCCATGGCCCTCGACATCGCCATGGGCGGCTCCACCAACACCATCCTCCACCTGCTGGCCGCCGCCCAGGAGGCCGAGGTCGACTTCGACATGCGCGACATCGACGCCGTCTCGCGTCGCGTCCCCTGCCTGTCGAAGGTCGCCCCCAACGGCAGCTACTACATGGAGGACGTCCACCGGGCCGGCGGCGTCCCCGCCATCCTCGGCGAGCTCTACCGCGCCGGGCTGCTCAACGAGGACGTCCACACCGTCCACTCCGACTCGCTCGCCGAGTGGCTCAAGACCTGGGACGTGCGCGGCGGTTCGCCCTCCGCCGAGGCCGTCGAGCTGTGGCACGCCGCCCCCGGCTGCGTCCGCTCCGCCGAGGCGTTCTCGCAGTCCGAGCGCTGGGAGTCGCTGGACACCGACGCGGCCCGCGGCTGCATCCGCGACATCGAGCACGCGTACTCCGTCGAGGGCGGCCTGGCCGTGCTGTACGGCAACATCGCCGAGGACGGCTGCGTGGTCAAGACCGCGGGCGTGGACGAGTCCATCTGGACCTTCAGCGGCCCGGCCGTGGTCGTGGAGTCCCAGGACGACGCGGTCGAGGCGATCCTGGCCAAGCGGGTCAAGGAGGGCGACGTCGTCGTCATCCGCTACGAGGGCCCCAAGGGCGGCCCCGGTATGCAGGAGATGCTCTACCCGACCTCCTTCCTCAAGGGCCGAGGCCTCGGCAAGGCCTGCGCGCTGATCACCGACGGCCGGTTCTCCGGCGGCACCTCCGGCCTGTCCATCGGCCATGTCTCGCCCGAGGCGGCCTCCGGCGGAGCCATCGCGCTGATCGAGGACGGCGACATCATCTCGATCGACATCCCCGGCCGGAAGATCAACCTGGAGCTCTCGTTCGAGGAGCTGCACGAGCGGCGCCTCAAGCTGGAGTCCGAGGGCGGCTACCGGCCCAAGGACCGTCAGCGCCACGTGAGCCAGGCGCTGCGCGCGTACGCGGCGATGGCCACCTCGGCCGACAAGGGTGCCGTCCGCGACGTGAGCAAGCTCGGCTGACACGGCTCCTCCCCGAAGGGAACCGCTCCGGGAACGGGACGGTTCCCTTCGTCGTTCCGGCGGCTCGTCGGGTCATAATCGGACCCGTGACCGAGCAGCGCACCACCCCCAGCACACCCCCGTCCCAAGGCCCCGCACCGGAGGCCATCCGCTGGTTCGGCACCAGCTGGGTGGAGCGGGGCGGCGACTACCGGGTGCGCCGGGTGCTCGTTCCGGTCGGCGCGCTGGTCTGCGCCGCCGCCGGGGCGCTGCTGCTGCGGTTCGCCGTCGCGGGCGTGAAGATCTCGGAGTCCGGCGGCTTCGTCTACGGGCTGCTGATCGCCGCCATCGCCGTCTGCTCCTGCCTCGCCGCGCTGCGCAACTGGCGGCTGCTCACTCAGGGCCGCGAATCCCTGACCGGCTGGATGGCCGAGGACAAGTCGCTCGGCGCGGTCTGGCTGATCGGCGCCGTCGGCGCGCTGGTCGCGTACTTCCTCCGCAGCCTGGTCGAGGCCCCCGGCGAGGGCCTCAAGCGGGCGGTGTACGACCAGGCACGGATGCAGTACGAGCGCCGCAAGGCCGACCGCAGCCGGCGGCCGGGCGGCAGCACCAGGCCCGGCAAGTCCGCCAAGCGCAAGGGCTGACCACCTGTTCCCCGCGGTGTGCGCGACCGGCCATGCACTGTCCGGCAGAGCCCCGCGCTCCCGGACAGTGCATGGTTACGCGAACAGTTCAAGGCAATGCAGTGCACGGCTGACCACGTACCCAGAGGCCGCCTAGCCCCGGGCGTTCCAGAGGACCGGTCGGGCGACCGGGCTGTCCGGTTGCTGCGACGGGGGCAGGGGCTCGGCCGGGCCGTCCGGCGTGACGGTCCGGGTCGGCTGGATCACCGGGGCCGGCGGGGCCGGCTTGCTGCCGGTCGCGAGCTGGAGACTGAGCAGCACCAGAGCGATGACGACCACGACGATCAGCCAGGTCTGCCAGCGTGTGCCGATCCGGGCCCGCAGCCCGCGCAGACGGCCGCGCCGACCCTGCGGACGCTGTGCCGGAGCCTGGGGCCAGGGCGGCTCGGGGGGCTCGCGCAGCCACTTGGCGGCGAGCATGCGGGCCCGGCCGGACTGCTCCTTCACGGTCGCGGATCGGACGAACTCCTCGTCCAGGACCAGGTTCTCGAACGGGTCGCCGCGCGGCGGCTCGTCCTCGGGGTGCGGGTGTGGGTCATCGACTGTCGGCACCCGGTCAGTATGTCGAGCCAGGACGGCAAACATGCCAGTGGGGCGGTCGGTTACGGAGGAACCGTGACCGCCCCGGGCGCATCCCGCGCTGCTCCTGCCGGGTCAGCCGCTGCGCCTGGCGCTCTTCACCGAGCCGACCACCCCGGCGACCACCAGCAGGATGCCCGCCGGCAGCAGCGAGGTGAAGAACGCGCCGAACAGTCCCCAACTGCCCAACAGGGTCAGCACCAGCGTGTTCAGCACCAGATAGGCGCCCGCCGCGGGCAGTGCGGACCGCCACGGATGCTCGTCCACCCAGCGGCGCAGCCGCCGGTCGCCGGTGTCGTGCCGCAGCCGGCCGCCGACGGTACCGATCAGGAAGAAGAAGAACAGTGCCAGGCCGAGGGGCCCGGCCAGGATGTCCATGGACCAGTGGCCGGTGACGAGGTCCACCCCGACCGCGGCACCGCCGATCACCACGCCGACGGCCGTAGCGGTCCGCCAGGGCCCGAGCGTCGCCGATGCGACGGCGAGCTGCCGGGTCTCACTTCGCGACAAATCTCCGTGTCCCATGCCTCCACGGTGCTCCGCGCAGTCCCCGGAAGCCAGAGCGGCGGACCCTGAGTTTCCCCGTAAGGGGTCCGGGGCGCAGCTCGTACGGCGGGGGCCGGGCCGCGGGGCAGGCTCAGCCGGCGGGCCGGCTGGTGTCGTACGGGTGGGTGAGGATCTCCATGCCGTGACCGGCCGGGTCCATGAAGTACAGCCCGCGACCGCCGTGGTGGTGGTTGATCTCGCCAGGCTGCTTCAGGTGCGGATCGGCGTAGTAGGTGATTCCGGCCTGCCGGATGCGCTCGAACGCCGCGTCGAACTCCTCATCGGAGATCAGGAAGGCGTAGTGCTGCGGGGTGATCGACTCGGCGGGGGCGGTGGCGAAGTCCAGGGTGACGCCGTTGGCGGTGGCCACCGGTATGAACGGGCCCCACTCGTCCCCGACTTCAAGGCCCAGGATGTCCGCCAGGAACTTGGCGGAGTCCCGGTTGTCCCGGGAGTGGACGATGGTGTGATTCAACTCGACTGACATTTCGAATGCCTCCGTAAGGCATTTCGCGGCCACCTCCATGCCTCACCCAGCCGGTGACCGACACGCGATGCCGCACTTGCGATCCTAAACAGCGCGGCGGACCGCCGTCGAGGCCTTGCGCACGCCCACGCCCGCGCCCACAAGGTGGACGCAGCGCCACCGCCGGGCAGCGGAGTGCAAGGATGGCTGCACAGCGTACGTAAGGAGCGGCCATGAGCAGCAGCGCACACGGACAGAGGATCGCCTTCCTCGGCACCGGCAAGATCGGGGAGGCACTGCTCTCGGGCCTGCTGCGTGCGGGCAAGGACCCGGCCGATGTCCTGGTCACCGCCCGGCGCCCGGAGCGTGCGGCGGAACTCGCCGACCGGTACGGGGTCACGGCCGTCTCCAACACCGAGGCCGCCAAGCTCGCGGACACCCTGATCCTGGCCGTGAAGCCGCAGGACATGGGCACCCTGCTGGACGAACTCGCCCCGCACGTCGGCGCCGACCGCCTGGTCATCTCGGCCGCCGCCGGTATCCCGACCGCCTGGTTCGAGGCCCGGCTGGCGGCCGGCACGCCGGTGGTCCGGGTGATGCCCAACACGCCCGTCCTGGTGGACGAGGGCATGAGCGTGATCTCGGGCGGCTCGCACGCCGAGGAGGTGCATCTGGAGCGGGCGGAGGAGATCTTCCGCTCGGTCGGCAAGGCGCTGCGGCTGCCGGAGTCCCAGCAGGACGCGGCCACCGCGCTCTCCGGCTCCGGCCCGGCGTACTTCTACTTCCTGGTCGAGGCGATGACCGACGCCGGCATCCTGCTCGGTCTGCCCCGGCAGGTGGCCCACGATCTGATCGTCCAGTCCGCGATCGGCGCCTCGGTGATGCTGCGCGACTCCGGCGAGCACCCGGTCAAGCTGCGCGAGGCGGTCACCTCCCCGGCGGGGACGACCATCGCCGCCATCCGCGAACTGGAGAACCACGGGGTCCGGGCCGCGCTGCTCGGCGCGCTGGAGGCGGCCCGCGACCGCTCCCGCGAACTGGCGGGCGGCGGCAGGTAAACGGCGGCGGTTAGGCTCGACCGGGTGAACTACGACCTGGTGATCTTCGACAATGACGGCGTACTCGTGGACAGCGAGCCGATCTCCAACCGGGTGCTGGCCGAGTACCTGACCGAACTCGGCTACCCCACAAGCGTCGAGGACTCGTACCGGGACTTCATGGGCTGCGCCCCGCACACCGTGCACGACGTGATCGGCGAACGGTACGGTGCGCGGCTGCCCGAGGGCTTCGACGAGCTCTTCCACGACCGTGTCTTCGCCGCCTTCCGGCTCGAACTCACCGCCGTGCGCGGTGCCGAGCAGGTGCTCAAGACCCTTCAGCAGCAAGGGATCCCGTACTGCCTGGCCTCCTCCGCGCACCACGAGTGGATCCGCACCGCCCTCGACCTCACCGGCCTGCGCGGCCACCATGCCGAAGAGCGGATCTTCAGCGCCCAGGACGTCGGCATCGGCAAGCCCGCCCCCGACCTGTTCCTGCACGCGGCCCGCACCCTCGGCGCGGACCCGTCCCGCTGCCTGGTGGTCGAGGACAGCCGCAACGGCGTTCTCGCCGCCCGCGCCGCCGGAATGGACGTGTACGGCTACGCGGCCCTCACCGACCCCGCCAAGCTCACCGGCGCAGGGGCGACCGGGCTGCTCACCGAACTCCCCGACCTGCTGGCGCACTTCCAGAGGTGAAGACCGCGAGGGACGCGGGGGAGCCCCTCCAGGGCGACGGTGAACTCCCCAGGGCCTCGCGTCCCTCGACCAATCCCTGCCGACCCCCTCCCGCAACGGCGGCGGAGGACCTACGCTCGCGGCCAACATCTTTCGTACCGGCCGGTAGCGTCGGGGGAGCGAGGTCGGCCATGCGGCAACCCGTGGACGGGAGACTGCGCCGGGCGCGCGCGGCGCTGGCGGTCGGCTTCCTGCTGCAGGGCACCACCTTCGCGCTGCTGGTGACCTGCATACCCGAGCTCCAGCACCGCTACGGGCTGAGCGACTCGCTGCTGCCGGTGTTCCTGGCGGCGGTGCCGATCCTGGCCGGGGTCGGCTCGGTCGGCTCCGAGCACCTGGTCAGGCGCAGCAGCGCGCGGACGGTGCTGCGGATCGTCCAGCCCGCCGTCTGCCTGACCCTCGCAGGGGCGGGGTTCGGTCACCGGTTGTGGCAACTGGCCCTCGCGCTCGGCCTGTTCGGACTGCTGGTCGGTGCGCTGGACGCGAGTATGAACATGCTCGGAGTCGGTCTGCAACGCCGCTACGGGCGCAGCATCATGCTCGGCTTCCACGCGGCGTTCAGCCTCGGCGGCATCCTCGGCGCTGCGATCGCCTGGTTCGGCGCTCATGACGGCTCCGGGCTGTTCACGCTGTTCGGAAGCAGTGCGGTGGTGCTCGTTCCGCTCGCCCTGCTGATCGGCACCCGGTTCCCCGGTCGGGCCGAACTCGGCGACGCCGTAAGGGAAGCCGCCGAGGCGGCGGCCCGCTCCATCCCGTGGCGGCCGCTGCTGCCGCTCTGCCTGGCGATGGCCGCCGCCTACATCGCGGACGCCTCGGTCTCCAACTACAGCGTCAAGTACCTCATCGACGGGCTGCACAGCGCCGACGACGTGGCCAAGCTGTCCTACCTCGGCTACATGATCGCCATGCTGCTCGGCCGCGCCCTCGGAGACCGGGGCGTGCAGCGGTGGGGTGCGGTGGTGGTGGTCCGGACGGGGGCGGTGGTGGCCGCGCTGGGGTTCGCCATCGCGGCGGCGGCGCCGGGGCCCGAGGTCGGGATCGCCGGGTTCACCCTGCTGGGGCTGGGCATCTGCGCGATCATCCCGCAGGTCTTCGCGGCGGGCGGCCGGCTCTTCCCGGCCGACTCGGACGCGGCGGTGGCCCGGCTCAACCTCTTCAACTACGTGGGCTTCCTGATCGGTTCCCCCCTCGTCGGCGCCCTGGCCGACGCCGCCTCGTACCGGCTGGCCCTGCTCGCCCCGATGGCCCTGATCCTCCTGATCGTCCCCCTGGCCACCCACTTCGCTCCCACCCACCACACCCCCAGGAGCCAAGGGGTGACCCGGTAGAGCCCCGCGCCCCTACCGGTTGCCCCTTGCTCAATGGTTGCCCCGGTGCCGCTGCTGGTTGCCCCGCGCCCCTGATCGGTTGCCCGGAGGTGCCCCTGGGTGGTGGCCCGGGGCGCCTCGCGGTTGCCGGTGGGCGACGCACTACCGTTGGGGGCATGTCCGAAGCCGAGCGTGACACCCCCTGCGGCCTGCACCTCTACTGGGACGAGGCCGTCACCGCCTACGACTTCGGCCCCGGCCACCCGATGGACCCGACCCGGCTGGCGCTCACCATGCGACTGGTCGAGTCCTTCGGCCTGACCACCGCCCCCGGCGTGACGGTACGCGCCGCGCCGCCCGCCGGTGACTCCACGCTGCGCCTGGTGCACAGCGGCGAGTACGTCGAGGCGGTCAAGCGGATCGCGGCCGATCCGAGCCTCACCGACCGGCAGCACGGCCTCGGCACCGAGGACAACTGGGCCTTCCCCACCCAGCACACGGCCTCCGCGCTGATCGCCGGGCAGTCGGTGGCCGCCGCCGAGGCGGTCTGGCGCGGCGAGACCCGACACGCCGTCAACTTCGCCGGTGGCCTGCACCATGCCATGCCGGGCCGCGCCTCGGGCTTCTGCGTGTACAACGACCCGGCGCTGGCCATCGCCCGCCTGCTGGAACTGGGCGCCGAGCGGGTCGCGTACGTGGATGTGGACGTGCATCACGGAGACGGCGTGCAGCGGGCGTTCTGGAACGACCCCAGGGTGCTGACGATCTCCATCCACGAGCACCCGGCCACCCTCTTCCCGGAGACCGGCTGGTCCACCGAGACCGGAGGCCCGGACGCCCCGGGGTCGGCGGCCAACCTGCCCCTGCACGCGGGCACCGGCGACAGCGGCTGGCTGCGCGCCTTCCACGCGCTCGTCCCCGAACTGCTCGCCGCCTTCCGCCCGCAGGTGCTGGTGAGCCAGCACGGAGCCGACACCCATGTCGAGGACCCGCTGGCCCACCTGGCGGTGACGGTGGACGCCCAGCGCCTGATCGCCGAGTCGATGCACGACCTCGCCCACCAGTACGCGGACGGCCGCTGGGTCGCCCTCGGCGGGGGCGGATACGCCGTGGTGGACGTCGTCCCCAGGGCCTGGACCCACCTGGTCGCCACCGCCGCCGGACACCCCCTCGACCCCACCACCGAGACGCCGGAGGGCTGGCGCGCCGAGGTCTACCGCCGGACCAGGCAGCAGGCCCCGCTGCGGATGACCGATGGCGCCAAGCCGGACTGGCGGGACTTCCACGACCACGGCTACGACCCCGGCGACCGACTCGACCAGGCGATCCTGGCCGCCCGCCGCGCGGTCTACCCGCACCACGGCCTCCTCCCATGAGCGGCCCGGAGCCGGGCGCCCCGGAACCGGGTGATTCCGAGCCCCGCGAGCGCCTGCGCGCACACCTGCTCCGCCACCGCCTGGCAGGTCCGCAGATCCCGACTCCCCGCCAGAAGAACCTCCGCAGCTACCGCCTCTTCGGCCAGGGGGACCCGCAGGCCCTGATGGGCCTGGACCCGGAGCGCCGCTGGGGCCCGGGCGCGGTCCTGGACCTGATGGCCGAGCGCTGCGGTGTCCGTCCGGAGTTCTCGTACGGGCACGGCCCCGACACCATCGACCCCGAGCGCACCCTGGACGCCCTGGACCGGCTCGCCGCGCTGCTGCGTCGTACCGCCCGCCGCCGCGGGAGGGTCCTGGCGGGTACCGGGCACCCGACGAAGCTTCCGGGCTTCCACGGGGCGCTCGCACGGGCTCTGGAGGCATCCGGATGCGCCGTGCTCACGCCTGCGCGGGGTGCGCGCTTCCGTGAGCCCACCCCGGACGGCAGCCGTACCTGCACCCTGGACTACCTCGGTCCGGTGGCGGTCGTCAGATCCCTTGACGCCGGGCCCGCGCGAAGCGGAAGAATCACCCCCGGCAGCATCTCCCGCACCACCACCGGCCTTCTGCACACCCACTCGGCGCAGCCCGTACGGCTTGCGCTGGGCGCGCTGGCAGCGGCCGGGGAGGCGCTGCCCGACCTGGTGCTGGGGGACCACGGCTGGCTTTGCGGGGCCGGGCGCCTGGGGATCCCGGCGGGCGGGCTCGCCGACTCCAACGACCCGGCGCCGTTCGTCGGCGAGGCCGAGGGCACGGTCGCGGTGGCCGTTCCGGTCGACGACGGTGCGCACCCGGACTGCTACAGAGCGCTGAGCGACTACGTACTGCAACGGGCGGATCTCGCACCGTACAAGGACTGGGCTTCCCCCTCTTCCCACTGGTACCACCCATAACTACTCTGGGGATACACGTGTGCCGGTGGAGTCACCGGAGGGGAAGCCGGTGCCTTGCACACGGGTAAGGGTCGGGTGAGGGTCATGAGTTCCGGCGAACGCCCCCTGCAGGAGGTCGTCTTCCTGACCGTGGCGGAGGTTGCCTCGGTGATGCGGGTGTCGAAGATGACGGTCTACCGCCTCGTGCACAGCGGAGAGCTTCCGGCCATCCGGGTCGGCCGCTCCTTCCGGGTGCCCGAACAGGCGGTCCACGAGTACCTGAAGGAGTCCTACGTGCGGCTTGAGAGCGCGTAGGCACGAGCCGCTTCGGCAGGGCCGTTCGCCGGAGATTCACCGCTCGTCCGGGACACGATTACAGTGCTGGGCGCGTGGAATGTAGGCTAGGCCCTCCGTCAGTCGTATGGACTCCGTCTCTCACGGGCGAGAGTCTGAGTGAGCGAGGGTTGTTCCGTGGGCTCTGTCATCAAGAAGCGTCGCAAGCGTATGGCCAAGAAGAAGCACCGCAAGCTTCTGAAGAGGACTCGCGTTCAGCGTCGCAACAAGAAGTAATACCTCCGGGACGCCCCGCGCACCAGGTGGATCCACCGCCCGCCCAGACGAATTCCGTCCGGGCGGGCGGTGGCGTTTGCGGCGCCGGAACAGCCGCACGGTACGGTGCAGGAAGGGCTGGACCCCGACAAGGAGGACGCGAGGCAGTGGGCAAGGTCGTGCTCGTCACCGGCGTGGCACGCCACCTCGGTGCCCGCTTCGCCGCGGAGGTCAGCCGGAGCCCCGACGTGGACCTGGTGGTCGGTGTGGACGTCCGGGAGCCGTACCGCGAGCTGCCGTCCGGCTGCCGCTTCGTCCAGGTCGACCTGCGCCGCCCCGCGATCGCGCGGGTGATAGCCGAGCACGAAGTCGACACCGTGGTCCACCTCACCGTCAGTGCCACCGGGCCGGGCGGCCGGGCCGCGGTGAAGGAGACCAACGTCATCGGCACCATGCAGCTGCTCGGCGCCTGCCAGAAGGCCCCGGGCCTGCGCCGCCTGGTGGTGAAGTCCACCACCGGCGTGTACGGCTCCGCGCCCCGCGACCCGGCGGTCTTCGGCGAGCGGATGCAGCCCAAGGACCTGCCGCGCGGCGGCTTCGCCAAGGATGCCGCCGAGGTCGAGGGCTACGTCCGCGGCTTCGCCCGCCGCCGGCCCGACGTGGCCGTCACCGTGCTGCGCTTCGCCAACATCGTCGGCCCGGCCGGGGACACCCCCCTCACCGAGTACTTCTCGCTGCCCGTGCTGCCGACCGCGCTCGGCCACGACCCGCGCCTGCAGTTCATCCACGAGGACGACGCCATCGAGGTGCTCGGGCTGGCTGCGGGCGAACCCCGGCCGGGCACCACCAACACCGGCACCTTCAACGTGGCGGGAGAGGGCGTGCTGCTGCTCTCCCAGTGCGCCCGGCGCCTGGGCAGGCCGACCGTCCCGCTGCTGCTGCCCGCGCTCGGCCTGGTCGCGGGCGTGGTCCGGCAGGCCAGGGTCGCCGACTTCTCTCCGGAGCAGATCCGCCTGCTCACCCACGGCCGGGTGGTGGACATCACCCAGTTGCGCGAAACCTTCGGGTACGTACCGAAGTTCACCACGCCGGAGGCCTTCGCCGACTTCGCCGCTGCGCAGTCGGCCGGCCTGCTGCCGCCCGAACGCCTCACCGCCGTCACCGACCGGCTGGCCGGGCTGCTGCACACCGAGCCGCCGGCCGGGTTCAACGCCGGACCGACCAACGCCCCGAGGAGCTGAGGCTGCGATGACTGCCGCGAGAGAGTACGCGAGGGGCGAGGCCAAGGTGATCCCGATCGAGTCCGCGCCGAGCTGGCACGGCGACCGGTCCCCGGACGCGGCGGAACGATTCGCCGACCGGGTCGCCGAGGCCGTCGGCGGTGCCCTGGCCGGAAAGCTCGGCCCGGCCGCCACCCGGGCCTTCGGCAAGGACTGGGAGGACCGGGCCGCCAACGGCCTCGCCTTCCTGCGCCGTCGGATCACCGGCGACTACGAGGTGGACGAGTTCGGCTTCGACCGCGAACTCACCGAGGAGGTCTTCCTCTCGCTGCTGCGCCCGCTCGCGGAGAAGTACTTCCGCGTCGAGGTGCGCGGCATCGAGAACATCCCGACCGAGGGCGGCGTGCTGATCGTCGCCAACCACTCCGGCACCATCCCGCTGGACGCCCTGATGACCCAGGTGGCGATCCACGACCACCACCCCGCCCGACGGCACCTGCGGATGCTCGCCGCGGACCTGGTCTTCGTCCTGCCGGTGGTCAATGAACTGGCCAGGAAGGCCGGTCACACCCTGGCCTGCAACGAGGACGCCCAGGCGCTGCTGGAACGCGGCGAGGTGGTCGGCGTCTGGCCCGAGGGCTTCAAGGGGATCGGCAAGCCCTTCGCCGAGCGGTACAAGCTTCAGCGCTTCGGACGCGGCGGCTTCGTGGCCTCGGCGCTGCGGGCCCGGGTGCCGATCGTGCCGTGCTCGATCGTCGGGGCCGAGGAGACCTACCCGATGATCGGCAACGCCAAGACGCTGGCCCGGCTGCTCGGACTGCCGTATGTGCCGATCACGCCGACCTTCCCGTGGCTCGGGCCGCTCGGGGCGGTGCCGCTGCCCACCAAGTGGACCATCCAGTTCGGCGAGCCGATCGCGACCGACAGCCACCCGCCGGAGGCGGCGGACGACCCGATGCTGGTGTTCAACCTGACCGACCAGGTCCGCGAGACCATCCAGCACACGCTCTACAAGCTGCTGGTGCAGCGGCGCTCGGTGTTCTTCTGAGGCACGCCTGCGGCGGGCCCCCGGGCACGTGACCAGCCCCGCGCCCCCGGACAGTGCATGGCCGCTGCGTGTGCGCAAACGTGTGCGGGTGGCCGTGAGTACGCCAACTCACGGCCACCCGCACGTTTTCTGGCCTCAGCCCAGTGTCAGCCCCGGCAGCAGGCCGGGGACGAGCGGCGGGAGGTTGATGCCCTTGCCGTCGGCGGCGCTGCTGGGCGACTGCGAAGGCGCTGGCGTACCGGCCGACTTGTCGGGCCGGCCGGGGGCGGTACCGGAGGAGCCGTGGCCGGTGAGCCCGTTGGTCAGCTCGTCCACCAGACCGCCGACTGCTCCGGGTGCCGTGCTCGGCTTCGAACCGCCGTTGCCCGTACCGGTGTTGGAGCTGCCGGGCGAGTTCGGCCGGTTGGCCGAGCCCTGCGGGGTGCCGCCCGAGGCAGGATCGGCCGCAGAGCTGCCGGGGGCCTGCCGGCCCCAGCCGTCCGGGCTGCCGGAACCGGAGCCGGCGGTGCCGTTGGCGGACTGCGGCTCCAGGTGCAGGGGTGCGACGTCCTCGCTCATCGCGTTGAAGAGTTCGTCCACCTTGCTCGCCTGGGAGGTGAGCTGCTGCGGCAGCCTGCCCTGGAGGGCGGCCCAGCGTCCGTCCTCGCCGTCCGCAAAGATGGCCAGTGTGCGCATCGGGGCCAGCGAGCCGTTGCTCCGGTAGACCGAGCGCAGCAACTCCCGCCCCCGGATGGCCTCGGCGTGCATGTCGTCCAGTGCCCGGCGGAGCTGGTCGACCGTGCCGGGGCTCAGTGCGGACGACGGACTTGTCCGCCCGAGCAGGCTCTGCGCCTCCTCCAGCCGGGCGGACGCCTGGTCGAGCAGCAGTGAACCGCGCTCGGCGTCCGAGCCGGCCCAGTCCAGCCGAAGACCCTCCAGGCCGCGCTTCATCCCGTAGAGAGCGTCTCCCGGAAGTGCGTTGGAACTGGCGGCGGCCACGCCGGCGAAGCTGCCGACCGCGACCCCGGCGACCAGCCCGCCGATCGCGAGCCGCCTCCCCCAGCGGCTGCCCCGGATGGCCCTGACCGCCCGGTGGCGGCGCTGCTGCGGCACCCGCGCAGCCGGACCACCGCTCTGCGCCGTACCGCCGGCCCACTCCCGCTCGAACGCGGCCATCAGCTGCGTACGTTGGAGCGTACGGGCCTCACTGCTCAGCTCGGGCGTGGGCAGTGAGCCGAGCGCCTCCGCCATGCTGAGCAGCTCCGCCATTGCGGTGGAACCACGTTCAGGGCTGCTGTCTGCTCTGGTCTCTGCCTGGCGGGCCTCCAGCGCCTCGGCGAAGGCCCTCGCCCGCCGGTGCTCCAGCACGTTTGCCGTCACGGGCCACACCTCCCTTCGTCGTTGTCGACACCCCGGCCTGCCGGACGGTTGCCGCGGCGGGCCAAAACCACTCCAACGGGTGACGGGGTCTGAACTTGCTTGACCGTGGGCCCGGTGGGGGTTTGCACGCTGGCCAACGAGCAGTGCCGGGAGTCGGTTACGCGCGACTGATCATGTGACCGCCCATTCACCCGGACGTGTCCGGAGCGCCGCACCCAAGGTGACGGTCGGTCGGATATGCCGGATGAATCGGCGGGGGTCACCGCGCGTCGGGTGGCAGCAGTCTGGCGAGCGTGCGCACCGCGCGGTACTGGAGGGTCTTGATGGCTCCCTCGTTCTTGCCCATGATCCTGGCCGTCTCCGCGACCGAAAGCCCTTGCAGGAAACGGAGCGTGACGCACTCCTGCTGCTGCGGGTTGAGCCGTCGGACGGCGTCCAGCAGGGCGGCGTTGGAGAGCGACTCCAGCACCGAGTCCTCGGGGCTGCGCTCGCACTCGTTGGAGTCGAGCATCTCGCCGGTGGTGACTTCGAGCCGGAACCGGCTGGACTTGAAGTGGTCGGCCACCAGGTTGCGGGCGATGGTCACCAGCCAGGCGCCGAAGTCCCGGCCCTGCCAGGTGAAGGTGCCGATCCGGCGCAGTGCGCGCAGGAAGGTCTCGCTGGTGAGGTCCTCGGCGGTGGCCCGGCTGCCGACCCGGTAGTAGATGTACCGGTAGACGGTGTCGGCGTAGTGGTCGTACAGCTGCCCGAACGCCTCGCTCTCGCCGTTCTGGGCCCGTTCGACCAGGTCCATGATCGGGTTGTGCTCGGTCTCGATGCCGGGGGCGGGCGCCGTCCTGGTGCGGCTGCGGCTGGTGCCGCCGACGGTGGTGCGGCTGCGGGTACCGGGGCTGCTGGTCGTGGTGGAGCGCAGCAGCATGCCGGGCCGCTGGGCGGGCGCGGCGAAGGCCGCTCCGGCCGAGGTGGCCAACGCGGGCCCGACGGCCGCCGGTTGGGGCAGATAGTGCTCGAACTCGCGGATCGCGGCCCAGAGTTGATCGAGGTGCCTGCTGTGCCTGCTCTGCCTGCCGTGTGTATCGGTGCCGCGGTCGAGGCCGGGGCGCAGGGGGGCGGACGACGGGCAGGAGGTGGCAGGCGCGTCGTTCCGGACGGGTGGGTACACGGGACTCCCAGAGGCAGAACTGTGGACGGATCACCTCCGCCTGCGCGGAGCGCACGCTCCCGGGGCCCCCGTCACGGGGACGCGTGGGTGGCGTGCATCCAGGAGAGAATAACGCTTTGTGCAATGACAGCTACACCCTGTGGTCGAAGTGGTCGTTTGAGATCCGCTTCTCATGCATATTCAGCTGGAAGTGACCGGACGTGCCGTCAGCCATCCGGCTCAATGTGATCGACCGTGCGCATGACGTGACCGATTTGGCGGCGGCGGACGGGGTTTCCCTGCCTTCGGCTCCAGCAATCCCAGACTTTCCCAAGTCGTCGAACGATCGGATCCGGTCACGTCCGAACCCGATCGAAGGCTGCGGTGGGTGACCGGAGTTCGCCCGTAAGCGTGACCGCCCGGACGTGCGAACTCTCAGGATGACGCCTGGGGGTGACACTCCGGAGGGGACCTGGCCGTCGCCGTGCTGACGGAGCGTCACACTCAGGTGTCGTCGGGGCCCGTTCCTCAGGCGCGCTGCTTGCGCCGGACGGCGACGGCTGCGGCGGCCGCGCCCGCCAGTACGCCGAGCCCGGCGGCGGCCGGGAGGCCGATCCGAGCCGCGCGGCGGCCGCGCCTGAAGTCCCTTACCCGCCAGCCCCTGGCGCGGGCGTGCCTGAGCAGCGCGGCGTCCGGGTTCACCACGTACGGGTGGCCGACCAGGGTCAGCATCGGGATGTCGTTGGCCGAGTCGCTGAACGCCGCGCAGCGGGCCAGGTCGAGACCCTCGCGGCGGGCCAGCGCGCCGACCGCCGCCGCCTTGGCCGGTCCGTGCAGCAGACCGCCCACCAGGCGGCCGGTGTAGACGCCGTCCACGGTCTCGGCGACCGTGCCCAGCGCGCCGGTCATACCGAGGCGCCGGGCGATGATCCGGGCCACCTCCTGCGGGGCGGCGGTGACCAGCCAGACCTGCTGGCCGGCGTCCAGGTGCATCTGCACCAGCGCGCGGGTGCCCGGCCAGATCTTCTCCGCGATGACCGGCTCGAAGATCTCCTCGCAGATCTGCTCCAGGTCGGCCGTGTGCATCCCGGCGACCAGGGCGAGGGCGGTGTCCTGGGCGTCCGAGATATGGGTCGGGTCCTCGGTGCCGTGCAGCCGGAACCACGCCTGCTGCCAGGCGAAGCGAGCCACGTCGCGCCGGGTGAAGAACCTGCGCCGGTACAGGCCGAGGCCCAGATAGAAGATCGCGGCACCGCGCAGGATGGTGTTGTCGCAGTCGAAGAAGGCGGCGGCCTGCGGATCGCCCGGGGTCGGGGTGTGGTCCTCGACGGGAGCCTTGGGCGGCCTGGGCCGCTTCGGCTCCCCGGTCGCGCCTCTGCCCTCTCCCGGGGCGACGGCCCGCCGGTTGAGGTCGGCGGCTGCCGCGTCGGCGGCGGCCTCGCCCGCCAGTGCGGTCCGCTCGGTGGAGGTACGCCCTGCCTGGTGGAGCCTTCGAAGCGCGGCCATGCCACCGAGCATAGTCAGCCGGGTCGCTTCTCCCTGTGACTGCGGTGTGCAGGCGGGGTTAACTCCGCACATCTGCCGTATCGCCTCCCGGAAACAGGCACGGAGTTGCCCTCCCGGCGGGGCGCGGGAGCACAATGGGCCGGGTGAGCCCACTGCTGCGACGTGCCCCGAAGAACCCGGCCGACCGTACCGTCACCCTGATCGGCAAGCCCGACTGCCATCTGTGCGACGACGCCCGCGAGACGATCCTCAAGATCACCGGCGAACTGGGCGCCGCCTTCGAGGAGAAGGACATCACGAAGGACGAGGGCCTCTACCGCAAGTACTGGGAGCAGATCCCCGTCACCCTCATCGACGGCCGCCAGCACGACTTCTGGCGCGTGGACGAACGCCGCCTCCGCACCGCCCTCACCACCTGAGCCGGCACGGGGCCGCGCGCCGCCAGCCCCGGCCCCTGGACAGTGCATGTTCGGGTCCGTTGCGACTCCGAGGCGGTGCGTGGCTGGCAAAATGGAGATCGTCATATGACCAACTCGTTTTGTCGGCTTACGATCGAGTGGTTTTGTCCGTCGGGGGCTGAAGACGGAGGAGAGCTCGCATGCTTCTCGGCCGACAGGCCCCCGGGAGGTGCGGTTATGCCGTGGTCGACGTCGAGGCCACCGGCCGCAGCCCTTGGCGCCACCGGGTGGTGGAGGTCGCCGTGGTGCTGCTCGACCGGCAGCTCCGCGTCGAGGGCGAGTTCTCCACCCTGATAGACCCGGTGGGTCCGGTCGGCCCGACCCATGTGCACCACATCAGTCAGGACGACGTGGCCGGTGCCCCCCGTTTTCGCGAGGTCGCCCCGTACCTGCTGGAGCTGCTGGCCGGGCGCGTGCTGGTCGGCCACCACGTGAGCTGCGACCAGGCCTTCCTGGAGCGCGAGTTCGCCCGGATCGGCGTCTCGCTGCCGCCGGTACCCCTGCTCTGCACCATGAGCCTGGCCCGCGGCCACCTCCCGAACGCGGCCGGCCACGGCCTCGCCGCCTGCGTGGAGGCGGCGGGCCTGGGCTGGTACCCGGCACACTCCGCCCTCGGCGACGCCCGAGCCACCGCCGACCTGCTGCGTCACTGCATCCGTACGCCGTCCTGTGCTCTCACCGAATGGGCCGGACCGCTGCGCGAGGCTGCCGGGGTGCCGTGGCCGAGGCTGAAGCAGGCGCTGTCGCGCCGCCGTGCGGAGCAGGTGCCGCTGATCCTCAGGGAAGCGCCGTTCGGCCCGTGGCCGCTGGGTGGGGAGTCGCCGGGTCTGGTCCTCACGGCCCTGGGCGGTGAGCGATGTCCGGCGTGATGCGCGTCACTGTGCGGGGACAAATCGGACACCATCTTTGTGCACACGTTCACAAACGCATAGCCTGGCTGCCAAAGCCCAGCTTCACCCACAGGAGCACCGTGGCAATCGGCCGATCCACCCAGAGCAGTTCGCAGACGCCCGACCAGGGCGCCGCGCGCCGACCCTCGCGTGCCCGGGGTATCCCGGAGGCGACGGTCGCCAGGCTCCCGCTCTATCTGCGGGCGCTGACCGCGCTCTCCGAGCGTTCGGTGCCGACCGTCTCCTCCGAGGAGCTGGCCGCCGCCGCCGGGGTCAACTCGGCCAAGCTGCGCAAGGACTTCTCCTACCTCGGCTCGTACGGCACCCGCGGGGTCGGCTACGACGTCGAGTACCTCGTCTACCAGATCTCCCGTGAGCTGGGCCTCACCCAGGACTGGCCGGTCGTCATCGTCGGTATCGGAAACCTGGGTCACGCCCTCGCCAACTACGGCGGCTTCGCCTCCCGTGGGTTCCGGGTGGCGGCCCTGCTGGACGCCGACCCGACCGTGGTGGGGAGCAGCGCCGCCGGGCTGCCGGTGCGGCACATGGACGAACTCGAAGCCATCGTGGAGAGCCAGCAGGTCTCCATCGGTGTGATCACCACCCCGCCGGGTGCCGCCCAGCAGGTCTGCGACCGGCTGGTCGAGGCGGGTGTCACCAGCATCCTGAACTTCGCGCCGACCGTGCTGACCGTCCCGGACGGCGTGGACGTGCGCAAGGTGGACCTCTCCATAGAGCTCCAGATCCTGGCCTTCCACGAGCAGCGCAAGGCCGGCGAGGAGCCCTCGCACAGCGATTCCGTGCTGGACCGGGCCCCCGGCCCGGTGCGCGCCGCCGCGGCCAAGCTCCGCCGCGCCGCGAGCGGTTCCGCCAAGGCCGAACGCAGCGGCCAGGCCGAGCGGCCCGACCGTACGGACAAGTCGGAGCCCGCCAAGAGCGGCAAGGCAGCCGCCAAGGGCGCCGACGGCGACCTCTCCGCGGTGATGCCGGCATGAGCGGCGTGGACACCCGTGGCAGCGCCATCAACAGCCGTGGCACTCGCATGCACAAGGGGCGAGCATGAGTCTTCTCGTCGTTGGGCTGAGCCACCGGACGGCCCCGGTCGGGGTGCTGGAGCGCGCCGCGCTCACCGGTGACGTCCCCACCCGGCTGCTGCACGACGCCGCCGCGTCCGCGACGGTCGGCGAGGCCGCCCTGGTCAACACCTGCAACCGGATCGAGCTCTACGCGGACGTGGACAAGTTCCACGCCGGTGTCGCCGAGCTCTCCCTGCTGCTTGCCCACCACAGCGGCGTGGACCTGGACGAGCTGACCGCCCACCTGTACGTCCACTACGAGGACCGCGCAGTCCACCACCTCTTCTCGGTGGCCTGCGGCCTGGACTCGATGGTCGTCGGCGAGGGTCAGATCCTCGGCCAGCTTCGTGACGCGCTGGCCCGCGCCCAGGAGGAGCACACCGCGGGGCGCGGCCTCAACGAGCTGTTCCAGCAGGCCCTGCGGGTCGGCAAGCGCGCCCACAGCGAGACCGGCATCGACAAGGCCGGGCAGTCGCTGGTCACCTTCGGTCTGGAGCAGATCGCCGCGGGTGCCGGTGAGATCGCGGGCAAGCGGGCCCTGGTGGTCGGTGCGGGCTCGATGAGTTCGCTGGCCGCCGCCACCCTGGTGCGGGCCGGAGTCACCGACCTCGTGATCGCCAACCGCACCCCCGAGCGCGCCGAGCGCCTGGCCGCCAACCTCGGTGCCCGCACCCTGGACTTCGCCAAGGTGCCCGAGGCGCTGGCCGACGTCGATCTGGTGATCTCCTGCACCGGCGCCGCCGGGGTGGTCATCCCGGCCGCCGTGGTCGAGGCCGCCGTCGCCGCCCGCCGCAGCAAGCGAGCCGAAGGGCGCGCCGGTGCCGGAGCGAGGAGTGTCGGCGCCGGGTGCGAGCGCCCGGAGGCGAGCGGAGCCATAGGGAGAGGCCCGCTGGCCTTCCTCGACCTGGCCATGCCGCGCGACGTGGACCACGCGGTGCACGAACTGCCCGGCGCCCTGCTGGTCGACCTGGAGAGCCTCTCCCACGCCCACGCCGCCACTCCCGGCGCGGGGGACGTGAACGCCGTCACCACCATCGTCTCCGACGAGGTGACCGCTTTCGGTGCCGCCCAGCGCGCCGCCCGGATCGCCCCCACCGTGGTCGCCCTGCGGGCCATGGCCTCCGACGTGGTGAGCAGCGAACTCGCCCGCCTGGACGCCAGGTTGCCCGATCTGGACGATCGCTCCCGCGCCGAGATCGCGCAGTCGGTGCGCCGCGTGGTGGACAAGCTGCTGCACGCACCGACCGTACGGGTCAAGCAGCTTGCCGCCGAGCCCGGCGGCGCCGGCTACGCCGACGCACTGCGCGAGCTGTTCGACCTGGACCCGGCGGCGGTGCACGCTGTCTCCGGCACCCCGATCGGGACGCAGGCCGGAGCCAGTGTCCCGGCAGGCGGCATCGCCGCCGCACAGGCCGGCATCACTCCGTCCGACGGAGCGCCAAGATGAACCCCAAGCCAGCCCATCAGCACGACCGGGACGATCACCTCATGAATGGTCAACTGAGTA
The DNA here is from genome assembly GCF_029892105.1 of Kitasatospora sp. GP82. Lineage (GTDB taxonomy): Bacteria > Actinomycetota > Actinomycetes > Streptomycetales > Streptomycetaceae > Kitasatospora. The sequence goes on along the minus strand of NZ_JARZAJ010000005.1, from coordinate 18,031 downwards.
CCACTCAGGGCGAGTCGACGCAGCCACTGCGCCTCGGCACCCGCCGCAGCGCCCTCGCCATGGCCCAGTCCGGCATGGTCGCCCGCGAGGTGACCCGGATCACCGGGCGCCCCGTGGAGCTGGTCGAGATCACCACCTACGGCGACACCTCGCGCGAGTCGCTCGCCCAGATCGGCGGCACCGGCGTCTTCGTCTCCGCCCTGCGCGACGCCCTCCTGGAGGGCCGGATCGACTTCGCCGTGCACTCGCTCAAGGACCTGCCCACCGCGGCTCCCGAGGGCCTGATCCTCGCGGCCGTTCCCGAGCGCGAGGACGTCCGCGACGCCCTGGTGGCCCGCGACGGCCTGGGCCTGGCCGAACTGGTCGAGAAGCTCGCCGGCCGCACCGCCCGCATCGGCACCGGCTCCCCGCGCCGGATGGCCCAGCTCAACGCCTGGGCCGCAGCCCGCGGCGCAGCGCTGGAGACCGTCCCGATCCGCGGCAATGTGGACACCCGGATCGGCTTCGTCGCCGACGGCGCACTGGATGCCGTGGTGCTCGCCACCGCCGGGCTCAACCGCCTCGGCCGCGCAGGCGAGATCACCGAGCACCTCGACACCGGGCTGATGGTCCCGGCCCCCGGCCAGGGCGCCCTCGCCATCGAGTGCGTGGACCCGGCCCTGGCCGCCGTCCTCGGCGCGCTCGACCATGCCCCCACCCGGGCCGCCGTGGTCGCCGAGCGCGCCCTGCTGGCGACCCTGGAAGCCGGCTGCTCCGCCCCGGTCGCCGCACTCGCGACCTGGAGCCCCGCCGCAGGGCCGGAAGAAATCACTGCCGAACTGCTGCTGGAGGGCGTGGTCGGCACCGCCGACGGCGCCACCCTGCTGAGAATGACCGCCAACGGTCCGCTCGTCCTCGACGAGACGGCCGAGCGGCAGGCGACGGCCCTCGGCCGTGCCCTAGCCGCCCGGCTGCTCGACGCGGGAGCGGCCAACCTGATGGGGGAGCGAGCCCGATGAGCGAGCGGAGCGAGCGACCAATGAACGCGGTGCCTGGCGAAGCCACCGTACGAGCGAAGCGAAGGGCGGGAGCATGAGCCCCAACGCCGCCACCAGTCCGTCCACGGGACCGGCCACCGCCGCCCCGGCTGCCCTGACCGGCCGCTGCACCTTCCTCGGTGCGGGCCCCGGCGACCCCGGGCTGCTCACCCTGCGCGCGGTCGACGAGCTGGCCTCCGCCGACATCCTGATCGCCGACCCGCTCACCGCCGCCGCCGTGCGTACCCACTGCCCGGCGGGCGTGACGGTGCACAACCCGGCCGAGGAGAACGACCTCGACGTGGCCAAGCTGGTCGCCGAGGCCGTCCGGGCCGGGAAGCACGTGGTCCGCACCGTCGACGGCGACCCCGGCCTGGACGGCTGCGCCGCCGAGGAGATGCTCTGCTGCGCCCAGGCCGAGATCCCCTTCGAGGTGATCCCGGGTGTCGCCCAGTCGGTCGGCGTCCCGGCGTACGCGGGTGTGCCGCTCCGTGGCCGTCAGGGCGCGGACGTCCGCTTCGTGGACGGCGCCGCCCTGCTGGCCGGTGGCCCGGTGGACCTCGGTTCCCCGGAGACCACCCTGGTGGTGCGCACCACCCTGGGCCAGCTGCCCGCCACCGCGAACGCCCTGGTGGCAGGCGGCCGCAAGGCCGAGTCGGCGCTCTCCGCGACGCTCTCGGGCACCACCACCCGCCAGCGCACCTTCACCTCCACCCTGGCGACCATCGCCGCCGAGCTGAAGGCGGCCCGGGTGCTGCCCTCCCCGGTGTCGGCCCCGGTCGACCCGGCGACCTCGGTCATAGCCGTGGTGGGCGAGCAGGTCGCGCACCGCTCCTCGCACTCCTGGTTCGAGACCAAGCCGCTGTTCGGCTGGAACGTTCTCGTCCCGCGTACCAAGGAGCAGGCGCACGGCCTCTCCGAGCAGCTGCGCTCGTACGGCGCGGTGCCGCAGGAGGTGCCCACCATCGCGGTGGAGCCGCCGCGCACCCCGCAGCAGATGGAGCGCGCCATCAAGGGCCTGGTGACGGGCCGTTACGAGTGGATCGCCTTCACCTCGGTGAACGCGGTGCGGGCGGTGCGCGAGAAGTTCGAGGAGTACGGGCTGGACGCCCGCGCCTTCGCCGGGATCAAGGTCGCCGCCGTCGGCGAGACCACCGCCCAGGCGCTGGTGGACTTCGGCGTGAAGCCCGACCTGGTGCCGAGCGGCGAGCAGTCCGCCGCCGGTCTGCTGGAGGACTGGCCGCCGTACGACCCGGTCTTCGACCCGATCGACCGTGTCCTGCTGCCGCGCGCCGACATCGCCACCGAGACGCTGGTGGCCGGTCTGGTCGAACTCGGCTGGGAGGTGGACGACGTGACGGCGTACCGGACGGTGCGCGCCTCGCCGCCGCCGGCCGAGACCCGTGAGGCGATCAAGGGTGGCGGCTTCGACGCGGTGCTCTTCACCTCGTCCTCGACCGTGCGCAACCTGGTCGGCATCGCCGGCAAGCCGCACAACGTCACGATCATCGCCTGTATCGGTCCCGCCACCGCCAAGACCGCCGAGGAGCACGGCCTGCGGGTGGATGTGATGGCGCCCGCGCCATCGGCCACCGCGCTGGCCCAGGCCCTGGCCGAGTTCGGCGCCGGTCGCCGGGACTCCGCCCTCGCCGCCGGCGAGCCGGTCTACCGTCCCAGCGAGCGTCGCCCGGGCTCCCGCCGCAAGGCCGCCCGCTGAACCCTTGCCCGGGAAGGCACTTCGCCTTCCCGGGCTTTCCGCACCCGTTCGGAGATGCCCAGTGTCCGCTGAATTCCCGTACGTACGCCCGCGCCGGCTGCGCTCGACCCCGGCGATGCGCCGCCTGGTCGCCGAGACCCGCCTGCACCCGGCCGAGCTGATCCTGCCCGCCTTCGTCCGCGAGGGCATCGCCGAGCCGAAGCCGATCACCTCGATGCCCGGCGTCGTCCAGCACACCAGGGACACCCTGCGGAAGGCCGCCGTCGAGGCGGCGGAGGCGGGCCTGGGCGGCATCATGCTGTTCGGCGTCCCCGAGGTGCAGGACGCCGTCGGCAGCGAGGGCACCAACCCGGACGGCATCCTGCAGCAGGCGATTGGGGACGTGGTCTCCGAGGTCGGCGACGCCCTGGTGGTGATGTCCGACCTGTGCCTGGACGAGTACACCGACCACGGCCACTGCGGGGTGCTCGCCGAGGACGGCAGCGTCGACAACGACGCCACCCTGGAGCGGTACCGGGAGATGGCCCTGGTCCAGGCCGAGGCCGGGGTCCACCTGGTCGGCCCGTCCGGGATGATGGACGGTCAGGTCGGCGTGATCCGCCGGGCCCTGGACGAGGCGGGCCACCAGGACGTCGGCATCCTCGCCTACACCGCCAAGTACGCCTCCGCCTTCTACGGTCCGTTCCGCGAGGCCGTCGGCTCCTCGCTCAAGGGCGACCGCAAGAGCTACCAGCAGGACCCGGCCAATGCGCGCGAGTCGCTGCGCGAACTGGCCCAGGACCTCGCCGAGGGCGCCGACATGGTGATGGTCAAGCCCGCCATGGCTTACCTGGACATCCTGCGGCAGGTCGCCGACGCCTCCCCGGTGCCGGTCTCCGCGTACCAGGTCTCCGGCGAGTACGCGATGATCGAGGCCGCCGCCGCCAACGGCTGGGTGGACCGGGAGCGGATCATCATGGAGACGCTCACCTCGATCCGCCGCGCGGGCGCCGAGTCCATCCTCACCTACTGGGCCGTCGAGGCCGCCCGGATGCTCAAGTAGCACGGCGCAGACGGCGGAAGGCCGGACCGCGGGTACACCGCGGTCCGGCCTTCCGCCGTACGACCTGATGCCGGGCGGTCGGATTATTAGGCCGTACCGGTTGACTCGCGCATTCCAGGACGGGCGTGGTTCGTTTAGACAGACTGCAGCGATGATCCCCAGACAGAACGGTGAATAGCATGAAGCTCTCGAAGCGGGCCGGTGCACTCCTGCTGGCGGCCGGCGCGGGTGTCCTGGCGGCCCAGGGTGCCGCCGCCGCAGCGCCGATGACGCAAAGTCAGGTCGCGGATCTGGAGGACCGACTGGCCAGCCAGGAGGTGCCCTTCGAGATCCCGCTCGGCACGGACGCCGGCCAGCTTCCGCTGTTGCCCGAGGGCGGCAGGATCAGCGGTGGCATCCCGATCTCGCCGGTGATGGCGCCCGTCCCCGGCAAGCAGGCCGACCGTCAGGTGTTTCCGGACGAGGTCCTCCCCTCGCTCACCGCCGGCAAGGTCGGTCCTTCCGCCCGCGCGGATCTGCCGCTGCCGGTCGTCGACCGCAGCACCAGGCTCGGCGACCTGAGGGTGGACGTCCCGGCTGCCCCGATCAAGGCCGCAGGACCGGCCCTCGCGCTCGGCCAGCCGGTCTCCTATGTCGAGGGCAACGGCGCGATGGAGTTCGGTGAGATCAAGCCGCAGCTGATCACCAAGCCGATCCAGACCGTCCCGGGCGCCGAGGTCACCCTCGGCGGGCAGGACGACCGCGTCTCGGCCACCGAATCGGTGGAGAGGCTGGCGGCTACCATGGCGGGCGCCGGAACCGGTGTCCTGGACCGGACCCAAGCCTAGGCCGCCCTGGGCGGGCCCCATCTCGGGGACAACCTCCCAGAGACCGGGGAGAACCAGCAGGAGCTGGGGCCCGTCCTGGTCGACTGCGTGCGCGAGACGGAAGCCGTCCTTGCCCACCGGGCCCGGCTGAACGCGGTCTCCTTGCGCTTCGTACAGTTCCTCGCACCCCGGTGGGCTCCCCAGCCGCCCGGCGGGAGCTGGCACCCGCACCGCCGTGACACGGAGCCCGGCACCACCCGCTAGGGGGTGCCGGGCTCCGTGGTTGCCGGTTCAGCCGGGTAGTACGCCGAGCAGCGGGCCGACCTGCGGCAAGTCCCGAGCGCCGCCTCCGTCGCTCAGCGGCTTGGTGAGCACGGAGCTGCTGATGGGCTTGAGGCCGTTGTCCGGCTCGATCGAGACGCTGTTGTCGAGTACATCGGCGGAGGACCGCGCGAACGGGTCGAGTCGCATCTCCTTGGCGGGCTTCACGGCATGGCCGAGTGCGCCGGTGGCCCCGCTCAAGGCGGGGGCCACCTCGACGTTCTGCAGCCTGGCGGACGGATCCGGCAGCGTGGCGCCGCCCGTCTCAGAGGCGGCGGAAGCGGCCGGCGCCGCGGTGCCCAGCAGCAGTGCCGCGCCCAGCGCAGTCAACAGTCCGGTGCCGCCGGTGATTCGAGGCATGGGGCGAATCCTTCGGTTCGGTGGGTCGGTCGCCGCGGTTCGGCCGTTGCGGTGGCTGTACCGAAGCGAGCTGCCCCCCGGTCGAGGACCGAGGGGCAGCTGGTACATGGCTGAGGCCGGGCGTCTCAGCAGTTGCTGGCCGAGTCCGGGTTGGTGCAGCCGTTGCCGGCCGCCTGGTTCAGCAGGCCGATCACGTCGACGGTGTTGCCGCACGCGTTGACCGGGGTGTGCACCGGGGCCTGGACCAGGTTGCCGGAGAGGATGCCGGCCGAGCCGGAGGCGACACCGGTGGCCGCGGTGCTCGCGTTGGCGACACCGGCACCGGCGAGCACCAGGGAGGCGGCGGCGCCGGCGAGGGCGGCGGCCTTCTTCACGTTCTGCATGGGAGTTGATCTCCTGGATCGCGTGGGGAGGGGTGCCGCGTCCGGCAGGAGCCGGATGCGGCGCGGACGCAGCTGTGTCAGCCGACCTTGTTTCAGCCGGCGTTGCCGCAGGAGTTGCCGGTCGCCGGGCTCAGCAGGCCGATCACGTTGACGGTGTTGCCGCACGCGTTGACCGGGGTGTGCACCGGGGCCTGGACCAGGTTGCCGGAGAGGATGCCGCCGGAGCCGGTGGCCAAACCGTCCGCACCGGCGCTGGCGCTGGCGGCACCGGCGGAGCCCAGGACCAGACCGGCGGCGGCGATCGAAAGGACGGCGACCTTCTTGGTGTTGCGCATGTGGATCTCCTTCGTGTTGTCTGTCCGACAGCTGGCGGTCGGGGACCGGCGAATCGGATTCATCGCCCGTCGGTTTTCGAATGAGCCGTGGTCTCGTGTACACGCGGTTATCTCGTGCACGCGGCCGAGGATGTGCGGTCGCCCGTGGCTTGGGCGGTGCCTGGCCGCTCTGTTCAGTACCCCGTCGCCATTTCTCGCACGGCCGGGAAACGGTCGAACTGCGGGGTATGCCAGAGGAGTTTCCGCAGCGGACAGCGGGTCCGGTGCGAATCCGGCTCCCCTGGGGTTCATGGGCGGAGCCGACCGCAGCCTCGCATGGCCTCGTCGGAAGCAGGCGAGGTCTGCGATCGGCAGTCGTCCTCGATCAGGAGCCGTTGGTGCAGCCGTTGCCGGCCGCCTGGTTCAGCAGGCCGATCACGTCGACGGTGTCGCCGCACGCGTTGACCGGGACGTGCACCGGGGCGTGGGCCAGGTTGCCGGAGAGCACACCCGCGGAGTCGGTGGCAGTACCCGTCGCCGACGCGCCGGTCGCGGAGGCGGCGGCGGCGGCGCCGAGCAGCAGGGCCGCGGCAGCCGCGGAGCCGAACGCGCCGTAGGCGAGCTTGCGCATGATGTCTCTCATTTCTTGCCGATTGGGTGGAGCGTGTTCCGCCAGGAAGAACGACGCGGTGCGCGGCGGGAAACGGGCGGATTTCACGATCACCCGAATGCCGTGCATCAAGTGCAAACGGGTGAATGAGTGCCCCGGATGCGCAACCGGTCCGCAGGGGTGTCGTTGGGAAGGACGCACGCCCGTGCGCTTCCTGATAAGCCGACGCCTCTTCCTGCGGTTGGCAGGCAGATCGCAGCGGCACATGGAAGATCGGATTCAACGAGGAGACTTGATATGAGCATCAGGCAGGCCGCCGCTGTCGGCGTCGCTGTCGTCGGCATTGTGGCGGCCGGGACGGGCACTGCCATGGCGAGCGCCGGCGCCGGCGCCGTTGCGGCCAACTCCGGCGGTGTCGCGTCCGGCAACAACATCCAGATCCCGGTGCACGTCCCGGTCACCGTCTGCGGCAACTCGGTCAGCGTCGTCGGTTTGATGAACCCGGTCGTTGGCAGTTCCTGCTCGAACACCGGCTGACTTTCGCCGTCCGGCGCCCGGCGCAGCAGCGCCTGACGCCCCGGGAGCCAGTGCTTCCTCCAGTCGATTCGTCACATAGAGCCGCCACCCTCCGCCTCTCTCCTCCTGAGGCGCAGGGTGGCGGCTCTGCTGTGGCGACCAACTCGCCCACTGTGGCCGACTTCTGACCCGTCCGGGCCGGACTGCCCCCGGTATCAAAGTCCGTTCTGACCCTTGTTGAGTTACTTGTCAGTACCTAACATGTGAGGCTGGCTCACCTTTTGCCGCCCGCCGGGACCCTGGTACGCCCCCAGGTCCCCGGGCGGCGAAGCACGCTCCATGCTCCGCGCCGTCCGGCGCACGTCGGACGGCCCCCCACCCTCCAAGGAGTCATGCGTGACCAGGTCACACCTGTCAGGTGCGCGCAGATATCGGCCGGCGGCCCTGCTGGCCGCCGCCGGGCTGATCGCGACCTTCACCCTCGCGGGTGCCCCGGGCGCCCTCGCCGCCGCCACGCCCACGGCCCCGCACACCGACAAGCCCGCCGCCATCGTCGCCCTCGGCGACAGCGCCATCTCCGGGGAGGGGGCGGGCACCGACACCGGTGACGCCTACATCCCAGGGACTGACACCCCCACCGACTACTGCCACCGGCACGACAAGTCGGAGATCTTCGTCACCGGCCTGCCCGGCGTCACCCCGATCGACCTGGCCTGCTCCGGAGCCCAGACCGGAGACCTGGTCAGCGACCCGGAGCTGGCCAAGATCACCGGCGGCGGCAGCGGCGACTTCGGCGAGCCCAAGCAGAGCGTCCAACTCGCCGACGTGGCAGGCAAGTACGACGTCAAGATGGTCGTCGTCACGATCGGTGCCAACGACGACTTCGACTTCAGCGGCATCATGCTGAGCTGCCTGGCCCAGTACTTCCCGATCCCCAAGTCCCAGGGCTGCCGCGACACCATCGGCAGCGACGCCATCCGCCAGCGCGCGGTGAAGGTCATCCCCAAGGTGGTCGCCGCCCTGACCAGCGTCCGCAACACCATGCGCAATGCGGGGTACCAGGACTCCTCGTACCAGCTGGTCTACCAGTCGTACTTCACTCCCATCACCCCCGACATCCGCCGCAACGACTACGTCGGCAAGATCGCCGACGGCTGCCCGGCCTTCCCGGAGGACCTCGCCTGGGGCCACAACTGGGTGGTGCCGCAGCTCAGCGACGCCCTGCGGCAGGCCGCCTCCCAGGTGCCCGGCGTGCGCTACCTGGACCAGCGGCGGGTCAGCTACGGCCATGAAGTCTGCGCCGAGTGGACCAGCTCGCCGTACGAGTACGCCAACGGTGATGTCATCGACCTCTCGGAGAAGACCCGCAACGGCTGCGACCACGAGATCGGCATCCCCGGCGTCTGCATGAACATGGTGCGCCAGTCGTACCACCTGCGGGTCGCCGGGTACGCGGGCGAGGCGCGTTGCCTGGCGCAGTTCTACCAACTGCCCGACCAGAAAGAGGCGTTCTGCACACTCAACCAGCAGAACACCACCTCGATCGAACCACTGACACCGGGTCAGCCCTTCCCCGACAAGCCGGAGGACGGCGCCTGGTACCAGCTCACCAACGCGGCCAACGGCCAGGCGCTGGACCTCTCGGGCGGTGGCACCTACGGCGACAGCACCAACGGCCGCAGCGCGATCACCTACCAGGCCACCGGGGGGCTGAACCAGTCCTTCGTCCTGGAGAGCAAGTCCGGCGGCAGCTACGAGCTGGACTTCAGCGGCAACCGCAACATGTGCCTGGATGCAACCGGTGCGTCCACAGCCGTCGGTACCCGCCTTGAGCAGTGGGGCTGCAACGGCGGCGGCAACCAGCACTGGATCTTCGAGCCGGGCTCGGGCGGCACCTACAAGCTGGCGGACTCCCAGGACCCGACCAAGGTCGCCACCGCGTCCGGCCAGCTGGACGCCCAGGGCAACCCGCTGGTCACGCTGGCCGACGACACCGGCGCCGCCAACCAGCTCTGGCAGCTCACCAAGCTGGGCATCGTCTACCTGCACAGCTGACGCGGCGAGCTGCGCAGCGTTCTTCAGGGGCGCGGGGAACTGCGCGAATAGCCACTGCGGAGGTGCACGGTTGCTCGCGCAGTTCCCCGCGCCCCTAAAAGATTGCGCAGTTCCCCGCGCCCCCGCTTACCCCGCTCCGATCCGCGCCGCGAGGCTGTCCGGCAGGGGGTACGGGCGCTCCGCCGGCAGCAGGGAGGCGTCCCGCTCGCGGCGCAGCCGTTCGGCGAGGGCGGTCACATCCGCGATCGAGGTGATCCACCCGTCGAGGTACCGGTGCACCGCCTCGCCGCGCAGTCCGACCTGGAGCGAACGCCAGGGCAGCGGCTGCAGGCCGAGATTGCGCTCCGGGTCCCACTGCACCCGCACCGGACGGTGCCGCACCTCGCGCCGCCACTGGTCGCGCGAGCGGTGCAGCCGGGAGTCGTACGAGCTCAGCGCGGAGTTGGCGAGTGCCCACTCGAAGCCGTCCCGTCGGATGCCGATCGCCAGCACCCGCTCCTGCCCGGCGCTGCGGGCCCAGTCGCTGCGGTGCATCAGCCACAGGAAGGACGGTTTGATCCAGGTCATCCGCTCGGTGCTGAACGCCTCGGGGAAGCGTCCGGCTTCGGCCGCAGGCTCGGCGATCTCGGGTGGGAACGCCTGGTAGACGGTGATTGTCTCCTCGGTCCAGGTGGCTCGGATCTGACGGCTGGGCGTGGGCATACCCCCGATCCTGCCGCACACCCCGGCCGCTCTCACGGTGTTTTACCCATCCCTGGCGCGTCCGAGGGCCTCGACCGCCCCGATCCGTCAGGTCCGCATCACCGCACCTCCCCGCGCCCGAGAGCCAGCTCCTCGGCGACGACGGCAGGCAGTCACTCGGACACCTTCGAGAAGCCGTAACCGAGCTCGACGGCACGGGAGTTGTCCATGTCGTATTAGTGCCCGAAGGAGAACGGCGAGAGCTCGCCGTCCCCGCCCCTGCGGTATCCGGGCGTCCGCCCCTCCTGTCGTGCGATCAGCTCGCACAGCTCGGTGACCTCCGGCTCGCCGTGCGAGCAGGCGTTGACCGGGCCGGTGAACTCCCGGTCCGCCGTCCAGACCAGGAAGTCGGCGGTCTCCTCGCAGCCGATGAACGAGGACGGCCTGCTGCCGTGGTGGGCGGCGATTTCCTCGCCCGCCCGGATCCGGGCCACGTAGTGCGCCAGTCGTCCGGTGAAGTCCGCCGCCCCGCCGCCCAGCGACCAGGTGCTCGACGCCCGTCGGAGGCGGGGCCGAGGCCCGGTTGACCACGGTGACCCGCACGCGCGAGTCCCGCAGCCGCGTGATCAGCCGCCGGCCGAAGTAGCGGCTGCCGCCGATGATCAGGACCTCGTCCATCACGCTTCTCCTCGCTGTTCGTATCAACTTCTCTTGCTGCTATAAGTGTTTCGGCTGAGTGTCGATCACTGAAGGGGGAGTCATGGGAAGTTGGGCCGTTCCGCCGAAAGAACAACGCAACCAGCGCGGTCTCGCCGGTGATTCGTCGGTCGGCCTCGATACGGTCGATCTTCAGCTGCTCGAACTGGTCCAGACCGAGGGGCGGATCACCCTCAGTGAGCTCGGACGGCGGGTCCGGATGAGCCCGGCAGCCGTCGGCGAGCGGATCCGCCGGCTGGAGGCCAACGGCACCATCACCGGGTACACGGCGGTGGTCGCTCCCGAGCGGCTCGGCTACGGCATCCAGGCCTTCGTCCGGGTCTCCCCGCACGCAGGCATCACGCTCTGCCACTTCCGCAGCCAGGATCTGATCAACCGGCCGGAGATCCTGGAGGTCCACCATGTGATCGGCGAGGACTGCTGGATCCTCAAGATCGCCGTACGCAACACCGCGCACCTGGAGGAGCTGCTGGAGAAGATCTCCTCCGTCGGCCGCACCACCACCTCGATCGTGCTCTCCTCACCGGTCGAGCGGCGCATTCTTCGCCCTGCCGCCGGTTAGGCCCCGTGCCGCCGAACAGGCCCTGATTTTCAGGGGCGTGGCGACAGACGCGGGAAACCCTGCGCCGCCGTGGAGCAGTGGCCGCAAGGTTTCCCGCACCCCCTCCGAGCTGGGAAGACCGCCCGTCCCGACCCCCGGTCGCCGGGTTTCCGAGGCGTGGACAGGCCTGCGATCAGCGGGTCCTCTCCAGCAGGATCTGGGGTGCAGCAACTCCCACCGGCGCGAAGGACGGACCCGGACCATGACCCCTGCCCCCGGCTTCCCCGGAGCCCTCGACGGTCCCCGGCTCGCCCGGATCGCCGAGGAGTACGGCACCCCGTCCTGGGTCTACGACGCCGAGCCGATCCGCGCCCAGATCGCCAGGCTCCGGGCCTTCGACCAGATCCGCTTCGCGCAGAAGGCATGCTCCAACATCCATATCCTGCGGCTGATGCGCGAACAGGGCGTCGCCGTGGACGCCGTCTCGCTCGGCGAGGTGGAACGCGCCCTCGCCGCCGGGTTCCAGCCGGACGAGCCGGACGAGCCGATCGTCTTCACCGCCGACCTGCTCGACCGCCCGACCCTGTGCCGGGTCGTCGAACTCGGCATCCCGGTCAACGCGGGTTCGCCCCAGATGCTCGACCAGATCGGCCGCGCCGCCCCCGGCCATCCGGTCTGGATCCGGATCAACCCCGGCTTCGGCCACGGTCACAGCCGCAAGACCAACACCGGTGGCGAGCAGAGCAAGCACGGGATCTGGCACGAGCACCTCGCCGAGAGCCTCGCACTGGTCGAGAGCCACGGCCTCGACCTGATCGGCTTCCATATGCACATCGGCTCCGGGGTGGACTACGGCCACCTGGAGGCGGTCTGCGAGACGATGGTCAAGCAGGTCAGGCTGGCCGGTCACGACATCCGCGCCATCTCGGCGGGCGGCGGCCTCTCCGTGCCGTACGCGCCGGGCCAGCCGGAGGTCGACACCGAGCGCTACTTCCGCCTGTGGGACGGTGCCCGCCGGGAGCTCGCCGCCGAACTCGGCCACCCCGTCCGCCTGGAGATCGAACCCGGCCGCTTCCTGGTGGCCGGTTCCGGCGTCCTGGTCAGCGAGGTACGAGCGCAGAAGCCGGTCGGCGCCAACCACTTCGTCCTGGTCGACGCCGGTTTCAACGACCTGATGCGGCCCGCGATGTACGGCAGCAGCCACCGCATCAGCGTCCTCGACCCGTCCGGCGGCCCTCGGCTCGCCGAGCCGCGCGAGACCGTCCTGGCCGGGCCGCTGTGCGAGTCCGGCGACGTGTTCACCCAGGCGCCCGACGGCGATGTCGTACCCGTCCCGATGCCGGGTACCGAGATCGGCGACCTGGTCGTCTTCCACGACACCGGTGCCTACGGCGCCAGCATGTCCTCCACCTACAACTCCCGTCCGCTGATCCCCGAGATCCTGGCCGACGGCTCCGTAACCCGGCTCATCCGCCGCCGTCAGAGCATCGGCGACCTCCTCGCCCTGGAGACCGACCTCCCCTGACCGGCCCGTGCTTCCATGGAGGCATGGCCCTGTTCGTCGGCACCTCGGGCTGGCAGTACGAGGACTGGCGCGGCCCCCTGTACCGGGAGACGCCGCGCCGGCTCTGGCTGGAGGAGTACGCCAGGCACTTCGCCACGGTGGAGAACAACAACGCCTTCTACCGCCTTCCGTCCGCCGAGACCTTCGCCGACTGGCGCCGCCGCACCCCCGAGGACTTCGTGATGGCGGTCAAGGCGAGCCGCTACCTCACCCACCTCAAACGGCTGCACGACCCGCAGGAGCCCGTCCGGCGCCTGTGCACCGCCGCCGAGGGCCTCGGCCCCAGGCTGGGTCCCGTCCTGCTCCAACTCCCGCCCACGCTGCGGGCCGACGCCACGCTCCTCGGCGACTGCCTGGGCTGCTTCCCCGCCGGAGTGCGGGTGGCCGTGGAGATGCGACACGCCTCCTGGTGGACTCCCGAGATCCGGACCGTCCTCGAACACCACCGCGCCGCCCTGTGCTGGGCCGATCGCGAAGCCCGTCCACAGAGTCCGCTCTGGCGCACCGCCGACTGGGGCTATCTGCGCTTCCACGCCGGTCTCGCCCACCCTGCGCCCCGCTACGGCCGCCAGTGCCTGGCCCACTGGGCCGACCGCATCGCCGCCGCCTGGCCGGACGGGGCCGAGGTCTACGTCTACTTCAACAACGACCTCGGCGGTGCGGCCGTCCTCGACGCGACGGCCTTCGCCGATCTCGCCGCCAGGTCCGGCCGTACCGTGACCCGAACCCCGCACCCGATTCCAGCGAGGCATCCGTGATCCGCAACCGAGTGATCGTCTCCGGCCAGGTCCAGGGCGTGTTCTTCCGCGACACCTGCCGCCGTGTCGCCGAGGAACACGGCGTGACCGGCTGGGTCCGCAACCTCCCGGACGGCACCGTCGAGGCGGTCTTCGAAGGCACCCCCACAGCCGTCGGCAGCCTGCTTTCCTGGGCCCACGAAGGCCCGGACCTGGCCGTCGTCGACGAGGTCCGCCGGCACGAGGAACCGCCTGAGGGCCTCACCGCCTTCGAGATCCGCCCGACCCCGTGGTGACCGCAGGGGTCAGCCCTGCGCCCGGGCCGTGGACGGTGGTGGCGCGGCCATGAAGGTGGCGAGCGGAACCCGGGCCAGTGCGACCGCCCCGAACGCGACCAGGGCCGTCCCGAGCAGCTCCGGGACCAGCCACCAGCCGCCGCGGACCCGCTCCTCGTACAGCGTGATGCCGAGGGCCAGGCTGACCAGGGCGTCCCCGAGGGTGAGCGCGGGCTGCGAGGCGACCAGCGGCCCGGCCTGCATCGCGTTCTCCAGCAGGAACAGCGCGCACACGCCCACCGCCGCGAAGGCGTAGGTCTGCCAGACCAGGAAGAACGCCACCAGGCCGTCCCGGGCCAGGGTGTGCATCGCCGACTTCATCAGCGCCGCCGTCAGCGCGTACGCGATCGCCGCCGCCGCGCCGAGAGCGCCGGCCCTGAACCGGCCCTCCGGGCGCCGCAGCGCGCCGGCCGACAGCAGCACGATCGCCCCTCCGCAGCCGGCCAGTGCGGGCACCCACCGGACCAACGGCGCCTGGGTGACCCCGGCCGTTGGGGAGGCCGCCCCCATGGCCGCCCCCAGACCGACCACCACGCATGCCACGGCGACCCAGCCACGCGGTGGCATCCGACGGTGCAGCACACGTGAGCCGATCACCAGCGCCAGCGGCAGCTCGACGACGAACAGCGGCTGGACGACCGACATCGCCCCACCGGCGAGCGCGGCCGCCTGGAACACGGCGGCGCCGATCACCGCCAGCATGCCGCCCAGCCAGGCCGGACGCCGCAGCAGATCCAGCATCAAGCCCACCCGGAACCGGTCCGAGCGGGGCACCGAGAGCGCAGCCACCCGCTGCAGCACCACGGCGATCCCGTTGCTCAGGGCGGCGCACAGGGCGAAGACGACGGGCAGCACGACCTGCATGGTCCCGTTGTCCCCTCGGCCACCCGTTCCCGCAACCCGGCCGCGCGCCCGCCGCGCGGCTCACACCGGCGGCGTGGTGGCGATCCGCCGCAGATCGAGTGCCAGGCCCTGCAACCAGACCCCGGTGTCGAACAGCAGCAGCCGCTCGGCCGCGGCGCTGCCCGCATCCCCCTCGAACCGGCCTGCCACCGCCTGCGGACGGCCGTACGGATCCGTCTTCGCCTCCCGGCCGGTGTCCTCCAGCCGCTCGGCCAGGGACAGGTACTCGCCCGCCAGGCGCCCCGCAGCCTCGTACAGTCCGCCGATACCGTGCTCGCCGGGCGCCGCGTCGGCCGTCCTGGAGCCGAGCAGCCGACGCGATCCGCGCAGCGCGTGCTGACCCGCGATGAGGGCGGCCTGCCAGTCGATCCGGTCGGCTCGCAGATCGTCCGGCTCGCTCTGGCACTGGGCGAACGACGCCTCCGCCAGGCTGAGGACGTGGACGGCCCAGCTCTGGGGGAAGCCGGGTCCGTCCTGGCGGCCGGTCAGTACGAGCACGGTGCCGGTGATCGTCGAGGCGATGCCCCGCAGGACGGCGGCGATGTCGCGCCGGAGCTGGCCGTGCGCTCCGTGCGGCCAGGCGAAGAGCCCGCACAGCAGGCCGATGAGGCTGCCGGTGAGGACGTCCAGGAGCCTGGCTTCGGCCAGTTGCCAGCTCGCCGGTGCCAGCTGGGCGAACACCGTGGCCACCACCAGCGTGAACAGCCCCTGTGCCCACCCGACCCCCAGGAGCGGCCCGAACAGAAAGGCCGCGAGCATCACCACGGGCAGCGCCACGGCGTACGCACCCGGGCGCTGCCCGGCGGCGACCAGCAGCACGGCCGCCGCCATGGCCCCGGCGACCGTGCCGATGAGCGCCCGGCGGACCGTCGTCCTGGTCTGGGCCGTACTGGTCCGGGTCAGGGTCAGGGCGGCGAGCATCACCCAGAAGCCGTGGGGCAGGGCGACGACTCCGGTGACCGCCCGGGCGGCCGCGAGGCCGATGCTGGTCCGGACGGCGTTCTGGAAGTACACCGACCGGCCGCTGAGGTTGCGGGTCAGCCGCACCAGCCACAGCCGGTGGGTCGGCAGCCGCGCGAACCAGAGCGGCCCGTCGGTCAGATCCCCGGGCAGTTCCTCCGCCGGCCCGGTACGGCCCGTCGCGACGGTGACCGACCCCAGCAGTGTGCGCGCGGCCTCACCGGCCTCCAGCAGCGAGGCCTGGCGAAGCATCGCCGCCCGCACGCCGGTACGCCCGGCGAGGTTCCGGGCGCCGCCGATCCGGCTGCGGCGGAACTGCTCCAGCGCGCCGTCCAGCGCGGTGGCGGCCGGTGGCCCGAGCCGCCTGTCCCCGAGCGCCGCGGCGGCTCGGCCCACGGTCTCGCCGATGCTGCTCAGCAAGCGCTGCTCGGCCTCCTCCTGGTGGCCGGTGGACGGGGGCGGCGGCAGCGCCGACAGCCGGGCCAGGAGCTGGCGCACGGCCCCACCGGCATGGGCCAGCGCCCGGTCGTGCCGCCCGGGGCCCGCCGGCCGCTCGGCGGGCGGAAGCGCGGCGGGGCTCAGCGCCTCGCCCGCGTCGTGCGCTCTTCGGAGTTCCTCGGGACCGAGCCCCTGCGCGCCGTCGGCCAGTTTGACGGCGCAGCTGCCCGCGATCCGGGTCGCACCGGCCAGCAGCGCCCGGTAGCCCACCGGCGGCGGCTCGCGGAACAGCAGCGCCTCGGCAGCCGCGAGCAGTGCCACGCCCAGCGTCGTCCCGATGAGCCGCTGCCCCAGCGTCGCCGGGGCGAACGGCGGGAAGCAGGGCAGGATGTACAGCAGGTGCAGGCCCGGCACCGCCCCGGCCGGCCGCGGCCCGGCCACCGCCGCGAAGGCCAGCACGAAGCTGATCGCCAGCATCCCCGCAGCGGCGGCCCAGGTACTGACCGCCAGCACCGTCCCGGCTGCCACCAGCACCCACCCGATCGGCAGGGCCCGCAGGATCACCGCCGCCCGCTGGCGCCCGGTGCCCGGGATCCGCGACAACGCCCCCATGGCGACCGCCGAGAACAGCGCGTACGTCGCGGTCACCGGTTGGTGCAGGCCGTACAGACAGGGGTAGAACCCGGCGCAGGCCGCAACCGTCACCCGCCCCGCCCGTCGCGCGACGGGCCCGGTGTCCGGGTTGCGGTCGAGCAGTCGGCGAACCGGGCCGGAACCCGGCTTCGGTCCAGGACCACGGCCACCGGGCGAGGTCTCCATGGGCTCATCCGCCCTCCGTCATCCCCGCGATCCAGCATCGCACCGCCCCAATTCCCCCGCACACGGGCCCGGGACTCAGCGGCGCAGGCCCTGTGTTGCATGATCGGGAGAGCGGCCGTCGGGGCGTCCGCTCCCGAGATCGCAGAAGAGGGCTGAATGTACGTCATCACCACCGAGCGCCTCCGGCTGCGGCCGCTCACCACCGCCGGCGCCGACTGGTGGGTGAGCCTGCATGCCGACGGCGAGGTCAACCGTTTCGTCGGCACCTACACCCACGAGCAGGCCGCCGCCCGGCTGCGCGCCATCGAGGACCAGTGGACCCGGCGCGGCCACGGCCTGTGCGCGGTCGAACTGACCGCCACCGGCGAGCCGATCGGCCGTTCGGGACTGTTCTGGTGGGAACAGTTCGACGAGACCGAGGCCGGCTGGACCTTCGCCCGCGCGCACTGGGGCCAGGGCTACGCGACGGAGGCCGCCCGCGCCGTCCTCGGCTGGGGTTTCGGGGCGCTCGGGCTGCAACAGATCACCGCGATGATCCACCACGGCAACACCGGCTCCACCGCCGTCGCCCGCCGGCTCGGTTTCACCCCCCTGCGCGAGGACGAACTCCTCGGCCGTCCCCTCACCGTCCACTCCCTGCACCGGGACGACCACCACCCCGCGGTGACCGCTGCCCGGGCGGCCGGGACGCTTTGACGGCACATCGGCCGGACGGCGCGTCCGGAACCGCTCCACCCGCAGGCCCTGATGCTCTGCCGCCGAGCCGCGCGATGGACTGCTCGGGTGGACCCTCAGGGGCGAGACGTCCGAAGCGCCGTCACGGCCACACCAGGCAGTACAGCTGGTGCCCCGCGTCGTGCAGCCGGTTGGCGAAGTCCTGCCACTTGTGCAGCTATTGACCACCGTGACTCCATGACCTGCGACTTTGCCGCCAAAGTGCCGCTGACCAGGCAAACTAGCTTCGGTAGTTCGCACTGGTTAGCGGCATGCGCGTGGAGATCACGTGGCGTCGGGCCTGCCGCAGTGTGCGGCGGTGTGACGTCGCCTGATGGGACGCGACGGCTCGCTGGTGCGGTCACCTATGCGAATCCAAGCCAGCACGCCGTTACAGTTGGCACGCGATCGAGTGCTCTGCGTATTGAGGGTGATGGGTGATGGTCCGGTGGACGGTCGGGCGGTTGGCCCGGTGGAGTTCA
>NZ_JARZAJ010000004.1 GCF_029892105.1 Kitasatospora sp. GP82 | reverse complement strand
GAGCCGTCAGCTTCCCCTTGGCATGCTGCGCCTCGGTCGCCTTCTCGCTCGGGCCCCGGCGGACCTTCTCCCGGAGGTCGTGCAGCTCGGCCACCCGCCCGTGAGCGTCGGCCGGGATCTCGGGGATCTCGTCGCCGACCGGCGCCTCGTGCAGAACCGTCATCTCGAACCACTCCAAGTGTGAGGGAACTGTCCGACAGCCGGCCTGCTGTGGCGGCTGCTGCTGCGAACACTTCTTCACCTACGACACTACGAGGGGACGGGCCCGGGTTTCGGCGTCGATTCCGTACAAGGTCGGGCCCGAGAACATGTGAAAGCCGTACAGAAAGCATGTGTGGTGGCCCGGTGACACGCAGCCCGGGACCGGTCACCGGGATGAGTGGCGGGGGAGGTGCACGATGGCTGGACTGTGCAGGTCAGGAGGGCTTTCCGGGGCTCTGGGGGCCGTTTTGCGGGCCTTCTGCGGGCGAGGTCGCGGTGTCGGCCGCAGCGCACGGGCGGGGCCTGATTCCGGCGCCGGATGGTAGGGATGCGCCAAACCCGGTCCGGCACGCGGGCCGACCTGGGGGGAGGGCGCCGAACGGGTGGGAGGCGGGCTGCCGGGCCCGGTTCCGGGGAGCCCGAAGCCGTCGGACGCCGTCAGTGCCCGGGGCCGTCCTCCGGCTCGTCCCCGCCGCGCAGCTCCTCCTCGCGGCGGCGCAGGTCGGCCTCCCACTGCCGGAGCATGTCCTCGTGCTGATGGGCGTCCTTGTGGGGAGTCTCCTTGCCCAGGGAGGCCAGGAACTCGGGGTCGTCGTCGGGCGCGAGCCGACGGCCGCCCCGCGCACCGCCGGCGGTGCCCGGGTGGGCTCCGGCGTGGCCGCGCCGCTTGCCCGCCGCCAGCCAGGCGATCGAGCCGACCAGCGGGAAGAGCAGCACGATGATCACCCAGGCCACCTTCGGCAGGTGGCGGACCTCTTCCTCGGGGGTGGTCAGGCAGTCGATGAACGCCCAGATCCACAGGGCCAGGACGAGCAGTGGCGGCAGGATCCTCAGCACAGCGGTGATCTCCCCCGGGCGATGACAGTTGGGGCCCTCTTGGCGGGCCCAGGGTAGTCGGTGTCGGATACTGACACGTATGGCATACGACGATCTCCGCTCGTTTCTCCGGGCACTGGAACGTGAAGGCGACCTCAAGCGCATCAAGGCCGAGGTCGACCCCTATCTGGAGATCGGAGAGATCGTCGACCGCGTGCAGAAGGCCAAGGGCCCGGCGCTGCTGTTCGAGAACGTCAAGGGCGCCTCGATGCCGCTGGCGATGAACGTCTTCGGTACCGAGCGCCGGCTGGCCAAGTCGCTCGGCCTGAAGTCGCCGGACGAGATCTCGGAGAAGATCGCCGGTCTGCTGAAGCCCGAACTGCCGCAGGGATTCACCGGTTTCCGGGACGCCTTCGGCAAGCTGGCCTCGATGGCGCACGTGCCGCCGCGCAACGTCAAGGACGCCCCCGTCCAGGAGGTCGTCCTCACCGGGGACGACGTCAACCTGGACGAGCTGCCCGCACTCTTCACCTGGCCGCTGGACGGCGGCTCCTTCTTCAACCTGGGTCTGACCCACACCAAGGACCCGGACACCGGCATCCGCAACCTCGGTCTGTACCGCCTCCAGCGGCACGACAGGCGGACCATCGGGATGCACTGGCAGATCCACAAGGACAGCCGCAACCACGCCGCCGTCGCCGCCAAGCGCGGCGAGCGGCTCCCGGTCGCCATCGCCTTCGGCTGCCCGCCCGTCGTCACGTACGCGGCGACCGCGCCGCTGCCGGGCGACATCGACGAGTACCTGTTCGCGGGCTTCGTGGCCGGCGAGCGGGTGCGGATGGTCGACTGCAAGACCGTTCCGCTCCAGGTCCCGGCCGATGCCGAGGTGGTGCTGGAGGGCTGGCTGGAGCCCGGCGAGATGCTGCCCGAGGGGCCGTTCGGCGACCACACCGGTTTCTACACGCCGCAGGAGCCGTTCCCGGCGCTGAAGATCGACTGCGTGACGATGCGCCGCCGTCCGCTGCTCCAGTCCATCGTGGTCGGCCGCCCGCCGACGGAGGACGGGCCGCTCGGCAAGTTCACCGAGCGCTTCTTCCTGCCGCTGCTGAAGATCATCATCCCGGACATCGTCGATTACGACCTGCCCGAGGCCGGCGGCTTCCACAACTGCGTGATCGTCTCGATCGACAAGAAGTACCCGAAGCACGCCCAGAAGGTCATGCACGCCATCTGGGGTGCCCACATGATGTCGCTGACCAAGCTGATCATCGTGGTGGACTCCGACTGCGACGTGCACGACTACCACGAGGTTGCCTGGCGCGCCTTCGGCAACGTCGACTACAGCCGGGACCTCACCGTGGTCGAAGGCCCGGTGGACCACCTCGACCATGCCTCCTACCAGCAGTTCTGGGGCGGCAAGGCGGGCATCGACGCCACCCGCAAGCTCCCGGAGGAGGGCTACACCCGAGACGGCGGCTGGCCCGAGATGGTCAGCTCCGACCCGGAGACCGCCGAACGAGTGACCCGCCGCTGGAAGGAATACGGACTGTGACCACCGCCGCAGTCACACCGGGTAGGACCAGGGCCTTTCTCCGCCTGGTCGTGATCGAGCACTCGGTCTTCGCCCTGCCCTTCGCGTACATCGCCGCGCTCACCGCGATGTTCCTGGACAACAGCCGGATGCACTGGCGCGAGCTGGTCCTGGTCACCGTCTGCATGGTCGGCCTGCGTACCTTCGCGATGGCCGCCAACCGGATCATCGACCGTGAGATAGACGCCCGTAACCCCCGTACGGCCAACCGCGAGCTGGTCACCGGTGCGGTCTCCCTGCGTACCGCGTACACCGGCTCGGCGATAGCCCTGCTGGTCTTCCTCGGCTCGGCCGCCGCGCTCAACACCCTCTGCCTGCTGCTCGCCCCGATCGCCGTCATCCCGATGGTGGTCTACCCGTACGGCAAGCGCTTCACCGACTTCCCGCAGGCCGTCCTGGGCATCGCCCAGGCGATGGGCCCGATCGGCGCCTGGCTGGCCGTCACCGGCACCTGGTCCTGGGACGCCGTGGTGCTGGGCCTCGCCGTCGGCATCTGGATCGGCGGCTTCGACCTGATCTACGCCTGCCAGGACGTCGCCGCCGACCGTGCCGACGGCGTCCGCTCCGTCCCGGCCCGCTTCGGCATCTCGGGTGCGCTGTACGGCGCCCGCGCCTGCCACGCCGTCACCACCGGTCTGCTCGTCTGGTACGCCGTCCGCACGGACGCGGGCCCGGCCTTCTGGGTCGGCCTGGCCGTGGTGGCCTGCGCCTTCGTCTACGAGCACTCCATCGTGAAGCCCGGCGACATCTCGCGCCTGAACCGGGCCTTCTTCAGCATCAACGGCTTCGTCGGGATCTCCCTCTTCGCCTTCGCGCTCCTCGACCTGATCATCCGCGGCCTGGGCGTGTGATCCTCCCGGCCGCACCCGCCGCTGCCTATGCTGCCGAGCAAAAGGGCGGGTGCGGCCGGCGAGGAGAAACGATGATCGGCAAGCTGCAGTGCGTGGTGCTGGACTGCCACTACCCGGCCGGGCTGGCGCACTTCTACGGCGCCGTCCTCGGCGGCGAGGTCGACCGTCCCGACGCCCGGTGGTCGCTGGACGAGGAGTGGTCCACCGTGCACCTGCCCGGCGGCATGGTGCTGGGCTTCCAGCGGGTCGAGGACTACCGCCCGCCGATGTGGCCGGATCCGGCGCACCCGCAGCAACTGCACCTGGACATCGAGGTCGACGACCTGGACGCGGCCGAGGAGCGGATTCTGACACTCGGCGCGGTCCGCAAGGACGCCGAGACGGGATGGCGGGTCTACGTGGACCCCGCCGGACACCCGTTCTGCCTGATCGAGCGCACCCCTCGGGGCTGACGGGTTCACCAAGAGCGTCCGCCAGCAGGCAACCCGTCAGGACGGGGCGTCCCAGAGCCTCGCGCCCTGAGAACTCAGGTCAGCGAGACGGTGTCGCCGACGCGGAGGCATCCCGGGTGGGTGACCTCGGCCAGCGCGTCGAGGCGGGTGTCGTGCGCCCGGGCGATCGCCTTGAGGATCTCGGGGGCGTGCGGCAGACTCGGCTGCGCGGTGCCGGTCATCGCACAGCGCTCGCTGGAGCGGGTGAAGGCCAGCCCGGCGCCGCCCTTCACCCGGCCCTCACGGCCGAACCAGTCGTCCTCGACGAACGGCCGGGTGCCCGGCGGGGTGCGCAGCAGGATGTTGGGACGGAAGCGGCGTTCGTCCACGATCGCGGACGGTACGGCTCGGCGGACCCAGTCGAGGGTGGCCGTGCTGAGCACGCTGACCGGCAGCTGGTCGAAGTGGGAGACGGCGTCCTCACGGGCCAGTTGGACGTCCTCGCGCTGGAGGTAGGCGCGCAGGAAGGCGTCCGGGTCGGCGACGGGCGTGCCCAGGGGGTCGAGCAGTTCGGGTGCGTCGAGCCGGTTGCCCAGGCGGGAGGAGAGCCGCAGCAGGCCGTCCATCCGGCGGAAGCGGCGGGTGTTCTTGCCGGAGCCGAACTTCCCGTCCCCGTCCCGGACGGCGTACAGCCGGTCCCCGGCCAGCCCGCGTTTGTCCACCTCGACGGCATCCATCCGCTCGCCACCGGTGGACTTGACCGGGTAGCGCCAGAGGGCCTCGACCACACCGATGATCTCTGCCATGAGGAGGAGCCTAGCGGCGGCCTTCAAGGATGGTCTAGACCTATACCTGCGCACTGCCTCAGGGGCAGGAGGCACTCCGACGACCTTGCACTGTCCGGGGCCGATCGGGTGCCGAGGCTCAGCCCAGGCGGGCGATCGCGCGGGTCGGTGCGCCGTCGGCGGCGACCAGGCGGAGCGGGAACAGGGAGAGCTCGATCGGGAGGCCGGCCGACTGGGCGTCGAGCAGCGGGGTCAGGCCGGTGAGGTTCTCGGCGATCACCGCGCCGCCCGGGGTCCCCAGCAGGATCCGGTGGGCGGCCAGGGTGGTGTCCTCCTCGGCCGGGCCTGGGTCGGGGTCGTGGTCGGGGGTGGGGTCGATGCTGAGGGCGTCCACGCCGAGAGTGCGCACGCCTGCGGCGGCGATCGCCTCGGCCGCCTCGGGGGTGAGCCAGGGGTGGGCGAGGTAGCGGTCGGTGCCCCAGTACCGGGGCCAGCCGGTGGCGAGCAGCAGGATCGTGTCGGGGGTGCACCGCTCCAGCGCAGCTGCCAGCCGATCGGGCGTCACCCCGGTACGGGGGTCGAGTCCGCGCAGGTCGGCGACGACGGCGGGGCCGGTGAACAGCTCCAGCGGCAGCCCGTCCAGCGTGGGCCAGGTGACGTCCACGTGGTACGGGGCGTCCACATGCGTACCCGACTGCGAACCCAGGTGCAGGCCGAGCACGTTGACCCCGGCGGTGGCCGTGGTGAGCGCGGGTCGCAGTTCCACCTCCGGATCCCCGGGGTAGACGGGCATACCGGTGGTGACCGGATGCGTGAGGTCGATCAGCGTCGGAGCCATACCCACATCCTCCCGCAAAGGGCCGGCCGGGCAGAGCCCCGCGCCCCGGGGCCACCCCCTGCCCCCGGAGGGCTCTCCCGAAGGGTTGGCTCGTCGCCCGGGCTATGGTGCGGAGCATGCAGCAGCAGAGGGTGCGTCAGCCGTGGGTGGTCGGGGTCTCGGGAGCGTCGGGGACGCCGTACGCGGCCTCCGTGATCAGGGCGTTGCTGGCGGCGGGCGAGGCGGTGGACCTGGTGGTGAGCCGGGCGGCGCGGCTGACCATCCTGGACGAGACCGGGGTCTCGTTCCGTGACGCGCACTGGCAGGAGGACCTGACGGCCTGGACGGGCGCCGAGGAGCTGGACGACGTCCGCTACTGGGCGGCGGGCGACTTCGCCGCCGGCCCTTCCAGCGGTTCGTACCCGGCGAAGGGGATGCTGGTGGTCCCGGCGACCACCGGCGCGGTGGCCGGGATCGCGCTCGGCCTGAGCAAGGATCTGCTGCAGCGCGCGGCCGCCGTGACCCTGAAGGAGCGTCGCCCGCTGGTGGTGTGCGTGCGTGAGACACCGCTCGATGGGGTGACGCTGAAGCACCTGGTGGAGCTGGACGCACAGGGTGCGGTGGTGCTGCCGGCCTCGCCGGGCTTCTACGCGGGCGGCTCCACGGCCCGTGAGCTGGTGGACTTCGTGGCGGGCCGGGTGCTGGACGCGGTGGGCGTGCCGCACGGGCTGTACCGGCGCTGGGAGGGCGAGCTGGGTTCGGGGGGCAAGACCGCCTAACGGCAAGGTCGCGTAAAGGTCCGCAGCGGGGGAGAGTATGTTCTTTGCGATATCCGGGTTGATCCGCGCACAGCGCCTTTGATTCCGGATAATGATCTGTGGGTCTGTAGCGGTTCGGAAGGACGCGGGCGGATATATGGACACGGTTGACAGACAGCTCATCCAGGCGCTGAGGGAGAACGGCCGCGCCTCGTACGCCGAGCTGGGCCGTCTGGTGGGCCTGTCGGGCCCGAGTGTGACGGATCGCATCAACCGGCTGGAGCAGGCCGGTGTGATCACCGGCTACCGCGCCACGGTCAACCCGGCTTCGCTGGGTTTCGGTGTCACCGCCCTGATCGGTCTTCAGCTGACCGACGCGGCCGACCACGAGGACGTCGCGCACCGGCTGAAGGATCTCGCCGAGGTCGAGGACTGCTGGTTCATCGCCGGTGACGACTCGTACATGCTCAAGGTCCGGGTGCCGGACGTGGAGGGCCTGGAGTCGGTGGTCAAGCGGCTCTCCGGCACCAAGGGCGTGGCCCGTACCAGGACCACGGTTGTACTCTCCACCAAGTGGGAGAACCGCGTGAGCGAACTCCCCCTGGACGCCTTGGAGTAGAGACGGGGAGGGCTCATGACTCTGGTCGGCCTGGAGGAGCTGCGCGCCGCGCAGCAGCGGATCGCCGGTGTCGCCGTACGGACGCCCCTCATGCCGTGCCCGTGGGCCTCGGTGGGCGCGCGGCGGCTCTGGCTGAAGCCGGAGAGCCTGCAGCCGACCGGGGCGTTCAAGATCCGTGGCGCGTACAACCGGCTGGCCGCTCTCGGGGAGGACGAGCGGGCGCGCGGCGTGGTGGCCCAGTCCAGCGGCAACCACGCCCAGGCGGTGGCGTACGCGGCGCAGCTGCTCGGTATCAAGGCTGTCATCGTGATGCCGGACACCTCACCCGCGATAAAGGTGGAGAACACCCGTTCCTTCGGTGCCGAGGTGATCCTGGTCGCCCCCGGCGAGCGGGACACCCTGCCCGCCGAGCTGGCGGCCGAGCACGGCTACGTCTGGGTGCCGCCGTACGACGACCGGTACATCGTGGCCGGTCAGGGCACGGTCGGCCTGGAGATCGGCGAAGACGCCCCGGACGAGCTCGACACCGTGCTGGTGCCGGTCAGCGGCGGCGGCCTGGTCTCCGGTACGGCGGCCGCGCTCAAGCTGACCTGCCCGGGCGTGCGGGTCGTCGGCGTCGAGCCGGAGCTGGCGGCGGACGCTCAGCAGAGCCTGCGCACCGGCCGGCTGACGGTCTGGCCGGTGGCAGACACCTACCGGACGATCGCGGACGGGCTGCGCACGCCGTCCGTCGGCGAGCTGCCCTTCGAACACCTCCAGGCGTACGTGGACGACATCGTGACGGTCTCCGAGCAGGAGATCCGGGACACGGTGGCGCTGCTGGCCCGCCGGGGCCGGCTGGTCGCGGAGCCCTCGGGTGCGGTGGCCCCGGCCGCGTACTTCCACCGGGCCGAGGAGCTCGGCGGCCGGGTCTTCGCAGCCGTCGTGAGCGGCGGCAACGTCGAACCCAAGCTCCTTGCCGAGCTTCTCCAGGCGTAGGCTCGGTCCGGCACAGTGTCGGCAGGATCGAGGAGGCGGGGCACCGCATGGACGCAGGGCTCAAGCGCGAGCTGGAGGCGAAGGTCTACGCGGGTGAGCGGCTGACCCGCGAGGACGGCATCGCACTCTACGAGAGCGACGACCTGGCCTGGCTGGGTGGCCTCGCCCACCACGTGCGGACGCGGAAGAACGGCGATGTCGTCCACTTCAACGTCAACCGCCACCTCAATATGACCAACGTCTGCGCCGCCTCGTGCGCGTACTGCTCGTTCCAGCGCAAGCCGGGCGAGAAGGACGCGTACACCATGCGGATCGAGGAGGCCGTCCGCCTCGCCAAGGCGATGGAGGTGGACTCGCTCACCGAGCTGCACATCGTCAACGGCCTGCACCCGACCCTGCCGTGGCGCTACTACCCGCGTTCGCTGCGCGAGCTGAAGGCGGCGCTGCCGAACGTCTCGCTGAAGGCGTTCACCGCCACCGAGATCCACTGGTTCGAGAAGATCAGCGGCCTGTCGGCGAGTGAGATCCTCGACGAGCTGATCGACGCCGGTCTCGAGTCGCTGACCGGCGGGGGCGCGGAGATCTTCGACTGGGAGGTCCGCCAGCACATCGTCGACCACGAAACCCACTGGGAGGACTGGTCGCGGATCCACCGCCTGGCGCACGAGAAGGGTCTGAAGACCCCGTGCACCATGCTGTACGGGCACATCGAGGAGCCCCGCCACCGGGTCGACCACGTGCTGCGGCTGCGTGAACTGCAGGACGAGACCGGAGGTTTCCAGGTCTTCATCCCGCTGCGCTACCAGCACGACTTCCACGACTCCAAGGACGGTGTGGTCCGCAACCGGCTGATGGCCCGTACGGAGATGGCCACCGGCGCCGAGGCCCTGAAGACCTTCGCGGTCTCCCGGCTGCTCTTCGACAACGTCCCGCACGTCAAGGTCTTCTGGGTGATGCACGGCGTCACCACCGCCCAGCTGGCGCTCAGCCACGGCGCGGACGACATGGACGGCTCGGTGGTCGAGTACAAGATCACCCACGACGCGGACAACTTCGGCACGCCGAACAAGCTCGGCCGTGACGACCTGCTCGACCTCATCAGGGACGCGGGCTTCCGCCCGGTCGAGCGCAACACCCGTTACGAGGTCATCCGCGAGTACGACGGTCCCGACCTGCAGCGCCGTGAGACCCCGCAGGCGATGCGACTCTGATCACACCGTGACGCACCCCTCGGGTCCAACCGCCCGAGGGGTGCGCGGCGTCTTCGAGGACGGCATCTCCCGCCCAGCGAGCGCGCGTATGCTCACAGGCTCACCACACGCCACGGGTTCCGTCCGGCCCGGTGGCTTTGGAAGGATCGTCAGCATGTCCGTTTCCCATCGCGTCACCGTTCAGCCCTATGCCGGGACCGGCCCCGAGGCGGTCCAGGGCGAGGAGGGAACGGCTCGCCGTCCACGGGGGCACCGGCGCAAGGCGCGCAAGCGCCGCGGCAAGGCGCTGATGGGCGGTACGGCGATGCTGCTGGCGGCCACCGCGGGCTGGTTCACGGTGGGCCCGGGAAGTGGCAGTTCGCCGCAGGTCACCGCCGCGGGCAGCGCTGACAAGCCGGACCCTGACGCCGCGTCGCTCAAGGCCGGCACCACGCAGGCGGGGACGCTCCGCAGCGAGCCCGCCGCCGCCAACCGCTCGGACCGCGCCGACGGCACCTATGCGTCGATACCGGGCCTCGGCCCGGCCTTCAGCGCGAAGATCCCGCAGCAGACCCGCCAGCTGGTGGTGGCCTCCGGCAAGGACCGGAACGCCTCCGACACCACCGTCACCCTGTGGACCCGCACCCCCGACAACCGCTGGAAGCCCGGCACCGCCTGGCAGGGCCACAACGCCTACAAGGGCTGGACCACCGACAAGCACACGGACGACCTGCACAGCCCGATCGGGGTCTTCTCGCTGACCGACGCGGGCGGCCGCAAGGCCGACCCGGGCAGCAAGCTCCCCTACGACCAGGACTCCCACTTCGTGGTCGGCGGCACCGGCTTCAACGGCGAGCAGCTGGCCGGGTCCTTCGACTACGTGGTGGCGATCAACTACAACCGGGTCACCGGGGTCTCCCCGCTGGACGGACGCTTCCCCGACGGCAAGTCCAAGGGCGGCGGCATCTGGCTGCACGTGGACCACGGCGGCCCGACCCACGGCTGTGTCTCGCTGCCCGAGGACCAGATGATCGAGTTGCTCAAAACACTGGATCCGGCCGCCCACCCGATGATCGCCATGGCGGATGCCGCCACCCTGGCGACCTGACCCCGCCCTTTCACCGCAAGGCGGTTGTCCGGCCCCTACAGCTTCTGGCCTGGGACGTTGTACCCGGACGTCAGCACCGGACCGGCGGGTAACGGGGTTGAGTGGCAGTATGACCGCCTCCAGAATCGTGTCGCTCGGCCACTACCAGCCGCCCAAGGTCCTCACCAACGACGACCTGGCGAAGCTGGTCGACACCGACGACGAGTGGATCCGCAGCCGGGTCGGCATCCGCACCCGGCACATCGCGGTCGAGGAGACCCTGGTCGACCTCGCCACCGAGGCGGCGCAGAAGGCGCTGGCCAACAGCGGACGGCAGGCCGGGGAGATCGACCTGGTGGTGGTGGCCACCTGCACCGCCGTGGAGCGCAGCCCGTACACGGCCGCCTCCGTCGCCGCCCGCCTCGGTATCCCCTCGCCGGCCGCGTACGACATCAACACGGTCTGCTCGGGCTTCTCGTACGCGCTGGCGACCGCCGACCACGCGATCCGGGCCGGGGCGGCCACCCGGGCGCTGGTGATCGGTGCCGAGCGGATGACCGACACCATCGACTGGACCGACCGCACCACCTGCGTGATCTTCGGCGACGGCGCGGGCGCGGCCGTGGTGGAGGCGGTCCCGGACGAGCGGGCCGGGATCGGCCCGGTGGTCTGGGGCACCGAGACGGAGAAGACCGACGCCGTGGTGATCACCGGCTGGGACCCGACCATCAGTCAGCAGGGTCAGGCGGTCTTCCGCTGGGCCACCACCAAGATCGCCCCGCTGGCCAGGGAGACCTGCCACAAGGCCGGTCTCGACCCGGCCGAGCTCAAGGGCTTCGTCGCACACCAGGCCAATCTGCGGATCATCGACGCGATCGCCAACAAGCTGGGTGCCCCGGACGCGGTGATCGCCCGCGACGTGGTCGACTCCGGCAACACCTCGGCGGCCTCCATCCCGCTGGCCCTGAGCAAGCTGGTGGAGCGCGGCGAGCTGCGCTCCGGCGACCCGGTGCTGCTCTTCGGCTTCGGCGGCGGGCTGGCCTACGCCGGGCAGGTCGTGCGCTGCCCCTGAGCGGCCCCCGGACATAGCTGTGGGGGGGGGGGGGGGGGCGGGGCCCCCCCCCCCCCCCCGGGGGGGGGGGGGGGGGGGGGGCCCCCCGCCCCCCCCGGGGGGCCCCCCCCCCCCCCCCCCCCCCCCCCCGCCCCCCCCCCCCCCCGGGGGGGGGGGGGGGCCGCCCCCCCCCCCCCCCCCCCCCACAGTGGTTTCAAGCGCGTCGCGGTACGCCGGCGAACCTCCCCCGAGGACACAGCCGCCGTCCGACGCACCCCGGACAGGAGGCCGGAGCTGCGCGCAGTGGATGGGTGGTACGGGTGGACCTACTTCGGCGGCTTCTTACCGGTGACGCCCAGGTAGACCTGCAGGGCCAGATTCGGCCTGAGGTCCTTGACCTTGACGCCCCACGAGGTGAACGCCTTCGAATGCTCTGCCGCGGAGGCGAGCAGCGAGACCAGCGCGCCCGACACGGCGGCCGGATCGACCGTCTTGTCGGTCTTGCCCTGGTTCGCCTTGACGGCTTCGGTGAGGGGAGACACCACCGAGTTGAGAACCTTCATGCGGATCTTGAAGAACCGCTTGTCCCCCTCGGCTGCACCGAGAGTGACGACTCGGAGAATGGCGTCGTTCTTGCGCCAGAAGGCAAGGAATCCGTCCACCAGTTCTTCCGAAGTGGCGTAGCCGGTCTTTCCTGCCCAGGACTTTCCATCGACGAGCTCTTTGAGCCCGGCGCTGTCCTCGGCCATTTCCTCGGCGATCTCGAGGACAGCGCCCTCGACATCCGGGAAGTACTGGTAGAAGGTCGCGGGGGAGGTACCCGCCATACGGGCGACGTCGATGACCTTGACGTCCCGGTAAGGCGACGTGCTGAGCATCTCGCGGAGGCAGTCGAGCAGCTTCTGCCGCGTCTCCTGTCCGCGTCGCCCGGCGACGCGACCGTCGACGGTGCGAACTTGTCCTGTCATGCCGTCAGCTTACCGTGGCACGATCTTGGCGCGATTCGGTGATGCGACTATTACTCCGCCCGGGGGTGGTATGAGGCGTTCATCGGGGCGCCTCCCGCGAAATTCGTTACGGATCTGAAGCCCCCCCGTGTGCTGATGACCCCACAGCGTGACGGCCGGTCGGCTGAGGGGATGTCGGGTAGCTCAGAGTGACCGTCAGGGACGCTTCGGGACGGCGTCCGGGCGCCTGCGGTCCTGGCGTGTCACCCGCAGGGGAGATTGGATCCGGCGGGGCGGGCATTGGAGAATCGGGGCGGCGACCCGGCAGGGTGGCGGTGAACGGGGAGGAGGCAGCGGAGTGGATCAGCTGACGGCGCACGATCCGAGGCGGATCGGGCCCTTCGAGGTGCTGGGGCGGCTCGGCGCGGGCGGGATGGGGCTGGTCTACCTGGCGAGGTCGGCGTCCGGCCGGCGGGTGGCCATCAAGACCGTCCGGGGGGAGCTGGCCGAGGACGAGCTGTTCCGGGTCCGCTTCGCGCGCGAGATCGCCGCCGCCAAGACGGTCGGCGGCTTCTACACGGCGGCCGTGGTGGACGCCGACGCCGACGCCAGGGTGCCCTGGCTGGCCACCGCATACGTGCCCGCGCCCTCGCTGGAGGACCTGGTCACCGAGTGCGGACCGCTGCCGGTGGACGCCGTCCGCTGGCTGATCGCCGGGATCGCCGAGGCGCTGCAGTCGATCCACACGGCCGGTCTGGTGCACCGTGACCTCAAGCCGTCCAATGTGCTGGTGGTCGAGGACGGCCCGCGCGTGATCGACTTCGGCATCGCCGCCGGGGTGTCCAACGCCCGGCTCACCATGACCAACGTCGCCGTCGGCACTCCCGCCTACATGTCCCCCGAGCAGGCCAGGGACAGCCGCAGTGTGACCGGCGCCAGCGACGTCTTCTCGCTCGGCTCGCTGCTGGTCTTCTGCGCCACCGGGCACCCGCCCTACCGGGGCGGCAATCCGGTCGAGACGGTCTTTCAGCTGCTGCGCGAGCAGCCGGACCTCTCCGGGCTGCCGGTCGAACTGGTCGATCTGGTCAGGGCCTGTATGCGGCCGGCGGCCGAGCACCGGCCGACGCCCGCTCAGATCCAGTCCGAGCTGGCCCCGCACCTGTTCTCCAGGGACGACGCCTCGGGGGAGGCGGGGGACTGGCTGCCTCCCAGTGCACTGGCCCTGATCGAGCAGCGCCGCGGCCGCCGCCCGTCCGCCGTGCCCCCGCAGCCCGTGGTGCCGCCGCCCGCCCCCGTGGTGCCGCCGCAGCCGCCCGCCCCACCGCTCACCCCGCCCGTCGCGCCCCCGGCGCCGCCCGCCCGCAGCGGCGTGCCGACCGACGAGGTGGCCACCGAGAAGCTGGCGGACCGGCGGCGGCAGGCCGCCGGCGGCTCGGTCGAGGTGCAGCTCTCCGGCGCGGCCGTACGGATAGGGCCAGGACCACGGGCCGACCAGACCGGCGCCGCCGACCGCGCGGCGGCCGGGACGGACTGGGTGCGCCGCGCCACCCCGCCTCCGGCGGCCCGCTGGCGGCCGTGGCGGTTCCGGATGTCCAACGACGTCTGGGGCACCCCCGTGGTCGCCGACGGCACCCTGTTCGTCTCCAGCTTCGAGGTGCACGCCCTGGACATCGGCTCAGGGCAGCGCCGCTACAAGACCCGCGACGTCGCCTGGGCCCTCACCGTGGACGCCGGCCGGGTGTACGCCGCCGACGGCCCGCACCTGTACACCGTGGACGTCGCCGACGGCACCGAGCGCTGGCGCAGCTCCCTGGACGGCTGGATCTACTCCCTGGACGCCGCAGACGGTGTGCTCTGCTGCGGCATCAGGGGCGGCGGCGTCCAGCTGCGCTCGGCCGCCAACGGTGCCGAGCTGTGGCGCGCCGACGACGCCCAGCAGGACTACGAGAACCCGCAGTCGGGCCCCTCGCTGGTGGCCGGAGCGGCGTACTACCACGGTGGCGGACGGCTGCACTGCGTCGATCCGCGCGGCGGTGGCGAGCGCTGGTCGGTGCCGGTCGGCGAGGACGTCCCGTCCAGGCCCGTCGAGCGCGCCGGGGTGCTGTACATCACGGCCGGGCACCGGGTGCACGCACTGGACGCCGCCACCGGTCGGGAGCGCTGGCGCTTCGACGCGGCCGTGGTGCTCTTCACCCCGCCCGCGCTGGACGCCACCTCGGTGTACGTCGCGGACTACCTGGGCACCGTGTACGCGCTGGACGCGGCGAGCGGCCGCGAGCGCTGGCGCGGACGCACCGGCAGCCGGCAGGGCGCCGAGCCGGTGGTGGTCGCCGACGGCGTCGCCCTGGTCGGCGCCGGGGACACCCTGTACGCCTTCGACACGGCCTCGGGACGGGAGCGCTGGCGCTACACCGCCAGGGGCGAGATCGTCGGCTCTCCGGCCACCGCGGACGGCCTGGTCCACCTGGGCAGCCGCGACCACTCGCTGCACACCCTGGACCTGGCCTCCGGGCGCCTGCGCTGGGAGCTCGGCACCAAGGGCGAGCTGACCGGCTCTCCGGTGGCCGTGGGCGGCCGGGTCTTCGTCGGCAGCAAGGACCGCTGCGTGTACGCCCTCGACGCCTTCTACGGCACCGCCGTCCCCCAGGGCTGACCCTCCGGGGGCAAGGGCGAGCACCCCTGGGTGCTCGCCCTTCTGGCCCCGGTCAGGCCTGGCGGGCCTCGGGGTGGCGGCTGAGCCAGCCCTCCCAGGCGGAGGCGACCATGGTGTCGACGTCGTACTCGGCCGTCCAGCCGAGCTCCTTGCGGATCAGGTCGGCGGCGGCCACCACGCGGGCCGGGTCGCCGGGACGGCGCGGGGTGACCTCGGGGGCGATGTCCCGGCCGGTGATCCTGGCGATCACGGCGAGCATCTCGCTGACCGACACACCCTCGCCGCGCCCGATGTTCAGGGTCAGGCTGACCGGCTCGGCGGCGGCGTCGAGCCGCTTGACGGCCGCGACGTGCGCCGAGGCGATGTCCGAGACGTGGATGAAGTCGCGGATGCAGGTGCCGTCCGGGGTCGGGTAGTCGGCGCCGAAGATCAGCGGGGGCAGGCCGTCGGTCAGTCGCTGGAAGACCATCGGGACGAGGTTGGTGACGCCGTCGTCGGCCAGCACCGGCGAGGCCGCGCCCGCGACGTTGAAGTACCGCAGCGAGACCGTGGAGAGCCCGTACGCCTTGGCGGCCGCGTCGAGCAGCCACTCGCCGACCAGTTTGGTCTCGCCGTACGGGTTGATCGGCGCGCAGGGCGTGTCCTCGGTGACCAGGTTCACGTCCGGCATGCCGTACACGGCGGCGGAGGAGGAGAACAGCACCTTGCGCACGCCCGCCGCGACGGCCGCGTCCAGGACGGTCCGCAGACCCTCCACGTTCTCCCGGTAGTAGAGCAGCGGCTCGGCCACAGACTCGCCGACCTGCTTCTTCGCGGCGATGTGCAGCACGCCGGTGACCTCGTGGGCCGAGATCGCCTCGTCGAGGGCGGCCCGGTCCAGGGTCGAGCCGACGACCAGGGGCACGCCCTCGGGCAGCCGGTCCCGGGACCCGCTGCTCAGATCGTCCAGCACCACGACCCGCTCGCCGGCCGCGACCAGCTGGTGCACCACATGTCCGCCGATGTAGCCGGCTCCGCCGGTGATCAACCAAGTCATGGCCGGAATCCTATGCCGAGTGCTCTCGGCGGGGTCCGGTCCGGAGCGGGCGGGGACGCCGGGACGGGCCGATCCGGCGCCGAATGGAACCGGACACCCGGCAAGGACCGTCCGGTACGATCGCAAGCGATTATTGGGATCACCGGGCGGCCGTCCCTCCCCTGAGTGGCGCGGATGTGAGTGTGATGGAGGGGCTAGGGGCCCGAATGACCAGTAGCAATTCCGGCAATCCTCCCCGGGTCGGCATCGTGGTGATCGTCTTCAACGACGCCGAACGAATCGCCGACGCGGTCCACTCCGCCCTGGCGCAGGGCGAGGCGGTCGGCGAGGTCATCGTGGTGGACGACGCTTCCACCGATGGCACTGCCGAGCGACTGGCCCAGCTGGCCGCCGAGGACAGCCGGGTGCGGGTGATCACCAGGACCGAGAACAGCGGTGGCTGCGGCACCCCCCGCAACCAGGGGCTGAGCGCTGCCCGCGAGCAGTACGTGATGCTGCTGGACAGCGACGACGTCCTGCCGCCCGATGCCGTCCGCACCCTGCTGGACACCGCCGTCGCCGAGCGGGCCGACGTGGTCGCCGGTGTCTGCGTCCGCCGGGAACTGCCCGCCGGTACCGACAGCCCGTGGCAGCGCGACCTCTTCCCGGCCGACGGTGCCCCGCCCGAGCGCTACGACGGCATCGGCGCCCGGCCCGACTTCCTGCGCGACACGCTCTGCGCCAACAAGCTCTACGAGCGCGCCTTCCTGGACCGCCACGGGGTGCGCTTCGCCGAGGGCGCGGTGCACTACGAGGACTTCGTCTTCACGGCCCGCCTCTACGCCGCCCGCCCCCGGCTGATCGCGATCAGTGACACCGTCTACCTCTGGCACGTCCGCCGGGTCGTC
Source organism: Kitasatospora sp. GP82 (assembly GCF_029892105.1). GTDB lineage: Bacteria > Actinomycetota > Actinomycetes > Streptomycetales > Streptomycetaceae > Kitasatospora. The sequence goes on along the minus strand of NZ_JARZAJ010000004.1, from coordinate 326,870 downwards.
GGCCAGCCGTCGATCTCGCTCCGCCGGGACGAGATCCGCAACTGGCAGGACCGGGTGGACGCGCACGCCGAGGTGGTCCGCATCCTGCTCGACGCCGGGCAGCCGGAGCTGGCGAGCGCGGCCCGGACCAAGTTCGTCGACTACGACCTGCGGATGTACGCCCGTGAGCTCCGTCACAAGTCCGCCGGGTACCGCACCGAGTGGTGGCGGATCGCCCGTGCCCACCTGACGGGCTTCGAGCCCGCCGTACTGGCCGCCGCCACCCCCTCGGGCCGCTGGGTCGCCGAGGTGCTGGAGGCCCGCCCCGAGGCCGTCGAGGGCGCCGAGCTGCGCCGCGTGGGAGAACTGGCCGCCAGCCCGCCCAGGCTCGCCCCGCCGTACCCGGTCGACGTCGAGGGCCGCCCCGAGCTGGTCGAGGGCGTCCCGTTGACCGGGCTGACCGAGCTGGCCCCGGAGGAGCTGCCGGTGGCCGTGGACGGCGTCGTCCGTCTCGCCCCCGACTGCACCGTACGGCTGCGGATGCACGACGCCTACGGCGTGGTCTCCGCCGCTCGGCCGGTCGCGGCCGCGCTGGAGCTGAGCACCAGGGTCGGCCCGCCGCTGACCGTCCGCCGCCCGCTCGAACTGGCCCCCCACCCAGAGGGCGGCTGGACGGCCGCCACCTCGGTGGACACCTTCGAGCTGCGCGACGCCGGTGAGATGACCGCCTGGGCCGTCCGGATCGAGGTCGTCTTCGCCGACGGCAGCCGCGTCCTCACCGCCGTCCGCTCGGCGACGCCCGCCAAGCGCCATGCCGTCTTCCGGCCGCCGTCCCGGATCGCCCTCGTGCAGGTGTACGAGACCGGAAACGGCGAGCTGGGCCTGCGCGTCGCCGACGGCGTCCGCGGCGGCTGGGAGGTCGTCCGCAGCCGCTTCCGCCGCGCACTCGCCCGCCGCAGCTGAGGCTCCCCGCCGGGGGGCCGCCGGTGCCCGGTGGACGGGGCCGGGCGAGGCGGATGGCAGAATTTATGGGATTCCCGTGGGATTTCCACAGGAAACGCAGTATGTCCTGCCATGTGGACATCGCCCGGTGGCCCGCCGCCGGTCGACAACGCCCGAGGGCCCGGTACCACCGGGGCCTGTGCTCACCCGACGACAAGGACCCTCGCTCTATGCCCCCCAGCCAGGCGACGCCGCTGGTCAGCATCATCGTGATCGTCTACAACGACGCTGCCCGGCTGCCGCGGGCAGTGAGCTCCGCACTCCGTCAGTCGCTGCGCGGCGTCGAGGTGCTGATCGTCGACGACTGCTCCACCGATGACAGCTTCGCGGTCGCCCAGCGACTCGCGGCCGAGCACCCCGGCCAGGTCCGGGCGCTGCGCCTGGCCGAGAACAGCGGCGGCTGCGGCGGCCCCCGAAACCACGGCATCGCCGAGGCCGAGGGCGAGTTCGTGATGTTCCTGGACAGCGACGACGAGCTGGACGATCACGCCTGCCGCAACCTCTACGAGGCCGGCCGGCGCACCGGCGCCGAGTTGGTCTGCGGCCTGAGCGTCCGCCGCTTCCTGGGCAACCGGCACGGCAAGACCGACGCCTGGTATCCGTGGATCTACTCGCGCACCAGGACCCTGGACTCCATCGCCGAGATGCCCGATCTGCTGGTCTGGGACACCCTGTCGACCAACAAGGCGTACCGGCGCAGCTTCCTGACCCGGGCGAAGCTGCAGTTCCCGCTCGGCATCCTCTACGAGGACCTGCTCTTCTCCTCGCAGGCGTACCTGGCCGCCGAGCGGATCACCCTGATCCCCAACCGGGTCTACTTCTGGGACCAGTGGCCGTCGTCCAAGGACAAGAGCGGGGCCTCGCTCTCCAACCGCCGTCACGAGATCCGCAACTTCACCGACCGGCTGGAGATCCACCGCCGGATCGACGCGATGCTCGCCGACCGGGGCATGGCCGAGCTCAAGTACTGCAAGGACGTGAAGTTCCTCAAGCACGACCTGGTGCTGCACCTGCGCGACCTGCCCTTCCTGCCGGAGGACTTCCGGCAGGAGTTCGCCGAGCACGCCCGCGCCTACCTGGCGGGTCTCGACCCGGAGGCGGTCGCCGAGAGCCCGAGCATCCAGCGGATCTGCGCCTACCTGCTGACCAAGGGCGACTGGGCGAACCTGCTCCCGGCGATCGACACCCTGCTCAACCGGGACAAGCTCTCCAGCACCCTGGTCGAGAAGGACGGCCGGATCTTCTGGTGCGACGGGCACCTGGACGACCCCGAGGGCCGCCGGGTCCTGGAGGTGACCGACCAGGGCTACCACGCCAGGGCGATCGGCCAGCTCTTCCTGCGCAACCAGCTGACCCGCTACGCCTCCGGGCCGCAGGGCGTCGAGCTGGCCGGCCGGATCGTCAACCCGCTCGGCCGGATCCCGGCCGGGGCCAAGCTCGCCGCCAAGCTGGAGTTCACCAGCCGCCGCAAGACGCTGCAGTCGAAGTTCGCCTTCCCGGTCCGCGAGGTCCGGCACGACGGCGACGGGATCGTCTGGTCCGCCACCGTCGATCTGGCCAAGGCGCTGCGGCCGCTCGGTGTGATCGACGGCGTCTGGGACGTCCGCTGCGTGCTCACCGCGGACGGCGAACGCACCAGCACCCGGCTCACCGTCGGTGACCTCGACCTTTCGGCGTCCCCCGCCGCCCCGGTCCGGCCCCGGCTCACCCGGTTCACCGGCGACCGGCTGGAGCCGCACCGCTCCGCCCGTGGCCACCTGGCCTTCGAGCTGACCGCCGAGGGCAACGCCGCCCGCAAGGGCACCGACCTGATCGAGCGTGCCCTGCGCGGCGAGGCCGGACCGATCGCCAACACCGCCGTGGACCGGGCTCGCGCGGGCGTGCGCGGTGCGCTCAAGCTCAGGCGGCAGCTGAACAACGGCGACACCAAGCTGAAGGTCTACCACCAGCTGCTGAACCGGTTGCCGGTGGTCAAGGGCCAGGTGGTCTTCGAGAGCCAGCAGGGCAAGCAGTACAGCGACAACCCGCGTGCGGTCTACGAGGAGCTGGTGCGGCGCGGCGCCCCGATGAAGGCCGTCTGGTCGTACTCGGACAGCCCCAAGGGCTTTCCGTCCGGTGCCACCCTGGTCAAGCGCTGGTCGTGGGACTACCTGCGGGCGCTCGCCCAGGCCGAGTTCTGGGTGGACAACCAGGGCTTCCCGTACCGGCTGCGCAAGCGGCCCGAGACGACGTACATCCAGACCTGGCACGGTTCGGCGCTCAAGAAGATGGGCTTCGACCTGGCCTCGCTCAAGCGGCAGACCCCGGTCCAGCAGGCCGAGTACCTGGCCGGTCTCGACCGCTTCGACCACTTCGTGGTCCGCTCCGAGCACGATGTGCGCACCCTCGCCCCGGCGTACCGGGTCAGCGAGGAGCGGCTGCTGCGGGTCGGTTACCCGCGCAACGACATGCTGCGGCGCGAGGGCACGGCCAAGGACCACCAGCTGGCCGGCGAGCTCGGCATCGACCTGACCAAGCCGGTCGTGCTCTACGCGCCGACCTTCCGCTCGGACGCCGCCGGCAAGGTGAAGTCCTTCGAGCTGCCCTTCGACGTCGAGGACTTCGTCGAGCGCTTCGGCGACCGGATGACCCTGCTGGTGCGCTGTCACTACCTCAACAAGGTGGTGCTGCCGCCGTCGGTAAGCGGCAAGGTGATCGACGTCTCCGACGTGCAGGAGGTCACACCGCTCTACCTGATGGCGGACGCGCTCATCACCGACTACTCGTCGCTGATGTTCGACTATGCCCTGCTGGACCGGCCGATGCTCTTCTTCGCCTACGACTGGGACGAGTACGCCGACGACGTCCGCGGCACCTACTTCGACCTGCTGCGGGAGGCGCCGGGCCCGGTGCTGCGCGAGATCGGGGACCTCTACGAGGCGCTTGCCGACCTGGACCTGGTCGGCAAGGAGTACGCGGATGCCCGGCGGCAGTTCGTGGCCGAGTACGGCGAGTACGACCAGGGCGATGCGGCGAAGCGGATCGCCGATCTGATGTTCGGTGCACCCGGTGCCCAGACGGAGCAGGAGGCCGGTCGATGAGCCGCGACATCTTCATCGTCAGCAACAGCGTGGACGAGCTGGGCGGCGTCTCCAGCTGGTCGCACCGGATGGCCGAGCTGCTCAGCGCCAGGGGCCACGGGGTGCAGCTGATCGGCATCGCCCCCGCCGTGCTGCACAAGGACTTCGGCGACGACCTGCCGTACGGCATGACCACCCTGTACAGCGAGCGCCCGGCGTCCGCGTGGACCCCCCGCTACCCCTGGCAGCGCCTGGATGGCAAGGCCCGCCGTCAGGAGGCGCAGCGCGCGGCCGGGGTGCGCAGCGCGGCCGCCCGGATGAACCAGCTGTTCCGGGCCGCCCGCCCGGGTGCGGTGGTCATCGTCACCCAGGTTTGGGCGATGGAGTGGGTGGCCCAGGCCGACCTGTCGGGCCTTCAGGTGATCGGCATGACCCACGAGTCGTACGAGACCTGCAAGGCCACCTCGCGCTACGGCCGGGTCAAGCGCTACTACGCGGATGTCGACCGGCTGGTGGCGCTCACCGACGAGGATGCCGACGCCTGGATCCGCGACGGGATGAACAGCACCTGCGGCATCCCCAACCCGCTGCCCTTCTCGCTGCCCGAGACGGTGCCGTCGGCCACCAAGACCGTGATCAGCATCGGGCGACTGTCCCAGGAGAAGGGCTACGACCTGCTGCTGGAGGCGTGGGCCACGGTCGTGGACCGGCGCCCCGGCTGGCAGCTGAAGGTCTACGGCCTGGGAGAGGAGGAGGCGGCGCTGCGGGCGCAGTGCACCGCGCTCGGCCTGGACGGGTCGGTGGAGTTCGCCGGGCGGACGGACGATGTGCCCGGCGCGCTGGCCGGTGCCTCGATCTTCGCGATGTCCTCGCGCGGCGAGGGCTTCCCGATCTCGCTGATGGAGGCGATGGCCTGCGGTGTGCCGTGTGTGGCCTTCGACTGCGCGCCGGGTGTCCGCGAGATCATCCGGGACGGCGAGGACGGCCTGCTCGCGCCGACCGGCAACACCACCGCCCTGGCCAAGCAGCTCGGCCGTCTGATGGACGACCAGGAACTGCGCGACACCATGGCGAAGAAGGCCCGAGAGGCGATCGTCCGGTATTCGCCGGAGCAGGTGACGGCCCGCTGGGAGGAGCTCTTCGCCCTCCTGGACTCGTAGCCGTCCCGGGCCGGGGTGCGTGGTCGTCCCCGGCCCGACACGTCCTCGGGTTGCCAGGCGCTGCCGCGACTCCCGGGCGGTGCCCCGGGCGCGCCATGCCATGAATCGGACATACCGGTGAAATGCTGACAAAGTTCGGCCCTTCACCACGTCCGGAACCGGAGGCAGGCCAAGGTGCACCCCAAGAAGGAACCCACCCGTCCGATCCCGGCGGGGCCGCGCCCCACCGGTCCCAGGGTGCTGCTCTGCGGTGTGGCCGCTGCTCTGACCGGGCTGCTGGTGAGTGGCTGCACCAGCAGCTCGTCGTCCTCCTCGACCGCCTCCTCCGCCTCGCCGAGTGCCTCGGGCAGCACCCTCGCAGCGAGCAACGGCGGTCTCCAGTTGCAGGAGGACTACCAGAAGGTCATCTCCGATGTGCTGCCCTCGGTGGTGCAGATCACCACCCCGAACGGCCTCGGCTCCGGGATCGTCTACGACACCAAGGGCAACATCGTCACCAATGCCCATGTGGTCGGCACAGCCCAGAGCTTCTCCGTCAGCCTGGCGAACAGTGCCAAGACCCTGGACGCCACCCTGGTCGCCAGCTACCCGGATGCCGACCTCGCGGTGATCCGGCTGAGCAGTCCGCCGAGCGGCCTCAGGCCGGCGACGTTCGCCGACAGCAGCAAGGTCGAGGTCGGACAGATCACCCTGGCCATGGGCAGTCCGCTGGGCCTGTCCTCCAGCGTCACCCAGGGCATCGTCTCGGCCACCGGTCGGACAGTCACCGAACCGAGGAGCCCGGACGCGCCGGGGGCCACCATCGGCAACATGGTGCAGACCTCGGCCGCCATCAACCCCGGCAACAGCGGTGGCGCACTCGTCAACCTGAACAGCCAGGTGGTCGGGATCAACACCCTGGCCGCCGTGGACCAGGAGGCCAACGGCAGCGCCGCGCCGGGCATCGGCTTCGCCATCCCAGCCGTGACCGTCACCAGCATCGCCGACCAGTTGATCAAGGAAGGCAAGGTCACCAACTCCGGCCGGGCCGCCCTCGGCATCTCGGCCAGGACGTACTTCAACTCCGACTTCCGGCCCGCCGGTGCCGTTGTCGTCACCACCACCTCGGGCGGCCCGGCCGCCTCGGCCGGGCTCCAGACGGGCGATGTGATCACCAAGCTGGGCGATACCGAGATCGACTCGCTCGGCGCGCTGACCACCGCCCTGGCCTCGCTCCAGCCGGGCGCCAAGGTCACCGTGACCTACCAGCGGGACGGCCAGAGCAAGACCGCCGACGTCACCCTCGGCACCCTGGAGAGCTGACCCCCGTCACGACCCCGGGCCCGGCAGCCGCACCGCGCAAGGGTGGCGGCTGCCGGGCCCGGTCGTGTCTTGCCGGTCGTGTCTTGTGCGGGCCTCAGCGCGCCCTGGTCCGCCAGGGGAGCTCGACCGTGACGCCGGTCGGACCGCCCACGGGGCTCTTCACCACCAGGACCCCGTCCACCGCGCCGACGCGCTCGCCGAGGCCGGCAAGACCGCTGCCCGGGTAGGCCGCGGCGCCGCCCCTGCCGTCGTCCTGGACCAGCACCATCAGACGGTCGGCGGCGCGCCAGACGTCCACCGTGGCGGTGCGGGCGCCGGAGTGCTTGGAGATGTTGGTCAGCAGCTCGCTCACGGTGAAGTACGCGATGCCCTCGACCGCCGAGTCCGGGCGCTGCACGGTGCCGTCCGGGCCCTTGAGATCGACGTGCACCTTGACGCCCCCGGGGACGGTGCAGCGGGCGGCGACCGCCGAGAGCGCGGCGTCCAGGCCGCGGTCGGTCAGGACGGCGGGGTGGATGCCCCGGGCGAGGTCGCGCAGCTCCTGCAGGGCCAGTTTCACCTCGCCGTGCGCGGCGTCCACCATCTGGGCGGCGGCCTGGACACCCTCGGTGTCCGAGGCCTCGGCGGTCTCGGCCAGCTTCTCCTTGGCGAGGCCGAGATCCATCGCCAGGGCGACCAGCCGGGCCTGGGCGCCGTCGTGCAGGTCGCGTTCGATCCGGCGCAGGTCGGCGGCGGCCGTGTCGACGACCGCTCCCCGGTCGTCCTCCAGCTCCTTGACCCGCTCGGTGAGCGCGCCCGGGGCGAGCAGGCTGCCGATCAGCATCCCGTCCACCGCGCCGAGGCAGCGCATCGCCCAGGGCAGCACCGGCCAGCCGACGACCAGCAGGAGCAGGGTCAGCGTGAAGCTGAGGATGCCCCAGGGCAGCAGCAGGATCGCGTAGAGCGCGCAGCGCCAGCTCAGCCAGTCGGTGAGCACGGCGATCACCCAGCCCGCCACCCCGGTCCTGGCGACGACCACCGGGCCGGGATCCGGTACGTCCAGGTCGAGCCCGACCCGTGCCCGGCGGCGCGCCAGGGAGCCGAGGGCACGGCAGCCCACCAGCCCGGCCGCGAGCAGCGGCAGCCCGACCACGGTGACGGCGAGCCCCAGACCGGCGGTCAGCGTCACCGCGGTGAAGACGAAGCCGACGACGCCGATCGGCAGGTTGAGCAGCAGGTGCTGCACCTGACCCCACATCTTCGCCCCGTACGGCGCAGGGCGGTTCTGTGGGTGGCTCGGCGGCGCGTCGTTCATGGCGTTGACCCTCTCGCTGGACTGTTGCGTCCAGCATTCCGGGTCGGCGCATGATGGGGCCATGGGGGTGATCGGCGTCCCGGTCAGGGGGTTATCCCCACCCTGCCGGTGCACCCGGACACGGAGGTGCCGCGTGGGACAGCGCAGGGCCCGGTGTCCACCGGACGTCTTGAAGACCGGGCAGGGTGTGGGAAGAGTACATCGCTGCACTTAGACTCACGCCGTAGCGATGGTTATGACCGCGTAAAAAGAGGCCCAGTGAGCCCACCGGGAACGGTGGGACCGGGGCGATCTGGAGGCGAAGAAGCATGGAGGGGCCGCTGGCCGCTGCCGACCCCGCCGTGGGCGGCGGTTACTTCGACGCGTACGCGACGGTGGGCCTGATGGCCGTCGTCGGCGTGCTCTTCGTCGCGGTGGCCTTCACCGCCAACCGTCTGCTGCGGCCGGTGGTGTACTCGCCGGAGAAGCTGCTCACCTACGAGTGCGGTGTCGACCCGGTCGGCGAGGACTGGGCGCACACCCAGGTCCGGTACTACGTCTACGCCTTCCTTTATGTGATCTTCGCGGTCGACGCGATCTATCTCTTTCCCTGGGCGACGGTCTTCGCCGCCGCCGGGTTCGGCATGACCACCCTGGTGGAGATGTTCGTCTTCATCGGCTTCCTCGCGGTGGGTCTGCTCTACGCCTGGAGGAAGGGCGTTCTGGAATGGACGTGACCCACGACGTGAACGACAACGTCACGCACAGCCACTCGCACGGTTCCGGCGACGGACCGATCGCGCTCGGCATGCCCGATCCGGCGCGTCCGGGCGGGGTCGAGCCGCAGCGCCTGGGCCCGCTCGCCCGGCTCGCCCCCGACCCGGTCAAGGTGGTGCTCAACTGGGGGCGCCGCTACAGCCTCTGGTGCTTCAACTTCGGCCTCGCCTGCTGCGCGATCGAGTTCATCGCCGCGTCGATGGCCAAGCACGACTTCATCCGGATGGGAGTCATCCCGTTCGCGCCCGGCCCGCGCCAGGCCGACCTGATGATCGTCTCGGGCACGGTGACCGACAAGATGGCCCCGGCCGTCAAGCGCCTCTACGAGCAGATGCCCGAGCCCAAGTACGTGATCTCCTTCGGCGCCTGCTCCAACTCGGGCGGCCCGTACTGGGACTCGTACTCCGTCACCAAGGGCGTGGACCAGATCATCCCGGTCGACGTCTATGTGCCCGGCTGCCCGCCGCGCCCCGAGGCGCTGCTCCAGGGCATCCTCAAGCTGCAGGAGAAGATCGCGGCCGAGTCGCTGCCCGCGCGGTACGCGGCACCCGCGTCCGCGCTGCGGCGGCCGCTGGTGCCCGGTCCCGCGCGGACGCCGGAGGGCGCGAAGTGATCCCCGTCGGTGCTGAAGAGGTCGCGGCCGCGATCGGCGAGTGGGCCACCGCCGGCGAGGCGTACGAGCTGCTGACCGTGGACGTCCCCGCCGAGCACTGGATCGAGGCGCTCACCGCCGCCCGCGACGGCCTCGGGCTCGGCTTCTTCGACTGGCTGAGCGCGGTGGACGAGCTGGCCGAGGGCTTCTCGGTCGCCGCCCACCTCGCCGCGCCCGGCGAGCCGGGCGTACGGCACCTGGTGGTGCGTACCCGGATCCCGCGCGAGGGAGCCGTGCTGCCGACCGCCGTCGAGGTCTACGCTGGTGCCGCCTGGCACGAGCGGGAGACCCACGAGATGTTCGGCATCGACTTCACCGGCCACCCGCACCTGGTCACCCTGCTGCTGCCGGACGGCTTCGAGGGCCACCCGCTGCGCAAGGAGTTCGTCCTGGCCGCCCGCGTCGCCAAAGACTGGCCCGGCGCCAAGGAACCGGGCGAGAGCGACCACGGCGGTGGCCCGGCACGCCGCAAGATGCAGCCCGCCGGTGTCCCCGACCCCAACGAGTGGGGCCCGCTCAAGGGCACCCTGCCGCCTGCCGCCGAGCGTCCGGCCCGCGTCGCCCGAGGGCCGCGCGCGGCCGCCGGCGCAGCTGCGGGTGCGGCTGCTTCCGCCACCGAGGGCGGGCCCGCGGTGCGGGCGGACCGGCCGCGCCGGACCCGCACCATCGGCGACGGTTCGGTGAGCCAGGCTGCTCCTGCGGGTGAGACTGCGCCCGGGGAGGGCGGTGCGCCGATCCGGGCGGACCGGCCGCGCCGGACCCGCAGCATCAGCGAGGGCTCGGTGAGCCAGGCTGCTCCTGCGGGTGAGGCCGGTGCGACCGGCGAGGCGGGCGAGGCCGGCGTGTCGGCCGAGCAGCCGCAGCCGTCGGCACCGGGCCGGCCGACCGTTGCTCGTACGCAGTCCTCCGACGCCCCGTGGCACGCTCCGGTCCCGGCCGAACCTGCGTCGGCCGAACCGCGAGCCGTCGACGCGACCTCGGCCGAGCAGACCCCGGACGAGAAGACGCCGGCCCCCGAGGCCCCCCCCACCCAGGCACCCGCCCAGGACGGAGACAGCACGTGAACCTGCTCGACACGCTGCTGCGCTGCGTCGCCGCCCTGGTCGTCTTCCTGACCTTCCCGCTGATCATCGGCCAGACCGAGCACAAGGTGATGGCCCATATGCAGGGCCGCCTCGGTCCGATGTACGCGGGTGGTTTCCACGGCTGGGCCCAGCTGGTCGCGGACGGCGTCAAGTTCGCCCAGAAGGAGGACGTGGTCCCGGCCGAGGCCGATCGCAGGGTCTTCCAGCTGGCCCCGGCGGTCTCGCTGCTCCCGTACCTGATCGTGCTGCTGGCCATCCCGGTGGGCCCGGACGGGTTCGTCGGTCAGGCCGTGGACGCCGGTCTGTTCTTCGTGCTAGCCGTCCTGGGCGTCGGTGTCATCGGCAAGCTGATGGCGGGCTGGGCCTCGGCGAACAAGTTCTCCCTGCTCGGCGGTCTGCGGACGGCCGCTCAGCTGATGTCGTACGAGCTGCCGATGGTTCTCGCCGCCGCCTCGGTGGCGATGGCGGCCGGGACCATCTCGCTGCCCGGGATCCTGGGTGCCTTCCACTGGTGGTGGGTGCCGTGGCAGCTGATCGGCGCGTTCGTGTTCTTCACGGCGGGTCTGGCCGAGCTGCAGCGTCCGCCGTTCGACATGCCGGTGGCCGACTCCGAGATCATCTTCGGCGCGTACACCGAGTACACCGGCCTGCGGTTCGCGTTCTTCCTGCTCTCCGAGTACGCGGGCATCCTGGTGGTCTCCGCGCTGACGGCGGTGCTCTTCCTGGGCGGCTGGCACGGGCCGATGCCGGAGCACCTCGGCTGGCTGTGGACGATTCTCAAGACCTTCGCGCTGGCGTTCGTGGTGATCTGGATCCGGGTCACCTACCCCCGGCTTCGCGAGGACCAGCTGATGCGCTTCGCCTGGACGTGCCTGATCCCGCTCGCGCTCCTACAGCTGGCCATCACCGGCGTCGTCAAGGTGGCGATCTCCTGATGAACATTCCAGGCACCGGCCTCGCCAAGGGCTTGGCCGTCACCCTGCGGACGATGACGAAGAAGTCCGTCACCGCGCAGTACCCCGAGGTGCAGCCCGAGCTGCCGCCGCGCACCCGCGGTGTGATCGCGCTGCTGGAGGAGAACTGCACGGTCTGCATGCTCTGCGCCCGTGAGTGCCCCGACTGGTGCATCTACATCGACTCCCACAAGGAGACGCTGCCCGCCGCCGACCCGAACGCGCGCGCCCGTACCCGCAATGTGCTGGACCGCTTCGCGATCGACTTCTCGCTCTGCATGTACTGCGGTATCTGCATCGAGGTCTGCCCGTTCGACGCGCTGTTCTGGTCGCCCGAGTTCGAGTACGCGGAGACCGACATCCTGGAACTGACCCACGAGCGCGACCGGTTGCGCGAGTGGATGTGGACGGTCCCGCCGCCGCCCGCGCTCGACCCGGCGGCCGAGGATCCCAAGGAGATCGCCGCCGCCCGCAAGGCGGCCGAGAAGCTGGCCGCCGCGGCCGAGGCCGCCAGAGGTGAGTCGGAGTGAACATGCTGCTCGCCACGGCCGGTCCGCTGGACCCAGCCACCCGCTCCTTCCTCTCCCCGACCGGCGTGGAGGTCGTCTTCCTGCTGGTCGGACTCGCCGTACTCGGCTCCGCCGTGATCACCGTGACCACCAAGCAGCTGGTGCATGCCGCGCTCTGGCTGGTCGTGTCGCTCGGTGGCCTTGCGATCGAGTTCCTGCTGCTGACGGCCGAGTTCATCGCCTGGGTGCAGGTGCTGATCTACCTCGGCTCGGTGGTCGTCCTGGTGCTGTTCGGCCTGATGCTCACCAAGGCGCCGATCGGCCGCTCGCCCGACGCCGACTCCGGCAACCGCTGGGTGGCGCTCGGTGTGGCCCTGGCCGCCGCCGGGACGCTGGTCACCCTCGTCGTGGACGCCTTCCGCACCTCCTGGGTGGACCTGGGCGCGGGCGGCGGCAGCACCAAGGTGACCGGCGAGAGCCTGTTCCGGCACTGGGTACTGCCCTTCGAGGCGCTGTCCGTGCTGCTGCTGGCCGCGCTGGTCGGCGCGATCGTGCTCTCCCGCACGCGTGACAAGCGGCTGCCCAGGCCGCGTGCCGGCAAGCTCCGTGCGGGCAAGCCGGTCGGTTCCAACGGCCCGGCCGCGCGGGTCACCGCCTCGACGACCCCTCCGCAGGAGAGCTGACCGCCGATGCACCTCGTGTACCCAGCCGTCCTCGCCGCGCTGCTGTTCAGCGTCGGTGTCTACGGCGTGCTCGCCCGGCGCAACGTCGTCCTGGTGCTGATGTCCGTCGAGCTGATGCTCAACGCCGTCAACCTGAACCTCGTCGCCTTCGACGCCTGGCTGCGCGACTCGCTGCACGCCGGGCAGGCGCTCACGCTCTTCACCATCACCGTCGCCGCCGCCGAGATCGGCCTCGGTCTCGCCATCGTCCTGCTGGTCTTCAGGACCAGCGGGACGGCGGACATCGACCGTCTCACCGCCCTCGGCGACCCCAACGAGGACACCGCTGAACCGGAGACGGCCGGAGCCTCCGAGAACAAGGCGGCCGCCGTATGAACCTCGCACTCCCCGCCCTGGTGCCCGCGCTGCCCGCGCTCGGTGCCGCCGCGATCTTCGCCACCGGCCGCCGCGCCCCCGGCTTCGCCCGGCCGCTGGCCGTCCTCCCGGTGGCCGCCTCGGCCGTGCTGGCCCTGGTCGTCGCGCTCCAGCTGGGCACCGACCAGAGCCTGGACGCCGCCACCCGGCTCACCCCGACCGGCGGGCCGGACATCCTCCTGGCCATCCACCTGGACGGCTTCAGTTCACTGATCTCCCTGCTGGTCGGCCTGGTCGCCACGTGCGTGCAGATCTACTCCACGGCCTATCTGAAGGACGATCCGCGCTACCCCTCGTACGCGGCGCTGGTCTCGCTCTTCACCGCCGCGATGTTCCTGGTCGTGTACTCCGGCGACCTGATCGTGCTGCTGGTCGGCTGGGAGATCATGGGCATCTGCTCGTACTTCCTGATCGGCCACCACTGGGAGACCGCCGACGCCCGTTCGGCCTCGCTCAAGGCCTTCCTGGTCACCAAGCTCGGCGACGTCCCCTTCCTGTTCGGGATCTTCCTGCTGGGGGCGGACGCCGGAACGTTCAGGATCAGCGGGGTGCTTCAGGCGGCGGCCGAGGGCAGACTCGGCCACCCGACCCTGATCGCGCTGCTGCTGCTCGCCGGAGTCGCCGGCAAGAGCGCCCAGTTCCCGCTGCACACCTGGCTGCCCGACGCGATGGCGGGCCCGACGCCGGTCTCCGCGCTGATCCACGCCGCCACCATGGTCGCCGCCGGCATCTACCTGGTCGCCCGGCTGCTGCCGGTCTTCCTGCTCTCCGGCGCCGCGCTGCTGGTGCTCTCCGTGATGGCGGCCGTCACCATGGTCGGCTCCGCTCTCTGCGCCCTCGCCCAGGACGACCTCAAGCGGGTGCTCGCCTACTCGACCGTCGGCCAGCTCGGTTACATGGCCGGCGCCCTGGCCAGCGGCGACCGCGACGCGGCCGTCTTCCACCTGGTCAGCCACGGCGCCTTCAAGGCACTGCTCTTCCTCACCGCCGGTGTGGTCATCCACGCCGCGCACACCAACTCCATCTCCGCGATGTCCCGGATGCCGGGTCTGCGGGGGCGCGTCCCCGACGCCTACTGGACGATGGGCATCGCGCTGGTCGCCCTGGTCGGACTGCCGCCCTTCGCCGGGTTCTTCAGCAAGGAGGCGGTGCTCACCGCCGCCGAGCACGCCGCGACCGGCGAGGCACTCACCAACGGCCTCGGTCCGGCCTCGGCGGTGCCCTCCGCCGCCGGGTGGATCGTGCTCGTCTCCGGCGCGCTCACCGCGCTGCTCACGGCGGCGTACGCGACCCGGCTCTGGCTGGTCGCCTTCCACTCGCCGGCGGGTGCGGCAGCACCCGTCACCGACCAGGCCAACGGCCACGCCGCCGGCGCGCCGTACTCGCCCGAGATCGACGAGGCCGACCCGGCCCAGGCCGAACCGCACGCCATGCGCTGGCCGCTCTGGGTGCTCGCCGTCCCGACCATGGGACTGGGCGTTGCCGGGCTGCGGCCCGAGTGGCTGCCCAGCCTGCTGGACGGCGGCTCGCTGCGGCCCTCCACCGGCACCGCCGTGGTCGGCACCGGTCTCGCCCTGGCCGGGGTGCTGATCGCGTACGCGGCCTGGCGCTCCGCCACCGCACGCGCCGCCGCCCCCGGCCGAGTGCCCGGACAGGCAGGGCCGCCCGCCGTCGAGGCGATCCCGGCGGCCGAGCCCGCCGTGACGCCCGTCGCCGACCCGGGACGGACCTTGCTCGGCCCGCTCTTCGGCCCCGCCCAGCAGGGCTTCCACGTGGACCGCCTCTACACCGTGCTCTTCGTCCGCCCGACGACCGCCGCCGCCCAGCTGGTCCGCTTCCTGGACCGCGAGGTCGTCGAGACCTATGTGCGCGGCGCGGGCAACGGCGCCACCCTGCTCGGCTGGCTCGTCCGGCGCGCGCAGAACGGCAACGCGCAGACGTACGTGAGCGCACTGCTCGCCGGCGTCGTCCTGCTCGCCGTCCTGGTGGCGGTCGGCTCATGACCCGTACCGCCCCCTCCGTCCCATCCACCGCAGCACGCCCTTGGAGCCCCCGATGAACGCAGTCCTCATCGCCCTCCTGCTGCTGCCGCTGCTCGGCGCCGCCGCCACCCTGGCGCCGTTCGGCGCCGACCCCGAGGCCGCCGACCGGCGCGCGCTGCGCCTCGGAGTGGCCGTCACCGGTGCCGTGCTGCTGCTCACCGTCGGGCTTGCGGTCGGCTTCGACCACGGCACGCCGAGCCGGATGCAGGCCGTCACCGACCTGCGCTGGATCCCGGCCGTCAACGTCCGCTTCCACCTCGGCGTGGACGGCATCTCGCTGCCGCTGATCGTGCTCACCGCCCTGCTCACCTTCCTCTGCGCGGTGTACTCGACCAAGCGGCTGCCGAGCGGCGAGGGCACGCCCAGCGCCCGGTCGTTCACCGGCCTGCTGCTGCTCCTCGAGGTCGGCATGCTGGCCACCTTCGCGGTGCTGGACCTGGTGCTCTTCTTCCTGGCCTTCGAGATCGTGCTGATCCCGATGTACTTCCTGATCGCCCGCTGGGGGAGCGGGCAGCGAGTGCCGGCCGCCAACCGGTTCATCCTCTACACGCTGCTCGGCTCCGCCGTGATGCTGCTCGGCTTCCTGCTGATCGGCACCCAGGCGGGCACCTTCGACATGACCGAGCTGGCCGCCGCCCACGGCAGGGGGCTCAACCACACCACCCAGGTGATCGCCGCCCTGGCCATCGTCGTCGGCCTCGCGGTGAAGGCCCCCGCCTGGCCACTGCACAGCTGGCTCCCGGACGCGCACACGGCTGCCCCCACCGTCGGCTCGGTGCTGCTCGCCGGTGTGCTGCTGAAGATGGGAACGTACGGCCTGGTCCGTGTCCTCCTCCCGATCGTGCCGGACGGCACCGCCACCTTCGCCCCCTACCTCGGGGCCTTCGCCGCCGTCGGCATCGTCTACGGTTCACTGGCCTGTCTGGCGCTGGCGCGGCCCGGCGCCAAGGGCGACCTCAAGCGCCTGATCGCCTACTCCTCCGTCGGCCACATGGGCTTCGTGCTGCTCGGCATCGCCTCCCTCACCCCGGTGGGCGTCAACGGCGCGCTGTTCGCCAACATCGCCCACGGCCTGATCACCGGCCTGCTCTTCTTCCTGGTCGGCGCCGTCAAGGACCGCTACGGCACCGCCGATCTGGACACCCTCGCGGGTGCCACCGGGGCAGCCCTCTACGGCCGGGCACCGCGCATCGGCGCGCTGCTCGCATTCGCCGCCGTCGCCAGCCTCGGCCTCCCCGGGCTGGCGGGTTTCTGGGGCGAGCTGCTGGCGATGTTCGGCGCCTTCGACCCGGCCGCCGGGCTCTCGCGCCCCGCCTTCGTGACGTACATGGTGATCGCCGGACTCGGCACCCTCCTCACCGCCGCGTACCTGCTGGTCGTCGTCAAGCGCGTCTGCATGGGCGACCCCGACCAGCCGGCCGTGGCGGCCGAGATCCCGGACCTCCGCCCGTACGAGGCCGTCAGCTGGACCCCACTGGCCGCGCTCACCGTGGTGGCCGGGCTCTGGCCCGCCCTACTGCTCGGTCTGTCCGACCCGGCCGTCAAGCACCTCCTCGGGGGTGGCTGACCGATGCTCCCCACCCTGCTCGGCTCTCACCTCCCCCTGGGGCAGCCCGCCATGACCTCGTCCGACGCCGGCCCACTGGCCGCCACCAGCCCGCTGGCCGCCGCCGACCCGGGCAGCCTCATCCAGTCGATCGACTGGATGGCCATCGCGCCCCCGCTGATCGCCGCCCTGGCCGCCATCGCCGTGCTGCTCGCGGACCTCTTCCTCCCGGCGGGCCGGAAGAAGGCCCTCGGCTGGCTCACCGTCGGCGGACTCGCCCTCGCGCTCATCGCACTCCTCCCGCTGGCCCATGGTGACGTTCGGTCGACCTTCTGCCTGCGGAACGTAGCAGCCGCCACTGACACTGCGACCATCAACGGCGGAGCGTGCTCCTACGTGGCGGACCACTTCGCGCTGGCCTTCCAGCTGCTGGCGCTGGGGGGCGCGCTGATCGTGGCCCTGCTCTCCGTCCACACCGTGGACGAGGAGGCGTCGATCAGCGGATCCGCCGCGGGTCTGCCCGCCGGCGAGTACTGGTTCCTGCTGCTCAGCAGCGCCACCGGCGCCGCCCTGCTGCCCGCCTCCCGCGACCTGGCGACGCTGATCATCGCCCTTGAGGTCGCCTCGCTGCCGGCCTTCGCACTGGTCGGCCTGCGCCGGGACGGCCGGGGCGCCGAGGCCGCACTGAAGTTCTTCCTCTCCTCGGTCACCGCGACGGCCGTGATGCTGTTCGGCGTCAGCTTCGTCTACGCCGCCACCGGCAGCCTGCACCTGTCCGCCGTCGCGGACGGCCTGACCCACGCCCCGGCGCAGCTCAAGCCGCTGGCCGAGGCGGGCGCGGCGCTCACGCTGGTCGGCTTCGCGTTCAAGGTCGCCGCCGTCCCGTTCCACTTCTGGGTGCCCGACACCTACACCGGCGCGCCGATCCCGATCGCCGGTTACCTCTCGGTGGTCGGCAAGGCGACCGGCCTCTCCGGTCTGGCCCTGGTCACCACGCTCGCCTTCCGCCCGTACGGCCACACCTGGGGCCTGGCGCTGGCGGTGCTGGCGGCACTGACCATGACGGCCGGCAACGTGGCTGCGCTGCGCCAGCGCGGGAGCACCGCGCACAGCGCCGTCCGGCTGCTCGCCTGGTCCTCGGTCGGCCAGGCCGGCTATCTGCTGGTGCCGCTGGCCGCCGCCGGGTACGCCGACGCGGCCGAGCCGATCGGTGCCACCGTCGCGTACGCGCTCATCTACGGCGTGGTGAACCTCGGCGCCTTCGCCGTGGTCGCCGCCGTCGGCCGCGGCACCGGCAGCCGGCTGGACGACTACGCGGGCCTGTTCGCCCGCCGTCGCTGGACGGCGCTCGCGCTGGCCTTCTTCCTGCTCTGCCTGGCCGGACTGCCCCCGGGCATCGTCGGCCTGTTCGGCAAGGTGGTGGTCTTCAGGGCGGCCGTGGACGCCGGCCTGGGCTGGCTGGCCGTGGTGATGGCGGTGAACGTCGTGATCGCCCTGTACTACTACCTGGTCTGGACGGCCAAGCTGTTCGCCCCGGCGGAGCAGCCGCTCACCGACCGCCGTCTCCCGGCCCCGCTGGCCGCCACCATGGGCCTGACCGCCGTTGTCGCGGTCGTGCTCTCGGTGGCGCCGCAGCTGGTCCTCCAGGTGGCCGGCGGCAGCCTGTTCTGAGAACCCGGCAACGCCCCAGCCCACTGGGCGGTCTGTGCACAAGGGAACGAACTCGGCTCATCCCGCCGTTGATCTCAGCAGAGGGATGTGAACCGAAGGCTTCCCGCCGCACCACTTGGAGGGCCTGCCGTGCACCGCCAGCACAACGGGTTGAGAACGGCCGCGCTGATCGGCGGCCTGTCAGCGCTGATTCTGGTGATCGGCAGCTTCTTCGGCCGTACCGGCTTCGTGCTGGCCCTGCTGATCGCCCTGGGCACCAACGCGTACGCGTACTGGAACAGCGACAAGCTGGCCCTGCGGGCCATGCGGGCCCGCCCGGTGAGCGAGATCGAGGCGCCGCAGCTGTACCGGATCGTCCGTGAGCTCTCCACCTCGGCCCGCCAGCCGATGCCCCGTCTGTACATCTCGCCCACCCCGGCGCCGAACGCCTTCGCCACCGGCCGCAACCCGCGCAACGCGGCGGTCTGCTGCACCGACGGCATCCTGCAGCTGCTGGACGAGCGCGAGCTGCGCGGGGTGCTCGGCCATGAGCTGAGCCATGTCTACAACCGGGACATCCTGATCTCCTCGGTGGCCGGGGCGCTGGCCTCCGTGATCATGTTCCTGGTGAACTTCGCCTGGCTGATCCCGTTCGGCCGCAGCGAGGACGACGACGGTCCCGGCCTGTTCGGCATGCTCGCCATCATGATCCTCGGCCCGCTCGCCGCCACCCTGATCCAGCTGGCCGTCAGCCGCTCCCGCGAGTACCAGGCCGACGCGGACGGGGCCAGGATCACCGGTGACCCGCTCGCCCTGGCCGGCGCCCTGCGCAAGCTGGAGGTGGGCACCCTGCGGCTGCCGCTGCCGCCGGAACCGCAGCTCCAGACGGCCAGCCACATGATGATCGCCAGCCCCTTCCGTCCGGGGGAGGCCGGTGCCCGGCTCTTCTCCACCCACCCGCCGATGGCCGAGCGGATCGCCCGTCTGGAGCGGATGGGCGGCTACCACCGCTGAGCGCGGATCACATGGTGGTGTGGGAGTGGTAGAGGCACAGCGACCAGAGAATGATGCTGTCGATCGCGATCACCACCAGCGACCAGAGCGGGTAGTACGGCAGGAAGACGAAGTTCAGCGCCAGACCGAGGGAGACCACCAGGATGGCGATCACTCGTCCCCATGAGGAGCCCTTGATCACGCCGTAGCCGACCGCCGCGATGGCCAGGCCCCACACGATGTGGATCCATCCCCAGGCGGTGAGGCTGAACTCGAAGGTGTAGTGCTGGGTGGTCACGTAGACGCTGTCCTTGGCCACCGCGACGATGCCCTGGAGGATCCCCAGCAACCCGTTGACCAGCATCATCACCCCGGCGAACAGCACCAGCCCGGTGACGGCAGCCGTGGGCCGCGATCCGGGTGAGTGCCCGCCCGGAGCGGGGCCCGACGGGTCGTGGAGCGGACCAGAAGCCTGAGACATGGTTGCCTCCCTGCTGCTGTGGACGCTTCAACATTCAATGATTCGTCCGTCATCTGCAGCGTAGAAGGCCCCCGCGACCTCGCAACTCGTCGGGCCGGGGCGGCAGGCGGCCGCTAGCGCCGTCGGAAGATCCGCTTGATCGCGAACACGATCGCGACGATCAGTCCGATCGCGAAGAGGATGATCAGCAGGATCACCACGATCACTGCGATGCCGAGCTTCTTGAAGAAGCCGCCCTTCTTCTTGGTGTCCTTGGTCTTGGCGGCGAGCTGTTGGGTGCCCTGCGTCTGCGGCTGCACCGGCGCGGCGGCCGGTGCGGGAGCGGCGATGCCGGCGGCGGGAGCGGCTGGTGCGGCGGCCACCGTACGGGCCGTCACAGGGGCGGCCTGGGCGGCGGTCTGCTGGCCCAGCAGCAGCGCGGCCAGCATCAGAGCGGGCACGGCCCCTGCGATACGGCGTATGTTCACTTCTGGTTCCTCGGGTCTCTCGTACGGTTCGGCGGACCGGCTCCCCGGCAGGTCCGTCCGGCCCGAGGCTACTGGAGCCGAAGGAGGAGGAAGGGCAGCAGTCCCCGCTCCAGCAGCGCCGTCCGCCATGCCTCGCGGGCCCGCTCGAGCTCCTCGGAACGGGCAGTGCCCGGCGCTGCCTCGGACTGCACCGCCTCGGACTGGGCGGCGCGGCGGCGGGCAGCGGTGGCCAGAAGTCCGGAGACCCCCGCGACGACACAGATTCCGGCGACCACGGCCGCCGCCCAGCCCGCCGTGAGCAGTGAGTCGGCCAGGTGGCGCTGGGACTTGGCCAGTCCCAGCGCGTACCCGAGCAGCAGCAGGATGCCCGCGGCGGTGCCGGTGAGCAGGGGAACGAGGACGGCGAGTACACCCATCAGCCCGCCCGCCCAGTCGGGGTCGATGCTGCGGGAGTCGCCGGTCCCCGTGGAGTCGGCCGGGCCCGAGGTGCTGCGGACCCGCAGGTACTCGATGTACTCGTCGGCAGCGGCTGCCGCGATCTCGCCGCTGGCCGTGCGGGCGAGCGCGCGGAGCTGTTCGCTGCCGAGCCCCGGGTTCCGCCGCAGCGCCTCCCGGATCTCGTCCCTGGCCAGGGCCTGACCGAGCGCCAGCTCGAAGTCGGCCCGGTCCTGCTGGGGCAGCTGGGTCAGCTGAGGCGGACGGGGAAGTCGGTCCATGCGTTCCCCCGGGTCATGGATAGGGATGGAACGGCCGTCGGCCCGTACGGGCCTGTCGGTCCGCTCAGACGTTGACGCCGTAGTCCAGGGCGATGCCGCGCAGGCCGGAGGCGTAACCCTGGCCGATGGCGCGGAACTTCCACTCGGCGCCGAGGCGGTAGAGCTCGCCGAAGACCATGGCGGTCTCGGTGGAGGCGTCCTCGGTCAGGTCGTAGCGGGCGATCTCGGCGCCGGTGGCCTGGTCGACCACGCGGATGAAGGCGTTGCGGACCTGGCCGAAGTTCTGCAGTCGGGTGTCGGCGTCGTAGATGGAGACCGGGAAGACCACCTTGGCGACCCCGGCCGGGATGGCCATGAGGTCGACCTTGATCTGCTCGTCGTCGCCGTCCCCGCCGCCGGTGAGGTTGTCACCGCTGTGCTCGACCGAACCCTCGGGGCTGCGCAGGTTGTTGAAGAAGACGAAGTGCTGGTCGCTGAGCACCCGGCCGGCCTCGTTGCAGAGCAGCGCGCTGGCGTCGAGGTCGAAGTCGGCGCCGGTGGTGGAGCGGACGTCCCAGCCGAGGCCGACGATGACGGCCGTCAGGCCGGGGGCCTCCTTGGTCAGCGAGACGTTGCCGCCCTTGGAGAGAGTGACTCCCATGATTGCCCCTCCTGGAGTTCTCGCGCCGGTCCGACAAGGCGCGTGCTTGGCTGTGCAGCCGGTCTGGTCAATGAATCTACATCACTGTAGAGAAGGCGAGAATCGGTCTGCCGAGCTTGACGACAAGTCAGTCCCCGGGCGCCGGTCAGCCGTACGAGACATTGCTGCACAGGTCGTCGTCGGCGGAGCGGGCCGCGCCACTGACGCTGGTCGGCAGCGGCCCCGACGGAACTGCGGGGCTCGCGCCGCCCGAGGAGGCGAAGTCCCGGCCGAGGATCAGGTTGATGCCCGAGCGGTCGACCGGCTCGAGTCGGGCGCCGGGGAAGAGCTGGGCCACCTTCTCGGCCCCGGCCTTCTCGCCGGGTCCGTACTCGACGACGGTGGTGGCGTGGTTCTGGGCGGCCGCGTTCGCCTTGCCGGTGACCGTGAACTCGGCCCCCTCCAGCAGGTCGGCGGCCTTGGTGGTCAGCCCAGGGGTGGTGGTCCCGTTGTAGACGGCGACTCCGAGACCGGCGCCCTTCACCGACGGCGTGGTGGAGGGGCTCGGTGCCGCGTCCGTCGGCGAGGCGCTGGACGTGCCCGGGGTGCCGCTGCCCGCGTCCTGGCCGTCCAGGGTGCGGTCGGCCTTCAGTGCGGCCCACAGCTGGTCGATGTCGGGGTGGACCAGCGAGACCCGCGCGCCGTTGTACTGCCAGGGAGCCGTGAGGAACTTGACGTTGTGCAGGTCGATGTCCTTCAGCGACAGGGCGAAGGACATCAGCTTGTCGGCCGAGCCCAGGCCCGGGTCGACGGTCAGCGACTTGGTCGCCGCGTCGGCGAGCGGCAGCAGGGTGGTCGGATTCATGCCCTGGCTCTTGATGTTCTTGATCAGGGATGAGAGGAAGGCCTGCTGACGCTGCATCCGGCCGATGTCCGAGCCGTCGCCGATGCCGTGCCTCAGCCGGACGTAGTCCAGGGCCTGCTGGCCGGACAGCTTCTGCGGGCCCTTCGGGAAGAGCAGCTCGCCCTTGCTGCCGAGGTTGGGGTTGAGATCACCCTCGTAGACGGCGTTCGGAACACAGACGTTCACCCCGCCGACCGCGCTGGTCATGGCCGCGAAGCCCTGGAAGTTGACGACTATGGTGTGGTCGACCCGCAGGCCGGTCAGCTTCTCGACGGTGTTCTGGGTGCACGCCGGGTTGCCCTGGACGGAGTCGCCGACCGAGAAGGCGCTGTTGAACATGACGTTGGTCTGCGGCGCCGTCCACTTGCCGTTCGCCTTGCAGGGCGGGATGTCCACCAGCGAGTCGCGGGGGATCGAGACGCCCACCGCGTGCTTGTGGTCGGCGTAGACGTGCAACAGGATCGTGGTGTCCGAGCGCGCCCCGCCGTCGCTGCCGCCGCCGAGGTCCTTGTTGGCGCCGTCGCGCGAGTCGGAGCCGATCAGGAGCAGGTTGACCGGGGTGTTGCCGTTGGCGTCCGGGCCGGCGGCCGCCGGGCGGTCCGCGCTGAGGCCGCCGCCGTCGAAGGTGCTGATGTTGGCGTTGAGCTTGTAGTAGATCCCGGCGCCGCCGAGGACCGCCACCGACATCGTCGCCGCGCCCGCCCAGAGGGCGATCTCCTTCTTGCTGCGTCGCCGCTTCGTGCCCTGGTCGCCCGGGGCCCGGGCCGCTCTCGGCTCCGCCGTCCCGTCGCCGGCAGTCGGGCGACCTCGGCGAGGCGTACGCGGTTCCGGGTCGGTCATGCGCGCACCTTTCGCGGCGGGTACAGGGGGGGTCTCGCTGCTGCGGAAGCGGCAGGCGAAGGCGCCTGGCCGTCGCGATGCGGGCGAGAACGGCGGCGGGTGAGCGCAGAGCCGGGCCGGCCGCACCATCTTCTACAGTCGTGTAGAGGACCAGCGAAGCATACAAAGTCACCACGGTGAAGTCACCCCTCCCGGTTCCACCGGCGACCCGCTCTCCGCGCCGGACGACGGCGTGGGGTGGCTCAGTAGGATGAGAGGCGTGCCCCGGCCCGGCGGGGCGGCAGCAGCGGAGGGGGAGGTCGTCGCCATGGGCGAGGAGCTGAACGCATCGGCGAGGGACCCCCGGGTGCGCCGGCGGGGCCAGGGCGAACTGGAGGCCCAGGTCCTCGCCGTCCTGCGGAAGTCACCCGGCCCCGCGACCGCAGGCTGGGTGCAGGAGCGCCTGGACGGCAACCTCGCCTACACCACCGTGATGACCATCCTCTCCCGGCTGCACGCAAAGAACGCCGTCTCCCGCACCAGGACAGGCCGCTCCTACCTCTGGCTCGCCGCCTCCGACGCCGCCGGCCTCGCCGCCCTGCGGATGCGCAAGGTCCTCGACAGCGAGGACGACCGCGACGCGGTGCTCGCCAGTTTCGTCAGCGCCCTCCTCCCGCACGACGAGCACCTGCTGAGGGCCCTGCTCGACAGCACATCGGACGACCAAGAAGGCTGAGAGATGGGTTTCTTCGTCTTCCTTCCGCTCGTCCTCCCGCTCACCGCACTGCCGATCTCCCGCCTGGCCGAGCAGCACCTCCACCCGCGCAGTGCGGCCCGCCTGCTCACCACCATCAGCGTCGTGATGGCCGTGTGCAGCGCACTGTGCCTCGGGCTGCTCGGCGTGGTCGGCACCGCGCAGATCCCCGGCAACCCGCTCCCCGACAGCTGGTCGGACCCGGAGGTCCGGGCGGCCGTACCGTTCCACGAGATCGTGGGCACCGCCGCACTCTGCCTCCTCGGACTGCTCATCGCGGCCTGCGCCCTGATCGCCGTCCGCCACCTGCGGATCCGCTCCCGCGCCCGACGGGCCCTCGCCACGGCACCCGGCGACCTCGACCTCGCCGTCCTGCCCGACGACAGTCCGTACGCCTACGCGCTGCCCGGCGCACCCGGACGGATCGTCGTCTCCACCGGCATGCTCGACAGCCTCAGCTGCGACGAACGCGAAGCCCTGCTCGCCCACGAACGGGCCCACCTCGCCAACCACCACCACCGCTACCTGCTCGCCACCCAGCTCGCCAGCTGCGCCAACCCCTTCCTGCGGCCGCTGCAGCAGGCCGTCGCCTACGGCGCCGAACGGTGGGCCGACGAGGAGGCCGCCCAGGCGGTCGGCGACCGCCGCCTGACCGCCCGCGCCGTCGCCAAGGCCGCCCTGGTCTCCCACGGCGCCGCCGCCCACGGCCTCGGCGCCTCCCCACTCGCCGCCTTCGCCGCGCCCGGCCCGATCCCGCGCCGCGTGGCCGCGCTCCTCGGCCCCGTCCCCACCAGCGCCAACTGGCCCCCCGCCCACAGCCCGGCCGGCCTCGCCGCCATGGTCGCCGCTGCCGGTGCGGCTGCCTCGGCGCTCTCCGCCCTCAACGCGGCGGTCGCGCTGCTGCTCGTCCTCAAGGCCGTCACTCCGCTGTAGCCCTTCGCCCCGGATCCGCGCCCGCCGGCCGGAGTGTGTCCGCGCACGGTGGGGGGAAGAGAAGCGTGGGAGGGTGGGCGCATGAGGGTGCTCGATTTCGTACTCAACGTCCTGTGGCTGATCTTCTGCGGGATCTGGATGGCCATCGGCTACGCCGTCGCCGGGATCATCTGCTGCGTCTTGATCATCACCATCCCGTTCGGCATCGCCAGCTTCCGTATCGCCGGGTACGTGCTGTGGCCGTTCGGGCGGACGACGGTGGAGCGGCCCGGTGCCGGGGCGGCGTCGTTCGTCGGCAACGTGATCTGGTTCGTCTTCGCGGGCTGGTGGCTGGCGCTCGCGCATCTGGCGACGAGTATTCCGCTGTTCCTGTCGATCATCGGAATCCCGTTCGGGTGGGCCAACCTGAAGATGATCCCGATCTCGCTGATGCCGCTGGGGCGGGAGATCGTCTCCACTGACGAGAAGTTCGGGGGCCGCTGACTCCACGGGACGGCCTTGGATAATGGCCGGCCGAGGTCAGTAGAAATTATGAGTGGATATTCGTAGCGGGTGGATGTGAAGCCGCCCGTTGCACGGCGGCGCTGCCGGAGCACCGGTCGAGTCCGCTGGTCGAGCTGGCCCCCGGAGCGGATGGCAGGCCGCCGAACGGGTGGTTGCCGCGTCCGGTTCGCGCCCGTTGCGGCACGCCCGGAGCGGTGCGGCGCCAGGGCTGCGACACGGTCGGGCTCGGCTCGGCCGACACGCCGCACAGGGCTTGGGGTGCCTGTTTTTCAACCGGACACGATTTTCCCTTGCCGATCGGGCGTACCGTGCTACGCTGGACCAAGTTGCAGTTTTGGTTCCCATGAATTTATGTGCGCCTGCTGGTTTCGACCCCGCGGCGCATTTTTTATTTTCTTCTCCGGTTTCTTTGGATGGGTGATCAGGGCGACGACGCGGCGACCCGCAAGGTGCGGGACGCTGGATTCACCTGAAGGAGAAATCAATGGCCACCGGTACCGTGAAGTGGTTCAACGCCGAGAAGGGCTTCGGCTTCATCGAGCAGGACGGCGGCGGCGCCGACGTCTTCGCGCACTACTCCAACATCGCCGCCCAGGGCTTCCGCGAGCTCGTCGAGGGCCAGAAGGTCCAGTTCGACGTCACGCAGGGCCAGAAGGGCCTGCAGGCGGAGAACATCGTCCTCGTCTGATCCGACGGTCGATGTGAGCGGCGACAGCGCCGCACCGAGGGGCTCGCAGGAGACTGCGGGCCCCTCGTCGTCGTCCGGCTCGGGTGCTCGACCGGACGGACGGACCTGCTTCGGTACCGTGTGGGCGGGCTTCCGATCCCGCGTGCCGATGAAGGAGAAGACACCGCCGTGCCGACCTGGCGCCGTACCCTGACCGCCGCCGGAATCACCGAGGCGCCGGTGCGCGCGGTCTACACGGCTGCCGCCCGGCGGGTGCTGCGGCGGGAGCAGGCCCCGTACCTGGCGCTGCGACTGCTGGCGGAGCCCGCGTTGGTGCCGTATCTGGCGGCCGGACTGGCGTTCATGAACCTGGTGGACGATGTGGCCGAGAGCGGTTCCGTGGAGCAGCGCACGGCCGGTCTGCGCCGGCTGGGCGAGCGGACGGCCGAGGCGCTGTCCTCGGGGCACAGCGCCGACCCGGTGCTGGCGGCGTACGCGCATGCGGTGGCCGCGCGCGCCCTGCCGCTCTCGTGGGTCTCGTCCTTTCTGGAGGGCGCGGCCGCCGTCGAGGCGTCGTTCGCGGGCTTCGAGACCGACCGGGACTATCAGGCGTACCTGGACGACTACGCCTGCCCCGGTCTGCTGGTCTTCGCCGGGTTGCAGTACGAGGGCGGGCCGGATGCGCGGGCGGCGGCCGGTTGGCGGCGGTTCGTGGACGCGGCCCAGCGGGTGGACTTCCTGGCCGATCTGGCCGGGGACTTGGGGGACGGCCGGCTGTGCATACCCCGTGAGCAGCTGGACCGGTACGGGGTGACGCGCCGCCAGCTGGAGCAGGGTGCCGACACCGAGGCGGTGCGGGCGCTGCTGGCCGAGCTGTGCGGGCAGGCGAGGGCGGCGCTGGAAGGCTCTCGGGATGTGATCGGCCTCAGCGCTCCGGGGCTGCGGCCGGTGGTGCAGGTGATGGCCGAGTTGATGGAGTGCCAGTTGCGGGCGGTCGAGCGAGCGGGAGCCGGGGCGCTGAGACGCGATGTCGGATACGGCGTGGTGGCGCCGCTCCGGGTGCTCGCGCGGGCCCGGCGCGACGCCGGGCGGAGTCTTCGGGCCGGGTAGCGGAGGGCTCAGCGGTCCGGGAGTGCGGCTCGGGCGTGCCGGACCAGGGAGTTGGCGGCCGGGCTGACCGGTCCGTTGGCGCGCCAGGCGAGGGCGAGGCGTCCGCGCAGACCCGGGCGGGTGATGGTCAGCGGGTGCAGTGTGTCGGGGCGCGAGAGGGCGAGGGACTCGGGCAGGACGGCTGCGCCCAGGCCGCGTGCGGCCAGTTCGGCGAGGACGTTCGGATCGCGCGCCTCGAAGGCGATCTGCGGGCGGAGTCCGGCTGCGGCGCAGGCGTTGTCGAGTGCGGCACGCAGCCCGGTGCCGACGGGGAGGCACATCAGGGGCCGCTCGGTGAGGGCGCCGAGCGTGATGCTGTCGCGGCCGGCCAGCGGGTCGGTGTGGTCGACGGCCAGAACGAACGGCTCGTCCACCACGGTCTGGATGTCGATACCCGCCGGGGTCGGGCCGGCCAGGCCGATGATCGCCAGGTCGATCCGTCCGGCCAGCAGGGCCTGGACCAGCTGGTCGGAGTTGTCCTCGGTGAGGCCGATCTGTACGGCCGGGTGGGCCTGGTGGAAGTCGGCCAGGAGCCCCGGCAGGTCGATGCCGGGTCCGAGCGAGGTGACGGTGCCGACGGCGACCTGCCCCCGGACCAGGCCGGTGAGCTCCTGGACGGCCTGCCGGGCGCCCTCGACGGCGGCGAGCGCGGCCCGGGCATAGGGCAGGACGGCGGCGCCGACCTCCGTGGGGCGCACCGTACGACCCGAGCGGTCGAGCAGCTCCTGTCCGAGTTCGCGCTCCAGCTGGCGGATCTGCGCGCTCACCCCGGGCTGGGCGACGTGCAGCCGGGCTGCGGCGCGGGTGAAGTTGGCCTCTTCGACGACGGCGACCAGATACTCCAGCTGGCGAAGTTCCATAACGATTAATGCTAGCAATCAGAAGATCCAGATGTTGGACGTATGGAAGCCAGGGGGTGCAGAGTAGCGGTACGGCGGGCCGGACAGCGGACGCCGCAAGGGAATTGACGGGGAAGGACGTATCTCATGACCGAGAATGCCGCGCAGGTGGCCGCCGCCTACTTCGAGTCCTGGCGGACGAAGGACTTCGACCGTCTGGGGTCGCTGCTCGCCGATGACGTGACCTTCGCCGGACCGCTCGGGCAGGCGAACGGTGCCGAGGAATGCCGGCAGGGGCTTGAGGGGCTCGGGCGGATCACGACCGACGTGGTCGTCCAGCAGACCTTCACCGACGGCTCGGACGTACTGACCTGGTTCGAGCTGCACACCACCGTGGTGCCGCCGTTCTCGGTCGCGAACTGGAGCCGGGTGGAGAACGGGCGGATCACCAGGGTCCGGGCGACCTTCGACCCGCGTGCCCTGCTCGCCGCGTCGGAGCCCCGCAAGGACGAGGAGTGACGGCCGTCGGGCCGAGCGCCGGCGCGTGAAGCCCGGGGCGTGCTCAGCGCGGGTCGGAGACCCGGACGGTCATCTTTCCGGTGTTCTCCCCGCGCAGCATGCCGAGGAAGGCGTCGACCACGTTCTCGAAGCCCTCGATGACGGTCTGGTCGGCAAGGACCCGGCCGGAGCGCAGGTGCGAGGCCAGGAACTCCTGCAACTCGTCCTGCAGATGGCCGTAGTTGCGCACCAGGAAGCCTTCCAGCCGCAGGCTCCCGCAGGTGCGGATCGTCCGGGAGGTCGGCCGCGGCACCGCCGGTGAGGTGGCCGGCGGCCGTGCCGATCTCGGCATCGCCACCCTCGACACCCCGTGGCCGTCCGGGCGCTCGTCCGGGAACTCCGCTCGGCCGATCTTCCGGACGGACTCGCCGCAGCCGCCTGACCGCCGCCGGTCGCGTCGTCAGTCGACCGGCGGCAGCGACTCGCGCAGTATGCGGAACTCGGCCGCCAGGCCGTCCAGCGTGTAATGGGCGTTCAGGCCGCTGGGGTTGGGCAGTACCCAGACCTCGGTGCCGCCGATCCGATCCGGCTGGCAGCCGATCCGGGCCCGCGGCCGGCCGAAGCCCGTACGGTAGGCGCCGATCCCCAACACGGCCAGTGCGTAGGGGCGTAGCCGCTCCACCCGCTCCACCAGTGCGGCGCTGCCCTGTCGGTACTCCTCGGCGCTCAGCTCGTCGGCCTTCGCGGTGGTGCGGGCGACGACGTTGGTGATGCCCAGGCCCAGTGCCGGCAACTCCCCCTGCTCGTCCGGCCGGAGCAGGCGGGGAGTGAAGCCGGAGCGGTGCAGCGCGGGCCAGAAGCGATTGCCTGGACGGGCGAAGTGATGGCCGGTGGCACCCGACCAGAGCCCGGGGTTGATCCCGCAGAAGAGCACTCGCAGTCCCGGGGCGGTGACATCGGGGATGGTCGTGCCGTGGGCGGCGGCGAGCTGTTCGGCGGTGGGGCGGACGGTCCTGGTCGGGTTTGTCATCGGGCCAGTCTGCCCGGCGCGGGCTTCGGCCTCCCATTCCCGGTTCCTGGCTTAAGATCTAATAAATACTCAGTTCGATTATTTCTGTGGTCCGGCATGGCGCGAGTAGCGCAGAATGACTGAGTGTCATACGAACTCAGAGCGCTGATCGCCACTGCCGAACTGGCCAGTGTGGTGGCCGCGGAGGTCCGGCTCGCGCGGGCCGTGCGGCTGGAGCAGGAACTGGCGCTGATCCCGATGACGGATGCGCTCCTCGCCGCCCTCCATCAGCCCGAGGGTGCTGTCGTGCCGGGCTTCGGGTTCTTCCCCGGCGGCTTCGGCCACCGGCTGGGGGCCTGGTCCAAGGCCGGTCCGGTCGCCTATGTCGAGGCCGACTACTTCGGTGGCCACGGCAGTCAGCAGGCGGCGGTCTGGGTGGACGGGAAGATCGAACTCGGCCCGCTGGCCAGCGCGCCGGGCGAGCCCTTCCCCGCCGAGGGCAGTCCGATATCCCGAGTGCTGCGCCGGCTCGGCGCACACTCCTCCTGCGGGGGCGACGAGTTCGAGGCGGTCGGTCTCGGACGGCACCGCCACCTGGAGGGCTGGCTGGGGCACTGACCCGGCCTCACCCGGCGTGCTCCGAGCTCGGCGCCGCCGGGGC
Source organism: Kitasatospora sp. GP82 (assembly GCF_029892105.1). Lineage (GTDB taxonomy): Bacteria > Actinomycetota > Actinomycetes > Streptomycetales > Streptomycetaceae > Kitasatospora. Next base: position 296,771 of record NZ_JARZAJ010000004.1, on the reverse strand, counting down.
ATGGCGCCATTCGGCGTACATTCCGTGTGCGAGCGGTGGCCGGGCCGTACGGGGTGGCCCAACGTGTGGGGCAGGCGAAATGCCTGAACCTCACCGAAAGGAAGACGCAACTCGTGCGCGCCTCCCGGACGCCGTCCAGGGCCTGCCGGGCAGGCTGCCGGCCTCACCGGCACCTGACCGGAGTGGTCGCGCCTCGGCCCCGGACCGTGCACGGTCCGGGGCCGAGGTGTGCGGCCGACGGCGCGACCGCTCTGCGCCGGTTCAGCGACAGGCGCGGGTTCAGCGGTAGTTCACGAACTGGATCGCGAAGTCGAGGTCCTTGCCCTTCAGCAGGGCCTGGATCTCCTGCAGGTCATCCCGGCTCTTCGAGGTGACACGCAGCTCGTCGCCCTGGACCTGGGCCTTGACGCCCTTGGGGCCCTCGTCACGGATGATCTTCGCGACCTTCTTGGCATCCTCCTGGGAGATGCCCTCCTTCACATCCGCGAAGATCTTGTACTCCTTGCCGGAGAGCTGCGGGTCGGCCGCGTCCAGCGCCTTGAGCGAGAGCCCGCGCTTGATGAACTTGCTCTGCAGCACGTCCAGGATCGCCTTGACCCGCTCCTCGCCGCTGGCCTTCATCTCGATCTTCTCGCCCGACCGGCTGATCTCGGCGCCGACGTTCTTGAAGTCGAAGCGGGTGGCGATCTCGCGGGAGGTCTGGTTGATCGCGTTGTCGACCTCCTGCCACTCGACCTTCGAGACGATGTCGAAACTGGAGTCGGCCATGGTGTGTTGGTCTCCTTGATGCTCTGGCTTCACTGTCCGCGCCCGCCCGCACGGGGCAGGCGCCGCCCCAGCCTATCCAGCACGGCCCCCGCCCGCCCCCGACAGCCACGCGGCCCGCGTGATCGTCACGGGGCCTATCGAGTGGCGAACCACCCCCACCCATCAGGTATGGTTTACCACGTCGAACGGGGCGAGCCCCGGGAGGCGCAATCCCTGGCTGGTTGCCCGAGTGGCCAAAGGGAGCAGACTGTAAATCTGTCGCGCAAGCTACGCAGGTTCGAACCCTGCACCAGCCACCGGATAACGGAACGGCCCCTGATCAGCGGAAACGCCGATCGGGGGCCGTTCTCGTTCCGGGCCGCAGCGGGCCGTAGTGGCCCGCAGGGCCGGCGGGGCCGCTGCTGCGGGCCCCGCCGGACGAGGGGTCAGGCCTGGGTGGCGGCGAAGCGGGTGCTGACGTCGGTCCAGTTGACGACATCCCAGAGCCGGGTGACGTAGTCCGGGCGGACGTTCCTGTACTGCAGGTAGTAGGCGTGCTCCCAGGCGTCGAAGGCGAGCAGCGGGGTGGTGCCCTGGCCGACGTTGCCGTGGTGGTCGTAGACCTGCTCGACGATCAGGCGCTTGCCGAGCGGCTCCCAGGAGAGGATGCCCCAGCCGGAGCCCTGGACGCCGACGGTGGCGGTGGTGAGCTGCTTCCGGAACGCCTCGAAGCTGCCGAAGTGCTCACTGATGGCGTCCCCGAGGGCGCCCTCGGGACGGTCGCCGCCCTCGGGGGAGAGGTTCTGCCAGAAGAGGGAGTGCAGGACGTGGCCGGAGAGGTGGAAGGCCAGCGTCTTCTGCAGGCCGACCAGGCCGCCGAGCTGCTCCTTGTCCCGCGCCTCGGCGAGCTGCTCGATGGTGTCGTTGGCGCCCTTGACGTACGCGGCGTGGTGCTTGGAGTGGTGCAGTTCGAGGATCTCCGCCGACATGGCGCGCTCAAGGGCGGAGTAGTCGTACGGAAGGTCGGGGAGCGTGTACTGACCCATGGTTGAGATGGCTCCTAGTCGCTGTGCTTCACAGGTGGTCGCCGTGCCCGGCCAACACTATTGCGTATAGGTTGCAATTACATCTGAATGGCAGGAGAGTGTTGCGCGGGGGTGGGGGCCAGTCAGCCTCCCCGCTGAAGACCGTCCCGGCGTCCCGCCGGGAGTCCTCCGCCAGAGCTGATCGTCTTCCCGACCGGCGACCGCCGGGACACCTGGCCGACCCACCCCCACCACCCCCTCGGCCCGGTGACGCCGATTCGGTCGCGGCCGGTCCGTCCACGCACCGTCAGGGTCGCGTACGGATCTCCCACCGCCCCGTCAGGGCTCCGTCAAGGAACCGCTCGCGGGCCCTGGCCGCTGATTCGCTGGATGCGTCGAGCCGGACGGGCCGAGCAGAGCGAAGGGGCGGAGATGGAGCACAGCCGGGAGTACGGGGCGGAGCGCCGCCTGGTGGTCGGCGTCAGCGGCTCGCTGGGCAGTCTGGCCGCCCTGCACCGGGCCGTCGCCGAAGCCCGCCGTACCGATGCCGAGGTGCTCGCCGTGCTCGTCTGGGAGCCCCCGGGCGGGGAGCACGGCTACCGCCGCTCGCCCTGCCCCCCGCTGCTCACGGCCGTCCGCGACGCCGCCGTCGAACGGCTCAGGACGGCACTGGACGACGCCTTCGGCGGCACGGTGGCCGATCTCGGGGTGCGCTTCGAGTCGCTGGCGGTCCGCAGCGAACCCGGCTATGCCCTGGTGCAGTTGGCCGACCGGCCGGGCGATGTCCTGGTGGTCGGGGCGGGCGGCGGCCGCAGGCTGCGCCCCTCGGTCGCGAAGTACTGCCTGAGGCACGCCAGTTGCCCCGTGCTCGCGGTGCCGAGGCCACCGCTCCAGCGTGAACTGGAGAGGTGTGGGCATTGGTCCGTCCGCAACCTCCGTACGCTCTGGCACCCGCGAACTCCCGAGACCGTCCAAGAAGATCTCGAACTCGCCTTCAAGCGCTGAGGGGCCGGGCCGTGCAGCTGTACCGGGCCAGGCCCGGCAGCCACTGGTACCGTCCGGTCACCTCCCGGCTCGCGGTGGACATGTCGGGCGCGCTCGGGCTCGTTGGCGGCGCCGCGCTGGCCGGGGCACTCGCCGGGGTGGGGGAGTTGCGGGAGAGCTGGTTCGCGCTGGGCGCGTACGCCGTGCTCTGCGGCGTACTCGGTGCGGTCTCGCGCCCGGCGGCGGCACCGCTGATAGCGGGTGCGGGCTGGCTCTTCTTCGACGGCTTCGTCGTCCACCGCTACGCCCAGCTCGGCTGGTCGGGCACCGGGACCGAACTGGCCCGCTTCGCGCTCTTCGCCGCCGCCGCCCTGCTCGCCTCGCTCCCGGCTGCCCTGCCGCGCCGGAGGGTACGCGTCGAGCGGCTTGCCTGAAGCAAGGGGCAACCGGCGGGACGCGGGGCTGTCGGGCCCCCGGGTTCTGCAGGGGGTGCAGAGCTGCCCGTGCTCCGGGGTGCCGTCAACACGGCGTCAGTTCGCCCGATCGCCGCGTCAAGAAGCCGTCAGGAGCGGCCGGTGAAGCGCCCGGCCCGGTGACGATCAGAGAACACCGACGATGGAGGTCAGGCCGATGCCCGGCACCGACATACAGCGCCCGGCGAATGCCGTCGCTGCCGACGAGGAGCCACCCGATACCGACGCCCGGCAGGAGGACGCGCACTCCCGCGACAAGCTGACAGCCCTCGGCGGTCTGGCTGCACTGTCGCTGGACGCGATGGCCTCCGTCGCCTACGGCCCGGAGTCGATCGTGCTGGTGCTGGCCGCCGCCGGGGCGTACGGCCTCGGGTTCACGCTCCCCGTCACCGTCGCGATCGCCGTACTGCTGGCCGTCCTGGTGGCGTCCTACCGCCAGGTGATCGCCGCCTTCCCGGACGGTGGTGGCTCATACGCCGTCGCCAAGGCGCACCTCGGCCGCCGGGCCGCGCTGACCGCCGCGGCCTCGCTGGTCATCGACTACATCCTGAACGTCGCCGTCTCCGTCACCGCCGGTGTCGCCGCGCTGACCTCCGCCGTGCCCTCGCTGTTCGACCAGCGGGTCTGGCTGTGCCTGGGCGTTCTGGCCCTGGTCACGGCCGTGAATCTGCGGGGAGTCGCCGAGTCCGCGCGCTGGTTCATGGCCCCCACGGCGGTCTTCGTCCTCTCCATCCTGGCGATCATCGTCGTCGGCCTCTTCCGGGACGCGCCCGCCAGTACCGAGGCCGCCGCCGGACACGCCTCCACGCTCGCCGGGAACGCCACCACCGTCGGCGCGCTGCTGCTGCTCAAGTCCTTCGCGGCCGGCTGTTCGGCGCTGACCGGTGTCGAGGCGGTGGCCAACGCCGTCCCGTCCTTCCGTACGCCGCGGGTCAAGCGCGCCCAGCACACCGAGGTCGCGCTGGGCGCGCTGCTCGGTGTGATGCTGATCGGCCTCGCCGTGCTGATCGGCCGCTTCCACCTCCAGCCGGTCGAGGGCGTCACCGTGCTCGCCCAGCTGGCGGACGCCTCGCTCGGCCACGGCTTCGGCTTCTACCTGGTCCAGTTCGCCACGGTCGTCCTGCTGGGGCTCGCCGCCAACACCTCCTTCGGCGGCCTGCCCGTCCTGATGCGGCTGCTGGCCCGCGACAACCACCTGCCGCACGTCTTCGCGCTGCGCGCCGACCACCAGGTCCACCGGCACGGTGTGCTCTTCCTCTCGCTGGTCTCGGCCGTGCTGCTGGTCGGCTCGGGCGGCGATGTGAACAGCCTGGTGCCGCTCTTCTCGATCGGTGTCTTCGTCGGTTTCACCATCTGCCAGGTCGGCATGGTCAGGCACTGGAACGGCGAGCGCGGGCCCGGCTGGCGGGGCAAGGCACTGCTGAACGGCTTCGGCGCGCTGCTCACCGGCACCGCCACGCTGGTGGTCACCGGTACCAAGTTCACCGAGGGCGCCTGGGGCATCTGCCTCGCCCTGCCGCTGCTGGTCGTCCTCTTCGAGCTGGTGCACCGCACCTACGCCCGGATCGGCGAGCGGCTGGAGCTGGGCCGGGTGCCCGGCGCGGTCACGCGGCAGCGCTCGCTGGTCGTCGTCCCGGTCACCGCGATCTCCCGGCTCACCAGGGACGCCCTCTCGGCGGCGGTCTCGCTCGGCGACGAGGTCCTGGCCGTCACCGTCGTCCACACCGCCCCGGACGCCGAGGACCGGCAGGCCGCCGAGGCACTGCGCCGCGACTGGGAACTCTGGCAGCCAGGGGTGCCGCTGGTGGAGGTACCGGACGCGCACCGCCGGCTCGGCGCTCCGCTGGCCGCGTACGTCAATGAGCTCGGTGTCGAGCGGTCCTATGAGCGGATCACCGTACTGATCCCCGAGGTCGAGCCCACCAGGCTCTGGCAGCGTGCCCTGCAGAACCAGCGCGGCGCGGTGATCGACCGGGCGCTGCGCCGCCGGACCGACGCGGTGGTCTGCCGCCTGCGGCTGCGGATGTAGCGCCGAAGCGGGCGGCGGTACCGGGAACAGGCTGTGCGCAGGCTGGAAACGGCCTGAAAGATAACTGTTAGCCCATATGCCCGATTACAGCTCGACATCTTGACGCAGCCTTAACGCCGGGCCCGCACCCCACCGCAGGCCCCGCCCAAATCGCTTGCGCCAACTGCTCCGACCTGGGGAAACATTGCTCCCAATGGGCGAGTGGACGCCGCGCCGCGCGCCGCATGGGCCTATTAAGACCCCGTATAGGGGCCCTACGCTCGCTGGTGTGTTCAACGTGCCCCAGGCGCTCAAGCGCCTTGTGATCGGTAAGGCCATGCGCAGCGAGGAGCTGGGCGAGACGCTGCTGCCCAAGCGTCTCGCCCTGCCGATCTTCGCTTCCGACCCGCTCTCCTCGGTGGCCTATGCCACCGAGGAGATCCTGCTGGTGCTCACCGTCGGTGGCACCGCGTTCCTCTACCTGACCCCGTGGATCGCGGCGGCCGTGGTCGCGCTGATGGCGGTCGTGGTGATGTCGTACCGCCAGGTGGTGCACGCCTATCCGGGTGGTGGCGGCTCGTACGAAGTGGTGACCAGGAACCTCGGGGCCAAGCCCGGACTGGTGGTGGCGGCCGCACTGCTCGTCGACTACGTGATGACCGTCGCCGTGTCGGTGGCCTCCGGCGTGGACAACATCATCTCGGCGTTCCCGGGCATCAACGACTACCGGGTCCCGATGGCGGTCGCCTTCGTGGCGCTGCTCGCCGCGATGAACCTGCGTGGCGTACGGGAGTCGGGCAAGGCCTTCGCCGCGCCGACGTACCTGTTCATCGGCGGCATCCTGCTGATGATCGCGACCGGCCTGATCAAGATGGCCTTCGGGCACACCCCGGTGGCCGCCAGCGCCCAGTACGGCATCGCGCCGATCGACCACAACGACACCCTGAAGGGCATCGGCCTGCTGATGCTCGGCCTGCGCGCCTTCGCCTCGGGCTGTACCGCGCTGACCGGGGTCGAGGCGATCTCCAACGGTGTGCCGGCCTTCCGGGCGCCGAAGGCGAAGAACGCCGCCCGCACCATGAGCGCGATGGGCATCATCGCCGTGGTGATGTTCATCGGCGTGACCGTGCTGGCGCTGGTCGCCAAGGTGCACAAGACCGATGACAGCTGCCAGCTGATCGGGTACGTCGGCGACTGCCACAGCTACTCCCAGCCGACCGTGATCGCCCAGCTGGCCTCGGCGATCTTCGGCGGCGACCACAGCATCATGTTCTACGTGATCCAGGCGGCCACCGCGCTGGTCCTGGTCCTGGCCGCGAACACCGCCTTCAACGGCTTCCCGCTGCTCGGCTCGATCCTCGCCCAGCACAGCTACCTGCCCCGGCAGATGCACACCCGAGGCGACCGGCTGGCCTTCTCCAACGGCATCATCGCGCTGGCAGTGGTCAACATCGCGCTGCTGTGGGCCTACAAGGCGAACGTCAACAACCTGATCCACCTGTACATCCTGGGTGTGTTCACGTCGTTCACGCTGTCCCAGATCGGCATGGTCCGGCACTGGAACGAGGTCCTGGGCACCGAGACCGACCCTGCGGTCCGTGGCTCGGCCCAGCGCTCGCGCGTGATCAACGCCTTCGGTGCGCTGACCACCGGTCTGGTGCTGGTGATCGTCATGGCCACCAAGTTCACCCAGGGCGCCTGGCTCGCCGTGGTCGCCGCGCTCGTGCTGTTCGTGATGATGCGCGGCATCCGCAGGCACTACGACTCGGTCGCCGACGAGCTGGCCGTGGAGGACCCCCGCGAGGAGTCGGTCCGCCCGTCCAAGGTCCATGGCATCGTCCTGGTCTCCAAGCTGCACCGGCCCACCCTGCGCGCCCTCGGCTACGCCCAGGCCTTCCGGCCCGACGCACTGGAGGCCGTCTCCGTCGCGGTCGACAAGGACGCGACCAAGGAGCTGGAGGAGCACTGGGACCAGTACGACATCCAGGTCCCGCTCAAGGTGCTGGACTCCCCTTACCGTGAGATCACCAAGCCGGTGGTCGCCTACGTCCGCTCGATCCGCCGCACCAGCCCGCGGGACGCGATCGCCGTCTTCATCCCGGAGTACGTGGTCGGCCACTGGTGGGAGCACCTGCTGCACAACCAGTCGGCGCTGTGGTTGAAGAGCCGCCTGCTCTTCACCCCCGGCGTGATGGTGATCAGCGTGCCCTGGCAGCTCACCTCCGCCCGCCGGGCCGACCACCCGTCCCGCCGCGCCCCGGGCTCGGTCCGCCGTGGCGAGCCGGCGATCAAGTCGGAGCACGAGAAGCTCCCGGCCCCCGAGAACGTCTGACGTACGGCCGGCGAGGCCCCGGACAGCACCGCTGTCCGGGGCCTCGTGCGTCAACGGGGTGTCAAGAGCGGTCCGCCACCCGCCAAGGGGGCGTCAGGAGCCGCGTGGCAGCCCTCGGCGGCGCATAGCGTCGTCCTCGAAGGCCGGAGCCGCTCCGTGGGGGATGCGGCAGCCGGCCGCACGGTGGGCGTGGGGGTCCACCGGCCGCGTTGCCCAAGCGGCAGATCGGGCGCCGCCGTACCGGGGAGACGGGTACGGCGGCGGCCCAGGCATCGCCGCAGCTCTGAGAGCCAAAGCTTTGCGCGCCGCGGTCCTGAGGGCCGCAGTCTGCGACAGCAGCGCGCCGACCACGCGGTATCCACCCCCCGCCGCGGCGGCTCAGCCCGGGCTGCTCTGGCGGGGCAGCGCGAGGGCGACGGTGTCCGCGAACTCCCTTACCGCGCTGGTGCGGCTGACGATCCGCCCGCTGTGCACCACCAGCCGGCTGTGCCCGCCGGCCAGCGCCCCGGCGAGGCTGTCGCCGCGTACCGCGAGCAGCTCGGCGGGGAACCCCGCGTCCACCCGGACCGGGGGCAGACCGAGGGTGATCCTGGCCTGGTTGCTGACCGCCTCGTACGCGGCCTCAGGGTCCAGCGTGCCGCCCGCCGCCAGCAGGTAGGCGGCCTCCAGCGGGTCGGCCCGGCCGACCGGGTTGCTGAGGTCGCGCAGGGCGCCGCTGCCCGCCGCGAACGGCACCCTGGCCTCGGCCAGCTCCCGCACCAGTGAAGGCCGCAGGCCCGGGGCCGGGCCTTCGAGGCCGGTGCAGCAGCCGTTCTGCGGCAGGCAGACGAGCCGGATGCCGCTGGTGGCCAGCACGGCGGAGCCGCCGGGTGCCAGGGCGCTGCACGGGCCGAGGGTGATCCGGGGGCGCAGCGGGGCGAGGGCGCCCGCGAGCCGGGCCAGCTGCGCCGGGTCGGCGGCGGCGGTGTGCAGGTCCACGGGGCAGTCGGCCTCGCGGGCGGCGTCCAGCAGCACCTGGACGTAGCCGACCGGGTCGGGGTCGAGGTCGGGACAGCCTCCGGCGGCGGTGGCGCCGAGCCTGAGGGCCTCCCGCAGCTGGGCCCGTCCGTCCGCCCCGGCGAGGCCCGTGAGCAGTCGGGGCATCGCGACCGCCTGGAGCTCGGCGAGCCCGCGCAGCGCCTGCCGGGCGGTGAGTACGGCCTCCAGGCGACGCAGGCCGTGGACGTCGCCGATCCGGACGTGGGTGCGCTGGGCGGTGGCGCCGTAGCCAAGCGAGGTGAGGGCGGCCTCGGTGACCCGGCGGACCAGATCGGGCGCCTTCTCCGAGGGCGGGGCGGCCAGGGCGGCGGAGAAGGCGGCGTCGTAGTGGGCGTGCGCCTCCGCCGGGGCGGGGAGCAGCAGGTAGCCGCCGAGGTCGATCCGGGCCCCAGTGGTGGAGGTCGGGCTGCCGGGGAGGGCGGGCAGCGGGCCGAGGCTGCCGGTGGTGCCGACGGCCTGGATCCGGTCGCCGCTGATCCGGACGTCCACCACCCGGCCGTCGGCCAGCCTGGCGCCGGCGAGCAGCAGGACGGGCCCGTGGCTGAGCGGCCCCTCCTGCCCCACCCCGGGGCAGGAGGGCGGGTTGCCGGCTCGGCCGGGCCCCGGGCCGTCGGCGGGTGTTCTGTCAGCGCTCATCGGCCGGCTCCTCGCTGTCCGACGGCCCAGGGGCGCCCCGCGAGCCGCAAGATCACTGAGGGTCGAGCCTATGGGGAATGGGGGCGGGGCGCTCGGAGGCTGGCAAAAGTCGTATCGGGTCGGGCCGTGGGTTCTCAGGCGCGCCTCGAACGCGAGTCTCGGATCGGTGCGTCCGTACGGCCTGCCGACCTGGGATCTTCCGCGTCGGATACGGATTTCACCTCTGGCCGGGAAACGTGTAATCTCTTCCTCGTTCGCCCCTATAGCTCAGTCGGTAGAGCGTCTCCATGGTAAGGAGAAGGTCTGCGGTTCGATTCCGCATGGGGGCTCTGGTGAGAAGCCTCACATTTCGGTGTGAATGCTGATCATCTAAGCGGTGTAGCTCAGTTGGTAGAGCAAGCGGCTCATAATCGCTGTGTCACCGGTTCAAGTCCGGTCACCGCTACCCGCGTAGTCGATCGGGAGATCGAACTCCCGATCGGCTACTCTTGTCGTGTTCTTATTCGTTGTCCCAGGAAGGCACTCCCGTGGCTGCCACCGACGTCCGCCCGAAGATCACGCTGGCCTGCGTGGAGTGCAAGGAGCGGAACTACATCACCAAGAAGAACCGGCGTAACGACCCGGACCGTCTTGAGATGAAGAAGCACTGCCCCCGCTGCAACTCGCACACCGCGCACCGCGAGACCCGCTGACCCCGCAAGGTGTCGCCGGGCCTGTGTGACATAGGCTCTTGGCTCCAGGCCGCATCCCGCAAGGGGCGCGGCCTGGAGCTTTTTTCGCATGACCAAGTAGTCAGAGGAGTTGCCCATGCCGCTCGACCCCTCGTTCATCGGGCGGACGTACCCGCCCACCGCGCCGTACGAGGTCGGCCGGGAGAAGATCCGCGAGTTCGCCGTCGCGGTCGGGGACGCCAATCCGGCGTACACCGACCCGGAGGCCGCCAAGGCGCTCGGACATCCGGATGTGATCGCGCCGCCGACCTTCCCGTTCGTGATCACGTATCAGGCGTCCGCCCAGGTGGTCGAGGACCCCGAGCTGGGCCTGGACTTCTCCCGGGTGGTGCACGGCGACCAGAAGTTCACCTACACCCGCCCGGTGCGGGCCGGTGACCGGCTGGCCGTCACGGTGACCATCGACAACATCAAGTCGATGGTGGGCAACGACATCCTCTCGGTCCGTGGCGAGGTGCACGACGAGGGCGGTGAGCACGTGGTCACGGCGTTCATGACGCTGGTGGCGCGCGGCGCGGACGAGGCGGGGGAGTAGCACCATGGCGATCAGCTTCGACGAGGTCGAGGTCGGCACCGTGCTGCCGGCCCAGTCCTTCCCGGTGACCCGGGCCACCCTGGTCCGCTACGCGGGCGCCTCGGGTGACTTCAACCCGATCCACTGGAACGAGAAGTTCGCGCTGGAGGTGGGCCTGCCCGACGTCATCGCGCACGGCATGTTCACCATGGCCGAGGCGATCCGGGTCGTCACCGACTGGGTCGGCGACCCGGGCGCGGTGGTCGAGTACGGCGTGCGCTTCACCAAGCCGGTGCCGGTGCCCAACGACGGCGTCGGCGCGGTGATCGAGGTCAGCGGCAAGGTCGCGGCGCTGCTGGACGACCGGCGGGTGCGGGTCGACCTGGTGGCGATGAGCGGCGGCCAGAAGGTGCTCGGCATGTCCCGGGCCGTGGTCCGGCTCGCCTGACGTCCAGGAGGCCGGGGAGGTCCGCCTCCCCGGCTGGCCCCCCGCAGGCACGGCTCCGCACCTCCGGGCAGTGCCTGGCCGACGTCGCAGCCAGGATCGGCTGGGCCGAGGCGGAGCGACGCCTCGCCGAGCCGCTGGAACACACCCCGTAGTCTGGAGCGCGTGCTTGTAGAACACGACGCCCCGCTCGCCCCGCTGACCACGCTCCGGCTCGGCGGGCCGGCCCGCCGCCTGGTCACCGCCACCACGGACGCCCAGGTCATCGCCACCGTCCAGGAGGCCGACGAGGCCGGGCAGCCGCTGCTGGTCATCGGCGGCGGCTCCAACCTGGTGATCGGGGACGCCGGATTCGACGGCACCGTCCTGCGGATCGCCACCACCGGCTACGACCTGGACGGCACCACGCTGGAACTGGCCGCCGGAGAGGTCTGGGCCGAGGCGGTCGCCCGCACGGTCGACAAGGGCCTGGCGGGCATCGAGTTCCTGGCAGGCATCCCCGGCTCGGCCGGGGCCACCCCGGTGCAGAACGTCGGCGCGTACGGCCAGGAGGTGGCGGGCAGCATCACCGAGGTCGTCGCGTACGACCGTCTGGCGCGCGAGACCGTCACCCTGGACAGCGCCGAGTGCGAGTTCTCCTACCGGCACAGCCGGTTCAAGGCGCAGCCGGACCGCTACGTGGTGCTGCGGGTGCGCTTCGCGCTCGAGGACGCGGGCGGGCAGTCCTCGCCGGTGAAGTACCCCGAGGTGGCCCGGACCCTGGGCACCGAGGCCGAGCAGCGGGTGGACCTGCGAACGGCGTACGAGACGGTGCTGCGACTGCGGGCCGGCAAGGGCATGGTGCTGGACCCGGACGACCACGACACCTGGTCGGCGGGCTCCTTCTTCACCAACCCGATCCTGACGTCCGACCAGTTCGCCGCCTTCCAGGCCCGGCTGGACGGGCGGAGTGCACCGGCGTACCCGGCGCCGAACGGCTGCACCAAGACCTCCGCCGCCTGGCTGATCGACCAGGCCGGTTTCGGCAAGGGCTGGGGCAGCGGCCCGGCGACCCTCTCCACCAAGCACACGCTCGCGCTCACCAACCGGGGCGGCGCGAGGACGGAGGACCTGCTGGCGCTGGCGCGGGCGATCCGGGACGGAGTGCGGGACGCCTTCGGCGTGGAGCTGGTGAACGAGCCCGTGATGGTGGGCGTCACCCTCTGATCGCCGGGTGAGCTTCCAGAGCCACGCGCCCCTGAAAGCTCACCCGCTCGCCCGTGCTCCTGAGGGGTCAGTCGGTGAGCCAGGCGTCGATGTCGGCGAGCAGGACCTTCCGGACGTCGTCCGGGGCGCGTGAGCCTCGGACGGACTGGCGGGCCAGTTCGGCGAGTTCGGGGTCGGTGAAGCCGTGGACCTCGCGGGCCAGCCGGTACTGCGCGGCCAGTCGGGAGCCGAAGAGCAGCGGGTCGTCGGCGCCGAGCGCGAGCGGGACGCCGGCCTCGAAGAGCGTCCGCAGCGGGACCTCCCCGGCGCGTTCGTAGACGCCGAGCGAGACATTGGAGGACGGGCAGACCTCGCAGGTGATCTGGCGGTCGGCCAGGCGCTGCATCAGCCGAGGGTCCTCGGCCGCCCGGACGCCGTGGCCGATCCGGGCCGCGCCCAGGTCGTCCAGGCAGTCCCGGACGGACTCGGCTCCGGCCAGTTCGCCGCCGTGCGGGGCGGCCAGCAGTCCACCCTTGCGGGCGATGGCGAATGCACGGTCGAAGTCCCTTGCCAGGCCGCGTCGTTCGTCGTTGGAGAGACCGAAGCCGACCACGCCCTGGTCGGCGTAGCGGACGGCGAGCCGGGCCAGCGTGCGGGCGTCCATCGGTGACTTCATCCGGTTCGCGGCGACCAGCACCCGCATCCCCACCCCGGTCCGCTCGGAGGCATCCCGGACGGCGTCCAGGATCAGCTCCAGCGCGGGGATGAGGCCGCCGAGCCGTGGTGCGTACGAGGTCGGGTCGACCTGGATCTCCAGCCAGCGGGAGCCGTCCCGCCGCTCGTCCTCGGCGGTCTCCAGGACCAGGCGGCGGATGTCCTCCTCGTCGCGGAGTACCGAGCGGGCGGTGTCGTACAGCCGCTGGAAGCGGAACCAGCCGCGCTCGTCGGTGGCCCGCAGCTTGGGCGGAGTGCCCGAGCTGAGCGCCTCGGGCAGTCGGACCCGGTGCTTGGCGGCGAGTTCCAGCAGGGTGGCGGGCCGCATCGAGCCGGTGAAGTGCAGGTGCAGATGGGCCTTGGGGAGGTTCCGGATATCGCGGGGCGGCAGCTGGTGGTCCAATCCGGCTCTCCTTGGTATTCCGACGACGCGAATCCACTACATCGGGCTCCTGCCCACAGGCAGCGGTCAGGGCTTGGCCGTCATGAGTCCGTGTCAACGGGCGAGTGAGAAGCCGCCTCGTTCACGAGGGGGAGGAGTCACTCACTGATCCTGCCGTATTCGGTACAGGAACGGGAAGCGCCCCCTTCGGGTCCCCCGAAGGGGTGAAGGGGGCGACACGTCCCAGTCGGCCTGTGTCAGTCGCGGGCCTCGCCGAGCAGCTTCTGCATCCGGCTGACGCCCTCGACCAGGTCGGCGTCACCCAGCGCGTACGACAGGCGCAGGTAGCCCGGGGTGCCGAAGGCCTCGCCGGGGACGACCGCGACCTCGGCCTCGTCCAGGATCAGCGCGGCCAGCTCCGAGGAGTCCTGGGGCCGCTTGCCCCGGATCTCCTTGCCCAGCAGGGCCTTGACGGACGGGTAGGCGTAGAAGGCGCCCTCGGGCTCGGGGCAGTAGACGCCCTCGATCTCGTTGAGCATCCGCACGATCGTCTGGCGACGGCGGTCGAAGGCGGTCTTCATCTCCTCGACGGCCGCCAGGTCGCCGGAGACGGCGGCCAGCGCGGCCCGCTGGGCCACGTTGGAGACGTTGGAGGTGGCGTGCGACTGCAGGTTGGCGGCGGCGCTCACCACGTCCTTGGGGCCGATCATCCAGCCCACCCGCCAGCCGGTCATGGCGTAGGTCTTGGCCACGCCGTTGACCACGATGCACTTGTCGCGCAGCTCGGGCAGCAGGGCGGGCAGCGAGGTGAACGTGGCGTCGCCGTACACCAGGTGCTCGTAGATCTCGTCGGTGAGCACCCACAGGCCGTGCTCCAGCGCCCACTCGCCGATCGCCCGGGCCTCGGCCTCGGTGTAGACCGCGCCGGTCGGGTTGGACGGCGAGACGAACAGCACGACCTTGGTGTTCTCGGTCCTGGCCGCCTCCAGCTGCGCCACCGAGACCTTGTAGCCGGTGGTCTCGTCGGCCACCACCTCGACCGGCACACCGCCCGCGAGCTGGATCGACTCGGGGTAGGTGGTCCAGTACGGCGCCGGGACGATGACCTCGTCGCCCGGGTCCAGGATGGCGGCGAAGGCGTTGTAGATGGCCTGCTTGCCGCCGTTGGTCACCAGTACCTGGGAGGCGTCCACCTCGTAGCCGGAGTCGCGCAGCGTCTTGGCGGCGATCGCGGCCTTGAGCTCGGGCAGGCCACCGGCCGGGGTGTAGCGGTGGTTCTTCGGGTCCTGGCAGGCGGCGACGGCGGCCTCGACGATGTAGCCGGGGGTCGGGAAGTCGGGCTCGCCCGCGCCGAAGCCGATCACGGGACGGCCGGCTGCCTTGAGGGCCTTGGCCTTGGCGTCCACCGCGAGCGTCGCGGACTCGGCGATGGCGCCGATCCGGGCGGAGACGCGGCGGTCTGCGGGGCGGATGGGGGCGGGGGTGGAAGCGCTCATACCTGCATCGTTGCAGAGTCTGCGACGGCCGGGGGAAGCGGTTTCAGCATGTGTACCGCTCCGTCCACGATGTGTGCGTTCACGGGCGCCCTCCGACGGATCCTCGACGGGGGACGGCCGAAGGGGTTCGACCAATCGCCGAAGAACCCGTACACTCACTGCTCGATGGCTTCCGAACTGCGGATCCGCCGAGGCGTACAGCACGCAGCGGCGCGGATGCGGTAGGTTGGGGGGCATCTCCGGAGCCGCGAGGCACCGTAGGGCAATAGCTCAATTGGTAGAGCACCGGTCTCCAAAACCGGCGGTTGGGGGTTCGAGTCCCTCTTGCCCTGCTGCTTGATCCGCACTAAGCCCGTTCGCTCCGCAGAGCGAGCGGGCTTGATGCGGAAAGGGCCCCAATAGCACTGCTTTCGCCGGACCGCCCGTGTTTCACAGGCACGCAAGCGACGCTCGGCAGGACCCGGATTCAGGTGAGGACGAGTGACGGAGACCACGGGCTCCACCGCAACGCCTGAGAGCGGCAACCCCGAGGGTGCCGACGGCGCGGACGAGACCACGCCTGTCGACGCCGATGGCAAGGTGCTCTCGCGCCGCGAGCGCAAGCGAGCCAACAAGGCTTCGGGTGGCGACCAGAAGTCCGGCAAGCGGGCCAAGAAGGGCCTGTTCGCCCGGATCGGGCTGTTCTACCGCCAGATCATCGCCGAGCTGCGCAAGGTCGTCTGGCCGAGCCGCTCCGATCTGATCCAGTACACCAGCGTCGTGGTGACCTTCGTGGTCGTGATCATGGGCCTGGTGTACGGCCTCGACACCGGTTTCGGCAAGCTCTCCTTCTGGATCTTCGGCTGACCCTCGGTCTCCTGCGCACCACCACCCGACCCGGGCCGTCCCTCGCCACTGCGCAGGGTGCCCGGGTCGAGCTGTCGGCGCCGACCGGACGAGCCCGCTACCGTTGACTCGGTACTGTTGAGTTATCCGAGTCTTCATCCACGCGTGCCCGCGAGGGCGCCGGGTGGCCCCGGAGCCGTTCCATCTCCACATCCCAGGAAAGAAGCAGCCACCGTGTCTGAGTCCCCCCTGTACGACGCCGCCGAGCTGGACGCGGCCGACGCCGTCGACGCCGAGGCTGCCGAGCAGATCCTCGACGCGGCGGACGCCGAAGCGGACGAGGTCGAGGCTGCGGACGAGGCCGAGGCGGGCGTGGCGGCCGAGAGCGCCGCGATGCACGAGGAGCCCGAGGAGGAGGCCGCGGCGGACGAGGCGTTCGCCGAGGCCGTGGCCGAGGTCGAGACCGCTGAGGCTGTCGAGGTCGCCGAGGTCGCCGAGGTCGCCGAGGTCGCCGAGGCCGTTGAGGCTGTCGAGGTCGACCCGGTCGCCGAGTTCCGCGAGAAGCTGCGCTTCGCGCCGGGCGAGTGGTACGTCATCCACACCTACGCGGGCTACGAGAACCGGGTCAAGCAGAACCTGGAGCAGCGCGCGGTCTCCCTGAACGTCGAGGAGTACATCTTCCAGGCCGAGGTGCCGCAGGAAGAGGTCGTCCAGATCAAGAACGGCGACCGCAAGACCATCCGCCAGAACAAGCTCCCCGGCTACGTCCTGGTGCGCATGGACCTGACCCCCGAGTCCTGGGGCGTCGTCCGCAACACCCCGGGTGTCACCGGCTTCGTCGGCAACGCGTACGACCCGTACCCGCTGACCCTGGACGAGGTCGTCAAGATGCTCGCCCCCGACGTGGAGCGCCAGGCGGCCAAGGAGGCCGGCAAGCCCTCGCCGGTCAAGCCGAGCGAGATCCAGGTGCTCGACTTCGAGGTCGGCGACTCGGTCACCGTCACCGACGGCCCGTTCGCGACCCTGCAGGCGACCATCAACGAGATCAACCCCGACTCGAAGAAGGTCAAGGGCCTGGTCGAGATCTTCGGCCGGGAGACCCCGGTCGAGCTGTCCTTCGACCAGATCCAGAAGAACTGACGCAGTCCGAAGAGCCGATGCAGATCTAATGCATTAGGTTTTGGGTTCGGGGCGGGGCTTCGGCTCCGCCCCGAACCCGTTTTGGTCCAGCGGCGCATCCGCGTTAGCCTGGCTCGATGTGTGTATTCCCGGCCGGGTGTCGCCCCGGCCGGTGCACACCAGCAATCACCTCTCGGAAGGACCCGGAGAGAAATGCCTCCCAAGAAGAAGAAGGTCACGGGGCTTATCAAGCTCCAGATCAACGCTGGTGCGGCTAACCCCGCCCCGCCGGTCGGCCCCGCGCTGGGTCAGCACGGCGTCAACATCATGGAGTTCTGCAAGGCGTACAACGCTGCGACCGAGTCGCAGCGCGGCATGATCGTGCCGGTGGAGATCACCGTCTACGACGACCGCTCCTTCACCTTCATCACGAAGACCCCGCCGGCCGCTCGCCTCATCCTGAAGGCCGCGGGCATCGACAAGGGCTCCAGCGAGCCGCACAAGACCAAGGTCGCGAAGCTCACCAGCGCCCAGGTCCGCGAGATCGCCACCACGAAGCTCCCCGACCTGAACGCCAACGACCTGGACGCCGCGGAGAAGATCATCGCCGGCACCGCCCGGTCGATGGGCATCACGGTCGAGGGCTGAAAGTCCTCGCCCCCGCAGGGCTGATTGATTCAGCCCCGCGTCCCACGTGGTAGGGCCTGCGCGGCCCGTACACACCACGACTCCTCCATTCACCTTCAGGAGAAGCAGTGAAGCGCAGCAAGGCTCTCAAGGCCGCGGACGCCCAGGTCGACCGCAGCCGTATCTACGCCCCGCTCGAGGCCATCCGCCTCGCCAAGGCGACCTCCACCACCAAGTTCGACGGCACCGTCGAGGTTGCCATGCGCCTGGGTGTCGACCCGCGCAAGGCCGACCAGATGGTCCGCAGCACCGTGATCCTCCCGCACGGCACCGGTAAGACCGCTCGGGTCCTGGTCTTCGCGACCGGCGAGCGTGCCGAGGCCGCGCGTGCTGCCGGCGCCGACATCGTCGGTGCCGACGAGCTGATCGACGAGGTCGCCAAGGGCAAGCTGGACTTCGACGCCGTCGTCGCCACCCCGGACCTCATGGGCAAGGTCGGCCGCCTCGGCCGCGTGCTCGGTCCCCGTGGCCTGATGCCGAACCCGAAGACCGGCACCGTCACCCCCGATGTCGCCAAGGCTGTCAACGACATCAAGGGCGGCAAGATCGAGTTCCGCGTCGACAAGCACTCGAACCTGCACTTCATCATCGGTAAGGTCTCCTTCACCGACGAGCAGCTGGTCGAGAACTACGCCGCCGCGCTGGACGAGGTCCTCCGGGCCAAGCCCGCCGCCGCCAAGGGCCGCTACATCAAGAAGACCGCGGTCTCCACCACCATTGGCCCCGGCATCCAGGTGGACCCGAACCGCACCCGCAACCTCCTGGTCGAGGAGGACCCGGCCGCCGTCTGAGCCCTTGAGCTCTAGGCTGCCGCGTCCTGGGCGCGACTGAAGTCCGTACGACGGGCCCGTACCCCTTCGGGGGTGCGGGCCCGTTGTCGTACCCCGCCCTTGTCCGGCCGCGGGGGGCATCGGTTAGAGTCCGACCCAATCTGATCAGCGTGAGATATGAGGGGGGAACACTGTGCGCACCCTGCGCCTTGCCTCAGTCGTCGCGGCCTCGGCCCTGCTGGTGGGCGGACTCACCGCCTGCAGTAGTTCCGGGAGCGGCGCCGCCGACACAGCCGGGCCTGCCGCCTCCGGCGCCACGGCGCCGTCCGCCGCCTCCGGCAGCGGGGCGCCGAGCACCGGAGCGGCGGGCGGATCCGACACCGGCGGTGGGGCGGTGAAGCCCGACGCGAACCAGGACCCGAAGGCCGCTCTGCTGGCCTCGGCCGCCGTGATGGAGAAGGCCAGGGGCGCCAGGCTGACCCGGACCACAGGTGGTGGCGGCTCGGGCACGTACGTCTGGGCGACGAGTGGACCCGCCCTCGACCTCGCGCTGAAGGACGGCGGCACGGAGTCCAGGATGCTGGTCGCCGGCCAGGCGCTGTACACCGGTCTGGACGCCGAGACCGCCGCGCTGGTGAACGGCAAGAAGTGGCTGAAGCTGGACCCTAAGTCGACCGGTGACGGGAGCAGGGCCGGCGGCGGCGAGGACTACGGTTCGATCGCCAGCATGCTCGTGACGCTCAGCCCGGGCGCGCAGCTGACGGCCAACGCCGGGGCGGGGAAGCTGGCCAGGGTCGGCGAGGAGAAGATCGACGGTGCGGACACCGTCCACTACCGCAGCGAGGCCCCCGTCGATGCGTTGGCCAAGCTGCTGCCGATCTCCCAGGACCGGCGGGAGCTGGTGACGGGGATGCTCAAGAAGGACGGCGACAGCTCCACCGTCGACTTCTGGATCGACGGCAAGGGTGAGCTTCTCCAGCAGACCAACACCAACATGGGCGCCGGGCTGGGGGGCCCGCAGACCTTCAAGTACAGCGAGATCGGTACCACCCAGGCGGCCAAGGCACCCGCCGACAGCGAGGTCATGGACTTCGCGGACATGTTGAAGAGCCTGGGCAACTGACCTGAGCGCAGGGCACGGTCGAGCGAGCGGAGGAGCACGGGAATGGCACTGGTAAGGCGGGCGGTGACCGCAGCGCTTGCCGCCTGCCTGTTGGCCGGGTGCGGCAGCGGCGCGGGCGGCGCGGGCTCCTCGCCGGGCACCTCGGCCGACAGCCCCTCAGCCCTCGCCACTCCCACCGACCGTTCGCCGCACGGTGTGCTGCTCTCCGCCCAGCTGCAGATGGACACCGCGCGCCGCGCGAAGTTCGGCTACCGGCTGGACGGGGAGGGCGCCAGCGGGATGCTCTTCTGGGCGCCGAAGACCGTCCTCGTGCTCAACCGTTTCGGCACCGCACAGCAGCTCATAGTGCTCGACACCACCGCCTATCTGGGGGGTGACCAGCCCACTGCCGCCAGGCTCGGCGGGCGGCACTGGCAGAAGTTCACCACCGTCCCGGGCCCGGACGGCCAGCGCGAGGTCCCGTACTCGGCGCTGGTCGACCGGCTCAACCCGATGGTGGCGCTCACGGCGGCGGTGGCGGCCTCGGACCCGCAGCTGGTGGGGGAGGAGAAGCGGACCGAGGGAGTGGTCCAGCACTACCGGGTGACCGTCTCCGCCGACGCGTACGTCGCCGCGCAGACCCAGCTGAGCGCCGCCCGCCGGGCCGCCCTCAGGAACGCCCTGGGCAAGGTGGCCTTGGTGACGCTCGACTTCTGGCTGAACGACAAGGACCAGCTGGTCGAGCTGCACCGGGCCGGCCAGGGCCCGTCGGTCAAGCTGGACGACACCGTCCAGTACACCGAGCTCGGCGGCCCGCTCTCGGTGCAGGCCCCGGCCGAGGGCGACACCGTGGACGCCGGGAAGCAGAGCCTGCCGCCGCTGACGCCTTAGATCCGCGCCCCTGGGATGCCCTGTCCTGATGGGCTGCCTACCGGCGGACGCCCTGAGAGCGTCCGGGGCGGATTTGGTGGTTTTCCGGACGGTCCGGTACGGTGGTGTCTGCCAAAGACCGCTGGCTGTGGTTCTGCGCCCGTAAGGGGGCGGAGCCACCGAAGGATCTGCGATTTTCGCAGACGGCCCGCGCAGGAGTGTCTGGAGCTTGGACTTCCGGTCCGTACGGTTTTCCGTGCGGCCGTCGAGGTCTCACTGAGCCCCGTGCGACTGCGCACTGGGGCTCTCACTGTTTCTGCAGGGCTTCCTCCTGGCCGGTCGGTTCGAGGCGTTGAATGGTCGACTTTCGCGGTCGGCCCGACTTCGACATCACGGAAGGAGGCGTAAGCCAATGGCAAGGCCCGACAAGGCTGCTGCCGTCGCCGAGATCACGGACAAGTTCCGTGCCTCGAACGCGGCCGTGCTGACCGAGTACCGCGGTCTGACGGTGAAGCAGATTAAGACTCTGCGTCGCTCGCTGGGTGAGAACGCCCAGTACGCCGTGGTGAAGAACACGCTGACCAAGATTGCGGCCAATGAGGCCGGGATCTCCGAGCTGGACGACCTGTTCGCGGGTCCGACGGCTGTCGCCTTCGTCACCGGTGACCCGGTGGAGTCGGCGAAGGCTCTGCGTGACTTCGCCAAGGACAACCCCGCTCTGATCATCAAGGGCGGTGTCCTTGACGGCAAGGCGCTGTCCGCCGATGACATCAAGAAGCTCGCGGACCTCGAGTCCCGCGAGGTGCTGCTCGCCAAGCTGGCCGGCGGCCTGAAGGCGTCCATGGCCAAGGCCGCGGCGACCTTCCAGGCTCCGCTGGTCGAGTTCGCTCGTACCGCCGAGGCGCTGCGTGCGAAGGTCGAGCAGGGCGGTGCCGGTACGCCGGCTCCCGCCGCCGAGGACGCTGCCGCGGAGTAATCCGCGAAGGCTGCTGCCTCGCTGCGGGCCCGTACGCCCGCCAACCAATACATCCGGCACCTGCCGATTTAGTGGAAGGACGCCATCATGGCGAAGCTGACCCAGGACGAGCTGCTCGCGCAGTTCGAGACCCTGACCCTGATCGAGCTCTCCGAGTTCGTCAAGGCGTTCGAGGAGAAGTTCGACGTCAAGGCTGCCGCTCCGGTCGCCGTTGCCGCCGCCGGTGGCGCTGCCGCCGCCGTCGAGGCCGTTGAGGAGCAGGACGAGTTCGACGTCATCCTCGATGGCGCCGGCGACAAGAAGATCCAGGTCATCAAGGAGGTGCGCACCCTGACCTCCCTCGGCCTGAAGGAGGCCAAGGACCTCGTTGACACCGCCGGTGCGAAGGTCCTGGAGAAGGTTGCCAAGGACGTTGCCGAGAAGGCCAAGGCTGCCCTCGAGGCCGCTGGCGCCAAGGTCACCGTCAAGTGACTTCTCGCCCCCTCTGAGGGGGCTCACGGGCCGGGCCGATCACCCTTGCGGGTGGTCGGCCCGGCCTGTTTCCGTACCCGCCGGTCACCTGACGGGATAGTGGTCGATCGGCTGTGCGCTCGGCCACTGTCGGTGGGGGCGGGTATGGTGATCGCTGTCATCGCAGACGGCTCCCACCACGGGTTCTGTAACGCCCTGGGGGCGTCGAACGATGAGCAGACCGAGGTCCACGCTCTGGTGTGGGCCTTGACGAACGGCACCGGGCGCGCGATTCTCAAGGCGCGCGCCCAGCGTGGAGTTCACGTTCCAAGTCGGAGCGGCCCCGGATGCATATTCAGTGGCCCCGACGGGAAGTGACTGCATGTGAGGTGCGGTGGCCCGGCGTAGTCCGGGCCAAGGTTGTGCGAGGCAGGCGCCGTCCTGCGGCACGGTCCCCCGGCGGGGGTCGGGCCGGCTGGATGGCTACCGGAGGGAGCGTCCGATTCGGTCTCCGAATCAGGGCTTGTCAACAGTGTGCCTTTTGGCTACACTGTCCCTTTGCGCTGCCTGTTAGCTGCTCCGTGACTCGTCGCCCGGAGTCTGCGTTGCCCTGAAGGGGTCTGGCACCGCCTCCGCAAAGCGGCTCTGACCTGGGACTTGCTCCCGGCTGAGACCCTCGGCGCCGGAGGTGGCTCCAAGCCTTTGCAGGCCCGGCTGGTACGCGCGTAGTGAGCTCCGAGCCCTCGGAAGGACCCCCCTCTTGGCCGCCTCGCGCAACGCCTCGAACACATCCGCCGCATCCACCGCCCCGCTTCGCGTTTCGTTCGCGAAGATCAAGGAGCCCCTTGAGGTCCCGAACCTCCTGGCCCTGCAGACCGAGAGCTTTGACTGGCTGCTCGGCAACGCGGCCTGGAAGTCCCGGGTCGAGGCGGCCCTGGAGAGTGGTCAGGACGTCCCCACCAAGTCCGGTCTGGAGGAGATCTTCGAAGAGATCTCGCCGATCGAGGACTTCAGTGGGTCGATGTCGCTGACCTTCCGCGACCACCGTTTCGAGCCGCCGAAGAACTCCATTGACGAGTGCAAGGACCGCGACTTCACGTACGCGGCTCCGCTCTTCGTCACGGCCGAGTTCACCAACAACGAGACCGGTGAGATCAAGTCTCAGACGGTCTTCATGGGCGATTTCCCGCTCATGACCCACAAGGGCACGTTCGTGATCAACGGCACCGAGCGCGTCGTCGTGTCGCAGCTGGTCCGTTCCCCCGGCGTGTACTTCGACTCGACGCTGGACAAGGTGTCCGACAAGGACATCTACTCCGCCAAGATCATCCCCTCCCGCGGTGCCTGGCTGGAGATGGAGATCGACAAGCGCGACATGGTCGGTGTCCGCATCGACCGCAAGCGCAAGCAGTCGGTCACCGTTCTGCTGAAGGCCCTCGGCTGGACCAACGAGATGATTCTCGAGGAGTTCGGCGAGTACGAGTCGATGCGCGCCACCCTGGAGAAGGACCACACCCAGGGCCAGGACGACGCACTCCTCGACATCTACCGCAAGCTGCGCCCGGGCGAGCCGCCCACGCGTGAGGCCGCGCAGACGCTGCTCGAGAACCTCTACTTCAACCCGAAGCGCTACGACCTCGCCAAGGTCGGCCGCTACAAGGTCAACCGGAAGCTGGGCAACGCCGAGTCCCTGGACTCGGGCGTGCTCACCGAGCCGGACATCATCAACACCATCAAGTACCTGGTCAAGCTGCACGCCGGTGAGGTCGACTGGCGTGACAACGAGGGCCGCGACATCGTGGTCGAGGTCGACGACATCGACCACTTCGGCAACCGTCGCCTGCGCAACGTCGGCGAGCTGATCCAGAACCAGGTCCGTACGGGTCTCGCCCGTATGGAGCGTGTCGTGCGCGAGCGCATGACCACCCAGGACGTCGAGGCGATCACGCCGCAGACCCTGATCAACATCCGGCCGGTCGTCGCCTCCATCAAGGAGTTCTTCGGCACCAGCCAGCTGTCCCAGTTCATGGACCAGACGAACCCGCTGTCGGGCCTGACCCACAAGCGTCGTCTGTCCGCGCTGGGCCCCGGTGGTCTCTCCCGTGAGCGCGCCGGCTTCGAGGTCCGTGACGTTCACCCGTCGCACTACGGCCGTATGTGTCCGATTGAGACCCCTGAAGGTCCCAACATCGGTCTTATCGGCTCGCTGGCCTCGTACGGCCGGGTCAACGCCTTCGGCTTCATCGAGACCCCGTACCGCAAGGTCGTCGACGGTGTCGTCACCGAGAAGGTCGACTACCTGACGGCCGACGAGGAGGACCGCTTCGTCATCGCGCAGGCCAACGCCCCGCTGACGGACGACCTGCACTTCGCCGAGCCCCGTGTCCTGGTCCGTCGCCGTGGCGGCGAGATCGACTACATCCCGGGCACCGAGATCGACTACATGGACGTCTCGCCGCGCCAGATGGTGTCGGTCGCGACCGCCATGATCCCGTTCCTCGAGCACGACGACGCCAACCGCGCGCTCATGGGCTCGAACATGATGCGTCAGGCGGTGCCGCTGCTGAAGAGCGAGGCCCCGCTGGTCGGCACCGGCATGGAGTACCGCTGTGCGGTCGACGCCGCCGACGTGATCACGGCCGAGAAGCCGGGTGTGGTCCAGGAGGTCTCCGCCGACTACGTCACGGTGGCCAACGACGACGGCACGTACACCACGTACCGCGCCGCCAAGTTCACCCGCTCCAACCAGGGCACCGCCTTCAACCAGAAGGTGCTCGTGGACGAGGGCGCCCGGGTCGAGACCGGCCAGGTGCTCGCGGACGGTCCTTGCACCGACGAGGGCGAGATGGCCCTCGGCAAGAACCTGCTCGTGGCGTTCATGTCCTGGGAGGGTCACAACTACGAGGACGCGATCATCCTGTCGCAGCGCCTCGTGCAGGACGACGTCCTCTCCTCGATCCACATCGAGGAGCACGAGGTCGACGCCCGTGACACCAAGCTGGGCCCGGAGGAGATCACCCGGGACATCCCGAACGTCTCCGAGGAGGTCCTCGCCGACCTCGACGAGCGCGGCATCATCCGTATCGGCGCCGATGTCGTCACCGGCGACATCCTGGTCGGCAAGGTCACGCCCAAGGGTGAGACCGAGCTGACCCCGGAGGAGCGCCTGCTGCGCGCGATCTTCGGTGAGAAGGCCCGTGAGGTCCGCGACACCTCGCTGAAGGTGCCGCACGGCGAGTCCGGCAAGGTCATCGGCGTCCGCGTCTTCGACCGCGAAGAGGGCGACGAGCTGCCCCCGGGCGTGAACCAGCTGGTCCGCGTCTACGTGGCCCAGAAGCGCAAGATCACCAATGGTGACAAGCTCGCCGGCCGTCACGGCAACAAGGGTGTCATCTCCAAGATCCTGCCGGTCGAGGACATGCCGTTCCTGGAGGACGGCACCCCGGTCGACATCATCCTCAACCCGCTGGGTGTCCCGTCCCGAATGAACCCGGGACAGGTCCTGGAGATCCACCTCGGGTGGCTCGCCAAGCAGGGTTGGGACGTATCCGGCCTCGCCGACGAGTGGGCCCAGCGCCTGCAGGCGATCGGCGCCGACACGGTCGAGGGTGGCACCAACCTCGCCACCCCGGTCTTCGACGGCGCCCGCGAGGACGAGATCACCGGCCTGCTGGACAACACCACCCTCACCCGTGACGGTGAGCGCCTGGTGAACTCCACTGGCAAGGCCCGGCTGTTCGACGGCCGCTCCGGCGAGCCGTTCCCGATGCCGGTCTCGGTCGGCTACATGTACATCCTCAAGCTGCACCACCTGGTCGACGACAAGCTGCACGCCCGTTCGACCGGTCCGTACTCGATGATCACCCAGCAGCCGCTCGGTGGTAAGGCGCAGTTCGGTGGTCAGCGATTCGGTGAGATGGAGGTGTGGGCCCTGGAGGCGTACGGCGCTGCGTACGCACTGCAGGAGCTGCTCACCATCAAGTCCGACGACGTCCTCGGCCGAGTCAAGGTCTACGAGGCCATCGTCAAGGGCGAGAACATCCCCGAGCCCGGCATTCCCGAGTCCTTCAAGGTCCTCATCAAGGAAATGCAGTCGCTCTGCCTCAACGTGGAGGTGCTGTCCTCGGACGGCCAGTCCATCGAGATGCGGGACTCCGACGAAGACGTGTTCCGCGCTGCCGAGGAGCTCGGCATTGACCTGTCCCGGCGCGAGCCGAGCAGCGTCGAAGAGGTCTGACGGAGGTTGGGCCGGCCTGGTTGAGCCCAGGCCGGCCCGCCCCCAGGCCCCCTCAGACCACAGATAACTCTCGACTTACGAAAGAGGGCTTGACGACCAGTGCTTGACGTCAACTTCTTCGACGAGCTCCGTATTGGCCTGGCCACGGCCGACGACATCCGCCAGTGGTCGCACGGCGAGGTCAAGAAGCCGGAGACCATCAACTACCGCACCCTGAAGCCCGAAAAGGACGGCCTCTTCTGCGAGAAGATCTTCGGCCCGACCCGGGACTGGGAGTGCTACTGCGGTAAGTACAAGCGCGTCCGCTTCAAGGGCATCATCTGCGAGCGCTGCGGCGTCGAGGTCACCCGCGCCAAGGTGCGCCGTGAGCGGATGGGCCACATCGAGCTGGCCGCTCCGGTCACCCACATCTGGTACTTCAAGGGTGTCCCGTCCCGTCTGGGCTACCTGCTGGACCTGGCGCCGAAGGACCTCGAAAAGGTCATCTACTTCGCCGCCTACATGATCACCTGGGTCGACGACGAGCGCCGTCAGCGCGACCTGCCGTCGCTGGAGGCGCATGTCTCCGTCGAGCGTCAGCAGATCGAGAACCGCCGCGACGCCGACCTCGAAGCCCGCGCCAAGAAGGCCGAGACCGACCTGGCCGAGCTGGAGGCCGAGGGCGCCAAGGCCGACGTCCGCCGCAAGGTGCGTGAGGGCGCCGAGCGTGAGATGAAGCAGCTGCGCGACCGTGCCCAGCGCGAGCTGGACCGCCTCGACGAGGTGTGGAGCCGCTTCAAGAACCTCAAGGTCCAGGACCTCGAGGGCGACGAGCTGCTCTACCGCGAGCTGCGCGACCGCTTCGGCACCTACTTCTCCGGCTCGATGGGCGCCGCGGCCCTCAAGGACCGCCTGGAGACCTTCGACCTGGCGGAGGAGGCCGAGCGCCTCCGCGAGATCATCCGCACCGGCAAGGGCCAGAAGAAGACCCGTGCGCTCAAGCGCCTCAAGGTCGTCTCCGCCTTCCTGCAGACCAGCAACAAGCCCAACGGCATGGTGCTGGACTGCGTGCCGGTCATCCCGCCGGACCTGCGTCCAATGGTGCAGCTGGACGGTGGCCGCTTCGCGACCTCCGACCTGAACGACCTGTACCGCCGCGTGATCAACCGCAACAACCGCCTGAAGCGGCTTCTCGACCTCGGTGCCCCCGAGATCATCGTGAACAACGAGAAGCGCATGCTCCAGGAGGCCGTCGACGCGCTCTTCGACAACGGCCGTCGTGGTCGCCCGGTCACGGGCCCCGGCAACCGTCCGCTGAAGTCGCTGTCCGACATGCTCAAGGGCAAGCAGGGTCGTTTCCGTCAGAACCTGCTCGGCAAGCGAGTCGACTACTCGGCCCGTTCGGTCATCGTCGTCGGCCCGCAGCTGAAGCTGCACCAGTGTGGTCTGCCCAAGGCCATGGCGCTGGAGCTCTTCAAGCCGTTCGTGATGAAGCGCCTGGTCGACCTGAACCACGCGCAGAACATCAAGTCGGCCAAGCGCATGGTCGAGCGCGCCCGCCCGGTCGTGTGGGACGTCCTCGAAGAGGTCATCGCCGAGCACCCGGTTCTGCTGAACCGTGCGCCCACCCTGCACCGCCTCGGCATCCAGGCCTTCGAGCCGCAGCTGGTCGAGGGCAAGGCCATCCAGATCCACCCGCTCGTCTGCACCGCGTTCAACGCGGACTTCGACGGTGACCAGATGGCCGTCCACCTGCCGCTCTCCGCGGAGGCGCAGGCCGAGGCCCGCATCCTGATGCTGTCCTCGAACAACATCCTGAAGCCGGCCGACGGTCGCCCCGTCACCATGCCGACCCAGGACATGGTGCTGGGTCTGTTCTTCCTCACCTCGGACCGCGAGAACGTGAAGGGCGCCGGCCGCTCCTTCTCGTCCACCGCCGAGGCGATCATGGCCTTCGACGCCCGCGAGCTGGACGTCCAGGCCCCGATCGACCTGCGTCTGCCGGTCGGCACCGTGCCGCCGCGCGGCTGGGTCGCCCCGGTCGACGAGGAGGGCCAGTCGAGCTGGTTCGAGGGCGAGTCCTTCCGACTCAGCACGACCCTGGGCCGCGCGCTCTTCAACGAGCTGCTGCCCGAGGACTACCCCTTCGTCGACTACGAGGTCGGCAAGAAGCAGCTGTCGGCCATCGTCAACGACCTGGCCGAGCGCTACCCGAAGGTCGTCGTCGCCGCGACGCTCGACAACCTGAAGGCGGCCGGCTTCCACTGGTCGACCCGTTCCGGTGTCACCGTCTCGATCTCGGACGTCGTCGTCCCGCCGAGCAAGGGCCAGATCCTTGAGGGCTACGAGGCGCAGGCCGAGAAGATCCAGAAGCAGTACGAGCGCGGTCTGATCACCAACGACGAGCGCAAGCAGGAGCTCATCGGCATCTGGACCCGGGCGACCAACGAGGTTGCCGAGGCCATGAACGCGAACTTCCCGAAGACCAACCCCATCTTCATGATGGTCGACTCGGGTGCTCGTGGAAACATGATGCAGATGCGTCAGATCGCCGGTATGCGTGGTCTGGTGTCCAACGCGAAGAACGAGACCATCGCGCGGCCGATCAAGGCGTCGTTCCGTGAGGGTCTGTCCGTGCTGGAGTACTTCATCTCCACCCACGGTGCCCGTAAGGGTCTCGCGGACACCGCCCTCCGTACCGCCGACTCCGGTTACCTCACCCGTCGTCTGGTCGACGTCTCCCAGGACGTCATCATTCGCGAGGAGGACTGCGGCACCGAGCGCGGCCTGAAGCTGTCGATCGGTTCCGTGGACGCCACCGGCGTGCTGCGCAAGGCCGACGACGTCGAGACCAGCGTCTACGCCCGGATGCTCGCCGAGGACATCACGGTGGACGGCAAGCTCATTGCCACCGCCAACACCGACCTCGGTGACGTCCTCATCGACGAGCTGATCCGCCACGGCATCGGCGACGTCAAGGTCCGCTCGATCCTGACCTGTGAGTCGGCCGTGGGCACCTGTGCCTTCTGCTACGGCCGCTCGCTGGCCACCGGCAAGCTGGTCGACATCGGTGAGGCGGTCGGCATCATCGCCGCCCAGTCCATCGGTGAGCCCGGTACCCAGCTGACCATGCGTACCTTCCACACCGGTGGTGTGGCCGGTGACGACATCACCCAGGGTCTGCCGCGTGTCGTCGAGCTCTTCGAGGCCCGTACCCCCAAGGGTGTGGCCCCGATCTCGGAGGCGCAGGGCCGGGCCCGCATCGAGGACACCGAGAAGACCCGCAAGATCGTCATCACCCCGGACGACGGCACCGACGAGATCGCCTACCCGGTCTCCAAGCGTGTCAAGCTCCTGGTGAGCGAGGGCGAGGCGGTCGAGGTCGGCCAGAAGCTGACCGTCGGTGCCACCAACCCGCACGACGTCCTGCGCATCATGGGCCAGCGTGCCGTCCAGATCCACCTGGTGGCCGAGGTCCAGAAGGTCTACAACTCGCAGGGTGTGTCGATCCACGACAAGCACATCGAGATCATCATCCGGCAGATGCTCCGCCGCGTGACGATCATCGAGTCGGGCGACGCCGAGCTGCTCCCGGGCGAGCTCGTCGAGCGCGGCCGCTTCGAGACCGAGAACCGTCGTGTGGTCTCCGAGGGCGGTCACCCCGCCTCCGGTCGTCCGCAGCTGATGGGTATCACCAAGGCCTCGCTGGCCACCGAGTCCTGGCTGTCGGCCGCCTCCTTCCAGGAGACGACCCGGGTCCTCACCGACGCGGCGATCCACGCCAAGTCGGACCCGCTGCTGGGCCTCAAGGAGAACGTCATCCTCGGTAAGCTCATCCCGGCCGGTACGGGTCTTCCCCGCTACCGCAACATCCGGGTCGAGCCGACCGAGGAGGCCAAGGCCGCCATGTACTCGGCCGTCGGCTACGACGACTACGACCTGTCGCCCTTCGGCGCCGGCTCCGGCCAGGCGGTCCCGCTGGACGACTACGACTACGGCCCGTACACCGGCTGACAGTTCGGCTCGCAACGCCGCAGGGCGGCCACCCCGATCACGGGGTGGCCGCCCTGCGGCGTTCTGCGTTGCCCGTTCCTCGGGCCGGTGCGGCCAGCGCCTCGCCCTTGAGGATGGCATCGAGACCGTACGCAGGCGGCGGCCCGTACGGTCCGGGCATGAGTGCGAAGCGTCCGCTGATTGCCGTGCTGACCGGGGCCGGGATTTCGACCGGTTCGGGGATTCCGGACTACCGGGGGCCGCAGGGGTTGTGGCAGCGGGATCCCAAGGCGCAGGAGTTGTGACGATCGGGCCGTATCTGGCCGATCCCGAGGTGCGGCGCCGTTCGTGGCTGATGCGCCAAGGCGCCGGGGCGGCAGGGGCGGAGCCGAATGCCGGGCATCTGGCGCTGGTGGAGCCGGAGCGCAGCGGGCTGCCGGTGCGGGTGCTGACGCAGAACGTGGACGGGCTGCACCAGCGTTCGGGGCTGCCCGAGCGGAAGGTGCTGGAGCTGCACGGGACGGCGCAGCAGGTGCAGTCGTCCGTTGCCGGGTGCGCAGTGGGATGGCACAGGCGCTGGAGCGTGTGGCGGCGGGGGGCCGGACCCGGCGTGTCAGACCCGGCGTGTCAGGAGTGCGGGGGAGTGCTCAAGCCGCGCACGGTGATGTTCGGTGAGGCACTGGACCCGGTGGTGCTGGGCCGGGCGGAGGCGATTGCCAAGGCGTGCGATCTCTTCGTGGCGGTCGGCACGCTGCTGCAGGTGTATCCGGTGGCGGCGCTGCCGCAGACGGCACTGGACGGAGGCGCCCGGCTGGTGATCGTGAACGCCGAGCCGACGCCGTACGATCCGGCGGCGTACGAGGTGATCCGCGAGGCGATCTCGCTCGCGCTGCCCGCGTTGGTGCGGCGGATCGTCGCGGGCGGGCTCGTCGGGGAGTGAACCCTGCGGGGGAGACCCTGAGCCGGGGGGCTCTCCCCCGCAGGGGGGAGACGGATAAACCGCTCTGGAGGGGGATCCGGAGCGCGGTGGCCGACGGGCAGTCTGATGGCGTGCCGGTCGCAGTGGACACCCGGCCGCCGATCGAGGGGAACTGCCGTGAACTACAAGGTCCGTCTGCTGACATACACCGCCATCACCGTCGTCGTCGTGGGCGGCATGTCCGGCTGCTTCCCGGACGACGACAAGACGAAGAGCGTCAGTTACGGCATCTCGGATCCCGTGCAGACGCTGGTGATCGAGGGCAGCACCGGAGACATCCGGGTGACGGGCGGCGGCAGCGGTGTCCAGGTGGTCGAGCATCAGACGTACCGCTCCAAGCCGCCCGCCGCCGTCCACAGCACCGCCGGCGGCACGCTCACCCTCAGCTACAAGTGCCCCGACGGCAACTGCGGCGTCGGGTACGAGGTGGAGGTCCCGGCCGGCACGGTGGTGCGGGTCAGCGACGACACCGGTGCTGTCCGGCTCACCGGCCTGAGCGGGCAGATCGAGGCCCGCAGCGACACCGGCAGCATCGAGGCCACCCGGCTGAGTGCCGCCAGCGTCGACCTCAGGACGAGCACCGGTGGTGTCACGGCCTCCTTCGAGACCCAGCCCGAGACGGTCAAGGCCACCACGGACACCGGCAGCGTCCGGGTGAAGGTGCCCGCCGGAGATCCGTACACCGTCGCCGCGAGGGCGGACACCGGCAGTGTGAACGTGGCGGTCAGTCAGCAGCCCGGCGCCAGGCGCACCATCACCGCCAGCACCAGCACCGGGAATGTGACGGTCGCCAATGCCTGAGCACCCCTTCGGGGGTGGTGGCCGGCTTCCTGCGCCGGTCGGTGCGGCGCTGGTCCGCCTGGTACGGCAGGATCATCCCCCGGAGCACGGCGGGGGAGGGGCGGACGTGGAGCGGATAACGCGCGCACAGGCGCGGATCATGGCGCTGGGGCAGCGCTGGCAGGCTCGCGTAGGCAGGGTCAACCCGTACGTGGTGGACATCGGGCTGACGGTGTTCTCGGCGCTCATCTCGGCCTGGGCGGTGTTCTTCGACAACGCGGGCTGGGGCTGGTGGATCTATCTGCTGGCCGTCTCCAGCGCCTTCGGGCTGCCCTGGCGGCGCCGCCTCCCGGGCACCGTGTTCCTGCTCACGGGGCTGCCGGCGCTGGCGCTGTCGTATGCCGCGCACTCGGCGCAGCCGCAGGTCTCGCTCTCCGCCGTGCTCGCGATGTACACCCTCGCCGACCGGGGCCGGGACTGGCAGCGCTGGCCGCTGCTGGTCATCACCGTGGTCGCCAACATCCTCGGCACCCACTCGCCGAACGGCATGCTGTTCAGCCTGCTCATGACGGTCGGCAGCTTCACCTTCGGCGCGCTGGTGCGCGACTGGCGCAGGCTGGCCAGGACGGAGGCCGAGCGGGCGCATCAGCTGGGTCTGCAGGCCGCCAGCGAGGCGGCCCGGGCGGTGGCCGAGGAGCGCAGTCGGATCGCCCGTGAGATGCACGACATCCTGGCGCACGCGGTCTCGCTGATGGTCATTCAGGCCGAGGCGGGCCCGCTGGTGGTGCACAAGGATCCGGACCGGGCGATCCGGGCCTTCGACACCATCGCCGACTCCGGCCGTGACGCGATGGTGCAGCTGCGCCGGGTGCTCGGTGTGCTCAAGGAGGAGGGCGCGAGCCCCGAACTCGCCCCGCAGCCCCGGCTGACCGAGCTTCCCGCCGTGGTCGAGCGGGTGCGTCAGGCGGGTGTCCGGGTGGAGCTGGAGCTGACCGAGCTGGACCGCGCGATGCCGGCCGACGTCGAGGCGGCGGCCTACCGGATCGTCCAGGAGGCGCTGACCAATATCGTCAAGCACTCCGGCGCGGACTGCGCCGCGATCCGGGTCGCCCGGCTCGCCCGGACGCTGGAGATCGTGGTCTCCGACAACGGGCGCGGCGCGGCGGGTGCGGGTGCGGGTGCGGCAGGCGTGACGGGTGCGACGGCTGCGGCGGTTGCAAAGGGCGGGCCGAACGGGCGGCCGGTGGACGGCTGGTCGGGCGGGCGGGGCCTGGTCGGTATCCGCGAACGCGCCGCGGCCTGCGGGGGCAGGGCGACGGCCGGTCCGGGGCCGCAGGGCCAGGGGTTCCTGGTCACCGCGCAGCTGCCGCTGAGCGCAGCCGTACTGTAAGACCGGCCGTACGGCGAGGGCCGTCGAGAGGGATGGGAGCTGCGGTGAACGCGATTCGAGTGGTGGTCGCCGACGACCAGGAGCTGGTGCGGGCGGGGTTCGGCATGATCCTGGACGCCCAGCCGGACATCGAGGTGGTCGCCGAGGCGGCGGACGGCGCGCAGGCCATCGAGGCGGTCCGGGAGCACCGCCCCGACGTGCTGCTGCTGGACGTCCGGATGCCCGTGATGGACGGCCTGGAGGCCGCCCGCCGGGTCTACGCCGAGTTCCCGGGCACCAAGGTGATCATGCTGACCACCTTCGACATCGACGACTACGTCTACGACGCCCTCTACGCCGGGGCCAGCGGTTTCCTGCTCAAGGACGTGCGCCGGGACGACCTCGCGCACGGCGTCCGGATGGTCGCCTCCGGCGAGGCCCTGCTGGCGCCGTCGGTGACACGCCGTCTGATCGCCGAGTTCGCCGCGCGCAAGCCCTCGGGGCCGGCCGCCGTGGTGCGGGCGCCCTCCAGGCTGCTCGACCAGCTGACCATCCGCGAGCAGGAGACCCTGCGCCTGCTCGCCCGTGGCCTCTCCAACGCCGAGATCGCGGCCGAACTGGTGGTCAGCGAGCACACCGTGAAGACCCATGTCAGCAATGTGCTGAGCAAGCTCCAACTGCGAGACCGGGTGCACGCGGTGGTCTTCGCGTACGAGGCGGGCGCGGTGGTCGCCGGCGAGGTGTAGGCCGTGTCCGGCCACGCTCCTGATGCACTGCGCGACCGCCGCGGTCGGCCCGGGCGGAAAGGGGTTGCCGCCCTGGAGGCACCGTGATTTTCCGTTCCACCGTCGAGTCCGATCTCGACCGCTTTCTCCCGCTCCTGGTCGCCGACCCGGCCGCCGACATGATGACGGCCGACGCGTACCGGTTGAAGCTCGCCGACCGTGAGTACCGCCCCGAGTGGACGTGGATCGCCGAGGAGAGCGCTCCTGGTGGCGGATCGCCGAGACGGCGGACGGAAAGGTGGTCGGCTTCGGCTTCCCCTCGCGCAATCCCGCCTTCCCCGTGGTCGGCTACCTCGGGGTGCTGCCCGGACACCGTGGCCGGGGCTACGTGGATGGGATACTCGCCGAGAACACCCGCCTCCTCGCCGTCGAGCTCGGCGCCGAGACCGTCCGCGCCGACACCGATCTGACGAACCTGCCGATGGCGGCGGCCTTCGAACGGGCCGGCTACCGCAACTTCGCCCGCCGACTGGTGCTCTCCGCGCGCTGAGTCCTGACCAGGTGAGAGAGATGACCGGAGAAGCGGCGATCGGCCGGATCCACATGCTGGCGATCGAATGGATCGTCGACTGGCAGTGGGTTACGGCCGATCGCCTGGTCCAGGCGGCCGAGGACGCGCTCCGCGCCGGAGTCGACACCCCGTCGCTCTGGTTCCTGGCGGAACTCGGGCGCAGCGAGAACGCCGAGGCACGTGAACTGTTCGGCGGCGTCCTCGACGAGCTGGGGCTGCGGCCCCAGCTGCCCGGGGACAGAGCCGGGGCCCGCTGGGAGCTGGCCCACTGGTGGGCCGGTCAGATCGCCGAGGGTGTGCTCGACCCCGCCCTCGGGGCCAACCTGATCTGGCGGGAGGCCGCGAACGAACTCGGCCACCCCCAGGCCCTGCAACCCTTCGTCCGCTGGGCCAGCGAACTCGACGACTGGCACGAGGGCTTCGCCATGTCCCGGCAGCGGATCCTCGACAACATCGTCGCCGCTGCCGGGGACCTGGTCGGCCGCGCGCCGTGCGGCGGGGTCCGGCCCTTCCCGCAGGGGCCGCACGGGCGGTAGGAGAGGCGTGCAACCTTGCCCGTCCCGGTTCCGCACGCGTCCGACTAGCATGGCCACCCGACCAGCAGGAGTGATCGATGTCTGCTCAGTTCGACCCCTGGTCCGCCGAGTTCGTGGCGCACCCCTACGAGGCGTACACGGCCCTGCGCGAGCAGGCGCCCGTGAGCTACTACGGGCCCAGCGACCAGTGGCTGGTCTCCCGGTACGAGGACGTCAGCGCGCTGCTGCGGGACCGCCGCCTCGGCCGTACCTACAGCCACCGCTACACCCACGAGGAGTTCGGCCGCCCGGCGCCCGACCCCGCCCACGAGCCCTTCCACACCCTCAACGAGCACGGCCTGCTCGACCTGGAGGCCCCCGACCACACCCGGATCCGCCGACTGGTCTCCAAGGCCTTCACCCCGCGCATGGTCGAGTCCCTGCGCCCCACCGTGGCCCGGCTGGCCGGCGAACTGGTCGGCCGGCTGGTCGAGGACGGCGGCGGTGACCTGATCGCGCGCGTCGCCGAACCGCTGCCGGTCGCGGTGATCGCCGAGATGCTGGGCGTGCCCGAGGCCGACCGAGGGCTGCTGCGCCCGTGGTCGGCCGACATCACCGGCATGTTCGAGCTCAACCCCTCGGCGGAGGTGGCGAAGCGGGCCGTGCGGGCGAGCGTCGAGTTCTCCGAGTACCTGCGCAAGCTGATCGCCGAGCGGCGGGCCGACCCCGGCGACGACCTGATCAGCGCGCTGGTCCAGGTCGCCGACGGCTCGGACGCGCTTCGGGAGCAGGAGATGGTCTCCACCTGCGTCCTGCTGCTCAACGCGGGCCACGAGGCCACCGTCAACACCACCGGCAACGGCTGGTGGGCCCTCTTCCGCAACCCCGGTGAACTCGCCCGGCTGCGCGGCGCGGTGGACGAGCTGCTGCCCACCGCCGTCGAGGAGCTGATGCGCTACGACACCCCGCTGCAGATGTTCGAGCGCTGGGTGCTGGAGGACATCGAGGTCGCCGGGGTCACCGTCCCGCGCGGGGCCGAGGTCGCCCTGCTCTTCGGCTCCGCCAACCGCGACCCGGCCCGCTTCACCGACCCCGACCGCCTTGACCTGGGCCGCAGCGACAACCCGCACATCACCTTCGGCGCCGGAATTCACTTCTGTCTGGGCGCTCCGCTTGCCAGACTGGAACTCACCGAGTCGTACGGGGCGCTGCTGCGCCGGGCGCCCGCTCTGCGGCTGGTCCGCGAGCCGAACTGGCGTCCCGGGTACGTCATCCGGGGGCTGGAAAAGCTGATCGTCGAGGTCTGAGGGGGCACATGATGGGCAGCGCGACCGGAGCACTGCTGGGCCTGGCGATCGGCGACGCCCTGGGCCACCGCACCGAGTTCGACGAGATCGAGCACATCGCGGCCTGGTGCCCCGACTGGCGCGAACTTCCCCTGCCCGAGCCCGCGTTGGTGACCGACGACACCCAGATGACGCTCGCCCTCGCCCGCGGACTGCGGACCGCCCTCGCGGGCGGCCCGCTCACCCCGAACTCCCTGGAGGCGCCCGTACGGGCCGAGTTCGTCGCCTGGTACCGCTCGGAGGACAACAACCGGGCGCCCGGGCAGACCTGCCTGCGGGCGTGCTGGCGGCTCAGCAAGCCGGACCTGCGCTGGCAGCAGGCCAGCGAGGTGGGCTCCAAGGGCTGCGGCGCCAATATGCGGGTCGCCCCGCTCGGACTTATCCCCGGCCTGAGCGACTCCCAGCGCTCCGGCGCCGCCCAGTTGCAGTCCGCGCTCACCCACGGCCACCCCACCGCGCTGGCGGCGAGCGACCTCACCGCGCACGCCGTACGACTGCTCACCGAGGGCGCCGAGCCGCGCGAACTCCCTTCGCTGTTGCGGGAGTACGCGCACGCCAGGCGTACCCGCTACGACGCCGACTGGCTCGGGGACCTCGCCGCCCATGCCCAGGACCCCTCGGCGGAGTCCTTCACGGCACGCGGCTGGGACGACTGCCTCTTCGTCCTCGACCGCCTGGACGCCGCCCTCGCCCGGCCCTCGCTGGAGACCGACCCCTGCGAGATCACGGGCGAGGGCTGGATCGCCGAGGAAGCCCTGGCCACCAGCCTGCTCTGCTTCCTGCTCCTGTCCGACGACCCGGTCGCCGCAGTCCGCCGGGCCGCCTACTCCTCGGGCGACTCCGACTCCATCGCCTGCCTCACCGGCGCCTTCGCCGGCGCCCACCACGGCGAGTCGGCCTGGCCCGAGGACTGGGTGCGCCGGATCGAGTACCGGGACGAGCTGCTCGACCTCGGTGCACTGTGGGACGGCCGCTGACCGCAGGGGGAGACGAGTAAGGGCCGGGGAGTTGCGCTCCCGACGCCCGCAGTGACGGCGTTCTGCTGCGAGCGCGGACGGTGCTCGCCTAGCGTCGAATGGCTCCCGCGC
The DNA here is from genome assembly GCF_029892105.1 of Kitasatospora sp. GP82. GTDB lineage: Bacteria > Actinomycetota > Actinomycetes > Streptomycetales > Streptomycetaceae > Kitasatospora. The sequence continues at coordinate 259,680 of NZ_JARZAJ010000004.1, read as the reverse complement.
GGCCGTGCAGCGACGCCCGGTCGGCGGCGGCCCGCCCGGCGGCCCAGCCCTCGCCGTCGCTGACCCGCACCCGCTGGGCGGTCAGCTTCGGGAACATCCGGCCCACCGCGCCGTCCACCGCCTCCTCGCGCGCCGCCAGGACCGGCAACAGCCGCTCGTCCGGCGCCAGTTGCTCGGAGGTGCCGTCCTCGCGCAGATGCCGCCCGGCGGCCGCGTCGCTGGTCGCCTGCTCGGTCGCGGCCGTCAGCCGCTCCCGGATCCGCGCGGCGTACGCGACCAGGAAGGACTGCCGGAAGGACTTGGTACGGGAGGCGCCGTCCAGGTGCTGTCGGCTCCCTGCCCTGTGCATGGCGGAGGTCGCCTGCACCAGAAGCGAGGTGTAGAGCAGCTCGACCGCGTCCAGGTCGGAGTCGAAGCCGACGATCGTGCAGAACCCGAACTCCTTCGCCCACACCACCCGGCAGCGGTTCGCCGCAGCTACGGCGTCCAGCAGCATCGTCTTCGGGCCCTCGTACGGGTTGTCCACACCGATCCGCAGCGCCGCCGGGGCGTCCTTCGACGGGTGGGAGGCGGCCAGCAGGGCCTCGTCGATGCTGTGCTGGGCCATCAGCTGCTGGGCCTTGGCAGTCAGCGCCTCGGCCTCCTCCGGATACTCCGTGGACTCCGCCTTCGCCAACAGCGCCCGGATCCGCGACAGCATCCTCGGCTCGCCCTCGACCGGGCCGCTCGGACGCTGCGGTGCGACGCCGGGGACGGGGCCGACCGGCGCGATCGGGGGCAGTTGGCTCCAGCTGCGCAGCAGCTCCAGGAGGGCGGTGGCCAGCGCGAAGCGGTCCAGGCGGTGGCGGTGCGCGAAGCCCGGCAGATACTGGTCGTCCGCCTGCCACCACGCCTCGACGGACAGCTCGCGCAGCTGCTCCTGCCAACGGCGGTCCAGAGCGGCGGCGGGGTACCGGCGGCCCTCGGCGGCGATCAGGTCCACGGCCAGCGCCTGGTGCACCGGGCCGAGGCCGCGCCGCACCACCCGTGCCAGATCGCTCGGACGCCAGCCATTGGCCCAGGCCCGGCCGACCGCCCGCTCCGCGAACGCCAGCACCGCACGGCTCACCTCCGGCCAGCGCTCGGGCGAAGCCGCGAGCAACGAGGCCCCGGTGTCCAGCGCCAGATCGAGCCCCTCCGCCGGAGCCCCGATCACCTGATACGCGGCCTGCTCGACCAGCTCGTCCATGGCAGGCCCCCGCTCACCCTTGCGCTTACCCACGGTGCATCTGCCTTCTCCCGCACGCCGAAACCCCCACCCAATGATGCCGGAGCCCCGGGCGATGCCCCGATCACCGCCTACGGCGGGCAACAAGGGGTGCTGCCGCCGGTTCCGCCGCCACTGTTCACCGGCCGGGCACATCCGGTCGACGGTCAGGACTCGCCGCTGTCGGCCATCTGTGGTAAGACGGCAGAGCCCGGTTACGCCGTCCGGGCGCCCGTGCCCCTTCAGGGCTGAGCTGCGGCGTTGCATTTGTTTTGACCGGCGCCGATGCGCTAGGTACGCTCTGACCTTGTGCCTGGGGTGTCCCCGGGTCCTTGTGCGTGCATGCACACCGGCCGCCGCGCCACACCGGAGCTTCGCAACACGCTCCGCTCGCGCGAGCGCCGTCGCTGCACATCAGCATCATGGGATTCCGTGATTCCTCCACTTAAGAGGCTCAACACACCCGACCGCGTGGGTCGGCGAGTTGGGGTCACCGCAGGTTAGTTTGACGCAGCCTTGGCACACAGAAAACGGAGAAACGGTGCCTACGATCCAGCAGCTGGTCCGAAAGGGCCGGCAGGACAAGGTCGAGAAGAACAAGACTCCCGCGCTGAAGGGCTCCCCCCAGCGCCGCGGTGTCTGCACGCGTGTGTACACGACCACCCCGAAGAAGCCGAACTCGGCGCTTCGTAAGGTCGCCCGTGTGCGCCTCACCAGCGGGATCGAGGTCACCGCTTACATCCCGGGCGAGGGCCACAACCTGCAGGAGCACTCCATCGTGCTGGTGCGCGGTGGTCGTGTGAAGGACCTTCCTGGTGTCCGCTACAAGATCATTCGCGGTTCGCTTGACACCCAGGGTGTCAAGAACCGCAAGCAGGCTCGCAGCCGCTACGGCGCCAAGAAGGAGAAGTAAGAATGCCTCGTAAGGGCCCCGCCCCGAAGCGCCCGGTCATCATCGACCCGGTTTACGGCTCCCCGCTGGTGACGTCGCTGGTCAACAAGATCCTGCTGCACGGCAAGCGCTCCACCGCCGAGCGGATCGTCTACGGTGCCCTCGAGGGCGTCCGTGAGAAGACCGGTGCCGACCCCGTGGTCGCCCTCAAGCGCGCGCTTGAGAACGTCAAGCCGACCCTTGAGGTCAAGTCCCGCCGCGTCGGTGGCGCCACCTACCAGGTGCCGGTCGAGGTCCGCCCGGGCCGCGCCAACACCCTGGCGCTGCGCTGGCTGGTCGGCTACTCGCGCGCTCGTCGTGAGAAGACCATGACCGAGCGTCTGCTGAACGAGATCCTGGACGCCAGCAACGGTCTGGGCGCCTCGGTGAAGCGTCGCGAGGACACCCACAAGATGGCCGAGTCCAACAAGGCCTTCGCGCACTACCGCTGGTAGTCCGTACCCCGTCACTAGACAGAGAGAGAACGAGCCACAATGGCTGCAACCTCCCTTGACCTCGCCAAGGTCCGCAACATCGGGATCATGGCGCACATCGACGCGGGCAAGACCACCACCACCGAGCGGATCCTGTTCTACACCGGTGTCTCGTACAAGATCGGTGAGGTCCACGATGGCGCTGCCACCATGGACTGGATGGAGCAGGAGCAGGAGCGCGGCATCACGATCACGTCGGCCGCGACGACCTGTCACTGGACGCTCGACAATGTCGAGAACACCATCAACATCATCGACACCCCGGGCCACGTCGACTTCACCGTCGAGGTGGAGCGCTCGCTGCGCGTGCTCGACGGTGCCGTGACGGTGTTCGACGGCGTTGCCGGTGTCGAGCCGCAGTCCGAGACCGTGTGGCGGCAGGCTGACCGCTACGGCGTCCCGCGCATCTGCTTCATCAACAAGCTGGACCGCACGGGCGCGAACTTCTTCTTCTGCGTCCAGACCATCGTGGACCGCCTCGGCGCGACCCCGCTGGTCATGCAGCTCCCGATCGGTGCCGAGTCCGACTTCGTCGGCGTCGTCGACCTGGTGAAGATGAAGGCTCTGGTCTGGTCCGCCGAGGCCACCAAGGGCGAGATGTACGACACCGTCGACATCCCGGCCGAGCTGGCCGAGCAGGCTGCCGAGTACCGCGAGGCGCTCATCGACACCGTGTCGAACATCAGCGACGAGGTGATGGAGCTCGCCCTGGAGGGCGAGGACATCCCCGAGGAGCTGCTGGTCGCCGCGATCCGTCAGGGCACCCTGAACTCGGACTTCACCCCGATCTTCTGCGGCACCGCGTTCAAGAACAAGGGCGTTCAGCCCCTGCTCGACGCCGTCGTGAAGTTCCTGCCGTCGCCGCTGGACATCGAGTCCATCAAGGGCCACAAGCCCGGCGACGAGTCGGTGGAGATCGCCCGCAAGGCCTCCGACGACGAGCCGCTTGCCGCGCTTGCGTTCAAGATCATGTCCGACCCGCACCTGGGCAAGCTCACCTTCGTCCGGGTTTACTCGGGCCGCCTGGAGTCCGGCACCTCGGTGCTGAACTCCGTCAAGGGCAAGAAGGAGCGCATCGGCAAGATCTACCGCATGCACGCGAACAAGCGTGAGGAGATCGACTCGGTGGGCGCCGGCGACATCATCGCCGTCATGGGTCTGAAGCAGACCACCACCGGTGAGACCCTGAGCGACGAGAAGAACCCGGTCATCCTGGAGTCCATGGACTTCCCGGCCCCGGTTATCCGCGTCGCCATCGAGCCCAAGTCCAAGGGTGACCAGGAGAAGCTGGGTGTTGCCATCCAGCGTCTCGCCGAGGAGGACCCGTCCTTCCAGGTCAACACGGACGAGGAGACCGGCCAGACCATCATCGCGGGTATGGGCGAGCTGCACCTCGAGGTGCTGGTCGACCGTATGAAGCGTGAGTTCAAGGTCGAGGCCAACGTCGGCAAGCCGCAGGTCGCGTACCGCGAGACGATCCGCAAGGCCGTCGAGCGTATCGACTACACGCACAAGAAGCAGACCGGTGGCTCCGGCCAGTTCGCGAAGATCCAGATCGCGATCGAGCCGATCGAGTCCGGCGAGGGCTACGAGTTCGTCAACAAGGTCACCGGTGGCCGTGTGCCGAGGGAGTACATCCCCTCGGTCGACGCCGGTTGCCAGGAGGCCATGGAGTTCGGTGTTCTCGCCGGTTACCCGCTCCAGGGTGTCCGCGTGACCCTGCTCGACGGTGCTTCGCACGACGTCGACTCCTCCGAGCTGGCGTTCAAGATCGCCGGTTCGATGGCCTTCAAGGAAGGCGCCCGCAAGGCCGGTCCGGCCCTGCTGGAGCCGATGATGGCCGTCGAGGTCACCACGCCCGAGGACTACATGGGCGATGTGATCGGCGACATCAACTCCCGCCGTGGCCAGATCCGGGCCATGGAGGAGCGTCACGGTGCTCGCGTCGTCAAGGCGCTGGTGCCGCTCTCCGAGATGTTCGGCTACGTCGGTGACCTGCGCAGCAAGACCTCTGGTCGCGCAAGCTACTCGATGCAGTTCGACTCGTACGCCGAGGTTCCGCGGAACGTGGCGGACGACATCATCGCCAAGGCCAAGGGCGAGTAAGTACCGACTCCGGTCGGCTCCTTACCCGAGCTCACAGGACTTCCCGACAATCGGGATGTTTGTGACCCCTTAGGCTATTAGGAGGCAAACCCGGGGGGATCTACCCAGATCCCCCCGGCGCCTCCGGCCCCCACCCGCGGGACGGCATGGAGCGCACTCCAGCGTTCCGTACCAAACCCGATCACAAGACCAACTGACGTCGTACGGCGTACAGAACTGTCCTCAGGAGGACTGCAGTGGCGAAGGCGAAGTTCGAGCGGACGAAGCCCCACGTCAACATCGGCACCATCGGTCACATCGACCACGGTAAGACGACCCTTACCGCGGCCATCACCAAGGTGCTGCACGACGCGTACCCGGAGATCAACCCCTTCACGCCGTTCGACCAGATCGACAAGGCGCCGGAAGAGCGTCAGCGTGGTATCACCATCTCGATCGCTCACGTCGAGTACCAGACCGAGGCGCGTCACTACGCTCACGTTGACTGCCCGGGTCACGCTGACTACATCAAGAACATGATCACCGGTGCCGCCCAGATGGACGGCGCCATCCTGGTGGTCGCCGCCACCGACGGCCCGATGCCGCAGACCAAGGAGCACGTCCTCCTGGCCCGCCAGGTCGGCGTCCCCTACATCGTTGTCGCCCTGAACAAGGCCGACATGGTGGACGACGAGGAGATCCTGGAGCTCGTCGAGCTCGAGGTCCGTGAGCTCCTCTCGGAGTACGACTTCCCGGGCGACGACCTGCCGGTCGTCCGCGTCTCGGCGCTGAAGGCGCTCGAGGGCGACAAGGAGTGGGGCGAGAAGCTCCTCGGCCTGATGCACGCGGTCGACGAGTCGATCCCGACCCCGGCCCGCGCCGTGGACCAGCCGTTCCTGATGCCGATCGAGGACGTCTTCACGATCACCGGTCGTGGCACCGTCGTCACCGGTCGTATCGAGCGTGGCATCCTCAAGGTCAACGAGACTGTCGACATCATCGGCATCAAGGAGACCAAGACCACCACCACGGTCACCGGCATCGAGATGTTCCGCAAGCTGCTCGACGAGGGCCAGGCCGGTGAGAACGTCGGTCTGCTCCTCCGTGGCATCAAGCGCGAGGACGTCGAGCGCGGCCAGGTCATCATCAAGCCGGGTTCGGTCACCCCGCACACCGAGTTCGAGGCCCAGGCCTACATCCTGTCGAAGGACGAGGGTGGCCGCCACACCCCGTTCTTCAACAACTACCGCCCGCAGTTCTACTTCCGTACCACGGACGTGACCGGCGTTGTGACCCTCCCCGAGGGCACCGAGATGGTCATGCCGGGCGACAACACCGCCATGTCGGTCGTGCTGATCCAGCCGATCGCCATGGAGGAGGGCCTCAAGTTCGCCATCCGTGAGGGTGGCCGCACCGTCGGCGCCGGCCAGGTCACCAAGATCGTCAAGTAATTCCGACGCTCTGACCTGAGCTCTGCACCGCAGGCTCAAAACACAGAGGGCCCTCCCCGTCCGTCAGGACGGGGAGGGCCCTCTGTGTTTTCACGACGACGGGTTCACGACGACGGGTTCGCGACGGCGTCGGCGGCGGAGTGCCTGCTGATGGCGTGTCGCTTCGGCCTCCTGTCTCACAGCCCCGCGGTGTACGCCCGACAGGTCCGGTACGAGGGGAGCAGGCCGCTCGCCAGCGCCTCGGTCAGCGAGGGCGCTTCGGTGTCCTTGGCGGAGAGCTGCGGGACCTCGACCGGCCAGTCGATGGCCAGTTCCGGATCGAGCGGGTGAACGCCGTGTTCACCGGTCGGATTGAAGGTCTCCGAGCAGAGGTAGGAGAGCGTGGCGCCGTCGGTCAGCGCACAGAAGCCGTGTCCGAGACCCTCCGAGAGGTAGACCGCGCGGCGGTCCACATCGTCCAGCCGGACGCCTTCCCAGTGGCCGAAAGTGGGGGATCCGACCCGCAGATCCACCACCACGTCCAGCACCGCACCGCGTACGCAGGTCACGTACTTGGCCTGCCCGGGCGGGACATCGGCGAAGTGGACGCCGCGCACCACGCCCCGGGCCGAGACCGAGAGATTGGCCTGGGCGAGTCGCAGGGGATGGCCGACCATCTCGGTGAGCCGGTCGAAGCGGTACCACTCGGTGAACAGGCCGCGTGGGTCGCCATGCAGCTGCGGAGTGACCTCGAAGGCGCCTTCGATGGCCAACTCGCGGAATTTCACTGGGAGTTCTCCTCGTCGAGCAGATCCGTCAAGTACTGGCCGTAGCCGCTCTTGCGCAGGGGCTCGGCCAGCGACCGCAGCTGGGTCGAGCCGATCAGCCCGGCGCGCCAGACCGCCTCCTCCAGACAGCCGATCTTGAAGCCCTGGCGCTCCTCGATCACCTGGACGAAGTCGGACGCCTGCATCAGCGAGACGAAGGTGCCGGTGTCCAGCCAGGCGGTGCCCCGGTCGAGCTTGGTGACATGCAGCTCGCCGGCCTGGAGATAGACGTCGTTGACGCCGGTGATCTCCAGCTCGCCCCGGGCGCTGGGCCGCAGACCCCGGGCGATCTCCACCACCCGGTTGTCGTAGAAGTACAACCCCGGTACGGCGTAACGGGACTTGGGGAACTCGGGCTTCTCCTCGACGGAGATCGCCTGGCCCTCCTCGTCGAACTCCACCACACCGTACGCCCTCGGGTCGGCGACCGGGTAGGCGAAGACCAGGCCGCCCTTGAGCTCGGTGTGCTGGGCGAGGCGGGTGCCCAGACCGCTGCCGTGGAAGATGTTGTCGCCCAGGATGAGCGCCACCGACTCGTCGCCGATGAACTCGGCGCCCAGGAGGAAGGCCTGGGCGATCCCCTCCGGTCTCTCCTGGACGGCGTACTCCAGTCGCAGCCCGAACTGCGAGCCGTCGCCCAGCAGTCGGTGGAACTGGGACTGGTCCTGCGGGGTGGTGACGATCAGGATCTCGCTGATGCCCGCCATCACCAGGGTGGAGAGCGGATAGTAGATCATCGGCTTGTCGAACACCGGCAGGAGCTGCTTCGAGACCGCGCGGGTCAGCGGCCACAGTCGTGAGCCGGTGCCGCCCGCCAGGAGAATTCCTCGCATGGGAGGCAGGTTATGCGTCCGGGGCCGAAGAGTCCCGACCTGATTTCGCCGATCTTCACCGAGAGGTACACTGTGCGCACTATGCGCATCCTCGTTACCGGCGGTGCCGGGTTCATCGGTTCGGAGTTCGTCCGATCGCAGCTCGGCGCGGACGACGAGGCCAGGATCACGGTCCTGGACAAGCTCACCTACTCGGGGGTCGAGGCCAATCTCGCCCCCGTGGTTCACCATCCCGGGTACGCCTTCGTCCGGGGCGACATCTGCGACCCCGAGGTGGTCGACGGCGTGATGCCGGGCCACGACGTGGTGGTGCACTTCGCCGCCGAGTCCCATGTGGACCGCTCGATCGAGGGTGCGGGCCCGTTCGTGCGGACCAATGTGATGGGCACTCAAGTCCTGCTGGACGCCGCCCGGAAGCACGGCGTGGCGCGCTTCGTGCACGTCTCCACAGACGAGGTCTACGGCTCGATCGCGGAGGGCTCCTGGACGGAGGAGTGGCCGCTGGTCCCCAACTCCCCGTACTCCGCCTCGAAAGCGGGCTCCGACCTGCTGGCGCTGGCCTACCACCGCACCCACGGTATGGACGTGGTGGTCACCCGCTGCTCCAACAACTACGGGCACCACCAGTTCCCGGAGAAGGTCATCCCGCTCTTCACCACCAACCTGATCGACGGGAAGAAGGTGCCGCTGTACGGCGACGGCGCCAACGTCCGCGACTGGCTTCATGTTTCGGACCACTGCCGGGGCATCGACCTGGTGATGCGCGGCGGCCGCGCCGGGCAGGTCTACAACATCGGCGGCGGCACCGAGGTCACCAACAAGGAGCTGACCGGCATGCTGCTGGAGGCCGCCGGCTGCGGCTGGGAGATGGTCGAGCGGGTGCCCGACCGCAAGGGCCACGACCTGCGCTACTCGCTGGACATCGGCAGGATCCGCGCGGAGCTCGGGTACGAGCCACAGGTCTCCTTCGCCGACGGTCTGGCCGCCACCATCGCCTGGTACCGGGAGAACCGCGACTGGTGGGAGCCGCTCAAGCAGGGCCTCAGGCCCGGGATCCAGGCATGACGCACACGACGCGCTGGCTGGTCACCGGCGCGGGCGGGATGCTCGGACGGGACTTGCTGGACGTACTGGCCGGGGAACCGGTCACCGCCCTGGACCGGGCGGCCCTCGACATCACCGACGCCGAGGCCGTCCGAGCCGCCGTCGCCGGGCACGACGTGGTGGTCAACTGCGCGGCCTGGACGGATGTGGACGGCGCCGAGAGTGCCGAGGAGTCCGCAACCGCGGTGAACGGTACGGCGGTTGCCGATCTGGCGGTCGCCTGCGCCAGGAGCGGTGCGCGACTGCTGCAGGTGTCCACCGACTATGTGCTGCCCGGCGACGCCGAGCACCCGTACCCCGAGGACGCCGCCACCGGGCCGCTGAACGCGTACGGCCGCAGCAAGCTCGCCGGAGAGCGGGCGGTCGCCGAACTCCTGCCCGACGCCGGGTACATCGTCCGTACCGCCTGGCTCTACGGCGAGCACGGGCGGAACTTCGTCGCCACCATGCTCTCCCTCGCCGCCCGGCAGGAGAACGTCCAGGTCGTCGACGACCAGTACGGCCAGCCCACCTGGTCGTACGAACTGGCGCTGCGGCTGGCCGAGTTGGGCCGATCCGGGCAGGCGCCGCCAGGGGTCTACCACGCCACCGCCGCGGGGCGCGCCAGCTGGTACGAGCTGGCACGGGCGGCGTACGAGCTGAGCGGCCTCGACCCGGAGCGGGTGCGGCCGACGGACTCCTCGGCCTTCTCCCGCCCGGCCAGGCGGCCCGGCTTCAGTGTGCTGGGCCATGCCCGCTGGGCCGAGGCCGGACTGCCGCCGTTGCCCGAGTGGCGGGAGTCGCTGGCCAGGGCACTGGACCGGCCAGCCTTCCGCGCACTGGTGGCCAAGCACTGAGCCCGGGGATCTCCGTGAGCAACGGCGCAACCACCTGAGGCGCGCGTGGATCTCCGTGGGCAACCGTGCAACCACCTGAGGGGCGCGGGGGACTGCGCGGGCAACCGTGCACGTGGGTGGGGGCTGGTCGCGCAGTTCCCCGCGCCCCTGGGTGGTGCGTGGTTGGTGAGCTGCGCGAAGTCTGTACGTGGTTGGTGCGTGGCCGGTCTGTGTGGAATTCACTCGTTTGGCGCGTTACTCGGGATCTGTGGTGGGCGTTCCCTTCTCAGGGACCGCCCTGGCCACGGAAGGCGTCAACGGCTGTGCAACTCTCGACCCTCACCTCGATCACCGGCATCGTGGTGCTGGCCTACATCCTGGAACTGCTCCGCAGGCAGCAACTGCGTGAGAAGTACGCGGCCATCTGGCTCTGTATCGGCCTGGTGGTGGCCCCGCTGGGGTTCTTCCCCTCGCTGCTGGACTCCACCGCCCGCAGCGTCGGGGTGGCCTCCGGGGTCAGTCTGGTGCTCTTCGCCGGATTCGTCCTGGTGCTGCTGGTCAGTCTCCATCTCAGCTGGGAGGCAAGCCGGTTGGAGGCCAAGACCCGTACCCTGGCCGAGGACGTCGCGCTGATCCGCTCCCAACTCGCGGAAAGCGCAACCCCGTCCGGCGGGGGAGAGGTCCGATGACCCCCGACGGGCGAAGCGTCCTGATCATCCTTCCGGCGTGGAACGAGGCCGACGGCCTCTCCGCCGTGCTCGGCGAGATCAAGCAGCAACTTCCGTACGTGGACACTCTGGTGGTGGACGACGGCTCCTCGGACCGGACGGCCGAGGTGGCCGCCGCCGCGGGTTCGGCGGTGGCCCGGCTGTCGTTCAACCTCGGCGTCGGCGGTGCGATGCGGCTCGGCTACCGCTACGCCCGTGAGCACGGCTACGACGTGGCGGTCCAGGTGGACGCCGACGGTCAGCACGACCCGTCCTACGTCCCGGCCCTGCTGGCGCACCTCGGGGAGGCCGACCTGGTGATCGGCGCCCGCTTCTGCGGCGAGGGCGAGTACAAGGTGCGCGGCCCGAGGCGCTGGGCGATGCAGCTGCTCTCCGCGATCGTCTCCCGGATCGCCCGTACCCGGCTGAGCGACACCACCTCCGGATTCCGGGCCTGCAACCGACCGCTGATCGAGTTCTTCGCGCGCTGGTACCCCGTCGAGTACCTCGGTGACACGGTGGAGAGCCTGGTCGCTGCGGCCCGCTGCGGCTTCGCCGTCCGCCAGGTGCCGGTCGCGATGCGCGCCCGCACCACCGGGCGGCCGAGCGCCTCGCCCGTGAAGGCGATGATCTACCTGGTCAGAGCCGGTCTGGTCCTGCTGCTCGCGGTGATCCGGCGGATGCCGAAGGAGCTCAGGGAGCTTGCCCCCGGCTCACCCGCCTACGCCGCCTATCTGGAAGAGCTGCTGGCGAGGCGTCAGCTCGCGGCGGAGGGGTGAGCGGCCGGATGTCGCGTTTCGAGATCGCACTGCCGTACTACGGCGACGTCCCCCTGATGCAGGACGCCGTCCGCAGCGTGCTGGCCCAGGACGGCACGGACTGGCGGCTCACCGTGGTGGACGACGGCCGTGAGAGCGGTGTGCCCGAGTGGTTCGAGCAGCTCGCCGACCCCCGGGTCCGGTACTACCGCAATGAGCGCAACCTGGGCGTCACCGGCAACTTCAACCGCTGTGTCGAACTCGCCGAGTACGAGTACCTCGTCCTGATGGGCAGCGACGACCTGATGCACGCGGACTACCTGGACGTCGTCCGCAAGGCCGCCGAACGCGAGCCCAAGGCCGCGATGATCCAGCCCGGCGTCCGGGTGATCGGCAGCGACGGACGGCCGTACGAGACCCTCGCCGACCGCACCAAGCGAAGGCTGTACGCCCCCAGAGGCCCTGCGCGGGCGCTGCTCGGCGGCGAGGAGCTGGCCGTGAGCCTGCTGCGCGGCAACTGGCTGTACTTCCCGTCCATCTGCTGGCGCACCGAGGCCGTCCGGCGCTTCGGCTTCCGAGCCGACCTCGGGGTGATCCAGGATCTCGCCCTGGTGATCGACCTGCTGGTGGCGGGGGAGAGCCTGGCCACCACCCCCGAGGTCTGCTTCAGCTACCGACGGCACGCCGGGAGCGAGTCCTCGGCCAAGGCGTACTCCGGACACCGCTTCGGGGAGGCCAAGCGCTTCTTCCGGGAGACCGCCGACCGGCTCGCCGCCTTCGGCTGGCACCGCGCGGCCCGGGTCGCCCGGCTCCACCTGTCCTCCCGGCTGCACGCCCTCACCCTGCTGCCCGCAGCCGCCCGCCACGCCGGTGGGGCGGGCATCTCGGCGATGCTCGGCCACGCCACCCGATAGCGCCGACCGTGGACCCAACAGCCAAGCTGCGCAGGGCACTTCCACCCGGCACCCAGGCCGTTGCGATCGGTACGGCGATCCTCGGCGCCGCGTCCTACCTGCACCTGGCGATCGCCGGGCACAGCCTGCCCATCCGGGACATGGCGGGCGTCTCGGTGCTCTGGACGATTGTGACGTCTGTCGGCATCGGCCTGTTCTTCCCCGTGGAGCAGGAGCTCACCCGGATCGTCGCCGCCCGCGCCGTGCGCGGCGAGGGCGCGGGCCCCGTACTGCGCCGGGCCGCCCTGCTCACCGGTGGCATCCTGGCCGCCGTCCTCGGCGTGATGGGCGCCGCGGCCCGGCCAGTGGCCGGGCTGCTCTTCCACGGTGATCTCGGCCTGCTCGCCGCCCTCGGCACCGCCTTCACCGCGATGGCCTGCTGCTACCTGACCAGAGGCGTACTCGCCGGTCTGGGCCGCTTCGGCGCGTACGGCACCCAGCTCGGCCTCGACGGCGGCCTGAGGATCCTGCTGGCCCTCGGCTGCGCCGTACTAGGGCTGCACTCCGCGCTCGCCTTCAGCCTGATCCTGACGGCGGCCCCGCTGCTCGCGCTGCTCGCCACCCTCCCCGCGACCGTTCGTGCCGCCCGGGCCGGGCCGCCGATCGGCTGGTCCGAACTGGTGGGTGGACTGGGCCTGTTGGTGTGCTCCACGCTGCTGGCCCAGTGGATGGTCAGCGCCGCAGTGGTCAGTGTCCAGCTGCTCCAGCCGGCCGCCGTCGACCTGGTCACCGCCCTGCTCAGCGCCCTGGTGCTGGCCCGGGTGCCGATCTTCGTCTTCGGGTCCCTGCAGGCGTCCCTGCTCTCCGGCCTGGCCGCCTACGCCGCGCAGGGGCGGCACGCCGCCTTCGGCGCGCTGCTGCGCAAGGCCGCCCTGGTGGTCGGGCTGCTCTCACTGACCCTGGGCCTGCCCGCCGTGGTGCTGGGGCCGTGGCTGATCCGGCTGCTCTTCGCCGCCCCGCCCGTGCTGACCAGGTGGGGCTTTCTCTGGCTGGTGCTCGGCACGCTCTGCTATCTGCTGGCGATGGTGCTCGGCCAGGGCCTGATCGTGCTGCACCGCCACCGCACCCAGCTCGCCTGCTGGGCGCTGGGCGCCGCCGTCCTGACCGCCGTCACCCTGCTGCCGGGCGGGCTGGGCGCCAGGGTCTGCCTGGCGTACGCCGCCGGGACGGCGGTCACGGTCGCCGGGATGCTGGCCGGGCTGCGCCGCCGTCCGGGTGGGCCGGTCCCGGAGGGGGCTGCCGAACGGGCACTGGACGCGGCCGCGGTGGACGGTTCGGTTTGACAGTCCGTGCCACCTGGGTAGTGTGCCGGGTCCCGATTGGCGTTCGGGTCCTTTCCTGTGGCAGTATGTCCAAGTTGCTCGGTTGAGTGCCGATGCTGCGCGCCTCCCGCCGGGAGGACTGGAAGCGAGTCCCATGTACTCGTCGTTCCCGTGATGGCCGTTCATGTGTCCACGTGCTTTGTGTGGATCGCAGTGGTGTGTAAGCGACACCGCGGCAGCTGCGGGGCGAAAGTACGGGAATCTTCCGGGAAGCGTGGGCGGGGCCTCGACCCGGCGCCTGGTGGGTGCAAGACCTCCACCGATCGAGAGCAGAATCCGAGAGAGGAACATCTCTCCGGTTTTTTGCAAGCGACAGGGCGACACGCCCGACCGCGTGGGTCGGAAGAAGTAACCATCCAGGGGTGCCACCGGACCAGTCCACCCGGACGAATCCGGCCGTAGAGGCAACAGACGACACAAAGGACTACTGAGTAGCCATGGCGGGACAGAAGATCCGCATCCGGCTCAAGGCCTACGACCACGAGGTGATTGACTCCTCGGCGAAGAAGATCGTCGAGACCGTCATTCGCACTGGTGCGCAGGTCGCAGGCCCGGTGCCGCTGCCCACTGAGAAGAACGTGTACTGCGTCATCCGCTCGCCGCACAAGTACAAGGACTCGCGCGAGCACTTCGAGATGCGTACTCACAAGCGTCTGATCGACATCCTCGACCCCACGCCGAAGACGGTTGACTCGCTGATGCGTCTCGACCTGCCGGCCGGCGTCGACATCGAGATCAAGCTCTGAGAGGCGCACCGAAGATGGCTAAGCAGATTAAGGGCATCCTGGGCGAGAAGCTCGGCATGACCCAGGTCTGGGACGAGAACAACCGGGTTGTCCCGGTGACTGTCGTCAAGGCTGGGCCCAATGTCGTGACCCAGGTCCACACCGCCGACAGCGAGGCCGGCTACGACGCCGTCCAGCTCGGCTTCGGCGAGATCGACCCCCGCAAGGTGAACAAGCCCCTCGCGGGTCACTTCGCCAAGGCCGGTGTCACCCCGCGCCGCCACCTGGTCGAGATCCGTACCACGGATGCCTCCGAGTACACCCTCGGCCAGGAGATCACCGCTGAGCTGTTCGAGGCGGGTGTCAAGGTCGACGTGACCGGCACCTCCAAGGGCAAGGGCTTCGCCGGTGTCATGAAGCGTCACAACTTCAAGGGCCTCGGCGCCGGTCACGGCACCCAGCGCAAGCACCGTTCGCCCGGCTCGATCGGTGGCTGCGCCACCCCGGGTCGTGTGTTCAAGGGCATGCGTATGGCGGGTCGGATGGGCCACGAGCGTGTGACCACCCAGAACCTGACCGTGCACGCGGTCGACGCGGAGAAGGGTCTGCTGCTCATCAAGGGCGCGATCCCGGGTCCGAACGGCGGCCTCGTCCTCGTCCGCACTGCGGCGAAGGGGCTGTGAATAAATGAGCACCATTGACATCCTGTCGCCGAACGGCGACAAGGCCGGCAGCGTCGAGCTGCCCGCCGAGATCTTCGACGCCAAGGTCAGCATCCCGCTGATGCACCAGGTCGTCGTGGCGCAGCTCGCTGCGGCCCGTCAGGGCACTCACAAGGTCAAGAACCGTGGCGAGGTCCGTGGTGGCGGCAAGAAGCCGTACCGCCAGAAGGGCACCGGCCGCGCCCGTCAGGGCTCGACCCGCGCGCCGCAGTTCGCCGGCGGTGGCGTTGTGCACGGTCCCGTGCCGCGTGACTACTCGCAGCGGACCCCGAAGAAGATGATCGCCGCCGCTCTGCGCGGTGCGCTCACCGACCGGGCCCGTCACGAGCGCATTCACGTCATCACCGCCGTGACCGCGACCGAGGCGCCGTCGACCAAGGCCGCCAAGGGCCTGTTCGGCAAGATCACCGAGCGCAAGAACGTCCTTCTGGTCGTCGAGCGCGAGGACGAGCTGGGCCTCAAGTCCGCTCGCAACCTGCCGCACGTCCACATCCTGGACGCCGGTCAGCTGAACACCTACGACGTGCTCGTCTCCGACGATGTGGTCTTCACCCAGGCCGCCTTCGAGCGCTTCGTGACCGGTCCGGTCGCGTCCGCCAAGGCCGTTGCCGCTGAGGGCGAGCTCGAAGGGAGCGCCGCCTGATGAGCGACGTTACGAGCAAGACGTTCACGGACCCCCGTGACGTCCTGGTGAAGCCGGTCATCTCCGAGAAGAGCTACTCGCTCCTCGACGAGAACAAGTACACGTTCATCGTGTCGCCGGGCGCCAACAAGACCCAGATCAAGCAGGCCGTCGAGGCGGTCTTCTCGGTCAAGGTCGAGGCCGTCAACACGATCAACCGTCAGGGCAAGCGCAAGCGCTCCAAGACGGGCTTTGGCAAGCGCAAGGACACCAAGCGCGCCATCGTGACGCTGGCCGAGGGCAACCGCATCGACATCTTCGGTGGTCCGGTCTCCTCCTGACGGAGAGACGGATCGTCGATAAGGACGAGGACGAGAGAGCCAAATGGGCATCCGCAAGTACAAGCCGACTACGCCGGGCCGTCGTGGCTCCAGCGTGGCCGACTTCGTAGAGATCACGCGGTCCACGCCGGAGAAGTCGCTGGTTCGCCCCCTGCACAGCAAGGGCGGCCGTAACAACGCCGGTCGTATCACCGCTCGCCACCAGGGTGGCGGACACAAGCGCGCCTACCGCGTGATCGACTTCCGTCGTCACGACAAGGACGGCGTGCCGGCCAAGGTCGCTCACATCGAGTACGACCCCAACCGCACCGCGCGCATCGCGCTCCTGCACTACGCGGACGGCGAGAAGCGCTACATCATCGCCCCGCGCGGTGTTGCTCAGGGTGACCGGATCGAGAACGGCGCTGGCGCCGACATCAAGCCGGGCAACAACCTGCCGCTGCGCAACATCCCGGTCGGTACCACCATCCACGCGGTGGAGCTGCGCCCCGGTGGCGGTGCCAAGATGGCCCGCTCCGCCGGTTCGGGCATCCAGCTGCTCGCGCGTGAGGGCAAGATGGCGCACCTGCGCATGCCCTCCGGTGAGATCCGCCTGGTCGACGCGCGCTGCCGCGCCACCATCGGCGAGGTCGGCAACGCCGAGCAGTCGAACATCAACTGGGGCAAGGCCGGCCGTATGCGCTGGAAGGGCGTCCGCCCGACCGTGCGTGGTGTGGCCATGAACCCGATCGACCACCCGCACGGTGGTGGTGAGGGTAAGACCTCCGGTGGTCGCCACCCGGTCTCGCCGTGGGGTAAGCCCGAGGGCCGTACCCGTCGCCCGAACAAGGCGTCGGACAAGCTCATCGTGCGCCGCCGCAAGACCAACAAGAAGCGCTAGGAGCAGGTCAGATGCCGCGCAGTCTCAAGAAGGGCCCCTTCATCGACGGCCACCTTCTCAAGAAGGTGGACGTTCAGAACGAAGCCGGTACCCAGAACGTCATCAAGACCTGGTCCCGTCGTTCCGTGATCTCCCCGAGCATGCTCGGTCACACGATCGCGGTTCACGATGGCCGCAAGCACGTCCCGGTGTTCGTCACCGAGTCGATGGTCGGCCACAAGCTCGGCGAGTTCGCTCCGACCCGTACCTTCCGTGGCCACGTCAAGGAAGACCGCAAGTCGAAGCGTCGCTAAGCGCCTGAGCTTGACGCGCCAGAACGACTCAATGACTTACTCCATTAAGGGGACAACCATGGAAGCCAGGGCCCAGGCGCGGTACATCCGCGTCACGCCCATGAAGGCCCGCCGCGTGGTGGACCTCATCCGTGGCATGAGTGCCACGGAGGCCCAGGCCGTCCTGCGTTTCGCTCCGCAGGCAGCCACCGTGCCGGTCGGCAAGGTGCTCGACAGCGCCATCGCCAACGCCGCACACAACTACAACCACTCCAACGTGGACGACCTCGTCATCTCCGAGGCGTACGTTGACGAGGGCCCGACCCTGAAGCGGTTCCGTCCGCGTGCTCAGGGCCGTGCCTACCGGATCCGCAAGCGGACCAGCCACATCACCGTGGTCGTCAGCAGCAAGGAAGGGACCCGGTAATGGGCCAGAAGGTTAACCCGCACGGGTTCCGTCTCGGCATCAGCACGGACTTCAAGTCCCGCTGGTACGCCGACAAGCTGTACAAGGACTACGTCAAGGAAGACGTTGCCATTCGTCGCATGATGACGAAGGGCATGGAGCGGGCCGGTATCTCGAAGGTTGAGATCGAGCGCACCCGTGACCGCGTCCGCGTTGACATCCACACCGCTCGCCCCGGCATCGTCATCGGTCGCCGTGGCACCGAGGCCGACCGCATCCGCGGCGACCTCGAGAAGCTGACCGGCAAGCAGGTCCAGCTGAACATCCTCGAGGTCAAGAACCCCGAGCTGGACGCCCAGCTCGTGGCTCAGGGCGTCGCGGAGCAGCTGTCCTCCCGCGTGTCGTTCCGCCGTGCCATGCGCAAGTCGATGCAGGGCACCATGAAGTCCGGCGCCAAGGGCATCAAGGTCCAGTGCTCCGGTCGTCTCGGCGGCGCCGAGATGAGCCGTTCGGAGTTCTACCGCGAGGGCCGTGTGCCGCTGCACACCCTTCGTGCGAACGTCGACTACGGCTTCTTCGAGGCCAAGACGACCTTCGGCCGTATCGGCGTGAAGGTCTGGATCTACAAGGGCGACGTCAAGAACATCGCCGAGGTCCGCGCTGAGAACGCCGCTGCCCGCTCGGGCAACCGCCCGGCCCGCCCCGAGGGTGGTCGTCCCGCCCGCGGTGGCGAGCGCCGTGGTGGCGAGCGCGGTGGCCGTGGCCGTCGTCCCGCCGCTGCCGAGGCCCCTGCGGCCCCGGCCGCCGAGACTCCGGCTGCTGAGAACACCGGAACGGAGGCCTGACCCATGCTGATCCCTCGTAGGGTCAAGCACCGCAAGCAGCACCACCCCAAGCGCCGTGGCGCTGCCAAGGGTGGCACCGAGCTCGCGTTCGGCGAGTACGGCATCCAGGCCGTGACCCCGGCCTACGTGACGAACCGGCAGATCGAGTCCGCTCGTATCGCCGTCACCCGTCACATCAAGCGTGGCGGCAAGGTCTGGATCAACATCTACCCGGACCGTCCCCTCACCAAGAAGCCGGCCGAGACCCGCATGGGTTCCGGTAAGGGTTCGCCGGAGTGGTGGATTGCCAACGTTCACCCGGGACGGATCATGTTCGAGCTGTCCTACCCCAATGAGAAGGTTGCTCGTGAGGCGCTCACCCGCGCTGCTCACAAGCTCCCGATGAAGTGCCGGATTGTCCGGCGCGAGGCAGGTGAGAGCTGATGTCGGCCGGCACCAAGGCTGCTGAGCTGCGCGAGCTGGACAACGAGGCTCTCGTTGCCAAGCTCCGCGAGGCCAAGGAGGAGCTGTTCAACCTCCGCTTCCAGGCGGCGACCGGGCAGCTCGACAACCACGGACGGCTCAAGCTCGTCCGTCAGGACATCGCGCGGATCTACACCCTGATGCGCGAGCGCGAGCTGGGCATCGAGACGGTGGAGAACGCCTGATGACTGAGAACACCAACGAGACGCGCGGTTTCCGCAAGACCCGTGAGGGTCTCGTCGTCAGCGACAAGATGGACAAGACCGTCGTCGTCGCCGTCGAGGACCGCGTCAAGCACGCTCTGTACGGCAAGGTCATCCGCCGTACGAACAAGCTGAAGGCGCACGACGAGCAGAACGCGTGCGGCGTGGGCGACCGGGTCCTCCTGATGGAGACCCGCCCGCTGTCCGCGACGAAGCGCTGGCGCGTCGTCGAGATCCTCGAGAAGGCCAAGTAACGAAGTCGATGTGGTACGGCCGTATGTGCATCGGGTCCCCTGTGGACGCCGGTGTGAGCAGCGGCCGGCCCGTCAACTCTCGTTGACGATCAGGAGAAAGCTGTGATCCAGCAGGAGTCGCGACTGCGCGTCGCCGACAACACGGGTGCCAAGGAGATTCTCTGCATCCGCGTTCTCGGTGGCTCCGGTCGCCGCTACGCCGGCATCGGGGACGTCATCGTCGCGACCGTCAAGGACGCGATCCCCGGCGGTTCGGTGAAGAAGGGCGACGTCGTCAAGTGCGTCGTCGTTCGCACCGTCAAGGAGCGTCGTCGCCCGGATGGCTCGTACATCCGCTTCGACGAGAACGCCGCTGTCGTCCTCAAGAACACCGAGGGTGACCCCCGTGGCACCCGCATCTTCGGCCCGGTGGGCCGCGAGCTGCGCGACAAGAAGTTCATGAAGATCATCTCGCTGGCGCCGGAGGTGCTTTAACCCATGGCGAACAGCATGAAGATCAAGAAGGGTGACCTGGTTCAGGTCATCACCGGCAAGGACAAGGGCAAGCAGGGCAAGGTCATTCAGGCCATGCCGGCTGAGAACAAGGTCCTGGTCGAGGGTGTGAACCGGGTCAAGAAGCACACCAAGCCGGGCCCGGGCACCCAGGGTGGCATTGTCACCGTCGAGGCTCCCGTGCACGTCTCCAACGTCCAGCTGGTCGTGGAGAAGGACGGCAAGAAGGTCGTCACCCGCGTTGGTTACCGCTTCGACGACGAGGGCAACAAGATCCGCGTTGCCAAGCGAACCGGTGAGGACATCTGATGTCTGAGACGACTGTTGAGAAGGTGGCCCCCCGTCTCAAGGAGCGTTACAACTCCGAGATCAAGGGCCAGCTGCAGGAGCAGTTCTCGTACGAGAACGTCATGCTGATCCCCGGCCTGGTCAAGGTCGTGGTCAACATGGGTGTCGGCGAGGCTGCCCGTGACAGCAAGCTGATCGAGGGCGCGATCCGCGACCTGACCGCGATCACCGGTCAGAAGCCGGCCGTGACCAAGGCTCGCAAGTCCATCGCGCAGTTCAAGCTGCGCGAGGGCCAGCCGATCGGCACCCACGTCACCCTCCGTGGTGACCGCATGTGGGAGTTCCTGGACCGTCTGGTGTCGCTGGCTCTGCCGCGTATCCGTGACTTCCGTGGTCTCTCCCCCAAGCAGTTCGACGGCCGTGGCAACTACACCTTCGGTCTGACCGAGCAGGTTATGTTCCACGAGATCGACCAGGACAAGGTCGACCGTCAGCGCGGTATGGACATCACCGTCGTGACCACCGCTCAGACCGACGACGAGGGCCGGGCGCTCCTGCGCGCTCTGGGCTTCCCGTTCAAGGAGGCGTGAGCCAATGGCGAAGAAGTCCCTCATCGCAAAGGCCGAGCGTAAGCCGAAGTTCGCTGTCCGGGCGTACACCCGGTGCCAGCGCTGCGGCCGTCCGCACTCGGTGTACCGCAAGTTCGGCCTGTGCCGTGTGTGCCTCCGTGAGATGGCCCACCGCGGCGAGCTGCCGGGCGTGACCAAGAGCTCCTGGTAGTCCTCCTCTTCATTCAGAAGAGGGACATCCACCAGCTCTGGGCATCCAGCGACGCAGAGGTGCCCGGCCCCACTCCTTCTTCCCCTTCGGGGGGAGTTTGGGCTCCCGCCAGGGATCCCGTAAGGTAGTGGGGTCGGGCCCCCTGCCGCGGCATTCCCTATGGATGCACGCGGCTCTCTTATGAGGGCTCGCACACCCAGTCTTACTACGTCGTAGGTCCCCTGCGCTTGTGCCCCTTTCGCACTCTTCCGAGTGCGCGGAGGGGGACCTGGCGCGGAGAAACCACGGCGAGAGAGGCCTGAGGCCACCATGACCATGACCGACCCCATCGCAGACATGCTCACGCGTCTGCGTAACGCTAACTCGGCGTACCACGACTCCGTGGCGATGCCGGCTAGCAAGATCAAGGCGCACGTCGCCGAGATCCTGCAGCAGGAGGGGTACATCTCCTCCTACAAGGTTGAGGAGCCCACTGAGGGCGAGGTCGGCAAGAAGCTGACCATCGAGCTCAAGTTCGGCCCGAACCGTGAGCGCTCCATCGCCGGCATCAAGCGCATCAGCAAGCCGGGTCTGCGCGTTTACGCAAAGTCCACCAACCTGCCGAAGGTTCTCGGCGGCCTGGGCGTGGCGATCATCTCCACGTCCTCCGGCCTCCTGACCGACAAGCAGGCCGCCAAGAAGGGCGTAGGCGGAGAAGTTCTCGCCTACGTCTGGTAATTCGGGAAACGGAGGTACAGCAATGTCGCGCATTGGACGGCTGCCCATCCCGGTTCCCGCCGGCGTGGACGTCACCATCGATGGCCAGGCGGTCTCGGTGAAGGGCCCGAAGGGCTCTCTCACCCACGTTGTCGCCGCGCCGATCGAGATCGGCAAGGACGAGAACGGCACCCTGGTCGTCACTCGCCCGAACGACGAGCGTCTGTCGAAGGCCCTGCACGGGCTGAGCCGCACGCTGGTGGCGAACATGATCACCGGCGTGACCGCGGGCTACCGCAAGTCGCTGGAGATCAGCGGTGTTGGTTACCGAGTCGCAGCGAAGGGCTCCAGCATGGAGTTCCAGCTCGGCTACAGCCACCCGATCCTGATCGAGGCCCCGGAGGGCATCTCCTTCGTGGTCGAGTCGCCCACCAAGTTCCACGTGGACGGGATCGACAAGCAGCTGGTCGGCGAGGTTTCGGCCAAGATCCGCAAGCTGCGTAAGCCCGACCCGTACAAGGCCAAGGGCGTCAAGTACGCGGGCGAGGTCATCCGCCGCAAGGTCGGAAAGAGTGGTAAGTAAGCGATGAGCGTCTCTGTCAAGATCGGCAAGGGCAACGCCTACAAGAGCACCGCTCGCAAGCGCCGCGCGATTCGCGTTCGCAAGCGTGTCGTCGGCACCGAGGTGCGTCCGCGTCTCGTTGTGACGCGCTCGAACCGTCACATGGTCGCCCAGGTCATCGACGACGCCAAGGGTCACACCCTGGCGTCGGCGTCCACCCTCGACGTGTCCATCAAGGGCACCGAGGGCGACAAGACCGAGCTGGCCAAGAAGGTCGGGAGCCTGGTCGCCGAGCGCGCCAAGGCCGCCGGCATCGAGTCGGTCGTCTTCGACCGCGCGGGCAACCGGTACGCCGGCCGCATCGCCGCCCTGGCGGACGCGGCCCGTGAGGCCGGGCTCGACTTCTAAGCCGCTCGTCGGCTCTGTCGACGGACGTAAACGAGAGAGGTAATTCCAATGGCTGGACCCCAGCGCCGCGGTAGCGGCGCCGGCGGCGGCACCGGCGGCGAGCGGCGCGACCGTAAGCGTGACGACCGGGGCGCTGCCCAGGTTGTCGAGAAGACCGCTTACGTCGAGCGCGTCGTCGCGATCAACCGTGTCGCCAAGGTTGTCAAGGGTGGTCGTCGTTTCAGCTTCACCGCGCTGGTCGTGGTGGGCGACGGTGACGGCACCGTGGGTGTCGGTTACGGGAAGGCGAAGGAGGTTCCGGCCGCCATCGCCAAGGGTGTTGAGGAGGCCAAGAAGAGCTTCTTCAAGGTCCCCCGTATCCAGGGCACCATCCCGCACCCGATCCAGGGCGAGAAGGCCGCCGGCGTCGTGCTGCTGAAGCCGGCGTCCCCCGGTACCGGTGTTATCGCCGGTGGCCCGGTGCGTGCCGTCCTGGAGTGCGCCGGCGTTCACGACATCCTGTCGAAGTCGCTCGGCTCGGACAACGCGATCAACATCGTGCACGCCACCGTGGCTGCTCTGAAGGGCCTCGTGCGCCCCGAGGAGATCGCCGCCCGTCGTGGCCTGCCGCTGGAGGACGTGGCTCCCGCCGCTCTGCTGCGGGCGCGTGCTGCCGGGGTGAGCGCCTGATGGCTCGCCTCAAGATCACGCAGACCAAGTCCTACATCGGTAGCAAGCAGAACCACCGTGACACCCTGCGTTCGCTTGGTCTCAAGCGCATGCACGATGTGGTCGTGAAGGAGGACCGTCCCGAGATCCGCGGGATGGCCCACACCGTCCGTCACCTCGTCACGGTCGAGGAGGTTGACTGACATGGCGGACTCTCCGCTGAAGGTCCACAACCTGAAGCCTGCCCCGGGTGCCAAGACCGCCAAGATCCGTGTTGGTCGTGGTGAGGGCTCCAAGGGTAAGACCGCAGGTCGTGGTACCAAGGGCACCAAGGCCCGTTACCAGGTTCCGCAGCGCTTCGAGGGTGGCCAGATGCCCCTCCACATGCGCCTGCCGAAGCTGAAGGGCTTCAAGAACCCGGCCCACAAGCAGTTCCAGGTCGTGAACCTGGAGAAGCTGGCCGAGCTCTACCCGCAGGGTGGCGAGGTCACCATCGCCGATCTGGTCGAGAAGGGCGCCGTTCGCAAGAACGAGCTCGTCAAGGTCCTCGGCCAGGGTGACATCTCCGTGGCGCTGCAGGTGACGGTCGACGCCGTCTCCGCCTCGGCCGCAGAGAAGATCGCCGCCGCCGGTGGCTCCGTGACCGAGCTCATCTGAGACCGGTGACCTACGGGCCCGGTACTTCCCGAAAGGGAGGTACCGGGCCCGTTCTCTTTGTGTGTCAAATCCGGGCATCTGGTACCCCATAAGAAGGGGACCGGCGGCACACGCTTTTTCCGAGTGGCCACACACTGTTAGAGTCCGTGGAGTTCCCTTGTACGCTGGCGCGAGATTTGCCTGCGCCGCCCGTATCGGGGCTCGTAATCTCCCCCCATCAGGACCGACCCTCCCGCCGACGACGCGTGGGAGGCGCAGGAGGCACCGTGCTCAGTGCGTTCGCGCGGGCGTTCCAGACGCCCGACCTGCGCAAAAAGCTGCTGTTCACGCTGGGCATCATGGTGCTGTTCCGGCTGGGCGCACACATCCCAGTGCCGGGCGTCAACTTCGTCGCGGTCAACCAGTGCTACAAGCAGACGACTTCCGGTCTGTTCGGCCTGGTCAACCTCTTCAGTGGTGGAGCACTGCTCCAGCTGACGATCTTCGCGCTCGGCATCATGCCGTACATCACGGCCAGCATCATCCTCCAGCTCCTCACCGTGGTGATTCCGCGGCTTGAGGCGCTGAAGAAGGAGGGGCAGGCCGGTACGGCGAAGATCACCCAGTACACCCGGTACCTGACCATCGCGCTCGCGGTGCTCCAGGGCACCGGCATCGTGGCCACGGCCTCCAGCGGCGCGCTGTTCTCCGGCTGCCCGCTGGCCAACCAGATCGTGCCGGACCAGTCGGTCTTCCGGATCGCGGTCATGGTCATCACGATGACCGCCGGCACCACCGTGATCATGTGGCTGGGTGAGCTGATCACCGACCGCGGTATCGGCAACGGCATGTCGATCCTGATCTTCACCTCCATCGCGGCCGGCTTCCCGGGCTCGATGTGGGCAATCAAGACGTCGGGCAAGCTCTTCGGCGGCTGGGGCGAGTTCTTCAGCGTCATCCTGGTCGGCGTCGTCGTCGTGGTCCTGGTCATCTTCGTCGAGCAGGCCCAGCGCCGGATCCCCGTCCAGTACGCGAAGCGGATGATCGGCCGCCGCGCCTTCGGCGGCACCTCGACCTACATCCCGTTGAAGGTGAACCAGGCCGGTGTCATCCCGGTCATCTTCGCTTCGTCGCTGCTCTACATTCCGGCCCTGGTGGTTCAGCTGACCAACAGCCAGGCCGGCTGGGCGACCTGGATCCGCACCAACTTCGTCAAGGGCGACCACCCGATCTACATGGTCACGTACTTCGTGCTGATCGTGTTCTTCGCCTTCTTCTACGTCGCGATCTCCTTCAACCCCGAAGAAGTTGCCGACAACATGAAGAAGTATGGTGGGTTCATCCCGGGTATCCGGGCCGGCCGCCCGACGGCCGAGTACCTTAACTACGTGCTGACCCGAATCACGTGGCCGGGTGCGCTCTACCTGGGCCTGATCGCGTTGATCCCGATGATCGCCCTGGTCGCCTTCGGACAGCAGACCAACTTCCCGTTCGGCGGCACCAGCGTGCTCATCGTCGTCGGCGTCGGACTCGAAACTGTGAAGCAGATCGAGAGCCAGCTCCAGCAGCGTAATTACGAAGGGTTCCTCCGCTGATGCGTATCGTCCTCGTCGGACCTCCCGGGGCCGGGAAGGGTACTCAGGCGCATGTGCTCGCCAAGACCCTGTCCATCCCTCACATCTCCACCGGTGACCTGTTCCGCGCCAACATCAGCCAGGGCACCCCGCTGGGGCTCGAGGCGAAGGCGTACATGGACGCGGGCCGCCTGGTACCGGATGAGGTCACCATCGGCATGGCCAAGGACCGGATGCTGCAGCCGGACGCCAGAGGCGGTTTCCTGCTGGACGGCTTCCCGCGCAACCTGGGCCAGGCCAAGGCACTGGACGAGTTCCTGACCGAGCAGGGCATCGCCCTGGACGGGGTGCTCGACCTGGAGGTCCCCGAGGACGAGGTCGTCAAGCGGATCGCCGGCCGCCGGCTGTGCCGCAAGGACGGCGCCCACGTCTTCCACGTGGTCTACAACCCGTCGGCCGTCGAGGGCGTCTGCGACGAGTGCGGTGGCGAGCTCTACCAGCGCTCGGACGACACCGAAGAGGCCGTCCGGGTCCGCCTGGAGGAGTACCACTCCAAGACCGAGCCGATCATCGGCTACTACGCGGACCAGGGCCTGCTGGTGACCATCTCGGCGCTCGGCAAGGTCGACGAGGTCACCGAGCGCGCGGTCTCGGCCCTGGAGCAGAAGAAGCACGCCTGACGACGTCCGAGACGGCCGGGAAGCCCCCAGGAGGGGCTTCCCGGCCGTCTCGGCGTCGTACGGTGGTACGAGCACGGCCGCCCGGCAAGGACCGGGCGCGCGACAACAGTGGAAGGCGTGACCAGATGGTGGAGATCAAGACCCCCGAGCAGATCGCGAAGATGCGGGCGGCCGGGCTGGTCGTCGCCGAGGCGCTCAAGGCCTGCCGGGAGGCGGTCGCCCCCGGCATCACCACGGGCGAGCTCAATGACATCGCGGACAAGGTCATCACCGGCCACGGTGCCACCTCGAACTTCCGGGCCGACCACGGTGGTCTGTGGTTCCCGGGTGTGATCTGCGCCTCGGTCAACAACGAGGTGGTGCACGGCATCCCGGGTGACCGGGTGCTTCAGGAGGGCGACCTGATCTCGATCGACTGCGGCGCGATCGTGGACGGCTGGCACGGCGACGCCGCCATCTCCGTCCCGGTCGGCGAGGTCCGGCCGGAGGTCGCGATGCTCAGCGACGTCACCGAGGGCTCGATGTGGGCGGGTATCGCCCAGATGAAGAAGGGCAACCGCCTGGTCGACGTCTCCAAGGCGATCGAGGGCTTCATCCGCCGCCAGCCGCTGCCGCCCAAGGGCAAGTGGGGCATCACCGAGGGATACGGCGGCCACGGCATCGGCACCTCGATGCACATGGAGCCCCACGTGCTGAACTACGTCGAGGGCCGCCGCGGCAAGGGCGTGAAGCTGATCCCGGGCACCGTGCTGGCGATCGAGCCGATGGTCTCGCTCGGCACCCCGCACACCGCGGTGCTCGAGGACGACTGGACGGTCGTCACCAACGACGGCACCTGGGCCGCGCACTGGGAGCACTCGGTGGCCGTCACCGAGCAGGGCCCGCTGGTGCTCACCGCCTTCGACGGCGGCAAGGCCGCGCTGGCGAAGCTGGGTATCACCGCAGCTCCGGACCCTCTGGCCTGATCGTCCGTCGGAGTAACGCTGTTTCAGGGCCTGGCGGCCTTCTGTCGCCAGGCCCTTTGTCCTATTTTGGTGCTGCTAAGCTCCCAGGCTCGGCCAGGACCTCAGGACAAAGGGGACAGCAGTGCTCAAGGGCTTCCGCGACTTCATGATGCGCGGCAACGTGATCGACATGGCGGTCGGTGTCGTCATCGGTGCGGCCTTCACCGCGGTGGTGACCGGCTTCGTCTCGGCCTTCCTCACCCCGCTGGTGGGTGTGGTGGTCGGCGCGGCCGGGGACTTCAGCAGCTACAAGTTCAGCGTGGCGGGGGTCACCTTCCCGTACGGTCAGTTCCTCAACGTGCTGATCGCCTTCTTCATGACCGCGGCGGTGCTGTACTTCTGCGTGGTGCTCCCGATCACCAAGGCGACCGCCCGGTACCTGCCCAAGAAGCCCAAGGTGGCCAAGCGCCCCTGCCCCGAGTGCCTGACCGAGATCCCCGAGGCCGCCCGCCGCTGCTCGGCCTGCACCGCGCATGTCGAGCCGCTGGCCTACGCCCCGCAGCGCTGATTTCGTCTTGGTGCGGTGCTTGGTTTACGATGGTGCGTCGGCTCACTCGTAGCGTGCTTCGGCACGCCCTCTTCCCACAGGGCCCGTCCTTTGCGGCGGAACCAGCCTTGACAGGGGTGGGGTGGACCCAGGCTCGCACGAGCGTGCCGCATGCGGTAGCCGGCCCCGGAAGGTGGATCTCGCAGTTCATGGCAAAGAAGCAAGGCGCCATTGAGATCGAGGGCACCGTGATCGAGTCTCTTCCGAACGCCATGTTCAAGGTCGAGCTGCAGAACGGTCACAAGGTCCTCGCGCACATCAGCGGCAAAATGCGTATGCACTACATCCGCATCCTCCCGGACGACCGGGTCGTTGTAGAGCTCAGCCCTTACGACCTGACTCGCGGCCGGATCGTCTACCGGTACAAGTAAGCAACTGTCAGATCTAGACCCGGAGAACCTGAACCATGAAGGTCAAGCCGAGCGTCAAGAAGATCTGCGACAAGTGCAAGGTGATCCGCCGCCACGGTCGGGTCATGGTGATCTGCGACAACCTGCGCCACAAGCAGCGCCAGGGCTGATCTCGCCCCAGCATTTCTCGTAGTACTTCGCGCGACGCGAAAACGTCATAAGCGGGCCGTCCGATCCAGCCGAGAGGCTGGACTGCCACCCCCGGTCAGAGGCCGGGGCTCCCATACCGAGAGGTATCGGAGTAGGCGGCACGTCAGACCTCTGAAGAAACACAGGAGCCATGAATGGCACGCCTCGCCGGCGTTGATCTCCCCCGTGAAAAGCGGATCGAGATCGCCCTCACCTACGTCTACGGCATCGGCCGTACCCGCGCCCAGCAGACGCTGGCCGAGACCGGTGTGAACCCGGACGTCCGCGTCCGCGACATCACCGAGGACGACCTCGTCAAGCTGCAGAAGTTCATCGACGCGAACTTCGAGGTCGAGGGTGACCTCCGCCGTGCAGTGGCCGCCGACATCCGCCGCAAGGTCGAGATCGGTTGCTACGAGGGTCTGCGTCACCGCCGTGGCCTGCCGGTCCGCGGTCAGCGCACCCACACCAACGCGCGTACCCGCAAGGGCCCGCGTCGCGCGATTGCCGGCAAGAAGAAGCCGGGCAAGAAGTAGTCCGCCCGTTAACCGGACATCCCTCCGGCCCGCGGGTTAGCGGACCGACCACCTCAGTAGGAGAACAGACTTATGCCCCCCAAGGGTCGTCAGGCTGCCGGCGCGAAGAAGATCCGCCGCAAGGAAAAGAAGAACGTCGCTCACGGCCACGCGCACATCAAGAGCACGTTCAACAACACCATCGTTTCGATCACCGACCCTGCGGGCAACGTGATCTCCTGGGCCTCCGCCGGTCACGTCGGCTTCAAGGGCTCGCGCAAGTCCACCCCGTTCGCCGCGCAGATGGCCGCCGAGGCCGCTGCCCGTCGCGCGCAGGAGCACGGCATGCGCAAGGTTGACGTCTTCGTCAAGGGTCCGGGCTCGGGCCGCGAGACCGCGATCCGTTCGCTCCAGGCCACCGGCCTGGAGGTCGGCTCCATCCAGGACGTCACCCCCACCCCGCACAACGGCTGCCGTCCGCCGAAGCGCCGCCGCGTCTGACGCGGTGCCTTCGGGCACGCAGTCTGCTTGAAACCTCGTACGGGGTCCTGCTCGGTTGATTCGGTACCGCGTGCAGGACCCCGTACGCTTGGTCCTGTCGGCATCAAATAGTGGGTGCCGAAGACAACTGGAGGAATACCCCTCATGCTGATCGCTCAGCGTCCCTCGCTGACCGAAGAGGTCGTCGACGAATTCCGCTCGCGGTTCGTGATCGAGCCGTTGGAGCCGGGCTTCGGCTACACCCTCGGCAACTCGCTCCGCCGTACGCTCCTCTCCTCGATCCCCGGCGCTGCTGTCACCAGCATCCGGATCGACGGTGTCCTGCACGAGTTCACCACCGTGCCGGGCGTCAAGGAGGACGTCACCGACCTCATCCTGAACATCAAGCAGCTGGTCGTCTCCTCGGAGCACGACGAGCCGGTCGTGATGTACCTGCGCAAGCAGGGCCCGGGTGTGGTCACCGCCGCCGACATCGCGCCGCCGGCCGGTGTCGAGGTGCACAACCCCGAGCTGGTCCTCGCCACGCTGAACGGCAAGGGCAAGCTGGAGATGGAGCTGACCGTCGAGCGCGGTCGCGGCTACGTCTCCGCCGTGCAGAACAAGGCTTCCGGCCAGGAGATCGGCCGCATCCCGGTCGACTCGATCTACAGCCCCGTGCTGAAGGTCACCTACAAGGTCGAGGCCACCCGTGTCGAGCAGCGGACCGACTTCGACAAGCTGATCGTCGACGTCGAGACCAAGCCCGCCATGCGCCCCCGTGACGCCATGGCCTCGGCCGGTAAGACCCTGGTCGAGCTGTTCGGTCTCGCCCGCGAGCTGAACATCGACGCCGAGGGCATCGACATGGGCCCGTCCCCGACGGACGCCGCCCTGGCCGCCGACCTGGCGCTGCCGATCGAGGAGCTGGAGCTCACCGTTCGGTCGTACAACTGCCTCAAGCGCGAGGGCATCCACACCGTGGGTGAGCTCGTTGCCCGCTCCGAGGCCGACCTGCTCGACATCCGCAACTTCGGTGCGAAGTCGATCGACGAGGTCAAGGCGAAGCTGGCCGGCATGGGCCTGGCCCTCAAGGACAGCCCGCCCGGATTCGACCCGACCGCTGCCGCCGACGCCTTCGGCGCCGACGACCTGGACGACCAGGGTTACGCGGAGACCGAGCAGTACTAAGGATTTGTGATGGGGGCGACTCCCCGTGAGTCGCCCCCGTTCCATGCAAGTCGTGCGGGCACAGTGCTCGTACGCCCGCTGCGGTACCTGATACGGCCGCAGTCGGAGATTCAAGGAGAAATCCCATGCCGCGTCCCACCAAGGGTGCCCGCCTCGGCGGCGGCCCGCACCACGAGCCGCTGCTGCTCGCCGGTCTGTGCCGGGAGCTGTTCCAGTACGGCCGCATCACCACGACCGAGGCCAAGGCCCGTCGGATGCGCCCGCTGGCGGAGAAGCTGATCACCAAGGCGAAGAAGGGCGACATCCACAACCGTCGCCTGGTCCGCAAGACCATCACCGACGTCGCGGTGCTGCACACCCTCTTCACCGAGATCGCGCCGCGCTACGAGAACCGCCCGGGTGGTTACACCCGTATCACCAAGATCGGTCCCCGTCGTGGCGACAACGCCCCGATGGCCGTGATCGAGCTGGTCGAGGCGCTGACCGTCGCGCAGACCGCTGTCGGCGAGGCCGAGGGTGCCACCAAGCGCGCCGTCAAGGAGGCCGACGAGGCCGCCGCGGTCGAGACCACCGAGGTCGAGAACGCCTGACACCTTTAGGTGTGTGACGGGCCCGCTCTCCCAGCGATGGGGGAGCGGGCCCGTTCCTTATCGTGTGGAGAAGCAGTGCTGAAGGATTGCGAGCAGACGCCGCCGCAGCAGGACGGCCCCTCGGAGGGGTTCAGACGGATCAGGTTCGACCTGGCGTACCAGGGCGCCGAGTTCTCCGGCTGGGCACGGCAGCGGGGCCGCCGCACCGTGCAGGAGGAGATCGAGAGCGCGCTGCAGATCGTCACCCGGAGTCCGGAGCCGTACGCGCTGACCGTGGCCGGGCGGACCGACGCCGGGGTGCACGCGCGCGGCCAGGTCGCCCACGTGGACCTGCCGGTCGAGCTGTGGGTCGAGCACGGGGAGAAGCTGCTCCGCAGGCTGGCCGGGCGGCTGCCCGCCGACATCCGGATCTACCGGGTGAGCGAGGCTCCGTACGGTTTCGACGCCCGGTTCGCCGCGATCTGGCGTCGGTACGCCTACCGGGTCGCCGACCACCCCGGCGGGGTGGACCCGCTGCTGCGCGGCCATGTGCTCTGGCACGACCGCCCGCTGGACGTCGAGAAGATGAACGAGGCGGCCGGGCTGCTGCTCGGCGAGCACGATTTCGCCGCGTACTGCAAGAAGCGCGAAGGCGCGACCACCATCCGCACCCTGCTCGAACTGCACTGGGACCGCGTGCCGGTGGACGCCTACGCGGCCCAGGAGGGGACGCTGGCGGTGGCCACCGTCCGGGCGGACGCCTTCTGCCACAACATGGTGCGCTCGCTGGTCGGCGCGATGCTGCTGGTCGGGGACGGACATCGGCCGGTGGAGTTCCCCGGCGAGGTGCTGGCGGGCCGGGTGCGCAACAGTGCGGTCAACGTGGTGCGACCGTACGGGCTGACGCTGGAGGAGGTCGGCTACCCCGCCGACGACCAGCTCGCCGAGCGCAACCGGGCGTCCCGGCGGATGCGCACCCTCCCGGGGCAGCCGCTCGGCATGTGAGCAGGCACCCGATCAGCCATGCCCCTGGTGGTCCGTGCGTGGCTGATCGGGTTGCCTGTGGCGCTGCGTCAGCCGGTGGGGGAGGAGCTCGGGGCGGGTGAGCCTGCGGGGGCGGTCCTGGCGGCGTCCATGGCGGCCTTGCCGCGGGCCGTCAGGATGGTGTTGGCGTAGCCGACCAGGTCGCGGGCGGCCACCGGGATGGCCTTGTCGGCGGCCGTGGCCGGCTTGCCGTCGGACCGGCCCGCGAGAGCGACCATGAGGTAGCGGCCCAGGGAGTCCCGGCTGGTGCGGCAGGCGGTGTCGCCCTGGCAGAACTTCGGTGCGTTCCCGTCGGCCAGCGCCTTGACGGTCATCGAGGACGCGGCGGAGACCGTCTTGACGGCGTTGCCGCTGTTGGGGAAGTCCACGATGGCCAGCGTCACGGCGACCGGGCCGTTGACGTAGGTGGCCCGGAAGACGTGCAGGCAGCCGTTGCTGTTCAGGACCTTGGCCAGGTCGGCGTCGGCCGCGCCCGAGCAGTCCTTGAGGTTGGTGACATCCGTCGCGGCGAGGCTGTACTGGTGGCCGTTGGTAGTGATCTTGTCGTCGGCGAAGAGACTCTTCACGTTCAGCGGGACTGTGTCGGTCTTGACCCGGCTGATGAAGCCCTCGGGCGAGGTCGGCGCGGGGGCCGGAGTGCCGTTGTCGCCGTCGTCGCCGCCGTCGGTGGGAGCGGCGCTCGGGCTGCCGGTCACGGAGGCCTGGGAGGTGCCGTCCTTCTTGCCGGAGAGCACCAGCGTGGTGGCCACGATCCCGACCACGGCGGCGACCGCCAGCACACCGCCGCTGATCATCAGCAGGCGCTTGCGGCGGCGGTTGGCCGCCTCGTTCTGCTCGGCCAGCTCCATCCAGTCGGGCTCGCCCGCCTGTGCGAGGGGCGGATAGCCGTACCCGCCCTGCGGCGGCGGGTAGCCGTAGCCACCGCCCTGGGCGGGCGGGTAGCCGTAGGTGGGCTGGGCCGGGGGGTAGCCGTAGCCGGAGGCCGGCGGCACGGACGCGGCCGGGAAGCCGGGCTGCGGCTGTATCGGCTGCTGGCCCGGGGCAGGGGCCTGCGGCTGGGCATGGGAGGGGAACTGTGCGGCTGGCGGTGCCGCCTGCGGCGGGACCGCCGCGGGGTTCTGCGGCTGCTGCTCGCCCGACTGCTCGCCCGGTCCAGGTGTGGTTGCCGACCCATCGCTCATAAGCGCGAATTTTAGGGCATGACCTGGTCCTGGCCTGGTCCGCATACCGAATCGGTACCGAAATCCGTTTGGGCCGGGGAGGTGGGCCGTAGCAAAATCCGACCTATGGGACACGTCGAGATTTCGCACCTTGAGTACTACCTGCCGGACGGGCGGGTGCTGTTCGACGACGCGTCCTTCCGGGTGGGGGAGGGCGCCAATGTCGCCCTGGTCGGCGCCAACGGTGCCGGTAAGACCACCCTGCTGCGCATGATCGCCGGGGATGTCCAGCCGCACGGCGGCACGGTGACGGTCAGCGGCGGCCTGGGCGTGATGCGCCAGTTCGTCGGCACCACGGGACGCGAGGACCAGCGGGAGACTCCCGGCGCACTGCCGCCGGACGCCTCCGTACGCGACCTGCTGGTGTCGGTCGCCCCCGCCCGGATCGCCGTCGCCGCCCGCGCCGTGGACGCCGCCGAGCTGGCGATGATGGCGCAGGAGGACGAGAAGACGCAGATGCAGTACGCCCAGGCCCTCGCCGACTGGGCGGACGCCGGCGGCTACGACTACGAGACCGACTGGGACGTCTGCACCATGGCGGCCCTCGGCATGCCCTTCGACAAGGCCCAGTGGCGCGGCCTGAACACCCTCTCCGGCGGTGAGCAGAAGCGGCTCGTCCTGGAGGCGCTGCTGCGCGGCCCCGAGGAGGTGCTGCTGCTGGACGAGCCGGACAACTACCTGGACGTCCCGGGCAAGCGCTGGCTGGAGGAGGCGATCCGGGCCACCTCCAAGACGGTCCTGTTCATCTCGCACGACCGTGAGCTGCTCTCCCGCACCGCCGACAAGATCGTCAGCGTCGAGTCCGGTGCGGCCGGCAGCAGCGTCTGGGTGCACGGCTCCGGCTTCGACTCCTTCCACCAGGCCCGCAAGGAGCGCTTCGAGCGCTTCGAGGAGCTCGGCCGCCGCTGGGACGAGGAGCACGCCAAGCTCAAGAAGCTGGTGGTCAACCTGCGCCAGGCGGCCTCGGTCAGCCATGACATGGCCTCCCGGTACTCCGCCGCGCAGACCAGGCTCAAGAAGTTCGAGCAGGCCGGCCGCCCCGAGGCCCCGCCGCGTGAGCAGAAGATCAGCATGCGGCTCAAGGGCGGCCGTACCGGCGTGCGGGCCCTCACCCTGGAGAAGCTCGAACTCACCGGCCTGATGCGGCCGTTCGACCTGGAGATCTACTACGGCGAGCGGGTCGCGGTGCTGGGTTCCAACGGCTCCGGCAAGTCGCACTTCCTGCGGATGCTGGCCGGGGACGAGACCGTCGCGCACACCGGCACCTGGAAGCTCGGCGCCCGCGTGGTGCCCGGTCACTTCCGGCAGACCCACGCCCACCCCGAGCTCTTCGGCCGTACCGTCCGTTCGATCATCGAGGAGGAGCACGCGCTCGACCGCAAGGCCGCGATGGGCGTGCTGCGCCGCTACGAGCTGGACCGCCAGGAGGAGCAGCGCTTCGAGTCGCTCTCCGGCGGCCAGCAGGCCAGGCTGATGATCCTCAAGCTGGAGCTGTCCGGTGTGACGGCCCTGCTGCTGGACGAACCCACCGACAACCTGGACCTGGAGAGCGCCGAGGCCCTGCAGGAGGGCCTGGAGGCCTTCGACGGCACGGTCGTGTGCGTCACCCACGACCGCTGGTTCGCCAGGACCTTCGACCGTTTCCTGGTCTTCGGCTCGGACGGCAAGGTGTACGAATCGCCCGAACCGGTGTGGGACGAGACTCGTGTGGAGCGCGAGCGATGACTGTTTTTGACCCGTACGGGCCCGCCCGGTAGGCTGGGCGCTTGTTGTGCGTATTGGCTCGCTCCATCTCACGTGAGAGGTCGGTACGCCGGAGATACCAGGCCGATGACCAGCGGCCCCCCTTGAATTGCGTCCAAGTGGGTCCAGGCTGATCTCTTCGTCCAGGTGCTCCTGTCAGGACTCACTCACTGAAAAGCGAAGGCTACGACCGTGCGTACGTACAGCCCCAAGCCCGGCGACGTCCAGCGTCAGTGGCACGTCATCGACGCGACCGACGTCGTGCTCGGCCGCCTGGCCTCCCAGGCCGCCAACCTCCTCCGGGGCAAGCACAAGGCGATCTACGCGCCGCACGTTGACACTGGTGACTTCGTCATCATCATCAACGCGGACAAGGTGCACCTCTCGGGTAACAAGAAGACCCAGAAGCTGGCCTACCGCCACAGCGGTTTCCCGGGCGGTCTCCGCTCGGTCCGCTACGACGACCTCCTGGACAAGAACCCGGAGAAGGCCGTCGAGAAGGCCATCAAGGGCATGATCCCCAAGAACAGCCTGGGCCGTCAGATGCTCTCGAAGCTCAAGGTCTACTCGGGCGACCAGCACCCGCACGCTGCCCAGCAGCCGGTGCCGTTCGAGATCACCCAGGTCGCGCAGTAATTCCGGCCACCCCACCCCATCACTGATTTTTAGCAGGAGCTGAGGAACACCGTGGCCGAGACTGCCATCGAGAACACCCTCGAGGTCGACTTCGACGAGACCGTCGAGGAATACACCTCCGAGACCGAGTACACCTCTGAGTCGCTGGCCGGCCGCTTCGGCGAGGCCACCCCGGGCGCCGGCCTCGGCCGCCGCAAGGAGGCGATCGCCCGCGTGCGCATCGTCCCGGGCACCGGCCAGTGGAAGATCAACGGCCGCACCCTGGAGAACTACTTCCCCAACAAGGTGCACCAGCAGACCGTCAACGAGCCCTTCAAGCTGCTTGAGCTTGACGGCCGTTACGACGTCGTCGCCCGCATCTCGGGTGGCGGCGTCTCCGGTCAGGCCTACGCGCTGCGCCTCGGCGTTGCCCGTGCGCTGAACGAGGCCGACGTGGACAACAACCGCGGCGCCCTCAAGAAGGCCGGCTTCCTGACCCGTGACGCCCGCGCCGTCGAGCGCAAGAAGGCCGGTCTGAAGAAGGCCCGCAAGGCGCCGCAGTACAGCAAGCGCTAAGCACCTCCGCCGGGGGGCGTACCATCTGCGATGGTTCGCACCCTTGGGTGCAGTCGTACGCCCCGGAGCACCCCGTGTGCTCCGGGGCGTCGTGCTTTTCTCCCCTTCACGCCGGTGCGGAGGCAGGGGAACCGCGAGAAATTGGCCAGTGACTTTGGCGACGGAGGACCAGGAACGTGGGACGACTCTTCGGTACGGATGGTGTGCGCGGTGTGGCCAATGAGGGCCTGACCGCCGAACTGGCGCTCGGCCTGTCGGTGGCCGCCGCGCACGTTCTCGGCGATGCGGGGGCTTTCGACGGCCATCGCCCGGTCGCGGTGGTGGGCCGTGATCCGCGCGCGTCCGGGGAGTTCCTGGAGGCCGCGGTGATCGCCGGTCTGGCGAGTGCCGGCGTGGACGTGCTGAGGGTCGGCGTGCTGCCGACGCCCGCCGTGGCGTACCTCACCGGTGCGCTCGGCGCCGACTTCGGTGTGATGCTCTCCGCCAGCCACAACGCGATGCCGGACAACGGCATCAAGTTCCTTGCGCGCGGCGGCCACAAGCTCGACGACGCCATCGAGGACGCCATCGAGGCGCACTACACCCGCTACGGCGTCGGGGACGAGAACTGGAAGCGCCCCACCGGTGCCGCCGTCGGCCGGGTCCGCCAGTACACCGAGGGCTTCGACCGCTACGTCGCCCACCTGATCGGGGTGCTGCCCAACCGCCTGGACGGCATCAAGGTCGTCATCGACGGCGCCCACGGCGCCGCCGCCCGGGTCGCCCCCGAGGCCTTCGCCCGCGCGGGCGCCGAGGTCGTGCACACCCTGGGTACCGAGCCGACCGGGCTCAACATCAACGACGGCGTCGGCTCCACCCACCTGGACAAGCTGCGCGTCGCGATGAAGGAGCACCAGGCCGACCTCGGTATCGCCCTGGACGGCGACGCCGACCGCTGCCTGGCCGCCGACGCCGAGGGCGACGAGGTGGACGGCGACCAGATCATCGCCATCCTCGCCGTCGCCATGAAGGAGGCCGGCACGCTGCGCCGCAACACCGCCGTCGCCACCGTGATGTCCAACCTGGGCTTCAAGCTGGCGATGCAGCGTGAGGGCATCGAGCTGGTGGAGACCGCCGTCGGCGACCGGTACGTGCTGGAGGCGATGAAGCAGGAGGGCTACGCGCTGGGCGGCGAGCAGTCCGGGCACGTCATCCTGCTGGACCACGCCACCACCGGCGACGGCACCCTGACCGGTCTGATGCTGGGCGCCCGACTGGCCGCCACCAAGCGGCCGCTGGCCGACCTGGCCGCCGTGATGACCCGCCTGCCGCAGGTCCTGATCAACGTCAAGGGCGTGGACAAGAGCCGGGTGACCACCTCCGAGGAGCTCACCCAGGCGGTCAAGGAGGCGGAGGCCGAGCTGGGCGACACCGGCCGCGTCCTGCTCCGCCCCTCGGGCACCGAGCCGCTGGTCCGGGTCATGGTCGAGGCGGCCGACCCGGAGCAGGCCAAGGCCGTCGGCGAGAAGCTGGCCGAGGCCGTGCGCACCCACCTGGGCTGAGCCCACGTCAACAGCCCCTTGCCCGGCGGGCAAGGGGCTGTTGAATGCCCGTCGGGGTGAGCGCGCGTCAGAGTTTGCGCAGCAGTGCGCGACGGACCTTGTGGTCCGCGCCCTTCTGCAGGACCAGGGTCGCCCGGCCGCGGGTCGGCAGCACGTTCTCCAGCAGGTTCGGCTTGTTGATGGTGCGCCAGACCTGGCGGCCGTACTCCATCGCCTCCTCCTCCGGCACCTCGGTGAAGCGGCGGAAGTAGGAGTTGGGATCCTGGAAGGCCGTGTTCCGCAGCTTCCTGAACCGGTCGAGGTACCAGCTCTCGATGTCGTCGGTGCGGGCGTCCACGTAGATCGAGAAGTCGAAGTAGTCGGCCACCGCCAGGCGGGTGCGGCCGTCGGTGCCCGGCAGGGCGGGCTGCAGTACGTTCAGGCCCTCGACGATCAGGATGTCGGGGCGCTCCACGGTGAGCCGCTGGTCAGGCACGATGTCGTACACCAGGTGCGAGTAGACCGGCGCGGAGACCCGCTCCTTGCCCGCCTTCACGTCCGCCACGAAGCGCATCAGCGCCCGGCGGTCGTAGGACTCGGGGAAGCCCTTGCGGGCCATCAGGCCGCGGCGGCGCAGCTCGGCGTTGGGGAGCAGGAAACCGTCGGTGGTGACCAGCTCGACCCGGGGGTGCTCGGGCCAGCGGGCGAGCAGGGCCTGAAGCAGGCGGGCGGTGGTGGACTTGCCGACCGCGACCGATCCCGCCACCCCGATCACGAACGGGGTGCGGGTGCGCTCGGTGTCCGGCGTGTCCAGGAACGTGCCCAGGGTGCCGCGCAGTTCGTGCGTGGCGTGGATGTAGAGGTTCAGCAGCCGGGACAGCGGCAGATAGACGTCTCTGACCTCGTCCAGGTCCAGTGCGGTGCCCAGGCCACGGAGTCGCTCCACCTCCTCGGCGGTCAGCGGCATCGGCGTGCGCTCGCGCAGGGCGCTCCACTCGGCCCGGTCCAGATCCACGTACGGGGAGGGGGTGGGCGTGGCGGGGGCGCCCCTCGTACAGAGTTCGGTCAGCACATGCTCCATTGTGGGCCGTCGCGGACCACCTGGGTGGTGTGGTGTCGGTCACGGGCCTTGGCCCACCGGCGTTTATAGGGCGAACGCCGCCGCGCTTATGCTGGCTCACATGTGCGGAATTGTTGGATATGTGGGGTCCCAGACGGCCCTCGACGTAGTGATCGCAGGACTGCAGCGCCTGGAGTACCGGGGGTACGACTCCGCCGGTGTGGCCGTGCAGACCCGGGGCGCCGACGGGCAGTGGAGCCTCGCCACCGACAAGCGGGCCGGAAAGCTCGCCAACCTTGAGAAGTCCCTTGCCCAGACGCCGCTGCCCGGCGGCACCACCGGCATCGGCCACACCCGTTGGGCCACCCACGGCGGCCCGACCGACGCCAATGCCCACCCTCACCTGGACGACCTCCAGAAGGTCGCCGTCGTCCACAACGGCATCATCGAGAACTTCGCCCAGCTGCGTGCCGCGATCGCCGAGCGGGGTCACACCCTGCGCTCGGAGACCGACACCGAGGTGGTCGCCCACCTGCTGGCCGAGGCGTACGACGGTGACCTGGCCGAGGCCATGCGGGCCGTCTGCTGCCAGCTGGACGGCGCGTTCACCCTGGTGGCGGTACACGCGGACGCCCCGGACGTGGTGGTCGGCGCCCGTCGCAACTCCCCGCTGGTCGTCGGCCGCGGCGAGGGCGAGAACTTCCTCGCCTCCGACGTCGCCGCCTTCATCGCGCACACCCGCGAGGCGATCGAGCTGGGCCAGGACCAGGTCGTCGAGCTGCGCCGCGAAGGTGTGACGGTCACCAACTTCGACGGCACCCCGGCCGAGGTCCGCGAGTACCACGTGGACTGGGACGCCTCCGCCGCCGAGAAGGGCGGCTACGACTACTTCATGCTCAAGGAGATCGCCGAGCAGCCGAAGGCCGTCGCCGACACCCTGCTCGGCCGGATCGGCACCGACGGCCGGCTGACCCTGGACGAGCTGCGCATCCCGGACTCGGTGCTGCGCGAGGTCGACAAGGTCGTCATCGTGGCCTGTGGGACGGCGTTCCACGCGGGCATGATCGCCAAGTACGCGATCGAGCACTGGACCCGTATCCCGTGCGAGGTCGAGGTCGCCTCGGAGTTCCGCTACCGCGACCCGATCATGAACGACCGGACCCTGGTCATCGCCATCTCCCAGTCCGGCGAGACCATGGACACCCTGATGGCGCTGCGCCACGCGCGCGAGCAGGGTGCCAAGGTGCTGGCGATCTGCAACACCAACGGCTCGACCATCCCGCGTGAGTCGGACGCCGTGCTGTACACGCACGCCGGTCCCGAGGTCGCGGTCGCGTCCACCAAGGCGTTCCTGACCCAGCTGGTGGCCTGCTACCTGGTCGCGCTCTACCTCGGCCAGGTGCGCGGCACCAAGTGGGGCGACGAGATCTTCGACATCATCCGCGAGCTCGGCGACGCGCCGAAGCAGGTCGAGCAGGTCCTGGAGACCATGGAGCCGGTGCGCGAGCTGGCCCGCTCGCTGGCCGACGCCAAGTCGGTGCTCTTCCTCGGCCGCCACGTCGGCTTCCCGGTCGCCCTGGAGGGTGCGCTCAAGCTCAAGGAGCTGGCGTACATGCACGCCGAGGGCTTCGCGGCGGGCGAGCTCAAGCACGGCCCGATCGCGCTGATCGAGGAGGGGCTGCCGGTCGTCGTGGTGGTGCCGTCCCCGCGCGGGCGCTCGATCCTGCACGACAAGATCGTCTCCAACATCCAGGAGATCCGGGCCCGTGGCGCCCGCACGATCGTGATCGCCGAGGAGGGCGACGAGGCCGTCGTCCCGTACGCCGACCACCTGATCCGCATCCCGGCCACCCCGACCCTGCTCCAGCCGCTGGTGTCCACCGTTCCGCTCCAGGTCTTCGCCTGCGAGCTGGCCACCGCCAAGGGCCACGAGGTCGACCAGCCGCGCAACCTGGCCAAGTCCGTGACGGTCGAGTAGCCGAGCGACAGGTGCCACAGAGGGCCCGCCCTTCCCGGCTGTCCGGGAGGGGCGGGCCTTTCGCACACCGGCTAGATTGCGGTCACGTTGACGGCTGACGGGCCCTTCTGGCCGTCCTGGATCTCGAACTCCACGTTCTGGCCTTCCGCAAGGGTCTTGAAGCCGTTGCCCTGGATCGCGCTGAAGTGGACGAAGACGTCCTTGCTGCCGTCAGCGGGGGTGATGAAGCCGAACCCCTTGGACTCGTTGAACCACTTGACCTGACCCTTGAGCTTTGACATCGGTACTTTCCTCACTCGACGGGGATGCGCTTGGTGCGGCACCCCTGAACCGCTGGTAGCCATCCTTTCCCAGGCGTCGGCTTCTATGTCAGTGATCCGAATAATCGAGGCAAGGAGTCGCAGGGTGATCATCGGGGTCGGTATCGACATCGCGGAGATCGGTCGGTTCGAGGCGTCGTTGGCGCGTACACCCGGCATGGTGGAGCGGCTGTTCACCGAGGCGGAGCTGCTGCTGCCGTCCGGGCAGCGGCGCGGGGCGGCCTCCCTGGCCGCACGGTTCGCGGCGAAGGAGGCGCTGGCCAAGGCGCTGGGCGCGCCGCGCGGACTGTGCTGGACGGACGCCGAGGTGCACACCGAGGACTCCGGGCGCCCGGTGCTGCGGGTCAGCGGCACGGTCGCGGCACGGGCGGCCGAGCTGGGTGTGACCTCGTGGCACGTATCGCTCAGCCACGACGCGGGCGTAGCGTCGGCGGTAGTGATCGCTGAAGGCTGAGCCCGGGGAGGGCGTCGTGCGCCAGGCACATACGGTCGAGCAAGTACGGGCAGCGGAGGCCGAACTGATGGCCCGCCTTCCGGAGGGCGCCCTGATGCAACGTGCCGCTGCCGGACTGGCCGCAACCTGTGCCCGGCTCCTCGGACGGGTGTACGGCAGCCGCGTCGTGGTGCTCGCGGGCAGCGGCGACAACGGCGGCGACGCCCTCTATGCGGGGGCCCGGCTGGCCCGGCGCGGCGCGGCGGTGAGCGCGATCCTGCTCAGGCCGGAGCGGGCGCACGCGGACGCCCTCGCCGCGCTGCGGGCGGCCGGCGGCCGGGTGACGGCCGATCGGGCGGAGTTCGGGCGAGCCGACCTGGTACTCGACGGGATCGTCGGCATCGGCG
The DNA here is from genome assembly GCF_029892105.1 of Kitasatospora sp. GP82. Taxonomy (GTDB): domain Bacteria; phylum Actinomycetota; class Actinomycetes; order Streptomycetales; family Streptomycetaceae; genus Kitasatospora. The sequence goes on along the minus strand of NZ_JARZAJ010000004.1, from coordinate 217,921 downwards.
GCCGGGGCGGGCTGCGGCCCGAGGCACAGCCGTACGTGAGCGCCGAGCGGCGCGGCGTGCTCGTCGCCGTGGACGTACCGAGCGGGGTGGACCCGGACAGCGGCGAAGTGCCGGGGGCCGCGCTGCGGGCGGATGTGACGGTGTGCTTCGGCACCTACAAGCCGGGGCTGCTGATCGACCCCGGCGCTTCGTACGCGGGCGCGCTGCAGCTGGTGGACATCGGGCTGACACCGCCAAGCCCCGCCGTGACGGCGCTTCAGCACCGCGATCTGGCCGCGCTGCTGCCGGTGCCGTCGGCGGAGAGCGACAAGTACCGGCGCGGGGTCGTCGGAGTCGCGGCTGGGTCGGCGCGGTACCCCGGGGCTGCGCTGCTGGCGGTGGCGGGTGCGCTGCGGGGCGGCGCGGGCGCGGTGCGGTACGTGGGCACGGCGGCCGAGGAGGTCGTCCGGCGCTTCCCGGAGACACTGGTCACCGAGGGCGGCCCCGCCGGGGCCGGGCGGGTGCAGGCATGGGTGGTCGGACCGGGTTCCGGCGACGGGGCCGCACGGGCGCTGGAGGAGGCACTGGCGAGCCAGGTCCCGGTCCTGGTGGACGCCGACGGCCTCACCGAACTCGCCCGCCTGGGCCCCACCGCCCTGGCCGGTCGCACCGCACCCACCCTGCTCACCCCGCACACGGGCGAAGCCGCCCGCCTGCTGGCGCGCGCGGGCGGGGACGGTGACCCGGTGACGTCCGTGGGGGCGGAGGTGTCCGGTGTGCGGGGCGGGGGTGCACCACCTGCGGCCGAGGAGTTGGCCGCTGCCCGGCTTGCCACCGTGCGGCGGCTGGCCGGGGCGTACGGGGCGACGGTGCTGCTCAAGGGCTCCACGACGGTGATCGCCACGCCCGACGGGGAGGTACGGGTCAACCCGACCGGCACCCCTTGGCTGGCCACGGCGGGCAGCGGCGACGTCCTCTCCGGGCTGGCGGGTTCCCTGCTCGCTGCCGGGCTCGGTCCGCTCGACGCCGCCTCGGCCGCCGCCTACCTGCACGGTCTCGCAGGTCGCGAGGCCGCCGCCGGCGGCGCCCCGGCCACCGCGCTGGACGTCGCCGCCGCACTGCCCGCGGCGTGGCGGACCGTACGGACGTCGGCCGGGGCCTGAGCCGGGCCGATGGGCCGGGTACGCATCCGTCGTCAGCCGGGCAGTCCCTGGGGGGTGCGAGGCTCCGCTCGATCAACTGCGTGCGCGACCAGCCGTGCACTGCCGCAGCTCTTGGTCATCTCTGGTCGCGCAGGTTCCTCCCGGGTGCTCATCCCGGGGTCATCCGTTCGGTGGACAGGGGGAACCTTGCGGTGGATCTACGCGTCTCCAGAGGTTCTGCCGCCGCGTCGACGAGGGGTCCGCCGGGGGCGCCGGGCGGGTCTGGGAGACTGATACGCGATGACAACTGCGAACACGACCGGTACGGCCCTGCTCACCCATGGGGCCCGGGCCGAGGCGACCATTGATCTGGCCGCCCTGCGCGGGAACCTGGCTGCGCTGCGCGACCGCACCGACGGCCCTGCACTGATGGCGGTGGTCAAGGCGGATGCCTATGGCCACGGCGCGGTGCGGTGTGCCCGCGAGGCCGTCGCGGCCGGCGTGAACTGGCTGGGTACGGCGACGCCGGAGGAGGCGCTGGCGCTGCGCGCGGCGGGGATCGGCCCGGACCAGGCGCGCGTGCTGTGCTGGCTCTGGACCCCGGGCGGCCCCTGGCAGCAGGCGCTCCGCGCCGAGCTGGACATCTCGGTGAGCGGCCAGTGGGCCCTGGACGAGCTGCTGGCGGCGGTCCGCGCGACCGGCATCAGCGCCCGGGTGCACCTGAAGGCCGACACCGGCCTGGGCCGCAACGGCTGCCAGCCGCGCGAGTGGCCCGAACTGGTGGCTCAGGCACTGCGCGCCGAGGCGGAGGGCCTGATCCGGGTGGTGGGCATCTGGTCGCACTTCGCGGCGGCGGATGAGCCGGGCCACCCGTCCATCCAGGCGCAGCTGGACAGCTTCTCCGCAGCCCTGGCCTACGCCGAGAGCGCCGGGGCGCGCCCGGAGGTGCGGCACTTCGCCAACTCCCCGGCGACGCTGCTGCTGCCGCAGTCGCACTACGACCTGGTCCGTACGGGCCTGGCGATGTACGGGCTGTCGCCCGTTCCCGAGGTCGGCTCGCCGGCCGACTTCGGGCTGCGCCCCGTGATGGCGCTGAGGACCCGCCTTGCGCTGGTGAAGTCGGTGCCGGGCGGCCACGGTGTCAGTTACGGGCACCACTACACGACCCCCGGCGAGACCACCCTGGGCCTCGTCCCGGTCGGTTACGCCGACGGCATCCCGCGCCACGCCAGCGGCACCGGTCCGGTGCAGGTGGGCGGCAAGTGGCGGATCGTCGCGGGCCGGGTGGCGATGGACCAGTTCGTCGTGGATCTCGGCGGTGACACGCCCGAGGTCGGCGAGGAGGTGCTGCTCTTCGGCAACGGCGAGCACGGCGGGCCGACGGCCGAGGACTGGGCGCTGGCCTGCGGCACCATCGCGTACGAGATCGTCACCCGGATCGGCGCCCGGGTACCGCGCCGCTATCTCGGCGGCTCGCAGGGCACGGGTCTGCTGCCGTGAGTGAGCCGACCGTCAGCCGCAACCCGGTGGCCGCCGTGGCGAAGGCCGCCGAGTCGGCCTCGGCCGGGGTGAGCCGGGCCGGGCTGATCGGTATCTCGGTCGGCGTGGTCGCGGCCGGTGCCGCCGCCGGGGTGGCGATAGAACGGCTGACGGTCGGCCGTACGATGCGCCGCCGGGCGCGGCAGGAGCTGGACGCCGCCGCCCCGTACGGTTCGCTGCGCGGCCGCCCGCGCACGGTGGCGGCCCCGGACGGCACCGAGCTGTACGTGGAGCTGGACGGCACCGGCTGGGCCGGCCCCGTCCAGGTGCACCCGGAGGACGGCAGAGGCGGGCGGGGCTGGTTCTCCCGCATGCGCGGCGAGAACCACGTCGACCGGACGGGGCTGCCGGGCGTACTGGCGGGCTCCGGCGCGCTGGTGCGGGCCGCCAACCGCCGCAGCTTCGGCGCGGCGGCCCCCGAGACCCCGGGCGCGGCGGTCACCGTGATCTTCTGCCACGGCTACTGCCTCAGCCAGGACAGCTGGCACTTCCAGCGCGCCGCACTGCGCGAGGGCATGCGGCTGGTCTTCTGGGACCAGCGCAGCCACGGCCGCTCCGAGCGCTCCCGCTCCTTCCTGGCGGGGGAGGCGTCCTCCATCGACCAGCTGGGCGGCGACCTCAAGGCGGTCGTGGACGCCGTCGCCCCCGAGGGCCCGATCGTCCTGGTCGGCCACTCGATGGGCGGCATGACCGTGATGGCACTGGCCGACCAGTACCCCGAGCTGTTCCGCGACCGCGTCGCCGGGGTCGCCCTGATCGGCACGCTGGCGGGCAACTGGAACTCCGTCACCCTCGGGCTGCCCGCCGCCGGTGCCAAACTGCTGCGCCGCCTCGCCCCCGGGGTGGTGAGACTGCTGGGCCGCCAGGTCGAGCTGGTGGAGGCCACCCGCCGCCTGGGCTCGGACCTGACGGGTGTGCTGTACCGCAGGTTCTCCTTCGGGACGAAGGATGTGGACCCGGCCGTGATCCGGTTCGCCGAGCAGCTGCTGGACGCCACCCCGATCGACGTGGTGGCCGAGTTCTACCCGGCCTTCGGCGCCCACGAGAAGACCGAGGCCCTGGTCGCACTGCGGGGCATCCCGACCCTCGTCCTGGCCGGTACCAAGGACCTGCTCACGCCGCCCGAGCACAGTGAGGCGATCGCCCGGGAGCTGCCCGAGGCCGAGCTGGTGCTGGTCCAGGACGCCGGCCACCTGGTGATGCTGGAACGCCCGGAGCTGGTGGACCAGCGCCTCGCCGGGCTGCTCGGGCGGGCCGTCGAGCACATCGGCGCGGCTCCGCTGCCGCAGGCCGTCCGCGACCTGGCCGGGTCGGACGGCGACCCCGAAGCCTGACCGTCACCGGCACCAGCCGGTCGAACACCCCCGGAAGGAATCCGTGACCCCGATGGGCTCGCAGACCGCCATCACTGTTGCCTCCCCCGAGCGGATGAACCGGCTCGGCCGGGACCTCGCCGCGCTGCTCAGGGCGGGTGACCTGGTGCTGCTCTCCGGCGAGCTGGGCGCCGGGAAGACCACCCTGACCCGCGGCCTGGGCGAGGGCCTCGGCGTACGGGGCGCGGTGACCTCGCCGACCTTCGTGATCGCCCGGGTGCACCCCTCGCTGACCGGTGGTCCCGCGCTGGTGCACGTGGACGCCTACCGGCTGGGCGGCGGACTGGACGAGATGGAGGACCTCGACCTGGACGTCTCGCTGCCCGAGTCGGTGATCGTGGTCGAGTGGGGCGAGGGCAAGGTCGAGCAGCTGACCGAGGACCGGCTGGAAGTCCGGATCGAGCGGGCGATCGGCGGCACGGCCGAGGACGATTCGGACCCGCGCCGGGTGACGGTGACCGGTCTCGGCGAGCGCTGGGCGGCCGTCGATCTCTCGGCCCTGGCTGTCGAGCCGGCCTGAGCCGAACGGCCCGGTCCCACCGGATTCCATCACCGGATCGAGTGAAGGCGGTCGCACGTACGAGGGAGGTTTCCGACAGGGCGTCGGCAAAGTGTTGCGGCCGGGCCCTCCGGCATGGTGGGATGGTGCTGCGGTTAGGTCTGCCTAACTAGGGAGGCGCCATGTCGAGCACCACCCCCGCCGCCAAGCCCACCCCGCACCGGCGGGTTCCGGATGACTGCCCCGCCGAGGACGGCCCGGCGGTCCCGATGCGTACGTTGCTGGCCGCCTGCGCGGCCGCCGCCGCCGTGTCCACCCCGCCGAAGCCGGAGGCGGACGCCAAGTCGGCGAAGCCTCCCGCCCACACCCCGAAGGCCGCGTAGGCCGCAGCCCGCCGCCACATCCCCCCCGGGGGGGATCCGGCGGTCCCGGGGCTACGGGATCACGACGACCTTGGTGCCGGTCGGGGCGAAGTCCCACAGTGTCTGGCCGTCGGTCCGGCTGGAGCGGATGCCGCCGGTCTTCAGCCTGCCCGCGTCCGCGGTGGCGGACGGCGAGGCGCTCGGGGTGACCGTCCCGCCGTTCACGGCGGCGCTGAAGCCGAAGACCGTCCCGCTCTGCTGGCTGAAGCGCACCACGTGCTCGATCTGCACGCCGTCGGTGCCGGTGGTCGAAGCCGTGCGGCTGTAGACGCTGTAGTTGCCGGGGCTCGGCTCGGCCGTCCCCGGGGTGACCTTGAAGGCCGCCTGGACCGGCGGCGTCTTCCTCGGGTCCACCAGCCAGACCGAGTTGCTGCCGAGCGAGTACACCACCCGGCGGCCGGTGCCCGAGGTGGCGGGCAGCGGGGGAGGGGTGGGGGCGGCGCCGGCGGCCGGGGCGGTCGTGGTGCCGGTGCCGGCACCGGTGCCGGCACTGGTGCTCGCCGACGGCTTGGCGGCAATGGCCCTGGTCTCCGCGCCGTTGGCCTGGAACGCCAGCAGGCCGACCACCGCCAGGGCACCGACGGTCAGGCCGGTGACCACCACTCCAGGACGCGTGTTCGCCACGTGCGCTCCGATCGCCGCCTCATGCTGTCCGGGCCCATCGTGCCAGGTCTGTCGGGCTGCACCGGACCGATCCGGACGTGTGTTCCGAACCAGTACGAAATGTCGACCCCGGCGACCCTCTAACCTTGACCCCGTGCTGCTGCTCGCGTTCGACACCGCAACCCCCGCCGTCACCGCCGCCGTCCACGACGGCACGGCCGTCCTCGCCGAGACCTTCCAGGTCGACGCCAGAAGGCATGGCGAGCTGCTGCTCCCTGCCGTGGAAGAGGTGCTGCGCACCGCAGGCGTCGACAAGCACCGGCTGACCGCCATCGCGGTCGGTGTCGGCCCGGGCCCCTACACCGGTCTGCGGGTCGGCCTGGTCACCGCCGCCGCGCTCGGAGACGCGCTCGGGGTGCCCGTCCACGGTGTCTGCACCCTGGACGCCATCGCCCACCAGGCCCGTGCCGAGGGCCTCACCGGACCGTTCACGGTTGCCACCGACGCGCGTCGCAAGGAGGTCTACTGGGCCTCGTACGACGACTCCGGCATCCGGGTGCAGGGCCCCGCCGTGGACCGCCCTGCCGAACTGGCCCCCGAGGCTCGCTCGGTCGGCGCCGGAGCGCTGCTCTACCCCGACACCTTCCCCCACGCGCAGGGGCCCGAACACGTCTCGGCCGGTGCGCTCGCGGACTTCGCCGCCACCGAGCTGGCCGCCGGGCGCGAACTGCTGCCCAATGTCCCGCTCTACCTGCGCCGGCCGGACGCCCAGGTGCCTGCGGGCTACAAGGCGGTGCTGCCGGCGTGAGCGAGCGTAGCGAGCTCACCGATCGGCCCGGCAGCGAGCGTAGCGAGCTCACCGATCGGCCCGGCAGCGAGCTCACCGATCGGCCGACCGGCGACCGGATCGAGCCCACCGATCGGCGCCGCCGTGCGGTGGCCCTCCGGCCGATGCGCTGGTGGGACATCGACCCGGTGATGGAGCTGGAACTCCGGCTCTTCCCCGAAGACGCCTGGTCGCACGGGATGTACTGGTCCGAGCTGGCCGAGGTCCGTCCCGGCGGCACCCGCCACTACACCGTCGCCACCACGCCCGACGGCGCCATCGTCGGCTACGCAGGGCTGATGGTGGTCTCCGGTGAGGGCGATGTCCAGACCATCGCGGTCGAACCCGGCCACCAGGGCACCGGCCTCGGCAGCGCTCTGCTGGCCGATCTGATCGCGGAAGCCGCCCGCCGGGACTGCGCCGAGCTGCTGCTGGAGGTACGGGTGGACAACCCGCGCGCCCAGCGCCTCTACGAGCGCTTCGGCTTCCAGCCGGTCGGCATCCGGCGCGGCTACTACCAGCCCGCCAATGTGGACGCACTGGTCATGCGTCTCGACAACCCGCAGGAGGACGCCCCGCAGCAGGACGTCCCGCAGTACGACGTGAAGGAACCTGAGCATGGCTGACGAACCGCTCGTCCTCGGTATCGAGACCTCCTGCGACGAGACCGGAGTCGGCATCGTCCGGGGGACCACCCTGCTCGCCGACGCGGTCGCCTCCAGCGTCAACGACCACGCCCGCTTCGGCGGCGTCGTCCCCGAGATCGCCAGCCGGGCGCACCTGGAGGCGATGGTCCCGACCATTCGGCGCGCCCTGGACACCGCCGGGATCAAGGCGTCCGACCTGGACGGCATCGCCGTCACCGCAGGTCCCGGCCTCGCCGGGGCGCTGCTGGTCGGCGTGAGCGCGGCCAAGGCGTACGCGTGGGCGCTGGACAAGCCGCTGTACGGGGTCAACCACCTCGCCTCGCACATCTGCGTGGACCAGCTGGAGCACGGCCGGCTGCCGCAGCCCACGATGGCCCTGCTGGTCTCCGGCGGCCACTCCTCGCTGCTGCTCAGCGCCGACATCACCACCGATGTCCGCCCGCTCGGCGCCACCATCGACGACGCGGCGGGCGAGGCCTTCGACAAGGTCGCCCGGGTGCTCGGCCTCGGCTTCCCCGGCGGCCCGGTGGTGGACCGCAAGGCCCGCGAGGGCGACCCGAGGGCGATCGCCTTCCCGCGCGGTCTGAGCGGCCCCAAGGACCCCGAGTACGACTTCTCCTTCTCCGGCCTCAAGACGGCCGTCGCCCGCTGGGTCGAGGCCAGGCGCCGGGCGGGCGAGAGCGTGCCGATCGCCGATGTCGCCGCTTCCTTCCAGGAGGCCGTCACCGATGTGCTCACCCGCAAGGCCGTCAAGGCGTGCAAGGCCAACGGTGTCGACCATCTGATGATCGGCGGCGGTGTGGCGGCCAACTCGCGGCTGCGCGAGATGGCCCAGCAGCGCTGTGACAAGGCGGGCATCGTGCTGCGGGTGCCGCGTCCGGGCCTGTGCACCGACAACGGCGCGATGGTCGCCGCGCTCGGTGCCGAGATGGTCTGGCGCGACCGGGCGCCGTCCGCCTTCGACCTCTCCGCCGACTCCTCGCTGCCGGTCACCGAGGTCTCGGTGCCGCACACCGACCTGCACTCCGCCGCGCACCGGGCGCTTCAGTCGTGACCGTCGCGCAGATGTGGGAGGCCAGGGCGGCCGAGGGCCGGGGCGGCGAACTCTACCGCTGGGTGCACGACGCCGCCCTGCCCGCGCTGCGCGGCTCGGCCGGTCCGGCCCGTACGGAGGTGTTCACCGCCCCGGGGGACCGGGTGCTGCTGATCACCTGGTGGACGGCGGAGCCGTCCCCCGTCCCCGACCCGCCCGCCGAACTGCTCTCGCGCCCGGTGCACCGCTGGAGCTTCACCAGCAACCACGTGGAACAGCGTGACGTCCCTGTGAGTGTTGGGCGGACAAGGACTGGGAGCGCGGCGCGGTGAGGAACTTCAGGACGTACGCGGCCGGGGCGGCGGTACTGCTGCTGTCGGTCACGGGGTGCAGCAGCGGCGGCGGTGGCGGCAAGGCCGCCGCACCCGAGAGCCCGGCGGCCCCGACGGCCCAGGCCTCCGCCGCACCCCAGGCCTCCGATTCCCCGGGCGCGCCGCAGACCGCGGCGTGGTCGAAGTGGGGCCTCAAGCCGCTGCCGCAGGCGCCCGCCGCGCCGGCCGACAAGCCGATCAAGCTGGCCAGGACCGGCACGGTGCCGGTCTTCAGCGAGGTGCCGACCAAGGACAAGGTCGTCTTCGTCACCATCGACGACGGGGCCGAGAAGGACCCCAAGTTCGTCGAGATGCTCACCGACCTCAAGGTGCCGATCTCGATGTTCCTGACCAAGGACATCGTCAAGAACGACTACGGCTACTTCAAGCCGCTCCAGGCCCTCGGCAACCACATCCAGAACCACACCGTGGACCACCCGCAGATGAGCAGGATCTCGGCGGCCAGGCAGAAGTCCGAGGTCTGCGACGACCAGTCGGCGCTCACCCAGCAGTACGGCACGGCCCCGCTGCTCTTCCGCCCGCCGTTCGGCGACGGCGCGCACACCGCCACGCTGAACACCGCGGTGCAGGAGTGCGGGCCGCGCGCCGTGGTGCTGTGGCGGGAGTCGATGCAGATCCACGACATGCAGTACCAGTCCGGCGACAAGAAGCTGAAGCCCGGCGACATCATCCTCGCCCACTTCCGCGGACCCTCGGAGCTCAAGGGCGAGACCATGACCCAGATGTTCGGCGAGCTGCTCAGCCGCATCCAGGAGCAGGGCTTCGCGGTCGCCCGCCTGGAGGACTACATTCAGGCGCCCACCGGCTGAGCGGCCGTCACCGGCCGGCCCAGCATCATCAGCGGGCCGTGGTCGGTCCGGCTGAGGATCACCGTCAGCTCGTTCGGCCCGCTGGGCTTGAGCTGGCGGCGCAGCTCCTCCGGGGTGATGCCGATACCGCGCTTCTTGATCACCACCGTGCCGACCCCGCGCTCGCGCAGCAGGGCCTTCAGCTTCTTCACGTTGAAGGGCAGGACGTCGGAGATCTCGTACGCGTGCGCGTAGGGGGTCGCCACCAGCCGGTCGGAGGTCAGGTAGGCGATCATCGGGTCGATCAGCGTCCCGCCGATCTGCTCGGCCACCTCGGCGACCAGGTGGGCCCGGATCACCGCGCCGTCCGGCTCGTAGAGGTAGCGGCGCACCGGGCCGGCCGCGGGGTCGGGCAGCAGGCCGCCGGTCAGGGTGCGGTCGCCGGGAAGCAGGGTCGCCCGGTGCGGGTGGGCGGCCCGGGTGCCGAACCAGATGGCCGCCTCCTTCACCTCGCCGTGGTCCGAGACCCACTCGGCCTCGGCGCCCTCGGGGACCAGCTCGTGCGGGATGCCGGGCGCGATCTTCAGTGCACCGAAGGGCGTACGGCGGGCTGCCTCGATCGCCCAGGAGAGCGGCGGCGAGTACGCCTCCGGGTCGAAGACCCGGCCGCGTGAGGTACGGCGCGCCGGGTCGGTGAAGACCGCGTCGTACCCGGTCACATCCACCTCGGTGACATCCGCGCAGCGCACCTCGATCAGCTCGGACAGGCCCAGCGCTGCGGCGTTCGCCTCGGCGACGGCGCAGGTCAGCGGGTCGCGGTCGACCGCCAGCACCGAGATGCCGACGCGGGCCAGCGCGATCGCGTCCCCGCCGATCCCGCAGCACAGGTCGGCCAGGCGGCGCACCCCGAGCGCGGCGAAGCGCTGCGCGCGCCACTCGGCCACGCTGCGGCGGGTCGCCTGCTCGACGCCGTTCGGCGTGAAGTACAGCGCATCCGCCTGCTCGCGGAACTTCGCCCTGGCCCGCTGCCGCAGCTGTGCCTGGGCGAGCGCGGCCGACACCAGCCCGGCCGGGTGGTCACGGCGCAGCCGGGTGGCCAGCGCCAGCTCCTCGCCGGGCTTGAAGTCGCGCAGCTCGGCCAGCAGCGCCCGGCCCTCGTCGGTCAGCAGGGCCCGGAACGATTCGATCTCCACGGGGCCATTCTCCTCGGTCGGCGCGCGACGACGACCGGCACCGTCGAGGGCGCTGCCCCGCTCACCCGCGGCGGTACCCGTTCCCCGGTGCGGACTGGCGGCGACGGTGTTGGCCGTCGGCCCGGCGCGGGCGTGCAGGGGTCGTCAACCTCCTTGTGGCCGGGGTCAGTTGCACTTGCCGCTGCCGCTGCCGCTGCCGCTGTAGCACGGCTGGTGGTTCGACGGGAGCGGGTGGGGTCTGCGCTCCTCGTCGTGGCGGTGGCCGTACCCGTAGTTGACGGAACCGAGAACCAGCAGGATGACGAGTGCGACCACCATGGCGGCCGGGGCGATCCGCAGCCGGAAGCAGGCCGTCACCACGGCGGCCAGCAGAAGGGCGGCGGTGAAGCCCCAGTACGTCACCACCGGGGGCCAGTCGTACGGCAAGGGCAGGGTGCCGTCCGACGTCTGCCAGTTCCGGAAGAAGGTCCGGAGGACCAGCAGGGCGGCGGCGACGGCGCCGGCCGGCACGAAGGCGGCGAGCAGCACGCCGGTGACCAGGAAGTCGTTGTCCCGGCGCAGGCGCGGCGGTTCTGACGCGTGATCGGACATGGCGGCAGTCTGCTCCGGCCGGGGTGGGTCGTACATGCGTACGGCTACTCGGGTGCGGCGGCGAGTTCTGCCGAATACCGAGCCACGCCGTTGGCACTCTGGTTGACTGAGTGCTAACGGCCGCCTATGGTCGTTCCTGGCACTCCCCACCGGGAGAGTGCTAATGCGATGGAGTGTGTCTGACCCCCGCGACGGCAGATCCGCAGACATCGCCACCGACCTGTAGAACAACCCCGTAATCTCCGAAGGGGAGCTCGGACGTGACCGCCAGCAGCAAGGTTGCCATCAAGCCGCTCGAGGACCGCATCGTGGTCCAGCCGCTCGACGCCGAGACCACCACGGCCTCCGGCCTGGTTATCCCGGACACCGCCAAGGAGAAGCCCCAGGAGGGCGTCGTCCTGGCCGTCGGCCCGGGTCGCTTCGAGGACGGCCAGCGTCTTCCGCTCGACGTGACCGTCGGCGACGTCGTCCTGTACTCGAAGTACGGCGGCACCGAGGTCAAGTACAACGGCCAGGAGTACCTGGTCCTCTCGGCCCGCGACGTCCTCGCGATCATCGAGAAGTAAGACGTACCGACCCGCCCCGGATTCGTGTCAGCACTGACAGGAGCCCGGGGCGCGGTTGTTGGCTCACGTATGCAGAAACCTTAGGGAACGGAACCATGGCGAAGATCCTGCAGTTCGACGAGGACGCCCGCCGCTCGCTGGAGCGCGGTGTCAACAAGCTGGCCGACACCGTCAAGGTGACCATCGGCCCCAAGGGCCGCAACGTCGTCATCGACAAGAAGTTCGGCGCCCCCACCATCACCAACGACGGTGTGACCATCGCCCGCGAGGTCGAGCTCGACGACCCGTACGAGAACCTTGGCGCGCAGCTGGTCAAGGAGGTCGCCACCAAGACCAACGACGTCGCGGGTGACGGCACCACCACCGCCACCGTGCTCGCCCAGGCCCTGGTCAACGAGGGCCTGCGCAACGTCGCCGCCGGCGCCGGCCCGGCCGCCCTCAAGAAGGGCATCGACAAGGCCGTCGCCGCCGTCTCCGAGCACCTGCTCTCCGTCGCCCGCGAGATCGAGGGCAAGGACGACGTCGCCGCCGTCGCCTCCCTGTCCGCCCAGGACACCCAGGTCGGCGAGCTGATCGCCGAGGCGATCGACAAGGTCGGCAAGGACGGTGTCATCACCGTCGAGGAGTCGAACACCTTCGGCGTGGAGCTGGACTTCACCGAGGGCATGCAGTTCGACAAGGGCTACCTCTCGCCGTACTTCGTCACCGACGCGGAGCGTCAGGAGGCGGTCCTCGAGGACCCGTACATCCTGATCAACCAGGGCAAGATCTCCTCCATCCAGGAGCTGCTCCCGCTGCTGGAGAAGATCCTGCAGGGCGGTGCCTCCAAGCCGCTGCTGATCATCGCCGAGGACGTGGACGGCGAGGCGCTCTCCACCCTCGTGGTGAACAAGATCCGTGGCACCTTCAACGCCGTGGCCGTCAAGGCCCCGGGCTTCGGTGACCGCCGCAAGGCCATCCTCGGCGACCTGGCCACCCTGACCGGTGCCACCGTCATCTCCGAGGAGGTCGGCCTCAAGCTCGACCAGGCCGGTCTGGACGTGCTGGGCAGCGCCCGCCGCGTCACCATCACCAAGGACGACACCACGGTCGTCGACGGCGCCGGTGACCACGAGGCCGTGGCCGGCCGCGTGGCCCAGATCAAGGCCGAGATCGCCGTCACCGACTCGGACTGGGACCGCGAGAAGCTGCAGGAGCGCCTGGCCAAGCTGGCCGGCGGCGTCTGCGTCATCAAGGTCGGCGCCGCCACCGAGGTGGAGCTCAAGGAGCGCAAGCACCGCCTGGAGGACGCCATCTCGGCGACCCGTGCCGCGGTCGAGGAGGGCATCGTCGCCGGTGGCGGCGCCTCCCTCGTCCACGCCGCCAAGGTGCTGGACGGCGGCCTGGGCCTGTCGGGCGACGAGGCGACCGGTGTCGCCGTCGTCCGCAAGGCGCTCGCCGAGCCGCTGCGCTGGATCGCCCAGAACGCCGGCCTCGAGGGCTACGTCATCACCCACAAGGTCGCCGAGCTGGAGGCCGGCCACGGCTACAACGCCGCCACCGGCGAGTACGGCGACCTGCTGAAGGCCGGCGTCATCGACCCGGTCAAGGTCACCCGCTCCGCCCTGGAGAACGCCGCCTCCATCGCCTCCCTGCTGCTCACCACCGAGACCCTCGTGGTGGAGAAGAAGGAAGAGGAGGAGGCCGGTGGCGGCCACGGCCACTCGCACGGCCACGGCCACTCCCACTGACGCCTGACTCAGTGACCGGAGGCCCGGCCCGTACCCTTGGGGGTGCGTGCCGGGCCTCCGGCGTCTCCCCAGGGTGATCACTGTGCGCGCGAAGTCGGATGCAACTGCGGTCAGCCGGGCGCGGTGGACACGTTGTACCCCCGGGCAGAGCCCTGCGCCCCTGAGTGGTCGGCCGATTGCGTGAGCATGGCGAGCATCAGGAAAATTTTGCGATGGCCAAAGTCTGCCTTATAACTGAGGCATGATCGAGGCCCGCCATCTGCGTGTTCTGCGTGCTGTCGCCCGGACCGGCTCCTTCTCCGCCGCCGCCCGCGAACTCGGCTGTACCCAGCCCGCCGTCAGCCAGCAGATGAAGGCTCTGGAGAAGTCCGTCGCCACACCGCTGGTGGTCCGCTCGGGGCGGGGCATGCAGCTGAGCGAGGCGGGCCAGGTGCTGCTCAAGCACGCCACCGGCATCCTCGCCGGACTCTGTGCCGCCGAGGAGGAGGTGGCCGCGATCGCCGGGCTGCGGGCCGGGCGGGTACGGCTGGTCTCCTTCCCGACCGCCAGCTCGACCCTGGTCCCGCCGGCCGTCGCCCGGCTGCGGGGCGCCCATCCGGGCGTGCGTGTGTCGCTGGTGGAGGCGGAGCCGCTGGAGTCGCTGGCGATGCTGCGCGGCGGTGAGTGCGAGATCGCGCTGGCCTTCCGCTACCCGGACTCCCAGGGCGGTCTCTTCCCCGCCAGTGCGCACAGTTCGCCGCGCGAGGCCCGCGCCGAGGCGGCCCTGGAGGCCGCCGCCACGCTGGCGGCCAACGACTGGTCGGATCTGGTGGTCCGGCCGCTGCTGGACGATCCGCTGGTCGGCCTGCTCCCGGCCGGGCACCCGCTGGCCGGACGGGACGAGAGCAGCCCGGTGGACCTGGCCGAACTGGCAGCCGAACAGTGGATCGCGGGCTGCCCGCAGTGCCGGGGTCATCTGGTGGAGCTCTGCGCCGCCGCGGGCTTCGACCCCCGGATCGACTTCGCCACCGACGACTACCCGGCGGTGGTCGGCCTGGTGGCGGCCGGGCTCGGGGTGGCGGTGCTGCCCGGCCTCGCGCTGCGATCGGTGCGTCATGCGGGTGTGGTGGCGGTTCCGGTGCGGGCGGCGACCGGTGATCCGGCCGTCCGCCAGGTGGTCGCCCTGACCCTGCCGGATCTTGCGGAGGTACCGGCCGTCTCCCTGATGCTGGATCAGCTCTCGGGTTCCGTCGTCGACTGACCGGTGGTCGGGGAGGGGTCCTCGTAAGGGCGTGAGGCATGCGGAAGCCTCGTGAAGAAACGTTTCTTCACGAGGTGTCGGACCGTCAGTGCCCCGCTGTCGTGGGTGCAGCGAGCGGGGCCTCGACCAGGCGGTTGCGCGAACGCCCCATCAGTTCCTCGCGCTCGTCCTCGGTCAGCCCGCCCCAGACGCCGTACGGCTCTCGTACGGCCAGCGCGTGTGCCGCGCACTGGGCCCTCACCGGGCACCGCATGCAGACCTCCTTGGCGCTTGCCTCGCGCGAGCTTCGCGCAGCCCCGCGCTCGCCCTCCGGGTGGAAGAAGAGCGAACTGTCCACGCCGCGGCAGGCGGCGGAGAGCTGCCAGTCCCAGAGGTCTGCGTTGGGGCCGGGGAGGCGGGAGAAATCTGCCATGGCTCATTCCCTTCGAGGGTTCGACGCCGGGAGACTCGTCGGCTCGGCGAGGCTGCGATGGGCCGGTATGGACACCTGGAAATATGACTTACGGCAACCACTGGGACAAGTCACCCACAGAGTTACACAACAGTCAATGACCGTACAGAAGCTATAAAAACGGACAAACAGGGGCATGGTGTTTGGCGAGCCTCGCTGTGGCAACCGGGTGGCGCCGGGGGCGTGGGCGGGCATCCTGGCGCGCGTGTGGTGCGCGGACCGCGCGCGAGCAGCACAAAAGTGCGGCGTGTGCACCGCGAGGTAGCTGATCCGTAATGGGTTGGCCACGTACAGTGGTGGAGATGGCCCTGAGGGCCGTAACTCATTCGAGTGACGGTCGTTGGTTGTGCGGAGGCGGTTAGCGGGCGCTGGGCGTCGGGAACGATCGCGGGGTAGTCGGCGATCCGAACGAAGTCCGTCGCCAATCGGCCGTGTCGGAGAGAGTTCGAACCAGCCAGGAGGCTCAACGTGACGCGGATCAGCTGCGGAGGACGGTCATGACATCCGTACTCGTCTGCGACGATTCACCCCTCGCCAGGGAGGCGCTTCGCCGCGCGGTGGCGACGGTGCCCGGTGTCGACCGGGTGACCACTGCGACGAACGGTGAGGAGGTACTCCGCCGCTGGGTGGCCGACCGCTCCGATCTCGTTCTGATGGACGTCCGAATGCCTGGCCTGGGCGGGGTGGAGACGGTCCGGCGGCTGCTGTCGGCCGACCCGGGCGCGCGCATCATCATGCTCACCGTCGCCGAGGACCTGGACGGGGTCGCCCTCGCGGTCGCCGCCGGCGCCCGCGGCTACCTGCACAAGGACGCCTCGCGGGCCGAGCTGCGGGCCACCGTCACCCAGGCGCTCGCCGACCCGACCTGGCGGCTCGCCCCGCGTCGGCTGCGCAGCCCCGACATGGGTGCGGCTCCCACGCTGACGGCGCGTGAGATCCAGGTGCTGGAGGGGATGAGCCACGGCCGCAGCAACGCGGAGATCGGCCGGGAGCTCTTCCTCTCCGAGGACACCGTCAAAACCCATGCCCGGCGCCTGTTCAAGAAGCTGGGCGCATCGGACCGGGCACACGCGGTGGCCCTCGGCTTCCGCTGGGGCCTGGTCCGCTGAGCGAGGGCCGCCCGGCTGTTTCGATCGCTCAGACGTATGACGTTGAGGTCCCGAGGCTGCACCATGGAGTAGTGGAGCACCTCGGGGACCGGCGGACAGGAACTGCGGCGACGAGTGCGGCCGCAGGAGGCTCGGCGAGCGGAACGACAATGGGCCCCTCCGGCCCGGTGGCGGAGTCGGAGGGCGGGGCGGGAGGCGGCGCGGTGCGTACGGTGCCAACGCACAACGGTGCGGTGCATAACGTTCCGATGCACAACTCCGGACGCGGTGCCGCGTTTTCCGGCTCGACAAGGCACCATGGACCGATGTACGACGACGAGGCCCGGTCCGAAGAGCCACCCCCCGGTGCTCCCGCGACCGATCAGTCGTACCCGGAGGACAGCGAGACCCGTCGGCCGGTGCTCGGCACCGGCGGTTCGGCGCAGTTGGGCGGTCTGGTGACCGCCGCCGTCCGCGGCGAGGGTCCGGCGATTGATGCGTTGCTCGCCTATGTCCACCCGCTCGCCCTGCGCTACTGCCGTGGCCGGCTGGTCCGACTGCCGGGTGGCGCCCGGCACCATGTGGACGATGTGGCCCAGGAGGTCTGCGTCGCGGTGCTCTGTGCGCTGCCGCGCTACAAGGATGAGGGCCGCCCGTTCGAGGCCTTTGTGTACGGGATCGCCGCGCACAAGATCGCGGACCTCCAGCGGGCCGCGATGCGCGGACCGGGATCGACCGTGATCCCCCCCGACGACCTGCCGGAGCTTCCCGACGAGGCGCTCGGCCCGGAGGAGCGGGCGCTGCTCAGCAGCGACGCCGCCTGGGCCAAGGAACTGCTCTCCAACCTGCCCGCCAGGCAGCGCGAGCTCGTGCTGCTGAGGGTGGCCGCCGGGCTGTCTGCGGAGGAGACGGGTGAGGTGCTCGGCATGTCGCCGGGTGCCGTCCGGGTGGCCCAGCACCGGGCGCTGAGCCGACTTCGGGCGCTGGCGGAAGAGTCCTCGTAGCTCCAGCGTTGTCAAGGGGGCGCGATTCAATACCCCGGACACCAGTACCATGGGGTATCGGCGCCTGGTCGGGTCGCCCAAAGTTTCGTAGGTGCGTGCGAGGTTCCCTTGGAGGTTCCTCCAAGCGTGCGGAGCGTTCTGGTGGCCTGAGCCTGAGCCGGTGTGCGCGGGCGGACCATGGCCGTACGACGGCCGATCCTCCGCCCAGCTGAGAGCTACGCGCCCGGAAACCCCTCACCGGGTGCGGATTCAGATCGACGGCCCGCCACGGAAGGTCCCCCTCACATGTCTTATAACGCCGCAGGCGTACCCGAGAAGTTCGCCATGCTCGGGCTCACGTACGACGACGTCCTGCTGCTGCCCGGGGCTTCCGAGGTGCTGCCGAACGAGGTGGACACGTCCTCGCGGATCTCCCGCAACGTCCGGGTCAACATCCCGCTGCTCTCGGCGGCCATGGACAAGGTCACCGAGTCCCGGATGGCCATCGCGATGGCCCGCCAGGGCGGCGTCGGCGTGCTGCACCGCAACCTGTCCATCGAGGACCAGGTCAACCAGGTCGACCTGGTCAAGCGCTCCGAGTCCGGCATGGTCGCCGACCCGATCACCGTCGGCCCCGAGGCCACGCTGGCCGAGGCCGATGCGCTCTGTGCCAAGTTCCGGATCAGCGGTGTTCCGGTCGCCGACCCCGAGGGCAAGCTGCTCGGCATCGTCACCAACCGCGACATGGCCTTCGAGTCGGACCGCAGCCGCCAGGTCCGCGAGATCATGACCCCGATGCCGCTGATCACCGGCAAGGTCGGCATCTCCGGCGACGAGGCCATCGGCCTGCTGCGCCGTCACAAGATCGAGAAGCTGCCGCTGGTCGATGACGAGGGCCGGATCAAGGGCCTGATCACCGTCAAGGACTTCGTCAAGGCCGAGCAGTACCCGAACGCGGCCAAGGACGCCGAGGGCCGTCTGCTGGTCGGTGCCGCCGTCGGCGCCTCCGCAGAGGCCTTCGACCGCGCCCAGGCCCTGGTCGGTGCGGGCGTCGACTTCCTGGTCGTGGACACCTCGCACGGCCACAGCCACAACGCGCTCGCCTGGATCGCCAAGATCAAGGCGGCCGTCGGCGTCGATGTCATCGGCGGCAACGTCGCCACCCGGGACGGTGCCCAGGCGCTGATCGACGCGGGCGTGGACGGCGTCAAGGTCGGTGTCGGCCCGGGCTCCATCTGCACCACCCGCGTGGTTGCCGGTATCGGCGTCCCGCAGGTCACCGCCATCTACGAGGCCTCGCTGGCCTGCCAGGCGGCCGGGGTGCCGGTGATCGGCGACGGCGGCCTGCAGTACTCCGGCGACATCGGCAAGGCGCTGTGCGCCGGTGCGGACACCGTGATGCTCGGCTCGCTGCTGGCCGGCTGCGAGGAGTCGCCGGGTGAGCTGATGTTCATCAACGGCAAGCAGTTCAAGTCGTACCGCGGCATGGGGTCGCTGGGTGCCATGCAGTCGCGCGGCCAGGGTCGCTCGTACTCCAAGGACCGGTACTTCCAGGCCGAGGTGGCCTCGGACGACAAGCTCGTGCCCGAGGGCATCGAGGGCCAGGTGCCGTACCGGGGTCCGCTGGGTGCGGTGCTGCACCAGCTGGTCGGTGGTCTGCGGCAGACCATGGGCTACGTCGGCGCCGGCACCATCGAGGAGATGCAGACCAAGGGGCGGTTCGTCCGGATCACCTCGGCGGGGCTGAAGGAGAGCCACCCGCACGACATCCAGATGACCGTCGAGGCGCCGAACTACACCACCCGGTGACGGTGCGCTGAGCGATGGGGCCCGCTGCCGTCCGAGGACGGTGGCGGGCCCTTTCCCGCTCTCGGGTGCCCCCCTATGGGCCGACCGATCCCGTCCGCTGAACGGTTCTGTGCAGTTCTCCACGCCGATGGGGGGCTCCCGATGGGTCGCTCGGGCGCCGGGGTGTGCGGGTGCGGGATACTGGGGGCGGCCGGGGTGACCCGGTCGGTACGAGCATTACGCAGCAGAAGGGCTCGAAGTGACTGAGATCGAGATCGGGCGAGGCAAGCGCGGCCGCCGGGCATACTCCTTCGACGACATCGCCGTCGTCCCCAGCCGTCGCACCCGGGACCCGAAGGAGGTCTCGATCGCCTGGCAGATCGACGCCTACCGCTTCGAGCTGCCGTTCCTGGCGGCCCCGATGGACAGCGTGGTCTCGCCGGCCCAGGCCATTGCCATCGGCCAGCTCGGCGGCCTCGGCGTGCTGAACCTGGAGGGTCTGTGGACCCGCTACGAGGACCCGCAGCCGCTGCTGGACGAGATCGCCGCCATCAAGGACGAGGCCGCCGCGACCCGCCGCCTGCAGGAGATCTACGCGGCCCCGATCCAGGCCGACCTGATCGGCAAGCGGATCAAGGAGGTGCGCGAGTCCGGTGTGGTGACCGCCGCCGCGCTCTCGCCGCAGCGCACCGCCGAGTTCTCCAAGGCCGTCGTGGACGCCGGTGTGGACGTCTTCGTGATCCGTGGCACCACGGTCTCCGCCGAGCACGTCTCGGGAGCCGCAGAGCCGCTGAACCTGAAGCAGTTCATCTACGAGCTGGACGTCCCGGTCATCGTCGGCGGCTGCGCCACGTACACCGCCGCGCTGCACCTGATGCGGACCGGCGCGGCCGGTGTGCTGGTCGGCTTCGGCGGCGGCGCCGCGCACACAACCCGCAATGTGCTGGGCATCCAGGTTCCGATGGCGACCGCCGTGGCCGACGTGGCCGCCGCCCGCCGCGACTACATGGACGAGTCCGGTGGCCGCTATGTGCACGTCATCGCGGACGGCGGTGTCGGCTACAGCGGTGACATCGCCAAGGCCGTCGCCTGCGGTGCGGACGCGGTGATGATCGGTGCCGCGCTGGCCCGTGCCACCGACGCCCCGGGCAAGGGCTTCCACTGGGGCATGGAGGCCGTCCACGACGAGCTGCCGCGCGGAAAGCGGGTGGACCTGGGCACGGTCGGCACCACCCAGGAGATCCTCACGGGTCCGTCGCACACCCCCGACGGCACCATGAACCTCTTCGGTGCGCTGCGCCGCGCGATGGCCACCACCGGCTACTCGGAGCTCAAGGAGTTCCAGCGGGTCGAGGTCACCGTCAACCCGGCGCTCAACCACCGTTAGGCGCCGTCACCGCTGACGGACCGTACTCGACATCAGGGCCCCCTCCTCGGCGGGGGCCCTGATGCGTTTGGCGCCGGAGGCGGGTGTGCGCAGGGTGGTGTCCCTCCGGGGAGATTCGGTGAACGGTCGAAGGTGCCGGTGAGGACAACGGGCGCTCGGGCGGTCATTTCTGATGGCGGATCGGATACGGACCATCGCTCTCCCGGCCGGAACCCGACGGCGAACCCCGGGGCGGGTGGTGGGACGCCGCCAGGACAGGGGATGATGGAGGCTTGGCGTTCGGAGCCCCGCCGCCGGGTGCAGTCCACGGCCCCGGCCGGTCTGTCCACGGCCTCCGCCGACGCGCCGTCATCCCGAACGCCGCCGCACATGGGGGAAGAGGCACCAATGACCCAGCCGCAGGGTTCCACCGGACGTCTCCTCGCCGGCCGTTACCGGCTGAACGAGGTGCTCGGCCGGGGCGGGATGGGGACCGTGTGGCGGGCCGAGGACGAGCTGCTCGGCCGGATCGTCGCGGTCAAGGAACTGCGTATGCAGGGCGGCACGGACGAGGACGAGAAGCACCGTCTGATCGTCCGTACGCTGCGCGAGGCCAAGGCGACCGCGCGGATCCGGCACACCGCCGCCGTCACCGTCTTCGACGTGGTCGAGGAGGACGAGCGGCCGTGGATCGTGATGGAGCTGGTCGAGTCGCGCTCGCTGGCCGAGGTCATCAAGGAGGAAGGCACGCTGAGCCCCGGCCGGGCCGCCGAGATCGCGCTCGACGTGCTGGGCGTGCTGGGCGCCGCCCACAGCCAGGGCATCCTGCACCGGGACGTCAAGCCGTCGAACGTCCTGATCGGCGAGGACGGCCGGGTGGTGCTCACCGACTTCGGTATCGCCAGCGTCGAGGGCGACGCCTCGATCACCTCCACCGGCATGCTGGTCGGCGCACCCTCGTACATCTCGCCGGAGCGGGCGCGCGGGCAGAAGCCGGGACCGCCCGCCGACCTCTGGTCGCTCGGCGGCACGCTGTACGCGATGGTCGAGGGCCGTCCGCCGTACGACCGGGGGTCGGCGCTGGCCACGCTCACCGCCGTGATGACCGAGACCCTGCCCGTGCCCGAGAAGGCCGGGCCGCTTCAACCCGTCATCGAGGGCCTGCTGGAGAAGGATCCGGCCCGGCGACTGGACGCCTCCACCACCCGCTCGATGCTCAAGCGCATCGTCGCCCAGGAGACCAGCAAGGCGGAGGCCACCACCCAGCAGGCCGTACCGCCTCCCGTCGTTGACGCGCCGTCGGTCGAACCGAAGAAGCCCGGCAAGCCGGAGAAGGCCGAGGAGACCGGCAAGGCCGCCCAGGCGGTCGAGGCCGAGGGCGTCAAGGGCCCGGAGGGTGCGAAGACCGAGGGTTCCAAGCGCAGGGTGAGCGGACTGCTGGGGACGGTACGCGTCGGCAGCAGGTCGGCCGAGCCGCCCGCTGCGGCGTCCATACCCGGGCCCGCGCCCGCCCCGGTTGCCGCGCCCGCGCCCGCGCCGATACCGGTGCCGCCGTCCGCAGCGCCGCCCGGCGAGCGCGGCTTCGCCCAGCGGCCCGCGGTGCTCGCCGGGGCCGCGCTGGTGGTCGTCCTGCTGGTGGTGGCCGTGTTGTTCGTGCTGCTGCGTGACAAGGCCGACGGCGCCCAGAGCGCCAAGTCCTCGGCCGGCGTGGCCGCGTCGGCCCTGTCACCCTCGCCGTCGGCCTCGAAGGCCGCTGCCGCGCCGCCCGCCACCACCCCCGGTGCTGCGAGCCAGAGTGCCGCCGTCTCGCCGAGTACCCGGCCGCCGGCGAGCAACCCGCCCGCCACACCGGTGAACAGCGCCGCCGCCCCCGGCACGGACATGCCGGCGGGCTTCCACCGGTACACGGATCCGTCGGGCTTCTCGATCGTCATCCCCGACTGGCTGGAGAACCAGGGGGTCGACTCCAGCGGCCGCACGTTCGAGGGGAACGGCGCGAAACTGGTCGTCGCGTGGACCGACGAACCCGGCAAGAGCGCTCTCGGCGCCTGGCAGGAGGAGGAGAAGTCGGCGTCGGGCGGCTGGAACAACTACCAGCCCATCCAGATGAAGCAGATCACCTACCGGCAGTGGAGCAACGCGGCCGACTGGGAGTGGACGTTCGGCAGCAAGACCACGCTGCACTCGCTCAACCGGGGCTTCGTCACCGGCAAGTACGGCTACGCCCTCTACTGGACCATCCCGGACGAGGCCTGGAACGCACCCGCCAACGCCCAGGCCCGTGAGATCGGCTTCAGCAGCTTCCAGCCCGCGTCCTGAAAGCGGCCGCCGTGGCCCGGATCTGCTCGGCGAAGCTCCCGGCCTCGACCACGTCCTCCGAGAGGCTCCGCCAGTAGGCACTCACCGGAGTCAGTTGCACTGTCCAGGGGCGCGCCGGCC
Organism: Kitasatospora sp. GP82; assembly: GCF_029892105.1. Lineage (GTDB taxonomy): Bacteria > Actinomycetota > Actinomycetes > Streptomycetales > Streptomycetaceae > Kitasatospora. The sequence continues at coordinate 195,243 of NZ_JARZAJ010000004.1, read as the reverse complement.
ATCGTGACGGCCTTGAGCAGCTCGCCGTTCAGCCGGGTCTTCGCCGTCGTGCCGGTGACCGCGTCCGGTGCAACCGGGAGCGGAGGCATGCCGTCCTTGAGGAAGAGCAGGCGGCGGTGGTCAGGACGAGGGCGCCCCGGCGGAATCGGATCGGTCCGGTCCATGGGCCGATCCTGCCCATCGGGCCACGTACCCTGACGGGACTGGCAGTCCGACCGAGTTGAGGAACGCGCATGCGAGCGGCCCCCGGCCAAGTGGTGGCCGGACGGTACCGGTTGACGGACCGTCCGGAGGGTCGCGGTCTGCTCGCGCTGGACCTGCAGACCGGCGACCAGGTGCTGGTGCACGCCCTTGACCTGCCGGAACTGCTGATACCCGGCCGGTTCTCGGTCGAGCCCGACCCTGCGTTCGGCGGGCGGATCGCCCGGCTGGTGGCGGCTTCGGTCGAGGGCGCACCGGCCCATCCGAGGCTCCTCCTCGGGGTCGAGGCCGTCGCCGAGGAGGAACTGCTCTGGGTGGCCGAGGAACGTCCGGCGGGCCTGTCGCTCGCCGAACTGACGGAGTCGGGTCCGCTCCCGCCGTACCGGGCGGCGGAGATCGCCGCCGACCTGGCGGGGGCGCTGCACACGCTGCACCGGGCCGGTCTGGCGCACGGAAACGTAACTGCGGACACCGTGGTGGTCTGCGAGGACGGCGCCGCGCTGCTGGGCGGCCTGCTGCTGGGTGCGGCCGAGGAGGAGCTCTGCGCGGCCCTGGGCGGCCCCGAGGACGGCTCGCCGGGTCTGCTCCAGGCCCGGCGCATCCTGGAGGCCAGATCGGCCCTGCTGGGCCCGCGCGCCGAGCGCTGGGCCCTGGAGACGGGCCCCGCCGGGGACTGCTGGGCGCTGGGCGTCCTGCTGTACCGGTTGCTCACCGGCCGCGCGCCGTACCCGGAGAACGACCTGCCGACTCTGCTGGCCGCCGTCCGTACCGGGCGGCCCGAACCGGCCGACGGCTGCGGGCCGCTGCGCCCGCTGGTCGAGCGGCTGCTGCTGCCCGACCCGGCCGCTCGGGCCGGGGCGGCACAGGTCCGGCGGGAGCTGGCCGAGCTGCTCGCCGGGGCCCCGGACCCGTACGGGCCGCAGGCCCGCGCCGACCGGGCTGCCGTCCCGCAGGGGCTGCCGGTGCGGCGGCCGGAGGGGCCGTTGGTCCGCTATGCGGGCGGGTCGTCGGTGTGGCGGCACAGGCCTGGCGCGGCAGAGCCGCAAGGGCGGGGGGTCGGGCGGCGGTCGGTGGTGCCGCCCGCGCTGCTGGGTCCGCTGCTGGTCGGCGGGGTGCTGGTGCTGCTGGTGGCAGCCCTGGTGCTGGTCGTGTCGCTGGCGGGTTGAGCGGCCCGTGCGTTCCGGCTGCTTCCGAGTAGCAGCCGTCTGCCGCCGGGTAGTTGGGCGTCCGACGGGATCAACGCGACGTAAGGCCAAGGTCACAGCGTGGTCACCTGGGCGGGGTGAGATTCCGGGACCGGCCCGGGGCGCCTAACCTGTGCATGGAAGTTGTCCTATCGGTGAGTCAACGGTGCACCGGAACCACCTCCGTCAGGGTGACGGTGGGCTGATGAGGGGGAACGGTCGCCATGGGCGTGCAGGACCAGTCGGCGCAGGCCAGAGACGCGCAGCGAGTGCTGGTCGGGCGCTACACCCTGGGCGATCGGCTCGGCCGCGGTGGGATGGGCACGGTATGGCGGGCCCGGGACGAGATGCTGGACCGCGAGGTGGCGGTCAAGGAGCTGACGGTCAACCACCTCCCGGAGGAGGAGTTGGAGATCCTCCAGTCCCGGATGAAGCGCGAGGCCAGGGCCGCCGCGCGGATCAAGCACCCGGGCGTGATCACCATCCATGACGTGGTGGAGCAGGACGGCCGCCCGTGGATCGTGATGGAGCTGATCGACGGCCGCTCGCTGGCCGATGTGATCAGCCAGGACGGCACCCTGCTGCCCCGGGAGGCCGCCGAGGTCGGCGTGCAGGTGCTCGCCGCCCTGCACCGGGGCCATCAGCTGGGCGTACTGCACCGGGATGTGAAGCCCGCCAACGTGCTGCTGGAGCACAACACCGGACGGGTCGTACTGCTGGACTTCGGCATCGCCACCTTCGAGGGCTCCACCGAGCTGACCCGCCCCGGCGACCTGGTCGGCTCGCCGGACTACCTCGCGCCCGAGCGCGCCCAGGGCGAGCGCCCGGGGCCGGCCTCCGACCTGTGGGGGCTCGGCGCGACGCTGTACGCGGCGGTGGAGGGCGAGTCGCCGTTCCGCCGCACCTCCCCGATCACCACGCTGGCGGCGGTGGTCGGCGATCCGCTGCCGGAGCCGCGCCGGGCCGGGGCGCTCGGTCCTGTCCTCGCCGCGCTGATGGCCAAGGATCCGGCGGAACGGCCGGGCGCGGACGAGGCGCTGCGGATGCTGACCGAGGTGACGGCCGGGCACACCCTCGACATCAAGCCGGTGCCGAAGGTCGCGCAGAAGATGCCGACCCAGAGCGTGCCGGTGGTGGACCGCTCGGAGGCGGCGGAACCGGCTGCCGAGGAGGCCGGGCAGGCACAGTCGGCCCGGCTCACCCGGCCGACCGTCGCTGCCGCCGAGCCGGTGCCCGCGCCCGCTCAGGCGCCCGCTCAGGCCGAGCCGCCCGCCACGGTGAAGCCCGAGCGCCGCAAGGGCCTGCGGATCGCGGTGGCCCTGGTGGTCGCCGTCGTGCTGGCCGGCGGTGCCGCGTACGCGGCACCCAAGCTGCTGCACCACAACCCGACCGCGCAGGACGCGGGCCCCGCCGTGAGCATCTCCGAGGCCCCTGCCCCGGGACCGGCGCCGACCGGCTACACCTGGGTCGACGACCCGGCGGGCTTCCGCTTCCCGGTGCCGAACGACGGCACGCCGTGGGTGCGCACGACGGACAGCCTCGGCCAGATCCTGTACAGCCCGGACGGCCGGATCCACTTCCTGCAGTTCGCGGTCACGGTCGGACAGTCGCTGACGCCGCGTGAGCACTTCCTCCAGATGGAGGGCGGCATCACCAAGACGCTGAGCAACTACCACCGGGAGAACCTGAGCGACACCAAGGTGAACGGGCACGAGGCCGCCTCCTGGGAGTTCACCTTCGTCGCGACGGACGGCTCGCGGCGGCACGCCAAGGAGGTGGAGTTCCGGGACGACAACGGCACGTCGTACGGCCTCTACGTCTCCGCCCCGGACAAGGACTGGATCACCGCGCAGCGGCGGCTCACCACGGTGCTCAACAACTTCACCCCGATGCGCTGACGGTCCGGCGAAATCGCGTGTTACCGACGGGTACCGCACCGGCGGCCGAGCGCCTAGGCTGCGCCCATGACGGACATCACGGCAGACGGTCAGGCCCCTGTCCGGGGCGAGTCGCGCAACCCGGCCGCCGGTGGCGGCGCCCGTACGGTCGCCTCGGCCATCCCGGTCTCGCTGGTCGACCGGCTCGCCAGGGGTGTCACCGCGACCGGCGAACCGGTCCTGGTGCACACCGCCGCCCCGCTCACCGGCGAGCGGCTCGCCACCCTGCCGCAGTCCGCCCCGGCGGATGTCGAGGTGGCGTACCAGCTGGCCCGCCGCGCGCAGCGCAGCTGGGCCGCGCTGCCCGTCCGACGCCGTGCCGCCGTCCTGCTGCGCTTCCACGACCTGCTGCTCAAGCGGCAGGACGAGGTGCTCGACCTGATCCAGGCCGAGACCGGAAAGGCCCGGCTGCACGCCTTCGACGAGGTGCTGGCCGTCGCGATGGCGGCCCGGCACTACGGCCGCAAGGCGCCCGCCTACCTGCGCGACCGCCGCCGCCCGGGCGCCGTCCCCGCACTCACCCACGCCGTGGAGTCCCGCCGCCCCAAGGGCGTGATCGGCCAGATCTCCCCGTGGAACTACCCGCTGGAGCTCTCCGTCGGCGACGCGCTGCCCGCCTTCGTCGCCGGGAACGCCGTGGTCAACAAGCCCGACACGCAGACCGCGCTCACCGCGCTGTGGGCCCGCGAGCTGCTGGTCGAGGCCGGGCTGCCGGCCGACCTCTGGCAGATCGTGATCGGCGACGGGCCGGTCGTGGGACCCGCCGTGATCGAGCACGCCGACTACGTCTCCTTCACCGGCTCCACCAACACCGGCCGCCAGGTCGCCCGGCAGGCCGCCGCCCGGCTGGTCGGCGCCTCGCTCGAACTCGGCGGCAAGAACGCCATGCTGGTGCTCGCCGACGCCGACCTCGACCGCGCCGCAGAGGGCGCGGTGCGGGCCTGCTTCGCCTCCGCCGGGCAGCTCTGCATATCCATCGAGCGGCTCTTCGTGCACCGCTCGGTGGCCGAGGACTTCCTGGCCCGGTTCGTCGCCCGCACCGCGGCGCTGCGCCTCGGCGGCGGCCTGGCGTACGGGGCGGACATGGGCTCGCTGGTCTCCGAGCGCCAGCTGGAGACCGTCACCCGGCATGTCGAGGAGGCCGCCAAGGCCGGGGCCATCGTCCTCACAGGTGGCCGCCCCCGCCCCGACCTCGGCCCGCTCTTCTACGAGCCGACCATCCTCGACGGCGTCACTCCCGAGATGGCGGTCTGCGCCGAGGAGACCTTCGGCCCGGTCGTCTCGATCTACCGCTTCGACGGCGAGGACGAGGCCGTCGCCGCCGCCAACGCCACCCCGTACGGCCTCAACTCCAGTGTCTGGACCAGGGATTCGCGCCGAGGGCGCGCCGTCGCGGCCCGGCTGCACACCGGCACGGTCAATGTCAACGAGGCGTATGCGGCGGCGTACGGCTCGGTCGCCTCCCCGATGGGCGGTATGGGCGACTCCGGGCTCGGCCGCCGGCACGGCGCCGAGGGCATCCTGCGCTACACCGAGGCGCAGACCATAGCCACCCAGCGGCTGATGCCGCTCGCACCCTCCTTCGGCCTGGATGACGAGCGCTTCGCCGCGCTGTTCACCACCGGCCTCAGGGCGATGAAGGCACTGCGGCTCAAGTAGGCGGCTGGCGTCGCCAATTCTGTTACCCGGCAGGTTACTTCGAAGGAGCAGTGACATGGCGTCCGGCGGCATGGTCCAGGGCGGCGGGCCCGACTACGACGTGGTCGTGATCGGCTCGGGCTTCGGTGGTTCGGTCGCGGCGCTGCGGCTGACCGAGAAGGGCTACCGGGTCGCCGTCCTGGAGGCCGGGCGGCGCTTCGGTCCCGACGAGCTGCCCAAGACCTCCTGGGACACCAGGAACTACCTGTGGGCGCCCGCACTCGGTCTGTACGGCATCCAGCGGATCCACCTGCTGGCCAATGTCCTGGTGCTCGGCGGCGCGGGGGTGGGCGGCGGCTCGCTCAACTACGCCAACACCCTGTACGTCCCGCCGAAGCCCTTCTTCGAGGACCGCCAGTGGCGGCACATCACCGACTGGCAGGAGGAGCTCGCCCCCTTCTACGACCAGGCGCAGCGGATGCTCGGGGTGCGCACCAACCCGACCGTGACCCCCTCCGACGTCCATCTCAAGGCCGCCGCCGAGAAGATGGGCGTCGCGGACACCTTCCACCTCGCCCCCGTCGGCGTCTTCTTCGGCGACGGCCGTGACTCCGACGGCACCGCCAAGGCCGCGCCGGGCGCCGAGGCGGAGGACCCGTACTTCGGCGGGGCGGGCCCGCGCCGCAAGGCGTGCATCGAGTGCGGCGAGTGCATGACCGGCTGCCGCCACGGCGCCAAGAACACGCTCACCGAGAACTACCTCTTCCTGGCCGAACGCAACGGAGCCGAGATCCACCCGCTCACCACGGTGGAGCGGATCCGGCAGGCGGGGGAGTACTTCGCCGTGGACGTGCGGCGTACCAACTCCCGCTCCAGGGACCGGATCAAGGCCGGAGCCCGGACGGTGACCGCCGCCCGGGTGGTGGTCGCCGCCGGGACGTACGGTACCCAGACCCTGCTGCACCGGATGCGCGACCGGGGCCACCTGCCCGCGATCTCGTCCCGGCTCGGCGAGCTCACCCGTACCAACTCCGAAGCGCTGGTGGGGGCTTCGACCACCGACCGGCGGTACGGCTCCCGGGTGGACTTCACCAGGGGCGTGGCCATCACCTCGTCGATCCACCCGGACGAGAACACCCATATCGAGCCCGTCCGCTACGGCAGGGGATCGAACGCGATGGGCGCGCTGAGCGTCCAGCAGGTGCCCGGCGCCGGGCGCGGCCCGCGCTGGCTGCGCTACGCGGCCACGGCGGTCAGGCACCCGCTGATCTTCGCGCAGTCGATGAACCAGCACCGCTGGTCCGAGAAGATCATCATCGGCCTGGTGATGCAGTCGCTCGACAACTCGCTGACCGTCTCGCTGAAGAAGACCGGCCCCGGCAAGGGCAGGCTGACCTCCCGGCAGGGCCACGGCACCCCCAATCCGACCTGGATCCCCGCCGCGGAGGAGGGCGCCAGGGCCCTGGCCGAGTCGATCAACGGCTTTCCCGGCGGCACCATCGGCGAGATCTTCGACATCCCGATGACCGCCCACTTCATCGGCGGCTGCCCGATCGCCGACGGCCCCGAGCGCGGCGTCGTCGACCCCTACCAGCGGCTCTACGGCTATCCCGGAATCAGCGTGGTGGACGGCTCCGCGATCTCCGCCAACCTCGGCGTCAACCCCTCGCTGACCATCACGGCCCAGGCCGAGCGGGCCATGTCGATGTGGCCGAACAAGGGCGAGGCCGACCCCAGGCCCGCCCAGGGCGAGGCGTACCGGAAGGTCGCCGCCGTCACCCCGAAGCAGCCCGCCGTACCGGCCGGGGCCTTCGGTGAGCTGCGGCTGCCACTGCTGGCGGTGCCGAAGGTACCCGCGCGAGGCTCCGCGCCGAGCCCCGGCGAGTAAGACCCTCCGGCAATTGGGGGGTGGGTGAAGGAGCGGCGTTGGGGTGCGTGCATCGCAAGGCGGACGGGTCGAAGCAGCGATGGACAGGGCAAAGGGCCCCGTGGGGGAACGGGGCCCTTTGTCGCTCAGCACTCGGCGTCAGGGCGGCACCGGTGCTGGGGCGACGGCGCCGGGGGAGGAGCGCCGTCTCTTCGGATGGCTCTGGGATCGGCGCACCCTCACGGAGCGTGAGATGAAAGCCGTTTTCTCCGGCGGCCCGAGCGGCTGCCCGGACAGGTGCTCGGGCCGCCCCGGAGTCGAATCGGGTCGCTCTGCGGAGGTGTGGCCAACCCCCGCAGTCAGCATCGTGCTGGACGGGAGCCTTACTGTGCAACCGATTCGACGCAGTTCGGCACAGTCCAATTTCCGGTGGCCCCGCCTGCCGTACCCTGTGCGCCGCAATCCGGCTCGGTCCCGACGCCGTCCGGGGGACGGATGGTGGTGACTACGGTCCGTAGTAGTGGTGGCCGTGGGTGTGTGCCGGGGTGGTCGGCCGTGGGCGGGGGCGACCGGGCGGTGCGGCGGCCGGGGCCGGGCGTCCCGGGCTCCGGCCGCCGCACCTCCATTGGTCAGTCGTGACCGGCGGCTGTCCCCTGCCGTCCGGCCACTGCACCCGAGCACGGTCCCACGGCGGGCCGCGCCCGGTACGGCCGGGGGCGGCAGCGCCACGTGCACGGGTGGACTGAGATGAGATCCACGCGTGGTTCGGTGGCCGTACCGGGCGGCCCGAACCTGGGGGGTGCGAGGCGCTCGTACGGTCGTCCGGTGCAACGATTCGGCGCCTGGAGAGGTCACGGTGCGGCCTCCTGGCAACTGGGTGAAACCACAGTCTTCGTGCCGCCCGGTAGACTCAGGGGCAGACACCCCCACACCGCTGCCGGAAGGCCGTCCGTGTCCTCTGCTATTCCCGACAAGTCCGCACACGAGCTCGACACCGTCCTGGTCGTCGACTTCGGTGCCCAGTACGCCCAGCTCATCGCCCGTCGGGTGCGTGAGGCGCGGGTCTACAGCGAGATCGTCCCGAGCACCATGCCGGTCGCCGAGATGCTCGCCAAGAACCCGAAGGCGATCATCCTCTCCGGTGGCCCGTCCTCGGTCTACGAGGAGGGCGCACCGCGGCTGGACCGCGCCATCTTCGAGTCCGGTGTGCCGGTCTTCGGCATGTGCTACGGCTTCCAGCTGATGGCCATCACCCTCGGCGGCACCGTGGACAACTCCGGTGCCCGCGAGTACGGCCGGACCGAGCTTGCCGTCGGCAAGACCGGTTCCACCCTGTTCGAGGGCACCCCCGCCCAGCAGTCCGTCTGGATGTCGCACGGCGACGCCTGCTCGGCCGCTCCCGAGGGCTTCACCGTCACCGGGTCCACCGACGTGTGCCCGGTGGCGGCCTTCGAGAACGACGAGAAGAAGCTGTACGGCGTCCAGTACCACCCCGAGGTGCTGCACTCCGACTACGGTCAGCAGGTGCTGGAGCACTTCCTGTACCGCGGCGCCGGTATCGCCCCGACGTGGACCACCAGCAACGTGGTGGACGAGCAGGTCGCCCTGATCCGCGAGCAGGTCGGCACCAAGCGCGCCATCTGCGGCCTCTCCGGCGGCGTGGACTCGGCCGTGGCGGCCGCCCTCGTCCAGAAGGCCATCGGCTCCCAGCTCACCTGCGTGTACGTGGACCACGGTCTGATGCGCAAGGGCGAGACCGAGCAGGTCGAGAAGGACTTCGTCGCCGCGACCGGCGTCCAGCTGAAGGTCGTCGACGCGCAGGAGCGCTTCCTGAACGCCCTCGCCGGGGTCACCGACCCCGAGGAGAAGCGGAAGATCATCGGCCGCGAGTTCATCCGGGTCTTCGAGCAGGCCCAGGTCGAGATCATCGCCGAGGCCGGCGCGCACGGCGAGCCGGTCGAGTTCCTGGTGCAGGGCACCCTCTACCCGGACGTGGTCGAGTCCGGCGGCGGCACCGGCACCGCGAACATCAAGTCGCACCACAACGTCGGCGGCCTGCCCGAGGACCTCGAGTTCCAGCTGATCGAGCCGCTGCGCAAGCTGTTCAAGGACGAGGTCCGGATGGTCGGCCAGGAGCTCGGCCTGCCGGAGGAGATCGTCCAGCGCCAGCCGTTCCCGGGCCCGGGCCTGGGCATCCGGATCGTCGGCGAGGTCACCAAGGAGCGCCTGGACCTGCTCCGCGAGGCCGACGCCATCGCCCGCGAGGAGCTGACCGCCGCCGGTCTCGACCGCGAGATCTGGCAGTGCCCGGTCGTCCTGCTCGCGGATGTGCGCAGCGTCGGCGTCCAGGGCGACGGCCGCACCTACGGCCACCCGATCGTGCTGCGCCCGGTGTCCTCCGAGGACGCCATGACCGCAGACTGGTCGCGTCTGCCGTACGAGGTGCTGGCCCGGATCTCCACCCGGATCACCAACGAGGTCAGCGATGTGAACCGCGTGGTGCTGGACGTCACCAGCAAGCCGCCGGGCACCATCGAGTGGGAGTAGTCCTCCCTCAGGCCCGGTCCGGCCGATCTTGCCGGACCGGGACCGGGCTCAGCCCGAACGGCCGCGCCGCCACTTCCGTATCGAAGGGAGTGGCGGCGCGGCCGTTTGCGGTGCGGACGCTACGGGGGAAAGCCACTCAGAACAGTGCAGAATCGGACCGGACCTGTCAGCAGTTGACGGGCCGAGAGCGAAGGGGTCGGCATGACGACGGCGGCGCACGACGGACAGGAACGGTCGGGCAGAGCCGGTCGGGCGGTCGAGCTGCGGGCTACCGCCTCCCGGTACGCGCTGCTGCCGCTGCGGATCTTCCTCGGAGCGACCTTCGTCTACGCGGCCTTCGACAAGCTCTCCGACTCGCACTACCTCGCGGGCGCCGGCGACCCGGCCTCCTTCGTCTCGCAGACCCAGGCGGTGAAGGCCGCCAGCCCGATCGGTTTCCTGCTCGGGCCCGCCCTCAACGCACCCACCGTCTTCGCGCTGCTCATCGCCTTCGGTGAACTGGCGGTCGGGCTCGGCACGCTCTTCGGGCTCTGGGGCAGGCTCGCGGCGCTCGGCGGCGCACTGATCAATTTCAGCCTCTGTCTCACCGTCAGCTGGAACGTCACGCCGTACTACCTCGGCAACGATCTCGCCTATCTGATGGCCTGGACCCCGCTGCTGCTGGCCGAGACGCCCTACCTCTCGATCGACGGCTATCTCGCCCGGCGGGCCGAGCGGGACCGGGAACGCGGGCTGGAGGAGGGCCAGGTCATGCGGCGGGCGCTGATGGACGGCGGGATCGCGGCCGTCGCGCTCGGCGGCGCGGGGCTGCTCGCCGGCTCGCTGACGGCCACCTTCGGGCGGTCGAAGAGAGCCATCACGCCCGTCACACCCGCCCCGCCGACGGCGACGGCCACCCCGTCGGCCCCGACGACCACGGCCACCCCGTCGGCCGCCGCTCCCGCCCCGGGCGGCAAGGTCTCGATCGCCGTCTCGGCCGTGCCGGTCGGCGGATCCGCGCAGGTCGCGGACCCCGAGACCGGTGACGCGGTCTACATCGTCCAGCCCAAGAGAGGCCAGTACTGCGGTCTCTCCTCGATCTGCAGCCACTCCGGCTGCACCGTGGACGCCCCGAAGAACGGCCAGCTGCTCTGCCCCTGCCACGGCTCGCGCTTCGACGCGGCGACCGGCGCCGTGATCAACGGACCGGCCACCAAGCCGCTGCCCAAGTACACCGTCACCAGGGAGGGCGACCGGCTGGGCCTCGGGGCGATCGAGCACTGAGCGCGCCGGCCCGCAGTCGCGGGCCCGTCGGGGCTTGTGGACCAGGCCCTACCGGCCGTCCTGGCCGTCCGCTCCCGGAGGCTGGGTCTCACGTCCGCGCCGGGACATCGCCGCGACCGCACCGGCCAGGCCCGCCACCCCCAGCACGATGAAGGTCACCGGGATGACGATCCGCCCGTTGACCGAGAGGCCGCCCGGCGAGGCCATCAGGTAGAGCACCGCGATCACGGTGAACAGCCCGCCCGCGATCAGCGAGAAGAGGTCGAGTCGGTGCTTCCTCATGCCTGTACCACCTGGATGTCGCCGAGCCCGAGCTTGACTGTCAGGTCGAGCGTCCCCTTGGACGCCCGGCCGTTGGCCGGGTGCAGCTGGTACTCCCGGCTGTTGCCCACCCCGGAGGCGGACTCGCCGTTCGGCATCTGGACGTTGCCGACGGCGTTGCGCAGCGTCAGCCGGACGTCCACCCCGGCCGGGACGGTCACCAGCAGATCGCCCATACCCACCCGTACGGTGGTGCTGAGCGTGCCGCCCGCCGGGTCGAGGCCGCTCAGATCGAGCTGGGCGTCCCCGGCGCCGAGGGTGTAGTCGCTCTGCATCTCGGCCGCCGAGGCCGGGGCCCAGTCACGGTTGCCGAAGGCCGACTGGACGGTGGCCCCGGAGCCCGAGATCCCCGTCAGCAGCACGGTCAGCAGCAGCGCGGGGATGACCAGTCCACGCGCCCGGCCGAACTTCGCCGCGATCAGCAGCGCCACCCCCAGGCCAAGCAGCGTTGCCGCCACCACGGTGGAGAGCCGCACGGTGGAGCCCTGGAGGTAGGGCACCCACCAGGCGAGCGCACCGGCGCCGCCCGCGAGCAGCAGCCCCAGCGGACCGAGGAAGGACCGGTGCCGCCGCGGTCGCGTCACCGTTGCGGCACCTGCCGCTGCTCCGGACGCCGGGCCGGTCTTGCGCAGCGGATCGCCCTCCGGCAGGTCGGCGCGCTGCCACCATGCCTGCGCGGGCGCACCCAGCGGCAGGGGAGCTCCGGGCGGGGGCGTGTGCGCCGCGTACGGGTTGCGCTCCGGGTGCCGTGGATCCCACAGGTAGCCCGAGGAGCCTGGCGCGGGAGTGTCCGCGGGCACGGTGCCTTCGGCGCGCGCCCGCGCGTGCTGTTCGCGAGCGAGTTGCTCGGACTCGTCCATGGGCGGCGGATCCCCGGGGTCGCCGGTGGGCCCGGCCTCCTTGGAGAGGTTGACCCGCAGCTGCCCGTCCCAGGACGCCTTGCGGGTGTCCCACTGGGCCTTGCGGCTGTCCCACTCGACCTTGCGGTCCTGCCACTCGGTCTTGAAGTCCTGCGCGAACCGCTGCCCCCAGGCCGACCAGTCGAAGTGCCCGTCCGGCCCTTCGGCCAGCCGGTCGTACGGCCCGCCGGAGCCGTGGTGGCGGCCGAGTCCCTTGGCGCGCCGGCGCCGCTCCGGGTCGTACCGGACCGCCATGAAGATCATTCCGCCCAGCAGCAGGAACGGGAACATCTGGCCGCCGTCGCCCATCGAGGAGAAGAACACCCCGGTGCCGATCACGGTCAGCAGCACCGCACCGACCGACTGCCCGTCGACCCGGCCGGTCAGCACCCGCTGGAGCTCGGTCCGCCCCGGCCTGCCCTCGACCGGCTCCCTCGGGACGATCAGCCAGGCCAGCCCGTACAGGAAGAGCCCGAGCCCGCCGGAGAGGCAGAGCACTGCCGTGACCACCCGGAAGACCACCGGGTCGATGTCCAGATGGCGGCCGAGCCCGCCGCACACACCGGCCACCACGCGGTGGCGCTCGCTGCGGGTCAGCGGCGGTCGCTGCTCCGGTCGGGTGGCGGCCGCTTCCTGGTCCGCTGTGCTCTGCTCGTCCGTCATGCCCTCCATCCTCCCGGTCCGAAGGGCCGCGCCCAACCGGCAGCGGCCCGGTGCGGACCCTGATCTCTCCCTGAGACGCAGCTCGGGGACGTACCCTGATGCGCCCGGAGGTGCAAACGTGTGACCATCGGTGGCGTGGCAGCACCCGGCACCGATCCCAAGAACCCCGCCCCTGACAGCCCGTCGGCTGCGGGGCCGGAACCGACCGCGCTCGACGCGGAACGACCGCCGTACCGCAAGCTGTACCGCAGCCCGCACGGACGGATGCTCGGCGGTGTCGCGCACGGGCTCGCCGTGCACCTGGGGCTGCCGGTCGCCTGGGTCAGGGCGGCGTTCGTCCTCCTCTTCTTCGCCCAGGGCATAGGTGTGCTGCTGTACGCGGCGTTCTGGTTCGTGGTGCCGATCGGCATCGGTGAACCCGCGCGCAGCGGCGGCACCCAGTGGGTCTACCTCAACGGGACCTTCGTCCCCGCGGGCGGGGGCGCCGGCGGCGAACTCCGCAAGGGCGGTTCGCGCCGGATCGGCCGGCTGCGTGAACTGCTCCAGCGCACCTTCCACGGCGAGCCCACCGAGACCGGCGGCGCGGCGGCCGCCTCGGCCGTCCCGCCCGAGAGCACCCGGGGCGGCCTCGGCCAGCTGTTCGCCCTGCTGATGCTGGTGGTCGGCATCATGGCGCTGCTCAGCGCCCTGCACATCCAGACCGCCAAGCCGTACGTCTGGCCGCTGCTCACCGTCGGCGTCGGTGTGGCCCTGGTGTGGCGGCAGGCCGACGACTCACGCTGGCAGCGCTGGTTCGGCCTTGAGGAGGCCACCAAGCGGCGTGCCGCCTACACCCGGGTCGGCGGGGGAGTGCTGCTGGTGGTGGCCGGGATCGTCGGCTTCCTCGTCCTGCAGAACAGCAGCTCCACCCTGGCGGCCGTCATCGAGGCCTCGGTCGCGGTGCTGGCAGGTGTGCTGGTCCTGGTGGGCCCGTACGTGCTGCGCATGTGGCAGGACCTCGGCGCCGAGCGCACCGCGCGTATCCGAGCCCAGGAGCGCGCCGAGATCGCCGCCCACATCCACGACTCCGTGCTGCACGCCCTGACGCTCATTCAGCGCCGCGCCGAGGATCCCAAGGAGGTGCTGCGGCTCGCCCGCGCCCAGGAGCGCGAACTGCGCCTGTGGCTCTACCGTCCGGAGGCCGCGGCCGAGGCCGCGCCCGACACCCTGGCCGAGCGGATCCGCGAGGTCGTCGCCGAGGTCGAGGACCGGCACGGTGTCGCGGTGGAGCTGGTCTGCGTCGGTGACTGCCCGATGGACGACCGGATCGCGGCACAGATGCAGGCGGCGAGGGAGGCAATGGTCAATGCGGCCAAGTACGGTGGCGGGGGACCGGTCCAGGTCTACGCAGAGGTGGAGGGGAGGACGGTGTCGGTGTTCGTGCGCGACCACGGCCCCGGCTTCGACCCGGACACCGTGCCCGAGGACCGGATGGGCGTACGGGAGTCGATCATCGGCCGGATGAAGCGCAACGGCGGCACCGCACGGGTGCGGCCCGCGCCGGACGGCGGCACCGAGGTCGAGCTGGAGATGGAGAGAGCTGATGACTGACCTTGCTGGTGCGGCCGCCGGGGGACCGGGACGGGTGGCGCGTGTGGTCCTGGTGGACGACCACCGGATGTTCCGGACGGGCGTCCGCGCCGAGATCGGCCGTACCGAGACCACCGGCATCGACGTGGTCGGTGAGGCGGACGACGTCGAGTCGGCGGTCCAGGTGGTCGCCGAACAGCGGCCCGACGTGGTGCTGCTGGACGTCCACCTGCCCGGCGGCGGTGGCGTCGAGGTGCTGCGGCGCTCGGCCCCGCTGATGGGGGACTCGGGCGGGGTGAAGTTCCTGGCGCTGTCGGTGTCGGACGCCGCCGAGGACGTGATCGGCGTGATCCGGGGCGGTGCGCGCGGCTATGTCACCAAGACCATCACCGGCACCGACCTGGTCAACGCCGTCTTCCGGATCGCCGACGGCGACGCGGTCTTCTCGCCGCGCCTGGCCGGTTTCGTCCTGGACGCCTTCGCGGCCACCGACACCCCGCCGGTGGACGAGGACCTGGACCGCCTCACCCAGCGCGAGCGCGAGGTGCTGCGGCTGATCGCGCGCGGCTATGCGTACAAGGAGATCGCCAAGCAGCTCTTCATCTCGGTCAAGACCGTGGAGAGCCATGTCTCGGCGGTCCTGCGCAAGCTCCAGCTGAGCAACCGCCACGAACTCACCCGCTGGGCCACGGCCCGCCGGCTGGTCTGAGCCCGGCGGCAGCCGGCAGGACCGGGCAGTGGAGAAGGTGATTCCCGGACGCGGAACGGCTCGCGTCCGGGAATCACCCCTCTTCGGGGCCGGGTGGGGACGGCTGCCCTGCGGGCGCAGCGGTCGGGCGGTGCAGCAGGGGTGGCTGCCGTACCGCCCGTGACGGTCAGGTCGTGCCGTTGTGTGCGGCGGCGGCCGGGCTCCCGGCTGCCGCCGCGGACCGCCGGTCGAGGGCCTTCAGGACGCGGCGCCCCAGCTTCTGCCCGGGCAGCTCGACCAGACGGTACGTCAGGTGGCCGAGCAGCAGGACGGCCGCCAGGAAGATCAGCGCGGGGATGAACCTGCCGGGCCCGGTGCTGGGGAAGGTGCCGTCGGGGATCAGCCAGCGGACGGCGTGCAGGACGGGTATGTGGACCACGTACACCGAGTAGCTGATCGCGCCCAGCCAGGTGAGAACGCGCGGGAAGCGGCGGTGACGCAGCAGCATGCCGAGGCCGAAGGTGAGCCAGGCGGCGGCGTACGGCAGGGAGAAGCCGATCCAGCCGGAGGTCCAGGTCCGGTAGAGCGCGTCGCCGTGGTTGTACAGGTAGCCGGCCAGGACGCCGGAGACCAGGACGAAGCCGCAGCAGAGCGTCCCCTGCAGGCGGTCGAGCCGGCCGCGTTCGATGCGGTGGATCGCGGTGCCGGCGAACATCGTCGCGAGGATCATCATCGACTCGAAGAACGTCGACCTGGCGTTGAGGAACAGCAGGACCGCCCCGAGTCCGCCGAGGACCAGCGAGCCGAGCCTGACCAGCGCCGTCCGCCCGGTGAGGATGCAGACCAGGCCCATCGCCATGACGGCGGCGGCGGCCGCGATGAGATTGCGGGTCGAGCCCTGGTCGACGGTGATCATGGCGGGTGTGACCGCGGCCCCCAACAGCAGGGCCAGCGCGGCGAATCCTATGGCGATCGGGCTGCTCCACCGGTGCCGGCCCTGGACGAAGAGCGCCCCGACGAAGAAGTAGAAGACCATCTCGTAGCAGAGCGTCCACATCGCGCCCAGCGCGCTCGGCACGTTCAGCATCTCGTGCAGCAGCAGGGTGTTGGCCAGCGCGGAGCGCACCGGGTGGTCCAGGACGACATCGGGCACGGCGGACTGGGTGCGCGGAAGGATCAGCAGCGCGGCCGCAATGACCACGATGAGCAGTGGATAGATTCGGAAGATGCGACCGATCCAGAACCCTCTGACGTCGCCCCGCCGTTCCAGCGAGGCGGGCACAATGTAACCGCTGACCAGGAAGAACAGCATAACGGCGTATATACCGAGATCGAACTCCCGGTTAATTGTTCCCCCGTACGGGAGCAGGTGCAGCAACCCGAAATGATGAACGGCGACCAGCAGTGCGGCCACACCGCGCAGGGCGTCCAACCATCCCATGCGAAGGGCTGGTTGGCCTGACGTCGGCCGACCGGCGCCGTCTACGGGTTTGGCAGGCTGCTGTTCGATTACGGTCACGGGCAGAGGCTAGCCCAACCCGCCGCCTCCGTACACCG
This sequence comes from Kitasatospora sp. GP82, assembly GCF_029892105.1. Taxonomy (GTDB): domain Bacteria; phylum Actinomycetota; class Actinomycetes; order Streptomycetales; family Streptomycetaceae; genus Kitasatospora. The sequence continues at coordinate 178,909 of NZ_JARZAJ010000004.1, read as the reverse complement.
ATTGCCTGTTCGCTTAACGCCGGGCACAATCCTTGCCCATTGGGCGACTGGTGAACGGGCGCGTTTTTTTCCAGGGTCATAATGAGGGTGCGCGGTCGCGTATGCGGGCGGATTCCGAAGTGGGTTGCGCGAACCATGACCGCTGCCCGCCCGTACCGGCTCGAACGACGGAGCAAGATGTCAGACACCTCGGTCGAGGGTGGGGCGCGGACCCGGGCGGCGGTCACCGCTCCCGGCGCGCTGCGCCCGCTCACCCCGCACCACGGCGGGCGGGGACTCCTCAACCGCCTGCTCGCCTCGGCCCGTTACGCGGCCCCCGCCCTGCTCGGCTACGCGGCGGTCCGGGCCGTCGGACTCGCCTTCCTGGCGCTGTGGGACGCCAAGCACGGCACTCACAGCCTGCACCGGCTGAGCACGATGTGGGACGCGTACTGGTACCAGGACATCGCCGTGCACGGCTATGCGGGCTCCAGACCCGTTCCCGGTCCGCACGGCCCCTACCAGGCGTACGCCTTCTTCCCCGTCTACCCGATGCTCGTCCGGCTCGTCTGGTGGGTGCTGCCGCTGCCGGTCAACTACGCGGCGCTGCTGGTGGCCTGGGCCGGGGCCGTACTGGCCGCCTGGGGCATCTTCGCGGTGGCGGCCGGGCTGTACGGCCGTCGGACGGGTGTGATCGCGGCGGCCCTGTGGGGGGTGACCCCGTACGCCGTGGTGGAGAACATGGCGTACTCCGAGCTGCTGTTCACCGCCTTCGCCGCCTGGTCCATGTACGCGGCGGTGACGCACCGTTGGCTCTGGGCCGGAACGCTCAGCACACTCGCCGGGCTGACCAGGCCGACCGGGGTCGCCGTGGCGGCGGCGGTGGGGATCGGCGCGCTCGGCACACTGGCCGCGCACCGGTGGCACCGCCGCGGCGCCCGGGCCGCGCAGCCCGGCGAGGCCTGGGGGCGGCCGCTGCTCGGGATGACGGTCGCCCCGCTCGGTTTCGCCGCCTTCATCGCCTGGGTCGGTGTGCAGAAGGGCAGTTGGGACGGCTACTTCCGGGTCCAGGAGGCGTGGGAGTCGCACTTCGACTACGGCCGCTCGACCTTCGAGGTGCTCCGGTCGATGCTCGTGGACGCAAGTCCGGTGTGGCTGACCGATGTGGTGGTGGCCGGGACGCTCGCGGCCTCCGTGCTGCTCTTCGTGATCTCCGTACTGCAGCGGCAGCCGCTGACGCTGCTGGTGTTCAGCGGGGTGGTGCTGCTGCTGGCGCTCGGGGACGCGGCGTACTTCAACTCCCGCGCCCGTTTCCTCCTCCCGGCCTTCGCCCTGCTGCTGCCGGTGGCGGCCGGTCTGGCCAGGCTGCGCACCCGGGGCGCGGCGGCCGCCGTCCTCGGCTTCGCCGCGCTCTGCTCCGCCGGGTACGGAGGCTATGTCGCCTTCGTCTACACCAACTCGCCCTGAGCGCCCACCACGTGCCTTAGGGATCCAGCACTTCGAGATCCAGCCCGACCCAGAGATCCGGCCGTTCCGAGCGGGAGTCCGCGATGACAGCGAGTGCGACCCAGACCGTACCGATAGCCGGGCGAGAGCCCGGCCCCGCCCGGGGCTCTCGCCGCGCACTCGCGTCCGGCGGCCGCTTCCACTGCCTCTGGCCCGCCCTGCTCACCCTGCTGATCGGTCTCTACCGCAGCGGGCGTCCCGCGCTCTGGCCCGACGAACTGGTCACCGTGTCCGCGGCCCGCCGCAGCACCGCGGAACTCTTCGACCTGCTCGGCCATGTGGACGCGGTCACCGGCGCCTACTACCTGCTGATCCACTGCTGGATCGGCCTGTTCGGGGACTCGCAGGCCATGCTGCGACTGCCCTCGGCGCTCGCGATGGCGGGCGCGGCGGCCTTCGTGGTGCTCACCGGCGAGCGCCTGTTCGGACGGCGTGCCGCACTGGTGGCCGGGACGCTCTTCGCGCTCCTCCCGTCCGTCTCCCGCTACGCCCAGGAGGCCCGCGGCTACGCCTTCGCGGTCCTCGCGGTGTCCGCCGCGACCTGGCTGCTGCTGCGAGCCGTCGACCGGCCGAGGCCGCTCCGCTGGGCCGTCTACGGCTGCGCGGTGAGCGCGGCCGGGATCTTCCACCTGGTCTCGCTGGTCTTCCTGGCAGCTCACGGTGTGGTCGTGCTGGCCCGCTGGTGGCGGCTGCGGCGGCACGCGGTGCCCGGACAGGGCCTGGCCGGCTTCTGGGCCGCCGCCGTGGCGGGGCTGCTTCCGGTGCTGCCGCTCGCCCTGCTGGGCCGTCGTCAGGTGGGGCGGCAGCTGGCCTGGTTGGAGGCACCGACCCTCCGCTACGTCGTCGACGTGTTCTGGCGCTCGCTGTTCGGCTCGACCGCGGTGAGCCTGGTGGTCCTGGCCCTCGCGGTACTGCCGCTGGCCTGGTCGCGCGGGCGGCGGCCCGCCTACGAGATCGGGCTGATGGCGGTGCTGCCGATCGTGCTGATCTGGCTGGTGTCCCAGGGCACGACCGCGTACTTCCTCGACCGCTACCTCCTGTTCACGCTGCCCGCCTGGGCGGTACTCGCCGGAGCCGGGCTGACCGCGCTGCGCCCGAGGTGGCTGGCGCCGCTCGGACTCGTCCTCGTGCTGATCGCCGGGCTGGGCGAGCAGCGCAGCAGCCGCGAGCCGTTCGCGCGGACGAACTGGGACGCCAAGTCGGCCGCCGCAGTGATCGCCCAGGGCTACCGGCCGGGCGACGGTCTGGTGGCACTGCGGGGCAGCACCCTCGCCTTCCTCCAGGTCGACACCGCGATCCGCTACCACCTGCCGCCCGCGGTCGAGCCGAAGGACGTCCTGGTGGCGCGTAGCGCGGAGCGGATCGGCGACATCTACCCGCAACTGTGCCCGGACCCCGTCGCCTGTATCGGGAACACCCCCCGGGTGTGGGTGGTGGCCACGGGCTCCTCGGTGGACAAGCCGCTCGGGGAGTACGGCGCTCCGCAGGCCGACGCGCTGGCGGCCCTCTTCCCCAGGCGCACGGTGACGGCGGTGCCCGGCATGATCGTGACGCTGCTGGAGCGCTGAGCTCGCGTCGCTGCGGGTGCTGTCGGCTCAGGGCTCCCGGCTGCCGGGACGCCCAGTGCTACGCGGGACGGCCAGTGCTACGCGGGACGGACAGCGCCGCCGAAAGGCATGGCGTCGACGGACTCGAACCGGACCGGTGCGCCCGGGTGCGGAGCGTGGATCATCCGGCCGTGGCCTGCGTAGAGGCCGACATGGCTGACGCCGGAGTAGAAGAACACCAGGTCGCCGGGCCGGAGTTCGCCGCGTGGAACCCGAGGTGCGGCGCCGATCTGGGCGTAGGTGGTGCGCGGGAGCGGGACCCCGGCGGACTGCCAGGCGGCCTGGACCAGCCCGGAGCAGTCGTACGAGTCCGGCCCGGTCGCGCCCCGGACACAGGGCTTGCCGAGCTGGGACCGGGCGAAGGCGATCGCCGCCGCGGCCCGGCCGACCGCCGGACCGGCGGCCGCGTCGGACCCGGCTGCGTCGGACCCGGCTGCGTCGGACCCGGCTGCGTCGGACCCGGCTGCGTCGGACCGGGTGGAGCCGGTGCCCGTGGAGTCGGCGCCGCCGAGGGCGACGGCCCGCTCACCAGCGGTGAGCCGGTCGAGCAGTGCCTGCGCCCGGGCCAGTTTCCGCTGGACGGCGGCCCGGTCGGCGGCGAGCTGCCGTTGGCGGTGGGCCGGTTCGGTCAGCCCGGACCCGGTCTCGGCGGCCCTGGTGTCCGGGGCAACGCTCTGCTGACCGTACTGCTGGAGGGTCTGCTGTTCGATCGCCCCGGCCTGGTCGAGCATCCCGGCGCGCTGCAGGAACTGCTGCGGGTCGTCGGTGAGGGCGAGCTGGAGAGCTCCGGAGAGACCGCTGCTGCGGTACCGCTCGGAGGCGAGGGAGCCCAGCCGGGTACGGGCGGCAGCGAAAGCGGTGGTCCTGCGGGCCGGCTCGTCCTGGAGCCGCCCGACCTGCCGCTGGAGTACGTCGGTCTGCTCCCCGGCGCCGTCGTAGCGCCCGGGGGACTGCTCGGCCTCCAGGTAGGGCGCGTCCACCTGGATCCTGATCTGCTCGGTGGCGGGTGCAGGCTCGGCCTGGGCGGGCGCGGCGAGGGCGGTGACGGAGGCGGTCACCGAGACGGCGGCTCCGGTGGCGACGGAGGCCACGGTGCCGGGCCGGAAGCGGCCCGGGTGGCCGGTCCGGGGTTTCCTGTGCGACGCCATGGCGGCGTCCTCCTTTCGGGCCGGGCCACGGTGGTGCAGGTGGTACCTGGTGCGGGTGGGACCTGGCGCGGGTGGGTGGAGACCCGCTGCGGACCGGCTTCGGACGGGGACGCTAGTGGTCCTGCGGGGGCCGCCGGGCCGTCAGTCACGGCTCTGAACGGTTTTCTGCGGAAGTGTCCGTTCCACTGGGAGATGGTGAACGGAACGGCGCCACTGCGGTCTTGAAGTGGGCGGATGCGGGAGGGGTGGGATCGTCCGGCGGGGTTGTCGGCGCCGGGTCATAGACTCGAAGGGCCATGACTAGCCTCTTTGACGACCTCCCGCTCCCCGGCTTCGAGGCCCCCGCCGCCGGGTCGAAGCAGACCGCCGCCACCGACGAGCCGTACGACCCGTCCGCCTCGTACGAGCCGGCTGATTCGTACGAGCCGTACGAAGAGGCACCGTACGAGGAGGACTTGCCCGACGGCCTGTTCCGGACCGACTACGCCGCCGCCACCGAGCGCGACGCCTGGCACCGCAACGGCGCCGCCCGTACGGTGGCCGACCCGGCACAGCTTCTGGAGGGCATGAACGACCCGCAGCGCGAGGCCGTGCTGCACGCGGGCTCCCCGCTGCTGATCGTGGCCGGTGCTGGCTCCGGCAAGACCCGGGTGCTGACGCACCGGATCGCCCACCTGCTGGCCGCGCGCGGGGCGCAGCCGGGGGAGATCCTGGCGATCACCTTCACCAACAAGGCCGCCGGCGAGATGCGCGAGCGCGTCGAGGCACTGGTCGGTCCGCGTGCCCGCGCGATGTGGGTCTCCACCTTCCACAGTGCCTGTGTGCGGATCCTGCGCCGGGAGTCCAAGCTGCTGGGCTTCACCTCCAGCTTCTCCATCTACGACTCGGCCGACTCGCAGCGGCTGATGTCCCTGGTCTGCCGCGACCTGGACCTGGACCCGAAGCAGTTCCCGCCGAAGTCCTTCACCGCGAAGATCAGCAACCTCAAGAACGAGCTGATCGACGAGGAGACCTACGCCGACCAGGCGGCCAACCCGATGGAGAAGAAGCTGGCCGAGGCGTACGTCCTCTACCAGCGGCGCCTGCGCGAGGCCAACGCGCTGGACTTCGACGACATCATCATGACGACGGTGAACCTGCTCCAGGCCTTCCCCGACGTGGCCGAGCATTACCGGCGGCGCTTCCGGCACATCCTGGTCGACGAGTACCAGGACACCAACCACGCCCAGTACACGCTGGTGCGAGAGCTCAGCGGCGGCTCCGCCGTCAGCGCCCCGAAGCGCACCGTGGACGGCGACTGGGTCAACGAGGCTGCCGGGCGCCTGGCCGAGGTGCCGCCCGCCGAGCTCTGCGTGGTCGGTGACGCGGACCAGTCGATCTACGCCTTCCGTGGCGCGACGATCCGCAACATCCTCCAGTTCGAGGAGGACTACCCCAACGCCACCACCATCCTGCTGGAGCAGAACTACCGCTCCACCCAGACCATCCTCACCGCCGCCAACGCCGTCATCGAGCGCAATGCCAACCGCCGCAAGAAGCGCCTGTGGACGGCCGGCGAGGACGGCGAGAAGGTCGTCGGCTACGTCGCGGACGACGAGCACGGCGAGGCGCAGTTCATCGCCGACGAGATCGACCGGCTGACGGACGCCGGTGACGCCCGCCCCGGTGACGTGGCGATCTTCTACCGGACCAACGCCCAGTCCCGCGTCTTCGAAGAGGTGTTCATCCGGGTCGGCCTGCCGTACAAGGTCGTCGGTGGCGTCCGCTTCTACGAGCGCAAGGAGGTCCGGGACGTCCTTGCCTACCTGCGGGTGCTGGCCAATCCCGAGGACACCGTGCCGCTGCGCCGGATCCTCAACGTCCCCAAGCGCGGTATCGGCGACCGTGCCGAGGCCATGATCGACGCGCTCTCCGCGCGGGAGCGGATCAGCTTCGCCCAGGCGCTCGTGCGGGTGGACGAGGCGTACGGGATGGCCGCGCGCTCGGCCAATGCGGTGAAGAAGTTCAATGCGCTGATGGCCGGGCTGCGCCAGGTCGTGGAGTCCGGCGCAGGACCGGCCGCCGTGCTGGAGGCGGTCCTTGAGGAGACCGGCTACCTGGCCGAACTCCAGGCGTCCACCGACCCGCAGGACGAGACGCGGGTGGAGAACCTCCAGGAGCTCGCCTCGGTGGCGTTGGAGTACGAGCAGGACCCTGGCGAGCGGCCGGACGCGGACGACGAGGGCGCGCCGCCGGTCGGCTCGCTCGCCGACTTCCTGGAGCGGGTCGCGCTGGTCGCCGACTCCGACCAGATCCCGGACGACGAGGACGGCGCGGGCGTCATCACGATGATGACCCTGCACACCGCCAAGGGGCTGGAGTTCCCGGTCGTCTTCCTGACCGGCATGGAGGACGGGATCTTCCCGCACATGCGCGCGCTCAACCAGGTCAAGGAGCTGGAGGAGGAGCGCCGCCTGGCCTACGTCGGCCTCACCCGGGCCCGGCAGCGGCTGTACCTCACCCGCTCGGTGCTGCGCAGCGCCTGGGGCCAGCCGTCCTACAACCCGGCCTCGCGCTTCCTGGAGGAGATCCCGGACACGCTGGTGGAGTGGAAGCGGACGGGAGGGGCGGCCGTGCCGTCCTCGCGGGGCTTCTCGTCCTCGCGCTCGTCGGGCGGGTCGTCCTACGGCTCGTCCGGTTCCTCCTCGTCGGGGGCCTCGCGGACAGCGGCCGGGCCGAAGTCAGGCTGGGGCCAGTCGGCCCGCCGGATGGTCGAACGCGAGGTGGTCTCGCTGGCCGTCGGCGACCGGGTCACCCACGACAGCTTCGGCCTCGGCACGGTGGTGGCCACCACGGGCGTGGGCGACAAGGCACAGGCGACGATCGACTTCGGGGGCTCGGGCCGCAAGCAGCTGCTGCTGCGGTACGCGCCGGTGGAGAAGCTCTGACATCCTGACGTCTCCCGTTGGAGCTCAGCCGTTGGAGCTCGGCTGTCGGCCTCAGCGCGGGTCGAGGCCGCGTTCGAGCAGCCAGGGCAGCGGGTCCACCGGGCCCGCGCCCGGCGGGCGGACCTCGAAGTGCAGATGCGGTCCGGTGCTGTTGCCGCTGCTGCCCGAGTAGGCGATCACGTCCCCGGCCCGGACCTGGCCGCGCCGCACCCGGTAGGTGGCGAGGTGGCAGTACCAGGTCTGGGTGCCGTCGGGGGCGGTGACCTGTGCCATGTAGCCGTACGCGGTGTTCCACCGGGTCCGCACGGTGCCGTCGGTGACGGCGCGGACCGGGGTGCCCCGGCGGACCGGGAAGTCGATACCGGTGTGCCGGGTCAGCCAGTGCGTGCTGCTCTCACCGAAGCGGGCGCTCAGGCCGTGGTCGGCGACGGGGAGCGTGAAGCGGGGGCGCTCCCGCTCCTTCCTGCGCTGCTCCTCCGCCGCCTCCTGCTGTTGCTGACGTCTCGCCAGTTCCTGGCGGGCGGCCGAGCGGGTCGCCCGGTCGGCGGCTTCCTCGGCTCCGGCTCCGGTACCGGTGGGTGGTGCGGTTGTCGGGGGAGCGGTCCCCGGTGCCTGAGCGACGGGGGCGGGCACCGTGCCGAGGGAGGCGACGGCTGCCGCACCGAAGACACCCAGTGTCGCCATCGAGGGGAGTGCCACGGTCAGCACGGCCGTGCGGGTGGCGGCCCGGCTGCGGGCCCGCGCCTGGGCGCGGGCGGCAGCCCGGGAACCGGAGCGGAGACCGTCGGCTGTCATGGCTGCCTCGGAGAGTCGGAGGTGAGCACTCGGATAATTCGGGTACTCGGGCACTCGGACGAGCGGAACCGGAGAAAGCAGCCGAGACTGTAGTGCTTATGGAGCAGCCAGGACAAAACGTGCATCTCAGGAGGCGTGGCGTTCTGTCAGCGGCCCTGCCTCCCGTGCCTCCAGGGCGTTCCGTACGGACTCGACCGCGCGTGGGTGAGCGGGCAGGCCGACATGTCCGGCGCCCGGTACGAGCTGGTTGTCGGCGTCCAGGTCCGGGTGGTGCAGCCAGGCATGCGGGCCCGGCAGGATCAGCTCGTCCAACTCGCCCCGGACTGCGGTGAAGTGGGTACGGCATCCGGGCGCCGGCAGCCGGAGCTCGGCCAGCAGTGCGCTGTCCGGCCTGAGTTGACGGGTGATCGGGAAGGGCGTGGGCAGCAGTGCGGCCGTCGTGCCCTCGTGCGGGGTCGCCAGGGTGATCAGGATGTCCACCAGCTCGTCGCCGCCCAGGCGTTGGACGTAGTACCGGGCGATCAGTCCGCCCAGGCTGTGTCCGACCAGTGCGACCGGGGCGCCGTCGTGCGCCTCTCTGGCCCACTCGACGTGCCGGGCCAGCAGAACGGCGGCGGCGCGCACATCCTTGGTCAGCGGGCTGTGGTTGAGGGCGTGCAGATGCGTCCAGCCGTGGCCGGCAAGGGCTCGGCGGAGCGGTGTGAAGACCGCCCGGTTGTCGATGAAGCCGTGCAGCAGCAGGACCGGGCTGTGGTGCGCGGGCGGCGCAGCGTACCGGGCCGGGCAGGGGCGTGCCCGCCGTTCGGGCTGGACACCGGTCGGGTAGCGGAGCAGGTGTCCGGCGAGGGCGGCGGCCTCCGCGCCCGCGCCACGGACGGTACGGACGGTGTCGGCGGCCCGTTGGAAAGGGATGGTCATTCGGCTCTCCCCGGCAGGACGGCGCGGGGGCCCACGGTCCGGTCGGCACCGGGGGTGGGCAGTGCTCGTGGGAGGGTGCAGGCAAGGCGTGTTCGCGGGAGTGCGCGGGACGCTCGCACAGGTCTATGCAGGGTGGTGTGCAGGGCGCGGGAGCGGGTACGCACAGCGGCGACTGGTGGGTGGTGCTGTGATTTTCCCCTCCTCTTGACGGGCGAAACAGCCAACCGGCCCCGGTGGCGCTAACCTCCCCTCAGGTTTGTTATCGGTGGTTAACCGCGCACGTCCGATCAGTCGGCCGGTGTGGTGGACGACGTGGTCCAGGAGGCAGTGATGGGTGTGTCAGGGCCGATCCGTGTGGTGGTCGCCAAGCCGGGCCTGGACGGCCACGATCGAGGCGCCAAGGTCATCGCACGGGCACTGCGCGACGCCGGTATGGAGGTCATCTACACCGGGCTGCACCAGACGCCGGAGCAGGTCGTGGACACCGCGATCCAGGAGGATGCGGACGGCATCGGGCTGTCGATCCTCTCGGGTGCGCACATGACCCTGTGCGCGCGGGTCATCGAGCTGCTCAAGGAGCGGGACGCCGCCGACATCAAGGTCTTCTGCGGCGGGATCATCCCCGACGACGACATCGCCGAACTCAAGCGGCTCGGCGTCGCCGACATCTTCACCCCTGGGACCCCGACCCGGGACGTGGTGGCCTGGGTCGAGGCCAACCTGCGCGCCGCCGGCTGAACCACGCCGAGCTGAGCCCTGCCCGGTGGAAGCCGCACCGTCCAGGGCTCAGCGCCCCTGAGCCGTGCGCGGCTGTTCGCAGGGTCCGCTCGCAGGGCCCGCTCGCGCGGCTGAGGCCGTGCGCGGTGCCGCCGGATGCTCAGCCGTCCAGTTCGATGAGCATCGCCTCCCGGAAGCGCAGCGTCGCGGCCAGCCGGTTGAAGGTGTCGGCCCAGGCGCTGTCGGCCGCGGTCTCGGCGGCCAGGGCCTCGACGGCGGGGGCGGTCTCGGGCGCCAGCGCGCGCTCGGTCATCCCCAGCACCCCGCTGTGGCTCCACGGGTACGCCCCGGACTGGGCGGAGCGCGACAGGGCCGCCACCACGGCGGTGCTCAGCGGCGGTGTCCACGGGGTGGCGCAGGCCCCCAGCAGCTGGAACGCCTCGCCGAGCCCGTGTGTCTGGATGAACGCCGCTGTCCAGGCCGCCCGTTCGGCCGGTGGCAGGACGGCGAGCAGTCTGGCGGGCGCGCCCGCCGCACCGCCTGCCCGTCCGGGGCGGGGGACCGGGCCGAGGAGTGCCCGTGCCCAGTCGGCGTCGCGCTGACGGACGGCGGCGCGCGCCCAGCCCTCCCGGAGGTCGTCGGCCCAACTTCCGGCCTCGGCAGGCGGAGTGCTGCCCTCGCCCTTGCCCGCGTCCTCGTCCTCGCCGGTGCTCTCGGCCTCGGGCCCGCTGTCGCCGACGGGCAGGCGGAGCAGTTCCCCGGGGGTGAGCCCGGCCTCGGTGGTCCACAGGCTCAGGGGCGCGGCCGCGATGACCTCGCCGAACCACCAGGCCCGTTCGCCCCGCCCGGTGGGCGACTTGGGAGGTATGCCGTCCCGTTGCATCGCCGCGTCGCACTCGCTGGGTGGGTTGACGACCAGCCGGACACCGTCCGCCCCGGACTTCGGACGGGCGAGGCGTACGGCGGCGCGGGCGCGCTCCGCCATCCGGGTGGCGAGCGCGGACTGCGGCAGGGTGGAGAGCAGCTCGGCGGCCGTGGCCCGGACGTTCTTGCTGCGGTCCGAGAGAGCGGCCTCCAGAAACGGCTCGTCGATGGGGGAGAGGCCCTCTGCCAGGGCGTCCAGGAACAGCACTCGATCCTCGGCGCGCTCGGTGGACCAGGTGGTGCGCAGCAGCGCGAGGGCGGCGGCCGGGTCGCTGCGGCGGAGCCTGGTGAGACAGGTGACCCGCTCGGCGAACAGGCCCTCCTGCCAGAGCCGATCGACCGGGGTGTCCGAGTCGGGGGTGTCCGAGTCGGGAGTGTCCGGGGTGCCGGGGGCGTTGGCTGCCTCTGCTGCGGTGCGGGTGACGAACCGCCAGTCCGGGTTCTGAGCGGCCAGCCAGCGGCCGAGCGGGCCCGTCAGGGCGACCGTGTCCGCGCGCAGTTCACTACGGGCCCGAGCGGCATCCAGCAGCGCAGGGACGAGCGCTGCGGGCGCTCGGTAGTCGCGCTCTCGGGCGGTGGCGAGCCACTGCGGCAGCAGCTCGCCGAGATTGGCCACCATGCCCGCACCGCTGCGCCCGCCGACCAGGACGGCTAGCCGCCGGGCGGCGGCCTCCGGCAGCTCGCGCCGCGTGTCGGGCGCAGCCGGGTCGGGCAATCCGTCGGCCTCGGCGGCCACCGCGCCGGCTCGCCGCCGGACGGCCTCCAACGCGGCCAGCTCCAGCAGAGCGGTCGCGGCGTCCGTACGGTCGACGGCGCTTGCTGCCTCGACGAGCGCGGGGGAGCCGCTCAGCTCGGGCAGCGGGCGGCGGTCGGTGCCCAGCAGGGCGGTGGTCTGGAGCTCTTCCCAGCTGTCGTTGACGGTCGTGAAGGCGGTCACTGCTCGGCTCCTCTGCTCCGGCGGGTCGGCTGGTCCTCGACGGTGCGTATGGCGGTGGCGGGTTGGGGTGAACGACTGGGGCCGGGCAGGATCCGGCGCTGCGGTCCTGCCCGTCTGCGCCCGGGCGGGGCCGGACGGCCTGCGGGGTGCGCGGTGCCGGCGAGCCGGAGCGGACCGCCCTGGGCCCGCACCCGATGACGGTCGATCCTCACGCTCACGCCCCGGCGGGCGGTGGGCGGGCCGGAAGAGGTGGTCACTGGGCCACCCCCGTCGGGCGGTTGTCCCGGCCCCAGGCGGTGACCGGGGCGAAGCCCGCGTGTCCGTACTCTCCGAAGAGCGTCACCGGGTGGCCCGCCGAGACGGCGGCCAGTCGCCACAACGCGGAGTCCGGGGTGCTGCCGCGCCGGACCGGAATGCTGTGCCGTCCGTCCGTCAGCTGCCAGCCTTCGGGGCCGAGCACGGGCACCGCGCCGCTCAGCGTGGTGGGCCAGGAGTCCAGCCACGGATCGTCCGCCACCGCCGCGCCGTACTCGGTGACGGCCTCCGTCACCGACAGCCCGCCAGGGGCCTCGGACGGGCCCGCCTCGGGTGCGCCGTACCGGGTGCCGAGGACGGCACGGAGCGGCCGGACGCCGGGATGGAAGGCCAGGTCGGCTTCCAGCAGGCGGCCGGTGGGGAGGGCCAGATCGGGCGCCTGGCCGGGGCGGCCGAAGGAGAGCAGCAGGGCGGGACGCCCGGTCTTGGCGCCGCGCAGCCAGATCCGACGGGTGGTCAGCCGCTCGTCCGAGCCCCCTTCGAGTGGCACTGTCCGGGTGCCGAGCACCAGCCAGCGGTCCCGCACCGTCGGCCCGGCGAGCAGCTCGGCGGTGTCGGTGGTGAAGCCGACCCTGGTTCGTACGGTCGCGGCGAGTGGCTCGGGCAGTTGCCCGACCCGGCCGTACGCGCCGGCCAGCAGGTGCAGCAGCGCGTACTCGGCGAGCAGGCCCTGCTGCGGGGTGTTGTCCAACTCCCTTGCTCGGGAGGCCAGGCCGGGCGCCTGGGCGTCGACCATCCGGGCCGCGACCTCGCCCCAGCCGCCCGCGACCGAGGTGTGGTCGGCCAGCCCGTGCCGTATGCGGTCGGCGATGCGGAGCCGCAGCTCCTGTGCGCCCGCCGCGACCCGGTCGGCCCGGCGGTCGGCCCGCCGCTGTGCCGCTGCCGGGTCGGCCGCCACTGCCTCCGCCCTCGCCGCCCGGCGTTCGACGGCCTGCTCGCTGCGCTGCTGACGGCCGTTCAGCCACTCGGCGGCCCACTCGGGTGGCTCGGCGTTCCCGGTGACCGCCTCCGGGCTGCCGCTCCACAGCAGCAGCAGGCCCAGTGCGTGTTTGCACGGGAACTTCCGGCTGGGGCAGCTGCACTTGTACGCGGGTGTGGTCAGCTCGACCACTGTCCGGTACGGCGTACTGCCGCTGCCCTTGCACTGCCCCCACAGCGCACCCTGCCCCCAGCCGACCTGCGACCAGGGCGCGGGCGCCGACAGCTTCCCGGCCGCCTTGCACGACGCCTGGTCGGGCGCGAGGGACAGGACGTGTTCGGTGCTCCAGCGTTCCTCCATGCCGATGACGCTAGGAGGGGGCACTGACAAACGAGCCGGGCGAACTGACGTCCGGTCACCGGGGCGGCGTCCGCTGTCAGTGGTCGGGTGCATGGTTGTTCCAGCAAGACGGGAACAGGCGTACGGCCAACCCGTTTTCGCACGTCGGACGACATCTGCGCGGATGCTCCCCACTGATCCCCAACCACCCTGAGGCCCTTTCGGAAGGGCCGGGCGGCCGACCCCGAGGAGCTTTTGATGACCACCCTTGCGAGTGAATCCCCGACCCCGGACGGCGCCGCGGCCGAGGTTCTGCGCCGGCACGCCGAGGACGCGTTCGCGGCCGAGCTTGCCGCCCTCGCCGCGCAGGACGACCGGCCGCGCCCCGAGCGGTGGCGGCTCTCGCCCTGGGCCGTCGCGACCTATCTGCTGGGCGGCGAGCTGCCCGACGGCACCGTGATCAGCCCCAAGTACATCGGCCCGCGCCGGGTCGTCGAGGTCGCGGTCACCACGCTGGCCACCGACCGCGCCCTGCTGCTGCTCGGCGTCCCCGGAACCGCCAAGACCTGGGTCTCCGAGCACCTCGCCGCCGCGATCAGCGGTGACTCGACCCTGCTCGTCCAGGGCACCGCGGGCACCCCCGAGGAGGCCGTCCGCTACGGGTGGAACTACGCCCAGCTGCTCGCGCAGGGCCCCAGCCGGGACGCCCTGGTGCCCTCGCCGGTGATGCGGGCGATGGCCGACGGCAAGATCGCCCGCGTCGAGGAGCTCACCCGCATCCCGGCGGACGTCCAGGACAGTCTGATCACCATCCTGTCCGAGAAGACCCTGCCCATACCCGAGCTCGGCGCCGAGACCCAGGCCGTGCGCGGCTTCAACCTGATCGCCACCGCCAACGACCGCGACCGGGGCGTCAACGACCTCTCCAGCGCGCTCCGCCGCCGGTTCAACACCGTGGTGCTGCCGCTGCCCGGCTCGCTGGAGGAGGAGGTGGACATCGTCACCCGCCGGGTCAACCAGCTCGGCCGCTCCCTCGATCTGCCTGAACTGCCCGGCGGTGCCGAGGAGATCCGACGGGTCGTCACCGTCTTCCGCGAGCTGCGCGACGGCATCACCGCCGACGGCCGCACCAAGGTCAAGACGCCCAGCGGCACCCTCTCCACGGCCGAGGCGATCTCCGTCGTCACCAACGGCCTTGCCCTGGCCGCCCACTTCGGCGACGGCGTGCTGCGCGCCGCCGACGTCACCACCGGTATCGCCGGGGCGGTCGTCCGTGACCCGGTCGCCGACCAGGCGGTCTGGCGCGAGTACGTAGAAGGGGTGATCCGCGAGCGTGACGGCTGGAAGGACTTCTACCGTGCCGCCCGCGAGCACTCCCGCTGATCCGTCGGACTTGTTGAGAGGGGAGGGCACCATGAGTACCGAGGTGACCTTGCTGGGCGTACGTCACCACGGGCCGGGATCGGCCCGCGCGGTGGCCGCCGCGCTGGAGCAACTACGGCCGGACGCCGTACTGATCGAGGGCCCGCCCGAGGCCGATCAGATCATCATGCTGGCGGGCGAGAAGGACATGGTGCCGCCCGTCGCCCTGCTCGCCCACGCCGTCGACGACCCGGCCAAGGCCGCGTTCTGGCCCTTTGCGGCCTTCTCACCCGAGTGGGTCGCCATCCGGCACGCGGTCGAGCACGAGATCCCGGTCCGCTTCATCGACCTCCCGGCGGCTCAGACCTTCGCCCTGGCGGGGTCTCCCGGGGGAGTGCCGGGGGGCACTTCCCCGGAATCCGACGCGGAATCCGACGCGGAATCCGACGCGGAATCCGAGGCGGAATCCGAGCCGCCGGCCGTCCTGGATCCGATCGGCGCGCTCGCCGAAGCCGCCGGGCACGATGACCCCGAGCGCTGGTGGGAGGACGTGATCGAGCACCGCGTACCCGGCGCCGACGCACTCGCACCGTTCGCGGCCGTCGCCGACGCGATGGCAGCCCTGCGCGAGCACAGCGCCGACAACGGTGGTCGCGCCGCCGGCGTCGGCCGCCGGGACGAGCTGCGC
Source organism: Kitasatospora sp. GP82 (assembly GCF_029892105.1). Lineage (GTDB taxonomy): Bacteria > Actinomycetota > Actinomycetes > Streptomycetales > Streptomycetaceae > Kitasatospora. The sequence goes on along the minus strand of NZ_JARZAJ010000004.1, from coordinate 163,828 downwards.
GAGGCGTACATGCGTCAGCAGATCCGCGCCGCCCGCCGGGCCGGGCATACCCGGATCGCCGTGGTCTGCGGCGCCTGGCACGTTCCCGCACTCCGGGCCATGCCGACGGTCGCCCACGACCGGGCCCTGCTCGCCGGCCTGCCGAAGAAGGTGAAGACCGACATCACCTGGGTGCCCTGGACGCACCGCAGGCTCTCCCAGCACACCGGCTACGGCGCGGGTATCGACTCGCCCGGCTGGTACCACCACCTGTTCACCGCCGGGTCCGAGCCGGTGGCCCGCTGGATGACCAGGGTCGCCGAGCTGCTCCGCGCCGAGGACCACCCGGTCTCCTCCGCCCACGTCATCGAGGCCGTCCGGCTCGCCGACACGCTCGCGGTGATGCGCGGCCGCCCGCTCGCCGGGCTCACCGAGACCCTTGACGCCGTACGGTCCGTCATGTGTGACGGCTCCGACATCGCCCTCGCCCTGGTGCACGAACGGCTGGTGGTGGGCGATGCCCTGGGCGAGGTGCCCGACGCGGCGCCCGCCGTCCCGCTCCAGCGCGACCTTGCCAGGCTCCAGCGCAGCCTCCGCCTCAAACCCGAGGCGGAGGAGCGTCTGCTCGACCTCGATCTGCGCAATGAGCTGGACGTCTCCCGCTCCCAACTCCTGCACCGGTTGCGGCTGCTGGGCCTCGACTGGGGCATGCCGAGCCGATCCGCGGTCAACTCCACCGGCACCTTCCGGGAGAGCTGGCGGCTGCGCTGGGAGCCGGAGTTCGCGGTACGGATCGTCGAGGCCGCCCAGTGGGGCACCACGGTCGAGGAGGCCGCGACCGGCAAGGCCGTCGAGGCGGCTGCAAAGACGGCCGAACTCGCCGAACTCACCGGCCTCGTCGAGCACTGCCTGCTCGCCGGCCTGCCTACGGCGCTGCCCGCCGTGATGCGGGTCCTCGCCGACCGGGCCGCGCTGGACACCGACGTCGCCCACCTCGCCGATGCGCTCCCCGCACTGGTCCGGGCCCTGCGCTACGGCGACGTGCGCGGCACGGACAGCAGCGCGCTGGACGGCGTGGCCCGCGGCCTCGCCGACCGTGTCTGCGTCGGCCTCCCACCCGCCTGCACGGGCCTCGACGCGGACGGCGCCGCCACCATGCGCACCCGCCTCGACGCCGTCCATGCGGCAGTCGGCCTGCTGGAGCCGGCGGTGCGACAGAAACAGCGGGCGGCTGAGGTCGCCTCGGAAGCGGAAGCGGAAGCGGAAGCGGAAGGCGGGGCTGGCGGCCCGGCGAGGCCCGGCGAGGCCGAGTCGCTGGCCGGGCGGTGGGCGGCGACGCTGCACTCGCTCACCCGCCGCGAGCCCTCGGCCGGTCCGGCCACCGGTGTGCCGGGGCTGTTGCGGGGCCGGGCGGTCCGGTTGCTGCTGGACGACGGACGGTTCGACTCCGAGGAGGCCGGGCGGCGCATGGGCCTGGTCCTCTCGACGGCCAACGCCCCGGCGGACGCGGCCGGTTGGGTGGAGGGCTTCCTCTCCGGCGGCGGCGCCCTGCTGCTGCACGACGCGCGGCTGCTGGGATTGCTCGACGAATGGCTGAGCGGAGTCCCGGGCGAGGTCTTCGTCGACGTACTGCCGCTGCTCCGGCGCACGTTCGCCGAGCTGGAGGCGGGCGTCCGGCGGACGGTCGGCGAACGGGTCGCCGCCGGTCCTCTCGGTGCCCCCACGGTGGCGGCGGCCGTCGCCACCGCCGACATCGACCACACCAGGGCCGACGCGGCACTCCCCACCCTCGCCCTCCTGCTCGGCCTGCCAGCCACGGGGCAGGCCCAGGCGGCTCCCCGGATCCCCCGCCAGTCCGACCGTCGCGCCTCCTGACGACAGGTCACCAGTCCCGGCCCGCGAGGTGACCGCACGGCGATGCCGGTGCCTGCGGGCGGCCGAGGGCGGGCCGAGCGCAGCTGCCAGGCTCGGCGTCACCCGATCCCCGAGTGCCGCGCGCACATCGTGGCGCCTGTGCCCGCCCGGTCAGGTGGCCGCGAGGCGGCAAGGCCCCGCTCTGGTCGGTGACTTCGGCTCTGCCGCCGGTGCGGCCGGACCGGCCGACGGCCGTCTGGGCGCCGGTGTCGCGAGAGCCGCGAGAGCCGCGATGTCAGTGGCATCCACGAGGCTGATGGTCAGCCGGTCGAGCCGGGCAGACGGGACGTCAGGCGTCGAACTGTCCTTCCGAGCCAACCGCCGTCGCCGTCCGAACCCCACCCACACCCACCGCCCCCAACGGTCCATCCACCCACCCACCCATCCATCCATCCATCCATCCATCCATCCATCCATCCACCCATCCGCCCAACCGTCCCCGCGTCCGACCCGAGAGCTCTCCAGACGAGGAGATCGAGATGCCCACCGCAACCGGCCCCACCGCAACCGACCCCACCACCCTCCCGGCCGCAGGCACGGACGCCGCCGCCGAGCGGCTGCGCCGTTGGCGGCTCGTCCTCGGCGGCGAGTCGGACGGCACCGGCTGCCGCCTCACCGGCCGGGACGCAGCGATCGACGGTGCGCTGGCCGCGCTCTACCGGGGTGCGGCCGACCCGGCGGCGGACGGCAGGCGCCAGGGCTCGCGCAGCGCGGGTCTCGGCGGCTCGGCACCGCAGGTGGCCCGCTGGCTGGGGGACATCCGGGAGTACTTCCCGACCTCCGTGGTCCAGCTGATGCAGCAGGACGCGATCACCCGCCTCCGCCTCGACCGGCTGCTCCTGGAGCCGGAGATGCTGGAGGCGGTCGAGCCGGACGTCCATCTGGTCGGCACGCTGCTCTCACTGAAGCACGCCCTGCCCGAGACCACCCGGGAGACGGCCCGGATGGTGGTCGGCAAGGTGGTCGCGGAGCTGGAGCGCCGTCTGGCGGACCGCACCCGGGCGACGCTCGGTGGCGCGTTGGACCGCAGCGCCCGGGTCAACCGGCCGCGCCACCGCGACATCGACTGGGACCGCACCATTCGGGCCAACCTGAAGAACTACCTGCCCGAGGCCGGCCCGGGCGGCCGGGGCACGGTCGTCCCCGAGCGCCTGATCGGGTACGCCCGGGCCCAGCGGGCGGTGAAGAAGGACGTCATCCTCTGTATCGACCAGTCGGGTTCGATGGCACCGTCGGTGGTGCACTCGGCGGTGTTCGGGGCGGTGCTGGCCTCGATGAAGAGCCTGGACACCCGGCTGGTCGTCTTCGACACCTCGGTGGTCGACCTGACCGAGCAGCTGAGCGATCCGGTGGACGTCCTGTTCGCCACCCAGCTCGGCGGCGGCACGGACATCAACCGTGCCCTCGCCTACTGCCAGTCGAAGATCACCCGCCCGTCCGAGACCATCGTGGTGCTGATCAGCGACCTCTACGAGGGCGGTATCCGCAACGAGATGCTCAAGCGGGTGGCCGCGATGAAGGCCGCAGGCATCCAGTTCATCGCCCTCCTCGCGCTCTCGGACGAGGGCGCCCCGGCATACGACCACGCGCACGCCGCCGCCCTGGCCGAACTCGGGGCCCCGGCCTTCGCCTGCACGCCGGACGTCTTCCCGGAGATCATGGCCGCCGCGATCGAGAAGCGCCCGCTGCCCGTACCGGAGCAGTGCTGACAACCCGGGGAGACGGAGTGCGGAACTGACGGAATCACCTCTCCTTCACACCTCCGGCCGCGAGATCCGGCCCGTCTTCACCCGACCTGCGTACCCCGTGTGAGCTGGGGCGCACGACAAGCTCGGATACGCCCGTTGTGACGGTTCTCACCAAAGCGGACGGGGCCCGGGGCGAAACAGGGCCGCCCCACGGGGATAACCTGCCAGACGGACGTGACGCGCGTGTTGATTGACGGTGCGCCCGAGGCTCCGCAGGCCGCAAGGCCGTACATCTGCGTACCTGCCCAGCCCCGACGACCCGCAGCGAAGATCCTGCCGTGGCACGCTCGTAGAGACACAATCCGCGACCACGAACAAGGACGAACACACGTGGACCTGTTCGAGTACCAGGCGAGGGACCTCTTCGCCAAGCACGGCGTGCCCGTGCTTGACGGCGATGTCATCGAGACCCCGGAAGCTGCCCGCGCGATCGCGGAGCGCTTCGGCGGCCGCGCCGTCGTCAAGGCTCAGGTGAAGGTCGGTGGCCGAGGCAAGGCCGGTGGCGTCAAGCTCGCCTCCGACCCGGCGGACGCTGTCGCCAAGGCCGAGGCGATCCTCGGTATGGACATCAAGGGCCACACCGTTCACAAGGTGATGCTGGCCCAGACCGCGGACATCAAGGACGAGTACTACGTCTCGTTCCTGCTGGACCGCACCAACCGCACCTTCCTGGCCATGGCCAGCGTCGAGGGCGGCGTGGAGATCGAGGTCGTCGCCGAGGAGAACCCGGACGCGCTGGCCAAGATCCCGGTCGACGCCAACGAGGGCTGCACCCCGGAGAAGGCCGCCGAGATCGTTGCCGCGGCGAAGTTCCCGGCCGAGGTCGCCGACCAGGTCGCCGACGTGCTGCAGAAGCTCTGGAAGGTCTTCATCGCCGAGGACGCGCTCCTCGTCGAGGTCAACCCGCTGATCAAGTCCGGCGACGGCAAGATCATCGCGCTTGACGGCAAGGTCTCCCTGGACGAGAACGCAGAGTTCCGTCAGCCGGAGCACGAGGCGCTCGAGGACAAGGCCGCCGCCAACCCGCTGGAGGCCGCTGCCAAGGCCAAGGGCCTCAACTACGTCAAGCTCGACGGTGAGGTCGGCATCATCGGCAACGGCGCGGGTCTCGTCATGAGCACCCTCGACGTGGTCGCCTACGCCGGTGAGAAGCACGGTGGCGTCAAGCCCGCCAACTTCCTCGACATCGGTGGCGGTGCGTCCGCCGAGGTGATGGCGAACGGCCTGGAGATCATCCTGGGCGACACCGACGTCAAGTCGGTCTTCGTCAACGTCTTCGGTGGCATCACCGCCTGTGACGCGGTCGCCAACGGCATCGTGCAGGCCCTGGCCCTCCTCGAGGAGAAGGGCGAGCAGGTCACCAAGCCGCTCGTCGTCCGTCTGGACGGCAACAACGCCGAGCTGGGTCGCAAGATCCTGACCGACGCCAACCACCCGCTGGTCGAGCAGGTGGACACCATGGACGGTGCGGCCGACCGCGCCGCCGAGCTCGCGAACGCCAAGTAAGGAAGGGGACTAACACCATGGCTATCTTCCTTACCAAGGACAGCAAGGTCATCGTCCAGGGCATGACCGGCTCCGAGGGCATGAAGCACACCCGCCGCATGCTCGCCTCGGGCACCCAGATCGTCGGTGGCGTGAACCCGCGCAAGGCCGGCACCACGGTTGACGTCGACGGCACCGAGGTGCCCGTCTTCGGCACCGTCGCCGAGGCCATCGAGAAGACCGGTGCCGATGTCACCGTCATCTTCGTGCCGCCGAAGTTCACCAAGGACGCCGTCGTCGAGGCGATCGACGCCGGGATCGGCCTCGCGGTCGTCATCACCGAGGGTGTCCCGGTCCACGACTCGGCCGCCTTCTGGGCGTACGCCGGTGCCAAGGGCAACAAGACCCAGATCATCGGCCCGAACTGCCCCGGCCTGATCTCCCCCGGACAGTCCAACGCGGGCATCATCCCGGCGGACATCACCAAGGCCGGCAAGATCGGCCTGGTCTCCAAGTCCGGCACGCTGACCTACCAGCTCATGTACGAGCTGCGTGACATCGGCTTCTCCTCGGCCGTGGGCATCGGCGGTGACCCGGTCATCGGTACCACCCACATCGACGCCCTCAAGGCGTTCCAGGAGGACCCGGAGACCGAGCTCATCGTCATGATCGGTGAGATCGGTGGCGACGCCGAGGAGCGTGCCGCGGCCTACATCGCCGAGCACGTCACCAAGCCGGTCGTCGGCTACGTCGCGGGCTTCACCGCCCCCGAGGGCAAGACCATGGGCCACGCCGGCGCCATCGTCTCCGGTTCCTCGGGCACCGCCCAGGCGAAGAAGGAGGCCCTGGAGGCCGCCGGTGTCAAGGTCGGCAAGACGCCGTCCGAGACCGCCCGCCTGGCCCGCGAGCTCTTCGCCGCCAAGTGAGCCGCGCGGCCGACGCCGGCCGTTAGGCCGTAGTCGAGCACGCACAGAGGCGCCCCCGCCAAGGACCACCGGTCCCGGCGGGGGCGCCTCCGGCGTTCCCGCGCTCTGCCACCGGCCGTCAGCCGTCCCAGTCGGAGTACCAGAACGGCGCGGGCAGGCCGGAGGGCGAGGGGGTCGGGCAGAGCCGCAGCGGCGGGCACGCCGCGGACGGGACGGCGACCGGCGGTGTCGGCTGCGCCTGCTGAGCCGACTCGTTGCCCGGAGCGCTCGGCACTCTCTGTGAAGGACGGACCGGAGGCTGGAGCGGCACGGCCACCGGCGGAACCCTCGGCGGGCGGACCCGCAGCGGGGGAGGCGCGACCAGCGGCAGCGGACGGCCCGGCGTCGGGCCGCACCACGCGGTGTGCAGTCCGGGCTCGCCGACCGGGAGGGCCGGACCCGCGCTCCCGCTGCCCACACCCGTGCAGAGCGGTGGCGGTACCGGTGCAGGCGGCCGGAACAGCCGTGACGGACCGAAGCCGGCGGCAGTCACCACGATCGCGCCGCCCATCGCCACGACCACCGTCGTGGCGGAAGCCGTCAACAGGCCGCTGCGCAGCCTGTTCTGCACCTTCAGCCGCAGCGTCGAGGGACGGTGCGGCGCCGGGCAGCCGTGCACTGCCGCCCGGTGCAGCAGGGCGCCCAGCTGCTCTCCGAAGCCCGGTGCCGCAGGGTCCTGCCCCACCAGATCGGGTACGGACCGCGAGAGCGCCACGCGGGCCGTGAGCACCCGCCCCTGGGCCGCGGCCGAACTCGACTCCACCTCCGCCGCCAGCTCGGCCACGGGCAGTCCCAGCAAGTCGTGCAGCACCAGTGCATGCCGCTGGGGTCGGGAGAGCCGTCGAAGGGCCTTCAGCAACGCCTTGTCGCGGGACGTCAGCCGCTCCTGCTCGGTGGAGCGTTGCTGCTCCTGGCGCGCCGGGTGGACCTTGATCCGACGGCGCGGCAGACGCCACGGATGCGTACGCCGGGGACCGCCCCGGCGCCAGGGGGAGAGCGCCGCCTCGAAGGCGTACGCGCGGACCCAGCCCTCGGGGTCCGGGAGCACCGACACCTCGCGCCAGTTGCGACCGGCGGCGCCGAGCGCCAGGTGAACGGCATGCACGGCACGGTGGCGGCAGGCGATGAGCAGGAAGGTCTGCTGCACCAGCCGGGTGTGCACGGCGGCGCACAGCGCATCGAGGTCGGCGAAGACGAGCCGCGCCGGGATCGACGGTCCGTCGAGCGGGTCGAGCAGGATGCCGTTCGCGTCCTTCAGCGCCCTGGACGCCCTGGACGCCCCAGACGCCTTGGACGCCCTGGACGCCCCGGACGCCCCAGACGCCCCGGACGCCCCGGACGCCTTGGGGCCTTTGGCGGTCCCGGGGAGCTCAGGGCCCTCTTCGGCACTCGCCACGTCTTCTGCGCCGCTCGCAGGCTCCGCAGTGCTCGTGTCCTCCGCGTCACTCGCCTCCTCCGGCGCGGTCGGCTCCGGGCCGGAGGAGGCGAGTGGCGACTGGGCGGCGGGCGGAGTCGGTGCTCCCGGTGCTGCCAGCGCGGCCAGTGCTGTCGGAACGGAGGCGTTGAGCACGGTCGCCTGAGCGGCTGCCTCCGCCCTGGTGCGCACGCCCAGCTTCCGCATGGCCCGGTACAGATGGCTGCGGGCCGTGTTGGGGGCGATGCCGAGTTTCTGGGCGATGGCCCGGAGGTCCTCACCGGCCGCGAGCCGGGCCAGAACCTGGGCCTCACGCGGCGACAGCGCCCGGAGCAGCCTGGCCGCCTCCGGGTACCTGCGTGCCGCTGTAGGTGTTGTCGTCACCGCACCACCTGGCCGCTGACGCGCGTTCGGGATTGGCACATAAGCAAATAATCCGGGACACGGCGAGATTTTGCCGCTTGACGTGGCGCAACGGGTGACCTTGGGAGCATGAAGCCCATGACGCAGCTGATGGGTCGTCCGATTCTGGGCGTGCCGGGCGAATTGGGCACCCGTTCGGTCCTCGCTGACCTGCTCGCCGGCGTACGGACGGCACTGCTCACCCTCGCCGGGGTCGGCCTTCCCGTCCTCGGGCTCTGGGTGTGCACCCCGTACGCGAACGACACCGCCTCCGGCGCGGGGCGGCTCGTCTGCGCGCTCTGGCTGCTCGGTCACGGCGCACCGCTGACCGGCGCCGATCAGACGTCTCCCGTGACGCTCACGCCGCTGCTGCCGACCCTGTTCACCGCAGTGCTGCTCTTCCGGACGGGGGCGGGTGTGGGGCGGCGCGAGCCCGTTCAGTGGCGAGCACTGCCGGCGGTGTGCGCCGGCTATCTGGCCGTCGCGGTGGCCGTGGTGGCCGCGTGTACGAGCGAAGGGCCCTTCCGGGCCCGCCCGTTGCTCGATCTGCTCGCTGTCGCGGCACTGGTCGCCGCCGCCCTGTGGGGCGGCGCGCTGGCGGAGGGGGCGCGCCCCGGGAACGGCCGGCGGCCGCAGTGGGCGGTGCACTCCGTCGCACGGCTGTGGACCCGGCTCCCCGAGTGGGCCAGGCCGACCGGCGGCGGCCCGGCCGTACGGCGTGCCGCCGCGGCCGGGGGCCTCGGTCTGGTGGCGGTGGGGGGGCTGGTGCTGATCGCCGCCCTGCTGGTCGGCCTCGGCGCGGCCGGAAGATCCGCCAGGACTCTGGACCAGAGCGCGGCCGGCTATGCGGGGCTGCTCGTCGTCTGCCTTCTGCTGCTGCCCAACGCGGTCCTGTGGTCGGCCTCGTACGCGCTCGGGACCGGCTTCGCGGTGGGTACCGGTACGGCGGTCGCGCCCACCGGTACCCGGCTCGGACCGCTGCCCGACTTCCCGCTCTTCGCGCTGCTGCCCGATGCCGGCCCTCCCGGGTGGCGGGCGGCGGCCTGCGCGCTGCCGCTCCTCGCGGGCCTGGTGCCGTCGCTGCTGATCGGCCGAGCGGCAGCCGGGGAGCGGCTCCCGGCCGCGCGGGAGGAGGAATCTGGCGAACCGTCGGATGCCGAGGCGGCCGACGGCCGACCGTGGCACCCGGCGGCAACGGCGTTCGCCGTGCTAGGCAGCGCGTTGCCGACCGGTCTCGCGGCGGCGCTCTGTGCCTGGCTGGCGGGTGGTGCGCTCGCGGGCGGACGGATGTCCGAGCTCGGCCCGGCCCCCTGGCTGGCCGGACCGGCCGCCGCGGGCTGGCTGGCAGCGGTTACCCTCCCGGGCGCGCTACTGAGCCGCTGGTGGCTCACCCGCGCCGGTGCACCCGCCTGGTGGGAGCGGTTCACCTCCCTGGCCAACCGTCGCACCGTCCGGAGCCGGGCCGCCCTCCATCGCACCCTCACCCGGGCCGCCGACCTCCAGCCCCCCTGGAAGCGCGCCCGGGACTGACGCGGCTCGGCGGTGGCGAAGATCTGCTACTGGTTGGCGCCGTTGTACAGGTCGACCAGCATCTTCGGGCCGAGGGGGCTGCAACCCTGCTGCGCCTCCGCCGTGAGGGAGTCGTTCACGCAGGTCACGTAGTCGTTGTAGTAGAGGTTGACGCCGAGGAAGCCGAGGACGAAGAGCACCGCGACGCCCCCCGTCACCAGGCCGCCCACCGCCGCCGGGGTCTGCGGGCGGACCGGCGTCGGGCCGACCGGGGCCGGTGTGCCCTCGGTGGCGCTCTGCCGGGGGGAGCGCAGCGCGCTGACGCCCCAGTAGAGGGCGAGCGCGCCGAGCAGCAGGGAGACGTACGCGATCCCGGTGACCAGGCAGAACAGGGCGCCCATGCCTGCGGCGAGGGCGTAGCGGGAACGGCGCTGAACGGGGTCGTTCGGGTCGAACTTCGGCTGCTGCGGTGCGGACCAGCCGCCCTGGTAGTGCGGGCTCCAGGGGTGCGGCGGCGGTACGGCGGCCCGCTCGTCCTCGTCCTCGGGGGCGGCCGGGGGCTGCTGCGGGGTGCGCGGCTGCCACGGCTGATCGGGGGCACCCGCAGGCGGGGGCGCGAAGGGGTTGCGCTCGCCGGTGTCGTCGCCGCTGCTCATCGGGTCAGCCATTCCTTCTCGTCGGTGCGATCGGTGCGGGTGTCGGTACCCGTTCGGTGCGGGTCCGCGCAACCAATGATCCCGCAGGTCGCTGTGGGCCGTACGCCGCCCTGCCGACCTGGACCATCGCTCCCTTCCCGCGGGTATCTCCGCAGACTGCAACGATGCACTGCCCAGGGGCACAGGACCATGTACTGCCCAGGGGCACACCGAACCCGATCGGCCACGCAACCACCCGGGGCCCCGCGCCCCCGGGGAGTGCATGGCCGACGAGAGATCCCCGTCTCAACTACGCGCGTAGCGCCGCCAGGTGCGTACGGGTGGCCTCCGACCAGCCGTTATCGTGGTGACGGTCAGCAGCTCAGAACGGTTCCCGGGCCCGCAGTGCAGCGTATGTCCCGGCACCCCGACATTCGGCTTTGACCTGTTCGCCGCCCGTAGTGGCCCCACCGACGGTGGATGTACCAGCGGGCGCAAAGACGTACGGAGATTCGCGCAGTGGCCGCTGCTTCCGCCCAAGTCTTTCCGCCGCGCACGTCGGGACCGGCCCGTCTGGTGGTCCTGGTCTCAGGCTCCGGCACCAACCTCCAGGCGCTGATCGACGCCGCCGCCGATCCGGCCTTCGGGGCCGAGATCGTCGCCGTCGGTGCCGACCGGACCGCCATCGCAGGCCTCAAGCGTGCCGAACAGGCGGGTATCCCGACCTTCGTCCACCGGGTCCAGGACCACCCCGACCGGGCCGGCTGGGACCGCGCGCTGACCGCCTCGGTCGCCGCCCACAGACCCGACCTGGTGGTCTCGGCCGGATTCATGAAGATCCTCGGCGCCGAGTTCCTGGCGGCCTTCGCCGGACGGATCGTCAACACCCATCCCGCCCTGCTGCCGTCCTTCCCCGGCGCCCACGGTGTCACCGACGCGCTCGCGTACGGGGTGAAGGTCACCGGCTGCACCGTCCACCTGGTCGACGCCGGTGTGGACACCGGGCCGATCATCGCGCAGGGCGTCGTCGAGATCGAGGACGCCGACCACGCCGATGGCGGCGACGCGCTGCACGAGCGCATCAAGACTGTCGAGCGCACCCTGCTCGTCGACGTCGTGGGCCGCCTGGCCCGCGAAGGTCACCGCATCGAGGACCGAAAGGTATGGATCCCGGCATGAGCGCCGCCTCCAGCACCACGCCCCCTGTCTCCGAGAACGTCCGGCCGATCCGCCGCGCCCTGATCAGCGTGTACGACAAGACCGGTCTGGAGGAGCTGGCCCAGGGCCTGCACGCCGCCGGGGTCGTCATCGTCTCCACCGGTTCCACCGCCGGGCGGATCGCCGCCGCCGGTGTCCCGGTCACCGAGGTCTCGGAGCTGACCGGTTTCCCGGAGTGCCTGGACGGGCGCGTGAAGACGCTGCACCCCCGCGTGCACGCCGGTGTGCTCGCCGATCTGCGCCTTGAGTCGCACCGTGCGCAGCTGGCCGACCTGGGCGTCGAGCCCTTCGACCTGGTCGTGGTGAACCTCTACCCGTTCAAGGCCACCGTCGCCTCCGGCGCGACCCCGGACGAGTGTGTCGAGCAGATCGACATCGGCGGCCCGTCGATGGTTCGCGCCGCCGCCAAGAACCACCCCTCGGTCGCCGTGGTCGTGGACCCGGCCCGCTACGCCGACGTGCTGGGTGCCGTCGCCTCGGGCGGCTTCGACCTGCTGACCCGCAAGCGCCTCGCGGCCACCGCCTTCGCGCACACCGCCGCGTACGACGTGGCCGTGGCCAACTGGTTCGAGACCTCGGGCTACACCGAGACCGAGGACGCGTTCCCGGCCTTCCTCGGCGCCGGTTACGAGCGCCAGAACGTGCTCCGCTACGGCGAGAACCCGCACCAGGGCGCGGCCCTCTACTCCGACGGCACGGGTGGCCTGGCCGGCGCCGAGCAGCTGCACGGCAAGGAGATGTCCTACAACAACTACGTGGACACCGACGCCGCCCGCCGGGCCGCGTACGACCACGCCGAGCCGGCCGTCGCGATCATCAAGCACGCCAACCCGTGCGGCATCGCCACCGGCAAGGACGTCGCCGAGGCGCACCGCAAGGCGCACGCCTGCGACCCGCTCTCCGCCTACGGCGGTGTGATCGCGGTCAACCGCCCGGTCACCCTCGAACTGGCCGGGCAGATCGCCGAGATCTTCACCGAGGTCGTCGTCGCCCCGGCGTACGAGGACGGTGCGGTCGAGGTGCTGGCCCGCAAGAAGAACATCCGGGTGCTGCGCGCCCCCGAGGCTCCGTGCAACCGCAAGGAGGCCCGTCCGATCTCCGGCGGCGTGCTGCTTCAGGAGACCGACCGGATCCACGCCGAGGGCGACGACCCGGCGAACTGGACGCTGGCCACCGGTGAGGCCCTGTCGGAGGCCGAGCTGGCCGAGCTGGCCTTCGCCTGGCGGGCCTGCCGGGCCGTCAAGTCGAACGCGATCCTGCTCGCCAAGGACAGCGCCTCGGTCGGCGTCGGCATGGGCCAGGTGAACCGGGTCGACTCCGCCAAGCTGGCGGTGGCGCGGGCCGGTGAGCGCTCGCAGGGCTCCTACGCAGCGTCCGACGCGTTCTTCCCGTTCCCGGACGGCCTGCAGGTGCTGATCGACGGCGGCGTCAAGGCCGTTGTGCAGCCCGGTGGTTCGGTGCGCGACGAAGAGGTGGTCGCGGCCGCCGCCGCGGCCGGGGTGACGATGTACCTGACCGGCACCCGCCACTTCTTCCACTGATCGGACGAGCGAACGCCGAGGGCCCGTACTTCGCAGGAAGTACGGGCCCTCGGGCTTGGCTCACTGGGCCTTGACGACCACGGTGTTCATGACCTTGTCGGCAAAGGTCTGCTTCTTCGCGTCCCACAGCGGCCACAGGTAGCCGATGCAGCAGATGCTGTCCAGGACGTGGCAGATCTGGCGGACGAAGGCCATGCCGAAGCCCATCGGCTGGCCGTCGGTCTCGCGCACCAGGCGGATGTTGACCGCCCGCTGGCCCAGGCTCTGGCCCTTGGTGCCCTGCAGGTAGGCGAACAGCAGGAGCGCGGCCAGCTGCAGCACACCGCCGAGCAGGAAGAAGACCGAGCCGCTGCTGCTGGTGGTGGTGGTCGCGGGGGTGGTGCCGTAGGTGCCGGCGGTGTTGATGGTCTGCACCGTCTGGCTGATCATCTTGCTGTAGCCGATGCCCAGCACGATGCCGGGGATCAGGAAGATGGTGAACTGGTCGATGATGCGCGCGACCACGCGCGAACCCCAACCGGCGTAGAACGGCTGAACATAGGCCGCGTTGCCGTACGGCGGGCCCGGCTGCGGCGGGATGCCGTAGCCCTGCGGGGCGCCGTAGCCGGGGGCCGGGGGCTGCTGCTGCGGGTAGCCGTAACCCGGCTGCGGGGGCTGCTGCTGCGGGTAGCCGTAGCCGGGCTGCGGCGGGGGCTGCTGGCCGTACGGGTTGTTCGGGTCGGGCGGGTAGCTCATGGATGCCTCCGAGCAGGATGGGACGTGGGACGGGTGGTACGGGGACGAATCCCGTGGACGGACGGGCAGTTGAGCGTGCCGACCGGGTGGGACACTAGCGGACCGGCCTGACACCGAGACAGGGTCAAAGCCGCCAGAGATCCGCGGAGTTCAGGGGCGGATGATGCCGAATCGGCACAACTGCCATGCCCAGGCGACCGTTAAGGCGGCGCCCAGCAGGAGATTCCGGCGCCTGTCCGGCAGTTGCCACCACCAGCGGCCGGGGCCGAGCGGCGCGGCCAGCAGTCCGACGGCGGCCACCACCGTGACCGGGTTCGCGGCCAGGGCGGCCGACCAGTGCCCGTGGCCGGCCTCGATGAAGACCGTGGTGCTGCCGCAGGCCGGGCACGGAATGCCGGTGAACCGGCGCAGCAGGCAGAGAGCACCGGGGTCGTGCGCATCGTGCAGCCCGGCCACCGCCAGTGCGGCCGCGGCAACGCCGCCGACGCGCAGCACCACCCGAAGCACGGCGCCAGAGAGCCGGTCGGCGGACTGGTGCCAACGGCCCGTCAAGCCGTTCACCAGGCCCGCGACGCTCGTAGCTGATACGGCCACGGTCAACCGGCGCTGACCACGAGCAGGACGACGAGCGCGATGGAGATCAGCAGGGCCAGGGTGTTGAGCACGATGCCGCCGAGTGAGGCGTTGCGGCCGATGCCGGTGGTGCCCGAGCGGTTCAACCCGCCGATGCCGATGCCGAGTCCGATCAGCCCGAGGACGCCTCCGTACAGGAAGAAGCTGAGCAGCACCGCGACGAAACCGAGCGCGACCGAGGCGGTGGCCAGCGAGTTCGGCTGCGGCGCGAGGGGAGCGGGCGGCGGGGCCATGAACGGTTGCGGCTGCTGCGGGTAGCCGTAACCGGGCTGCTGCGGCGGCTGCTGGTACTGCGGTGCACCGTACGGCTGCTGCTGGCCGTGACCGCCGTACGGACCGGGCGGCGGTGTCTGATACGGATTGCTCACTTGTCTCTTCCCCCGGGGTCTCCCCGTTGTTGTCTCCGACGGCCCGTCACCGGACGCAGCCGACGGACGTCGGGGATTACAAGGCTCCTATCGTCAACCGGGCCGCGCGGCGGTGTCCAGCCGAGGCTGGTCCGGGCGCCCAACTGTGGCGCAACCGCAACCCGAAGCCCACAATCCGTATTCCGGATCGGCACATACGGCGCCGCCGTCCCGCGCTCGATGCGCTCGGCGACGAGGGCACCCCGACGGATCCAGGAGAATGGGGCCATGACTGCCCAGATTCTCGATGGCAAGGCCACCGCCGCCGCGATCAAGTCCGAACTGGCCGTGCGCGTCGCGGCCCTCAAGGAGCGGGGCATCGTCCCCGGCCTCGGTACCGTCCTGGTCGGCGACGACCCGGGCAGCCGTTGGTACGTCAACGGCAAGCACAAGGACTGTGCGGAGGTCGGCATCGCCTCCATCCAGCGCGAGCTGCCCGCGACCGCCACCCAGGAGGACGTGGAGAACGTCGTCCGCGAGCTCAACGCCGACCCGGCCTGCACCGGCTACATCGTCCAGCTGCCGCTGCCCAAGGGACTCGACCAGAACCCCGTCCTGGAGCTGATGGACCCGGACAAGGACGCCGACGGCCTGCACCCCACCTCGCTGGGCCGCCTGGCGCTGGGCATCGAGGGCCCGCTGCCCTGCACCCCGCTCGGCATCGTCGAGCTGCTGCGCCGCCACAAGGTCGAGATCAACGGCGCCGAGGTGGTCGTACTCGGCCGCGGTATCACCGTGGGCCGTTCGATCGGCCTGCTGCTCACGCGCAAGAGCGAGAACGCCACCGTCACCCTCTGCCACACCGGCACCCGTGATCTGGCCTACCACCTGCGCAAGGCCGACATCATCGTGGCCGCTGCCGGTGTGCCGCACCTGGTCAAGCCGCAGGACGTCAAGCCGGGCGCGGCCGTGCTGGACGTGGGTGTCAGCCGGAACGGCGAAGGCAAGATCGTCGGAGATGTCGACCCCGAGGTGGCCGAGGTGGCCGCCTGGATCTCCCCGAACCCCGGCGGTGTCGGCCCGATGACCCGCGCGATGCTGCTCAACAACATCGTCGAGGCGGCCGAGCGCCGCGCCGGTCGCTGAGCCGATGGCCATCAAGGTGAGCCGGTCGCGTCGGCGGCCGGTGAAGACCACGGGCACGCTGCCGCCGGAGGGCTCGGCGGCGGCGCTCGGCCGCAGCCACGTCCTGCCGGTCCGGCAGTGGCCGATAACGCTGGTTCTGGGGGTGGCCTGCCTCGGGCTCGCCATCACCTGGTTCGGTGACTTCAAGCCGGGTCTGCTGACGGTCGGCTGCTCGCTGCTGCTGGGGGCCGTGCTGCGGCTGACCCTGCCGGAGGTCGGCATGCTGGCGGTGCGCAGCCGGTTCACCGACATCAGCGTGCTGGCCTTCCTGGGCGGTGTGATCGTGCTGCTCACCCTGGTCGCGCAGCCGGACCCGTGGCTGCACCTGTCGGTGCTGGACAACATCGGCCAGCTCATCGGCCGCCAGCGCCACTGACCGACCGCGCCGACCGGCGCGGGAGGCTCGCTGACGGTGCCCGGCTGCCCCGGGCACCGCAGTACCCGTCGACGCCGTCGACGTGATCGAGCAGGCCGACGCGATCAAGCAGTAGGGGCTCGGCGGAGTGGCGCCGCCCGGCCGGCCGGGTCGTACCGGCAGTGGCCGAGGGCCCGGTACGCATGCGTACGGGGCCCTCGCCGCCGCTGTGGGACGTCGCCGTGGTTCGCGCAAAGTGTGCGTACGCGGTATCGGCCGGGTGAGAGGCGGGCGACTATACTCCGTCGGGTCGCTTCATCGGCCCTGCGGTGCGGTCTCGCGGTGTGACCGAGGGGCGGCGCCCATTCCCCGGGAGGACGAGTCGCCTGGGGCGCTCGGAGCGCGTCGAGCGCGACATCCGCCCAACCCCAGGACCCACTCATGACCTCAGCAGTAGAGCAGGCGCCCGCCACCCGGGTCGCCGGGCCCCGTGCGTCCGCCGCCGGCCCGAGCGCCCGGCTCGTCCGGCAACTGCGCGCCGCCGCGCCCGCCCTGGCCGTGTACGCCGGTCTGCGGGTGATGAGCCTGCTGGTCTTCTTCTGGCTCGCCGCCCAGGCCAAGGTCGACCCGCTGCACAACTTCGGTACCCAGTGGGACTCGGAGTTCTACAACGACATCGCGCGGCACGGCTACCCGAGTGAGCTGTACACCACCCCGGAGCCGGGCCGGCCGCTGACCTCCACGACCCAGGCGTTCTTCCCGCTCTACCCGCTCCTGATGCGCTGGCTCGCGCTGCTCCCCGGCGTCAGCGTGACCACCGCCGGGGTGGTGATCTCCTGCGTGGCCGCTCTCGCGGCCGCCTGGGGCCTGTTCAAGATCGGCAGCCACCTGCGCGACGCCAGGACCGGTGTCGTCCTCGCCGGCCTCTGGGCCGTCTTCCCCGCCGCCGGTGTCCAGCAGGCCGTCTACACCGAGTCGCTCTTCATGGCTCTGGCCGTCTGGGCGCTGTACGCAGGGCTGCGGCACCGCTGGGTGACCGCCGGACTGATCTGCATCGTCTGCGGCCTGACCAGGCCGACCGCCGCCTCCGTGATCGGTGCCGTCGGCCTGGCCGCCCTGGTCGCGCTCTTCCGGCGCACCGACGGCTGGCGCCCGGTGGCAGCGATGGTGCTCGCGCCGCTCGGCCTGCTCTCGTACTTCGGCTACCTCGCCGTGCGGTACGGGCGGGTGGACACCTACTTCGTGATCCAGAAGAACATCTGGGGCGAGACCTTCGACGGCGGGAAGACCACCTGGAACACGCTGATGGGCGTGCTCCCGGCGACCGGTGGGCTCTACCTCCTGATCGTGGTGACCGCGGTCTGCCTGCTGGCCGTGCCCGGACTGACCTTCCTGATGCTCCGTGAGCGCCTCCCGCTGGTCCTGCTCTCCTACGGCCTGGCCTCGCTGGTGCTGGTGCTCGGAGTCCACCACTGGGCCGGCACCATCCCGCGCTATCTGATGCCGGTCTTCCCCCTGCTGATCCCCCTTGCGTACGGTCTCGCCAAGTCCCGGCTCTCGACCAGGATCACGGTGCTGCTGACGCTCGGGGTGGCCTCCGGCTGGTACGCCGGCTGGCTCGTGCTGCACGCCAACATGGCCCCGTAGCCGCAGGCCCCGCCGCGGCCGCCGACTTCGTCGTACGCCTTCCGAGAGGACAACTCCCCATGCCTGACCTGAGCGGTGCCGTGGCGAACGCCGACCGGCGGATCTCGCTCGCCGTGCGCGGACGCTTCAAGGACCAGCGCTCCGTCCAGGCCAGTCGTGCCCTGTCCTTCTGCGGTGAGCACGCCGCCGGCTGGCTCGCGATCGGTCTGGCGGGAGCCGTCGTCGACACGGAGCGCCGCGGGCAGTGGCTGCGCGCCACCGCCGCCGTCGCCGGCGCACACGCCGCCAGCATGGTCGTCAAGCGGGTCGTCCGCCGGCCCCGGCCGCACGGCCCCGGCCTGGAGCCGCTGGTGCAGACGGCGGGCAAGCACAGCTTCCCCAGCTCGCACGCTGCCTCCTCGGCCGCAGCCGCGGTCGCCTTCGCACCGCTCATGCCCGCCTCCGCGCTGGCCCCGGCCGCCGCCGCCGCGATGTGCTTCTCCCGCATCGTGGTCGGTGTGCACTACCCGAGCGACATCGTCGGCGGCGCCGCGATGGGCGCCGGCCTGGCCCGGCTCGGCCGGAAGTGGATAGCAGCCGGAGGACGGGACCGATGACCGACACCGCCGTAGCGAAGCACACCGCCGCAGCCGATGAGAGTGCCCCGGTCGAGGAAGCCACCGTCGGTGACGAGGCCAGCGAGGCCAACGAGGCCGCCGAGGCGCCGTTCCGGCCCGCCCGGTTCCGCCTCGGCGCCCTGCCCGCAGGGCTGCTGCGCAACGCCCGCCCGCGTCAGTGGGTGAAGAACGTCCTCGTACTGGCCGCGCCCGGTGCGGCCGGCCTGCTGGACGACGGGTCGGTGCTCAAGCAGGCCGCTGTCGTCTTCGTCCTGTTCTGCGCCGCCGCCTCGGGGATCTACTTCATCAACGACGCGCTCGACGTCGAGGCCGACCGGGCCCACCCGGTCAAGCGCAACCGGCCGATCGCGGCGGGCATCGTCCCGCTGCGCGTCGCCTACGCGGCCGGTGCGGTGCTCGGACTCGGCGCCCTGGCCGGCGCGCTGCTGCTGTGCAACGTCGGCACCGCCATCGTGCTCGGCACCTACCTGGCCATGCAGCTGCTGTACTGCACCAAGCTGAAGCACGCCCTGGTCGCCGACCTGGCCTTCGTCACCTCCGGCTTCGTGCTGCGCGCGATGATCGGCGGCGTCGCGGCGGGCATTCCGCTGTCCCGCTGGTTCCTCATCACCACCGGCTTCGGCTCGCTCTTCATGGTCGCCGCCAAGCGCTACTCGGAGCTCGTGCTGATGGGTGACCAGGCGGCGGAGTCGCGCAAGCTGCTCGCCTCCTACAGCACCAGCTACCTCCGTTTCGTCTGGCAGGCCTCGGCGAGCATCGCGGTGCTGGCGTACTGCCTGTGGGCGCTGGCCGACCCGGTCAACCAGGACACCCTGTGGCGGCAGCTCTCGATCGTCCCGTTCGTCTTCGCGATACTGCGCTACGCGCTGTTCGCGGACCGCGGTACGGCCGGAGCGCCCGAGGACGTCGTCCTCAAGGACCGCGCCCTGCTCGGCCTCGGCCTGGTCTGGGGGATCCTCTACGCCTTCTCGGTCGTCGGACTGTGAACGCGAAACTGCGCGCCCTGCTGCCCGAGTTGACGAAGTTCGGGGTGGTCGGCGGCGCCGGATTCGCCACCGACGTCCTGCTCTTCCTGCTGCTGCGCCAGCAGGCCGGCATCGGGTCGATCCCCGCGAAGGTGATCTCGCTCGCCGCCTCGATCCTGGTCGCCTACCTGGGCAACCGCTGGTGGACGTACCGCGACCGGGTGGGCGGCCGGGCCGACGGCCGGATCGGCCGCGAGACCCTGCTGTTCGTCACCGTGAACATCGGCGGCGCCCTGATCCAGCTGGCCTGCCTGGGCATCTCCCGGTCCGTCCTGGGCTTCACCAGTGCCACGGCGGACCTGGTCTCCGGCAGCCTGGTCGGGATGGCCCTGGCGACCATGTTCCGTTTCTGGGGCACCAGGACTCTCGTCTTCCCGGAGACGGAGGCTCTCCCGAGGGCGGAGGCTTTCCCGGAAACGGAGGCTCCCGCCGACACCGAAGCGGCAGCCTTGCGATAACCTGACGCCAGTTCTCTCGATGTCGAGAGATCATCCTCGGCTCCGGCGCGCCGACGTGCCTGGGGCACTGGCGATTTGCTGGAGAAGGTAGAAATGACTCGCACCCCCGTCAATGTCACCGTCACCGGAGCGGCCGGCCAGATCGGCTACGCGCTGCTCTTCCGCATCGCCTCGGGCCACCTGCTCGGCGCGGATGTGCCGGTGAACCTGCGCCTGCTGGAGATCCCGCAGGGCGTCAAGGCCGCCGAGGGCACCGCGATGGAGCTGGACGACTGCGCCTTCCCGCTGCTGCGCGACATCACCATCACCGACAACGCCGACGTCGCCTTCGACGGTGCGAACGTCGCGCTGCTGGTCGGCGCCCGCCCGCGTACCGCCGGCATGGAGCGCGGCGACCTGCTCCAGGCCAACGGTGGCATCTTCGGCCCGCAGGGCAAGGCCATCAACGACAACGCCGCGGACGACATCAAGGTCCTGGTGGTCGGCAACCCGGCCAACACCAACGCCCTGATCGCCCAGCGCCACGCCCCGGACGTCCCGGCCGACCGCTTCACCGCGATGACCCGCCTGGACCACAACCGCGCGATCGCCCAGCTCGCCAAGAAGCTCGGCGTCACCGTCAACGAGATCAAGAAGCTCACCATCTGGGGCAACCACTCGGCCACCCAGTACCCGGACATCTTCCACGCCGAGGTCGTGGGCAAGAACGCCGCCGAGGCCGTCAACGACGAGAAGTGGCTGGCCGAGGAGTTCATCCCGACCGTCGCCAAGCGCGGTGCGGCCATCATCGACGCCCGTGGCGCCTCCTCCGCCGCCTCGGCCGCCAACGCCGCCATCGACCACGTCCACACCTGGGTCAACGGCACCGCCGAGGGCGACTGGACCTCCATGGGCATCGTCTCCGACGGCTCCTACGGCGTGGAGCCGGGCATCATCTCCTCCTTCCCGGTCACCACCAAGGACGGCAAGTTCGAGATCGTCCAGGGCCTGGAGATCAACGAGTTCTCCCGCAAGCGGATCGACGCCTCCGTCGCCGAGCTGGTCGAGGAGCGCGACGCGGTCCAGGCCCTCGGCCTGATCTGAGCCGAACGCTGAACCGAAGGCTGCGGCCGGGCATCCGAAAGGGGCCCGGCCGCAGCCTTACACTGGCCCACCGTGAGTGAAACCCTGCAGGACGCCGCCCTCGTCCTGGTCTTCATCATGCTGGGCGGCCTGTTCAACGTCGCCGAGATCTCACTGATCTCGCTGCGCGAGGGCCAGATCCGGGAGTTGGAGGCCCGCGGCACCCGAGGCGCCGCCCGCGCCGCGCACCTCGCCGCCGACCCCAACCGCTTCCTGGCCGCCGTCCAGGTCGGCGTGACCTGCATGGGCTTCCTCTCCGCCGCCTTCGGCGCCGACACCCTGGCCGGGAAGGCCACCCCGTTCTTCGTCGGCCTCGGTCTCACCACCGGTGTCGCGGACGCCGTCGCCCTGGTCGGGCTCACCCTGGTGATCAGCTACGCCTCGCTGGTGCTGGGCGAGTTGACCCCCAAGCGGATCGGCCTTCAGCGCGCCGACTCCATCGCGGTGCTGGCCGCGCCCGTGGTCGATGTGATGTCCGTCGTCCTGCGCCCGGTGATCTGGCTGCTCGGGGTCTCCACCAACGTGATGGTGCGGCTGCTCGGCGGTGACCCCAAGGCCGGGCGAGGCAGCATGAGTTCGGAGGAGCTGCGCGGCCTGGTCGCGGCCAACACCGAACTCGGCAGCGACGAACGCGCCCTGATCGCCGACGTCTTCGCGGCCGGGGAGCGCCAGCTGCGCGAGGTGATGGTGCCGCGCACCGAGGTCACCTTCCTGGACGCCGACCGGGTGCTCACCGAGGTCCGTGAGGAGACCAGCTCCTCCCCGCACTCCCGCTACCCGGTGGTCGAGGGCTCCTACGACGCCGTGGTCGGCTTCGTCCACGTCCGCGACCTGTACGGGCCGCGCGGCGGGCAGGCGGTACGGATCCGCGACCTCGCCCGGCCGGTCAAGCTGCTGCCCGCCACCAAACGGGTGCTGGAGGCGATGAGCGAGATGCGCCGCGAGGGCCACCACCTGGCCATCGTGGTGGACGAGTACGGCGGCACGGCCGGGATCGTCACCCTGGAGGACCTGGTCGAGGAGGTGATCGGCGAGATCCGCGACGAGTACGACGCCCAGGACACCACCGCCACCCGCCGGCTGGCCGGCGGCGGCATGGAGCTGGACGGGCTGCTCAACCTCGCCGACTTCGCCGAGGAGACCGGCGTCACCCTCCCCGAGGGCCCGTACGAGACCGTCGCCGGATACCTGGTGAGCGCACTCGGACGGCTGCCGAGAGCGGGTGACCAGACCGTCACCGAGCACGGCGTACGGCTCACCGTGGCCAAGCTCGACGGCCGCCGGATCGAACGCATCAAGGTGAGTGCTGTCACACTGTCCGAACCTCCGAGCCAAGACGTTTCCTGACCGGTCGGTGGAGCTGGAACAATGGCACCCATGGTCAACGCAGCGGTCACCGGTCCGGTGAAGGACCGTCCCCGGGTGCTCTCCGGCATCCAGCCCACCTCGGGCTCCTTCCACCTGGGCAACTACCTGGGCGCGGTGCGCCAGTGGGTCTCCCTCCAGGAGGAGAACGACGCCTTCTACATGGTCGTCGACCTGCATGCGATCACCGTCGAGCAGGATCCGGCGACACTTCGCCAGAACACCCGGATCTCGGCGGCCCAGCTGCTCGGCGCCGGTCTCGACCCCGAGCGCTGCACCCTGTTCGTGCAGTCGCACGTGCCCGAGCACGCCCAGCTCGGCTGGGTGATGAACTGCCTCACCGGCTTCGGCGAGGCCGCCCGGATGACCCAGTTCAAGGACAAGTCCGCCAAGCAGGGCAGCGACCGCACCTCGGTCGGCCTCTTCACCTACCCGATCCTCCAGATCGCCGACATCCTGCTCTACCAGGCCGACGCCGTCCCGGTCGGCGAGGACCAGCGCCAGCACCTGGAGCTCACCCGCGACCTCGCCGAGCGCTTCAACACCCGCTACGCGCCCACCTTCACCGTGCCGAAGCCGTACATCCTCAAGGAGACGGCCAAGATCCTGGACCTCCAGGACCCGACCGCGAAGATGAGCAAGTCGGCCGCCTCGCCCAAGGGCCTGGTCAACCTGCTGGACGAACCCAAGGCCAGCGCAAAGAAGTTCAAGAGCGCCGTCACCGACACCGGCACCGTGGTCTCCTACGACGAGGAGAACAAGGCCGGGGTCTCCAACCTGCTGCGCATCCACTCCGCGCTGAGCGGCCAGTCGATCGAGCAGCTGGTCGAGCACTTCGAGGGCAGGATGTACGGCGCCCTGAAGACCGAGCTGGCCGAGCTCTTCACCGAGTGGGTCACTCCCTTCCAGGCCCGCACCAAGACCTACCTGGACGACCCGGCCGAACTGGACCGCGTCCTCGGACTCGGTGCCGAGAAGGCCCGCGAGGTCGCCTCCCAGACCCTCGCCACGGTCTACGACCGCATCGGCTTCCTGGCGCCGAAGCGCTGAGTCCCAGCCGCCGATGCCGTCGATCGAGCTGCCCGGTGGTGGCGACCTGACCGAGGTCGTCACCATCGGTGTGTCCATAACCGTCCCGGAACCGTACGGCAGTGCCGTCCAGGACGCCCGCGACGGGCACGGCGACCCGCTGGCCCGCTCGATACCGACCCACGTCACCCTGCTGCCGCCGACCGAGGTCCGGGCCTCCGGGCTGCCCGAGATCGAGAAGCACCTGACCGCGGTCGCCATCGAGCACTCCGCCTTCCGGATGCTGCTTCAGGGCAGTGGCACCTTCCGGCCCGTCTCCCCGGTGGTCTTCATCCGGGTCGAGGAGGGCTCCCAGGAGTGCCGTGTCCTGGAGGCCGCCATCCGCTCGGGGCCGCTCGCCAGGGAACTCGCCTTCCCCTACCACCCGCATGTCACGGTCGCCCACGGCCTCGCCGACGAGATCCTCGACCGGGCCTACGAGAAGGCCCGTGCCTTCCACGCGGCCTTCGCCGTACCGGGCTTCTGCCTCTCGCGCTTCGACGCCGACGAGGTCTGGCGCCCCTGGCGCGGCTACACCTTCGGCCGAGGCTGAGCCCCCGGGGGCCGATGCAAAGGGGCAAGGGGCAACTCCTAGGGGCGCCCCGCGCCCCTAGGGGTGGTGCAACTTGCCCGCTGCTGCGGGCGGCCGGGGTGCGGTACGTCGTGATGCCGCACCCGCTGGTGGGCTGCCGGATCGCCGTCGCACCCGGCCTGCGGCCGACGGTGCTCGCAGCTCTCGCCGGGGCGTTCGCCGAACAGCACTGCTACGCCGATCTGTTGGGCCACGACGAGACCTTCGAGACGGTACCGGCCGGGATGCTGGTCGAGGCGGTCTCCGCGTACGAGCAGCTGAGGAACGAAGAGCTCGCGGCCGAGGACGAGTCCGCCACCTGGAGGTGTCGGCGCACCGCTTCCCGGCCGAGCTGGCCGCGACCTCCGCCTCCGTCTTCCGCTCCCGGACGGATGTCGCCCCGACCACCCTGGCCGCGCACTTCGGTTATCCCACCGCTCGGGCGACCTGGAGCGAGATCGGCCACACCTATGTGGACGTGGACAGGTACGCGGGTCTGGAGCTGCTGGAGCGGCTGCTCGCCGACCGTTCCTCGGACACCTTCTGCCTCAACGACGGCCGTCTGGACGGGATCCCGCCCGAGGAGCAGGACCGCAGGGTGGTCGGCTTCCTACAGGCGTACTTCCCGGTCCCGGGCCCGTTCGAACTGCCGGGCGCGGGGCGGGAGTCCGGCCTCCAGGTGTCACAGAGCGAGCATCCGGTCGACGACCCGGGCGGCGGCTGAGCCGTCGTCCAGGTGGCAGAACCGGCGGCGGAACGCCGCGTACCGGTCCGCGTGCTCGGCGGCCACCGCGTCCACCCGGCCGAGTGCCGCGACCAGTTCGGCCGAGGTGGCGAGCAGCGGCCCGGGGGCTTCGGCCTCGAAGTCGAGGTAGAAGCCGCGCAGGTCGTCCCGGTAGTGGGTGAGGTCGTGGGTGAAGAAGAGGATCGGGCGGCCGGTGTTGGCGAAGTCGAACATCACCGAGGAGTAGTCGGTGACCAGGACGTCGGCGATCAGCAGGAGTTCGGCCGTGTCGGGGTAGTCGCCGACGTCGTACAGGAAGCCGTCGCCGCTGACCGGCAGGCGTTGCAGGACGTGTGAGTGCGGGCGGACCAGCAGCACGTGGTCGTCGCCCAGCGCGCGGCGGGCGGCGCCCGGATCGAGTCGGAGGTCGAGCCGGTAGCCGTCGCCCAGGCGGGCGTCCTCGCGCCAGGTGGGTGCGTAGAGGACGACCCGCCTGCCCTCGGGGATGCCCAGGCGGCGCCGGACGGTGGCGGCAAGCCGGGGGTCGGGGCGGGCGAGCAGGTCGTTGCGGGGGTAGCCGCTCTCCAGGATCTCCCCGGTGTAGCGGAAGGCCCGGCGCATGATCGGGGTGCTGAAGGAGTTGGGCGACAGCAGGAGGCTCCACTGCGGGGCTTCGCGCGCCAGCCGGTCCAGGTAGCCGTCGTCGGCGAGCCAGCCGGTCTCGACATCGTGGGCGATCCGCTTCAGCGGGGTGCCGTGCCAGGTCTGGACGACGAGCTGCCCGTCGCGGCGTTCGACGAACTCGGGGAAGTGGGTGTTGCCGACCAGGTACCTGCTGGTCGCCAGTGCCTCGTACCACTCGGGGCTCCAGACCGTCACCGCCTCGACGCCGTCGGGCAGCGCCGCCTGGGCGTCGTCGACCGCCCAGAGGTGGCGCAGCCCGGGTTCGCGCCGCGCCAGCTCGGCGTGGATCGCCCGGGGTGAGTCGGCGTAGCCGCGGCCGCCGAAGACGTCGTACAGCACGGTGTCGCGCAGTGGGCGCTGCCGGGCGGCCGGGTAGCGCCGGGTGCGCAGGTGGAGCTGGCGGTGGGCGCTGCGCTCGGCGGCGGGGAGTACGGGGGTGGAGTCCAGGATCAGGGTGTCGTGCCAGCGCCGTTGCAGCAGGATGCGTTTGCCCTGGGCCTCGGCCAGGAGCGGCAGGGCGCGCAGGACGTCGGGGCCGAGAACGACCCGCTGCTCGTGCGCGGCGTCGCCCGAGGGCCGGATCAGCGCGTCCCAGACGCCTTTGCGCAACGGCAGCCGGGTGCCGTACGAGGTGGGGGCGGTGACCGGTACCCGTACCCGGAACCGGTTGCCCGTCAACGGCTCGACGGGGAGCAGCTGTTCGCCGCAGCCGCCGCCGTGGCGCAGCACGAGTTCGTACGAGGTGTCGTCGCGCTGCGGGAAGTGGCCGGTGAGCAGGAAGCCGTCGGCGGCCGGGGCCAGGGTGTCCACCACCGGGACGCTGGGCTGCTCGCACAGTTGCAGATGGCTGTCGGCGAGGTGCTTCAGCCGGAGCGTCCGGCCTTCGGCGGGCAGCGCGAACTGGGTGGCGCAGTCGCCGGAGCGGTGGTCGAGGACGAGTGGTTCCGACCGGCCGTCGGCGTAGTGGAGGACCGGATCCCAGTGGGTGGTGTCGTCCTGGCCGGGCGTCGGCCGGCCGCTCTGCTCGAAGGCGCCGAGCGGGATGCGGACGGTGAGGGTGCGGCCGCCACCGGGGAGGGCCGGGCCCGGCAGGGCGGGCAGTGCGATGACGGCCCCGGACTGGCGGTGTGCCAGGCGGACGGTGGCCCCCTCGGGCCCCCGGCTGCTCAGGCAGGCCAGTTCGACGCCGTCACCGACCGCGCGGGTGGCGCTGACCCTGGCCCGTGCGGTCTCGACCCGCAGATGCAGCTGGTCGTCCTGGAAGTACGGGATGGCCTGGACGCCCTCGGCGACCCAGGCCGCGGGCGGGTACTCGCCGGAGCCGCACCAGTGGGCGGCGAAGCCGCCCGGCTGGAGCCGCAGCCCGGCCAGCAGCAGGCCGCCGATCCGCCACACGCCGTCCTCCCAGCGGCCGCCGCGCCGCAGCAGCGCGGGGTCGATCCGGACGGTGAACCCGGCCCAGTCCAGGTTGAGTCCGGGCTCGGCGAGGTCGTCGGTGATCTCGGGGAGATAGCGGGGGGTGGTGCGCAGCACGGTGAGGCGGCGCTGGTCGGGCCGGTGGAGGGTGATCAGGGTGCGGGCGGTGCCCAGGCGGTCGGCGCTGCGTCCGGGGGCGTGGGCGTGGCCGACGAGTTCGAGCAGTCCGTCGACCCAGGCGGCGGTGCGGATCCCTATCCGGGGAGCCGGGACGGCGGGCGCTGCCGGCATCGTTCGGCGGGGGAGGGGAACGCGGGGGAGGGAAATGGAGAAGCCGAGGGATCTGGCGGATGAAGGTCGAGGCACCGGAATGCCCTTCGCGCTGCGGGAATCGAGACCCTGCTGATATCCCCGTATTCCACACCACATTCATCCGGCGGGTCAATTTTCAAATGAAAGTGAAAATATGACGGCCCGCTATTAAAAACAGCGGGCCGTCCAGTGGTCAGCTACTGCCCCTGCGCAGCAGCGCATCCACCACCCGGGCCGACGCCTGCCCGTCGTCCAGGTCGCAGTACCGCTCCCGGAACGCCGCGTACCGGTCCGCGTGCTCGGCGGCCACCTCGTCCACCCGGCCGAGTGCCGAGACCAGTTCGGCCGAGGTGGCGAGCAGCGGCCCGGGGGCCTCGGCCTCGAAGTCGAGACTGAAGCCGCGCAGATTGTCCCGGTAGTGGGCGAGGTCGTGGGTGAAGAAGAGGATCGGGCGGCCGGTGCCGGCGAAGTCGAACACCACCGAGGAGTAGTCGGTGACCAGCACATCCGTGATCAGGAGCAGCTCGGACATGTCGGGGTAGGTGCCGACGTCCCAGACGTAGCCGTTGCCGGCGCCCGGGATCTGGCCGCACATCACCTCATGGCTGCGCACCAGCAGGACCTGGTCCCCGCCCAGTGCCGCCTGCGCGGCGGCCAGGTCGATCCGCAGGTCCAGCTGGTAGCCGTCCTGCGGTCGGCGCCGGTCCTCGCGGAAGGTCGGGGCGTACAGCACCACCTTCCTGCCCTCGGGCAGGCCGAGCCGCTCGCGGACCTGTTCGGCGGTCTTCTCCCGGTCGGTGGCGAGGAGCAGGTCGTTGCGCGGGTAGCCGCTCTCCAGGATCTCGCCCTGGTAGCGGAAGGCCCGGCGCAGCACCGGAGTCGACCAGCGGTTGCCGGAGACCAGCAGGCTCCACTGGCCCACCTCGCGGTCCAGGTGCTTGAGGTACTGGGCGTCGGTGAACCAGACCTTCTCGAAGTCGTGCCCGATCCGCTTCAGCGGAGTGCCGTGCCAGGTCTGCAGGACGACCTGGCCGGGGCGGCGTTCGAAGAAGTCGGGCAGGTGGGTGCTGGTCACCACGTACCGGGCGGTGGCCAGCGCCTCGAACCACTCGGTGGACCACTGCCGGACGGCTCCGGCGGTCTGCGGCAGGTCCGACTGCCGGTCGTCGGAGGTCCACAGGTGGCGCAGCGGTGCGCCCCGGCGGACCAGTTCCTCGTGCACGGCCCGTGGTGAGCCGTCGTACCGGGTGCCGAAGGCGGCGTTGTAGAGCACGGTGTCGGTCAGCGGACGCTGTTGCAGCGCGGGGAACTCGCCCCGCAGCTGCCGCTGACGGTAGCCGCTGCGCTCCTGCGGACGCAGGTCGGAGTGCGACTCCAGGGAGAGGCAGTCGTAGCGGCGGCGCTCCAGGGCGATCCGCTTGCCCCTGGCCTCGACCTCGAGCGGCAGCGAGCCGTGGCAGGAGGGTGCCAGCAGCACCTGCGGCCACGGGCTGTCGACGGGTGCACCGACGGGCCGGAAGAAGACCTCCCAGGTGCCCCGGCGCAGCGGTACCTGCCCGGCGAAGGAGGCCGTGGGCACGGCGGGCAGCGCGGCCCGGAACCGGCCCTCGGTGATCTCGACGGGGTAACTGTGCTCCTCCTCGCGCCAGTTGTGCCGGATCACCAGCTCGTACCGGTGCGTGCCGGGGAGCGGGAAGCTGCCGCTGAGCAGGAAGCCGTCGCCGCCCCTGGCGGCCGCCACCTCCTCGACCACCGGCTGCAGGACCTGGTCGGTGAACTGGAGATACCCGCTGGGGGAGGGCTTGGAGTAGAGCGCCCGCCGCCCGTCCTCGATCGGTACGTCCAGCTGGGCGGGGGCCCGGCGATCGTCTATCACCACGGGCACGGCGGAGCCGTCGAGCAGCAGCAGCTCGGTGTCCCAGCGGTCGCGCAGCCGGTCGGCGGCGGCCGGGTCCAGCGCGTCCCAGGCGGCCCGGACGGCGGTCAGCTCCCGGATCGCGAAGCCGGCCGTGAACGGGATGTGCCGTCCGGCGGGAGTGCCGAGCTCCAGCGGGAAGAGCAGCTCGCGCTCGGACTCGACGTGCTTGAGCCGCAGCCTCGCCCCGGCCAGATCGGCCCCGGACCGCACCGTCCCGGTGATCCGAACCTCGCCCGAGGCCGAAGCCACCTGCACCGCACGGGCGCGGACCTGCTCGACCCGCAGGTAGACGTGGTTGTCCTTGAGCCAGGGCACGATCCGCACGTCGTCCTCGACCCAGTGCACCGGCGGGTACTCGGCGGTGTCGCTCCAGCCGCCGGAGATCCGGCCCTTGTAGACACCGCCCTTGCCGACGCCCGCGATCAGCACCCGCCAGGAGCCGTCCCGCCAACGGCCCCGGTGCTTGAGCCGCTTGGGGTCGATCACGGCGGTGAACCCGGCCCAGTCGCAGTTGTAGAGATCGTGCGGGGAGGAGGCGGTGGCCTCCGGGCTGTACACCGTCCTGGTCTGTACGGCGAGCACCCGGTGGCCCTTGGCCTCGCGCAGCACCAGCACCTTGACCATGTCGTGCCGGTGCTCGGCGCCCAGGTGCTCGGGGAAGGCGTGCCCGCCGATCCGCAGCTTCCCGTTCTCCCAGGCCGATTCGTACAGCCGGCTGCGCATCACCAGCGCGTTGTCCAGGCGCAGCACCTCGGCGGGCACGCTTCTGCGGCCGCCGCGCAGGAAGGGGTAGTCGGCGTACGGGCGGAGCAGGCCGCGGGCGGGGGCTGCGCCGTTGCTGTCCTTCTCGAAGCGCATCTGTTCGACGAACTCGTCCATCCGCCCCTGCAGGGTCAGGTGGTACTTGAGCCGCAGCGGCGCCCGCAGCCTGCGGACCTGCTCGGGGCCGATCGCGCGCAGCAGTCGGCCGACGTGCTCCCGGTAGGCGTCCCGGTAGTCCTGGTCGCCCTCCAGCACCGACCAGAAGAACATCGGGATCTCCTCGACCAGGTTGTTCTCGTCGTAGGAGCGCAGATAGCGGCGGTACTTGGCGTCGCGCTGCTCCAGCAGCCAGGCGCGGACCAGCTCCATCGACCTGACCCGGTCGATCAGCCCCTTGGGGTTGGTCCGCATCTGGGTGATCGACATCTCGCCGACCTCGCGCTCGCGCCAGTGGTAGATCGGCTCGCAGAGCACGTCGACGCTGCCGGCCAGGAAGTGGTGCGGCACGCTGACCGGCGCGTCCTCGTAGAGGATCCCCTCGGGGTAGAGCACGCCGGCGGCGTCGAAGAACGAGCGGCGGTACACCTTGTTCCACGCGGTCCGGTCGGTCACCAGCGAGGGGATCTCGGTGACATGGGTCCGCAGCCTGGTCTCCTTGAACGGCTTGCGGTGCCCGCCCGACGGGTAGTACCCGACGGCGCGGAAGCGCAGCACATTGCCGGTGGCGAAGTCGGATCCCGTCTCGTCCAGGGTGCCGATCATCAGCTCGTACGCGCTGGGCGGCAGGGTGTCGTCACTGTCCACGAAGGCGAGGAACTCGGTGCCCTTGCCGAGGTGCCGGTAGCCGGTGTTGCGGGCGGCACCGAGGCCCTTGTTCTCCTGCCGCACCAGCCGGAACCGGGGGTCCTTGGCCGCGTACGCCTCGGCGATGGCCGCACTGCCGTCCTTGGACCCGTCGTCCACCATGACGCACTCGAAGTCGGGGAAGGTCTGCGCCGCGATCGAGTCCAGGCACTCCTCCAGATAGCGCTCGACGTTGTAGATCGGGACGACGACGGAGAGGCGGGGAGGCATCGGCTGCGCGGGCCTTTCATCGGGGATCTTGGCGGCCAGGGCCAGAGCGGCGTCGGCCAACCGGGGAGGTCCGGGGCTGGCAACACGGGCGGATAGTACAGCCCGGAAGTAACCGTTTCGGGGAGCCGAGCCGGGCTCGGCGCGGGGCGTTCCGGCGGCCCGCCGACGGCGGTCGGGGCCCGCCGGTGCTCAGGGGACGAGGGCCACCAGGACGTACTCGTTGTACTTGAAGAACCTCCCCGCGAACTGCGGAAACGGGAAGGAGTACCGGCGTTCCACCGTCAGCCGGGCCTGCTCGGCGTGCGCGCGAAGGCCGTCGAAGTCCACGAATCGGACGTGCGTCGGATCCGATCGGTACCCGGCCGGCTGAGGGGTGATCAGGACGACCCGGCCGCCGGGGCGCACGCTCGGCAGGTAGCTCTTCAGCAACTGTTCACCTGTCGCCGCGTCCAGGTGCTCCAGCACATGGGCGACCAGCATGCCGTCGAAGGCCCCGGGCCCGGACAGCTGCGGATCGGCCTCGAACTCGGCTGCGGTGTAGGCCTCGAGACCGCGTGCCCGGGCGGTGGCCACCGAGGTCTCGTTGTGGTCCACGCCGACGCTGCCCACCGCGCAGTGCTGGAGGTTGCGGCCGACCCCGCAGCCGACGTCCAGCACCCGGCCGAGACCGAGCCGCCGCAGGTTCCAGCGGTACGGAGCCTGGGCGGGCAGCAGCCGCCTGAAGCCGGACTGCTCCAGGGTGACCAGCCGCTCGGTGTAGGCGGCGTCGGCGGTGGCACCCCCCTTGGGGGAGCCGGGCTGCTGCGGCTCGCGGACTTCGGACATGGCGGGGCCTCCCCAGGCTGCCGACGCGGGATCTCCCGGACGCGGCGCGGTAGGTGTGCGATGGAGCTGTCACGGAGAGTAGAGGTGCCAGGCGGTCCTCGTGCGCGCGATTCACCCGAAGGTACGACGGAGGTAACCGAGACTCCGCCGGCTCGTTACGGCGTTGATGGCACAGTCGGTCGAGGCCGCTCGGGGGTGCGGGAAGGCTCCGTGAGGGCTGCGCCGCGACCGGTTTCCCAGGCCGCACCAGGCCTGTGCCGCCCCGGCGTCCGGTGAACTCCGGCGGCCTTCGCGTCCCCCTGGAATGAGTACCAATGCCCCGTTTCAGCGTGATCGTCCCGGTCTACCGGGTCGAGGCATTTCTGACCGAGTGCCTTGAATCCGTCCTCACCCAGTCCTGGGCGGACTTCGAGCTGATCGCGGTTGACGACCGCTCACCCGACGGCTGCGGCGGCATCCTGGACCGGGCCGCCGAACAGGACGGGCGCATCCGGGTGGTCCACCTCGCGGAGAACGTCGGCCTCGGCCGCGCCCGCAACGCCGGGCTCGAACAGGCCACCGGCGACTACGTCCTCTTCCTGGACAGCGACGACACGCTCACCCCCGGACTGCTCGCGGCCGTCGAGGACCGGCTGAACGACTGCGCCGACCCGGAGGTCCTGGTCTACGACTACGCCCGCTCGTACTGGGACGGCCGCGTCGTCCGCAGCAGTTCGGCCCCCGTCTTCGCCCGCCGGGGGCCGGACGTCTTCGACCTCGACCAGCGCCCCGACCTGCTCGAACTGCTGATGGTGGTCTGGAACAAGGCGTACCGCCGCAGCTACATCGAAGAACAGGGCCTGACCTTCCCGGCCGGGTACTACGAGGACACCCCCTGGACCTTCCCCGCCATGCTCGCCGCCCGCCGGATCACCATGCTCGACCGGGTCGGCGTCCACTACCGCCAGCGCGAGGGAGGCGGCAACATACTCGCCACCGCGACCCGCCGGCACTTCGACGTCTTCGACCAGTACGACCTGGTCTTCGCCTTCCTCGACCGCCGCCAGGACCTGGCCCGCTGGCGCGCCGTGGTGTACGGGCGGATGCTGCACCACCTCAACACCGTGATCAGCAAGCCGGGCCGGATCCCGCCCGGCGACCGCCGCGAGTACTTCCGCCGCGCCGCCCGGCACTGCGCCCGGCTGCGGCCGGCCGGCTACCGGTCCACACCGGGCAGTGGCGGAGTCCGCGCCGAACTCCTCAGTCGGGGACGCTACTTGACCTACCAGAGCGTCCGGGCGCTGGCCCGCACCCGCCACGCCGCCGCCCGAGCCGCCCGCCGTCTCCGGCCGACCCCCGCGGCCGGCGGCAGCCAGGCACTGTCTCAGGGGCGCGAGCCTCTGCATTGATCAACCGTGCACCTTCGCAAGGGGTCGTTCGCGCAGTTCCCCGCGCCCCTGGTGGTGCATGGCAGGCCTTTCCGCGTAACCGTGCACCCTCGTAGGGGGTTGTTCGCGCGCGCAAGATCCGTCGTCCATGCGGGTGGTCGTCGCCGGTGGGAGTCGAACGGTGATGGAGGGGAGGCCCGGACTGTGCCAACCTCGGTCCGGTGGGGCCGCCTCGCCGGCGGAGCGCCAGGCCGCGCGCTCACCGTTTCCGCCCCACCTCCCGACGGAACCGACGGAAGCGGGCCACCATGCCGGACGCGGTCACCAAGGCTCCCAAGGACTCCGAGGTCCACCGCACCCGCCCCGGCCGCCTCGACCCGGCCCTGCTGTCCGTGGCCGCCGCCCTGTTGGTCGCTCCGCCGCTGCTCCATCTGCTCCGGGCCGACCTGCTCACCCTCGCCCTGCTCTGGGGCCTCACTGCTCTCCAGTTCCGCTCCCGCCTCACCGTGCTCGACCGGCTGGCGCTGTCCGCCGGGCTGCTCACCGGCTGGTGCTGTCTGCTGGGCGTCCTCGCCTCGCTCTGGCCCTGGGGCCTGCACCCGGTCGCCCTCGCCGAGGCCACCGTCCTGCCGCTCGCCGCAGCCGTACTGACGCGTCCTCAGTGCATCCGCCCCGGCTTCCCCCTCGCCGACCGCCTGCTGCTGCTCGCGGTCGCCGCCGTCGGCTGGTTCTACCTCGGCCCGCTGCTCGACAAGGACGCCACCGGCCGTCTGGCCGCCCTGTTCCACGGCGAGGACCTGGCCAGGCACTTCGCGCTGTACGACAGCGTGCTCCGGTTCGGCGGCTACCTGGTCTTCCACCGCGAGCAGGCCGCCGTCGCCCTCCAGGACGGCTTCCAGAGCTATCCGCAGGGCAGCCACCTGGTCCTCGCCGTCCTCACCGCCTTCGCCAGGGGCGGCACCGCGACGCCGGAGGCACTCGTCAGCCTCGGTGCCTTCACCCTGCTCGTCGGAGCCCTGCTCGCCGCCTGCGTGGCGGCCGCGCTCTGGGCGGTGTGCCGGGTGGCCGGACCGGCGTTCGGCGGCTGGGCGGTGCTGCCGCTGTGCGCACTGACCGGCGGCTACCTGGTGCTCGTCGAGGCGACGCCGCTGCTGTTCGCGGGTTTCGAGAGCGAGATCTTCGGGCTCGCCCTGTTCGCCCTGCTCACCGCGCTGGTCCTGCGCCCGCTCGCCCGGCCGGGCGAACAGCTGCTGCTGATGGGCTCGTTGACCGTCGGCCTCTCCTTCGTGTACTACCTGCTGCTGGGCGCCGCCGTCCCGCTGCTGCTGATCTGGGCGGTGGTGCACCGGCGCCGCTGGCGCCCCGTGCGGCGGGCCGCGTCGGCCGCCGCCGTACTCACCGGTGCGGCCGCGGCACTGCCCGTGCTCGCCAACTGGCAGCAGGCGGATTCGGCCTCCGTCCTGGCCATGCCGGGCGCGGTCTATCCGATCGCCCGGCACCTGCTGCTGCCGCTGCTCGCACTGACCGTTCTCGGCCTGCTCACCCGGGCCGCCCGGCGCAATTCCGTACGGCGGGCCGCACTCTGCGCCGTTCTGGCGGTGGCCGGGCTCGCGCTGTCGCTGCGGGAGTACCAGATCGCCAGCACCGGGAGCACCGCGTACTACTACGAGAAGCTGCTGCACCAACTGGTCGTGGTCGGTGTGATCGCGCTCGCCGCCGCCGTGGTGCCGCTGTTCGGGTCGCCCGAGCGGCGCAGCCCCACGGTGGGCACGACCGAGTGGCGGGCCCGCGCGGGCCGGCCGCTGCGTGCGCTCTGGGCCGGGACCGCCGCCTTCGCGCTGCTGGCCGTCCTGGTCCTCAACGCCCAGCCCGACAAGTGGATCACTCGCAGCGGCTGGCAGGACAGCAGCGGTGCCGTCTACCGGCACGGCGGTCGTGCCGCCCCGTTCAGTGCCGCCCTGGTCACGGCCGTCAACGCCACCCGCCCGGTGCCCGACCCCCGGATCGGGGTCCTGCTCACCGAGCCCCGCCAGGGCGAGGACCCGCGCTTTTACGAGGGCAACCTCTGGCTGGGTGTCCTCGCCCGCGACAACGGCTGCTCGTGGCGCGCCTGGATCTGGGGCCGCTGGCGCCGCAGCCCGCAGCAGATCGTGGACTTCGCCGACAGTTCGTCGGTCCCGCTGCGGGTCTACCTGGACGACCCCGAGCTCGCCGCCGACACCGAACGCCTCGCCGGACCGGACCGCCCCGGCCGACTGGAGATCGCCCTGGTCCGCTACGGCGGGGACGGTCGCCCGGTCGTCACCGAAAGCCCGGGCGACCATGACTGACGGACCGTCAACAATGCTTTCCGCAATGCCCGTCAGGGCGAAAGAAGCCCCGATTCAGTACCCCACTCGGGTGATGTCTCGTTACGCCGGGCGCAGTGCCGGAGGACTGCCCGGCGCCGCCCGACGGTGAGGCCGCGCCACCCGCACTACTCGTCACCTCCCGACGGAAACGGAGCAGCATGCCCGACGTGGTCGCCGAGGCACCCGACGAACCCCGGCTCATCCCGCCCGACCCGCCATCGCCCGCCTCCCCGCCCCGGCCCAGAACACCCGCCCGACGGCTGCTCGCCGCCTCGGCCGAGGCGGCTGTCGCACTCGTCCTCGCCGTCGGCTTCATGGTCTGGGCCCGCAACATCCAGGTGGACCCGATGATCAGGGTCGGTCAGGTCAGCGGCCTGGCCAAACTCCAGTTCCGGGCCGCCCTGTTGACGATCCCGCTGCTCGCCGCCGTCGTGCGGGCCGCCCACCGGGCCGAGGACCGCCGCTACGGGCTGGTGCTCCGGCTCGGCTGCGCCGCCGTCGCGGGACTCGGTACCGGCATCGTCGCGGGCGGCATCGCCGTCGCCCTGCGCGGCACCCCCTGGGGCCTCGGCGGTCAGGACGGCGACCCGGGCACTCTCCAGGGCTACGCCGCCTCCTTCCTGCGCGGCGAAGGACTGCCCGACGTCTACCCGCCCGGCTTCATCGTGCTGCTTGCCGCGTGGGCCAAGTACCTACGCCAGGGCCACGTCGGTTTTGCCCTCAAGGACCTCCAACTCCTGCTCAGCGCCGTCTTCGGCCCACTCTGCTACCTCGCCTGGCGCACCCTGCTCCGCCCCGTCTGGGCACTCGTCCTCGCCCTGCCCGCCGCGATCCTCTTCCTCGACCCGATCCGGCCGTACAGCCACCTGGTGATGGTGGTGCTGCTGCCGCTGATCGGCCGCCTGCTCACCGAACTCGTCCTCGCCGGCCGCCGGACCGTCCGCGCCGCCCTGCTGCGCGGCGCCGCCCTCGGCGCCGTCCTCGGCCTGCTCTTCCTGGTCTACTCGGGCTGGTTCGTCTGGTCCACCCCGGGTGTCCTGGTCGCCGTCCTGGTTCTGGTCCCGTGGCGGCAGGGCAGAGCCGCGCTGGCCAGGGCCGCCGCACTGCTCGGCGCCACGGGGGCCGCTGCGGCCGCCGTCGGATCCCCGCTCCTGCTCAAGCTGGCCGAGCACGGTGCCAGCACCGTCGACCGCTACGCCTACTTCGACGTCTACACCGACCCGGCGTACGTCCTCGGCTGGCGTTCGGACCGCTCCGGCTGGCCCGCCGCCTGGGCCTGGCCACCGCCCGGCGAACTGGCCGGGCAGACCACCTTCTCGCTGCTCGTGCTGGCCGGCCTCGGTCTCGCCCTGGCGCTCGGCCTGCGCCGGCCTCCGGTGATCGCCGCGCTCAGCTGCCTGGTCAGCGCCTGGGTGCTGCGCTTCTGGTTCGCCGGGCACATGCAGCGCGACCAGGCCGTGATGCTCTACCCGCGCACCACCTGGCTGATCCTGTACTCGCTGATCGTCCTCACCGTGCTCGCCGCGATGCTGCTCTCCGGTGCCCTGCGCACCGCCTGGCTGCGGCTGACCCCCGGCCGACCGGTACGGCTGCCGCGGTTCCTCGGCCGACGGCTGGCGGCGGGATCGCTCTGCGCGCTGGCCGTCTTCGGCGCGATGGCCGCCTCGTGGTCCGCCAACCGGTACATGCCCGCCGTGCCGCAGACCGGCACGATGGGCATCGACGCCTGGCGCTCGCACACCCTGGAACGCGCCGACGGCAGCTGCCCGCGCTACGCCCCCGGGCACACCTGCACCGCTCCGCACGAGGACTGGCGGCCGCAGGACAGCAAGGACACCCGGCTCTGGTGCGGCAACGTCGACTTCAAGAACTGGACCGCCTACTGCGGCGGCAAGCCGCCGTCACCGGAGTAGGACCGCAGGGTCCAGGCCGCCGATGCTGCTGATGACGTGAACTCGGAGTGCCGTATCCCGTCCGGCCGACCTGCCGGGATATACAGGGTTGCTGTCTGCTCTGTCCCTTTCGTCTGCCCCGGCGGGGCGGGAGCGTGCCGATGGAATTCCTGA
Organism: Kitasatospora sp. GP82; assembly: GCF_029892105.1. GTDB lineage: Bacteria > Actinomycetota > Actinomycetes > Streptomycetales > Streptomycetaceae > Kitasatospora. Next base: position 126,391 of record NZ_JARZAJ010000004.1, on the reverse strand, counting down.
CCCGACTGCCGGTGATCGGCCCGCTCGTCGCCCGGGTGCTGCGCAGCCGCCCGTACCTGGCATATGCCCACTTCACCGCACTCAGGGGCAACCGTCTCGCCGGAGCCGTCACCTTCTTCGGCTTCCTCGCCCTCTTCCCACTGCTGACCGTGGCCCTGGCCATCGCCGCCGGTACGCTCTCCGCCTCCCGGGTGCAGCAGCTGCAGAAGGACATCGGCCGGCAGGTCCCCGGCCTGTCCAGCGCACTCGACCTGAACGCTCTGGTCGCCAACGCCGCGACCATCGGGGTGATCAGCGGCGTCGTCCTGCTGGTCTCGGGCCTCGGCTGGGTGGACACCATGCGCGGCTCGATCCGCGACATCTGGCAACTGCCCGAGGAGAACGCCAACTTCGTGCAGCGAAAGGTCTGGGACTGCGTGGTCCTGGTCGGTCTCGGCCTGGTCACCACCGTCTCCCTGGGTGCCTCCGCCGTGGGCAGCAGCCTGGCCCAGCGGGTGGCCGAGCGGATCGGCCTCGCCGGTGACGGTCCCGGCCGCTACCTGCTGACCGCCGTCGGCTTCCTGATCGCGGTCGCCTCCGACCTGGTGCTCTTCGCCTACCTGCTCGGTCCGTTCCCCCGGATCGGCGGCCAGCACCGCAGCGCGGTACTGACCGGTGCGCTGATCGGAGCGGTCGGCTTCGAGGTGCTCAAGGTACTGCTCTCCTCCTACCTCAACAGGGTGGCCGGGAGGAGTCTGTACGGCGCCTTCGGCGTCCCGGTCGCCCTGCTGCTCTGGATCAACTTCGTCTCCCGGCTGCTGATGTACTGCGTCTCCTGGACCGCCCTCGCCGATCCCGAGGCCGCCCGCGAACGCGCCGCCGAACAGGCCAGGGCCGCCCTCGCGGCCGCCACCTCCGACTGACCGCCCACGCCCCGCCACCCCCCCCTGGACCCACTCCGTGATCACCACAGAAGCCGACCCCGGCAACCCCACCCCCCGTACTCCGGACGACGTTCCCGGCTGGTTCTGGAAGGCCGACCAGCAGGTCTTCGACTGGCTGCTGGACCGTCAGACCGCCGCCGGGACCACCGGCGACATCCTGGAGCTCGGCACCTATCTCGGCCGCAGCGCGATCCTGCTCGGCGGCCACCTCGGGCCCGGCGAGACGCTCACCGTCTGCGACCTCTTCGACTCCGATGCACCGGACGATGACAACTCCGCCGAGATGTCCATGTCCTACCGGCACACCCTCACCCGCCGGGCCTTCGAGGCCAACTACCTGGCCTTCCACCGCCGGCTGCCCACGGTGATCCAGGCCCCGACCTCGGTCCTCGCCGACGGACGCATTCCCGCCGGGAGCTGCCGCTTCGTCCATGTGGACGCCTCGCACCTGTACGAGCACGTGGCCGACGACATCCAGGTGGCCAGGGCCGCGCTCGGCCCGAACGGCCTGGTCAGCCTGGACGACTACCGCTCCGAGCACACACCGGGCGTCGCGGCGGCGGTCTGGCAGGCGGTCTTCGACCACGGCCTGCGGCCCGTCTGCCTGACACCCGAGAAGTTCTACGGCACCTGGGGTGACGCCGAGGCCGCCCGGCACGAGCTGTGCACCCGGGACTGGCGCGCCGAGGGGTACCGGATGGACGAGGAGACCATCGCCGGCCACACCGTCCACCGCCTCGCCTGGGACGAACCCGCCGGGCCCGCCCCGCAGCCGCCCAGGCGCTCCACCACCCGCCGCCTCGCCCTCGACCTCCTCCCCCCGATCGCGACCCGAGCCCTCCGCCGCCGCCTGGCCGCACGCTAGGCCCTGCCCGGGCGAGACTCTGCGTGCTCAGCGGGGTCCACGGCGGTTGCGCCCACGGCCTCGGTGCCGGTCTCGGACGGGGTCCCGGGCCAGAGCCGCCGGGCCCGGCGACGCCTCGTCAGCAGACGGAGCAGCGCGGCCATCCCGGCCATCCCGGCCAGCCCGCACAGCCCGGCCGCGACCCAGCCGCCCACCCCGGCCTCGTCCCGCCGCACCGCCGCCGTTTTCGCGGGCCCACCGGCCTGTGCGGCCCTGGCCGTCTGGGCCGCGGCGTCGTCCTTCCCCGCCGAATCCTCCACCAACTGCCCCACGGGGGCGACCTTCCCGGCCGCCGCGAAGCCCCAGTCGAGGAGCGCCGCCGTCTCGTCGTAGACCTTCATGTACGACTCCGGGTGCATCACCGCGACCAGCAGCGTCCGGCCGCCGCGCTCGGCGGCCCCGACGAAGGTGGCACCGGCCTTGGTGGTGAAGCCGTTCTTGACCCCGATCAGACCGGGGTAGCGGCCCAGCAGCCGGTCGGTGTTGGCGATGCCGAAGCTGGTGCGCCGGCCGGTGGCCTGGTCGAGGGCGCCGGGGAACACGGCCACCTTGGTCGCGCAGTAGGACCGGAAGTCGGCGTTGCGCAGCCCGGCACGGGCGAACAGTGTGAGGTCGTACGCCGAGGAGAGCTGCCCGTCCTCGTCGTAGCCGTCGGGGGAGACCACATGGGTGTCGCGGGCACCCATCACCTCCGCGCGGGCCTGCATCTGGGCGACGGTCTGCTCGATCCCGCCGTTCATATGGGCGAGGACGTGCACTGCGTCATTGCCCGAGCGCAGGAAGACACCGCGCCACAGATCCTCGACCCGGTAGTCGAGGTCCTCCTTGATGCCGACCAGGCTGCTGCCGGCGCCGAGGTTCTTCAGCTCCTCGGCAGCGACCCGGTGCACCGTCGAGCGCGGGAGCTTCGGCAGGACGGTGTCGGCGAACAGCATCTTCAGCGTGCTGGCCGGGGGCAGCCGCCAGTGCGCGTTCTGCGCGGCCAGGATGTCGCCCGTTCCGGCGTCCGCGACCAGCCAGGACCGGCCGGTCAGGCCGGCCGGCAGCGCGGGCGCCCCGGCCCCGGGGGCCACCTGGACCCCGGGCTGTGCCAGCCGGGCGCCGCCGAGTGCCGACATCCCCGGCGGGGGCTGGTCATCCCGGGGAGCCGCCGTGGCGGCGCAGAACGACATGGCGGTGGCGACGACCGCACAGCGGTACGTGAAGTGACTGACTGGGAGCACGCGGTGACCGTACCCGCGGTGCCGGGCGGTCGGTCGCCGCGCCGAAAGCGTCCCCCCAACGAGTGCCGGTCACTCGGCTGACCGGCGCACTCCTCATACTGGACGGTGACCCGTCTGCCCACCCGTCCAAGGACTTCCCATGAAGCTCAGCCGCCGCACCTCCTGGTTCCTCACCGCCTTCGGCGTCTGGTCCCTGATCATCTGGACCACCTTCGTGAAGAACCTCTGGAAGGACTCCGGCGGCCAGGCCTTCACCGGCGGCGACCACTCCCAGCCCACCGCCTTCTTCTGGATCCACCTCCTCCTCGCCATCACCTCCATGGTCCTCGGCCTCCTGGTCGGCAGTATCGGCGTCCGAGGACTTCGAAAGCAGCGCTGACGAGCAGCAACGCCTGAGGCCCCGTCCGGTCGGACGGGGCCTCAGGCGTTGTTCAGGTGATCGTCCAGGCGATCAGAAGCGGCGAGTCACCAGCGCTCGCTTCACTTCCTGGATCGCCTTGGTGACCTCGATGCCGCGGGGGCAGGCCTCGGAGCAGTTGAAGGTGGTCCGGCAGCGCCAGACGCCATCACGGTCGTTGAGGATCTCCAGGCGCTGCTCGGCACCCTCGTCGCGCGAGTCGAAGATGAAGCGGTGCGCGTTGACGATCGCGGCCGGGCCGAAGTACTGGCCGTCGTTCCAGAAGACCGGGCAGGACGAGGTGCACGCGGCGCACAGGATGCACTTGGTGGTGTCGTCGAACCGCTCGCGGTCCTCCTGGGACTGCAGGCGCTCGCGGGTCGGCTCGTTCCCCTTGGTGATGAGGAACGGCATGACGTCCTTGTACGCCTGGAAGAACGGGTCCATGTCCACGATCAGGTCCTTGAGGACCGCGAGGCCCTTGATGGCCTCGATCGTGATCGGCTTCTCCGGGTTGACGTCCTTGAGCAGGGTCTTGCACGCCAGCCGGTTGCGGCCGTTGATGCGCATGGCGTCGGAGCCGCAGATGCCGTGCGCGCAGGAACGACGGTAGGTGAGGGTGCCGTCCTGCTCCCACTTGACCTTGTTGAGAGCGTCCAGGACGCGCTCCTTGGGGTCCATCTGGAGCTGGTAGTCGACCCACACCGGGTCCGGGTGCTCCTCCGGGTTGAACCGGCGGATCCGGAGGGTGACGGTGATCAGCTGGGTGCCGTCGGCCTCGGCCGCGTCCAGAGCGGCCGAGTGCTTCTCCACGGTCGGAGTGCTCATCAGTACTTACGCTCCATCGGCTGGTAGCGGGTCTGCACGACCGGCTTGTAGTCGAGGCGGATCGAGGTGGTGCCGTCCTCGGCAACCTCCTGGTACGCCATGGTGTGCTGCATGAACTTCACGTCGTCGCGCTTGGGGAAGTCCTCGCGGAAGTGACCGCCGCGGGACTCCTCGCGGGCCAGCGCGGAGACGACCAGCACCTCGGCCAGGTCGAGCAGGTTGCCCAGCTCCACGGCCTCGAGGAGGTCCGTGTTGTAGCGCATGCCCTTGTCCTGGATGGCGACGTTCTTGTACCGCTCGCGCAGCCCGGCGATGTCGGCGACGGCCTGCTTCAGGGTGTCACCGGTGCGGTACACGGACGCGTTGGTGTCCATGGACTCCTGCAGCTCCTTGCGGATCTGCGAGACCGACTCGGTGCCGGTGGACTCACGCAGGCCGTCGACCAGGTCCTGGACGAGCTTGCCCGGGTCGGCCGGGAGCTCGACGTAGTCGTGGTTGTCGGCGTACTCGGCGGCGGCGATGCCCGCGCGGCGACCGAACACGTTGATGTCCAGCAGCGAGTTGGTGCCCAGACGGTTGGCGCCGTGCACCGAGACGCACGCGACCTCGCCGGCCGCGTACAGGCCGGGGACGATGTCGGTGTTGTTGCGCAGCACCTCACCCTCGACGTTGGTCGGGATGCCGCCCATGCCGTAGTGCGCGGTGGGCTGGATCGGGATCGGGTCCGTGTAGGGCTCGATACCGAGGTAGGTACGGGCGAACTCGGTGATGTCCGGGAGCTTGGCGTCCAGCTGCTCCGGCGGCAGGTGGGTCAGGTCCAGGTAGACGTGGTCGCCGTCGGGACCGCAGCCACGACCCTCGCGGATCTCGCTGTAGATGGCACGCGAGCAGACGTCACGGGACGCGAGGTCCTTCATGACGGGGGCGTAGCGCTCCATGAAGCGCTCGCCGTCCTTGTTGCGCAGGATGCCACCCTCGCCACGCGCACCCTCGGTGAGGAGGATGCCCATGCGCCAGATGCCCGTCGGGTGGAACTGGAAGAACTCCATGTCCTCCAGCGGCAGGCCCCGGCGGTACGCCACGGCCTGGCCGTCACCGGTCAGGGTGTGGGCGTTCGAGGTGACCTTGAACATCTTGCCGGTGCCGCCGGAGGCGAAGACGACCGCCTTGGCCTGGAAGACGTGGATCTCGCCGGTGGCCAGCTCGTAGGCGACGACGCCCGCGGTCTTGCCCTCGTTCATCAGCAGGTCGAGGACGTAGAACTCGTTGAAGAACTCGACACCGTGCTTGACGCAGTTCTGGAACAGCGTCTGGAGGATCATGTGGCCGGTGCGGTCCGCCGCGTAGCAGGACCGGCGGACGGGGGCCTCACCGTGGTTGCGGGAGTGCCCGCCGAAGCGGCGCTGGTCGATCCGGCCCTGGTCGGTCCGGGAGAAGGGGAGACCCATCTTCTCCAGGTCGAGGACGGCGTCGATGGCCTCCTTGCACATGATCTCGGCGGCATCCTGGTCGACCAGGTAGTCACCGCCCTTGACCGTGTCGAAGGTGTGCCACTCCCAGTTGTCCTCCTCGACGTTGGCGAGGGCGGCGCACATGCCGCCCTGAGCCGCGCCGGTGTGGGAGCGGGTGGGGTAGAGCTTGGTCAGCACCGCGGTGCGGCCGCGCTGCGTCGACTCGATGGCCGCGCGCATGCCGGCGCCGCCCGCGCCGACGATGACGGTGTCGTACTGGTGAATCTGCATGGGGGTTTGTCGCCTCGTCCGGGTCGCTTACCGAATTAGATGTTCGGGTCGAAGGTGAAGATCACCAGGGTGCCGAGCAGGACCGTGAAGACGGTCGCGGCACCGAGGAGGAGCTTCAGCCACAGGCGAGTGGAATCCTTCTCGGCGTAGTCGTTGATGACCGTGCGCATGCCGTTGGCGCCGTGCAGCATGGCCAGCCACAGCATCAGCAGGTCCCAGCCCTGCCAGAACGGCGAGGCCCAGCGGCCGGCCACAAAGGCGAAGCTGATCTTGGAGACACCGCCGTCGAGGACGATGTTGATCAGCAGGTGACCCAGGATCAGGACGACCAGCACGACACCCGACAGGCGCATGAACAGCCAGGCGAGCATCTCGAAGTTGGTGCGCGTACGGCGAGGGGTCCTCTTCGTACGGGTACGGGCCGGCTCGACGACGAACGCGTCGGCCGGGTTGCCGGTGCCCAGACCCTGGCCCGTGTGGGCGTGGGCGGAGGGGACGACCAGCGTGTCGGAGATCTCAGTAGCCATCGGGATCAGCCCCCGAACCAGGTGCGAAGGGTGTGCTGCAGGATCGGGTAGAAGGCGCCGGCCAGCAGGACGACCCAGATGCCGACCACGGACCAGAGCATCTGCTTCTGGTACTTCGGGCCCTTGGCCCAGAAGTCGACCGCGACGACACGCAGGCCGTTGAGGGCGTGGAACAGGATGGCGGCGGTCAGGCCGTACTCCATCAGGTTCACCAGCGGCGTCTTGTACGTCTGAATGACGGAGTCGTACGCCTGCGGCGACACCCGCACCAACGCGGTGTCGAGGACATGTGCGAACAGGAAGAAGAAGATGAGGACGCCGGTGACTCGATGAGCCACCCAGCTCCACATGCCTTCCCGGCCGCGGTACAGCGTTCCAGCCGGCACGGAAAACCCTCCGGAAGCGGATTGGGGGCTCGGCCGGCTTCGGTGTCGGTCAGCCCGGCCGGGTACGGTCCACCGGCCGCGAGCATCCTATCGACGCCTTGTCGTGAACCGCCTCCGGGGGTGTCAGGTGTGATCAAAGCAGCACTCACGGCCTAATGGCACCCGGATGCAGTGACGGTGCGTGCCCGTCCGGTTGCGCTACGGTGCCGCGCACCCCACCGCCCGCTCCCACCTCCCCCGGACTTCGTCAGGGGGTACCCCTGAGGACCGCCCGTGCCGTACCGCCCCCTCCGAGTCCTCTGCTGCGCGCTGCTCGCGCTGGTGGCCGGCTGCACCACCGTCACCCCGTCCTCGGACCGGGCGGGGGCCGCCCAGCAGCTGACCGCCGATCAGCTGCGCGCCGCCGCCGTCGGCGATGCCGACCTCGGCCCCGGGTACGCGGTCACCGTGATGACCCCCGGCCATGAGACGGCGCAGGGTGCGGACCACGAGACCTCGGACACGGCGGCGTGTCAGCCCGTGCTCAACGCCCTGGCACCGACCAAGGCGACCTCCGGGCCGATCGCCGAGACCGACCTGAGCGTGGCGCCGGCCACCGGGCCGACGGGCAGCGTCTACACCGGCCTGCTGGCCTTCAGGCCCGGGCGTGCCGCGGACATCCAGACCGAGCTGGAGCAGGTGCTGGCCCAGTGCGGCAGCTTCACCTCGATCGGACACAGCGCCGGCCCGGCGGGGCACACGGGGGGCGTGGTGCGCACCAGGCATCGGCTGACCAGGCTCGACACGCCCACCCCCGAGGGAGCGGACGGCGCGACCGCGTTCACCCTGACGAATGAATCGGGTTCGGCCGTGCTCGCGCAGCGCGCCCTGATGGCGCGGACGGGCACGGTGCTGGCGGTCTTCAGCACCGTCGGGGTGGGCAAGGATCAGCCACCCGCGCCGGACGACAGGCTCGTCCGGGCGCAGGTGGCGAAGCTGCTGAAGGCGCAGCAGCGGTAGGGGCGGGCTAGCGGGCGGGGCTGGCCTGTGAGTGGGTGGCGACCAGGTGTTCCAGTCTGGTCAGGGCGATCCGACGGAGTTCGTCGGAGGCGATCAGCCGCTCCTCGTCCGGGTCGTTCGCCAGCCGGGTGCGGATGGAACTGAGCACGGTGTCGAGCATCTCCTCGGGGTCCACGCCGTCCAGGCAGACCACGAAGACATGGCCGAACCGTGCCTCGTACGCGGCGTGCGCCGCGCGCAGGGCGGTGTGGGCCGCCTGGCTGCCGGGTGCGCGCATGCCGAGCAGTGGCTGCGGCATCCAGCTCTCGTCCGCCAGCGCCTCGGCCAGATCGGTCGGACGCAGGTCGTACGAGGCCTCGCTGGCCGCGGCCAGCAGGGACTCTATGTCGGGGTAGGGGCGATGGGCGGTGAGCCGCAGGGCCCATCGGTGGCTGCCGCAACAGGCCAGCAGGGCCTCCTCGGCGGCGCCGGGGTCGGCCTCGTTGAAGCGGTGAAGCCCGAGCAGGGACGGCGCCGACAGGGGGGTGAGTCGCTGCGGCGGGATGTCGCTGGCCAGCGGGTCCTCCTCGTGAGGAGTGGGCAGGGAGGTGGGTGCTCCACCCAGCATGGGGTACGGGGGCACCGGGTCGGCAGACGAAAGCTAAGTGCTGTGCGATAGCGCGACGTACCTGTGGAAGCGGGGCCGGGGCGGGTGTCAGAAGGCCCGGCCCGGCAGCGGGACCACGGTAGTTGAGGGCTCATCAGTTTGGGAGGTGGCGCGCAGAATTCATCCGATCGAGCTATCAAGTTGTGACGTTGACACCCGCAAGTCAGGTAGAGGCAACCAAGCGCAAGTCACCTGGTGGGGCGAGGTCCCCCGCGCCCCTTGGGGGTCGCGCCTGCGCCACCGCGCTCCTTGGGGGTTCGCGCCTGCGTTTGCCGGTGCTGCTTGTGGGGGTCAGAGGTCGCGGTGGACCTTGTGGTTGGCGGCCTGGGCGCGGGGGCGGACCACCAGGAGGTCGATGTTGACGTGGGAGGGGCGGGTGACGGCCCAGGAGACGGTGTCGGCGATGTCCTCGGAGGTGAGCGGCTCGGCGACACCCGCGTACACCGCCGCGGCCTTGTCCTCGTCGCCCCGGAAGCGGGTGACCGCGAAGCCCTCCGACCTGACCATGCCCGGGGCGATCTCGATCACCCGGATCGGCTCCCCGCACAGTTCCAGCCGAAGTGTCGCCGCGATGGTGTGCGCGGCGTGCTTGGCCGCGACGTACCCGCCGCCGCCCTCGTATGCGGCCAGCGCCGCCGTGGAGGAGAGCACCAGCACCGTCCCGTCGCCGGTGGCCCGCAGGGCGGGCAGCAGTGCCTGCGTCATGTGCAGGACGCCGATCACGTTGACTTCGTACATGGCACGCCAGTCGTCCGGGTCGCCGTTCTCGACGGACTCCGCACCGATGGCGCCGCCGGCGTTGTTGATCAGCACGTCCACCCGGCCGACCTCGGCCGCGAAGGCGTCCACGGCGGCGCGGTCGGTCACGTCCAGGGTGTAGGCGCGACCGCCGATCTCCTTGGCCAGGGCCTCGATCCGTTCGGTGCGTCGTGCGGTGAGGACCACCTCGAAGCCGTCCGCCGCCAGCCGTCGGGCGGTCGCCGCGCCGATTCCGCTGCTCGCACCGGTGACCACGGCCACCTTCTGCTCGGTCATTGCCACTCCTGGGGAGAGATACCGGTTGTGCAACGATCATCGCATTCGGCCGGTCATCCCAATCCGAGGGTGGGGGGCCTGCGGGCGAGGCCACGGCCGTGGCGGGTGCCGGTTTTGCGCATGCCCCACTACATTGCGTAGCAGTCGCGCCCTCACCCCGCGGAGGATCCCATGGCAGCCGAGCCCCGCCGTTCCGAGTCCGGTCACCCGATCGAGCCGCTCTACGGTCCCGAGGCGCTCGCCGACTGGGATCCGGCCGCCAAGCTCGGCAGGCCCGGTGAGTACCCCTTCACCCGGGGCGTCTACCCGACGATGTACACCGGCAAGCCGTGGACCATGCGCCAGTACGCGGGCTTCGGTACCGCCGCCGAGTCCAACGCCCGCTACAAGCAGCTGATCGCCAACGGCACCATGGGCCTCTCGGTCGCCTTCGACCTGCCGACCCAGATGGGCTACGACTCGGACGCCCCGATCGCGGCGGGCGAGGTCGGCAAGGTCGGCGTGGCGATCGACAGCGTCGAGGACATGAGCGTGCTGTTCGGCGGTATCCCGCTGGGCGAGGTCTCCACCTCGATGACCATCAACGCACCGGGCAGCCTGCTCCTGCTGCTCTACCAACTGGTCGGTGAGGCACAGCAGGTGGCGTCCGACCGGCTCACCGGCACGATCCAGAACGACGTGCTGAAGGAGTACATCGCGCGCGGGACGTACATCTTCCCGCCGAAGCCGAGCCTGCGGCTGATCGCGGACGTCTTCCAGTACTGCCGCGCCGAGATCCCGAAGTGGAACACCATCTCGATCTCCGGCTACCACATGGCCGAGGCCGGGGCGAACCCCGCGCAGGAGATCGCCTTCACGCTCGCCAACGGCATCGAGTACGTCCGTACCGCCGTTGCCGCCGGGATGGACGTGGACGACTTCGCGCCGCGCCTCTCCTTTTTCTTCGTCTCCCGCACCACGCTGCTGGAGGAGGTCGCCAAGTTCCGTGCGGCACGCCGGATCTGGGCCCGGGTGATGCGCGAGGAGTTCGGTGCGAAGAACCCCAGGTCGCTGATGCTGCGCTTCCACACCCAGACCGCAGGCGTCCAACTCACCGCCCAGCAGCCGGAGGTGAACCTGGTCAGGGTCTCGGTCCAGGCGCTGGCGGCGGTGCTCGGCGGCACCCAGTCGCTGCACACCAACAGCTTCGACGAGGCGATCGCGCTGCCCACCGAGAAGGCCGCCCGACTGGCACTGCGCACCCAGCAGGTGATCGCGTACGAGACCGACGTCACCGCGACCGCGGACCCGTTCGCGGGCTCGTACGCGGTCGAGTCGATGACCGACGAGGTCGAGGCCGCCGCGCTCCAACTCATGGCCAGGGTCGATGAGATGGGCGGTGCGGTGGCCGCGATCGAGCAGGGCTACCAGAAGTCGGAGATCGAGCGCACCGCGTACCGGATCCAGCAGGAGACCGACTCCGGCGCACGGACCGTGGTCGGCGTCAACCGCTTCCAGCTGGACGCCGAGGAGCCCTACGAGCCGCTGCGGGTGGACCCGGCGATCGAGGCCCGGCAGGCCGAGCGGCTGGCCAGGCTCCGTGCGGAGCGCGACAGTTCGGCCGCCGAGCGGTCGCTTACCGCGCTGCGCAGGGCGGCCGGGGGCAGCGACAACGTGCTCTACCCGATGAAGGAGGCGCTGGCGGCCAGGACGACCGTCGGCGAGGTCTGCGACGCGCTGCGCGAGGTCTGGGGGACGTACACCCCGGTCGACCGCTTCTGAGACCGGCCGCTGAGACCGGCTTCCGGCACCGGTCGGGAAGGCCGAAGGGCCCCGGGTCGCGGACGACTCGGGGCCCTTCGGTTCATCCTCAGTGCTTGCGCAGCTGGAAGGACTTGAAGTAGTCCACACCGTTCGGGGTGCCGACACCGGTGGCGGTGTCGTAGCCCTTCGACGCGGTCAGACCGTAGTCGGCGCCGACCTTGTACAGGCGCACCTTGAGCTGGCCGCCGATCATGCCGAGGTCGACGACGTTGCCGAACGGGGTGTGCACGGCGGCGTTGTTGACGTCGTGGAACGCCTTGGTGCCGGCCCGGTCGTAGAGGACCGGGTTGGCGAAGCCGATCGCACGGCCGCCGCGCTCCTGGATGGTGTCGGCCAGCACGGCCGCCAGCTCCGGGGAGGAGACCGAGGTGCCGCCGTAGCCGCCCTCGCTGTAGGCGCCCTTGTCGGGGGTGTAGCCGACCAGGGTGGCGGCGACCAGGTCACCGCTCATCGCGACGTCCGGGGTGGCGCGCAGCGGGGTCAGCGACTTGGTGCCGTCTGCCGCCACCTTGGCGATGGAGTTCGGGACGACGCCCTTCTGGTACCAGGGCTGCTGGAAGTCCTTGGAGACGCCGCCGCCACCACCGAAGTAGAAGAAGCCGGGCATCGGGTCCCAGGACTTGCCGTCGGCCGAGAGCACCGAGCGCTGGTCGCCCATGGAGACCTCGTGGCCGTACTTGCCGCTCTTGTCGGCGAGCTCCAGGGCGGTGCCGCCGACCGAGGTGACCCACGGCGAGGCGGACGGCCAGTCGGCCTGGGCCTCCTTGGTGTCCTTCTCGCAGTTGATGCCGGTCGCGGCAGCGCCGGGCGAGCTGTTGCCGCAGTCACCGCTGGAGACGGTGAAGCTGATGCCCTCGAGGGCACCGAGCTCGAAGAGCTGGTTGTCGGCGGCTATGACGGCGGGGTCCAGGTCGCCGCTCTTGCCGTGCATGATCTCGCCCCACGAGTTGGAGACGACATCGGCCAGGTGACCGTCGACGACCTTGGCCAGGGCGGCGTTCAGGTCGGCGTCCATGCAGGAGTTGGCACCGACGTAGACGACCTTGGCGTCGGGCGCGAGGCCGTGCGCCATCTCGACGTCGAGGGCCTCCTCGCCGGACCAGTCACCGCAGTCGGCCTGGTGGTTCCACTTGTCCTTGGTGACGACCTCGGTGTACTGGCCCTTGGCGAACGGCTTGTCGCCGTGCAGGGAGGCGAAGTGGTTCGCGTCCTGCTCCATGGTGCCGAGCGCGTAGGCGTCGATGATGGCGACCCGGGCCCCCTTGCCGGTCACCTTGGCATCGGTGATGCCGTACGCCTTGCGCAGCTGGGTCGGGGTGTACGAGCAGGGAGCGAAGGGCTCGTTCTTCTCGTACCCGGCCGGAGCGCCCTTGGCGACCTTGCTGGCGTAGCCGTTGTCCGAGCAGGTCGGCACGGTCGGCAGACCGGCGTCCGGCTTGGCGGCCTGGGGGGAGAGGCCGAGCCGCGGCTGGGCGGCGGCTGCGGCGTTCTCGGCGTCCTTGACCGACACGGCCTGCGAGACGGCCTTGTGCGGGGCGTCGCTCAGGTTGCCGACGGCCAGCACCGCGTTCGCGACGGCGGCCGGGACCACGGCGTTGCGGGCCGGGGCGCGGTGGGTGCCGTCGGCCGTCCGGTAGCTGTGGAAGGGGGTGCCGAAGGCCTTGGTCAGCGCGCTGGTGCTGCCGGAGACCTGGATGTAGTGCGAGGTGCTCTCGGAGATGCTGAGGCCGGCGCCGGTCAGCCAGGCGGTGACCGCCTTGACCTGGGCCGGGGTGGCGCCGAACTTGGCCTGGGTGTCCTCGGTGGAGAGGAACTCACCGTACTTGGGCGAGTTCACGTCCGAGACGGCCTGGGCGAGCGCCGCCAGGCCGGCCTGGTCCTGACCGGCCAGGTAGACCCGCGCGGTGCTCTGGGCGGAGTCGGCGACGGCGCCGAGGTCGGCCTGTGCGGTGGCCCAGGCCGGGTGGCTGCCCGGGAGCTCCTTGGCGGTCTGCTCGTTGACCGGGGTGGCAGCTCCGGCGGGAGCAGCGACCGCGAGCGTCCCCAGGATCAGCGCGGCAACGGCCGGAGCCGCCACCGCCGTCCGGGTGCGCAGGGTTCGTGCAGTTGGCACGTGGGTTCCCCACATTCTTCGAATGGACGGGCCGTCAGGGCGCCTTCGTGAGGGCATGACGGAGCACGCCGCGACCGGTTCACCCGGTCGTGGCTGGAAAGTTGACTGTGCGCTAGTTGTCTATTCGCGTATGTGTGCGTTGTTCAAGAGTGCATGTCAAAGCTTTGCCAGTGCATGACCGGCCTGTAGGGGCGCATGGCGGGGCAATGCGGGCAGAGGGGGGCATTGCGGAAGGTGAGGGATGCCGCCGTGTCCGTCCGGCCGGGAGCTCGTTGCACAGGACAGTGATCATCGGGAAGGCGGCTGAAACGGTATGTCATACCCACCTGCACGACCGGTAAGCGCAGGTTCGCCGGAAGTCAGGCCAAATCCCTTTCACCGGCCTACTCTTGTTGAGGTGAACGAACCTCAGGCCGCCGAGACCGCACCCAAGCCCCCCGTCCGTGCCGGCGCCGCCCGTCCAGGGTCCGATCTGCGGGCCCTGGTGCGGGTGTACGAGGCTGAGCTGATCGCCTTCCGGCGCGACCTGCACCGCCACCCGGAACTGGGCCGGCAGGAGTTCCGTACCACCAGACTGCTGCGCGAGCGCCTGGTGGAGGCCGGGCTGACCCCCAGGGTGCTGCCCGGCGGCACCGGCATGATCGTGGACCTTGTGCCGCCCGGGACGAAGCCCGGCACGCCGTTCCTGGCCTTCCGCGCCGACATCGACGCGCTGCCGATCGACGACGCCAAGACCGAGGTCCCGTACCACTCCACCCTGCCGGGCCGGGCGCACGCCTGCGGGCACGATGTGCACACCTCCATCGCGCTCGGCACCGCACTGGTGCTGACCCAGGCCCTCGGGACGGGGGAGCTGAAGCAGCCGGTCCGGCTGATCTTCCAGCCGGCCGAGGAGGTGATGCCGGGCGGCGCGCTGGATGTGATCGCGGCGGACGGCATGGAGGGGGTCGGCCGGATCTTCGCGCTGCACTGCGACCCGAGGGTGCCGGTCGGCCGGATCGGCCTGAAGATCGGTGCGATCACCTCGGCCTGCGACCGTCTGGTGCTGCACCTGGACGGCCCCGGCGGCCACACCGCCCGGCCGCACCTGACCACGGACTTGGTGACGGCGATCGCGCGGATGGCCGCCGACCTGCCGGCCGCGCTGGGGCGCCGGATGGATCCGCGCTGGGGCGTCAGCCTGGTCTGGGGCCGGATCACCTCGGGATCGGCGCCGAACGTCATCCCGCAGCACGCCGAACTGGAGGGCACCGTTCGCTGTCTGGAGCTGCCGGGCTGGCGCGAGGCGCCGGAGACGCTGCACGAGCTGATCGCCAAGATCGCCGAGACCTACCGGGCCAAGTGGACGCTCGACTACCACCGAGGTGTGCCCCCGGTGGTGAACGAGCACGAGTCCATCGGCCAGTTGGAGGCCGCGATGACGGCCCGCTTCGACGACGGCAGCGGCCCGGTGGTGGAGGACACCGAACAGAGCCTCGGCGGCGAGGACTTCTCCTGGTATCTGGAGCAGGCTCCGGGTGCGCTGGCACGCCTCGGGGTCCGGGCGCCGCACGAGAAGGGGGTGCGTGACCTGCACCAGGGCGATTTCGACGTGGACGAGCGGGCGATCGGTATCGGCGTGGAGCTTTTCGCGGCCCTTGCGCTGGAGTACGGGCGGGTGTGAACGACGGGATGTGAATGCGGGATGTGAACGCCAAAGGGCGAACGGCGGAGGTGTCTTGGCGTAGGGTGTTCATTCACTGGCGCAGGGTGTTCGTCCTTACCATCCGGTACTGACAGTTCGGGTGGTGCGGGTATCGGGATTTGTCCGCTTCGTCCGGACGTAGGACCACATTTTGATAACAACCCGAATGCCCTCGCAGGCCGTAACCCAACCGTGTTCTACGCGCGTTACGGTGGCGCTCGACCACGCCAAACGGGTGTGTGAGAAGGAGAAACTCCCTTGCGCCGTTCAATGAAGCTCGCCGCGGTTGTGCTCTCGGGATCCCTGGGCATCGCCTCGCTCGCCGCTTGCGGCGCAAAGAGCACCGACACCTCCGCCTCCTCCGGCTCCTCGGGCGGCTCCGGTCTCAAGGTCGGTATGGCCTACGACATCGGTGGCCGTGGCGACCAGTCCTTCAACGACTCTGCCGCCAAGGGTCTCGACAACGCCAAGGCCCAGCTCGGTGTGAGCGTCACCGAGGCCGAGGCCAAGACCGGTGAGGCCGAGGCCGACAAGGAGACCCGTCTCAAGACGCTGGTCTCCAACGGCTACAACCCGGTCATCGCCGTCGGCTTCGTCTACCAGTCGGCCGTCGAGAAGGTCGCCAAGGACAACCCGAACGTCAAGTTCGCGATCATCGACTCCGCCTCGGCCACCCAGCCGAGCAACGTCACCTCGCTGACCTTCTCGGAGCAGGAGGGCTCGTACCTCGCCGGTGTCGCCGCCGCGCTGAAGACCCAGAAGAAGCACGTCGGCTTCATCGGTGGTGTCCAGTCCGAGCTGATCAAGAAGTTCGAGGCCGGTTACAAGGCGGGCGTCGCCTCGGTCGACCCGAGCATCAAGGTCGAGACCACCTACCTCACCACCCCGCCGGACTTCAGCGGCTTCAACGACCCGGGCAAGGGCAAGGAAGCCGCCCAGGGCCAGCTGGACAAGGACGCGGACGTCATCTACACCGCCGCCGGTTCCTCCGGTGCCGGTGCCATCGAGGCCGTCTCGCAGGCCGGCAAGTGGGCCATCGGTGTCGACGCCGACCAGGCCCAGCAGCCCGCGCTGTCCAAGTACAAGGACCACATCCTCACCTCGATGGTGAAGAACGTGAACGTCGCGGTGTTCGAGTACATCAAGGCGGCCAAGGACGGCAACCCGTTCACCGGCGTCAAGAACTTCGACCTGAAGAGCAACGGTGTCTCGCTGGCCACCAGCGGCGGCCACATCGACGACATCAAGGGCAAGCTGGACGACGCCACCAAGGCGATCACCACGGGTGCCACCAAGGTCCCGACCGCTCCGCAGAGCTGACACCAGCCTCGCCTGCCACTGCCTTCTGCCAGGCAGCGGGCATGATTGACGCACCATCAGGGAGGGGCCCGGCAGGGCGCGCATGACGCGCTCCACCGGGCCCCGTCCCGTCCCCCCTCCCCCCTCCCCCCTTTGCCTTGGCCCTCCAGCGCAACGACGCGCCTCCAGACCACCAGGAGATCGCCATCACCGCTTCCGACCCCGCCCTCAGCAAGGGCGGCACCCCCAGCGCGGGGACGGCGACACCGGCCGTCGAACTGCGCGGCATCACCAAGCGCTTCCCCGGTGTCGTGGCCAACCACGACATCAACCTCACCGTGCAGCGCGGAACCGTGCACGCCCTGATGGGCGAGAACGGCGCCGGCAAGTCCACGCTGATGAAGATCCTCTACGGGATGCAGAAGCCCGACGAGGGCACCATCGCCATCAACGGCGAGCAGGTCGAGTTCAACACCCCCGGCGACGCCATCGTGCGCGGCATCGGCATGGTGCACCAGCACTTCATGCTGGCCGACAACCTCACCGTGTGGGAGAACGTCGTCCTGGGCGGCGAGAAGCTGCACGGAATAGGAGCCACGGCCAAGGCCAAGATCAAGGAGATCTCGGACCAGTACGGCCTGGGCGTCCGCCCGGACGCCCTGGTCGAGGACCTGGGCGTGGCCGACCGCCAGCGCGTCGAGATCCTCAAGGTGCTCTACCGCGGCGCCAAGATCCTGATCCTGGACGAGCCCACCGCCGTCCTGGTGCCGCAGGAGGTGGAAGCGCTCTTCGGCAACCTCCGCGAGCTCAAGGCCGAGGGCGTCACCGTCATCTTCATCTCGCACAAGCTGCACGAGGTGCTCTCGGTCGCCGACGCGATCAGCGTCATCCGCCGTGGCACCACCGTCGGCGACGCCGACCCGGCCGATGTGACGGCCCGTCAGCTCGCCGAGATGATGGTCGGTGCCGAACTCCCCTCCCCGGAGAGCCGCGAGTCCACCGTCACCGATGTCGAGATGCTCAAGGTCGAGGGCCTGCGGATCGCCAAGGCCGACGCCGAGGGCATCGAGCGCGTCGTCCTGGACGACATCTCGCTGCGGATCCGCAAGGGCGAGATCCTCGGTATCGCCGGTGTCGAGGGCAACGGCCAGGCCGAACTGGTCGAGGCCATCATGGGCATGCTGCCGCTGGACGCGGGCAGCGTCGTGCTGGACGGTGCGGACCTCTCGGGATCGCTCACCCGGGTCCGCCGCGAGGCCGGTATCGGCTACATCCCAGAGGACCGCCACAAGCACGGCCTGCTGCTGGAGGCCCCGCTCTGGGAGAACCGCATCCTCGGCCATGTCACCGAGGCCCCGAACTCCAAGGGCGTGCTGCTCGACCCGGCTGCCGCCCGTAAGGACACCCAGCGGATCGTCGAGGAGTTCGATGTCCGTACTCCCGGTATCGACGTCACCGCGGCCTCGCTCTCCGGTGGCAACCAGCAGAAGCTGATCATCGGCCGCGAGATGAGCCACGACCCCAAGCTGCTGATCGCCGCCCACCCCACCCGCGGTGTGGACGTCGGCGCACAGGCGCAGATCTGGGAGCAGATCCGCGGTGCCCAGCGCGAGGGCCTGGCCGTCCTGCTGATCTCCGCAGACCTGGACGAGCTGATCGGCCTCTCCGACACCATCCGGGTCATCTACCGCGGCCGCCTGGTCGCGGACGCCGACCCGGCCACCGTCACCGCCGAGGACCTGGGCACCGCGATGACCGGTGCGGCCGCCGGCCACATCGAGTCGCCCCCCGAAGCCGTAGCCGAGGCCCACGCCATCGCGATCGAGGGCACCGAGGCCGAGGCCGCCGAGGCTGCTGAGGCTGAGACCGCTGAGGCCGAGACCGCCGGAGCCGAGACCGCTGAGGCCGAGGCCGAGACCGCCGAGGGCGACCAGCCCACCGACACCGCCGACGGCAACGCGCAGGCGGGGGAGTAAGTCACATGACCAGTAGTCCTGACACCGCCAAGAAGCCGGCGGCCAAGCGTTTCGACGGCGAGCGCATCCTGCTCGGCCTCGCCGCGCCGGTGCTGGCCGTGCTGCTCTCGGTGGTCATCTGTGCCGCCCTGTTGGCGACCTCCGGCAAGGATCCGTTCCACGCCTTCGACGTGATGTTCACGTACGGCACCAAGTCCGACGCCCAGGTGCTGACCCTCAACCGGGCCACCACCTACTACCTCGCGGGTGTCGCGGTCGCCTTCGGCTTCCGGATGAACCTGTTCAACATCGGTGCCGAGGGCCAGTACAAGCTGGCCGCGCTGTTCGCCGCCTTCATCGGCGCCCAGGTGGACCTGCCCTCGTTCATCCAGATCCCGCTGCTGCTGATCGTCGCCATGCTGGTCGGTGGCATCTGGGCCGGTATCGCCGGTGTCCTCAAGGTCACCCGAGGCGTCAGCGAGGTCATCTCGACCATCATGCTGAACGCCATCGCCACCGCCGTGGTCGGCCTGCTGCTCGTCCCCGGCGTCTTCGCGCCGAAGTCCAGCGGCACCAGCAACTCCATCCAGACCGACCCGATCTCGGCCTCCAGCCACTTCTTCGCGCTGGACACGCAGGGCGGCAGCCTCTGGGGCTTCATCGTCGTCGCCGCACTGGTCGGCGTGGTCTTCCAGCTGGTGCTCACCCGCACCCGCTTCGGCTTCGACCTGCGCGCCACCGGCCGCTCGGAGAGCGCCGCCCACGCCTCGGGCGTCAACGTCAAGCGCATGGTGCTCACCAGCATGGTGGTCTCCGGCGCGCTGGCCGGTCTGATCGGTCTGCCCGACCTGCTGCAGAACTCGTACTACTACGGCCAGAACTTCCAGCCTGGCCTGGGCTTCCTCGGTATCGCCATCGCCCTGCTCGGCCGCAACTCGCCGATCGGCATCGCCTTCTCGGCGCTGCTGTTCGCCTTCCTGGACGTCACGGCTGTCCAGCTGCCGTTCGCCGGCTACCCGCAGGAGATCGTCACGGTCATGCAGGGTGTCATCGTCATCTGTGTCGTCGTCGCCTATGAGCTGGTGCGCCGCTTCGGTCTGAAGCGCCAGCAGCAGAAGGTCGGCGCGGAACTCGCCGCGCAGGCCGCTGCGGCCGCCAAGAAGGAGGTCTCGGCGTGAGCGAGCGCAGCGAGCGAACCATCAAGAACTGTGTGTTGTGCGAAGCACGCACCGAGCGAAGCGAGGTGTGGGCATGAGTACCGCAACTGCAACTCGTCCCAAGTCGCCGGGCAGCGCGCCCGCCAAGAAGGCCAAGCTCTCGGCCCCGGTCGTCCTGCTGCTGATCGCAGCCGCCATCGTGCTGCTCTCGGTGGTCGGCATACTGACCGGCAACCACGGCCTGACCTCCTCCGGCCAGGTCGCCGCCGCGCTCGGCTCGGCGGTGCCGATCGCCCTCGCCGGTCTCGGCGGTCTGTGGGCCGAACGCGCCGGTGTGGTCAACATCGGCCTCGAAGGCATGATGGTCGCCGGTACCTTCTGCGGTGCCTGGGGCGGCTACCTGGTCAACCCCTGGTTCGGCCTGCTCGCCGGTATGGCGGGTGGCGCGCTCGGCGGTCTGCTGCACGCGATCATCACCGTCACCTTCGGTGTCGACCACATCGTCTCCGGTGTCGGTATCAACCTGCTGATCCCGGGCATCTGCGCGTACGTCAACAAGATCTACTACACCGACTACGTCTCCGCGGGTGCCGGTGCCAACCAGTCCCCGCCGGCCGACTCGCTGCCGTATCTCACGGTGCCGGGCCTGTCGCACTGGCTGGAGACCGTCGAGTCCCACCACTGGTTCCTGCTCTCGGACGTCGCGGGACTGCTGGGCGGTGTGGTCACCAACCTCTCGGTGGTCATCCTGATCGCCGCCGCGCTGATCGTGGGCAGCTACTTCCTGCTCTGGCGCACGGTCTTCGGTCTGCGCCTGCGCTCCTGCGGTGAGAACCCGACGGCCGCCGAGTCGCTGGGTGTCAACGTCTACAAGTACAAGTACCTCGCGGTGATCGCCTCCGGTGCCTTCGCGGGCCTGGCCGGTTCGTACCTCTCGCTGGTGGCGGCCCACTTCTACAAGGACGGCCAGACCCAGGGCCGCGGCTACATCGGCCTCGCCGCGATGATCTTCGGCAACTGGCTGCCGGGCGGCCTGGCCGCCGGTGCCGGTCTGTTCGGCTTCACCGACAGCCTCCAGCTGCGCGACGCCGACTCGGTGCACGTGCTGCTGATCGTGGTTGCCGTCGCGATGGCGCTGCTGGCGCTCTGGCAGCTGTACCGGCGCAAGCTCACCGGTGCGCTCATCAGCATCGTGGTGGCCGGTGGCCTCGCGGCCTGGTTCGCCGCCACCGACTCGGTGCCGCGTCCGCTGATCGTCGCCACCCCGTATGTGATCACCCTGGTGGTGCTCGCACTGGCCTCGCAGCGGCTGCGTCCGCCGAAGGCCGACGGGCAGATCTACCGCAAGGGCCAGGGCAAGTGACATCGACTCGGATTCCCGACTGGGAGGCGCTGCGCGCCGCCGCCCGCGACGCGATGTCGCGAGCGTATGCGCCGTACAGCAAGTTCCCGGTCGGGGCCGCGGCCCTGGTGGACGACGGCCGTACCGTCACCGGCTGCAATGTGGAGAACGCCTCGTACGGGCTCGCCCTGTGCGCCGAGTGCGGACTGGTGTCCGCGCTGCACGCCTCGGGCGGCGGCCGGCTGGTGGCCTTCACCTGTGTGGACGGCACCGGTGAGCTGCTGATGCCGTGCGGGCGCTGCCGCCAGCTGCTGTACGAGCACGGCGGCCCCGAGCTGCTGGTCGAGCTGCCCTCGGGCGTGAAGACCATGGCCGAGGTCCTGCCGGATGCATTCGGCCCCGAGCGGCTCTAGCAACGGCTCTTGTTACGCGCGTAGAGTGTCGCGAAGAGACCGAGAACCGGTCTTTTCGCGGCACTCTTCGTTTTTGCGGCACTCTACGCATGTGAGTATCTGACCCACCCTCTTGGAGATTCCATGTCCATGGACGCCCCCTCCGTCATCCGGACCAAGCGCGATCGCGGAGAGCTGACCGACGCTCAGATCGACTGGGTGATCGACGCCTACACCCGTGGCGAGGTCGCCGACGAGCAGATGTCCGCCCTGGCCATGGCCATCCTGCTGAACGGCATGAACCTCCGCGAGATCAGCCGCTGGACGGACGCGATGATCCGCTCCGGTGTCCGGATGGACTTCTCCGCCCTGGGCGTCCCCACCTCGGACAAGCACTCCACCGGCGGCGTCGGCGACAAGATCACGCTGCCGCTCGCCCCGCTGGTCGCCGCCTGCGGCGCGGCCGTACCCCAGCTGTCGGGCCGCGGCCTCGGCCACACCGGCGGCACCCTGGACAAGCTGGAGTCCATCCCCGGCTGGCGGGCGCTGCTCTCCAACGACGAGATGATGACCGTGCTGCGCGACACCGGCGCCGTCATCTGCGCGGCGGGCGACGGCCTCGCCCCCGCCGACAAGAAGCTCTACGCGCTGCGCGACGTCACCGGCACCGTCGAGGCGATCCCGCTGATCGCCTCCTCGATCATGTCGAAGAAGATCGCCGAGGGCACGGGCGCCCTGGTCCTGGACGTCAAGGTCGGCTCCGGCGCCTTTATGAAGAACCTCGCCGACGCCCAGGAACTCGCCCGCACCATGGTCGGCCTGGGCACCGCGGCCGGGGTCAACACCGTCGCCCTGCTCACCGACATGTCCACCCCGCTCGGGCTCACCGCCGGCAACGCGCTGGAGGTTCGCGAGTCGGTCGAGGTGCTGGCGGGCGGCGGTCCGGCCGATGTGGTCGAGCTGACCGTCGCCCTGGCCCGCGAGATGCTCGCCGCGGCGGGCGTCCACGGCAAGGACCCGGCCGAAGCGCTGCGCGACGGCTCCGCGATGGACCACTGGCGCCGCATGATCACCGCTCAGGGCGGCGACGTCGACGCCCCGCTCCCGGTCGCCCGTGAGCAGCACGTCATCACCGCCTCCGCCTCCGGCGTGCTCACCCAGCTCGACGCCTACGCCGTCGGCGTCTGCGCCTGGCGCCTCGGCGCGGGCCGCGCCCGCAAGGAGGACCCGGTGCAGGCCGGTGCCGGTGTCGAGATGCACGCCAAGCCCGGCGACACCGTGACGGCGGGCCAGCCCCTGCTGACCCTCCACACCGACACCCCCGAGCGCTACGACTACGCGATCGAGGCCCTGAAGGACGGCGTCACCATCGCCCCGGCGGGCACCGCGTTCACCCCGACCCCGATCGTCCTCGACCGCATCGCGTAGGTCCGCGTCGCGTAGGACGCAATCACGTAGGGCAACGCCCGTGCGTTGCGGTGCATCTGCACCGTGACGCACGGGCGTTGACCGTTTCGCCGTCGAGAAACCCGGGCCGGGCGAGGTCAGTGGGCGGCCATGGCGCGGCGGGCGGTGACGGCCCGGCGGGTGGCGTAGAGGGTGATGGCGGTGGCGAGGGTCATGGCGATCAGGCCCACGGCGGCGGCGCCGGTCCAGCCGGTGGAGTGGTAGGCGTCGGCGCCGACGGTGCCGCCGAGGCTGTTGCCGAGGTAGTAGGCGATCAGGTAGAGCGCGGAAGCCTGGGCACGGCCGTGGGTGGCGGTGCGGCCGACGGAGGACGAGGCGGTCGCGTGGCCGGCGAAGAAGCCGGCGGTGATCAGGACCAGGCCGAGCAGCGTGCAGGGCAGCGAGCCCGTCAGCGAGATCAGCAGCCCGGTGGCCGTGGTGCCGATCGCGACGTACAGGGCACCGCGCCGGCCGAGGCGTCCGGAGAGCCGTCCTGCGGAGGCGGAGGACGCGGTGCCGACCAGGTACACCACGAAGATCGAGGCGGCCACCGACTGCGGCAGACTGAAGGGCGCTGCGGTGAGCCGGTAGCCGACGGTGTTGTAGACCGCGCCGAAGACGGCCATGAACAGCAGTCCGAGCGCGTACAGCCGCAGCAGCAGCGGATTGCGCAGATGGGCGGAGACCGTACCGGCCAGGGCGCGGGGATCCACCGGTGCTCGGCGGAAGTTCCTGGCGGCCGGGATGAGCAGCCGGAAGGCCAGGGTGGCCAGCAGCGCCATGACGGCCGAGGCGGCGAGCCCCCAGCGCCAGCCCCAGGCGGCGGCCACCCAGCCGGAGACCAGACGCCCGCCCATGCCGCCGATACTGTTCCCGGCCACGTACAGACCCATCGCGGAGGCCAGCGCGCTCGGGTGGACCTCCTCGGCGAGGTACGCCATCGCGGTCGCCGGCAGCCCGGCGAGTGCGGCGCCCTGGAGAACACGGAGGACGACCATGCTGGTCAGGTCCGGTGCGAAGGGCAGCGCCAGGGCGAGGAGGGAGGCGGCCACGGTGGAGGCCGTCATCACGGCCGTGCGGCCGTAGCGGTCGGAGAGGGCGCTGGCGGGGAGCAGGGCCAGAGCGAGACCGAGAGTGGCGGCCGAGGCGGTCCAACTGGCCTGGCCCGGGGTGAGGTTGAGGTCGGCCGAGAGGATCGGCAGCAGGCCCTGGGTGGAGTACAGCAGGACGAAGGTGGCGATCCCGGCGGCGAAGAGCGCGAGGTTGGCGCGGCGGAATCCGCGCTCGCCCGGGCGGTGACGCAGGTCCTCCTCCGGCGATCCGGCGGGAGCGGCGGGGCCGGCAGGGGACGGCTGGGGGAGGGCATCCGGCAGCGGTGCTGCGGATGCCCCGGTACTGGCAGGCGACATGGTTCGACCGTAGGACCGGTCTGCTTGATGCGTCCAATGCATGGATCACGGAGAATCAATGCTGTGATGTATGAGAGCAGCTCGCAGCCCCTGCACCTCGCCGACCTGGGCCAGGACTCGTCCGCCCTCCAGTTGGCGCCGCAGCTGGCGCAGTTCGCGGCCGTGGCCCGGCTGGAGCATGTGACGCAGGCGGCGCAGTTGCTGGGCATGCCGCAGCCGACGCTCTCCCGTGCGGTGGCCAGGCTGGAGGCCGAGCTCGGCGTGGACCTGCTGGCCAGGCAGGGCCGTACGGTGCGGCTGACCAGGGCGGGCCGCCTGCTGCTCGGCTCGGTCGAGCGGGCACTGGCCGAGCTGGAGCGCGGGGCGGAACAGGCCCGCGCGGAGGCGGACCCGGTGGCCGGCCGGGTGGCGTTCGGCTTTCTGCACACCATGGGGACGGACGCGGTGCCCGCGCTGCTGCGGGGCTTTCGGGCGGAGCATCCACAGGTGCGGTTCCAGCTGGTGCAGGACTATGTCGCGGCGATGCTGGAGCGGCTGCGCGCGGGCGAGTTGGACCTGTGCCTGGTCGCGCCGCTGCCGGACGCATCCGATCTGACGGCCCGCCCGCTGGACGAGCAGCGCCTGTACCTGGTCGTCCCTGCCGACCACCGCCTCGCCGGGCGGCGGCGGATCCGGCTGGCCGAGGTGGCGGACGAGCCGTTCGTCGCGGTCGAGGAGGGGTACGGGCTGCGCGTGATCACGGACGGGTTCTGCGCGGAGGCCGGGTTCACGCCCCGGGTCGCCTTCGAGGGCGAGGAGGCGGAGACCCTGCGCGGGCTGGTCGCGGCCGGGCTCGGGGTGGCGCTGCTGCCGCCCGCGCTGGTACCGCGCCCGGGGGTGGTCGAGCTGGAGGTGACCGCCCCCAGGACCCGCCGGGCGATCGGCCTCGCCTGGGTGACCGGCCGCCCGCTGACGCCACCGGTGGCGGCGTTCCGGGACTTCGTCCTGTCCCGACGCGGGCGGCTGCTGGACCACGACTAGCCCGGGCGACTGCGCGGCTTCCCGTGGCACGCGAGGACTTGCCCTTCAGGGGTGGGTGACCGGGGAGGCGGTGGCGGGCGTGGTCTGGTGGGGGGCGGCGTTCGAGGGCGGCCGACAGGATGGCGAGGGCGAGAGCGGCGGCTGTCATTGCCGCGCCGACCAGATTGGGGACGGTGTAGCCGTACCCGGCGCTGATGACCAGGCCGCCGAGCCAGGCGGCCAGGGCGTTGCCCAGGTTGAACGCGCCGATGTTGACTGCGGAGGCCAGGGTGGGCGCCTCGGCGGTCTGGTCGAGTACGCGCTTCTGCAGTGGCGGCACGGTGGCGAAGCCGAACGCGCCGAGCGGCGTCACGGTCACGGCGGCCGCGATCCGGTTGTGCGCGGTGACGGGCCCGGGCGGGGGCCGGCGCAGGCGCGTTGGGCCACCCGGTGGAACTCGGTGCGCGACGGCGCGACCGGCCGGTGATCGACGTGGTCAATCTACGCGCGTAGGGGCTACACTCCCGCAATGGAGAAGCAGATCCCTGCCACTGCGGGCACCACAGGCCCCCGCATTCCCACCGCCGACCAGATCGCCCGTGCCCCGAAGGTGCTCCTGCACGACCACCTCGACGGCGGGCTGCGCCCCCAGACCATCGTCGAACTGGCCGCCGCCTGCGGCTACGAGGGGCTCCCCACCACCGACCCGGCCGAGCTCGGGGACTGGTTCCGCGAGGCCGCCGACTCCGGCTCGCTGGTTCGCTACCTGGAGACCTTCGCCCACACCTGCGCCGTGATGCAGACCCGTGAGGCGCTGATCCGGGTCGCCGCCGACTGTGCCGAGGACCTGGCCGCCGACGGCGTCGTGTACGCCGAGGTCCGCTACGCCCCCGAGCAGCACCTGGAGGCCGGCCTCACCCTCGACGAGGTCGTCGAGGCGGTCAACGAGGGCTTCCGCCTCGGCGAGGCCAAGGCCCGGACCAACGGCCACCGGATCCGGGTCGGCGCACTGCTCACCGCGATGCGCCACGCCGCCCGCTCGCAGGAGATCGCCGAGCTGGCCAACCGTTTCCGCGACCAGGGCGTGGTCGGGTTCGACATCGCCGGTGCCGAGGCCGGCTACCCTCCCACCCGTCACCAGGCCGCCTTCGACTACCTCAAGGGCGAGAACAACCACTTCACCATCCACGCCGGTGAGGCGTTCGGTCTGCCCTCGATCTGGGAGGCCCTGCAGTGCTGCGGCGCCGACCGGCTCGGCCACGGCGTGCGCATCATCGACGACATCACCGTCCACGAGGACGGCCGCGTCGAGCTGGGCCGCCTGGCCGCGTACGTGCGCGACAAGCGCGTCCCGCTGGAGATGTGCCCGACCTCCAACCTGCAGACGGCGGCCGCGACTTCGTACGCCGAGCACCCGATCGGCCTGCTGAGCCGGCTGAAGTTCCGGGTCACGGTCAACACCGACAACCGGCTGATGAGCGGCACCAGCATGAGCCGCGAGTTCGGGCACCTGGTCGAGGCGTTCGGCTACACCCTGGGCGACATGGAGTGGTTCACCGTCAACGCGATGAAGTCGGCGTTCCTCCCGTTCGACGAGCGGCTCGCGATGATCAACGACGTGATCAAGCCCGGGTATGCCGAGCTCAAGGCGGAGTGGCTGTTCAGCCCGGTCGTCTGAGGCTTGACCGAGCGGGCGCCCCGAGCGCCCGGACAGTCGTCGGATGGGCGCGGGACCGTCGCCGGGGCCCCGCGTTCATCCGACTACTCACTCCTGTGAGTTAACGGTCGTTGTGCCTCACGGAGTCAAGTCACTACGGTGTGCCAGTCACTGTTGACACGGTGTAGCGGCAGGCGTCCCCCGGGCGTGCCCGCACACCGGCCACCGACGAGGACTTGAGGACCAACTCATGAAGCAGGCCACCCTGAAGGCTGCCGGAACTGCGGCGCTCGGCATTGCGATCGCGGCGGCTGCGGGTTCGGCGTCCGCTGCCACCGGCGGTGGGTTCGGGACCCCGGTCAGCGCGCTGAACCACACCGAGGCACTGACCGGTGCGGCCGGCGGCGCCGTCAACAAGCTGCCGGGCGGCGACGGGGTCACCGAGACGGTCGGCACCCTCAACCCCGGTGTCGCCAACGCCCTGGCCCCCGCCGCCGACGCGGCTCCGGATGCGGCCACCCGTGCTCTGCGCGGTGGCAACCCGGTCACCGGCGCGCTGGGCAACGTCCCCGGTGCCGGTGCCCTCACCGGCGCGCTCGGTGGCGGCGTGCCCGGCGTTCCCGGCCTCGGCGGCTGAGCCGCCGGGCCGTGTGAGCACGGCGCGGTACCGACCCGGGCACGTCGCACGCCCGAACGCCCCGAAGGGCCGCCGATCCAGGGCGGCCCTTCGGGGCGTTGTCGTGCCGTGCGGGCCTTCCCCGAAGGCTCACGGCTCCTGGGGCAGCAGCAGCCACAGTGCCAGGTAGATCAGGAACTGCGGGCCGGGCAGCAGGCAGGACGCCAGGAAGAGTATGCGGACGGTCCAGGGGGAGAGACCGAAGCGGTTGGCGATCCCGGCGCAGACGCCGGCGATGACGCGGTTGTGGCGAGGGCGGGCAAGCCTGCTCATGGAAGCTCTCCGAAGTCTTCTGTCCCGATCCGGTCCCTCCGGCGGGCATGTCTCAATCTTCGGATTTCGACGGGCTCCAGGCGTCAGCCCCAGTGGCGATCCCGTCCCCTGAGCTCTCACCGGGGCGGCGTAGCCGGACCTAGGGGTCGGCTCAGGGACGACCCCTGAGAACCGTGCTGCGTGCGGGCTCAGCGCGGTTCGGCCGGGGCCGCCGCCAGGCTGTACGGCTTCGCCGCAGGGGCCACGGGCGCCGGAACGTGGCCGGCCGGTGCTGGTGCCGGGTCGGGCTCGGCAAGGGACGGAGCGGGCGGCGCGGGTGCCCGGGGCACAGGCGCCGCGGTGGCCCGGGTGCGAAGGCGGGTCCGGCCGGCCGGGACGAAGGTCAGATGGGTGGCCGCGACGCCGAGCGTCCCCAGCAGGATGTTGTCGACGTCCAGGACGTGCCCCGGCGTCCAGCCCTTGAGGATCTCCAGGGCGGTGGCCAGCAGCGCCGAGCCGCCCACGGTGTGCAGGAAGGACGGCAGCCAGCCGATCCGCAGCCGCCCACCGGCCAGCGGCAGCAGGATGCCGAGCGGCGCCAGCGGCAGCAGTCCGGCGGCCAGCTGCCGAGCGCCCGCGAGACCGCCGATGGCCATGGCCTGGTCGACCGAGGCGAAGGGCGTCAGATTGGCCGGCGCCGTCCAGCCGACCGCCAGCGGACGGAGGATGAACCACCCGGCAATCACCAGGTACGCGGTGAGCAGGCTCAGCCCGAGCCTGCGTACCGGCAGCGAGACCTCGGGGAGGGGTTCGGGTGGCGGTGGCTCCTCAGGCCGTCCGTCCTCCGGCGGCCGGGAGAGCGCGGACTGTGAGGAGTCCGGCGCGGGTGGCGGAGCGTACACCCTGTCGGTGGGGCCGCCCCCGGCCTGCACGCCGGTTCCGCGCTCGTGGCGCGTGGTGGTGCCATCTCGCTGCACGCCGGTGAGGACGCCCGGTCTGCCGTCCGTGGTTCCGGACCCTTGCCCGCGGGATTCGGTTAAGCCTTTCATGAGCAGCGGGACGCTCCCGGTGAGGGGACGGCGCTGAACACGCTGTTCGGCGCCTTCGCCGAGGGGGCCACACTCGCCGGAGCGGGCGTGCCGGGCGCCGTTGCCGGCGCAGACCTGCCCGGATACCCGGGGGAGCGCGCGGCCGTCGGGTATCCCGGTGGTGTCGAAGGCACCGGGGCGACGGTCGGCGACGGCGTGGGGGCCAGGATCGCCGTCGGGACGCTCTCCGGGGTCGGGCAGGACGTCCGGCTGGCCGGCGCGCCCGCGTCCACGGGAACGGTGGTCGGCCGGATGCCGCAGCCCGTCGCGGCCGCCAGGGCGGCGGCCAGCAGTGCGGCCGCGGCCGCGGTCCTGCGTACGTTCACTGGACACCTTCCTGATCGGCCGCCTTGGCCTGCTGCCCGGTCGAGGGCCTATCCGGGGCAGGGGCCGTCGGGTCGGCCGGGGTGAGTGGCAGGGTCAGCGTGAACACCGCGCCGACCTCGCCGTTGGCCGCGGTGATGGTGCCGCCGTGGATCTGCGCGTTCGCCATCGCGATGGACAGCCCGAGCCCGCTGCCCTCGGAGCGGGCACGGCCCTTGTCGGCCTTGTAGAAGCGGTCGAAGACATGCGGCAGGACGTCCTCGGGGATACCGGGGCCGCTGTCGGACACCTCCACCACCACGGACTCGTCGTCCTGGCGGACCTTCACCCGCACCGGCGAGCCGCCGTGCTTGAGCGCGTTGCCGATCAGGTTGGCGAAGACCACGTCCAGGCGGCGCGGGTCCACCACCGCGAGAATCCCGCGCGGGGCGTCCACCTCGACCGCGTCATACCAGGCCCGGCCGTCGATGCAGGACATGATCAGGTCGGCGATGTCCACCTCGTCGGCGACCAGCTTGGCGGTGCCCGCGTCGAAGCGGGTCACCTCCATCAGGTTCTCGACCAGGTCGGAGAGCCTACGGGTCTCGCTGACCACCAGCCGGACGGCCGGCTCGATCATCGGGTCCAGCGACTCGGCCTCGTCCTCCAGGATGTCCGTCACCGCCGTCATCGCGGTGAGCGGGGTGCGCAGTTCGTGCGACATGTCGGCGACGAAGCGCCGGCTCTGCGCCTCGCGCGCGCTCAACTCCTCGACCTGCTCGGACAGTGACTCCGCCGCCCGGTTGAACGTCCTCGCCAGGTCGGCGAGTTCATCGCCGCCCTCGACGTCGAGCCGGGTGTCCAGCTTGCCCTCGCCGAGCCGCAGCGCCGCCTCGGCGAGCCGCTTCACCGGCCGCAGTACCGTTGCCGAGGCGGCCTGCGCCAGCAGCGCGGAGCCGATCAGCGCGAGCAGGGTGGCGATCGCCAGTGACCAGCCCAGCGTGTTGAGGTCGGCCCGCTCGTTCTCCAGCGACTTGAACATGTACGCCGTCGGCCCGGTCGGCACCACCTTCGTCCCGCCGACCACGTACGGCTTGCCGTCCAGGTTCACCCGCTGCCAGTACAGGTGGTACGGGTACGCGTTGCCCGAGCCGACCTCGCGCGGCTTGGCGACCGTGGTGCGCAGTGCCTGCGGCACCTGGGCGAGGGTGAAGTGCGACGGGTCCGAGGAGGCGGTGCAGTCGGGCTGGCTCTCGTCGGTCACCACCACCTGGTAGTTGAGGCCGGAGGTGGCGACCAGATCGGCCAGGTTGGTCAGTTGCGGACAGCTGGCGTTCAGCGGCAGGTCGGAGACGTTGCGGGTGAGCGAGACCCGGAAGTCCCTGAGCGCGGTGTCCTGGGCACGCTTGAGCACCGCATCGCGGTTGAGCCAGTAGGCGATGCCGGAGGCCGAGACGGCGGTGGTCAGCGCGACGACGGCGAACACCGCGATCAGCCGTACCCGCAGCGAACGCAGCTGTCGCCACCGCCAGGGGCGCGGACGGCGCGAGGTATGAGGGTCAACAGTCAACAGGGATTCTCACCAATGGTCGTTCAGGGCTGGGCCGCCGGTGCTGGGTCAGAGCTGTGACGGTGGGTCCAGACGGTAGCCCACGCCGCGCACCGTGCGGATCAGTGTCGGTGCCGAGGGCACATCCTCCACCTTGGCCCGCAGTCGTTGCACGCAGGCGTCCACCAGTCGGGAGTCGCCCAGGTAGTCGTGCTCCCAGACCAGGCGCAGCAGCTGCTGGCGGGACAGCGCCTGACCGGGTCTGCGGCTCAGTTCGAGCAGCAACCGCAGCTCGGTGGGGGTCAGTTGGAGGTCCTGGCCGTCCTTGGTGACGGTCATCGCCGAGCGGTCGATCACCACGCTGCCGTACACGGAGGAGTCCGAGCTCTCCCGCTCGCCGCGCCGCAGCACGGCGCGGATCCGGGCGTCGAGCACCCGGGGCTGCACCGGTTTCACCACATAGTCGTCCGCGCCGGACTCCAGCCCGACCACCACGTCGATGTCGTCCGAGCGCGCGGTCAGCAGGATGATCGGCAGCTGGTCGGTACGGCGGATCCGCCGGCAGACCTCGAATCCGTCGATGCCGGGCAGCATCACGTCGAGCACGATCAGATCCGGACGCTGCTCCTTGAAGAGCTTCAGACCGTCCTCGCCGGAGGCGGCCGTGACTACGCGGTGACCCTGGCGGGTGAGGGCGAGTTCGAGGCCGGTCCGGATGGCGTCGTCGTCCTCGATCAGAAGGAGGTAAGGCACGGGCTCATTCTGGCCCACTCGGCGCAGCGAATCACCCACTGTGTCACGCCCGCCCATCACGGGAACCGGAATCGGGCTCTCAGGCGTCCCGGCTGGTGCGGAGGAGATGTGGACCAAAGTCCCGGCCGCTGTGACAGCCCTGTGACAGTCGACGGACAGCGCCATGACGACCGGCGGGCAAGATTTTCTCTGTCGCCGCAACAACGCCCGGCCCGAACGGCCGGCAGTGCGGCGGCGGACAGCGAACCGCTCGTACCGACCATGGGGGTGTCACGATGAACGCCACGCTCAAGACCCGCAGCACCGCGGCCGTCCGCAACGCGCGTTCATCGGCAGTCGCCGCCAGGACGCGCTTCGAGGTTCGCACCGACGAGTCGTCCGGTGCCGTGATCGTACGGGGGTGCGCACACAGCACCGGAGCCCGCCGCATTGCCGGTGGGAGCAGGACGGGGGAGCTGCACGGGATCGGCCGCCGGGGGATTCCGGCCGACTCCGCCTCGACCCTCACGCTGCGGGGAGTCCTCCCCGTCCGCGTGGAGGGCCAGGAGAGCGGCAACGGCCCTGCGGCCGGTCGCGGTTCGGGGGAGCCGGCCGGCCGCGCGGCCGCCGGTGCGACGCTGCTGCGGCTGACGTCCACCGACCAGGCCGAGGCGACCGGCGACGACCACATCACCGAGTTCACCGCCTACGTCCGCGAGCGCCGCGCCTCGCTCTACGCCACCGCCTACCACCTCACCGGCGACCGCCACGAGGCCGAGGACCTGCTGCAGAGCGCGCTCTTCAGCACCTACCGCGCCTGGGGCCGGATCACCGACAAGGCGGCGGTCGGCGGCTACCTCCGCCGCACCATGACCAACCTGCACATCTCCGCCTGGCGGCGCCGCAAGGTCAACGAGTACCCGACCGAGGAGCTGCCGGAGACGGTCGGCGACACCGACGCGATGGGCGGCACCGAGCTGCGCGCCGTGCTCTGGCAGGCGCTGGCCAAGCTGCCGGAGAACCAGCGCACCATGCTGGTGCTCCGCTACTACGAGGGCCGCACCGACCCCGAGATCGCCGACATCCTCGGCATCAGCGTCGGCACGGTGAAGAGCAGCATCTGGCGCGCGCTGCGCCGGCTGCGGGACGACGAGCAGCTGAACCGCACGGGTGACACCGTGCTCGCGTTCGGGGAGCTCGTCGCCTGACAGACTCCCGTCGGGGGACGGGTGGGGCAGATTCAGGGGCGCGGACGTCGGCTCGGGGGAGCGGCGACCGACGGGGGGCTCCCGGGATCCGACCCAGCGCAAGGCCCGGTGCCGGGGAGAGGCACCGGGCCTTGCGCTGTGCGCAGCGAACCTTGCCAGGGGCGCGAGCCGTGAGGCTTGCGCCCCTGGATGCTTGCGCCCCTTGAGCTTGCCCCTTGCCCCCGAGGGCTTACTGCCGTTGCTGGACGCGTAGTTGGAGCCAGCAGGAGAGCCGGTCGTCCGGGTGGTCCAGGTCGAGGCCGAACAGCTCCCGGGCGCGGCGCAGCCGGTACTTGAGCGTGTTCGGGTGCACCGAGAGCCGCTCGGCCGCCTGCCCGACGTTGCCGACGGCGTCCAGCCAGGCGGTGACGGTGGCCGCGTAGTCGGTGTGCTGGGTGCGGTCGTGCTCGACCATGGCGGCGATGCCCGGGTGGCGCAGCCTCGGGAGCCGGGCCAGCTCGTCGGCGAAGTGTGCCAGCAGGACGCGCGCATGGGTCTGTGTCAGATCCGCGACGGCCGGAGCCTGCTGGTCGCAGGTGGTCACGCGGAGGATGTCGTCGACCTCGGCGCGCAGGTCGGTCAGCTCGGTCAACTCCTCGGCGGGACGGCTGATCGCGGCCCGCAGCGCGGTGGTGACCGGCTCGTCGCGCGGTCTGAGCAGCGACTGGCCGATGGTGGCCACGGCCTGTTCAGCCAGCCGCCGCACGGCGGCCGGTTCGAGCTCGGGCAGCAGGACGTACACCGTCCGGCCGAGTGCGGTGATGGCCGCCTCCGCGTGGACGGCCGCCCAGTGCCGGGCGGCGACGGCGGCGATCCTGGTGATGGCCGGCGGCTCCTGGTCCGGCAGGCACAGCGCCGCCAGCCCGAGCAGTGTCACCGGCCGGGTACGGTCAGAGAGGCCGAGCCGGAAGCGGACCTCCGCCGGTGACCAGTGCCCGCTGAGCGCGCCGCGCAGCGCCTCCTCGCGGGCGTGCAGATCGAGTTCGGCGGCGCTGCGGCGGCGCAGCATGTGCAGGGCGGCGAGCCGGGCGCCGTCCAGCAGCGCCCGTTCTCCGGGCGGGTCCAGTCCGTCGGGGCCCTCGATCGCCCAGAGGGTGCCGAGCGGCAGGTCCCCGGCCCGGATCGCGACGGCGGCCCGCGGCAGTTCGTCCTCGGCCAGCGGCGGCAGCCGGAGCACCCCGGGGGCGGCCAGCACCTCCCGGTACTGGCGGTGCAGTGCCGGCGGCTCGGCTCCCTCCGGCACCCGGCGCTCCAGGATGCCCCGGCGGCGCAGCTCGTCCATCGGCTGGTCGGGCAACGAGGAGTAGGCGAGCACCCGGCGGTCCAGGTCCTCGACGGCCACCGGGCCGCCGACGACCGCGGCCACGGCGTTGGCGAGGGCGAACAGCTCCTCGCTCGTGCCGTCGAGCATTGGCGATTCCGTTGCCTCCATGTCCGAACATTAGGCGATTTCGCCAGAGACCGGCTGCTCGTGCGTCGCGCACCATGGCACGGATGCACCGATCGCAACAGCGTGCGGGCAACGTCCGTCAGGGTCCTTGCCCACGGGCCCGTACCGTCAACGAACCGGGAGAGGCAGCATGACCCTCGGCGCCGTCACGCCCGCAACCGCCCAGAACCGGCTGTTGGGCCTGTTCCCGCAGGGCACGACCGTCGCCGAGGGCGGCGAGTTGCTGATCGGCGGGTGCCGGGCGAGCGAACTGGCCGAGCAGTACGGCACCCCGGCGCTGCTGGTGGACGAGGTGGCCCTGCGTACCCGCGCCCGCCGTTACGCCGACGGGCTGGCGGCACGGTGGCCGAACTCGCGGGTGGCCTTCGCTTCCAAGGCGTTCCCCTGCACCGCCGTGTACCGGCTGCTGGCCAAGGAGGGCCTCGGCATGGACGTGGCCGGCGGCGGCGAACTGACCCTGGCCCTGGCCGCCGGGGCCGATCCGGCCACACTCGTCGTCCACGGCAACGCCAAGACCGAGGAGGAGCTGCGGCTGGCGGTGACGGCGGGCGCCGGGCTGATCGTCGTCGACAACTTCGACGACATCGACCGGCTGGAGAAGATCCTCGCCGACCACCCCGAGCACGACCAGGGCGTGCTGGTCAGGGTCACCCCCGACATCCGCCCCGACACCCACGCGGCGGTCTCCACCGGCCAGGCCGGATCGAAGTTCGGGCTGCCGGTGCCGCAGGCGCGGGAGGCGATCGCCCGGCTGCGCGGCAGCGACCGGCTGCGGCTGGACGGCGTCCATGTGCATGTCGGCTCGCAGATCCTCCGGACCGAGCCGTTCGTCCGTGCGGTGGAGGCGGTCGCCGGGCTCGGCGAGTTCGCGGTGTACGACTTCGGCGGCGGCCTCGGCGCCCGCTACACCTACCAGGACCGGCCGCCGAGCATCGAGCACTACCTGGACGCGCTGGTCGACACCGCCCGACGGGTCCTGCCCGCCGAGGCCCGTCTCCTCATCGAGCCGGGACGTTCGCTGGTCGCCGGGACCGGGGTCTCGCTCTACCGGGTGGTGACGGTCAAGGACGGCGAGTAGCCGATCGTCG
This sequence comes from Kitasatospora sp. GP82, assembly GCF_029892105.1. GTDB lineage: Bacteria > Actinomycetota > Actinomycetes > Streptomycetales > Streptomycetaceae > Kitasatospora. The sequence continues at coordinate 91,140 of NZ_JARZAJ010000004.1, read as the reverse complement.
CGGTCGACGGCGGTATGGGCGACAACCTCGAAGTCTCCCTGTACGCCCAGCGGTTCGAGGCCACGGTCGCCACCCGGGTCGGCGGTGGCCTGCCCTGCCGCCTGGTCGGCCGCCACTGCGAGTCCGGTGACACGCTCAGCGCCGGCGTCCTGCTGCGCAACCCGAGCCCCGGTGACCTGATCGCCGTCCCGGCCACCGGCGCCTACACGTACTCGCTCAGCAACAACTACAACGGCGCCCGTCGCCCCCCGGTGGTCTTCTGCGGCGAGGGAGGTTCGCGGGCGGTCGTGCGGCGTGAGACCTACGAGGACCTGATGCGGCGCGACCTCTCCTAGCCCGCTCTGCCCGGCCGGTGCCGCTCGCGGTACTGGCCGGGGGAGAGACCGTACTCCCGCTTGAACGCCTTGGCGAAGGCGAACTCCGAGGTGTAGCCCGTCTGTCGGGACACCACCCGCAGCGGAGCGTCGTCCGCGCGCAGCAGCCGGCCGGCCGTGGTCATCCGCCACCAGGTGAGGTAGCCCAGCGGCGGCTGCCCGACCAGGGCGGCGAACCGTCGGGCGAAGGCGGCCCGGGAGAGTCCCGCCCTGGCGGCCAGCTCCTCGACCGTCCACAGGCGGGCCGGGTCGCCGTGGATGTCGCGCAGCGCCGAGGCGACGGCCGGATCGCCCAGTGCTGCCGCCCAGCCGGCGGCGCACCGGTTGGACTCCTCCTCGAACCAGGCCCGCAGGACGAGGAGCAGCAGCGTGTCGAGCAGTGCGGGGACAGCGGCGTCCGAACCCGGCCTGCGGTCGGTCGCCTCGCTGCCGAGCAGATCGACCACCGCGCGCAGCCCCGGGTGATGGCCGACCCGGGCGGGCAGGTGGAGCGTCGACGGCAGTCCGGCCAGCAGCGGGTGAGCCCGGACCTGGTTCAACTGGTAGGCACCGCAGAGAAGTTGGGTGGAAACCCCGCTTCCCTCCGGCCGGTCCGGCTGTATGGGCAGGCTGCCGTCGGGTTGCAGTTCCACCTCCTCCAGTGGAGTGTCCGGCCGGTCGGCAAGGCCGTACCTGCCGCCGCGCGGCAGCAGCACCACATCGCCGGTACCGAGCTGCACCGGCTCGGAGTCGTCCGCAGGCAGCAGCCAGCACGATCCCTGGAGCACCACGTGCACCCCGGTGCCCTCGGAGGCCGGAAAGCGGATGCCCCACGGGCTGAACCTGCGCGACCGGCCCGCGTGCGGCTGGCCCGTGCGCATCGCGGTGATCGCGTCGCTCAGTACGTCCATGTCCGGCAGCGTATCGGGGTGGACGATCGGACATGATCACGAGCGTCTGTGGCATGGGCGTCCATGCCCCGGCCTTCGTACGGTGAAGGGGTCAACGGCGCACCGCAACTGATGGGGCGTCATATATCTCTGGGGGATCCACCATGGCCAAGACGGTTGTGTTCGACGAGATCGGCGGCCCCGAGGTGCTGCGCATCGTCGAGGTCGAGCTCGGCGAGCCGGGGCCCGGCGAGGTGCTGGTCCGGGTCGATGCGCTCGGACTGAACCGCGCCGAGGCGCTGTTCCGTTCGGGCGGCTACTACTACCAGGCGACCCTGCCCGGCTCCCGGCTCGGCTACGAGGCCGCCGGTGAGATCCTCGCCGCCGGCGAGGGCGTCACCGGCTTCGCACCCGGCGACCCGGTCATCACCGCAGGGCTCGGCGACATGAGCCGCAACGGCGTGTACGGAGACCGGGTCGTCATCGCCGCCGACGACCTGGTCCGCCGGCCCGCTACCGTCGACGCCGTCACCGGCGCCGCCTCCTGGCTGTCCTACGGCACCGCGTACGGCGCCCTGGTCGAGCGGGGCGGACTGCGCCCCGGTGACACCGTGCTGATCACGGCCGCGTCCAGCAGCGTCGGCGTCGCCGCGATCCAGGTCGCCAACCACCTCGGTGCCGTTCCCGTCGCGGTCACCCGCAGCGCCGAGAAGCGCAAGCAGCTGCTGGAGCTGGGCGCGGTGCACGTCATCGCCCTGGACGAGGAGGAACTGCTCGACCGGGTCCGGGAGATCACGGACGGACGGGGAGCCGAGTTCGTCCTCGACCCGGTCGCCGGTCCGGGCCTCCAGACCGTGGCCCAGGCGGTCGCCCCCGGCGGCCTGCTCATCGTCTACGGCTGGCTCGACCCGCGTCCGGCCCCGCTGCCGCTCAACTGGGGTCTGCGGATCCTCGGTTACGCCCACGGCGACGTGATCGCCGACCGGGCAGCCCGTCGCCGCGCCGAGCACTTCATCAACGCCGGTCTGCGTGCCGGAACGCTGGCTCCGGTGATCGACCGCACCTTCGACCTGGACGACATCGCCGAGGCCCACCGCCACCTGGAGTCCAACTCCCAGGTCGGCAAGGTCGTGGTCACCGTCCGCCACTGACATCCCCGGCGACCGGGGCGCCGCGCTAATCGGCCGATGGGTTGCACCGCCCCGGGGGCACGGGAGCGGCTCGCTTCAGGAGCTTCAGGCGCCGACCACCGCGGGCCGCTCCGCCGTCACGGTACGTACCCTGCGCTCGGCCTCCGCCCCCGCGCAGGCGTACGCGCCGAGGCCGACCTGACGCGCCACGATGCCGTGCTCGGCACGCATCAGCCGCCAGCCGCGCCGCAGCAGCACCGGCAGCGACTTACGCCCCTCGCGGACGTCCCGCCGCAGGCGCCGCCATGCGGTGGTCAGCGGGTGGTTGCGCAGGCAGAGTGCGTCGCCGAGGACCTCCTCGCCCGCGCACTGCTCGACGATCTCGGCGGCGAAGATGCCCTCGGCGATGAACGCGGGGGCGCCGCCGAGGTCCAGGGTGTGCGTACCCACCCTGCCGTTGTCCGGGATCGAGTACACCGGGACTTCGGCGCGGCCGTGGTCGGCCAGTCGGCGGATCGTTGCCACGGCCTGGTCGCGGTGCCAGGCGAGCGGTGAGTCCCAGTCGACCCCGCCGTCCGGGAGGAGCGGCAGCGTCGGGTCGTCGCCGTCCTTGTAGAAGTCGTCGAGCTGGAGCACCGGCAGCCCGGTCCGGGCGGCGAGTGAGGACTTGCCCGAGCCGGAGGGCCCGGAGAGCAGCACCACGCGGGCACGGGGTATCGACGGCTGGTTCAGCGGGGAGTCACTCACGGGACACCAGTCTGACGCATCCGACACCCATGCCGAAACCAGGCGTCGGTCACTTCCGCCGCCGCACCGTCCCGCCCGGGGCACTCCTGGGCGCTCCGGGTGCGCTCCGACCGCGTCAGAGCCGTACTTCGCCGAGCCCCAGCCGTACGGCGTCCAGATAGCCGGTGTACGCCTGGACGCTCACGGCGGGCCCGTCACCGGGCGGCTGGTAGGCGGCGGCCGCCCAGTCCAGCTCGTACCAGGTGTCCGGCTCCGGGGCGAAGAACTCGCCGCCGACCGCGAACTCCAGGTAGGGGTACTCCCGCGAGCCGAAGGCTGCCGCGGGCCTGCCGGGGGTGATCAGGATGCTGCCGCTGGTGTACTCGGTCGGCCAGCCGGGGCGTTCGGAGCGGACGGAGCACGGAATCCGGGCCGCCAGCCCCGCCTTCAGCCGCCGCTTCGCCCGATGCACCCGCAGCGACCGGAACGGCCCGTTGCCCAGCGTCACGGCCGGATCGGCCAGGATCTCCCACACGGCTGTCTCCCCGAGATCGCCAGAAACAAGATCGTAACTATCCGGATTATGAGCATCCGTCAGAAGAGACAGCCCGGACGCAGCCCCGGTTGCCCGCCGATCGGCTGCTTCCGACCCCGCAGGGTGGCGGGCGGAGAGGGCGACGGGCCCGCACCAGGGGGGAGAGGTGCGGGCCCGTCTTCGGCACGTCCGGGCCCCTGGGGGAGAGGGGCGCTGGGGACGGCCGGTCCGTGGTGCGGTCAGATACCCATCGGGTGCCAGACCGTCTTGGTCTCCAGGAACGACAGTAGCCGCTCGGTACCGGGCGCATTGGTCCAGTCCAGGGCCGCCTGGTCGAGGGCCGGACGGATCACCCGCTTGAGCGTGTCGGCGGCCGCGGCCTCCAGCTCGGTGGCCGAACCGGGGCCTTCGGCGGCGATCGCACCGGAGAGGTCGAGGCCGTTGACATCCTGGTGCGAGGCCAGGGTGGGGGCGATGTCGGCGGTACGGCCGGAGATCACGTTGACCACGCCGCCCGGCAGGTCGGAGGTGGCCAGCACCTCGCCCAGCGAGAGCGCGGGCAGCGGAGCGTCGGCGGCGGCGGCCACCACGACCGTGTTGCCGGTGGCGATCACCGGGGCGATCGCCGAGACCAGGCCGAGGAAGGAGAAGCCGTAGCCGGACTGCGGCGCCACGACGCCGACCACCCCGGACGGTTCGGGGGTGGAGAGGTTGAAGTACGGACCGGCGACCGGGTTGGCCCCGCCCGCGATCTGCGCCACCTTGTCCGTCCAGCCCGCGTACCAGACCCAGCGGTCGATCGCGGCGTCCACCAGCGCGGCGGCCTTCTTGCCGCTGATGCCCTCGGCGGTGGCCACCTCGGCGGCGAACTGCTCGCGACGGCCCTGGAGCATCTCCGCGACCCGGTAGAGCACCTGGCCGCGGTTGTACGCGGTGGTGCCCGACCAGCCCTTCACCGCCGCGCGGGCGGCGACGACGGCGTCCCGGGCGTCCTTGCGGGTGCCGAGCGGGGCGTTGGCGAGCCACTGGCCCTTGCTGTCGGTCACCTCGTACACCCGCCCGCTCTCGGAGCGCGGGAACTTCCCGCCGACGTACAGCTTGTAGGTCTTGCTCACCTGAATCCGTGCAGGGGCATCAAGACGCGAGGCAATGTCAGACATCGAGGTAGGCCTCCAGACCGTGGCGGCCACCCTCGCGGCCGTAGCCCGACTCCTTGTAGCCGCCGAACGGCGAGGTCGGGTCGAACTTGTTGAAGGTGTTGGCCCAGACCACACCGGCCTTGAGCTGGTTCGCCATCCACAGGATGCGCGAGCCCTTCTCGGTCCAGATGCCCGCCGAGAGGCCGAACGGGGTGTTGTTGGCCTTCTCGACCGCCTCGGTGGGCGTGCGGAAGGTCAGCACCGAGAGCACCGGGCCGAAGATCTCCTCGCGGGCGATCCGGTGCGCCTGGCTGACCCCGGTGAACAGGGTCGGGCGGAACCAGTAGCCGGCGGAGGGGAGTTCGCAGGCGGGGGACCAGCGCTCGGCGCCCTCGGCCTCGCCGGCCAGGGACAGCTCGGTGATCCGGGCCAGCTGGGCGGCCGAGTTGATGGCGCCGATGTCGGTGTTCTTGTCCAGCGGGTCGCCGACGCGCAGGGTGGCCATCCGGCGCTTGAGGGCGTCCAGCAGCTCGTCCTGGATCGACTCCTGGACCAGCAGGCGCGAACCCGCGCAGCAGACGTGGCCCTGGTTGAAGAAGATGCCGTTCACGATGCCCTCGACCGCCTGGTCGATCGGCGCGTCGTCGAAGACGATGTTGGCGGCCTTGCCGCCGAGTTCGAGCGACAGCTTCTTCCGGGTGCCCGCGATCTGCTTGGCGATCGCCCGGCCGACCGGGGTCGAGCCGGTGAAGGCGACCTTGTTGACGTCCGGGTGCGCGGTGAGCGCGGCGCCGGTGCGGCCGTCACCGGTCACGATGTTGACGACGCCCTTGGGCAGACCGGCCTGGCGGCAGATCTCGGCGAAGCGCAGCGCGGTCAGCGGGGTGGTCTCGGCCGGCTTGAGCACCACGGTGTTGCCGGTGGCGAGCGCGGGGGCGATCTTCCAGGCCAGCATCAGCAGCGGGAAGTTCCACGGGATGACCTGGCCGGCCACACCCAGCGGCTTCGGGTTGGCCCCGTAGCCGGCGTAGTCGAGCTTGTCGGCCCAGCCCGCGTAGTAGAAGAAGTGCGCGGCGACCAGCGGAAGGTCGACGTCGCGGGTCTCGCGGATCGGCTTGCCGTTGTCGATCGACTCCAGCACGGCCAGCTCGCGCGAGCGCTCCTGGATGATCCGGGCGATCCGGAACAGGTATTTGGCGCGCTCGCTGCCCGGCAGCGCCGACCAGTCGGTGAACGCCTTGCGCGCGGCCGCGACCGCGCGGTCGACGTCCTCGTCGGTGCCCTGCGCGAACTCGGCCAGCACCTGCTCGGTGGCCGGGTTGACGGTCTTCAGCGCCTCGCTGCCGCTGGAGTCCACGAACTCGCCGCCGATGAAGTGGCCGTACGAGGTCGCGATGTCGCCTGCGGCTGCGGGGGACTCGGGCGCGGGGGCGTACTCGAAGAGGCGGCCCTTGGGGGTCACGGTCTCTTCCGCCTTCTTGTTGTTCTTGGCCATGGTCTCAGTCCACCGTCACGTAGTCGGGACCGGAGTACCGGCCGGTGGTCAGCTTCTGACGCTGCATCAGCAGGTCGTTGAGCAGGCTGGAGGCGCCGAAGCGGAACCAGTGCGGGGTCAGCCAGTCGTCGCCGAGGGTCTCGTTGACCATCACCAGGTACTTCATGGCGTCCTTGGTGGTCTTGATGCCACCGGCGGGCTTCACGCCGACCTGGATGCCGGTCTGCGCCTTGAAGTCGCGGACGGCTTCCAGCATCAGCAGGGTCACCGGGGGAGTCGCGTTGACCGCGACCTTGCCGGTGGAGGTCTTGATGAAGTCGGCCCCGGCGAGCATCGCCAGCCAGGAGGCGCGGCGCACGTTGTCGTACGTCTGCAGCTCGCCGGTCTCGAAGATCACCTTGAGGTGGGCGGCGGTGCCGTCCGGGCGCTTGCACGCCTCCTTGACGGCGACGATCTCGTTGAAGACGTCCAGGTACCGGCCGGAGAGGAAGGCGCCACGGTCGATGACCATGTCGATCTCGTCGGCCCCGGCCGCGACCGCGTCGGCGGTGTCGGCCAGCTTGACCGGGAGCGCGGCGCGCCCGGCGGGGAAGGCGGTGGCGACGGAGGCGACCTGGATGTCGGTCCCCTCCAGCGCGGCCTTCGCGGTGGCGACCATGTCCGGGTAGACGCAGATCGCGGCGACGCGGGGGGCGCCCGGGTCGCTGGGGTCGGGGTTCCTGGCCTTGGTGCACAGTGCGCGCACCTTGCCGACCGTGTCCGCGCCTTCCAGCGTGGTCAGGTCGATCATCGAGATGGCCAGATCAATGGCATACGCCTTGGCCGTGGTCTTGATCGAACGGGTGCCGAGGGAGGCGGCGCGGGCTTCCAGGCCGACGGCGTCGACGCCGGGCAGGCCGTGCAGGAAGCGACGGAGCGAGGCCTCGGACGCCGCAACGTCCTGAAGGCCGCCGCCCGCAGCGCCGAGGGCGTTGGCTGCAACAGTGGACATGGTCACAAGAGCAGCATATCTACGCGCGTAGCCACGTGCTAGAGAGGGCTCCTTTTCGATGCGGGACCGAGACCTGGCCGATGCCGCCGACCACGCCCGGGTGATCGCCCAGGCCGGCCTCGCCGCTCAGGCGCACGCGCTGGTCGCCGGGCTCTCCGGCCGTCAGCGGGCCAGGGTCTCGCTCGCCGCAGCCCTGCTCGGACGCCCCGGACTCCTCGTCCTCGACGAGCCCACGGCCGGCCTCCGCCGCCGCACGGCCTGAGCCGCCCGGCTCAGCGTTCCAGCAGTTCGGCGCGGATGCCGCTGATGACGATGGCCAGCTCCCGGGCGAAGGTCGCATCGCGCAGCCGCGCCGGGACGATGCCCACCTTCCGGGCCTGTTCTTCCAGTGTGTAGCCGTTGACGAAGCTGGTGACCGCGTCGGCGCCGATGGCCGCGTCCTCCTCGGACGCGCCCGCCGAGCGCAGGGTGTCGATCAGCGTGCGCATGAAGCGCACCGCGGCGGGCGGCGGGGCGGTGAAGGAGGCCACCACTCGGGCGCCGTCGCGGTGCGCCAGTACCGACTCGCGTGCCCGCACGGCCAGTTCTCGCAGCCGGTCGGCCCAGTCGCCCGTCGCCGCCGGCTCGATGGACACCTCGCCGATGATCTGCTCGGCCAGGGCGTCCAGCAGTGCGGCCTTGCTCGGGTAGTGCCAGTACAGGGCACCGGCCCTGACGCCCAGCCGGTCCGCCAGGCGGCGGGTGGTCAGCTCGTCGAGGCCCACCTCGTCGAGCAGTTCCATCGCACCGCGGAGCACATCTGATTGTCGGAGCGGCATCGGTCCTCCTGTCCGCATGCATCTTGCCACTTGAACACCGACCAAGTAACTTGAACACCGTTCAGGTGAACGGTGTTCAAGTAGAGGGGGCTCGCGATGCGGGTACTGGTGATCGGGGCGGGCGTCGGAGGACTCTGTCTGGCACAGGGGCTGCTCAAAGCCGGCATCGACGTGCGGATCTACGAGCGGGAACCGGGTGTCGACAGTCGCTACCAGGGCTTCCGGATCGGACTGGGCGGCGCGGGCCTGGACGCGCTGCGAGCATGCCTGCCACAGCGACTGCACGCCCTGCTGGAGGCCAGTACGGGCGAGATCGCCGGTGAGCGGGTGATGGTCGACCAGCAACTGAAGGTGATCGGCCGACTCGGCGCGATGTACGGAGGCATGGCCACCGACCGGCACGTCCTGCGGCACCTGCTGCTCGCGGGCCTCAAGGAGCGCATCGAGTTCGGCAAGCGCCTGGTCGAGTACGTCGAGCAGGCCGACGGCACGGTCACGGCCGTCTTCGCCGACGGCAGCACCGCGACCGGCGACCTGCTGGTCGGCGCGGACGGGGTCGGCTCGCCGGTGCGCCGCCAACTCCTGCCCCACGCCGAGGTGGTGGCGCTCGACGGCCGTGCTGTCCTCGGGCGCACCCCGCTGACCGATCGCTTCGCCCGGCTGGTTCCGGGATTCGGCACGATCGTGCGCGGCTCAGAGGTGAGCGTGCTGCTCGGCAGGATGGAGTTCCGCCGCCCACCCCACCTCGCTGCCGCCGAACTGGCACCCGACGTCGAACTCCCCGCCGCCGGAAGCTATGTGCGCTGGGTCATGTTCCTCCCCGAAGGCACCGGAGAACTTCCGGACGACGGCTGGGCGCAGACCCGGGAGCTGCTGCTGAAGCTCGTCGACGGCTGGCACCCGGACCTCGTCGAGCTGATCCGGCAGTCCGACGTGGTGAACAGCTCGACCCTGACCGCCAGGTACGCCAAGCCCGTACCGCACTGGGGAAGCCGCCGAGTCACCCTGCTCGGCGACGCCATCCATGTCATGCCACCCAGCGGTGGCAAGGGAGCCAACACCGCGTTCCGGGACGCGGCCCTGCTCTGCCGCAGGCTGACCGAGGTCGAACGCGGTGAAGCCGAGCTGCTGACCGCGGTCGAACGCTACGAGCGGGAGATGCTCGACCACGGCTTCGCCGCGGTGGCCGAGAGCCTGGAGAAACTGCCGGCCTTCACCAGTCGCCCGGTCGAGCCCGCACCGAACCCCGTCGAGCCCGCACCGAACGCGGGTGGGCGGCAACGGGACGCGGCCGAGCCGGCGGCGGAAGCGGACGAGCGCGCAATGCGTGCGTCCACACGCTGAAAACGTCGATATTTCGTGATGGCAGGGCCATGGGGAACCCGTTGCCCATGGGGCAGAATCGTGCCCATGACCGAATCCGACGGCACGCCCGACCAGGGCTCCGCCGCCCCCGAGCCGAAGTACGCCGACCGCGTCTACCGCTCAGTTCCCGGTGTCATCTCCGGTGTGCTGCTGCTCGCCGTCGCCGGATGGCTGATCATCGACGCCATGCTGACCGGCACCGGGCGTACCCCGTGGATCGCGCTCGCCGCCGCCCCGGTCTTCGCCTTCCCCGTGATCGCCTACACCCTGCGTCCCGTCGTGTACGCGAACGACCGGCGGCTGCTCGTCCGCAATCCGCTGCGCACCGTGAACGCCCCCTGGGCCTCGGTCGAGGGGCTGCGCGCCGGGTACTCGGTGGAGCTGTTCGCCGGCGGGAAGAAGTACCAGGTCTGGGCCGTCCCGGTGTCGCTCCGCCAGCGCAAGCGCGCCAACCGGGCGGTCAACAAGGCGGCGACCTTGGCCGCGTCGGGCGGCTTCGGGGAGAATGCGCGTGCCTCGGCGCAGTCCGCGCGGCCCCGGATCGGTCTGCGGCAGGGGGACTCGGACCCGACTCGCGCGTGGTCGGACCAGGTGGTCGACACCCTGCAGGAGATCGCCGAGCGCAATGCCGCGAGGCCCGACGCGGCCGGTCGGGTCGAGGTCCGCTGGTGCTGGTGGATCATCGCCCCGACGCTGCTCGGTCTGATCGTCTTCGTCACCCTGATCGCCGCGACCTGACGGTGCGTCACCCGGTCCGCCCGATCTCCCGGCAGACGCCGGCCAGGGTGGTCTCTCCCGGGCGCGCGGCTGATCACTCGCTCGGGAGCGGTCCGGCAGGTCGGTTCTGAGCCGTCGCAAGTGCCGAAGGTGACATCACCACGCGGACGGGCCCGGTGCCCCGACCCTCAGGGGTTCGGGGCACCGGGCCCGTCCGCGTGGTGGTGCGGTCAGATGCCGGCGGCAGCGGCGAGGTCGCGCTTGATGGCGTCCAGCACGGCCGCGGCCCGCTCGCGGGTGGTGGCGAGCTCGGCGGCGGTGGCTACCTGGAGGACGACCTCCAGGTAGCACTTCAGCTTGGGCTCGGTGCCCGAGGGGCGGACCACGATCCGCGCCGAACTGACGCCCTCGCCCTCCAGGTAGTAGCGCAGACCGTCGGTGGGCGGCAGATCGGCGGAACCCTCGGTCAGGTCGTCGGCCCGGGTGACCCGGAGCCCGGCCAGAACGGCCGGCGGCTGATCGCGCAGGCGCTGCATCGCGTTGGCGATCAGCGACAGGTCGTGCACCCGGACGGAGAGCTGGTCGGTGGCGTGCAGGCCGTGTTCCAGCGCCAGATCGTCCAGCAGGTCGGTCAGCGTGCGGCCGGACTGCTTGAGGGTGGCGGCGAGTTCGGCGACCATCAGGGCGGCGGTGATGCCGTCCTTGTCCCGGACACCCTCCGGGTCGACGCAGTAGCCGAGCGCCTCCTCGTAGCCGTAGCGCAGGCCGGCGGCGCGGGAGAGCCACTTGAAGCCGGTGAGCGTCTCGGTGTAGTCCAGCCCGGCGGCGGCCGCGATCCGGCCCAGCAGGGTGGAGGAGACGATGGTGGTGGCGAAGGTGCCGACGGCCTTCTTGGCGACCAGGGCCTCGCCGAGCAGCGCGCCCACGTCGTCGCCGCGCAGCATCCGCCAGCCGCCTTCGGTGCCCGCGTCGGGCACGGCCACCGCGCAGCGGTCGGCGTCGGGGTCGTTGGCGATGACGATGTCCGGGCCGACCGCGGCGGCGGTGCGGAACGCCAGGTCCATCGCGCCCGGCTCCTCCGGGTTGGGGAAGGCCACGGTCGGGAAGTCGGGGTCGGGCTCGGCCTGTTCGGCGACCACGGTGGGGGCGCGGAAGCCGGCCTTCTCGAAGGCGGCCAGCAGGACGTCCCGGCCGACGCCGTGCAGCGGCGTGTAGACGACGTCCAGGTCGCGTGCACCGCCCGCGTCGACGGTGGTGACGGCCCGGGCGAGGTAGGCGTCGATGACGTCCTCGCCGAGCACCTCCCAGCCGCTCTCGGCCCGGGGCACCTCGGTGAGCGAGCCGATGGCGTCGATCTCCTCGGCGATACCGGCGTCCGCGGGCGGGACGATCTGCGCGCCGTCGCCCAGGTAGACCTTGTAGCCGTTGTCCTGCGGCGGGTTGTGGCTGGCCGTCACGGTCACACCGGCGGCGGCGCCCAGGTGGCGGATCGCGAAGGCCAGGACGGGGGTGGGCAGCGCGCGCGGCAGCAGGGCGGCGCGCAGCCCGGCGCCGACCATCACGGCGGCGGTGTCACAGGCGAAGTCGTACGACTTGTGCCGGGCGTCGTAGCCGATCACCACCAGGTCGCCGAGCTGCTGCCGCTTCACGTAGGCGGCCAGGCCGGCGGCGGCGCGGATGACCACGGCGCGGTTCATCCGCATCGGGCCCGCGCCGAGTTCGCCGCGCAGCCCTGCGGTGCCGAACTGGAGGCGGTCGGCGAAGCGCTCGGCCAGGTGCGACCAGGCGATGCGCTCCTCGCTCTCGGCGTCGGGGCCTTCGGCGGCGGCCAGCAGCGCGGTCAGTTCCTCGCGGGTCTGCGGGTCGGGGTCCTCGGCGAGCCAGGCCCGGGCCCGGCTGAGGAGGTCGGTGGTGGATGCCTGCGCCATCGCTGCCAGCTCCATCTGAGGTCGGTGGGGTCCAGGACGCGGTGAGGCCCGGGACCGGGGAAGGTCGAGGGGAGGTCCGGGCCCCAGACAGGCCCGGGTCGGTCGACTGCCGACACGGGGCCGCCGGACCGATGACGGACGACGGGCGACGGATCGTGAGATCCGTCGCCGGTCGTCGGTCGTCGCTCCGACGGCCCCTGTCTACTGATTCTGCGTCAGGCCGGGCTCAGATCCGCTCAAGGACCTTGGCCAGCAGCGTGCCCATCCGCTCGGCGCTGGCCTTGCCGGCCTCCAGCACCTCGGCGTGGTTGAGCGGCTCGCCGGTCATACCGGCGGCCAGGTTGGTGACCAGCGAGATGCCCAGGACCTCGGCGCCGGCCTCGCGGGCGGCGATGGCCTCCAGGGTGGTGGACATGCCGACCAGCTCGCCGCCGAGCACCCGGGCCATGTTGACCTCGGCCGGGGTCTCGTAGTGCGGGCCGCGGAACTGCACGTACACGGCCTCGTCCAGCGACGGGTCGACCTCGCGGCAGAGCTCGCGCAGGCGCGGCGAGTACAGGTCCGTCAGGTCGACGAAGTTGGCGCCGACGATCGGGGAGTCCGCGGTGAGGTTGATGTGGTCGCTGATCAGGACCGGCTGGCCGGGGACCCAGCCCTGGCGCAGACCACCGCAGCCGTTGGTCAGCACGATGACCTCGCAGCCCGCCGCGGCCGCGGTGCGGACACCGTGGACCACGGTGGCCACGCCGTAGCCCTCGTAGTAGTGGTTGCGGCCGAGGAAGATCAGGGCGCGCTTGTCGCCGATCTTGACGGACCGGATGTTGCCGGAGTGGCCCGCGACCTTGGGGGCCGGGAAGCCGGGGAGCTCGGTGATCGGGAATTCGAAGTTCCCCGGGGCCGAGGGGTCGCCCAGCGCGTCGGCGGCCGGCACCCAGCCGGAGCCCATCACGAGGGCGAAGTCGTGGCGCTCGGCACCGGTCAGCTCGCGCAGGCGCGCGGCGGCGGCCTGGGCGGCGGCGTAGGGGTCGGCGGAGACGACCGACTGAGGAGTTGCGTTCACACCGCCGAGGATAGACAAGATTCGCCTACGCGCGTAGACATCCCGCCCAAGCCATGCCGGATTGTTACCCGGTTGACCGGAAACAACAGGCCACAGCCGGTTTCCGGCACCGCGGACTGTCGGAAGCTCCGAAGCCCGGGTGCTGTCCCGCACCGATCTCAGCAGGGTCGGTGCCGCAGATCCAGGACATAGTCGTCGGGCGCGCCCGCGCTCTCCGCCGCGTCCGCGATCAGCCCGAGGTAGCGGGCGGCGGGCAGCCCGCCCTCGTAGTCGTTCAGGACGTAGGTCCACACCGGGATGTCCCCGTCGAGGGTGTGGGCGCGCAGCCGGATCTTGCGGTAGATGCCGAGCTGGAGTCCCTCCCAGCGGTCGAGGCCGTCCTCGTCCATCGGCGCGACGTCGTAGAGGGAGACGAAGACCTGGTGCTTCTCGTCCTCGACCACGGTGGCCAGCGAGCCCTCCCAGCCGAGCTGTTCGCCGCCGAAGGTCAGCCGCCAGCCGTCGAGCCAGCCCGTGCCGCGCAGCGGGGAGTGGGGCGCGCGGCGGCTCATCTGCCGGGCGTCGAGGTTGGTGGCGTACGCGGCGTAGAGGGGCATGGTCGTCAGCCTACGGGAGGGCTTCGCGCGCGCAGGGGCCGGGGAGTGTTCACCGTCACATCGGATCGGAGGTGAGCACATGGCAACGCCCCCGGCGTGGCTTTGGTTCCGGCATGCGGGACAATGGTGGACGTGACTCGGATCGTGATCATCGGTGGCGGACCCGGCGGATACGAGGCAGCCCTGGTGGCTGCCCAGCTCGGCGCGGAGGTGACCGTTGTCGACCGCGACGGTCTGGGTGGATCGGCGGTGCTGACGGACTGCGTGCCGTCCAAGACTCTTATCGCCACCGCCGAGGTGATGACCACCTTCGACAACTCCTACGAGGAACTCGGCATCACCGTGGCGGACGGGGCCGCGCCGCAGGAGCGCGCAGCCCGCGTGGTCGGCGTCGACCTCGGCAAGGTCAACCGACGGGTGAAGCGCCTGGCGATCGCCCAGTCCCACGACATCACCCAGTCCGTGACCCGGGCGGGCGTGACGGTCCTTCGTGGCAAGGGCCGCCTCGGGCCCGGCGGCCAGCACGTGGACGGCTCGCGCGACGTGATCGTCGAGCGCGAGGACGGCAGTACCGAGTCGCTGCGGGCGGACGCCGTGCTGATCGCCACCGGAGCACACCCGCGCGAGCTGCCCGACGCCCAGCCGGACGGCGAGCGCATCCTCACCTGGACCCAGGTCTACGACCTGGAGGAGCTGCCGCGCGAGCTGATCGTGGTCGGCTCCGGAGTCACCGGCGCCGAGTTCGCCGGTGCCTACCAGGCGCTCGGCTCCGAGGTCACCCTGGTCTCGTCCCGCGACCGGGTGCTGCCCGGCGAGGACCCGGATGCCGCCGAGGTGCTCGAGGAGGTCTTCCGCCGCCGCGGCATGAACGTGATGAGCCGCTCGCGCGCCGAGGGCGCCAAGCGCGTCGGCGACCAGGTCGAGGTGACGCTGTCCGACGGCAAGGTTATCCGGGGCACCCACTGCCTGATGGCGGTCGGCTCGATCCCGAACACCGCCGACATGGGACTGGAGGAGGCCGGGGTCAAGCTCAACGACTGGGGCCAGATCCAGGTGGACCGGGTCTCCCGCACCAGCGCCCCCGGCGTCTACGCGGCCGGTGACTGCACCGGCGTCTTCATGCTCGCCTCGGTCGCCGCGATGCAGGGCCGGATCGCCATGTACCACGCGCTGGGCGACGCGGTGCAGCCGCTCAACCTCAAGACCGTGGCCTCCAACGTCTTCACCGACCCGGAGATCGCCACCGTCGGCTACACCGCCGCGGACGTCTCCTGCGGCAAGATGGACGCCGTCGAGGTCAAGCTGCCGCTGCGCGGCAACCCCCGGGCGAAGATGCAGGGCATCAGGGACGGCTTCGTGAAGCTGTTCTGCCGCCCCGGCACCGGCATTGTGGTCGGCGGTGTGGTGGTCGCTCCCCGAGCCAGCGAACTCATCCATTCGATCTCGCTCGCAGTGGACAACAACTTGACGGTCGAACAGGTGGCCAGTGCGTTCACCGTCTACCCGTCCGTCTCCGGCTCCACCGCCGAGGCCGCCCGGCAGCTGCACATCCGCAAGCGCGAGGTCCCGGACTCCTGAGCTGCCCAAGCGAGTTGAGGCGGCCGCCCTGGCGGCCGCCTTTTTCGTGCCGCCCGGCCGTCACCCGGGCGGCGGAGCGCTCATCGGCCTTGCTGACGGCGCGTATTGTACGGTCGCACGCTGCTCCGAGGTGAGCATTTCCCGTTACCAGGAGCAAACGCCTGAAAGCAGACGGTCATTCAGGTTACCGTCGGTTCTGTGTTTGCAGCAGAACGTCGCCAGTTGATCCTCGAAATGGTGCGGGCCAACGGAGCCGTGTCGCTCCGTGAGCTGGCCCGCGTCGTCCAGACCTCCGAAGTCACCGTACGCCGAGACGTCCGGGCCCTGGAGGCCGAAGGGCTGCTCGACCGCCGGCACGGCGGCGCGGTGCTCCCCGGCGGCTTCACCCGGGAGCCCGGCTATCCGCAGAAGACCCACCTCGCCGCGGCCGAGAAGAGCGCGATCGCCGACCTCGCGGCAAGTCTGGTCGAGGAGGGCGACGCCGTGGTCGTCGGCGCCGGCACCACGACCCAGGAGCTGGCCCGCCGCCTCGCCCGCGTCCCCGGCCTGACGGTGGTCACCAACTCGCTGCTCGTCGCCCAGGCCCTGGCGCACGCCAACCGGGTCGAGGTGGTGATGACGGGCGGCACCCTGCGCGGCTCCAACTACGCCCTGGTGGGCAGCGGGGCCGAGCAGTCGCTGCACGGCCTGCGGGTCTCCAAGGCATTCATCTCCGGCAGTGGACTGACGGCCGAGCGCGGCCTGTCCACCACCAACATGCTCTCCGCGAGCGTGGACCGGGCACTGGTGCAGTCGGCCGCCGAGGTGATCGTCCTCGCCGACCACACCAAGCTCGGCGCGGACACCATGTTCCAGACCGTGCCCACCGAGGCGATCACCCGCCTGGTCACGGACGAGCACGCGGTGGCGGAGGACCCGACCGCCCGCGAGCTGGACGCGCTGGCCGACTGCGGCGTGCAGATCGCCGTGGCACCGCTCGGCCTGCCCGGCGAGCCGCCCGTGCACCAGCCGGTACCGTCCGCCGTCATGGCCCCGCGCCGCACCGGCCCGCCGCCGGGTCCCGCCCCCCTCCCCGGCCAGCGCCGCCCGGGGGCACACGGCGGCCCAACCGGCCAACTTCCTTCCCGCCTGGCTGAATTGGGTGCGCCCCGCGTGCGGTGAGCCCTCCCGGGTGCGGGAGCGGTTCTGTGGGGCGCGGGGAACTGCGCGGCTTCTGTGGGGCGTGATCGCTGGTTTTCAGGGGCGCGGGGTTGTGCTTGATCAACTACGTGCGCGAAACCGGAAGGCGACTGCGGTCAGTCTGGCCCGGCGGGCACGTTGTACGACCTGCCAGTGGGGTGGTGCAGCGCGCCCCTGGGCGGGTTGCGTCCGGTGGGGACGCAATGCGAACGGTCCGCACGCCTTGAGGTGTGCGGACCGTCCGGTGGGTGGCGCTGGGTCAGTCCTTGATCTCGCAGAGTGCCGCGCCGCTGCTGACGCTGGCGCCGACCTCGGCCTTGAGGCCGACGATGGTGCCCGCCTTGTGGGCGTTCAGGGGCTGCTCCATCTTCATCGCCTCCAGGACGACGATGAGCTCGCCCTCGGCGACGGTCTGGCCCTCCTCGACCGCGACCTTGACGATGGTGCCCTGCATCGGTGAGGCCAGCGTGTCACCGCTGACCGCCGAGCCGGCCTTCTTCGCGCCGACCCGCCGCTTGGCCTTGCCGGCCGCCGGGGCGCCCGCGGCCGGGGCCGACGCGACACCGAGCGAGGACGGCAGCGACACCTCGATGCGCTTGCCGCCGACCTCGACGACAACGGTCTCGCGGCCCTCGGGCTCCTCGCCGTCGCCGCCCGTGCCGGTGAACGCGGGGATGGTGTTGTTGAACTCGGTCTCGATCCAGCGGGTGAAGACCGTGAACGGCTCGTCGCTGCCGGTGAGTTCGGGGGCGAAGGCCGGGTCGGTGACGACCGCCTGGTGGAAGGGGATGGCGGTGGCCATGCCCTCGACCTTGAACTCGGCCAGTGCCCGGGCGGCCCGCTGCAGGGCCTGCTTGCGGGTGGCGCCGGTGACGATCAGCTTGGCGAGCAGGGAGTCCCAGGCGGGGCCGATGACCGAGCCGGTCTCGACGCCCGCGTCCAGGCGCACGCCGGGGCCGGACGGCGCGGAGAACAGCGTCACCGTGCCGGGGGCGGGCAGGAAGTTGCGGCCCGGGTCCTCGCCGTTGATGCGGAACTCGAAGGAGTGGCCGCGCACCTCGGGGTCGTCGTAGCCCAGTTCCTCGCCGTCGGCGATCCGGAACATCTCGCGGACCAGGTCGATCCCGGTGACCTCCTCGGAGACCGGGTGCTCCACCTGCAGACGGGTGTTGACCTCCAGGAAGGAGATCAGACCGTCCTGGGCGACCAGGAACTCGCAGGTACCGGCGCCGACATAGCCCGCCTCGCGCAGGATCGCCTTGGAGGCGCGGTACAGCTCGGCGTTCTGCTCCTCGGTCAGGAACGGAGCCGGGGCCTCCTCCACCAGCTTCTGGTGGCGGCGCTGAAGCGAGCAGTCACGGGTGGAGACCACGACCACATTGCCGTGACTGTCGGCCAGGCACTGGGTCTCCACGTGACGGGGGTTGTCGAGGTAGCGCTCGACGAAGCACTCGCCACGCCCGAACGCGGCCACGGCCTCGCGGACCGCGGACTCGTACAGCTCGGGGATCTCCTCCAGCGTGCGGGCGACCTTCAGGCCGCGACCGCCTCCGCCGAACGCCGCCTTGATCGCGACCGGCAGCCCGTGCTCGGTGGCGAAGGCCACGACCTCGTCCGCGCCCGAGACCGGGTCCGGGGTGCCCGCGACCAGCGGGGCGCCCGCGCGCTGGGCGACGTGCCGAGCGGTGACCTTGTCGCCGAGGTCGCGGATGGCCTGCGGCGGCGGGCCGATCCAGATCAGCCCGGCGTCCAGGACGGCCTGGGCGAACTCGGCGTTCTCGGAGAGGAAGCCGTAGCCGGGGTGGACGGCGTCCGCACCCGAGTCGGCCGCCGCCTGCAGGACCTTGGCGATGTCGAGGTAGCTGGTGGCGGGGGTGTCGCCGCCGAGCGCGTAGGCCTCGTCGGCCGCGCGGACGTGCAGCGCGTCCCGGTCCGGTTCTGCGTACACGGCGACGCTGGCGATGCCGGCATCCTGGCAGGCCCGGGCGACGCGGACAGCGATTTCTCCGCGGTTGGCGATGAGCACCTTACGCACTGTGGCTCCCTTCTTGAACCTCGTTGAGTCTAGGGATTGCCGGGTCATACCGGCGAGTAGCCCCAGGTGGTGAGCTTGCCCACACGGAGCGTGACACTATTTCGTGATCAGTTGGGCACGGAGCGGGACGCTCCGCAGGTAGAGACGTTGCGCATGGCGATTGATGATGGCTCAAGACGGTCCGGAGCCTCTCCGGACCCGCCGTGGCCTTCGCCACAGTCGGCCCGCTGCGGGGGTCTGGCGGTTGACGTTCATGCGGCCGCCGCGGGCGCGGGGGCGGTGGCGGCCACGGTGACGTCCGAGGCGAGTTCGACCACATCGGGGCCGTACGCCGTCGGGTTGACCACCCGCAGGACCAGCGCGAAGCTGCCGTCCGTGCCGTATCTGCGGGCCAGCTTCCGGTGGTTGGCGACCAGGTAGCGCACCGCCGCGTGGTTCGAGGTGGCGGCCTGACCCGCGATCAGGAAGACCGGACGCGCGCCCCTGGCGGCGTGCAGCCGGGCCAGCAGGACGTACATCTGCCCACCGGGCACCTCGGTGTCGGGTTCGAAGCGGAACTCCTGCCCGCCGACCGAGACGGTGTCGCCGTACGGGCGGCTCCCCCCGGCGGTGTCGCCCTGCTCGGCGGTGAAGCGAACGCCCGGCAGCCAGGAGACCAGATGGGCGGCCGTCCGCTCGTTGCTGGCCGGGCCGCCCAGGCAGAACTCCGCCTTGCCGCCCAGCCCTTGACGGACCTCGTCGTGGGCCACGATCTCGGCCCGCGCACCGCACTCCTTGACCAGGGCGGCCAACTCCATCAGCGCGTACACATCGCTGCGCGACACGCTCTTCGGATCGGCCACGGCCACCCGGCGGTTGACCACCAGCAGGCACTCGGTGCCGCCGGGCATCCCGAAGAACTCCCGGACCCGCTCCAGTCGTCGGCGACGGCGCAGGGTCTGTGCCAGCCAGCCCAGGCCGGCGCTGATCGCACTGGCGACCAGTCCGAGCAGCACATTGAGCACGATGTCGGCCATCCCCCGCTCCTTTCCCGAGTTTTCCCAGTCGACGGCGGCGCCAGCCTAGCCGCCGACCTCGCCGTCGGTGGTGGATCGGAGCGACAGATGTGGGGGGCCGGTTCTGTCCGGATCCGCAACATGAATCGGAACCCGGCCTGCCACTTCCCCCGCGACCGGTCACCGTGCCGACCACGCGCCCGGGATTCCCGCAGGCGGTCACCGTGCGACAGGGCCTTCAAAATCCCGTCGGCGGCCGTCGCCGCCAGGGCAGCGGGCCCATCAGGCCCAGAGGTCGACCAGCCGGATGTCGATGTCGGCCAGCAGGCGGCGCAGCAGCGGCAGTGAGAGGCCGATGACATTGCCCGGGTCGCCGTCGATGCCTTCGATGAACGGTGCCGAGCGGCCGTCCAGCGTGAACGCTCCGGCCACGTGCAGGGGTTCGCCGGAGGCGATGTACGCGGCAACCTCGGCGTCGTCCGGGTTGCCGAAGCGGACGGTGGTGGAGGCGGTCGCGGAGGACTGCTTGCCGGTGGTGGTGTCGATGACGCAGTGGCCGGTCCGCAGCACGCCGTCCCGGCCGCGCATCGACTGCCAGCGGGCCAGTGCCTCGGCGGCGTCGGCGGGCTTGCCGAGGGCCTGGCCGTCCAGTTCGAGGACCGAGTCGCAGCCGATCACCAGCTGTCCGTCGGTGAGCCGGGCGGCGATCGCGCGAGCCTTGGCCTCGGCCAGCACCAGGGCGAGTTCGCCGGGGGTCGGCGCGGTCAGCGCGTCCTCGTCCACCCCGCTCACGATCACCTGCGGGTCCAGGCCGGCCTGGCGCAGCAGCCCGAGCCGGGCGGGGGAGGCGGAGGCGAGTACGAGGGTGCGCTTGGTCATGCGGTCAAGCCTATGCGGTCGGGCTGTGCGGCCGGCCGGGAGCGGAGTGCCGAGAGGGTTCAGGTCAGCGCCAGGACGGCGATCACCAGTATCAGCACGGCGAGCACCGGACCTGCTCGGCGCAGGCGCTCCTGCACCTGCCGGGTTTCGGACGACGGCTCGTCCCGTGGATCTGACCAGAGCACCCGTCCAGCCTGCGTCGCCCGCCGTGCCGGGCGCTTGAGTATCCGTACTCAGTTCCTTCGGATTTTTGGGCGCGCACATGACATATCCCGGCCGGGTGGGAGAACCCCACCCGGCCGCGGGTCCTGTTGCCGGTTTACCCGGCCCAGCCGGAGCTGCGCCAGGCGCCCGGTCCGTGCTGCGGGATGCGGCGCATGCGCCGGGCCCGGTCGTTCCACGTGGAGACCGGGCCGCTCGCCCGCCGGGCCGCCTCGGCAGCGGCCTGCGCTGCGGCGGCCCGGGCTGAGACCACCGCCAGGACGGTGGCGAGCTCCTCGGGGGTCGGCTGCCCGTGCAGCACCTGAATCGGAGGCATGCTCAAATCCTCTCTCTGTTCCGTCGTTCCGTCCTTTCCGGAACGCGCGCCGTCCGAAGGGCTCGAAAGGGTCTGGTTACAGCGGGATGTTGCCGTGCTTCTTGGGCGGCAGCACCTCGCGCTTGCCGCGCAGCGCGCGCAGCCCGCGCACGATGTGCCGACGGGTCTCGCTCGGCGCGATGACGGCGTCCACGTACCCGCGTTCGGCGGCCAGATAGGGGTTGAGCAGGGTGTCCTCGTAGGAGGCGAGCAGCTCGGCCCGCTTGGTGTCGGCGTTCCCGGCGGCCTCGGCTTCCGCGATCTCCCGCCGGTGCAGGATGTTGACCGCGCCCTGCGCGCCCATGACGGCGATCTGGGCGGTCGGCCAGGCGAGGTTGAGGTCCGCGCCCAGGTGCTTGGAGCCCATGACGTCGTAGGCGCCGCCGAACGCCTTGCGGGTGATCACGGTGATCAGCGGGACGGTGGCCTCGGCGTAGGCGTAGATCAGCTTGGCGCCGCGCCGGATGATGCCGTCCCACTCCTGGCCGGTGCCGGGCAGGAAGCCGGGGACGTCGACGAAGGTGAGCACCGGGATGTTGAAGGCGTCGCAGGTGCGCACGAAGCGGGCGGCCTTCTCACTGGCGGCGATGTCCAGGCAGCCGGCCAGGTCCATCGGCTGGTTGCCGACCACGCCCACCGGGTGGCCCTCGACCCGGCCGAAACCGGTGAGGATGTTGCCCGCGTACAGCGGCTGGGTCTCCAGGAACTCGCCGTCGTCCAGGATGTGCTCGATCACCGTGTGCATGTCGTACGGCTGGTTCGCCGAGTCCGGAACGAGCGTGTCGAGTTCGAGGTCCTCGTCCGTCACGGAGAGGTCGGCCTGCTCGGGGTAGGACGGCGGGTCGGAGAGGTTGTTGGAGGGCAGGTAGGAGAGCAGGTTCTTGACGTACTCCACCGCCTCCTTCTCGTCGGCGGCCAGGTAGTGCGCGTTGCCGGACTTGCTGTTGTGGGTGCGCGCGCCGCCCAGCTCCTCCATGCCGACGTCCTCACCGGTGACGGTCTTGATGACGTCCGGGCCGGTGATGAACATGTGCGAGGTCTGGTCGGCCATCACCACGAAGTCGGTGACCGCGGGGGAGTAGACCGCACCGCCCGCGCAGGGGCCCATGATCAGCGAGATCTGCGGGATGACACCCGAGGCGTGCACATTGCGGCGGAAGATCTCGCCGTACAGGCCGAGCGAGACCACGCCCTCCTGAATGCGGGCGCCGCCGGAGTCGTTGATGCCGATGATCGGGCAGCCGGTCTTCAGGGCGAAGTCCATCACCTTGACGATCTTCTCGCCGAAGACCTCGCCCAGTGAACCGCCGAAGACGGTGAAGTCCTGGGCGAAGACGGCCACCTGCCGTCCGTCGACCGTGCCGTAGCCGGTGACCACGCCGTCGCCGTACGGCCGGTTCTTCTCCTGGCCGAAGTTGATGGAGCGGTGGCGCGCGAACTCGTCGAACTCCACGAAGGAGTCCTCGTCCAGGAGTTCGGCAACCCGCTCACGGGCCGTCAACTTGCCCTTGGCGTGCTGCTTCTCGACCGCGGCGGCGGAGCCGGAGTGCACCGCCTCGTCCAGCCTGCGCCGCAGGTCGGCGAGCTTTCCGGCGGTGGTGTGCGGGTCGTACGGCGCCTCGGTCATCCGGTGGCTCTCCCTGGTCCATGGGCCGCGACCTGTTCAGTACTACGCGTGAGAATGCGTGAGGGCAGGGCGGCGCTGCGAACTACCGTTGGGTAGCGTAGCCAGCGCGGGCGGCTTCCGGTTATGGCCAGCGACACAGTGTGTTCATCGGAGTTTCTGCGGGACTATAGGGCGGCCTACGGCCACCTTCCCCAGGCCAAGGACGAGTCTGCCAGGGGCAGGGGGCGACTTTTCAGGGGCGCGGGGCCGTGCTTGATCAACTACGTGCGCGAAACCGGAAGGCGTCGGGCCCGCACTGGCCTCCGGCGGGAAGCTGCACCACCTCACTGGAACGTCACGAGATGCAAGTGGCCCACCGGGCCCGGCTGACCGCAGCCACCTTCCGAATCGCGCAGTTCCCCGCGCCCCTAAAGGCATCAGAGGCTCACCCTTGCTCCTGGAAGGCAGCTCCTCGGGTCTGGCGGGTTCCGGCGGTGTCCAGCGCGCTGTGGGAGGGCCGCCGTCGGTACGCTGGCCAGGTGACCGAGCCCACCCGCCCCCGCCGCAGCGGCCTGCGTGGCTTCGGCCACGACGGACCGTCCCCCTGGACCGACCTCGACCGCCCGCCGCTGGACAGTGCCCGGCTCCGCCGGGACCTCGTCCTCCCGGGCGGGTTCTGGACCGCCCTGGACGTGGTGACCGAGACCGGCTCCACCAACACCGACCTCGCCGCCCGCGCGAAGGAGGGCGAAGCCGAGGGCGCCGTGCTGGTCGCCGAGGCGCAGAACGCGGGGCGCGGCCGGCTCGAACGGCAGTGGAGCGCCCCCGCCCGCTCCGGCCTGTTCCTCTCCATGCTGCTGCGCCCGGCGGCCGTCCCGGTCGAGCGGTACGGCTGGCTGCCGATCCTGGTCGGCGTCGCGGCCGCGACGACCCTCGGACGGGTGGCCGAGATCGAGGTCGGCCTGAAGTGGCCCAACGACCTGCTGGTCACCGTGGACGGTGCGGAGCGCAAGCTGGGCGGCATCCTCACCGAGCTCAGCGGCGGTGCGGTGATCGCCGGTCTCGGCGTCAACGTCTCCCTGCGCGAACCCGAACTGCCCGTTCCCACCGCCGCCTCGCTGACCCTCGCCGGTGCCAAGGTGGCCGACCGGGAGACGCTGCTGCGGGCGCTGCTGCGAGAGTTCGCCGAGCTGTACGGGGAGTGGGTGGCGGCCTCGGGCGACCCGCACGCCAGCGGACTGCTGCCCGCCTACGCGGGCCGCTGCACGACCCTGGGCCGGCCTGTCCGGGTCCAACTCCCGGGCGGGCGCGAGCTGGTCGGCGAGGCGGTGGCCGTGGACGGCGACGGCCGCCTGGTGGTCCGTACCCCGGACGGCAACCGCACCCCCGTCGCGGCCGGGGACGTCGTGCATGTACGGCCCGAGCAGGGCTGACCGGCACCGTCGCACCGGCTCCGACGTGGCCCTGATGTGGTGCCGTCCCGGCCGGATGCCCCGGATTGCGTGATTCCGTGCGAACATTCCACCTGGCAGCGGTGTGAGGCGCGCCACTACCTGCGCGGTGGTCGGGGCGCCCCTGGACAGGCAGGACGAGAGGCAAGTGCGGCAACCGCACGGGGATGGACCGGTGGTAGGCGAAAGCGTCGGCGGGAACAACGGGAACGACGGCAACGGCGGCGAGCCGGAACCGGACGCTCAGACGGTCGCGTTGGATCTCGAACGGCTGATCCTCGATGCGCCACGCCGGTACACGCCCTATCAGGCAGCCCGCGCCGCCGATGTTCCGATGGAGGTGGCCACCCGCTTCTGGCGGGCCATGGGCTTCCCGGACATCGGCCAGTCCCGGGCCCTGACCGACGGTGATGTGATCGCGCTGCGGCGGCTCGCCGGCCTGGTCGAGTCGGGCCTGCTCAGCGAGTCGATGGCGGTGCAGGTCGCCCGTTCCACCGGGCAGACCACGGCGCGGCTGGCCGGCTGGCAGATGGACACCTTCCTGGAGAACCTCACCCAGTCCATCGAGCCCGGTATGACCAGGGCGGACGTCGCCTATCCGCTGGTCGAGCTGCTGCTGCCGGAGCTGGAGCAGTTCCTGGTGTACGTCTGGCGGCGCCAACTGGCCGCCGTCACCGGCCGGGTGGTACAGGCCGCCGAGGACACCGAGATGACCAGCGGCCGCCTCGCCGTCGGCTTCGCCGACCTGGTCGGCTTCACCCGCCTCTCCCGCCGGCTGGAGGAGGAGGAGCTCGGCACCCTGGTCGAGAGCTTCGAGAACACCTGCTCCGATCTGATCGCCGGATTCGGCGGCCGGGTGATCAAGACCCTGGGCGACGAGATCCTGTACGTCTCCGAGGACCCGGCCACCGCCGCCGAGATCGCGCTCAGCCTGGTCGAGGCACTCGCCAAGGAGGACACCATCCCCGCGGTGCGGGTCGGGATGGCCTTCGGCACCGTCACCTCGCGGATGGGCGACGTCTTCGGCACCACCGTCAACCTGGCCAGCCGCCTCACTTCGATCGCGCCCAAGGACGCGGTACTGGTGGACGGCGAGTTCGCGGCGGCGCTGGAGCTGAACGGCGCGGTGCCACCGTCCGTCTCCGGGGCGGTGGACGGCTCCGGGGAGCACCCGGCCGGGGCCGACGTCCCCGAGCACCGCTTCCATCTGCAGCCGATGTGGCGCCGGCCGGTGCGCGGGCTCGGGCTGGTCGAGCCCTGGCTGCTCAGCCGTCACGTCCACGACTTCTGAGCCCGACCTCGGGGGCACGGGCGCGGTTGCGACGGTGAGGGCATCGGATTCGCACACATTCGCCTTGACAAATGGGGCAAAGTCTCAGCAAAGGGCCATAACCTTGGTCCAGGGTGGCAGTCCTCGGCAATCCGGGGCAGGCCATGGCGAGTCGTGGCAGGCCGGGGCGGCACAGGATGGCATGGGGCGGGTCCGTGGCAGGTCGAGGCACCAGGGATGAGGCGGAGCCGGTGAGCGAGGCGACCATGACGGAACCGGTGAACGTATCCGTACCTCCGGCCCTCGACCCGCGCCTGCAGGCCGTCGTCGAGCTGGCCCAGGACATGGCGGCGGCCCTCACCCCGCTGGATGCCGTCCGCGCCGCCACCGCCCGCTCCACCACCGCGCTCGGCGCGACCATGGCCGCCATCTCCGTCTGGGACCGCGAATCGGGCCGGCTGCGGGTGCTGGTCAACCACGGTGACCTGGCGCCGGGCGAGGAGGAGCAGCCCGAGGACGAGTCCTACCCGGTCGCGGACTTCCCCGAGATCGTGACCTATCTCGAAGAGCACTGGACCACCGGCCGGTTGCCGCGCGCCTGGGTGCAGACCGCCGAGAACCTCACCCCGCACTCCGCCCACGCGCACCCGGGCTCCGGCGCGTTCTGCCAGGAGCGCGCCGCCGGACTGCGCCGACGCGGGCGTGAGTGCTGCCTGGTCGCGCCGATCGTGCTGCACGGCCAGGCCTGGGGCGAGCTCTATCTGGCCAGGGCGGTCGGTCTGGCGGTCTTCAGCGACGCGGACGCCGACTACGCGACCCTGCTCGCCGCCCAGATCTCCGCCGGACTCGCCCAGACCGAGCGCCTCGCCGACCTGCGCCGGCTCGCCTTCACCGACCCGCTCACCGGCCTGGCCAACCGCCGCGCCGTGGACGCCCGGCTGGAGAGCGCACTGGCGGCCCACAACCGCGACAACACCGTGGTCAGCCTGGTGGTCTGTGACGTCAACGGCCTCAAGCGGGTCAACGACCGGCTCGGCCACGAGGTCGGCGACCGATTG
The DNA here is from genome assembly GCF_029892105.1 of Kitasatospora sp. GP82. Taxonomy (GTDB): domain Bacteria; phylum Actinomycetota; class Actinomycetes; order Streptomycetales; family Streptomycetaceae; genus Kitasatospora. The sequence goes on along the minus strand of NZ_JARZAJ010000004.1, from coordinate 64,769 downwards.
CTGGAACGATTCGCCCACCAGCTCTCGCTCGCCGCCGCCAAGCTCCCCGGCAGCCTCGCCGCCAGGCTCGGCGGCGACGAGTTCTGCCTGCTCGCCGAGGGGCAGAAGGCCGACGAGGTGGTCGCGGTCGCGGAGGAGCTGTGCGTCCGCGCGCTGGCGCTGGCCGACGGCGAGGGCGTCGCCTGCGGGGTGGCCTCCACCGGCGACTCGATCGGCCCGGTCACCACCTCCGACCGGCTGTTCCGCCTCGCCGACGCCGCCCAGTACCGGGCCAAGGCCGCCCGGGCTGCCCATCCCGTGGTCGCCGGGCGCAGCCACGGCCCCGGCTTCGCCCCCGACCCGACCGTGCTGCTCGCCGACTCCGCCGACCCGCACCACCGCGCCGACGGCCGTCGCCCCGGCCTGGGCCGCGCCGGGTTCGGCGACCGCCGCCGCTTCCGGGGTGCCGCCCACAGCGCCGACCCGGGGCAGCTGCTCGCCGTCGTCCTCGCCTCGCTCGACCAGCACGGCACGCTCCGCACCAACCACCACGCCGACACCCTCAGCAGACTGGTCACCGTCGCCGAGACCACCGCCCGACTGCTGGACGCGGTCGGCTGGTGGGTCTCCTACGTGCCACCCGGCTCGCAGCTGATGCGCACCGCCCAGTACGCCGTCTACCGGATGACCAGCGGGCCGACCAGCAGCGGTGCCGAGACCCAGCGGGCCCAGATCGAGGCACCGGACGCCGTCTTCGACCTCGGCCACTACCCGCTCACCCGCCGGGCCGTACGCGGCGGTGCCTTCGCCCTGCGCTCCGGCGCCGCCGGGAACGACCCGGCGGAGGAGGCGATGATGGTGGTCAGCGGTTACAAGGGGATGGTCGCGGCGGGTGGCGGCAACGCGGCGGGCGGCTGGCTGATCGAGCTCTTCGCGGACGAGTCCACCCTGCCGCTCGGCCAGGTGGCCGCGGCGCTGCGGGCCCTGGTTGCGGTCGCCCTCTCGGGCCCGGCCTCCCCGCCGCCCTGAGCCTGTCACAACTGCGGGCCGGAGTAGGACAGTTGGTACTGCCGCCCGACCGCAGGGGCCGGGCGGGAACGGGGGTTGTGATGCGAACATGTGCTGCATCTGTCCGCAGTGCGATGGGTTTCAGCCGGGTGATGAGGCGGATCTTCGGCCGGGAGGTGCGGAGCGTCGGAGTGACCGTGTGCACTGTCAGTGGCGTGTGGCGTGGTGACCATCGCCGACCGGAGGGGGTGTTCGGCGTCTTCAACGACGACCACACGGTCCTGCGCGACAGCCTCGTGAACGGGAACACCTCCGGCACCGGGACCTCCGGCACCAGCGCGGGCTGCGTCTGGACGAACACCCAGTTCCGTGTCCTCCGGGACTCCGCGATCGTCGACAACCATCCCACCAACTGCACCGGCAGCCCGATCGCCGTCAGCTTCTGCACCAACTGAGCCTTCGGCGGCGCTGAGCGCCGTACGGCTGCCGCCCGTGGCAGGGGCTCCTCAGACCACCCGGTCCGGGCGGGTGTAGACGTTGGCGCTCTGCCCGCGCAGGAAGCCGACAAGGGTGAGGCCGAGATCCTCGGCCAGATCCACCGCGAGCGAGGACGGCGCCGAGACGGCGGCCAGCAGCGGTAGGCCCGCCAGTGCCGCCTTCTGCGTCAACTCGAACGAGGCGCGGCCGCTGACCAGCAGCAGATGCCCGGTCAGCGGCAGCCGCCCCTCGCGCAGGGCCCAGCCGATCACCTTGTCCACCGCGTTGTGCCGCCCCACGTCCTCGCGGGCGCAGAGCAGTTCACCGCTCGGTGCGAACAGCCCGGCGGCGTGCAGGCCGCCGGTGGACTCGAAGGTCCGCTGCGCCGCACGCAGGCGGTCGGGCAGCGCGTACAGCAGCTCGGGGGAGACCGTGAGCGGGTCCTGGTCGAGCGGGTGGCGGATGTGCATCCGTACCGCGTCGACGGTGTCCCGGCCGCAGAGGCCGCAGGCGCTGGTGGTCAGCAGGTTGCGGTGGCTGGAGAGGGCGGTGGCGGCCCCGCGTACGGTGGCGTCCACCACGTTGTAGCTGTTCTCCCCGTTGTCGTCCGTCCCGGCGCAGTAGCGCAGTGCGGCCAGCTGCTCACCGCGCTCCACCATCCCCTCGCCCACCAGGAACCCGGCCACCAGGTCGAAGTCGTGTCCGGGCGTCCTCATGGTCACCGTCAGCGCCTCCCCGCCGACCCGGATCTCCAGTGGCTCCTCCGCCGCGAGCGCATCCGGCCGCGCCCCCCGCTCGTCCCCGCGCAGCCGTACCACCCGTCGCCGCACCGTCGCCCGTGCCATCCCCGGCCGCCTCCCGCTCGCTGTTCCGCCCCCAGCCTGCGTCATCCGCCCGGAGTACGGGAAATCCGCCCTCGGCTGCCGGCCGGTCGGACCCGCAGCTCCCGGGCAGAGTGGTCGTGACGGGGAGGCCGGCCGGAAGGTTCGGCGGAATCAACGGTTGTCATATCTTCATTCACCTGGTGTGATTGTGTATATGGATATGCACAGTGCTGTGGCCCCCGATGCGCCGCTCGTGCTGGTCGGCAAGGCCGACGTCAGCGCCGAGGACGTGCTTGCCGTCGCGCGGGGCAATGCCCGGGTCGAGATCGGACCGGATGCGCTCGCCGAGATGGCAGGCTCCCGCGCTCGGATTGATGCTCTCGCGGCCGAGCCGCGTCCCGTCTACGGCGTCTCCACCGGCTTCGGTGCGCTCGCCGTCCGGCACATCAGCCCCGAGCTGCGGGCGCAGCTCCAGCGTTCGCTGGTCCGCTCGCACGCCGCGGGGATGGGCCCGACGGTGGAGCGCGAGGTGGTCCGCGCGCTGATGTTCCTGCGGATGAAGACCCTGGCCTCCGGACGTACGGGTGTGCGTCCGCTGGTCGCCCAGACCATGGCCGCCATCCTCAACGCGGGCATCACGCCCGTGGTGCGGGAGTTCGGCTCGCTCGGCTGCTCCGGCGACCTGGCGCCGCTCTCGCACTGCGCACTCGTCCTGATGGGCGAGGGCACCGCCTTCGGCCCCGACGGGGTGGAGAAGCCCGCCGCCGAACTCCTGGGCGCCGCCGGGATCGAGCCGGTCGAGCTGCTGGAGAAGGAGGGCCTGGCCCTCATCAACGGCACCGACGGCATGCTCGGCATGCTGGTGATGGCCATCGCCGACCTGACCCGCCTGTTCACCACGGCCGACATCACCGCCGCGATGAGCCTGGAGGCGCTGCTCGGCACCGACAAGGTGCTCGCCCCCGAGCTGCACGCCCCGATCCGCCCGCACCCCGGCCAGACGCTCAGCGCCGCCAATATGCTCGCCGTCCTCAAGGGCTCCGGGCTGACCGGGCACCACCAGGACGACGCTCCGCGCGTCCAGGACGCCTACTCGATCCGCTGCGCCCCGCAGGTGGCCGGCGCGGGCCGGGACACCCTGGCGCACGCCCAGCTGGTGGCCTCGCGCGAGCTGGCCGCCTCGGTGGACAACCCGGTGGTGCTGCCCGACGGCCGGGTGGAGTCGAACGGCAACTTCCACGGCGCCCCGGTCGCGTACGTGCTGGACTTCCTCGCCATCGCCGCCGCCGACCTCGGTTCGATCTCCGAGCGCCGCACCGACCGGCTGCTCGACAAGGCCCGCTCGCACGGCTTGCCGGCCTTCCTGGCCGACGACCCGGGCGTGGACTCCGGCCTGATGATCGCCCAGTACACCCAGGCCGCCCTGGTCAGCGAGAACAAGCGCCTCGCCGTCCCGGCCTCGGTGGACTCGATCCCGTCCTCCGCGATGCAGGAGGACCATGTCTCGATGGGCTGGTCCGCCGCCCGCAAGCTGCGCCAGGCCGTGGACAACCTGGGGCGGATCCTCGCCGTCGAACTGACCGCCGCCGCCCGTGCGCTGGAGATCCGTACGGACAACGGCAGCGGCCCGACCGCTCCCGGCACCGCCGCCGCGGTGACCGCCGCCCGCGAGGCCGGTGTCGGTGGACCAGGTCGGGACCGCTTCCTCGCTCCCGACCTGGAGGCCGCCGCCGCGCTGGTCGCCTCGGGTGAGCTGGTCCGTGCGGTCGAGCAGGTCACCGGACCGCTCGCCTGACAGTCCTGGGCAGTCGGGTACGTCAACAGGGGCGCGGGACTCTGTCTGACCAACTGCGTGCGCGCAGCGGAAGGTGACTGCCTTCAGCCGGGCCCGGTGGGCCAGTTGCACCTCGTAAGCCTCGGTGGGGCGGTGCAACTGGCTCTACGGAGGCCAGGTAGGGGCTCGTTGCCTTCCGATTCGCGCACGCAGTTGGTCAGACAGAGCCCCGCGCCCCCAACGGCCTTCGGCCGTTGCCCCTGGCGGCCCGTCCGCTGTTCGATACGTCGTTGCCCCGCCTGGCAGGACTGCGCCACAGTCGTCCCAGCCGCCATGGCCAAAGGCGTGCGCTGCAACCAAGCTCGGAGGTACCGCTGATGACCGCCATGGACGAGACCGGCACCGTCGGCCCCTCCTCCCGACTGCTCCAGCTCTTCGAGGGCCACCGGCTCACACCGACCCAGCGCCGGATCGCGCACTCGCTGGTCAGGCACGCCACCGAGGCGCCGTTCCTCTCCAGCGTCGAGGTGGCCGAGCTCGCCGGGGTCAGCCAGCCCTCGGTGACCCGCTTCGCCGTCGCGCTCGGCTTCGACGGCTACCCGGCGCTGCGCAAGCAGCTGCGTGAACTCGGCGCGGGCGAGCCGTCCGCACCCGAGACACCCGCCGACGTGGTCCGCAACGAGCACCAGCAGGCCGTACTCGCCGAGATCGAGCATCTGCGCCACCTCGCCGAACTGCTCGCCGACCCCGAGCCGATCGTCCGGGCCGCCCGGCTGCTGGCCGCCTCCCGCCCGCTGCCCGTCCTCGGCCTGCGCGCCGCCTCCGCCCAGGCCAGGGGCTTCGCGTACTTCGCGGCCAAGGTGCACCCGGACATCCGGCTGCTGGACGAGGGCGGCAGCATGCTCGCCGACCGTCTCGAACAGGCTGCCGCGGCCGGTGCCACCGCGCTGCTCTGCTTCGCCCTGCCGCGCTACCCGCGCGAACTGATGGACGCGCTCGCCGTCGCCCGTGACTGCGGCCTGACCGTCCTCACCGTCGCCGACAGCGCCTTCGCTCCGGTTGCCAAGCTCTCCGACCTCCTGCTCCCGGCCGCCGTCGGCACCGGTCTGGTCTTCGACACCGCCTGTGCGCCGATGATGCTCGGCCGGGTGCTGATGCAGGCAATGTGTGACGAACTCCCGGGCGCGGAAGCCCGGTTGGAGGCGATCGAGCAGTCGGCGACGGCCCGGGGATTGTTCCTCGAATAGCTCCTGGGGAGTTGCTGACGGCCCGTGAGCGGGCATCCCATCAACAGGCCCCGGTGCAGGGGCTCGACGGGGGTGTCCGCCATGCGTCCGATCCATCAGATGAGACTGACCGGCCGGCTCGCCTCGGGGGCCGACGAGTGGTCCTGCCCGACCTGCGGGCGGCGCATCGCGCTGCGCCGCCCGCCCGACCCCGAGCTGACCGTTCTGGAGACCGGTGACGAGTCGGCCGTCCATGTCGGCGTCATCGAACCGAACGCGGCTGCCGCGGCCGCCGCCGAGAAGTACGGCCTGGGCCCGATCCAGGAGGTTCCGCGCCCGCCCCGCCCCACCGCCCCGGATGCCGAGGACCGCGCCTGGCTCGCCGAGATCGGTATCGACTGGGACGGTGACGCGGTGGCCTGAGCGGTCGAGTCGCGGCGGTGTCCGGGGTCGGCCACGCTCCTTTACGGGACTGGTATTCAGGGGTCTGGTCGCCGCCGGACTGTTTGGATATATTCAGTCTCGTCAAGGTTGAATGAATCCATCCGCAAGGAGGCCGGAAGCATGGTGCAGCAGCAGGCGGGCAGTGGTCCGCGTGAGGTGCGTGCGGCGCGTGGGACGCAGCTGACCGCGCAGGGCTGGCAGCAGGAAGCCGCTATGCGGATGCTCATGAACAACCTCGACCCCGAGGTTGCCGAGCACCCGTCCAAGCTGGTCGTCTACGGCGGCACCGGCAAGGCGGCCCGCGACTGGCGCTCGTACGACGCGATGGTCCGCACGCTCCAGACCCTGAAGCAGGACGAGACCATGCTGGTCCAGTCCGGCCGTCCGGTCGGTGTGATGCAGACGCACGAGTGGGCGCCGCGCGTGCTGATCGCCAACTCCAACCTGGTCGGCGACTGGGCCAACTGGGAGGAGTTCCGGCGGCTGGAGAGCCTCGGGCTCACCATGTACGGGCAGATGACCGCCGGGTCCTGGATCTACATCGGCACCCAGGGCATCCTCCAGGGCACCTACGAGACCTTTGCCGCCGTCGCCGCCAAGAAGTTCAACGGCTCGCTGGCGGGCACCATCACCCTGACCGCCGGTCTCGGCGGCATGGGCGGCGCCCAGCCGCTGGCCGTCACCATGAACGGCGGCGTGGCGATCTGCATCGACTGCGACCCGTCCCGCATCTCCCGCCGGATCGAGCACCGCTACCTCGACGTGGAGGCCAAGGACCTGGCCCACGCGCTGGAGCTGGCCACCGCCGCCCGCGACAAGAAGCAGCCGCTCTCCATCGGCGTGCTCGGCAACGCCGCCGAGATCTTCCCGCAGCTGCTGGCGATGGACGCCCCGATCGACATCGTCACCGACCAGACCAGCGCCCACGACCCGCTGAGCTACCTGCCGATCGGCGTGGCCTTCGAGGACATGGCGGACTACGCGACGGCCAAGCCCGCCGAGTTCACCCAGCGCTCGCGCGAGTCGATGGCCAAGCACGTCGAGGCGATGGTCGGCTTCCAGGACGCGGGCGCCGAGGTCTTCGACTACGGAAACTCGATCCGCGGCGAGGCCCAACTGGCCGGTTACGACCGGGCGTTCGCCTTCCCTGGCTTCGTCCCGGCGTACATCCGCCCGCTATTCTGCGAGGGCAAGGGCCCGTTCCGCTGGGCTGCGCTCTCCGGCGATCCGCAGGACATCGCGAAGACCGACAAGGCCGTGCTCGACCTCTTCCCGGAGAACGAGTCGCTGCACCGCTGGATCAAGATGGCCCAGGAGAAGGTGCACTTCCAGGGCCTCCCGGCGCGCATCTGCTGGCTCGGCTACGGCGAGCGCGACAAGGCCGGCGAGCGCTTCAACGACATGGTCGCCTCGGGTGAGCTCTCCGCGCCGATCGTGATCGGCCGCGACCACCTCGACTGCGGCTCGGTCGCCTCCCCCTACCGCGAGACCGAGGCGATGCTGGACGGTTCGGACGCCATCGCCGACTGGCCGCTGCTCAACGCCATGGTCAACGTCGCCTCCGGCGCGTCCTGGGTCTCCATCCACCACGGCGGCGGCGTCGGCATCGGCCGCTCGATCCACGCCGGTCAGGTCACGGTCGCCGACGGTACGGCGCTCGCCGGCGAGAAGATCCGCCGGGTGCTCACCAACGACCCGGGCATGGGTGTCATCCGGCACGTCGACGCCGGCTACGACCGCGCGGTCGAGGTCGCGGACGAACGCGGCGTTCGCGTCCCGATGGGCGAGCTGTGACCGACACTTTCGGCCGGATGTGGGCGGAGCTGCTCCCCGTGGGCCGCTCCGCCACCTCCGGTGGCTACCGCCGCTTCGCCTGGAACTCGGCCGACGCCGAGTGCCGTGCCTGGTTCGAGGAGCAGGCCCGCGCGCGTTCGCTGACGTACGAGCTGGACCGCAACGGCAACCAGTGGGCCTGGCTCGGCGACCCCAACGGCGAGGGCGCGATCGTCACCGGCTCGCACCTGGACTCCGTCCCGGACGGCGGCGCCTTCGACGGTCCGCTGGGCGTGGTCTCCTCCTTCGCCGCACTGGACGAACTCCGCTCGCGCGGCGCCCGGTTCACCAGGCCGCTGGCCATCGTCAACTTCGGCGACGAGGAGGGTGCCCGGTTCGGCGTCGCCTGCATCGGCTCCCGCCTCACCGCCGGAGTCCTGGGGCGCGAGCAGGCGTACGAACTGCGCGACGCCGACGGCATCCGGCTGCCCGACGCGATGGAGAAGGCCGGCTACGACCCGACCGCGATCGGCGCGGACGGCGACCGCCTTGCGCGGATCGGCGCCTTCGTCGAGCTGCACGTCGAACAGGGCCGGTACCTGACCGAGGCCCATCCGGTCGGCGTGGCCAGCGCGATCTGGCCGCACGGCCGCTGGCGCTTCGACTTCCACGGCGAGGCCAACCATGCGGGCACCACCCGCATCGAGGACCGCCGCGACCCGATGCTCACCTACGCCAACACCGTGCTCGCCGCCCGTAAGAAGGCCAAGCTGGCGGGCGCCCTGGCCACCTTCGGCAAGGTCGCGGTGGAACCCAACGGCACCAACGCCATCGCCTCCCTGGTCCGGGGCTGGCTGGACTCCAGGGCCGCCGACGAGAAGATCCTCGACGCTCTGGTCGAGGAGATCCGGCAGGCGGCCCACGAGCGCGGCGGGCGCGACGGCGTCCGGGTCGAGCTGACCCGTGAGTCGTACACGCCCGTGGTGGACTTCGACGGCCCGTTGCGCGACCGCCTCGCCGGGATCCTCGGCGACGTACCCGTCCTGCCCACCGGCGCAGGACACGACGCCGGAATCCTGGCATCGGCGATCCCGACCGCCATGCTGTTCGTACGGAACCCGAGCGGTGTCTCGCACTCCCCGGCCGAGCACGCCGAGGAGGCCGACTGCCTGGCCGGCGTGGCCGCCCTCGCCGATGTACTGGAGGACCTCGCATGCCAGCCGACCACCTGACGTACTGGGCGGAGTACGCCTGGCTGCCGCACGTCAACGGACCGGTCGTCGAGCAGGACGTGCTGATCGTGGTCGGCCAGGGCGGCAGGATCGCCAAGGTCACCCCGGACTGCGGGCCCTGCCCGGCCGGGGCCGTCCGGCTCGACGGCCTGCTGCTGCCCGGGCAGGCCAACGCCCACTCGCACGCCTTCCACCGTGCCCTGCGCGGAAGCGTCCAGGTCGGCTCCGGCACCTTCTGGACCTGGCGGGACACCATGTACCGCTTCGCCGGTGCGCTCGACCCGGACAGCTACCTGGCACTGGCCACCGCCGTGTACGCCGAGATGGCACTGGCGGGAGTCACCGCCGTCGGCGAGTTCCACTATCTGCACCACGCCCCCGGCGGCGGCCGCTACGGCGACCCGAACGCCATGGGCGAGGCACTGATCGAGGCGGCGGCCCGGGCCGGGATCCGGATCACCCTGCTGGACACCTGCTACCTCTCCTCCGGCTTCGGCGCCGAGCCGACCAAGCCGCAGCTGCGCTTCAGCGACGGCGACGCCGACGCCTGGGCAGCCCGCGTGTCCGGACTCAAGGGGAACGAGCACGCCAGGATCGGGGCGGCCGTCCACTCGGTGCGGGCCGTCCCGGCCGACCAGCTGAGCACGGTCGCGCACTGGGCGGCGATGCGCAAGGCAGTGCTGCACGTGCACCTCTCCGAGCAGACCGCCGAGAACGACGCCTGCCTCACCGCCCACGGCGTCACCCCGACCCGGCTGCTCGCCGACCACGGCGTCCTCGGCCCGCGGACGAGTGCCGTGCACGCCACCCACCTCACGGACGAGGACATCCGGCTGCTCACGGACTCCTCCACCAACATCTGTATGTGTCCGACCACCGAACGCGACCTCGCCGACGGCATCGGCCCCGCCCGCCGACTCGCCAGCGGCGGCTGCCCGATCACCCTGGGCAGCGACAGCCACGCCGTGGTCGACCCGTTCGAGGAGGCACGGGCGCTGGAGCTGAACGAGCGCCTGCGCACCCGCACCCGGGGCCACTGGACGGCCAACGCCCTGCTGCGCGCGGGCACCGAGGACGGCCACGCCTCCCTCGGCTGGCCCGAGGCCGGGCGGGTCGAGGCCGGGGCGCTGGCCGACTTCACCGTGGTCGCGCTGGACTCCGTCCGTACGGCCGGGCCCGCGCCCGCGCTCGGGGCCGAGACGGCGGTCTTCGCGGCCACGGCCGCCGACGTGCGGCACGTGGTGGTGGGCGGCCGCCACATCGTCCGCGACGGCGTCCACCAACTGATCGCCGACGTCCCGACCGCCCTCCGCGACTCGATCGCCGCCCTGCGGTCCTGACTCCCGGGGGCAGAGCCCCGCGCCCCTCGAAGACCGGCCGGTTCCCCGCGCTCCTATCGGTGTTCCCCTCTACGAAAGGTCATCCGTTGAGCACTCTTCTGATCACCGATATCGGCAGTCTGGTCACCAACGACCCGGCCCACGGCACCGGCCCGCTCGGTCTGCTCCAGGACGCCGCCGTGGTGGTCGAGGCCGGACGGATCACCTGGGTCGGCTCCGCCGCCTCGGCCCCCGCCGCCGACGAGCGCTACGACGCCGGGGGCCGCGCCCTGCTGCCCGGCTTCGTCGACTCGCACGCGCACCTGGTCTTCGCGGGCGATCGCACCGCCGAGTTCAACGCCCGGATGTCCGGCCAGTCCTACAGCGCGGGCGGCATCCGCACCACCGTCGCCGCCACCCGGGCCGCCAGTGACGAGGAGCTGGACGCCAACCTGGTCCGCTTCCTGGACGAGGCGCTGCGCCAGGGCACGACCACCGTCGAGTGCAAGTCCGGCTACGGGCTGACCGTCGCCGACGAGGCCCGTGCGCTGCGTATCGCCGCCTCGCACACCCCCGAGACCACCTACCTCGGCGCGCATGTGGTCGCGCCCGAGTACGCCGAGGACCCGGCCGGGTACGTCGACCTGGTCACCGGCGAGATGCTGGACGCCTGCGCCCCGCACGCCCGCTGGGTGGACGTCTTCTGCGAGCAGGGCGCCTTCGACGGCGATCAGGCCCGTGCCGTCCTCAAGGCCGGGCAGGAACGCGGACTGATCCCGCGCGTGCACGCGAACCAGCTCTCGTACGGTCCCGGTGTGCAGCTCGCGGTCGAACTCGGCGCAGCCTCCGCCGACCACTGCACCCACCTCACCGACGCCGACGTGGCGGCCCTCGCCGGGTCGGACACCGTTGCCACCCTGCTGCCCGGTGCCGAGTTCTCCACCCGCGCGAAGTACCCCGACGCGCGCCGACTGCTCGACGCGGGCGCCACCGTCGCGCTCTCCACCGACTGCAACCCCGGTTCCAGCTTCACCAGCTCGATGGCCTTCTGCATCGCCGTCGCCGTCCGGGAGATGGGTATGTCCCCGGACGAGGCGGTGCACGCCGCCACCGTGGGCGGTGCCCGTGCACTGCGGCGCAGCGATGTCGGCGGCGTCACCGTCGGTGCCCGGGCCGACCTCCAGCTCCTGGAGGCCCCCTCGCATGTCCACCTGGCCTACCGTCCGGGCGTACCGCTCACGGCTGCGGTCTGGCGGGCGGGCGTGCGGATGGCCTGAGCCCGAGTCCACGGACGCCGAAGGGCCGGTACCCGTAGCGGGTACCGGCCCTTCGCTCATGCGGACGTCAGTGCACGTCGCCCATGAGCTTGACGACCTTCTTGCGGTACATCGCCAGCGCGACACCGGCGATGAGCGCCATCACGCCCTGGACCGCGAAGTACCAGGTGCTGCCGACGACGTTGTCGCCGAGGACCAGCTGGAAGATGGCGGCGACACAGTCACCCGCCGTGACGGCGAGGAACCAGACACCCATCATCTGGCTGGCGTACTTGGTCGGGGCCAGCTTGGTGGTGACCGAGAGGCCGACCGGGGAGAGGGTCAGCTCACCGATGGTCTGGATCAGGTAGACCATGGCAAGCCACAGCGGCGTGACCTTGACGCCACCGGCGGAGGCGGCCATCGCCATCATCATCACCAGGAAGGAAGCGCCGATCATCAGCAGACCGATGGCGAACTTCATGGTGGTGGTGGGGTTCTTGGCGCGCTTGGCCAGCCAGACCCAGAGCCAGGCGAAGAGCGGGGCCAGCGCCATGATGTACAGCGGGTTCAGCGACTGGAACCAGCTGGACGGGAAGTCGAGGCCGAACATCGACGAGGCGGTGTTCTTGTCGGCGAAGACGTTCAGCGTCGAGCCGGACTGGTCGTAGATCATCCAGAACACGGCGGCGGCGACGAAGAACCAGATGTAGCCGCTCATCTTGGACTGCTCGTCCGAGTTGAGGTCCTTGTCCTTCTTCACCTTGGCGAAGACGACCACCGGGATCGCGATGCCCGCGATCGACAGCGGCCAGACGGCCCAGTCGATGGTGAAGTGGCCGGTCAGCGCGACGATGCCGTAGAAGACCACGGCCAGCGCCAGCCAGAGGCCGGCCTTGCGGAAGATCGCGCTCTTCTCCTCGGCGGAGATCGGCGAGGTCACCACGTCGCTCTTGGCGCTGAGGTGGCGGGTGCCCAGCAGGAACTGGCCGAGGCCGAGCGCCATGCCGACACCGGCGAGAGCGAAGCCGAGGTGCCAGTCGACGCTCTGGCCGACGGTGCCGATGACCAGCGGAGCCGCGAAGGCACCGAGGTTGATGCCCATGTAGAAGATGGTGAAGCCACCATCACGGCGCGGGTCGTTCGGGCCGTCGTACAGGTGGCCGACCATCGTGGAGATGTTGGCCTTGAGCAGGCCGGAGCCGATGGCGATGAGAGCCAGGCCGGCGAAGAACGACACGGAGGCCGGGACAGCCAGCAGGAAGTGGCCGATCATGATGATCGAGCCACCGACCGCGACGGTCTTGCGAGCACCGAGGAAGCGGTCGGCTATCCAGCCGCCCGGCAGAGCCAGCAGGTAGACCATCGCCGTGTACACGCTGTACACGGCGCTGGCGACTGCCACCTTCATACCGAGGCCGCCCTCGGCGACGGAGGCGGTCATGTAGAGCACCAGCAGGGCACGCATGCCGTAGTAGCTGAAGCGCTCCCACATTTCGCTCATGAAGAGCGTGGCGAGTCCACGGGGGTGCCCGAGGAAGGTCTTGCCGCTGGAGGGTGCCGACTTATCAAGATCGACAGCCACGGTCGTAGACGCCATACGTAGTGGTTCCTTGCCTGACGTCGTCCGCCCAGAGGGGGGGTTGAGGCGGACGGGGACCAGACCACTGTACGTGGCGGTATTCGGACCAATGGGAGGACAAAAGTTGCTATGTACGTATTGTCTAAGCAAAGGACGAGGGCTGTCCGGTACGGCAATCCATGGTCGGCATGGAATTCTCCCTTCGAACCACAGGTCGAATCGCGATATTTTTCGACCATGCCCTCCTGGCCCTCCTGGCGACCGAGGGCATGACAACATTCGATAACAATCACGCTCTGTGAACTACCTCACAGTGCCCATCAGTCGCCGGATCCGGCCCGCCGCCAGCAGAAAGGCGGCCCCGCAGGCCACCGCCAGCGCGCCCTGGAGGTAGAAGTAGGCCATCGGGCTGATCACGTTGCGCAACTGGGTCGTCCACCCTGCGACGGCATCCCCGGTCGCCATCGAGAGGAACCAGAGGCCGAGCATCTGGCTGGTGTACTTGGCCGGGGCCAGCTTGGTGGTCAGCGACAGGCCGACGGGGGAGAGGAAGAGCTCGGCGACGGTCTGGACGAAGTAGACGCCGACCAGCCAGAGCGGGGAGACCCGGGTGCCGCCCGAGGCGGCCAGCTCGGCCAGGCCCATCACCCCGAAGGAGGCGCCGATCAGCAGCAGTGCGACGCCGAACTTCACCGGCGTGCTCGGATTGCGCCCGCGCCGCTGGAGCCACTGCCAGAGCCAGGCGAAGAGCGGTGCCAGCAGGATGATGAAGAGCGGGTTGACGGAGTTGAACCAGCTGGACGGGAAGCGCACGCCCAGCAGCGACAGCTCGGTGGACTCCTTGGCGAAGAGGTTCAGCGTCGAGCCGGACTGGTCGTAGATCATCCAGAACACCGCCGAGGCGACGAAGAACCAGAGGAAGCCGGACATCCTGGTCCGTTCCGGCACGCTCAGCTCGCGGTCCCGGCGCAGCCTGGTGAAGTACCAGAAGGGCAGTGCCGTCCCGGCCAGGCCCAGGACGTCCACCATCTCGTGCACCGAGAACCGGCCCAGCAGCACGTCCGCCGTGAGGAGCAGCGTCGCGGCCACCGCCCAGAGCGCCGCCGACCGCAGCATCCGGCGCCGCACCTCGGGCCCGGCCGGCCGTCCGGGCAGCTCGCCCGCCCGGCCCAGGTGCCGACGGCCCAGGACGTACTGGAGCACGCCGAGGCCCATGCCGACCCCGGCCAGCGAGAAGCCCAGGTGCCAGCCGACCCGCTGGCCGACCGTGCCGATCGCCAGCGGAGCGAGGAATGCGCCGCTGTTGATGGCGAGGTAGAAGACGGTGAAGCCGCCGTCCCGGCGTGGATCGTCCGCCCGGTACAGCTGCCCGACGATGGCGGAGACATTCGGTTTCAGCAGACCGGTGCCGACCGCGATCAGTCCAAGGCCCGGCCAGAACGTCGCACCGAGCGGCACCGCGAGTGTGAAGTGCCCGCCCATGATGACCAGGGCGCCGACCAGCACCGCCCGGCGAGCCCCCCACACGCGGTCCGAGAGCCAGCCGCCCAGGATCGCCAGCATGCAGATCATCGAGCTGTAGACGGAGAAGACCGAGGCCGCCGTCACGCTGTCCAGGCCGATCCCGCCCTCGGCGGTCGGCACGGTGAGGAAGAGCACCAGCAGCGACCGCATCCCGTAGTAGCTGAAGCGCTCCCACAGTTCGGTCATGAAAAGCGTGGCCAGGCCGCGCGGATGCCCGAAGAAGGCGTGCTCGTCCTCGGGCGGTGCGCCCGAGGCGGAGAACGGATCCGGCTCCCGCTCGTCCTGCAACTCGGTTGCGCCGCTTGCCATCTGTCCTCCCGAACTCGCCGCCCGTGGCTGATCACGCTAGGAGTCGGCGGAGTGTCAGGCGTGCAGGACGGGATGCGATTGCGCCGTCCGGGGAGAATCCGCACTCCGGGAGGCCTGATCGTCGGCCGTCAAGCCGACTACCATCGCCCCATGACCTGTGTGCTGCTGGCCGAGGACGACCCGGCAATCTCCGAACCGCTGGCCCGCGCCCTGCGCCGCGAGGGCTACGAGGTCCTCGTTCGCGAGGACGGCCCGTCCGCGCTCGGCGCCGCTCTGACCGAGGAGGTCGACCTCGTCGTCCTCGACCTCGGCCTGCCCGAGATGGACGGCCTCGAAGTCTGCCGCCGACTGCGCGCCGACGGCCGCAGCTGTCCGGTGCTGGTGCTGACCGCGCGCGCCGACGAGGTGGACACCGTGGTCGGCCTGGACGCCGGCGCGGACGACTACGTCACCAAGCCCTTCCGGCTGGCCGAACTGCTCGCCCGCGTCCGGGCGCTGCTCCGGCGCGGCAACGTGGACCAGCTCACCACCGGCGCCCATGGCGTGAAGATCGACATCGAGTCGCACCGCGCCTGGCTCGGCGAGGAGGAGCTCACCCTCTCCGCCAAGGAGTTCGAGCTGCTGCGGGTGCTGGTCAGAGACGCCGGACGAGTCGTCACCCGCGAGGAGATCATGCGCCAGGTCTGGGACACCACCTGGTGGACCTCCACCAAGACCCTGGACATGCACATCTCCTGGCTGCGCAAGAAGCTCGGCGACGACGCCGCCAACCCCCGCTACATCGCCACCGTTCGCGGCGTCGGCTTCCGCTTCGAGAAGAACTGACCATCAAGACGGCCCAGCCGAACCGAGCAGAGAGCACGCCGGCGTGAAGCGCAGAATGATCAACTCGCTGCTGGGCGTGGTCCTGGTGGTGGTGGCGGTGTTCTGCGTCCCGCTCGCCCTGATCGAGAAGCAGAGCATCGTCAACGCCGCCAACGACCGGGTGGACGCGGCGGCCGTGCGCGTGCTCGGCCTGGTGGAGAGCCGGCTCGCCGCGGGCGAGCCGGTCACCGGGGAGAAGTTCGCCGCCCAGGTCACCGACGGCAGCTTCGTCACCGTCGACATCCCCGGCCAGCCGCTGATCGCAGCCGGCCGCCCGGTCACCGGGCCCGCGCTCACCGCCACCGAGGAAGGCGCGAGCGGGGAGACCGTCACCGTCGTGCAGTCCAGGAGCGACGTGGACCACGAGATCGGCAACATGCTGCTGCTGCTCGGACTGGTCGCCCTGCTGGCCGTCCAGGCAGCGGTCGCACTCGCGGTCTGGCAGGCCAAGCGGCTCGCCCGCCCGCTCACCGACCTCGCCGAGACCGCCGAGCGGCTCGGATCCGGCGACCCCCGCCCGCGCGACCGCCGCTACGGCGTCCCCGAACTCGACCGGGTCGCCGAGGTCCTGGACACCAGCGCCGAGCGGATCGCCCGGATGCTCACCGCCGAACGCCGCCTGGCCGCCGATGCCTCGCACCAGCTGCGCACGCCGCTCACCGCGCTCTCCATGCGCCTGGAGGAGATCACCGCACTGGCCGAGGACTCGAACACCGTCCGGGAGGAGGCGACCATAGCGCTCCAGCAGGTCGAGCGGCTCACGGACGTGGTGCAGCGCCTGCTGACCAACCAGCGCGACCCGCACAGCCCGACCGCCGTCGCCTTCGACCTGGACGACGTGATCAAGCAGCAGATCGAGGAGTGGGGCCCCTCGCTCCGCGAGACCGGCCGCAACCTGCGGATCGAGGGCCTGAAGGGCGTCTCGGTGATCGGCACCCCCGGCACGGTCGCCCAGGTGCTGGCCACCCTGATCGAGAACTCCCTGATGCACGGCGCCGGAACCATCACCGTCCGGGTCCGCCCCTCCGGCAACTCGATCGTCGCCGAAGTCCAGGACGAGGGTCTCGGCGTCCCGCCCGAACTCGGCAACCGCGTCTTCGAACGCGCCGTCAGCGGCCGCAACTCCACCGGCATCGGCCTCGCGGTGGCCCGCGACCTCGCCGAGGCCGACGGCGGCCGTCTGGAACTGCTCTCCCTCCAGCCCCCGGTCTTCGCCCTCTTCATGAGCCGCAGCAGATAAGCCGCAGCGGATAAGCGGTCCGCAGACGAGGGGTCCGGGGCGAAGCCCCGGGAGGCCCTACTTCGCGTACTGCGCCGGCTCCGCCGCCAGCAGCAGCTCCGCCTCCTCGACCACCTGCGGCTCCGCCAGCTCCGGCATCGCCTTGAACACCCAGGTGCGGTACGAGAAGAACCGGAACACCGTCCCGGCCGCCAGGCCGACCACGTTCTTGGCGAACAACTGACTGCCGGGCGAGGTGTAGTGGAGCACATGCACCGAGAACGCCAGGATGCCGTTCTCGATCAGCATGCCGATGCCGCTGAAGACCAGGAAGAGGGTGATCTCCCGCTTGCGGGAGGCCGCGTCGCGCTCCCGGTACAGCCAGTACCGGTAGCCCAGGTAGTTGGTGCCGATCGCGACGGCGGTGGCGATGAAACCGGCCAGCGAGTGGATCAGCCCGTCGCCCTTGAGGCAGACCCAGAAGACCCCGGCGTTCACCACGACGCCGACCAGCCCGACGACACCGAACTTGATCACTTCACCGGAGAGCCCGCGCAGCCGCTGGGACAGCGAGGGCCTGGTGTTGGTGGTCGCGGTCATACCCGGCAGTCTCCTGTGCTCGCGTACGAGAGGTCGGTGGGCGCTCGCGCGGGCGCAGCGCGACCGGGCCCCTCGTGTACAAGATCGGATAGTGCTTCTTGGGGCCCGGCCCTCCAGGCTACTCGCTCCCACCAGCCCCGTTGGCGCCCAGGGCCGCAGCGGGGTTGGCGCGCGCGGGCGTTGCCTC
This sequence comes from Kitasatospora sp. GP82, assembly GCF_029892105.1. GTDB lineage: Bacteria > Actinomycetota > Actinomycetes > Streptomycetales > Streptomycetaceae > Kitasatospora. The sequence continues at coordinate 47,172 of NZ_JARZAJ010000004.1, read as the reverse complement.
GGACCCTCCACCGGTGCACCGCCTGCGACCGGCCCGGATATCCTGGACAGCGTGACTTTCGCGGGCAGTGCAAATTTTCCAGTAGTCGGCATGATCGGCGGTGGGCAGCTTGCCCGCATGGTGCACGAGGCGGGGATCCCGATGGGCATCCGCTTCCGGCTTCTCGCCGACACTCCGCAGGACTCCGCCTCGCAGGTGGTCTCGGACGTCGTCCTCGGCGACTACCGCGACCTGGACACGCTGCGCCGCTTCGCGGCCGGCTGTGACGTGATCACCTTCGACCACGAGCACGTCCCCACCGAGCACCTCCATACTCTTCAGGCCGAGGGCATCGCGGTCCGGCCGGGTCCGGACGCCCTGGTCAACGCGCAGGACAAGGGCGTGATGCGGGCCAGGCTGGACTCCATCGGTGCGCCCTGCCCGCGCCACCGCCCGGTCGCCGACCCGGCGGACGTCACCGCCTTCGCCGAGGAGGGCTCCGGCTACCCGGTGGTCCTGAAGACCGTGCGCGGTGGTTACGACGGCAAGGGCGTCTGGGTGGTCGACAACGAGCAGGAGGCGGCGGCGCCGTTCCTGGCCGGGGTGCCCGTCCTGGCAGAGGAGAAGGTCGACTTCCTGCGCGAGCTCGCCGCCAACGTGGTCCGTTCCCCCAGCGGCCAGGCCGTCGCGTACCCGGTGGTGGAAAGCCTCCAGGAGAACGGCGTCTGCGCCGAGGTGACCGCCCCCGCGCCGGGCCTCGACCCCGAACTCGCCGCCGAGGCCCAGGCGTTGGCGCTGCGGATCGCCGGTGAGCTGGACATCACCGGCCACCTCGCGGTCGAGCTCTTCCAGACCCGGGACGGCCGCATCCTCGTCAACGAGCTGGCCATGCGCCCGCACAACTCCGGCCACTGGTCCATGGACGGTGCCGTCACCTCGCAGTTCGAGAACCACCTCCGCGCCGTCCTCGACCTGCCGCTGGGCGACCCCCGCCCGCGCGCCAGGTGGACGGTCATGGTCAATGTGCTCGGTGGCGACTACCCGGACATGTACCACGCCTTCCTGCACTGCATGGCCCGCGACCCGGGCCTGCGGATCCACATGTACGGCAAGGACGTGAAGCCCGGCCGCAAGGTCGGTCACGTCAACGTCTTCGGGGACGACCTCGACGACGTGCGCGAGCGCGCCCGCCACGCGGCCGCCTACCTGCGAGGGACCATCACCGAATGAGCAACAGCAACGGCCCGGTCGTCGGCATCGTCATGGGCTCGGACTCCGACTGGCCCGTGATGGAGGCCGCCGCCCAGGCCCTCGACGAGTTCGAGATCCCCTACGAGGTCGACGTGGTCTCCGCGCACCGGATGCCGCGCGAGATGGTCGCGTACGGCGAGAACGCACACAGGCGCGGGCTCAAGGCGATCATCGCGGGCGCGGGCGGCGCGGCCCACCTGCCGGGCATGCTCGCCTCGGTGACACCGCTGCCGGTGATCGGCGTTCCGGTGCCGCTGCGCTACCTGGACGGCATGGACAGCCTGCTCTCCATCGTCCAGATGCCGGCCGGGGTGCCGGTGGCCACCGTCTCGATCGCGGGCGCCCGCAACGCCGGCCTCCTCGCGGTCCGGATGCTCGCCGCGTTCGACCCCGAACTGACCGAGCGGATGGCCGACTTCCAGGCCGAGCTGAACAACCAGGCCACCGACAAGGGCAAGAAGCTCCGCGCCAAGGTGGCGGGTTCCACCTCCTTCGGCTTCGGCGGCTGACCTCCGGCATGCCGCTCCTGACGCGCCGAACGCTGCTGGCGCTCGGCGCGTCGGGAGTCTGCGGCGCGGGGGCGCTGGGCGTCTGCGCCGTGGCGGGCTGCTCCGCCGAAGAGCCGCACGCCGTACTGCGGTTGGCGGCCGGCCCCGAGGGCGGCCCGTACGAGACCTTCGGCCGACGGCTCGCGGTGGAGGTCCACCGGGCGCACGACGGCCTGACCGTGCAGGTGCTCGACACCGCCGCCAGCGTCCGCAATCTCCAGCTGATCGGCGAGGGCGGAGCCGAGCTGGGGCTCACCCTCGCCGATACCGCGGCGGATGCGATCGCCGGTCGGGCCTCCTTCGCGCAGCCGGTCGCGGTGGCCGCGGTCGCCCGGCTCTACCTCAACTACCTGCATCTGGTGGTGCTTTCCGCCTCCCCGGTGCGGACGGTCGGCCAACTGGCCGGTCGTGCCGTCTCGTTGGGTGCGGCAGGATCCGGTACCTCGGTGGTGGCCGAACGCGTGCTGGCGGCAGCAGGGGTGGACAGCACGGGGGCACGGCGGCTCGGGCTGACCGAATCGGTGGCAGCACTGCGCTCCGGCCAGGTGGACGCCTTCTTCTGGTCCGGCGGCGTCCCCACCCGGGCCATCGCGGACCTGGCCGCCGACACCCCGATCCGGCTGGTCCCGCTCGGCGAGACCGTCACCGCCCTGCGCCGGACGTACGGCCCGGTCTACGAGAGCGTCGCCGTACCGGCGGACGCCTACCGCGCCCAGGCACCGGCCGACACCCTCGGCACCCCCAGTTACCTGGTCTGCCACGCGGCCCTGCCGACAGCGACCGTCCGGGCCGTCAGCGAAGTCCTGTTCCGCAGCCGCGACCGCCTCCAGGTCCCCGACGCCCCCGGCAGCCGCCTCGACGAACGCTACGCGATCGGCACCGGCACGATCCCCCTGCACCCGGGCGCGGCAGCCTACTACCGCTCGGTCTACGGCTGACCCCTCCCGGCAACGGGGAACTGCGCGGCTTCCCGTGGGGCCGGGGGGGTCAGGGGCGCAGTTCCCCGCGCCCCTGACCCCCCGCGCCCCTGAAATGCAGCCCCTCGCGCCCCGCGAGTCGCCGCGCCTAGATGCCGTGGAGCTCGACGATCAGGCCGTGGGGGGTGTTGGGCAGCAGGGTGAGGGTGGCGCCGCAGGTGCGGGCGAGTTCGGCGGCGATGGCCAGGCCGAGGCCGCTGCCGGGGACGTTGCTCTGGTCGGGGGCGCGCCAGAAGCGGCCGAGGGCGGCCTCCCGCCCGGCGGCGTCGAGGCCGGGGCCGTTGTCGGCGACGGTCAGGACGTGCTCGGCGAGGGTGACGGTGACCTGCCCTCCGGACGGGACGAACTTGGCGGCGTTGTCGAGCGCGATGTCGGCGATCCGGGCGACGGCCGCGGGCAGGGGCGAGTCGTCGTCGGAGAGGTCCACGGTGAGGGACAGCCCCTTGGCGGCGTACAACTCCTTCCAGCCGGTGAGTCGTTCCCGCAGCGCGCCCGAGGGGCCGGCACCGGTCAGGCCCGCGTCGGCCTCGACGCGGGCGAGGGTGAGCAGGTCCTCCAGGAGCGCTGCCAGCCGGTCGAGTTCGGCCAGCGTCTCCTCGTACTCGGCCTGTCCGGCGGGGGTCAGGTGCGGTTCGAGGTTCTCCAGGCGCAGCGAGAGCACGGTGAGCGGGGTGCGCAGTTCGTGCGAGGCGTCGGCGACGAAGGCGCGCTGGCGCTCCAGGGCGGCGGAGATGGCGTCGGCCATGGTGTTGAACTGCTCCTCCAAGCGCCGTAGTTCGACCGGTCCGCGCATCAGGCCGATCCTGGCCTCCAGCCGTCCCTCGGCGATCGCCCGGGTGGTGCGGTCGAGTTCGCCGACCGGGCGCAGGATCCAGCCGGACAGCCGGCGTGCGGCCACCAGCGAGCAGCCGAGTGCCGCGAGCGAGCCGGCCGCGAGGACGGCCCAGACCGTACCGACGGCCCGGCGTGCTGCGGTGGTGGGTGCCCGCAGCAGGACCACACCGGACACCTGGGCATCCCGCCCCGCGGGTTCGGCGATCAGCACGGTGGACGGCCCGAGGGGTGTGAGCAGCGGTAGTCCCTCGGTGATCCGGCCGGACAGTGCCCGCCCGGCCGCGGCGGTGTCGTCGACGCCGCCGCCCGCCAGTAGGCGGCCGTCCCGGTCGCGGATCTCCACCGCTGCCCCGTACAGCCCGGAGTACCGGGAGACCTCGGCGGCCAGTGCGGCCGAGTCGCCCTCCCGGATGGCCCGGTCGGTGAGTTCGGCGAAGCGGGTGGCGTCGGCCCGGCGGGCGAGCAGCAGGCGCCCGGTGCGGTGCGAGGAGTAGGCCAGGGCGAGCGGTACGGCGAGCGCGGCCACCAGGCAGACGATCAGCAGGGTGGTGACCAGCAGCAGTCGGCGCTGCATCAGTCGACGGCCAGTCGGTAGCCGGTGGCCCGCAGGGTCTCGACCAGCTGCGGCCGGCCGGTCTTGGCGCGGATACCCGCGATGTGCACGTCCAGCGAGCGGGAGGCGGACATCAGGACGTCGCCCCAGACCTCGTCGAGGATCTCCTCCCGGCTGCGGACGACGCCGGGTTCACGGGCCAGCAGCGCGAGGACGTCGAACTCGCGCCGGGTGAGTGCGACCTGCGCGCCGTTCACGGTGATCTGCCGCGTCTCCAGGTCGATCCGGGTGTCGCCGACCTCGACCACCGCCCGTCCGGCGGCGGCCAGCGGACGGGTGCCCCGGCGCAGTACGGCGCCCATCCGGGCCACCAGTTCGGCCGTCCGGAAGGGCTTGACCAGGTAGTCGTCGGCGCCGGAGCGCAGGCCGCGCAGCACGTCGCGCTCCTCGGTCCTGGCGGTCACCACGATCACCGGGACGGTGGAGACCCGGCGCAGCCGGCGCAGCGCGTCCAGGCCGTCCATATCGGGCAGGCCGAGGTCGAGCAGGACGAACTCGGCGCTGTCCTTTAGCCGCAGGGCGTCGTCGGCCCGCCCGGCGCGGACCACCTGGTGGCCGTGCCGGGCGAGTGCGGAGATCAGGGCGGCAGCGAGCCGGTCGTCGTCCTCGACCAGGAGTACGCGCATGGCCCCAACCATAGGGGCTGTCCAGCCGACCTCTCCCGGGGCTAGGGCAGCCCCCAAGGGCAAGCGGCAACTCTTCAGAGCCCCGCGCCCCTGAAAACCCAGTGCTCGCGCCCCACGAGTAGCCGCGCAGTTCCCCGCGCCCCTCACGACGGAGGGTCAGACGGTGGCGCGGGTGCCGTCGGCCTCGGCGGACTGCTGCTCGGCGGCGGAGAGCCTGGCGCTGCCGGTCTCCCGCATGCACAGGTAGACGACCAGCGAGACGGCCGCGCAGCCGGAGACGTACCAGTAGTAGCCGGACTCGGCGCCCGCGTTCTTGAACCAGAGGGCCACGTACTCGGCCGTGCCGCCGAACAACGCGTTGGCCAGCGCATAGGGCAGGGCGACCCCGAGTGCGCGGATCTGGGTGGGGAACAGCTCGGCCTTCACCACCGCGTTGATCGAGGTGTAGCCGGTGACCAGGACGAGGGCCACGATCGCCAGCAGCAGTGCGCCCGTGAAGCTGCCGGTGTGCGAGAGCGTGGTCATCAGCGGCACGGTGCCGAAGGTGGCGCCGACACCGAAGGTGATCAGCAGCGGGCGGCGGCCGATCCGGTCGGAGAGTGCTCCGGCGAAGGGCTGGAGCAGCATGAAGACGGTCAGCGCGAAGAAGCTGATCAGCGCGGCGTCGTTCTTGCTCAGACCGACGGTGTTGGAGAGGTACTTGGTGAGATACGTGGTGTACGTGTAGTAGGCCACGGTGCCGCCCATGGTGAGTGCCATGACCAGCGCGAACTCCCGCTTGTGCTGGAGCAGTCGGCGCATGCTGCCGCGCTCGGCGTTCTCCTCCTGGCTCTGTGCCTCGGCCTCGGTGTACGCCTCGGTCTCCATCAGGTTGCGCCGCAGCCAGAGGATCGCCGCCGCGCCGAGTGCTCCTACGACGAACGGAACGCGCCAGCCGTAGGAGTGCAGATCCGCAGCGGACATGGCGTGCTGGAGCAGGATCTGCAGGGCGAGGCCGAGCAGCTGCCCGAACGTCATCGAGACGTACTGGAAGCTGGAGACGAAGCCGCGCCGCCCGGGGTTGGACGCCTCGGTCAGGTAGGTGGCGCTGGCCGCGTACTCGCCGCCCACCGACAGGCCCTGGAGCAGGCGGGCCACCAGCAGCACGACCGCTCCGGCGTAGCCGACCTGGTGGTAGGTCGGGGCAAGAGCGATCAGCAGTGCGCTCAGCGACATCATGGTCACGGTGAGGGTGAGCGCCGCCTTCCGCCCGCGCCGGTCGGCGTAGCGCCCGAGCAGCCAGCCGCCGACCGGGCGCATGAAGAAGCCGACGGCGAAGATCCCGGCCGTGTTGAGCAGTTGGGCGGTGGGGTTGCCGTGGGGGAAGAAGGAGCTGGCGAAGTAGGTGGCGAAGCTCGCGTAGACGAACCAGTCGTACCACTCGATCAGGTTGCCGATCGAGCCGCCGACGACGGCTCTCCAGGGCGTGGCGGTGCTGCCTGCTGCGGGCATGGGGACCTCCGGGCTCGGCCGGCGGCCGGGTGGGGCCGCCGTCGGAGGCAGCGTCCACCAGCGCGGGAGGCCGGGGCGAGAGCCCGGGCCGAGAGCTAACGTCCGGTTAACACTTCGGCCCGATCACGGCCGGCCGGCATGGGTATAGAACAGGGGATATGACTCCTGAGCTGCTCGCCCGCGCCCGCGCCGTCCTCCGCGACACCCCGGTGGTGGACGGCCACAACGACCTGCCCTGGGCGATGCGCGCCCAGGTGGGCTACGACCTCGACGCGCTCGACCTGGCCGCCGACCAGAGCGCCCGCCTGCACACCGACCTGGCCAGGCTCGCCGAGGGCGGCATCGGTGCGCAGTTCTGGTCCGTGTACGTACGTAGCGACTACGCGGGCGACCGGGCGGTCAGCGCCACCCTGGAGCAGATCGACTTCGTCCGCGCGCTGACCGACCGGTACCCGGACCGGCTGCGGCTCGCGCTGAGCGCCGACGACATGGAGGCGGCCCGCGCCGAGGGCCGGATCGCCTCGCTGATGGGAGCCGAGGGCGGCCACTCCATCGCCTGCTCGCTCGCCACCCTGCGCGCGCTGCACCGTCTGGGCGTCCGCTACATGACGCTCACCCACAACGACAACCTGCCCTGGGCGGACTCGGCCACCGACGAGCCGGTGGCGGGCGGTCTCACCGCCTTCGGCGAGGAGGTGGTCAGGGAGATGAACCGCCTCGGCATGCTGGTCGACCTCTCGCACGTCTCCGCCGACACCATGCGGGACGCGCTGCGCGTCACCGAGGCGCCGGTGCTGTTCTCGCACTCCTCGGCGCGCGCCGTCTGCGACCACCCGCGCAACATCCCGGACGACGTCCTGGCCCAGCTGCCCGCCAACGGCGGTGTCGCGATGGCCACGTTCGTCCTGAAGTTCATCCTGCCCGCCGCCATCGAGTGGACCCTGGCCGCCGACGAGAACATGCGCGCCCACGGTTTCCACCACCTGGAGACCACCCCCGCCGCGATGGACTGCCAGCGTGCGTTCGAGGCCGGCCACCCGCGCCCGGAGGCCACCGCCGCCACCGTCGCCGACCACCTCGACCACATGCGCGAGGTCGCGGGCATCGACCACATCGGCATCGGCGGCGACTTCGACGGCACCGCGTTCGCCCCCGCCGACCTGGACGACGTCGCCAGCTACCCCAACCTGATCGCCGAACTGCTGCACCGCGGCTGGTCCGAAACCGACGTCTCCAAGCTGACCTGGCACAACGCGGTGCGCGTGCTGCGCGATGCGGAGTCGGTGGCGGCCGGGCTCCAGCGCACCCGCAAGCCCTCGATCGCGACCATCGCCCAGCTCGACGGCGGCATCGCTGAGACCGACCGGCAATAGGGCCCGCGGCATCGCTGTTGCCGGTCGGTCTGAGCCAGGTGCGCCTCCCCGGTGAACTGCCGACCCTGCCCGTGGGGTCAGTCGAGCAGCGGCAGCTCGATCGCCGGGCAGCGGTCCATGACCATGTCGAGACCGGCGGCGGTGGTCCGCCGGTAGGCCGCCTCGTCGATCACGTCCAGCTGGAACCAGACGGCTTTGGCACCCACCTCGACGGCCTGGTCGGCAACCTCGCCGGCCAGGCCGGAGTTGACGAACACATCCACCACGTCGACCTCGAACGGGATTTCGGCGAGAGTGGCGTAGCCCTGCTCGCCGAGCACCGTCTCGGCCTTCGGGTGCACCGGCACCACCCGCTTGCCCGCCCGCTGCAACACCCGGGCGACGCCGTAGGCGGCCCGCGCGGTGTTGTTGGACAGGCCGACCACGGCCCAGGTGTCGCCGGTGTCCCTGAGGATCATGCGGACCGCGGCTTCGTCTCCGTACGTCATGCCAGTCTGCAACCGCGGTACGGGCCGCGGCATTCCGGGCCCGGCGCTACTCGATGCCGGGGCGCCCCATCGCGCGGTACGTCCAGCCGGCGGCCCGCCACTTCGCATCGTCCAGCACGTTGCGCCCGTCCAGCAGCCGCCGCTCGGCGACGAGGGCGCCGACCGTCTCCGGGTCCAGCTCGCGGAACTCCTGCCACTCGGTCAGGTGCAGCACCACATGCGCACCCTCGACGGCCTCCAGCGCGGACTCGGCGTAGGCCAGGCCGGGGAACATCTTCCGGGCGTTGTCCATGGCCTTGGGGTCGTAGACGGTGACCTGGGCGCCCTGGAGCTGGATCTGGCCGGCGACGTTGAGCGCGGGGGAGTCCCGGATGTCGTCCGAGTTGGGCTTGAAGGCCGCGCCGAGCACGGCGACCCGGCGGCCGAGGAAGCCGCCGCCGCACTGCTCGCGGGCCAGCTCGACCATCCGGGAGCGGCGGCGCATGTTGATCGAGTCGACCTCGCGCAGGAAGGTCAGCGCCTGGTCGGCGCCCAACTCCCCGGCGCGGGCCATGAAGGCGCGGATGTCCTTGGGCAGGCAGCCGCCGCCGAAGCCGAGCCCGGCGCCGAGGAACTTGGCGCCGATCCGGTCGTCGTGGGCGAGGGCCTGGCTGAGCTGGACGACGTCCGCGCCGGCACTCTCGCAGACCTCGGCCATCGCGTTGATGAAGGAGATCTTGGTGGCCAGGAAGGAGTTGGCGGCGACCTTGACCAGCTCGGCGGTCGGGAAGTCGGTGACCACGAACGGCACGCCCTCGGCGATCGGCGTCGCGTACACCTCGCGCAGCAGCTGCTCGGCGTGCTCGCTGCGCACGCCGGCCACCAGCCGGTTGGGGTGCAGGGTGTCGCCGACGGCGTAGCCCTCGCGCAGGAACTCGGGGTTCCAGGCCAGCTCGGCGGCCTCGCCGGCGGGGGCGAGTTCGGCCAGCCGCTCGGCCAGGCGGCCGGCGCTGCCGACCGGCACGGTGGACTTGCCGACCACCAGGGTCGGCCGGGTCAGGTGCGGCGCGATCGAGTCGAGCGCGGCGTCCACGTACGACATGTCGGCCGCGAACTCGCCCTTCTTCTGCGGGGTGTTGACGCAGATGAAGTGCACGTCGCCGAAGTCGGCGACCTCCTGCCAGGAGGTGGTGAAGCGCAGCCGCCCGGTGGAGCCCTCCTGCCCGGCGACATGCTTGAGCAGCAGCTCGCCGAGGCCCGGCTCGTACATCGGCACCCGGCCCGCGGCCAGGGCGGCGATCTTCTCCGGGTCGATGTCCAGGCCGAGCACCTCGAAGCCGAGCTCCGCCATGCAGGCGGCGTGCGTGGCGCCGAGGTAGCCGGTGCCGATCACCGTGATGCGGAGGGTCACGCGCTTCCCCTTGTCAGTAGTGCCGGACCGTACGGTCCCGTCCGGCCGCAGCCACCGATGGTATCCGGCGCCCGGCCGGGCGCCGCAGCGGTCCGGACCGGGGGCAGGGGCGGGGCCAGGCCGCCGGTCGGTAACGATGTGGTCCCCGGCCGGTTGCGGACAGCCCTGAACCGCCGTTCCGATGGCGGAAATCCGTGTGATTGACGGCAGAATGCCCGGCATGGATTCGAAGGACGACATGCAGTACGAGCCGGTCGCGGCCCAACCCGCCCACCTGAGCCTGTTCGACGACCAGCCCGCACCGGTGTCCGACGGAGCCCAGCTGGCCGAGCCGGTCGGCGGCCGCAAGCGCCGCACCCGACGGGTGCTGATCTGGTCGCTGGTGGCGCTGCTGGTGGTGCTCGGCGGCGGGGTCGGCGCGCTCTACTGGACGGCGGACCACTACGCCTCCTCGGTGCAGCGCATCCCGAACGCCTTCCCGACCCTTCCGGACTCGGCCCAGCCGCAGCCCGTCGCGCACAGCGGTATGACCTTCCTGCTGGTCGGACTGGACGCCCGCTCGGACGTGCCGACCACGGGGTCGGACGCCAAGGCCCCGGCCTGGAAGGAGGGCGCGGCCCGCAGCGACACCATGATGCTGATGCACATAGCCGCCGACCGGAAGAGCGTCTCGGTGGTCTCGATCGCCCGTGACACCTGGGTGGACATCCCCGGCCACGGCCAGGCGAAGATCAATGCCGCGTACTCCTGGGGCGGCCCGGCGCTGATGGTCGAGACGGTGCAGAACCTCACCAACATCAGGATCGACCATGTCGCGGTGATCGACTGGAACGGCTTCCGCTCGCTGACCGACACGGTCGGCGGCGTGGACATCACCATCCCCAAGACCATCGAGGCCGTCGGCGGCGCCCAGCACTGGGACGCGGGAACGCAGCACATGGACGGTGCCACCGCCCTGAGCTACGTCCGCGAGCGCCACGGCCTGCCCAACGGGGACCTGGACCGCACCAAGCGCCAGCAGAACTTCCTGCGTGCCCTGATGAAGCAGACCCTCAGCTCCGGCACCCTCTCCAGCCCCACCAAGCTCGGCGGCCTGCTGAAGTCGGTCGGCGATGTGGTGAGCGTGGACGACAAGCTGAGCAACAGCGACCTCTACGACCTCGCCTGGAGCCTGCGCGGTGTGCGCGTCGGCGACGTGAGCTTCATGAACGCGCCCTTCGGCGGCTTCGCCACCATCGACGGCCAGGCGGCGGTGAAGCTGGACCAGCAGGCGGCGACCCCGCTCTGGGAGGCCATGCGCAACGACCGGATGAACCAGTACTTCGCCGAGCACAGGACCACCAGCGACATGCTGGGCGACAGCGTCCGCTGATCGCCTGTGCGGGTGTCGCGGATGTCACGTATGGGGTAGGCAGGGACCGAGCCTAGAATTAGGATCAATACTGCTACTTAACAGTAACTAACACGGTCAAGGGGCGAGGCAGATGGCGGGCAACTCTGGGGCGGACTTCGACCTGTTCCGGCTCAGCGACGAGCACGAGATGCTCCGCGAGGCGGTGCGTTCGCTCGCCGAGGCGAAGATCGCCCCGTACGCGGCCGAGGTGGACGAGCAGGGCCGTTTCCCGCAGGAGGCGCTGGACGCGCTGCAGGCCAACGACCTGCACGCCGTCCACGTCCCGCAGGAGTACGGCGGCGAGGGTGCGGACGCCCTGGCCACGGTGCTGGTGATCGAGGAGGTCGCCCGGGTCTGCGCGTCCTCCTCGCTGATCCCGGCCGTCAACAAGCTGGGTTCGCTGCCGGTGCAGCTCTCGGGCTCCGAGGAGCTGAAGCAGAAGTACCTGGGCGCGCTGGCCCGCGGCGAGGGCATGTTCTCGTACTGCCTCTCCGAGCCGGACGCCGGTTCGGACGCGGCCGGAATGAAGACCCGCGCCGAGCGCGACGGTGACTTCTGGGTGCTCAACGGCGTGAAGCGCTGGATCACCAACGCGGGCGTCTCGGAGTTCTACACGGTCATGGCCGTGACCGACCCCGAGAAGCGCTCCAAGGGCATCTCGGCCTTCGTGGTCGAGAAGAGCGACGAGGGCGTCTCCTTCGGCGCCCCGGAGAAGAAGCTGGGTATCAAGGGCTCGCCGACCCGCGAGGTCTACCTGGACAACGTCCGGATCCCCGCCGACCGCATCATCGGCGCCGAGGGCACCGGCTTCGCCACCGCGATGAAGACGCTGGACCACACCCGCATCACCATCGCCGCCCAGGCCCTCGGCATCGCCCAGGGCGCCCTCGACTACGCCAAGGGCTACGTCAAGGAGCGCAAGCAGTTCGGCAAGGCCATCGCCGAGTTCCAGGGCGTCCAGTTCATGCTGGCCGACATGGCGATGAAGCTGGAGGCCGCCCGGCAGCTCACCTACGCCGCCGCCGCCAAGTCCCAGCGCCTGGACGGCGACCTGACCTTCTTCGGCGCCGCGGCCAAGTGCTTCGCCTCGGACGTCGCCATGGAGATCACCACCGACGCCGTCCAGCTCCTCGGCGGCTACGGCTACACCCGCGACTACCCGGTCGAGCGCATGATGCGCGACGCGAAGATCACCCAGATTTATGAAGGCACCAACCAGGTGCAGCGCATCGTCATGGCGCGCAACCTGCCGTAACGGTCCGCAAGTCGAAGGGCCCCGCCGGGTGGCGGGGCCCTTCGTGCTGTCCGGTGGGTGCTACTTGACGTCCGGTACCGCGGTGTCGTTCTTGAAGGCGTCGAAGACCTCCTTGGACTTCACCGGATCCCACTTGAGCGCAGACTCACCGTCCGGGGCACGGTAGTTGGCGTTGCCGACCGGAACGGTGACGGTCTTGCCGCTGCCGCCGGAGATGCCCTTCATGGCGAGGAAGAACGAACCGAGGTCGGTCAGACCGGTGTCGTTGTCCACGATCAGGGTGCCGAGGCCCGAGCTGATCAGCGGGTAGAGCGTGAAGGGGTTGAGCAGGGTGGCCGGGGAGGCGGCCTGCTTGGCCAGCGCCGAGAGGAACTTCTGCTGGTTGCGCATCCGGCCCAGGTCCTGGTCGGCCATCTGGTGCCGCTGCCGGACGAAGGCCAGCGACTGGGTGCCGTTCAGACTCTGGCAGCCGGCCTTCAGGTTGAGGCCCGAGTCCTGGTCGGAGATGTCCTTGTCGATGCACATGTTGACGCCGCCGACCGAGTCCACGATGCCGACGAATCCGGCGAAGCCGATCTCGGCGTAGTGGTCGATGTGGATGCCGGTGTTGGTCTCGATGGTCTGCACCAGCAGTTGGCCGCCGCCGTTGTTGAAGGCCGAGTTGATCTTCGAGGTGGTGGCGGGAATGGTCTTGCCGTTCCCGTTGGTGTTCAGGTGCTGCGGGATCGGCACCCAGGAGTCGCGCGGGACGCTCATCAGGGTGTTCCCGTGGTCCCCGATGTGCAGGATCATCATCGAGTCGCTGCGCTTACCGGTGTCGGTACCGGTGTGCATCGCGTCCTTCTGCGCGTCGCTCAGCCCGTCCCGGCTGTCGGAGCCGACGATCAGCCAGTTGGTGCCCTTCCCGGCGGGCGGGCGGCCCGGGTAGGAGGCCAGGGTGTTCTCGTGGTTGAGCTTGGAGTCGGCCCAGAAGTAGGTGCCGAGACCGGTGACCAGGAGTGCACCGACCAGGGCGAGCGCGGTCACCTTGATCTTCCGGCTGCGCGGCCACCGCGAGTTCGCCGCACCCCCGGGCGCCACCCGAGGGGCCGGCGGTACCGCACCGGGGGGTATCGAGCCGGGGGGTATCGAGCCGGGCTGCGGTATGGACCCGGGAGGTATGGACCCCTGCGCCGGCACACCCGCGCCCCGAGGAGCGCCGCCCGGTCGCGACGGGTACCCGGGCTGTGCGCCGTACCCGCCGCCCTGCGGCGCAGCGGGCTGCGGACGCCGGGGCGAGGGTGCTCCGGGGCCGCGCGGGTTGAGCCCGGGCGGCAGCGGGGGCTCGGCGCCCGCGCCGCCGCCCCCGTACCCGCCGTTGCCCTGACCGTACGAGCTGCCGCCGCCGCTCGGGCGGTCCTCCTGCCACGTGTTCATGTGGGGAAGGATGCCCGAAACGGGTGGCCGGCAGTGCGGCCGGGGTGTCCGGAGGCCTCGTTGTAGCAGTTTTGATGCAAGGGCCGGATGGTTCCGCCGCATGTTCACGCCGGTCCGGGCGCGTGCGCGCATGACTGTGCGTGTTCACCGGCCGAAACGGTCCTTGACCAGCTCGAACACTGCGTGTTTGCATGATGCGCATGGAGCAGCGAAGGATCCTCACGCGTCGGCGGCACGTCGACCTGCTGCGTGTGTCCTGTTCGCTGTGTCGTGGCTGACCGCTCGCCACCGTTCGACCCTCACCACGCCTCGCCCGCACCCCGGGCTCCCGGCTCTCCCGCTTCCGCTCCGCCTTCTCGCCGGCCTGACGTCCGGGCCTCTCGACAGCCCCCGGCTGCCCGACCGCTGTCCGACGATTCCCGGTCGCCCCCGACGGCCCGGGCCGGTGTCCCCGCACGGTTCTGCCGTGCCCTTCCCCGAGGTGAACTCCATGGCCACCGTCCTGTCCGTCTCCGGATCCCCCTCCCCGACCTCCCGCACCACCCGCCTGCTCCGCCACGTCGACGCCCGGCTCGCGGCGCACGGCCACCGGGTCGTCCCGTTCGAGGTCCGCAGCCTCCCTGCGGAGGCGCTGCTCGCCGCGGACACCTCGCACCCCGAACTCGCCCGGGCCCTGGACCTGTTCGGCCAGGCCGACGGCGTGGTGATCGGCACTCCCGTCTACAAGGCCGCCTACTCGGGTCTGCTCAAGGCCCTGCTGGACGTGCTGCCGCAGTACGCCCTGGCGGGAAAGACCGTGCTGCCGCTGGCGACCGGCGGCTCCACCGCGCACGTCCTCGCGGTGGACTACGCGCTGCGGCCGGTGCTCGCCTCGATGGGCGCCGAGCACATCACCCAGGGCTGGTTCGTCCTGGACCGGCACATAGGGGTCAGGGAGGACGGCAGCACCGCCGTCGAGCGCGAGACGGACGTGCTGCTCACCCCGGTGGTGGACGCCTTCGCCGCGGCCCTGGACCGCCGCTCCCGGCCGGCCGGAGGGAAGGCCCCCGAGCCGGTCCTGGCCGGCTGACCCTGAGTGGGGATGGCGTGGGCCCCTAGGGGGAGGGGCCCCGAATCCCGTACATCGGGAGTCCTCCGGCTTCCTCCCGGCGGATGACGATCCGTTCCCGACGGGCTCCTAACGTGGTTCTTGGCTCCCCGCCGCACCGGTTGTCCTGGAGGCAACTCCACCGCAGGGGTGGGGGCAACCCGAGGATGAAGACGGAAGCCCGCACCATGTCGGCGGGCGGGTGGTCTGCGTCAGGCTCGGGGTCAACGGGTGGACACGATCTAGGAGACTCCAGTGACGACGGCAGCGACAGCCGTACATAACGCGCCGCTTCCCGGGGCTCAGGCCGCCCCGGCGGCCGCCGCGCGGCAGGTGACCAAGGCGTACGGCGCGGGGGAGACCAGGGTCACTGCGCTCGACTCGGTCGACGTGGACATCCAGAGCGGCCGGTTCACCGCCATCATGGGACCCTCGGGCTCGGGCAAGTCGACTCTGATGCACTGCCTGGCCGGGCTCGACACCGTCTCCTCGGGCCGGATCTGGATCGGCGACACCGAGATCACCGGGCTGAAGGACCGGCAGCTCACCAGGCTCCGCCGGGACAAGATCGGCTTCATCTTCCAGGCGTTCAACCTGCTCCCGACGCTCAACGCGCTGGAGAACATCACCCTCCCGATGGACATCGCCGGCCGTAAGCCCGACCGGGCCTGGCTGGACCAGGTGGTCGCCACCGTCGGCCTGGCGGACCGGCTGAAGCACCGTCCGACCCAGCTCTCCGGCGGCCAGCAGCAGCGCGTCGCGGTGGCCAGAGCCCTGGCCGCCCGTCCCGAGATCATCTTCGGTGACGAGCCCACCGGCAACCTCGACTCCCGCTCGGGAGCCGAGGTGCTGACGTTCCTGCGCCGCTCGGTGGACGAGCTGGGCCAGACGATCGTCATGGTCACCCACGACCCGGTCGCCGCCTCCTACGCGGACCGCGTGCTCTTCCTCGCCGACGGCGTGATCGTCGACGAGATGCACGCCCCGACCGCCGACTCCGTCCTTGAGCGCATGCGCCGTTTCGACGGCAAGCGCACCAGCTGAGGGGCCTGGGATGCTGCTCAAGACCTCACTGCGGAGCTTCTTCGCGCACAAGGGGCGAATGGCGCTCTCGCTGATAGCCGTGGTGCTCTCGGTAGCCTTTGTCTCCGGCACGCTGGTCTTCTCCAACACGGCCACCGCCACCTTCGACCGGCTCTTCGCCTCCACGGCGTCGGACGTCTCGGTCGGCCCGCACAGCGACCGGACCGCCGATCGGCAGGTCGGCGCAAAGGTCAGGACGGTCCCGGTCGGGACGGTGCAGAAGGTCTCCGCCCTGCCGGGCGTCAAGTCCGCGGTCGGCGAGATCTTCGTGTCGAGCGCCGTCCTGGTCGACCCGGCCACCAACAAGACGGTCGGCCCCACCACCGGCGCCCCGACCCTGACCGGCAACTGGGTCGAGACCCCGCGCGACTCCCTGGAGATCACCTCTGGCCACGCCCCCCAGGGCTCCGGCCAGATCCTGCTGGACAGCGACACCGTCAAGAAGGCGGGCCTGGGCCTCGGCAGCCAGCTCCGCCTGGTCACCGCCACCGGCAACTACGACCTCGAAATCTCCGGGATCGCCACCTTCAAGACCACCAACCCCGGTGCGGCGCTCGCCTTCCTGGACACCCAGACCGCTCAGCGGACACTGCTCGGCACCGCCGCCTACACCTCGGTCGAGGTCTTCGGCGACGGCAGCCGCAGCAACGACGCCCTCAAGGCCGAGGCCGCCACCGCCGTCGGCACCGGCTTCGACCTGAAGACCGCGGCCGAGCAGAAGGCGGAGAACGCCAAGGGCGTCGGCTCCTTCCTCGACTTCATGAAGTACGCCATGCTCGGCTTCGCCGGGATCTCCCTGCTGGTCGGCGGCTTCCTGATCATCAACACCTTCTCCATGCTGGTCGCCCAGCGCACCCGTGAGATCGGCCTGATGCGTGCCATCGGCGGCAGTCGCGGCCAGGTCAACGGCTCGGTGCTGGTCGAGGCGCTGATCCTCGCGGTACTCGGCTCGACGCTCGGCCTCTTCGGCGGCATCGGCCTGGCCATGCTGCTGATCCGGCTGATGAGCGCGGTGGGGATGAACCTGACCTCCGCCGGTCTGGAGATCGGCGCCTCCGTCCCGATCGCCTCGTACACGGTCGGCATCGTGATCACCGTGCTGGCGGCCTTCATACCGGCCCGCCGGGCCGGAAGGATCTCCCCGATGTCCGCCCTGCGCGACCACGGCACCCCGGCCGAGGGCAAGGCCAACCGGATCCGCGCCGCCGTCGGCCTGGTGCTCACGGCCGGTGGCGCCGCCCTGCTCGTCACGGCCGCCCAGGCGGACAAGCCCGCCACCGGCGGTGCACTCCTGGGCCTGGGCGTGGTGCTGACGCTGATCGGCTTCGTGGTGATCGGCCCGCTGCTCGCCACGGGCCTGATCCGGGTGCTCGGCGCGGTGCTGCCCGCGCTCTTCGGCCCGTCCGGCCGCCTCGCCCAGCGGAACGCTATGCGCAACCCGCGCCGTACGGGTGCCACCGCCGCCGCGCTGATGATCGGCCTGGCGCTGGTCATCGGAGCATCGGTCTTCACCTCCTCGTACGTCAGCTCCACCAACGAGCAGATAGACAGGTCCGTCGGCGCCGACTACATCGTGGACGGCGGCCGGAACGGTCTCACCCCGGCCATGGTGAGCGCCGCGAAGTCCGTCAAGGGCCTCGACCACCTCACCGAGCAGAAGGAGATCGCCGCCACCCTCACCCTGCCGGACGGCACCAGGAGCGACACCGGGCTGTCGGCCGTCTCACCGGCCTTCGTCGACGACTTCCGCCTCCCCGTCAAGGCCGGTTCGGCCACCGCGATCACCGGCGGCGGCGTCTCGGTGGACGAGGCCTTCGCCACGGCGCACCACCTCTCGGTCGGCGACAGGCTCACCTTCGACTACGGCCAGGGCCGCACCCAGAGCCTTGAACTGGGCCTGATCACCGCCAAGGGCAACTCGCTCTTCGACGGTAACCTCTTCACCGGCATCGACACCGTCGCCAAGGCCGTCCCGGCCGCCGAACTCCCGCAGGACGTCGTGCTGTTCGGCAAGGCCGAGTCCGGCGTGGACAAGGCCAGGACGCTCGACGCCCTGCAGGAGTCGCTCAAGGCGTACCCGCAGCTCACCGTCAAGGACCAGGCCGGGTACAAGAAGATCATCCAGGACCAGATCAACAGCCTGCTGTATCTCGTCTACGGCCTGCTCGGGCTGGCCATCGTGGTCGCGATCCTCGGTGTGGTGAACACCCTGGCCCTCTCGGTGGTCGAGCGCACCCGCGAGATCGGCCTGCTCCGCGCGATCGGTCTGTCGCGCCGCCAGCTGCGCCGGATGATCCGGCTGGAGTCGGTGGTGATCGCGATCTTCGGCGCCGTCCTCGGCACGGGCCTCGGCCTCGCCTGGGGGATCACCGCCCAGCGGGTCCTCTCCGGAAAGGGCCTGAGCACGCTGAGCATCCCCACCGGGACGATCGTCGGTGTGCTGCTGGCCTCGGCCGCGATCGGTCTGCTGGCGGCGCTGCTCCCGGCCTTCCGGGCCGGGCGGATGAACGTCCTCGCGGCGATCGCGACGGACTGACGATGACAGCGGACTGACGATCGCGACGGACCGACACGGAGCGGCCGGTTGGCGACAGCCGGATCGGGGGAGCGGGTGGCCGGGTGCGCAAGCGCCCGGCCACCCGCTGGTCTGCGCGGTGGACCTCTGCCCTCAGGGGCAGCTGATCTCACTGCCGGTGGCAGCCGAGACGGTCGGCGCGGGCCCGGGGGAGAGGGACGAGCGCAAGGACGGGGGCGACGCATCCGGCGCCGGGCCCGACGTGGAGCTCGGCAGCGCGGTCACCCCCAGGTAGTCGCTGCCCGCGATCACCTGCATCGTCGCGCCCAGCCCCGGCACCTGGACCGGCTCTGCGGCGGGCAGGGCGGCAGCGAGGGTACGCACGGAGTCGTCCCAGCGAGGGTCGTACCTGATCACCGTCCTCGTCGCGGTACCGGCGCCCGCATTGGACGGCGTCCCGGTGGTGGCGAAGCCGAGTCTGCGCAGATCGCCGTCCACTCTGGCCCCCAGACCCAGGAGCCCGGCGCCGTTGAGCACCTGCACGTGGATCTGCCCGGGAGGCACGCTCGGAGCGGACGGAGCGGACGGCACGCCCGGGGCGGCCGCGCCGGGAGGGGGAGCGGGAGCGGCCGGTGCCTCCGGTCGGCCGGTGAGCGGCCTGCCCTCCCGCACCGCGGTGAACAGGGCCTTGGCGCCGCGCTGGTCCCAGAGCACCGTGGAGCCCCAGCCGCTGACCTGGTGGTCGATGACCGAGAGCGGGATGGTGGCGAAGTCCGCATTGGCCGCCGACAGGTCCTTCAACCGGGCCGCCAGGGCGAGCAGGTCGTCGGGGGAGAGGTTCTTGTCGACCTTGACCGACCGCAGCACGCTGTCCATGACCCGGCCCAGGCGCGCCGGATTGAACAGGGTGCCGGTGCCGGCGGCCTGGCGCAACAGCTGGGCCAGGAACTTCTGCTGACGCTGCATCCGGCCGAGGTCCGAGCTGCCGTCCACATGCCGGGCGCGGACGTACTTGAGCGCACCCGCGCCGTCCAGACGGGACGTTCCGGCGCGCAGGTCCAGGCCCGCGTACTCGTCCTTGAGCGGCTTGGCGGTGCACACCTCGACCCCGCCCAGCGCGTCCACGGTGGAGACGAAGCCGAGGAAGTCGACCTGGAGGTAGTGGTCGATCCGCAGGCCGGTGTTCTGTTCCACGGTGCGGACGGCGAGTGGTGCACCGCCCATCCCGTACGCCGCGTTGATCCGGCCCTTGCCGGCCGGGACCTGCTTGCGGGTGGCCGGGTCCTGGTGGGCCGGGATGGTCACATAGGAGTCGCGCGGGATGCTGATCACACTGGCCCGGCCGCCGTCCTTGGCGAGTTGGACGATCATCATCGTGTCGGTGCAGTGGCAGGACTCGCCGCCCGCGTGCAGCACGTCCTTGAGGGTCGTCTCCGGAATGCCCTCGCGCTCGTCCGTCCCGACGACCAGGAAGGTGGTCCCGCCGTCGTCGTCGGGGCGGTCCCCGGCCTCGGCGAAGGCGTCCACCCGGTCGATCGAACCGCCGACCCCGTTGAGCACCGCCCAGCCCGTGCAGGAGGTGGCCAGCACCGCCGTCGAGACCGAACCGGCCAGCCAGAGCCCCACCCGGCGCCGGGCCGCACCACGGACGGAACCGGATTCTGCGAACGGCCCGGTGGATACAGCGGCGGGATGCCGACGGGATGAAGAGGCCATCTCCCGGATGGTAGGCGCGCCGCCGCACGGCCGGGCGGGGACGCGCCGGGACGTACGGCGGGGCGGCGCAACGCTCCTCCCCGATGGATCGGACCGCCGGACCGGTCGGCACATCCGGGCCCGGAAGATCGTTGCGGGCAACCCGAACCTGACAATGCAGGTCGGCCGCCGGTACGGTGGGCCACGATGAACACCAAGGCTGCTGAGGAGCTGCCGGCGGTCTCCGTGATCATGCCGGTGCTCAACGAGGAACGACACCTGCGCACCGCCGTCCGGCACATCCTGGAGCAGGAGTACTCCGGCGACCTCGAGGTGGTGATCGCTCTCGGCCCCTCCACCGACCGGACCGACGAGATCGCCGCCGAGCTGGTCGCCGAGGACCCCCGGGTCCGTACCGTGCCCAACCCCACGGGCCGCACCCCCGCCGGTCTGAACGCGGCGATCCGGGGCTCCCGCCACCCGATAGTGGTGCGCGTGGACGGCCACGGCCTGCTCACCCCCGGGTACATCGCCACGGCCGTCCGCCTGCTCGGTGAGATGGACGCCGCCAACGTCGGCGGCATCATGCACGCCGAGGGCGAGACCGAGTGGGAGAACGCGGTCGCCGCCGCCATGACCTCCAAGATCGGGGTCGGCAACGCGGCCTTCCACACCGGCGGTCTGGCCGGTCCGGCCGAGACGGTCTACCTCGGTGTCTTCCGCCGTGAGGTGCTGGAGAAGCAGGGCGGCTACAACGAGGAGTTCATCCGCGCCCAGGACTGGGAGCTCAACTACCGCATCCGCCAGGACGGCGGGCTGATCTGGTTCACCCCGCAGCTGCGGGTGACCTACCGGCCCCGGCCCAGCGTGCGAGCGCTCGCCAAGCAGTACAAGGACTACGGCCGTTGGCGCCGAGTGGTCACCCGCTACCACCGGGGCTCGGTCAACCTGCGCTACCTGGCACCGCCGACCGCCCTGCTCGGCGTGGTCGCCGGACTGGTGCTCGGTGCCGCCGTGCACCCCGCCTTCCTGGTCGTCCCCGGTGGCTACCTGCTCGGCATCCTCGGCGGCTCCGTGGTCGAGGGCCGCGGCCTCTCCGCCCGGGCCCGCCTCCAACTGCCGGTCGCCCTCGCCACCATGCACATGAGCTGGGGCTTCGGCTTCCTCACCTCGCCGCGCTCGCTGGCCCGCCGGGTCATCGACAGCAAGCGCCCGACCCCGATGAACAGCGCCGCAGCCGACGCGAGTCAGAGCAGCCCGCGCGCCTGAGACCGGATGCGGCCGGTGAAGTGGGCGGTATCGCCCACCTCCTGGGCCGTGGGCCGCTAAGTTCGGCGGCATGGCGATTCCTGATGAGGCATCAGTACGCATCGAGCCGAGCGCCGATGTGGACGAGCGGTCCGTGATCGGCCCCGGCAGTACGGTCTGGCATCTCGCGCAGGTGCGTGAGGGGGCCGAGATCGGGGCCGACTGCATCATCGGGCGCGGCGCCTATGTCGGCCCCGGCGTGCGGATCGGCGACCGGGTCAAGCTGCAGAACCATGCCCTGGTCTACGAA
Source organism: Kitasatospora sp. GP82 (assembly GCF_029892105.1). Lineage (GTDB taxonomy): Bacteria > Actinomycetota > Actinomycetes > Streptomycetales > Streptomycetaceae > Kitasatospora. The sequence goes on along the minus strand of NZ_JARZAJ010000004.1, from coordinate 25,600 downwards.
CCCGCTGTCGTCGAGGACGGTGTCTTCATCGGCCCGGCGGCGGTGCTGACCAACGACATGTACCCGCGCTCGGTCGACCCGGACGGCAGGCTGAAGCGCGGTGACGACTGGCATGCCCAGGGGGTGACGCTTCGCCGGGGCTGCTCGGTCGGTGGCCGGGCGGTGCTGGTCGCCGGGGTGACGGTGGGCCGCTGGGCACTGGTCGCGGCCGGTGCCGTGGTGCACCGGGACGTCCCGGACTTCGCGCTGGTGGCCGGTGTCCCGGCCCGCCGGATCAAGTGGGTGGGCCGGGCGGGTGAGCCCCTGACGGACGCCGGTGGCGGGCGCTGGCGCTGCCCGCGCACCGGCGAGGAGTACATCGAGACCGACGGCGTACTGACCGAGGCCCGGTAGGGCCCCGCGCCCCGGGAAAGCGTACGGCTGATCGGTCGCCCCGCTCGGCGCTCAGTAGGTGTAGATGTGGCCCTGCGGGTTGACGGTCATACAGGTCTTGTCGTCGTCCGCGCTGGTGGACTCGACCGACTTCGGCAGCTTGGTCGGGGCCGAGCCGCCGGCAGAGGTGCCACCCGAGTCCGGGTAGCCGGCACCGCTGGTCCAGTCGGTGCCGATCACCAGACTGAGCGTCTTCTCGCTGCCGGACTCCTTGAGCGCGCTGCTGGGAAGGTTCAGCGCGTTGGCTATCGCCTGGGCCTGGGAGCTCTGGCCGCTGCCGTACGTGAGTACGGTGCTCTCCTGGGAACCGCCGCCGCCGATCGCCGTGGCCTTGGTGAAGCCCGCCTCGATCAGGGCGTCCTTGATCTCGGTGGCCCGGGCGGTGGCACCGGAGGCGTTCTGGACGGTGATCGAGACATTCCCCTTGGCAACCTCCCTGGCCGGAGCGGCGGCAACGGTGCCGCTCGGCGACGGGCTTGCCGAAGCATCGGGCGATGCGCCGCCCGATGCGCCGCCGCCCTTGACCGACTTGCCGTCGATCGGGGTGTCGGCCAGCAGCATCTTCCAGATCTGGTTGGTGTCCGGCTGGACGAGCTCCAGCCGGTCCGGGTCGCTCTTCGCGGCGTCCACCGGGACGGTCAGGCTGGTGGTGCGCTCGGTGGGCACGGAGCGCAGGTCGTTGCCCAGGTCGTAGAGCTTCTTGATGTCGGCGATCGGCTTGTCCACGGCGATCGACTTGGTGGCGGCCTCGGCCAGCGACATCAGCTGGCCCGGGTCGGCGAGCGAGCCGTTCTTCTTCAACTGGCGGACCATCGCGCTGAGATAGAGGTGCTGCGCCTTGGTGCGGCCGATGTCGTCGCCCCAGGCATCGCGCGTCCGCAGCCACTGGAGGGCCTGCTCACCCTTGATGTACGTGGTGCCCTTGGGCAGCTTGAGGCCGGTGCCGCCGATACCGGGCTGGTACCGGTCGTACAGGTTCATGTTGACGCAGACCGGGACCCCGCCGACCGCGTCGGCCATGCTCACCACGCCGGCGAAGTCGACCATCATGTAGTGGTCGATCTCCAGGCCGGTCAGCTTGATCCAGGTACCGACCACGCAGCCGGGGCCGCCGTTCGGCAGTGCCTCGTTGATCATTGCGTGCTTACGGGCGGGGTAGGTGGTCTTGCCGTCCTCGCTGTGGCAGGTCGGGATGTCCACCAGGGTGTCGCGGGGAATGCTGATCATCGACGCGTTGGAGCGGTCGGCCGAGATGTGCAGCAGCATCTGGACGTCCGCGAGTCCGGCCCGTCCAGCGTCGCCCGCGGAGCCGCCGAGGGCGACATCGGCGGCGGAACCGCGGGTGTCGGTGCCTATCAGCAGGATGTTCAGGGGGGTCTGCCCTGCGGCGTTGGGCGCGGTCCTGGCGCCCTTGGCGTCGCTGAGGTTCTTGCTGCCGGACAGGATGTTGTCGTTCAGGTGCTGGTAGTAGAGGTACGCCGCGCCGCAGCCGGCCACCAGGGTCAGCCCGAGGGTGATAGAGGTGATCTTGATCCAGCGGCGGCCGCGCTTGCCCCCGCCGCCCCGCCGAGCCGCCTGTCGAGCGGCGGTCCGCCCGCCCAGTTCGGGCATGCCGTGGTCGGCCGCCGGTTCGCCGGATATCGGCTCGACGTTCGTCATGGCTGGTCAGCCGCCTCTCGTGATCGGGCCCCCGTCGGCCACCTCCCGGGAACCTACCGGACATCACGAGCAGGAATGAATTTTGTTACATAATCAGAACTTCACTACTATCTAGGTTTGACCGCGGGTAGAGCGCCTCCTCACTTGGCGCACACCTCGGTGTCGTCCGCCTGTACCCGCTGCAGATCCTTCGGCACCTCCGTGGGCACCGGAGCCGGACCGCCGACCCCCGTGTAGTCCTTGCCGAGCACCGCCACCAGCGGATCCCTCGCCCCGTACCGGGAGTTCTCCCGTGCCGCGCCCGCAGGGAGTCCGAGCGCCGTCGCCAGTGCGGCGGCCTGGTCGGCCCGCCCGGGCGGGTAGGAGACCGTACTGGTCGCCGCGGTCTCGGCGTCCCGTCCGGCGGCGGCATTGGTGAAGCCCTTGCCCTGGAGGGAGGTTGCGGCCTTCCCGGCCCGGCCCGGCTGCCCGGTGCCGTTCCGTACGGTGACCTTGACCTGTGCCGGATCGACCGGGGGTGCACTCGGCACACCGGACGCGGCGGCACCGGCCGAGGGGCCGGTGGACGGTGCCGTGGTGGCGGTCAGCGAGCGGTCGGCCGCGATCAGCGCGAAGAGCCGGGCCGCGTCGGGCGTGAGGATCAGGCGCCCGTCGTTCCTCGGGTCGTCGGCCACCGGAACCGTGGTGAAGGTGATGTTCCTGGTGTCCACCCGGCTCAGATCCAGGGCCAGGTTCTTGAGCTTGTCGATGCCCTTGATCTGCGAGTCCACGGTGAGGGCCCTGGTGGCGGCGTCCGCGAGCCGCCAGAGCTTGGTGGGGCTGGTCAGGGTGTCGCTGCTCTTCATCCTGCGGATCATCGAGCCGATGAACTGCTGCTGGAGCGGAATCCGGGTCAGGTCGCCGCCCAGGCCCACCGAGTGCCGGGTGCGGACGAAGGCCAACGCCTCCTCGCCCTGCACGGTGTGCCGGCCCTTGGACATCTTCAGATGCGAGCCGGGATCGTCGATGTCCTTCGCCGCGCAGACCTCGACGCCGTCCACGGCGGTCGAAAGGGTCTTCACCGCTTCGAAGTTGACCATCATGAAGTGGTCGACCCGGATGTTCGTCAGCTTCTCGACGGTCTTCCAGGTGCAGCCGGGGTCACGACCTGCCTGGCCCAGGCTGGCGTTGAACATAGTGCGGCTCTCGCCCGGGATCTTCGTGGTGCCGGTCTGGCAGTCGGGGATCTGCACCATCAGGTCGCGCGGGATGCTGATCACCGTCGCGTTGCTGCGGTCCTTGGCGACGTGGAACAGCAGGGTGGTGTCGGCGTGCCCGGCGCTGCCCTCGTCGCCGTACTCACGACCGAGGCCCTCCCTGCTGTCGGTGCCGATGACCAGGATGTTGAGCGCATCCGTGACCGCCGCTGGCCGGTCGGCCTCATTGCCGAGGTTCACGTCGACGGCGGAGATGTTCCGGTTGAAGTACCGGTACGCGTAGAACGCGCCGCCGCAACCGACCACCAGGGCTAAGGTGCCCGCGCCCGCGGTCCACTTGAGCACCCAACGGCTGCCGTGGGAGCGGCGCCGGGCGGCCCGGCCGCCGGGAGCCGCGTCGTTCGGTGTACCGCTCGGGGGATCGGCGGACTCCCCGGTCCGGGGGCGCGGTACGGCGGCCGTGCGCCGTTCCGGGTCCAGCCGGAACTCCCCGGTGGCCGGGTCGCGTACCCACTGGCCCGCCGGGTCGACCTCGCGCCGCGGCCCCTTCGAGGCGCTGTTGCTGTACCGGTGTCCGCTGTTCACCCCGGACACCCTAGACGAGCCCCGGCAGCCGAACGCCCTTGGCGCAGACGGGAGTACAGGACGGATACCGTCCAAAGCCGGACAGAACTCCCGAGGTCTTCCGAGCCTTCTCCCGGCGGCGGGAGACGCCGATGACCTGTCAGTGCATGGCGCAGGCGTCCCGGTCCGCGGTGCTGCCCTCCAGCGTCGGACCCGTTTCGGGGACGGTGCTGCCCGAGGCTGACGGCGTGCCGGGGGTGCCGGGGAGCGCGAAGGCCGTACTACCCGCTGCCGGGGCGCTGCTCACGGCCGCTTCCGCGCCGCCCGCGCTACCTGCGCCGCGCGAACCGGCGCTCGGGCTCAGGCTCGGGTCAGGATTTGCGCCATGGCTCGCGGTGGCGGTCGGTGTCGGTGCGTACGGCTGCACCTCCACCGGCCGGTCCGCTCGCAGTGCCGCGAACAGCTGGTCGGCCTGCGGCTGGACGAACTGGTCCCGGTCCCCGTTCCCGGGGTAGGGGCGGCGCGGGGTGGTGAGGAAGGCCAGGTCCTCGGGCGGGATCTCGCGCAGGTCCTGGGTCAGGTCGTAGAGCGCGCTCAGCCGGCTCAGCTCCGCGTCGGCGGTGATCGAGGAGGTCGCGGCGTCCAGCAGCGGCCACAGTTTGACCGGGTTCAGCAGTACTCCCTGCGACTGCACCTTGCGCATCAGCGAGGCCAGGAACTGCTGCTGACGCCCCATCCGATCGGTGTCGCTGCCGTTGCCCAGCGTCTCGCGGGCGCGGACGTACCCGAGCGCCTGCTCGCCGTGCAGGGTCTGCCGCCCGGCGGGCAGATCCAGGTTCGCGTCGCGGTCGTGGATCGGCTTCGGTACGCAGACGTCCACGCCGTCGACGGCGTCCACCATCTTCTTGAAGCCGGTGAAGTCCAGGATCAGGTGGTGGTCGATCCGGATCCCGCTGAACTTCTCCACGGCCCGGATGGTGCAGGCCGGGCCGCCCAGCTCGAAGGCCCAGTTGAACTGAATGAACCTGGTGGCCGTGCGGGTGCCGTCCGACAGCTCGCAGGGCGGCACCGTCACCATCACGTCGCGCGGGATGCTCACCGCGGTGGCGTGCCGCCGATCGCCCGAGAGGTGCAGCAGGATCGTGGTGTCCGAGCGCTGCCCGCCGTCGTACGAGCCGTCGGACCCGTACGCGGCGTTGGCGCCGGCCCGGGAGTCGCTGCCGATCAGCAGGATGTTCAGGGACTGCCCCGCTCCGGCGTCCCGGCTCGGCCGGCTCGATTCGTCGTTCTGCAGTCGTCGGCCGGTGACGGTGTCGGTCCCGATGTTGCCGTCCAGCCTGCGGTACGCCAGCCAGGCCAGCGTGCCCCCGGCGAGCAGCAGAAAGGCCAGGGAGCCCGCCGTGATCAGCAGAAATCGGCGGCGCCCCCCGCCCTTGGAGGTCAGGGGGCGCTTACCGGAGTCGTCCCTGTGGTCATCCTCGGCCATGGTGGGGATGCCTACCCCTGCGGCCGGGTGCGTCGGGTCAGCCCAGACGCAGAGTCACCCGTTCGGATTCGATCCGCTTGTCCCACTGGTCGGCCGTCAGATCACCGGAGTTCCGGCAGAGCACCACCGAGGCGCCGACCGCCAGCGGGGCCAGCAGCCCGGCCTCCAGGCCGGCCCAGTCCTCGTACGAGAGGGTGCTGAGCACCCGGCTGCCGGGGCCGAGGCCGAGCCGCAGCGCGCCCTCGCGGGCGAGCTGGACGGTCTGCTCGCCGGTCAGCTTGAGCGGCAGGCCGTCCACGGCGGTCTCCAGGGCCGGGCTCTGAGGATCGACGGGGGAGTACGGGGCGAAGCGGTCGCCCTGGCCCGGTACCTCGGCGGCGTAGTCGAGGAAGCCGTCCGGGCGCTGCGGGAAGCGACCGCCCAGCGGGCGCAGTGCGAGGGCGACCCGCTCACCGGTGCACGCGTGGGCGGCCTCCAGACCGTCCGGGCCGCTGATCACCAGGTCGGCGGCGGCCGGGTCGCCGCCGGGCACCGCCGTCACGCCGACCGACCAGCAGGCCAGTAGCCAGACGGCGGTCTGCCAGTGCGCGGGCAGCAGCAGTGCGGCCCGGTCGCCGGGGCCGGCGTTGAGTTCGTCCTGAAGCAGGTTGGCCGTCTTGGCTACCCAGTTGTCAAAGGTCTTGGCGGAGAGTTCGACTCTCTCGCCGGTGGCATCGTCGTAGAAGGTGACCAGAGGGCGAGAGGAATCCGCATCGGGGGCCCCGGCGCGCAGGTAAGCGTGCAGCAGCTCGGCGGGGGTGCGGGCGTCGGCAGCGAAAGGCGCAGTCATGGTGCCGTCCAGCCTACGACCTTCGGAGATGCCCCCGAGAGGGAGGCGGCACCTCGCCCAGTGGCGTGGCGTCAGAGCCGATTTGCCCCCAATATCCCCTTTATGCGTATCTCTCTCCTCGCTGCCATCGGCGCGACCGCTGTCGCCCTGTTCGCCCCGCCCGCCGCCGCAGGCCCGGTGGTGGCGGGCGGGGCCCTGGGGAGCGTCACCACCCTGCCACTGGCGCCACCTCAGCCAGGGTCGGCACTCCGGCGCGAAGCCCCGGGCGGACCCGGCGAGAGCCGGGAGATCCGTGCCCGCGCCACCGCCGCCTTCGCCCTGGTCGGCGTCAGCTGGGACGACCCCCGGGTCACCCTTGCGGGTAGTGTCGAGGTCCGTACCCGAAGCGCCGTCACCGGCGAGTGGAGCGACTGGTACCGGCTCTCCGCCGATGCCGAGGACGGGCCCGACCCCGCCGAGCGCTCCAGCCGGGGCGCCACCGTACCGCTCTGGGTCGGCCCCAGCGACGGCATCGCCGTCCGCGCCACCGCGCCCGACCGCCCACTGCCCGCCGGGCTGCGCGCCGAACTCGTCGACCCCGGAACAGCCTCGGGCGCCGGTCCTGGCCGACCCGGCGAGCGTGCCGAGTCCGGGGCCGGGCACGCCGCGCCCCGCCCCGGGATCGTCACCCGCTCCGGCTGGGGCGCCGACGAGTCGCTGCGCGATCCCGACTTCCAGTACACGGGTGCCGTCCGGGCGGTCTTCGTCCACCACACCGACACCAGCAACGACTACAGCTGCGCCGACTCCGCCAAGGTGATCCGGGCGATCTACCAGTACCACGTGAAGAGCAACGGCTGGCGCGACATCGGCTACAACTTCCTCGTGGACAAGTGCGGCACCATCTACGAGGGCCGGGCCGGCGGAGTCGACCAGCCGGTCCTCGGCGCGCACACCCTCGGCTTCAACAGCAACAGCTCCGGGGTCGCCGCGCTCGGCAGCTACGGCTCGGCCGCCGTGCCGCAGGCCCAGCTGGACGGCATCTCCAAGATCGCCGCCTGGAAGCTCGGCCTGACCGGGGTCGACGCCAAAGGCACCACCACCCTCGTCTCGGCCTCGGACTCCAGCCGCTACCCCAAGGGGCGGACCGTCACCTTCAACACGATCTCGGGCCACCGCGACGCCTTCGCGACCGAGTGCCCCGGCGACGTCCTCTACGGCCACCTCCCCGGCGTCCGCTCCACGGCGGCCGGCCTCCAGGGCCGCTGAGCGGCCGTCCGCCCCGCTCCCCCCGCCGGTCGATCCCGGTTCCGAAGCGGAGGGCACCGGTTCCAGGCGCCCGACAGCCGTCGGCAGAGCTACTCGACTTCGCGCGTATCGTTCATATGCCCATGCCGGGAGCCCCCGCAGACCAGGGCCAGTCGGACACGAGGCGGTGAGCGGGCATGCCGGGAACGGAACGGCGCTGGCGTCCCGGCTACCCGCTCGATGCCGCGCGCACTCTGCTCCCGCTGCGCCGGGGACCGGCCGACCCCTCGTACCGGACGACCGGCGACGGTGCGATCTGGCGCGCCTCCCGCACCCCGGACGGCCCCGGCACGATAAGGATCATCGCCCGCGCGGGCGAGGTGACGGCGCAGGCGTGGGGGCCGGGGGCCGACTGGCTGCTGGAGCGCTTGCCCGCCCTGCTCGGCGCCGAGGACGACCCCGGCGCGCTGGTCCTGCCACCGGGTTCGCTGCGCGAGGCGCAGCGAACCCACGCCGGGGTGCGGCTCGGCCGGACCGGGCTGGTGCTGGAGTCCCTGGTGCCGGCGATCCTTGAGCAGAAGGTCACCACCGACGAGGCGTACCGGGCGTGGCGCATACTGCTGCGCGACTTCGGCACGCCCGCGCCGGGGCCCGAGGAGGGGATGCGGGTGGCACCCTCGGCCCGGGCATGGGCGCTGATCCCGAGCTGGGAGTGGCACCGCGCCGGGGTGGATCCCAAGCGGTCGGCGACGATCACGCGGGCCGTCCGGCTGGCGCCCCGTCTGGAGGAGGCGTCCGCCCTCGGCCACGCCGACGCGCTGGCCAGGCTCACCGCCGTACCCGGCATCGGTCTGTGGACGGCCGCCGAAACCCTCCAGCGCAGCAACGGCGACGCCGATGCCGTCTCGGTCGGCGACTACCACCTCCCCAACCTGGTCGGCTGGGCCCTCGCCGGACGTCCTCGCAGCACCGACGAGCAGATGCTCGACCTCCTCGCCCCGTACACCGGCCAGCGCTACCGCCTCTGCCGCCTGATCCTCCTGACCGGCACCCACGCCCCGCGCTACGGCCCCCGCCTGACCCCCAACGACCACCGCCGCCGCTGACCCCTCAACGACGCGGGGAACTGCGCGACCCTTGCGGGGCGTGAGGAACGGCGCGGCTGGGCGCTGGCTTTGGGGGCGCGGGGAACTGCGCGAAATCGGAAGGTGACCGCGTTCAGCCGGGCCCGGTGGACCACTTGCACCTCGCGACCTTCCGGTGAGGCGGTGCACCTTACCCACCGGAGGACAGTGCGGCGCCGGTACCTTCCGATTCGCGCACGAAGTTGATCAAGCAGAGCCCCGCGCCGCCAAAACCACCGTCCGCGCCCCGAAGGGCACTGCGCAGAGCCCCGTGACCCTAGGCGCCGAGAGCGAGCGCGGCTTCGATGGCCATGGTGGTGAACGCCGTGGTGTCCCGGCCTCGGCGGGCCGGGTCCTCGTCGTAGGGGGAGGGGGTGCCGGGGTTCTCGCGGCTGCGGAGGGCCTCGGTGACGATCGGGTGCCACCGGGGGCCGAAGACGGTGAGCGCGTGCCGCCCGCCGCCGCTCTTGGAGGTGAGGGTGCCGGTGGTCAGCAGGTGGTGCAAGCGGCTGACGCCGAGCACGCACCACTCGGCCGCGCCCGGCGTCGCCGCGTGCTCGGGGCTTCGGCCGAGGACATCGGCGACCCCTGCCCAGTAGCTGGTCAGGTTCTCGTACGTGTATGCGCGCAGGGTGGCGTCGTCGGTCCACAGCTGCGCCTCGGTGAGCCGGCTGCCGCGTACGGGGACCGAGTGCCGGGCGAGTTCGTGCCAGGTGACCGGGTTGACGCCGGACCGTCCGGTCTCGGCGAAGACCCCCTCCAGTACGCAGGGCAGGTCCGGACACACCGCCGGTGGCCGACTGAGATCCGCTGCGAGCAGGTGGATACCGTCGAAGGGCGGCCTGGGGTGTCGGCGGCTCGCCTCCTGGTGGGCGGCGGCGAGCGCCGCCACCGCGGTCCGGTCGGGCCGCCGTGAGAGGACGGCCACGAAGTCCACGTCGCTGCGGCCGGGGAAGAACTCGCCGAATCCGAGCGAGCCGTGCAGATGGAGCCCTTCGACCAGACCGGGCGCGGCCGCGTCGATCGTGTCGAGAAAGGTACTGGTCAGCTGGTGTGCTTCGGTCGGTAGCGCCATGACAGGCACGCTAGTCAGCGGCTGTCCGAGGACCGGCCGTTATCACCGAACGGTGACAAAACCGTCCGCCGTACGGGCCGGTCGCTCCCTCGGTGCCTCGGCGGGGCGGCCGACGGCGACGGCTCCCATCGGATCCCAGCCGGGCGGCAGGTCGAGGGCGGCGCGGACGGTGTCGCGGCAGAACATGGTGGACGAGACCCAGGCCGAGCCGTATCCCTCCCCGGCCAGGGTGACCAGCAGATTCTGCACGGCGGCACCGATCGCGACGGTGAACATCTCGCGCTCGGCGGTGGACCTGCGCTCGTCCGGGTAGTCGTGCGAGCCGTCCATCACCAGACAGGGGACGACCAGGTACGGCGCGGCGCGCAGCACATCGCCCCTGGCGGTCCGGCGGGCGATCTTCTCCTCGTCCCAGCCGTCGAGTTCGCGCAGGTCGTGCTGCCAGGCGGCGAGCATCGAGTCCAGCAGCCGCTCCCGAGCCCCGGGCGTCTCCAGCAGGACGAAGCGCCAGGGCGTGGTGTGGTGCGGTGCGGGTGCGGTGACGGCGGCGGCCACCGCGCGGCGCACCGCTTGGGGGTCGACCGGCTCCGCGGTGAACGAGCGGATGGTCCGCCGGAGCGTCACGGCCTCGCGGACTGCCTCCGAGGTGCCGAGCCGGAACATGTCGTCGGCGGCCGCGCGGATGAGGGGCCGGGCGCCCTCGCCATCCTCGGCGGTGACCAGATGGCCCAGACCCCGGACCACGGCGACCGGGGTGCCGGTGGCCTTGCCCTTCACCAGGTCGGCGGCGGCGGCGAGTTCGTCGGCGGTGGCGGTGACGGTCATCGCCAGCTCGTTGCCGTGGCTGTCGGTGCGGCCCCGGTGGTCGTCCAGGACGGGCAGTCCGGCGGCGCCGATGGCGACGTCGGTGAGTCCGGTGCGCCAGGGGCGGCCGAAGGTGTCGGTGATCACCACTGCGAGCCGGCGGCCGGTCAACTTCTGGATTCGGGCGCGCAGTTGGCGGGCGGAGGCATCCGGGTCCTCGGGCAGCAGCAGGACGGTGCCTGGCGCGGTGTTGGAGGCGTCCACCCCGGCGGCGGCCATCACCAGGCCGTTGCGGTTCTCCACGATCCGGACGGGACCGCGCCGGGCGACCAGCCGGACGGTCTCCGCGTCGATCGCCGCCTCCCGGTCGGTGGCCCGCAGGATCCGGCCCTCGGCCTTGCTGACCACCTTGGAGGTGACCAGCAGGATGTCGCCGTCCTCGAACTCCCCGGCCTTGGCGATCAGTTCGGCCAGGTCCGCACCGGCCTCGATCTCGGGCACGCCTGCCACGGGCAGCAGCCGCATCACCTGCGGACCTGCTCGGCCAGCTCCAGCGCGGCGCGGGCCATCGCGGCCGTCGCCTCGACATCGGTCATCAGCAGCGGGATTGCCCGGCAGGTGATCCCGGCCGCCTCCACGGCCTCGACGGCCGCGGCGTCCGCGCTGTCCACCAGCCAGCCGTCGATCAGGTCGGAGCCGTAGTGCCGGGCCACCGCCTCCGCAGTGGTCTCCACGCCGACGGCCGTGAGCACCTTGTCGGCCATGCCGCGCACCGGGGCGCCGCCGATGATCGGGGAGAGGCCGACCACCGGTGCGGCGGCCGAGGCGACGGCCGCCCGGATGCCGGGGACGGCGAGGATGGTGCCGATGCTGACCACCGGGTTGGACGGCGGGAAGAGGATCACGTCCGCCGCCGCGATGGCGTCGAGCACACCGGGCGCGGGCTTGGCGGTGTCGGCACCGACCGGGACGATCGCCTCGGCATCCACGGCGGCGTGCAGCCTGACCCAGTACTCCTGGAAGTGGATCGCCCGGGTTCCCGCCTCGTCGGTGATCCGCACATGCGTCTCGACCCGGTCGTCACTCATCGGCAGCAGCCGTACGCCGGGCTTCCAGCGGACGCACAGTGCCTCGGTGACCTGGCTCAGGGTGTAGCCGGCGGTGAGCATCTGACTGCGCACCAGGTGGGTCGCGAAGTCCCGGTCGCCGAGGCCGAACCACTCGGGCCCGATGCCGTACTCCTTCATCTCGGCCTTGATCGACCAGGTCTCGTCGGTCCGGCCCCAGCCCTGTTCCTCGTGAATGCCACCGCCGAGGGTGTACATCACGGTGTCGAGGTCGGGGCAGACCTTCAGACCGTAGAGGTGGATGTCGTCGCCGGTGTTGCCGATGACGGTGATCTCGTCCCCGGGGGCGACGGCCGCCTTCAGCCCGCGCAGAAAGCGCGCCCCACCGATCCCGCCTGCCAGTGCCACGATGCGCATGGCCCCATCCTGCCAGGCCCCCTGACGCACCACCGCATCTCTGCCTCTGGCGGCGACCATGCAATCGCCACAGAGTCCCGCGGCCCTGAAGACCGCTCGCGCCCCTGAAAGAGCGCCTCTGGGCTCAGCAGCCGGGCCTACCTGGTCTCGGGCTGCTTCTCCGGGGCGGGGGTTTCGGCGTACTGGTTCATCTCGACCAGGCCCGGCGAGTAGAGGTGGATGCTGACGGCCGGTTCCAGCGAGGCGTTGACGACCTCGTGCAGATAGCCGGAGGAGAAGACCCGCTGCCCGCCGGGGCGGAGGCTGCGAGCTCCCTCGCCCGCGTGGGTGAGGGAGCGCTCGACGAGTTCGCCCTGAACGACCGTCATCACGCCGGAGGACTGGCCGTGGTCGTGGAAGCCGCTGCCCTGTCCCGGCAGCCAGCTGAGCAGCCAGACCTCGTACCCGGGTCCGGTCTCCAGCCGGGCGTACCAGCGGGTGAGGGCGTCGTACCGGACCAGCGGCGCCCAGCGGTCGCGGTCGGCGGCGATCTCGCGGACGAGCTGCGCGTACCCGGCCACCGTGGTGGGGTGCCGCGGCAGGTCGGTGCGGGCGAGGTGCGGAAAGGCGAGCGGGTCGCCCGCGATGGAGACGTCGCTCAGGCCGTCGGCCCAGGAGGTGCTGTGCGCCTCGTGCTGACGGGGGGTGTCCGGGCGGCGGGGCTGGGCGATCCGGACGGGGTGGCGGCGGGCGAGCTTGCTGCGGTCTCGGTTGCGCTTGCGGATGCGCGGCATTCGCACGGTGGGTTCCTCGGGCGGCTGGTCGATGGTCTGGGGATCAGCCGGATCCGCGGAGATTCAGGGGGACTGTCGTCGCGCGGTCGGCCTCGATGCTCGTGCTGGGCGGCGCGCGGTGGGACGCGTGCGCCTAGATACAGCAGGAACAGAGGCGACAACAGAGCGAGTTCACGGCACGACGAAGCGACGCCTGGCGGGTGCTCCGGTGGGTGGCGAACTCTGACATGGGAGCAAGGAGACCGCAGGAGGGGCGGCAGTGTCAACCCGAGCCGACCGACATTTAGGACAGATCATCTACGAACCACCGGATGGGGTGATAAATCACCCTCTCGGTTTCAATGCGAAGATCGCCGGGAAGGCAGCCGAATGACCCGGCAACCGGAGCCCATGCCCCGGACGTCCCCCCGTTCAGGGGGTGGTCAGGTTCGACGTGATCCGTGTTGACTGCAAGTCAGCGGGCGGGCGGTTCCGGGCGTTTGGCGGGGATCGGCACGATAGGTCCTGAATGTCCGGATATGTACACTTGTCGTAGTGCCTTGGTTCCGGGGAGTGAATCCTTGGCCCAATACCAGAGCTCGGCTTGACTGGGCCAGAGTGACGCACATGTAATTTCACTCGTGTCGTTCCGCCGCTCCAGGCAACGGCAACACCACGGGGACGCCAAAAGGGGCAGAGGAGGCGCGCCAAATGAGCGAGCTCTTTGAGCTGTTGATCGGTGCGGGCATCGAAGAGGACGAAGAGGAACTCGGCTGGCAGGAGCGCGCGTTGTGCGCCCAGACCGATCCGGAGTCCTTCTTTCCGGAGAAGGGCGGCTCCACCCGCGAGGCCAAGAAGGTCTGCCTCGCCTGCGAGGTCCGTTCCGAGTGCCTCGAATACGCCCTCGCAAATGACGAGCGTTTCGGAATCTGGGGTGGCCTCTCCGAGCGTGAGCGCCGTCGGCTCAAGAAGAGCGCGGTCTGACCGCACCGCACACCACGGCCCCATCACCATCGCCGCGACCCTCTGAACCAGCCGGGTCCACCGCAGCAGCTGTGCCAGCGCCTCACCGGGACGGTGGGGCGCTTTCGCATTCCCGGACCACCTTCTCCACGCACTCCGGGAGCAACCCGGGCATCGGGAGCCGTTAGTGTGGTGCGCCATCCGGATGTCTCGCATTCGGCCTGCGCGCCGCCGCCCGCTCTCCGTCTCCACGCCACCGGACGGCATCGCACACCACCTGCCGTCCACTGGCTGCGTCCACTGACTGCGTCCACTGAAAACTTGGGGCCCGCGCACTCGATGACCGTCTACAGCCACCAGAGCGGCTTCTCCGCCGCCAGGCCGCCCGCGTACCCGCGCCACCTGGTCACCGCCGTGATCGTCTCGCACGACGGGGCCCGCTGGCTCCCGCAGGCGCTGGCCGGCCTGCTCGGCCAGGACCGCCAGGTGCAGCGCATCCTCGCCGTCGACACCGGCTCGACCGACTCCTCGCCACAGCTGCTGCAGGACACCCTCGCCGACTGGCTGCCCGAGAGCGGCCCGCTGGTCCTCGGCCGGCGCGCGGGTTTCGGCACCGCCGTCGGCCAGGCCGTCGCAGGCAGTGCGCCCCTGAGGCCGGAGGACCTCCCCTACAGCCTCGACCCGTCCGGCTACGACCCGGTCACCGGTGGCTGGGACGACTTCGGCGACCCGCTCGGCACCGAGGACGACCTGGGCCGGGGCGGGCCGCGCGAGACTCGCCCGATCGAGTGGCTCTGGCTGCTGCACGACGACTGCGAACCGCAGACCGACGCCCTGCGCCGCCTGCTCCAGGTCGCGGACTCCACCCCCACCGCCGCCGTCGTCGGACCCAAGCTGCGCAGCTGGTACGACCGCAGGCAGCTGCTGGAGGTCGGCGTCAGCATCGCCCGCTCCGGGCGCCGCTGGACCGGACTCGACCGGCGTGAGCAGGACCAGGGCCAGCACGACCAGGTCCGTCCGGTGCTCGCCGTCTCCACCGCGGGCATGCTGGTCCGCCGCGACGTCTTCGAGGAGCTCGGCGGCTTCGACAAGGCCCTGCCGCTGATGCGCGACGACACCGACTTCTGCTGGCGGGTCAACGCCGCAGGACACCGCGTGGTGGTCGCCCCCGACGCCATCCTGCGGCACGCCGAGGCCGCCAGCCGCGAACGCCGCGCCATCGACTGCGGCCCGGCCCACCCGCACCGGGTCGACAAGGCCGGCGCCGTCTACACCCTGCTCGCCAACTCCAAGGGCGTACTGCTCCCGTACGTCCTGCTCCGGCTGGTGGTCGCCACCCTGCTGCGGGTGCTCGCCAACCTGGTCGGCAAGGACCCCCGCCAGGCGTTCGACGAACTCGCCGGCCTAGGCCACGAACTGGTGCGGCTGCCACGGGTGATGACCGCCCGCAAACAGCGCAAACGGACCAGGGCCGGAGACGCCCTCGACGACCGCACCCTCTTCCCGGCCCCCGGCGCGACCGCCCGCCTCGCCGTCGAACAGGCCATCAGCTCCCTCGGTATCGGCGGAAGCGACGACTCCGGCGCAGGCCGGCACGGCTCCGTCGAGTCGGGGCCGGGCGACGACGACACCGACGACCTGGTGGTCGAGCAGTTCGCCCTGCTCAAGAAGCTGGCCAGGCGCCCCGCGCCGCTGCTCTTCACCGCCCTGCTGGTCTTCGCCCTGATCGCCTGCCGCAATCTGCTCGGCAGCGGCAGCCTGCTCGGCGGCGCCCTGCTGCCCGCAGCGGACGGGGCGTCAGGGCTGTGGAACATGTACGCCGACTCCTGGCACCCCGTCGGGACGGGCTCCACCGCCACCGCACCGCCGTACCTCGCCGTGCTCTCGGTGCTCTCCTGGCTGCTCTTCGACCACGCGAACCTGGCGATCACCCTGCTCGTGGTGCTCTCCATCCCGCTCGCCGCCGTCAGCGCCTACCTGGTCTCCCGCCCGCTGATCGAGTCCAAGATGGTGCGCGCCTGGGCCAGCGCCAGCTATGCGCTGCTGCCCGCCGCCACCGGCGCCCTCGCCCAGGGCCGGATCGGCACCGCCGTCCTCGCCATCCTGCTTCCGCCGCTGGCCCGTGCCGCCGCCGTCACCGCCGGACTCGGCATCCGTACCGAGACCGCCGCGCGCGGCGGCCGCCCCGGGTGGCGCAGTGCCTGGACGACGGTGCTGATGCTCACCATCAGCACCGCCTTCGTCCCGCTCACCTGGGCCATCGCCGTCCCGCTCAGCCTCGCCGCACTGCTGCACGCCGTACTGCGCGGCGGTGCCTTCGGCTCGGGTCTGTCGGCGCTGCGCCTGCTGGGGCTGCGGGTACTGGTCGTCCTCGGAGTGCCCGTGCTGGTGCTCGCACCCTGGTCGGTCCAGGTGCTGACGCACCCCTCCCGACTGCTGCTGGAGGCCGGCCTGCCCGGCTTCAACGGGCGCGCCGCGACCCCGCTCGGCCTGATCCTGGTCAACCCCGGCGGCAACGGGGTCCCGCCGGTCTGGCTCTCCGCCGGTGTCGTCCTCGCGGCCCTCGCTGCCCTGCTGCGCGCGGACCGCCGCCGGGCCGTCCTCGCGGCCTGGGGCGCGGCCGGGGCCGGACTGCTCTTCAGCGTCGTGGTCGCGGCCACCGCCGTCACCCCCGCCTCCGGGGGCACCGCCACCGCGGCCTGGGCCGGGTCCGCCACCCTGCTCACCGGCGTCGCCCTGCTGGCCGCCGCCGCGATCGGCGCCGACGGCGCCAACGCCCGTGTCTCCGGCATCGCCTTCGGCTGGCGCCAGCCGGTCGCCGCACTGGTCCTGGCCGCCGCCGTGCTCGCCCCGCTGGGC
The DNA here is from genome assembly GCF_029892105.1 of Kitasatospora sp. GP82. Lineage (GTDB taxonomy): Bacteria > Actinomycetota > Actinomycetes > Streptomycetales > Streptomycetaceae > Kitasatospora. The sequence continues at coordinate 9,146 of NZ_JARZAJ010000004.1, read as the reverse complement.
ACCGCCCTGTGGTGGTGCACGGTCGGCGCCGACTGGCCCCTGCGCCGTGGTGACGCCACCCAGGTCCCCGCCTTCATCGCGGAGGAGGCCGCCACCACCGACCGCCCCCGCACCCTGGTCCTCAACGGCGCGCCGGACGGCACCGCCATCCGCTACACGCTGGTCCGCGGCGCCGGGCTGACCCTCGGTCAGGCCGAGGGCACGGTGGACACCGGCGACACCGCCAAGGACGACCTGACCAAGCTGGTCGGCCAGCTCCTCGCCGGATCCGGCGGCGAGCAGGCCAAGGCCCTCGGCGGGTACGCGATCGGGTACGTCGAGACCAAGGACCCGCTGACCGACAAGGCCAGGGACGTCCTCGACAGCACCCCCGGCCTGGTCAAGCTCAGCGAGGACAACGGCGTCGCCCTCTGGCAGGTCACCGGCGCCCCGACCACCAGGGCCGTGATCATCAGACCCAAGGGCGCACCCGTCTCCGTCCCCTCCGGGGCCCACGACATCGACACCACCATCCAGGCCGGCCCGGACGGCCGGGTGCTGCGCCTCGCCGAGAGCGCCGACCCCAACTGGCAGGCGACCCTCGACGGCACCGCCCTCGAACGCGTCACCGTGGACGACTGGGCGCAGGGCTTCAAGCTCCCGGCCCAGGGCGGCCGCCTCGAGGTCACCCGCGACAGCGGCCTGCTGCACGACGGCTGGATCTGGCTGCAGCTGCTGCTCGGCACCACCGTCCTGGTGCTCGCCCTGCCGGGGCGCCGCAACCACAACGACGACGACCTGCCCGACGAGGTGGTCGCCGCCCAGGCGCTGGCCGCCGCCACGCAGGCCCAGGCTCCCCTCCCGGGCAGCCGCCGCGCCCGCCGCCTCGCCGAACGCGGCGAGGGCGAGGGCACCGAGCCGGAGGCCGGGGTGTACGCGGGGTCCGTCCCGGACCAGCCCCACGGCGAGGCCGAGCCCGCAGCCCCCGCCGACCCGCACCAGGGCCGGTACACGCCGGAGCAGTACGCCCAGGACCAGTACCAGCAGGCCGACCCGTACAGCCAGGCCGACCCGTACACCTGGGACCAGTACGGCCAGCCCGCCGGGGTGCAGTACGGCCAGCAGCCGTACGCCGACCAGGGCACCGGTGTCCAGCCGCAGTACTCGGACCCCTACGCCCAGCAGTACGGCTACGAGCAGTACCAGGGCTACCCGGAGGCCGAACAGCAGCAGCCCTGGGTGCCGGGACAACAGCAGCCCGAGACCTACTACGACCCCCAGGCCGAGTTCGACCCCAACAACCCTTACGGCACCGGTGGTCACCCGCACCACAACGGAACGGGGAGCTGACCCGCGCTCATGAAGAAGCCCAGCCTCAAGGCCCCCGGCCTGAAGAAGCCGTCCTTCGGCAAGTCCGCCAAGCCCGGCCCGTCCGGGGCAGAGCCGGCGGTGGAGCAGCCCGCCACCGGCAGGCCGTCCTCCGGGGGCGGCCCGCGCACCGGCATCTCCCTGCTGGCGGCGGCGGCCGTGCTCGCCGCCGCCTTCGGGATCGCCGAGCTGCGCCCGCCGCTCGCCCCGGCCGCCACCGGTGGCGGGGGCAGCTCGACCACCGCGCAGGTCGAGCGCACCTCCTTGGTCTGCCCGCAGCCCTTCCAGGGCGTCACCGGCAGCACCGACCTGACCATGTTCACCCCGGCGGGCGGCTCGGCGGGCTCCGCGAGCGGTGGCTCCGCCACGGTCACGGACGTCGGCAGCCAGTCGGGTACGCCGTCCGCCGCGCCGTCGGGCGACCCCTCGGCGAGCCCGTCCGCCGCCGCCTCGGGCGCACCCGGCGGTGCCCGGCTCTCGCTGGGCAAGGTCGGTGTCCCGGTGACCGGCAATGCGGCCACCGGTGACACCCCGCCCGGCACCACGGCCGTGGCCGGCGGCGCGTACGCGCCCGGCTTCACGGTCAGTCAGACCACCACCGTCACCGACTCCCGCACCGCGGGCCTGTCGGGCATCGGCTGCGCCCCGGCGGGCACCGGCTTCTGGTTCGCCGGGGCCAGCACGCTGAGCTCCCGGACCGACTACGTGAACCTGGTCAACGCCGACTCGACCCCGGCCGTGGTGGACCTGAAGTTCTACGGCGACAAGGGCCCGATCGAGGTGGACGCCGCGACCGGGCTCACCGTCGCGGCCAACAGCACGCAGTCGTTGCGGGTCGCCTCACTCGTCAAGGACCAGGTCAAGGACCTCGCCGTCCAGGTGGTCGCCCGCAGCGGCCGGGTGGCCGCCGCCCTGCACACCATCGACGAGGCCAAGGGCGCCGACTACGTACCGGCATCCGCCGACCCGGCCGCCACCCAGGTGCTGCCTGGCCTGCCCGCCGATGCCCCCTCGGCGCACCTGGTGGTCGTGGCCCCCGGGGACGACGACGCGGACCTCAAGATCCAGATCTCCGGCAAGAACGGCTGGTTCACCCCGGCCGGACACGAGACCATCCACATCAAGGCGGGCATGGTCAACATCGCCGATCTGAACCAGATCACCCGGGGCGAGGTCGGCGCGCTGCGGCTGTCCCCGAGCGACCCCGCGCATCCGACCCCGGTGGTGGCCGCGCTGCGGATCGACCGCACCCAGAACGGCAAGTCGGACTACGCCTGGATCAGCGGCAGCAACCCCGTCGGCAAACGGGCGAGCATCGCCGACAACCGGGCCGGTGCGTCCACCGTCTACCTCACCTCGACCGGCGATGCGGCCACCGTACGGCTGACGTCCTCGGCCGGTAGCGCCGGTGGCACACCGGTGACCAAGGAGGTCCAGATCGCGGCCGGAGCGACGGTCGGCCTCCCGGCGCCGGAGCCGGGCGGCCTGAACGGTGTCTTCGGACTTACCGTGGAGACCGTCTCGGGCGGCCCGGTGGTGGCTGCCCGGATGCTCGCGGTGAACACCAAGGACATCCCGATGTTCACCATCCAGGCGCTCAGCGATGACCACAGCACCGTCCAGGTGCCGCACGCCGACCAGGACCCGGCCGTCCTGATCCACCCCTGACAGCCGAACCAGCCCTTCGGGCTCAACCTCTCAGGCACAGCCCCGCGCCCCTGTGGGGGTTACCCCTTGCCCCTAAAAGATGGCTCGCCCTCGCCCCAGAAGGTCAGGCACTAGTCCTCGTCGTAGCGGGGGTCGATCGCGTCGGGTGAGAGTCCGAGCAGATCGGCCACCTGTTCGATGAGGATCTCGTGCACCAGAGCCGCCCGTTCGTCGCGGGTCTTGGCGCGGATCTCCACCGGGCGGCGGTAGATCACGATCCGGCTCTTGCGGCCCTGCTTCGCCGTGATCAGCCGCCCGAGCGGCACACTGTCGGGGTCGGGCACGCCCGGCTCGGGCAGCGGCACCTCCTGGACGGCGAACTCCACGTCCACCAGCTGGGGCCAGCGCCGCTCCAGCCGTTCCACCGACTCGCGCACATAGTCGTCGAACAACTCGGAGCGGGTGAGCGAGATCGGCACCTGAGGCGGTGCCAGCGGCCCGCGCAGGCCGCGTCCGTGCCGGTCACGATGCCCTGAGCGCCGGGACGGGCCTGTCGGCTCTGCCGATGAACGGTGTGCGGAGCTGTCCATATCAATACTGAGCGTAGTCCTCTCGCGCCCGGAAGTGGACCATCTCGACGGCCTTGCGTCGGCGACACGAGACCCTCGGCAGGGGGAGGGTCTTCGCGGCCCGGTCAGGAGTGCTGTACCGTCCACCCTCGTGAGCTCTGTACGTCGTTGTTCGCGGACCGCGTGCGGCCGTCCGGCCGTCGCGACGCTGACGTACGTCTATGCGGACTCCACTGCCGTCCTCGGCCCGCTGGCCACCTACGCCGAGCCGCACTGCTACGACCTGTGCGCCGAGCACGCCGAGCGCCTCACCGCCCCGCGCGGCTGGGAGGTTGTCCGCCTCGCGGCCGACGCCGGTCCGCTCCGCCGTACCAGCGACGACCTCGAAGCCCTCGCCAACGCCGTCCGCGAGGCCGCCAGGCCGCAGGAGCGCACGCCCCGTCAAGGCCGTGGCCCCGAAGGTGACCCGACCGAGATCGGCCGCCGAGGCCACCTCCGGGTGCTGCGTTCCCCGGACAGCTGACGGGGTTCCCCGGACAACTGACGGGCAACTGGCGGGCAGCCGACGGACATCTGACGGACGATCCGGCGCGGGCGACCGATGCCCGTCCGGCGGAGTTCACTTTCACCCCTCCCCGGCCCGGTACGCTGCCGTACGTCGAAGTACCCAACATCTTGGTGGAGCGGTTGTGCGTGACCTGAAGCAGCTGGTGAAGGCGTACGACGTCCGGGGTGTGGTGCCGGACCAGTGGGACGAGTCCCTGTCGCGGGCGTTCGGTGCGGCGTTCGTGCAGGTGACCGGTGCGTCGGCGGTGGTGGTGGGGCACGACATGCGGCCGTCCTCGCCCTCGCTGACGCGGGCCTTCGCCGAGGGCGCCGCCGCGTACGGGGCGGACGTGGTCGAGATCGGGCTCTGCTCGACGGACCAGCTCTACTACGCGTCGGGCTCGATGGACCTGCCCGGGGCGATGTTCACCGCCTCGCACAACCCGGCGCAGTACAACGGGATCAAGCTCTGCCGGGCGGGTGCCGCCCCGGTGGGGCAGGACACCGGCCTGGCCGAGATCCGCGAGCTGGTCGAGTCCTGGTCGGAGGAGGACGGCTCCGTCGCCATCCCGCCGCGCGAGGTGACGCCGGGTGGGCTGTCCGCCCAGGACACCCTGCGGGGGTACGCCGACCACCTGCTGTCGCTGGTCGACCTGGCCACGATCAGGCCGCTCAAGGTGGTCGTGGACGCGGGCAACGGTATGGGCGGGCACACCGTCCCGACCGTGTTCTCGGGCCTGCCGATCGACCTGGTCCCGCTCTACTTCGAGCTCGACGGCACCTTCCCCAACCACGAGGCGAACCCGCTCGACCCCAAGAACCTGGTGGACCTCCAGGCCAAGGTGGTCGAGGTCGGTGCCGACCTGGGCCTGGCCTTCGACGGTGACGCCGACCGCTGCTTCGTGGTCGACGAGCGCGGCGAGCCGGTCTCCCCGTCCGCGATCACCGCGCTGGTCGCCGCCCGGGAGATCGCCCGCGCCAGGGCGGCGGGCGAGGAGCGGCCCACCGTCATCCACAACCTGATCACCTCCTGGACCGTGCCCGACGTCGTGCACACCCTCGGCGGCAACCCGGTCCGCACCCGGGTCGGCCACTCCTTCATCAAGCAGGAGATGGCCGTCACCGACGCGGTCTTCGGTGGCGAGCACTCCGCGCACTACTACTTCCGGGACTTCTGGCGGGCGGACACCGGCATGCTCGCCGCCCTGCACGTCCTGGCCGCCCTCGGCGGGCAGAAGGACACCCTCTCCGAGCTGACGGCCGAGTACGACCGGTACGCGGCCTCCGGAGAGATCAACTCCACCGTGGGCGACCAGGCGGGCCGTACCGAGGCCGTCCGCGCCGCGTTCGCGAACCTGGAGGGTGTGAGCGTGGACGAGCTCGACGGGCTGACCATCGCCGGCGCCGACTGGTGGTTCAACCTCCGCCCCTCCAACACCGAGCCCCTGCTGCGCCTGAACGTCGAGGCGAAGGACCCGGCGAAGATGGCCGAGGTCCGCGACGCCGTGCTCGCCATCGCCCGCGCCTGAGCGAGGGCCCGCGTCCGAGCGTGCGGGTCCGATCAGACGCGAGGCCATGACCTCGCGGGTGCCCCGGCCGGTAGTGTTGCTACCGGCCGGGGCAGTCTGCCGTACCGACCCCGCACGACCGGGTTTCCCGAGAACTGCGCTTTCCGACGAACGTGGAGCCGAACGACCATGAGCCTGCCGTCCTTCCTGCTGGAGATCCTGGTCTGCCCCGAGTGCCACTCCGCGCTCGTCGAGTCCGGTCAGGACGACGAGCACGAGCTGCGCTGCACCGGTGAGAGCTGCGGTCTGGTCTACCCGGTCCGCGAGGGCATCCCGGTCCTGCTGGTGGACGAGGCCCGCCACCCCTCCTGACACCCCGCCCGATGTGAGGCCCACTGGGAGGCCAGCCGCATGTTCGACGACAGCCTGCTCGACGACCCGGCCGCCCTCCAGCGCGCCGACCGCGACCACGCCCTGCTGGCCCTGGCCGGAGCGGGCGCCCGGATCCGCACCGCGCTGCGACTGGCCGACGCGGCCGGTCTCGCCGAGCTGCGGCCCGACGGACGCCCGCGCACCGTGCTGGTGGCAGGCCACGGCAGTGCACTGGCCGCAGGGGCGGCACTGGCCGCACTGGCCGTCACCGGCTGCCAGGTCCTCCCGCTGGCACCGTCCGACGCGGCACCGGTCGAGCGGGGCGATTTCGGACCTGCGGCCTTCACGGCCGGTCTGGTCTGGCAGCTGCCGGGCTGGGCGGGCCCGTTCGACCTGGTGGTCATCGCCTCCGCCGAGGGCAGTGAGCAGGGTCTGATCAGCATCGCCGAGCAGGCGTACGCGCGCGGCTGCGCCATCGTCGTGCTCGCCCCGGCCCAGAGCCTGCTGGCCGAGGCCGCCCTCCAGGTGCGTGGCCTGCCGCTGCCGTTCGTCCCGGCCGCGTCGCCCGCCGTGGCGGAGGAGGAGCGCCGCTGGGCGGACGAGCGCCAGGAGCCCGATCTCCCCGCCGAGGACCCGGGCGCGTTCTGGGCCTTCCTCGCGCCGCTGCTCGCCCTCACCGAGAAGGTCGGGGCCACCCAGCTGTCCCCGGGCTCGCTGGAGGCCACCGCCGATCGGCTGGACGAGGTCGCCGTCCGCTGCCGCCCGGACGCCGCTTTCTACCTCAACCCGGCCAAGGAGCTGGCGGTCCGGATCGCCGGTACCGTCCCGCTGCTCTGGGCCGAGGGGCCGGTGGCCGGTGCTGCCGCCGAACGCTTCGCCGCGATGCTGGCCGAGTGGGCCGGGCGCCCCGCGCTCACCGGCCTGCTGCCCGGGGTGATCACGGCCCACCGTGGGATGTTCGTGGGCCAGCTGGCCTCCGCCGCCGCCGATCCGGACGACTTCTTCCGCGACCGGGTCGAGGAGCCCGACCCGCTCCAGCTCCAGGTGCTGCTGCTGCGTCAGGCCCCGTCGGACTCGGCCGGCGAGGGCGAGCAGGGCGCCGAGGTGTCGCCGGGCGGCCACAGCGTCTCCCGTGCCCACCGCCTTGCCGAGGCGCACGAGGTACGGCTCACCGAGCAGACCAGCAGCCGGCAGGACCCGCTCCAGGCACTCTGCGAGCTGATCGCGGTGACCGATTTCGCCGCCGTCTACCTGGGTCTGGCCTCGTCCTCCGGCTGAGCGCCGTTCGGCCTGTGGAGTGTTCTCATCGCGGTCGGCCCCGGCTCCTGACGCCGCCTCGGGATACTGTGTGCGGTCGTCGGACCGAGCGTTGGCCGGGGCAGCGGCCCGGTCGGAGGGAGAACCTGAGCCGAGCATGAGCACCGAAGGCGGTACCAAGGCACTGGTCGCGGCACTGTCCGCGAACCTGGCGATCGCGGTGGGCAAGTTCACCGTCTTCGCCTTCACCGGCTCCTCGTCGATGCTCGCCGAGGGAGTCCACTCGGTGGCCGACTCGGGCAACCAGGTGCTGCTGCTGATCGGCGGCAAGCGGGCCGCCCGTGCGGCGGACCGGGAGCACCCCTTCGGCTACGGCCGCGAGCGGTACATCTACGGCTTCCTGGTCGCCATCGTGCTGTTCAGCGTCGGTGGTCTCTTCGCCTGCTACGAGGGCTACGAGAAGATCAAGGAGCCGCACGAGCTGGAGGGCTGGCCCTGGGCCGTCGGTGTCCTGGTGTTCGCGATCCTGATGGAGGGCTGGTCCTTCCTGACGGCCTATCGGGAGGCTTCCTCGACCAAGGGGACGCAGAGCTGGCCCCAGTACATCCGCCGTGCCAAGGCTCCCGAGCTGCCCGTGGTGCTGCTGGAGGACACCGGCGCGCTGATCGGCCTGGTGCTCGCCCTGCTCGGCGTCGGCCTGACCGTCGTCACCGGAGACGGGATCTGGGACGGTGTCGGCACCCTGTGCATCGGCCTGCTGCTGGTGGTCATCGCGATCGTCCTGGCCCTGGAGACCAAGTCGCTGCTGATCGGCGAGTCGGCCGACAGGGCGGTGGTCGGACGGATCCACGACGCGCTGGTGGACCACGACTCCGTCACCGGGGTGATCCACATGCGCACCCTGCACCTGGGCCCGGAGGAACTGCTGGTCGCGGCGAAGATCGGGGTCAACGCCCAGGACAGCGCCTCCCAGGTCGCCGAGGCCATCGACGCCGCCGAGGCCCGGGTCCGCCGGGCCGTCCCGATCGCCCGTGCGATCTACCTGGAACCGGACATCTACAGCGCGGAGAAGGCCGCCGCGGGCCCCGACCCCGAGGCCACACCCGGTGGTCCCGGGCCCGGTGAGCACTGACCGAATCCGTCCTTACCGATCCCTCCCGGACGGGCCGTCGGTGTAGATTCGTCCCCAGAGCCAAACGTCGCTGCTGATGGCGGTCGATTCGGGGGCGCGGTCTTCGCACCGCGCGTACCGGTCGAGGGAGAGAGGTCCTCCGACGGATTGTGCTGCAGCAGAGCGCCGAGCCGTCGGGCACTCTGCCGCCGAGCACACCCGAAAGCCTGACCTGTGCGCGAGACCTCCGTCTACGCGCAATCCCACGCAGCGAGGAGCGAGACGCATGTCGTCGAACATCACCGGTGACTTCAAGGTTGCCGATCTCTCCCTGGCGCCTTTCGGGCGTAAGGAGATCCAGCTGGCCGAGCACGAGATGCCCGGTCTGATGTCGATTCGCAAGGAGTACGCGGCGTCGCAGCCGTTGGCGGGTGCGCGGATCACGGGTTCGCTGCACATGACGGTGCAGACGGCGGTGCTGATCGAGACGCTGACGGCGCTGGGTGCCGAGGTGCGCTGGTGCTCGTGCAACATCTTCTCCACCCAGGACCACGCGGCCGCCGCGATCGCGGTCGGCGCGGAGGGTACGCCCGAGGACCCGCGGGGTGTGCCGGTGTTCGCCTGGAAGGGCGAGACGCTGGAGGAGTACTGGTGGTGCACCGAGCAGGCGCTGACCTGGCCGGACGGTCAGACCCCGAACATGATCCTGGACGACGGCGGTGACGCCACGCTCCTGATCCACAAGGGTGTGGAGTTCGAGAAGGCCGGGGAGGCGCCGGATCCGTCGAC